>JBFMAD010000056.1:0-47428 GCA_040755855.1 Planctomycetota bacterium | reverse complement strand
TCCCCTCTTTTGTATCCCCTTGACCCTCCAAGAATGCTCGCTTCGCTCGCTGCTCGCGCTCTCGTGTTTTGTAAGAACAAAACACTTCGAGCGCCGAGCCCATCATGGGACGATCATTTTAAAAAAAACTAAAATCAAGAAGAAGAAGAAAGAACCCCCATTTCATGTATGACCTCTCCTCCGCTTTTCCACCTTTCGAATCGCTACAAACAAACCCATACCCATGTAACTCAATCTCACCATAGGGTGGGAACCATGTGCCTGCTCTTGGACATTTTTCTCGCAAAATGCCCTGTGCATCACATGGACCCCCTCGGATCCAAGGCGTCGCGCAGGCCATCGCCCAGGGCGTTGAGCGCCAGCAGCGTGATCGCCAACGCCGCCCCGGGAAAGACGATCAGCCACCAATAGGTCTGGATCGGGCTGGTCACCGACGCCCCCACATTCGCCAGCGACCCCCAACTGCACTGCGGCGCCTGCACGCCAAGGCCCAGGAAGCTCAGGAACGCCTCTTGCAGCATCACCCTCGGGACCGTCAGCGTTGAGTAGACAATCACGGGGCCAAGCAGGTTCGGGATCAGATGCCGGAAGATGATTCTCCCCGATCGCGCCCCCAGGGCGCGGGCGGCCTCGACAAATTCCTTCTGTTTCAGCGAAATCGCCGACGCCCGGACGATCCGCGACATGGTCAGCCACTCGACCAGCCCCAGCCCGATGAAGAGACAGACGATGCTCCGGCCCACATATGTCATCAGGAGGATCACAACAAACATATACGGCAGGCCATAGAGGATATCCACGAAACGCATCATAAAGTTGTCCACCCTCCCCCCGGCGAAACCGGCGATTGCCCCCCATGTCACCCCGATCAACAGGCTGACCCCCGTGGCGACGAACCCCACGGCAAAGGAGATCCGCGCCCCCCACATCACCCGCGTGAGGATATCCCTGCCTTTCATGTCTGTGCCCATCCAGTGCTTATGCGAAGGGGACTGATACTGGCCTGCCAGGTCCTGCTCCTCGTAGTCGTACGGGGCGATCCGCGGCGTGAGCAGGGCGACGGCGACCATGAGGATCAACACGATCCCGCTCGCCACGGCCAGCTTGTTCTTCAGCAGCCGCCGCCAAGCGTCCATCCACAGACTGCGCGGCTTCACGCTGTCGAACATCGAGTCCGCCGTGGATTGCACTGTTGCTGCGCCTGTCATTCCAGCTTTACCCTCGGATCAATAAACGCCTGCGCCACATCGGAGGCCAGGTTGAACAGGACCAGGAACACGCTGTAGGTGAGCACCGTTCCCATGACCAGAGTGTAGTCGCGGTTCAGCGCCCCGTTCACGAAGTGCGATCCCAGGCCGGGGATGGCGAAGATCTTCTCGACCACGAGCGACCCCGTCAGGATGCCCGCCATGGCCGGGCCGAGAAACGCCACGACGGGGACCATGCCGTTACGGAGGGCATGGTGCAGGACGACCGTTCGTCCGCTCAGGCCCTTGGCCTTGGCTGTCCGGATGTAGTCCTGGTTGATGACCTCCAACATGCTTCCACGTGTCAGGCGGGCGATGTAGGCGGCGTACGGCGCGGCCAGAACGATGGCGGGCATCAGCATAAACCGCACCCCGCCCCAGCCGGCCACCGGCAGCCACTTGAGATGAAAACTGAACAGCATGAGCAGCAGCACGCCGAGCACGAAGTTCGGGATGCATACGCCCATCATGGCCACGGACATAACGGAATAATCAACCCAGGAGTTCCGCCGCACGGCGGCGATCACGCCGGCGCTCATGCCCGCGATGAGGGCGAAGGTCATGGCGAGCGTCCCCAGGGCCATGGAGATCGGCAGGGATTGGGCGAGGATTTCGTTGACGTTCCGGTCCTTGTATTTGAACGACGGTCCCAAATCCCCGCTAAGCAGGCTCTTTATGTAAACGAAATACTGGGTCTGCGTTAACGCTCTGATCGGGCGCCCTTGCCTGAGATGATCCACGTTCAAGAGGAGTGGCTTATCCAAGTGATATTTTTTCTGGAGATTCTTCTCGATCTCCGGCGGCAGTTGTTTCTCCCCGCTGAACGGCCCGCCCGGCACGGCCCTCGGCAATACAAAGGCCAGTGTGCCGATGATCCAAAGCACGGGGACAAGCCAAAGCAGACGGCGGGTGATGTAGCTGACCATCATCGCTCCACGGAAACGAACTTCAGCGGATGGATGTTTCGGATGTTGGCGTACATCCCTTTGACTTCGGGGCGATACATTTCATTGGAGACATAGTAATAAACCGGCATGATAGGCGCCTCCTCCTCGATGAGGATCCGTTCCGCCCGGCGAAAGATCTCCATGCGCTTCTCCGGGTCGCCCTCCGCCGCCGCGCCGCGGATGAGCGCGTCGTACTCGGGATTGCTCCACCCGGCCCGGTTGTTCCCGCCGCCGGTCACCCACATATCCAGAAAGGTATTCGGGTCCACATAGTCGCCGATCCACGCAGCCCGGGCGAACTGGTAATCCCCCTCCTTTGTGCTTGCCAGGTAAACCTTCCATTCCTGGTTCATGAGTTCCACCCTCACACCGAGGTTCGTCTTGAGCATCTGCTGGATGACCTCAGCGATGTCCTGATTGGCCTCGCTCGTGTTGTAGAGAAGCTCCACCTTCGGGAAACCCTTGCCATCGGGGTACCCCGCTTCCGCGAGGAGCCTCCGGGCCGCGTCCACATGGAGGGAGAGTCCCTTGATGGACTTGTAGTGAGGCATCCCTGCCGGGACAAACGATGTGGCCGGCAACTCCCCCCCTCGGGTGATGTACCTGCAAATCTGTTCCCGGTCAACGGTCATGGCGAAGGCCCGGCGTACGCGGGCGTCGTCGAAGGGTTTGCGACGGACATTGAACAGGTAGTAATACGTGCCGATATACGGCCCGGTGTGGTAGTCGGGGCGGTCCTCGACCACCGGTCGAAGCGGCAACGGGATGGTGGCGACGAAATCCGCCTCGCCGTTCAGATACATGTTGAAGGCGGTATTGGCGCTTTCTACCGCGAGGAAATCCACTGAGTTCAGGCGGACTTTGTCTGCGTCATGGTAGCCCGGGTTCTTCTTCACCCGGATGTATCGTCCGATCTTCCAGTCGCCCAGCATGAACGGGCCGTTCGTGACGATGTTCCCCATGTGGGTCCATGTGTTGCCGTGCTTCTCGATGCACCGCCGGTTGACCGGCATGAGTGTGCTGAAACTGGTCAGGCCCAGGAAGAACGGCGTCCGCCGGGCCAGTTTCGCCTCCAGCGTCATATCGTCGATGGCGCGGACGCCGACCTTCGCCGGGTCGGTCAATTCGCCCTTGTTATATGCCTCGCCGTTTTCGAGATAGTAGAGCATGTAGGCGTACTCAGACGCCGTGGCGGGGGCGAGGGCGCGACGCCAGGAATAAACGAAGTCATGCGCGGTGACCGGATCACCGTTCGACCACCGGGCCTTGCGGATGTGAAAGGTGTAAGTGCGCCCGTCGTCCGTGATCGTCCATCGCTCAGCCATGCCGGGCAGGGGATCGAGGGTTTTGGGGTGAGGTACGGTGAGGCCCTCGAACAGTGCGTCGGCGATGCGCCCCTCCAATACGCCGGTCATGATGGCCGGGTCGAGGGTCTCCGGCTCGGCGCCGTTGATGATGACAAAATCCGCGCGCGGGCTTCGTTCGGTAAAGGCCACGAACCCCATCGAGGCGCAGATGAAAATGAGAAGGATCGTCAGAACCGTCTTGTCCATGGGCGCAGTGCGATGGCCGGCATGTTCCGGCTATCATTTTTCTTTCTTCTTCTGGGGCGACACGCTCAGCGATTGGGCGAACTCGTTGCCGCTCTTGTCCCTCACGGCAATTCGGAAGGCATAGGACTCCTGCGTTCGCTCCAGCGGCCAGCCGGCGACAGTCAGGCTCACCTTGTCGGATGTGGCATTCTCCAGAACGGTCATCGGCAGGAAGACCTTCCGGTCGGTCTTGCCCGCCTCGCTTTCGGGGAGCCATTCGCGGATGGAGGTAGGCGTCATGCGGTCCCGTCCGGCGTCCAGCTCGGCCCGAACGGCCACGATCTCGTTCGGCTTGTTCGAGGGGTTCTTGATCCTCAGTGTGCAATGAATCAACGTTCGATCCTGCTGGGGGGCCAGCTCGATCTCGTCCACCTGCACCTCGAGGTTCGGCTGGTTTGCCGCGAGGTCTGCAACCGTTTTTCTGAGTTCCTCCACTTCCGCGCGCAGATTCTCATCCACGCCCGCCCCGGCCGTTGCCCCGCCACCGGACTTTACCTTGCCGCGCAGCGCCGATAGCTCCTCCCGAATGTCCGCAATGGCCTCGCCGACATCGCCGATCTCCGACGCCCCTTCGATCTGGGACTTCAAGCTGGCGATATCGCGGCGAAGCTCGTTGCCCAGATCGCGGATATCGCTGTTGACCGATTCGGTGACCTCGGCCAATTCCTTTTTCAAATCCGCTACCTGCTGGACGATCTGCAGGTCTGGCCTATCCTCGGCGGACGCCTTGGCGAAACCGTCCAACGCCTTGATTTTCTTGTCAACCGCCGCAAGTGTCTCCGTTGCGGTTCGGAGCTTCGTCTCGATTTCCTCGGTCACCTGCCTCCATTCACCCATTTGCTTGCCGACGTTATCGGTGAGCGGCGCAGCGTGGGCCAGTTTTGCAAGGCGCTGCTCCGCCTCGGCCACCTTCTCTCTCCAGTCTCCCAGGTCGGGCGGGGCCGGGCCGGATTCCTGAAGCTTTCGGACCTCGTCGCTCAGCGAGCCGATGCGGTCGGATTGGGAGCGAATCTCCTGGACCTCGGCTTTCAATGCAATAACCGACTTGGCCAGCGCCTCGCGGCCGGACTTTCCTTCGTCTATTTCTTCGTTTAAATCTTCGATTTGTGCGGCCACGTCCGACAGGTTGGTGAGTTGGCTCGCCGCCGAGCGTATCTGTTCCAGATCCTCCCGGAACCTTGCCACATCGTCTCTGAGGGAGGCGGCGCTTGCTATATCCTGTCGGATGGCGGAAAGGCCCTTCTTGTAGGAATCGAATTCACCGAGGATGGCCTTCATCTGATCCAGTTCCCTTGCCGTTTCGTTAAGCTGGGCGATGGCGCCGCCCATTCGCGCCAAGTCCTGGGCGATCTGATCGAGGCCGCCGGGGTGCGCCTCTACGTCGGTTACATGTTGTTCGAGTTCTTCGAGCATCACCCCGCGGAAGAAAAAGTACGAGACGGTGAGCGTGATTAGAATGATCTCGGCGAGAAAGACAGGCGCCTTGCTGTGGGGATTGCGAATGCCTGCGAAGAAGAGAAAGAAGCCGATTAGGTTCAGGAAGATCAGGAAATAGAGCGTTGGGTTTTGCCTGAAGTAGGCAATCGCCGCCCGAACGCCCGCTACCACCTTCTGTAGAAATGCCTGCATACCGGCCACCTCGTGCGCCTGGTGAAGAGAAAAATGTCTGCGCATTCGCACAGACTATCGTCGAGGGCCGTTTTTAACATAAATGGCCCTGTTTTTCAAGCGCGAATGACGGCGGCATGGGCCGATGGGTATGTCGGAACTTCTGATGTGTGAAAAAGTTGTGACCTGGAATGAATGCCACCTGCCGGACGAGGCTTGGCCAAGCCAACAGGTGGCATGATGTTGACAAGGTCAGGACTCACCCCGCTTTGACTTTACCAGCCAGATGTAGTCCCCCGCGCAAACCGCCAGCCCGCCGATGAGGCTCAGCACGGGACCGACCTTTGCGCCCAGAAGCAAGGCAAGCAGGGACAGGATGACAATGTGACCGGCCACCACAAACAGCAGGTCTTTCATCCGCCCGCGATGCGGCGAGAGCTTGTCCGGTATGTGCAGACACACGAGCGCCGTGGCCTCGGTGGAGAGTAGGAGCATCATCAGGACGGCAAACCACACTACGCGTCCTGTCACGTCAGGCCAGGACCAGAAGAAACTCGACAGAAAACAGAACAGGCTGCCGCCCAGGCCGATCTGCCCGCCGAGGCCCAGGTCCTTCAATTGATTGCCGAGGAACTCCCCCAGGGCCGGCGGCACGGTGTACCCCTTTTTCTTTTCTTCCTTCGTTTCCGCAGCGAGCGCGGCGGGGGGAGGAGGCATCGCCGGGGGCGTGAGATCGGGCGGCTTCGGCCCGTCCGCCCGGGCCGCCTCCAGCACATCCTCTTTCCCCTGGCCGGCAGGGACGTCCAGGGTCGGTGGTTCCTGTCCCTCCTTCGCCCCTTCTGCAGCTTCGGGCGATTTAGGGGCCTCGGCGGAGATGCCCATGCCGGGGATATCCATCGCCGGCGCGTTTTCCTTTTTCTCTTCCGAAGAGAGGAATTCCTTTTGTTCGGCCCTGGGTTTTTCATTCTCCGGCTGAGGTGCGCCGGGTGTGGTATTCGATCTGGTTGAGTCGCCCATGTTTTGTGTCTCCTTCACTTACAATTGAAAATGGGAAAGGGGTATTTCATCCCGCAAAAAGTATAGCCGATGATTGAAAAAAGTCAACGGGGAATTCTACTGGGCAAGTTCTTTTGATCGCTTTGTTGCCGCTTCCACCGCTGCGATGAGAGTCGCGCGGAAACCGCGATCCTCAAGGGCCTGAAGGCCGGCGATGGTCGTCCCGCCGGGGGAGGCCACAGCGTCCTTGAGTGCGCCGGGATGCTGCCCGGTCTCCAATACCATCTTGGCCGCGCCCATCGCGGTCTGCGCCGCCAACTTCAGCGCAATACTCCTGGGCAGGCCCATACGCACGCCGCCGTCAGCCAGGGCCTCAATGGCCACGTAGATATAGGCCGGACCGCTGCCGCTCAGGCCCGTCACGGCGTCGAGCAGCTTCTCGTCCACCTGGAAGGCTATGCCCACGGCGTCGAAGATGGAGCGCACAAACTCCCCATCCGCGGGCGTGGCATGGCTGCCCAGGGCGAAGGCGGCGGCCGTCGCGCCGACGAGGCATGGGGTGTTGGGCATGACGCGGACCACGCGACATTTCGGCTTGAGCTTCGATTCGATGGCCGCAAGGGGAACACCGGCGGCGATTGAGACGAGGAGGCGCTTGGGCGTCAGGGTGCTGCGGATTTCCTTGAGAACGTCAGGCACGACGTTTGGCTTCACCGCGAGAAAGACAACATCGGACGCGCCGACGACTTCCTTATTGGATTTTGTGGGCGCAATCTTGAGGGCGTGGTTGACTTGCGCAAGGCGGTCGGCGGAGGCGTCGAAGGCGACCATCCGGGACGCGCGCTTTGGGTCTGAGGCGATGATTCCGCCCATGAGCGCCTCGCCCATCTTGCCTGCGCCGATGAAACCGATTTTTTCGTATGCCATGTCTATCCTCGATCCTGTTCGGGGATGTTCAGAATGTCCACCAAGTTCCGGTAGAGTATCCTATCCCGTTGCTCCGATGTCAAGTCCGAATGCCGGAACTTGAGCAGGGCCGTCTCGGGGTATTTAAGCGGCATGTATGTGCCGAAGAGCACGCGGTCCGCGCCGATCCAGCCGACCACCTGCTCCACAGGGGCGTTTGGGCTTTCCATGCCGGAGATCTCGACGAAGGCGTTGGTCGTGGACAGGTTGATCTTCCCGGCAAGGGTCTGGACCTCCGGCGCCTTGATATTCGCAATAATGACATTCAGGTCGCGGGCAGTGTTAAGGAATTCGACCACGTCATCAATAGGCACATCCGGCACGCGACAGAGCCAATGCGCCCGACGCTGGTCCTCCAGACGAACCTGGAGGGAGACCAACAGGCTTGGATTTGTCTCGCGGATTGCCTGCGCGAGGGTCGGGCCGTGTTGCTTCAAGTCGTACGCGTGGTAATTCGGGTAAACAACAATGCCGCCCATGCCTATATCTTTGACGGCGATTCGGAGGTCCCTCTCCCAGCCGGGGAAGGCGGGATTGATGCAGGCCAGAGGGGAGAGGCGGTTGCTGTGTGGCGCGACCTGCTCAGACAGATCCCGATTGCCCCGGCTGTATTCCTTCAGGAAAATTGTGTCGAAATAGGAGACCAGGGCCCGGTCAATGCCGACCCGATCCATGAGACCCATGATCTCATCCGCCGTGCGATAGAGCATCCTGCGGAACGGCCAGTTGCCGATGTATGCGTTGGCGTCGAGGATCATTTTCCGCCGCTTTTCTGGAGGTATCGCCGGATGTTGCCGGCGAGGATCAACCGCCGTTCCTCTTCTGTGACGTGTGCGCCCATCACCTTGCCGAGTTGGGAGACGAAGTCGCGGGCGGCCAGCTTGCCGGCGTCGGTGCCGAATACAACCCGCCTCGCGCCGAGATCGCGGACGGCCATCTCGACCATGCCCATTTCGCTGTCGGTGCCGCAGGTATCCACGGCCACATTTTCGCAATCACGAATTGCGGCGATGCCCTGCTCCCAGTCGCCGCCGATGTGGGCCATGATGATCCTTGCCTCGGAGTATCGCCGCGCCAGTTTGGCCACATCGGACGGCGTCGATTCGTCCTCTCCGCTGCCCGTCACCTTGAACCAGGAATGCTGGAGGAAAAAGATGCCCATCTCGATGCCCCGCTCGATAACCGGGAAGACTTCCGGGTGATTGGCCTTCCGCGCCACCCAGAGTTTCACACCAGGCATGGCGAGTTCTTCGACGCACCGCCTCATCTCGTCCAGCGCTTCTTGGCCGTGCTGGGGGTTGATGTAGGCAAGGCAGACGAGAAGATCGGGATGTGCGTCGCGGAAGCGGGCCTGCCCGTCGTTGATCTCACGGATCTCTTCAAGTGCGGGATAGCGGGTGTAGTTGCCGATGTGGCTGAGCACTGCGCACGCCGACCAGCGCCGGAGGACGTCGAGGAACTCCTCGTCCAGGGTGTGGTCCGCATTCATGTGAATGTGCGCATCAATGATCGGCGCGTTCAGGAAAGCGTCGTTCAGTTCCATGGTCGGTACGAGGCGCCTACCCCTTCACGAGCTTGGCGGCGAGCTTCAGGTCCTTCACGTTGGATTCATCCTTGAAGTTGAACAAGCTGACGCCGTCGGCGCCCGCGTCGAGGACCTGCTTCACGCACTCCTCCTGGAGATCGTCATGGATGCGAATGATGGGGATTAGTTCTGCCTTGTCGCCGATCATCGCCCGGGCGCGCGCCGTCTCGATGCCCATGACGCGGGGAGGGACGGACTCACCGAGCTCCGTCAATGTCTTGGGTGATTGGACGTCATAGCCGCACAGATTGAACAGCAGCGCACAGGCGGCGGCCTCGTCGAACTTGTGTTTCTCGCGGAGCTCCTTGGTCATGGCGGCCAGCTCGGCCGTCAGGCACGAGGGGCCGTCGCCCCATCGGTAAGTCATGGGCGAGAAGATCTCGATGACATCCGCCCACGAGCGGTAGTCCTGACCCACCAACGGGGCGAAGGAGGGAACGAATGTGTAGGCGCACAACTGTTTCGTGTTATCGGCCTGCTTCAGGGTGTCGTAAACGTTCCGGACATGTTCCAGGATGCAGTCCCGACGGAACTCGATCCATTGAATCAGTCCGCCCCAGTCCATGGGCAGGCTGAGAAAGTCCATCAGTCCCCTGGGCCATCGTTCCATGCCGCGCTCCATGATCGAGCGCAGGCCGCGGACGCCTGACTTGATCCGGGACATGTCGTAACCCATCTCGGCGGATTTCCAGTGGCAGACCTCGCAGAAGCATGTGAGGAAGGGCATCAGCCCCGACGCCATGGAGGCGAAGCGGATGCCGTCGAGAAAGATCCCTTTGATCTCGGGGCGCGCGCCGTTCTGATAGACCTCGTCGAGATGTTTGTCGCGAACGCGGCTCTGGTTCGGGCAGTCCGAGTTGAACCAGGGCTGGGGGTGGCCCTCGATGTCGATGGCGAGGAGCTGGTCGTCGTTGAAATACTTGTGGCTGAAGACGCCGCTGCACGCGAAGACGTTGAGGCCGAGGTCGTTTGCCTTCTGAGCGGTCTCGGTCTGGCTGGAGCCGATGACGAGGGCGTCGCAGCCGACATCCTTCATGAGGTTCAGGTGACCGTCCTGTTTCTCCTTGGGCAAACCGTGCACGAACAGCTTCATCGTTCACCTCCAGATCAAGGTGCAAGCCGACTTCTCCCCACACCCCATGAACATCATCTCCGGTTCAGATCTTCAACCACTCGGTGTGGAACGATCCCTCCTTGTCCACACGCTCGTAGGTGTGCGCGCCGAAGTAATCGCGCTGGGCCTGGATCATGTTTGCCGACAGGCGCGCGCGGCGATACGAATCGTAGTAGCACAACGCCGAGCCGAACGCCTGCACCGGCACGCCGAGTTCCGTGGCCTTCATGATGACCTTGCGCCAGTTCTTCTGCGAAGAGTCGATGATTTCCTTGAAATACGGATCGAGGAGCAAGTTCGCCAGCTTCGGGTTCCGGTCGAAGGCTTCTTTGATCCGATGGAGAAACTGCGCCCGGATGATGCACCCGCCGCGCCAGATCATGGCGATATTGCCGAAGTCCAACTCCCACTTGTGCTCCTTCGCCGCCTCGCGCATGAGCTGGAATCCCTGCGCATAGGAGCAGATCTTCGAC
Source organism: Planctomycetota bacterium (assembly GCA_040755855.1). Lineage (GTDB taxonomy): Bacteria > Planctomycetota > Brocadiia > JAADGH01 > JAADGH01 > JAADGH01. The sequence continues at coordinate 36,900 of JBFMAD010000056.1, read as the reverse complement.
GCGAAGAGCGCATCATGGATCTGCTTGATGAACTTCTTCTTGTCGCCGGTGAATTTTTTCTTCGGCCCCTTGAGAATCTTCGACGCCGCCACGCGCTCATCCTTCACGGCCGAGATGCACCGGGCGAACACCGCCTCGGCGATCGTCGGCGCCGGCACGCCAAGGTCCAGGGCCGACTGGCTCGTCCACTTGCCCGTGCCCTTCTGGCCGGCCTTGTCGAGGATGATGTCCACGATGGGTTCACCCGTCTCCTCGTCCATCTTCGACAAAATGTCGGCGGTGATCTCGATGAGGTACGAGCTCAGGTCGCCTCTGTTCCACTTGTCGAAGACCTTGTGCATGGCCTTCGCCTTCATGCCGAGGACGTTGGCCATGATATAGTAGGCCTCGCAGATCATCTGCATGTCGCCGTACTCGATGCCGTTATGCACCATCTTCACGTAGTGCCCTGCGCCGCCCGGGCCGATGTAGGTGCAGCAGGGATCGCCGTTCACCTGCGCCGCGATCTTCGTGAAGATCGGCTCCACCAGAGCGTAGGCTTCCTTCTGTCCGCCGGGCATCATGGCCGGGCCCTTCAGCGCGCCTTCCTCGCCGCCGCTGACGCCCGTGCCGATGTAAAGGATGCCGTCCTTCTCCAGTTCCTTGCTCCGCCGTTCGGTATCCATGAAGAACGAATTGCCGCCGTCTATGAGCAGGTCCCCCTTCTCCAGGTGCGGCTTGAGTTGCCCGATGACCTCATCCACGGGGGAGCCTGCCTTGACCATCATCATGATCTTCCGCGGTCGCGCCACGGCTTTGACAAATTCCTCGACGGAATAGGTGGGGACGATCCGCTTGCCCTTGCACTGTTGATCGTAGAATTCCTTTGTCTTCTCGCCCGTGCGGTTGTGGACGGCGATGCTGAACCCCTTGCTCTCGACGTTGAGGGCCAGGTTCTGTCCCATTACCGCCAGACCAGTCAAACCGAAATCCGCTCCTGCCATTGTGGAAATCTCCTCTTGTCTGGGCAATCTTGATCTTTCGCAGAACAATGCGATAGTTTACAACCGCGCACAGGGCAAGTCAAGCAAAAGAAGCGGGAAAGTCTTGACAGAGAGGACGACGGCGTGCAAGATGGAAGGATGGAAGACTGGAAGGTTGGAGGGATGGAATGCGAATCATCGTTGACGAAAACGTTCCGTATGGGGCCGAGGCATTCGGCACGCTCGGCGACGTGGTGCGCTGCGCTGGACGCAGCGTGACTTCCGAAGCCGTACGCGACGCCGATGCCTTGATCGTTCGATCCATCACCAAGGTGAACGAGACGCTCCTCGCCGGCAGCAAGGTCCGCTTCGTCGGTACGTGCACCATCGGCACGGACCATGTGGATGAGGCGTATCTTCGCAAACGCAAAATCGGCTTTGCCAGCGCCCCCGGCTCCAATGCGAATTCCGTGGCTGAGTATATCGCTGCCGCGTTGCTCGTCCTGGCCCGGCGAGGGGGCTATCGTCTCGAAGGCAAGACCATCGGCGTCGTCGGGGTGGGAAACGTGGGCAGCCAGGTTGTCAGGAAGGCCGAGGCCCTCGGGATGCGCGTCATCCAGAACGATCCGCCCCTGCAGCGCGCGACGGGCGAGGCCCGCTTCCGACCGATTGAGGAACTCTTCGATGCGGACTTCATCACCGTGCACGTGCCGCTCACAAAGGGCGGTCCGGACGCGACGCATCATCTGGTGAACGAACAGTTCCTATCCAACATGAAACGGGGCAGCGTCCTGCTGAACAGCTCCCGCGGGTCCGTCGCCGATGGCGAGGCGCTGGGAAAGGCGCTGGACAGAGGCCACCTCTTCGCCGTGCTTCTCGATGTGTGGCAGGGGGAGCCAAACATTGACGTTGAATTGCTCAAGAAGGTTGCCATCGGGACACCCCACATCGCCGGCTACTCCTTCGACGGCAAGGTCCTCGGCACGCGGATGATCTATCGCGCCCTCTGCAAATTCCTTGGCGTCCCCGCCGATTGGGACCCTGCGCCGCTGCTGCCTGAGCCGGAGCATCCGCTCCTGAAGATTGATGCGGCCGGTCGGGATGATGAGGATGTTCTGCGCGAAGCAGTCCTAACGGTCTACGACATTGAACGCGATGACGCGGACCTCCGCAAGATTGCCGACCTCCCCCCGGACCAGCGCGGTCCCTATTTCGACCGCCTCCGCAAGAACTACCCCCAGCGCCGCGAGTTCCCGAATACGAAGGTTGCGCTTACGGGCCAGAGATTAAAGGCTGCCAAGTCACTTATAGCTTTAGGGTTCGGCGTTACGCGATAATCCAGCAAGGCTGAGGGAGCGCCACCGCCAGTCATCTTACGATGTCCCGGAACACCCTCAGATAGTTTTCCCCCAGAAACTTCCGGATGTCTTGCTCCGAGTGGCCGCGGCGGAGGAGGCCCTCGGTGAGCTTGGGAATCTCGGCGGGGGTGGCGATCATCGTGATGTAGCCGTCGGATCCCCAGCCGAGGTAGTCCGGGCCGACGAGGTTGAACATGTGATCGTAATGGTCGAGCCACTTCTGGAAGCGCGGGTCGTCAATGTTCCAGCTCTTCATGTCCGAGTGCTCCTTCCCCGGCCCGATGAAGACGCACATCAACCCGATGACGCCGCCCTTCTGCGCGATGGCCTTGATCTGATCGTCGGTCAGATTGCGCGGATGATAGTGCACCGCCCGCGCGTTGGAGTGAGAACAAATCACCGGGTCGTCGGAGACCTCCAGCACGTCCCAGAAGCCGGGGTCGCTCGTGTGAGAAAGATCAATAATCATGCCGATGCGGTTCATCTCCCGCACAGCCGCCTCGCCGAATGGCGTGAGGCCGCCGCCTGTGCGGCTCTGGACCCAACTGTCCACGACCAGATTCCGGCTGAACCGCGCCAGGAGCATCTGCCTATAGCCGAGGCGATAGAGGACGCTCAACATCTCCAGCGAGTCCTCGATCATCTGGACGCAGTTGCAGTCGAAGAAGATGCCGACCTTGCCTTCCTTCTGAGTCCGAAGAATGTCGTCGGTCTTGGTGACGAGGATCAAATCCTCGATTGCGTCAATCTCGCGCATGAGGATTTCGTACATGACCAGCGAATTGGCGAGGCCGCTGCGCGGCGGGTACTGGAAGACGTAGTGGTCGTACGGGTCCGGCGGCCAGGCGAACTTGCCCCAGTCGGCGGGCCAGTCACCCTCGCCCTCGTGACGGCGGCCGATCTCCACCGACAGCTCATACTCATTCGATTTTGCGAACATGCTTTGGGAGATGGCGGAGTCCAACATGCTCTGCCCGAAGACGTTCAGTCCGCCTTCCTTGATACGGGGGAGATCGAATCTCCCGGCGAAGGCGCCTGCGCCGATTTCTTCGCCTCGCTTGGCGAACCAGCCGGGGACCTGGGGTTTTCCGCCGCTTTTTAGCGCCCGATAGGCCAGATCGAAGCTCGTGGTGTAGATGTCCACGACCAGCGAGTCTTTGGTCAATGCGATAGCTTCGTCCGAAACGCCTTTCATTGATTCATTCACGACGTTCACTCCTTTGCTTGGCCCGCGTGGTAGAGGTGTGCCATCTGTTGCTCTATTTCTCGGTTCATTCCACTTCCCCGTCCCAATGGTAGCACACGGCGATCTTCTGTCAACGCCATTTTGCCTGGGTGCTGTAGGGGGTATGCCGGTGGGAAAATGGCTTGACATATGGGTGACACCCGTTTAGAATATGTCAAAGTGGACGGACGCGTCCGTCCGTAAGCGCGGTGATATGAGGTCGGATGCCAATCAACGGAGTAAGCGGGCTATGGGACGCAAGCAGAGACGCGTACAAATAAAACGAGAGTCCGGTAGCATGGCCGAGCGCAGTTCGGTGATACTGGATGTGGCCACGCGAATGTTCGCCGAGAGGGGTTTCCGCAGGACCGATGTGCAGGACATCGCCGACGCCGCCGGCGTCGGGAAGGGGACCGTCTATCGCCACTTCGGCGACAAGAAGGATCTTTTCCTTGCCACTGTGGACAAGGGGACGGATGAACTGAAGGATGTGGTGCTGAAACGCATCGCCTCCTGCCGAGGACCTGTCGAAACGATCGAGGTTGGACTGCGAGAATACTTCAAGTTCTTCGACGAGCATCAGGACCTGGTCGAAATCTTCATCCAGGAGCGGAGCGAGTTTCGCGGCAAGGGAAAATCACGGTACTTCGCCAATCGAGACAAGAACATCCGCATTTTCGAGGCGGTTCTGAGTGACGGGATCAAGCGCGGTGTGTTCCGGCGGCTGAACGTCAAGCGAACCGCCGAGATCCTGGCCGACCTTGCCTATGGCACGGTGGTCGCCAATTTGATGAAAGGAAGCCGAGACAAGCTCGTCTCGCGGACGAAAGATGTGCTTGAGGTCTACTTCAACGGGATTCTGAATCACCCCCGTAGGCGGTGCAAGTCGCCATGAACTATCGGGTCCGAAAGGTAATCCTGATACTGTGGTGGGTGGCGACGGTGTGCACCGGGTGTGCGACGAAGGAGTCAATCTATCGGGACATTCGGGAAAGCCGCACGGCCTCCTTCGGGCGGTGGAAGTCCGCCTTTGAGGGGAAGGCCGACGAGGGAGAGGATGTGCTTAAAGGGAAGCTGGGTGTCTCCGAGAGCATACAGATCGCCTTGGGCAACAACAAACCGCTCCAGGGGATTCTGGAGGAGAAGGCGAAGGCGAAGGGGATGATCGTCGAGGCCATGTCGTATGCGATGCCGACTGCGACGGTGGAAGGAACGTACCGCAAGACCGACAAGGTGCCGACGATCAGCTTCGGGGGACTGCCGGGCATGGGAGCGAATGTGCCGGCGCTGGGGATGAAGGACAATTGGTCGTACGGGGTAAGCCTCAAGCAGCCGATCTACACAGGCGGCGCGACGACCGCCGCCATTCGCGGGGCGAAGATCTTTCAGTTCCTGGCCGACGAGCGCATCCGAAATGTGGCCCAGGAGGTCATCTTCGATTCGCGCAAGGCCTACTACGATGTGCTCCTCCAAAGCGTGTTGATGGAGGTTGCCGAGACGTCGTTGCGTGTCGCCGAGGAGCATTTATCGGAGGTGCAGAAGCGCAAGCGCGGCGGCGTCGCCTCCGACTTCGACGTGCTCCGCGCCGAAGTGGAGGTGACCAACTACCGGGCCTTGGCCATCGAGAGCAAGAACAAGGAGCATCTCGCGCGGACGTCGCTCTTCAAGGTGCTGGGCGTATCCCAGGAAAGCAATGTCGAACTCGTTGATGCCTTGGCCTACAAACCCGCGAGAGCGGAGCTGGTCGAGGTGGTCGAGAAGGCGCTGTCGGAGCGGCCGGATCTCTTCCAGGCGGAGCTGGAGGTCAGACTCCAGAAAGAGGCGATCAAGGTTGCGAAGGCCGGATGGCTGCCGAAGGTATTTCTCTTCGCCGATTGGGAGGCGACGAAGCCGAGCCAGGTGAACATGGGCAACCTCGGCTGGGATGAGGAATGGAGCGGCGGCGTGAAGACGGAAATACCGATCTTTGACGGGCTGAAGACGCTCGGCAAGGTGATGCAGGAGAAGGCCACGCTCCGGCAGAAGGAGATCAATCTCCGCGATGCGGAGGAGCGCGCACTCCTGGAGGCGCGGCAGGCCTACTTGAGCCTGCGCGACGCCGAAGAGTTTGTCGAGTCGCAACAGGCCAGCCTCGATCGCGCCAAGGAGGGCTTTCGACTTGCGCAGGTGGGCTACCGCAACGGGATCAACACGCAGGTGGAGGTCCTGGACGCACAAGAGGCCCTGACGCGCGCGCGAGGGAACTACTACAAAGCGGTCTACGATCACATGCTCGCCAAGCTGTATCTGGAACGGGCCACAGGCGCGCTGGCGCCGAAGGAGGTTGACGTAGTGACGAAGAACACGACTGTTCCGCCGGCCGACGAGGGCCGCGCGAAGGAGCAAAAGCCGAAATGAGGAAGGCCCTCAGACTCATCATAACGATACTCTACCGGGCGCTATCATGGCTGGCGGCTATCGGGGTGCTCGTTGGCCTGGTGTTTCTCGTGCGGCATGTCTTCCGCCAGGAAAAGGCGAAGCGCGAGGAGGCGGCGACGAAGATCGAGGACCGGCGGGTCGTGCCGGTGCGCGTGGCTTTTGTGAGGCGTGGGGCCCTGCGTGAGACGATCACGGTTACAGGCAACGTGGAAGCGCTGCGCGAGGTGAAGCTCGTGTCGAAGCTCCCAGGCCGCATAGACGAGTTGCATGTAGAGGAGTGCGACGCGGTGACGCAAGGCGATGTCATTGCCGTCATAGATCACGAACAGGTCGAGGCCGATCTCGCCCAGGCCGAGGCGGCGGTGAGCGTCGCAAACGCGAGTATCAAGACGGCGGACGTTCAGCTTGCTGATGCCCTTCGGGAGAAGGAACGCATGCAGAAACTTTTCCAAGAGGGAGCGGCGAACGAGCAGGCTGTAGATCGCGCGACAACCGCCCATGATACTGCCGCCGCCCAGCTTGCGCTCGTTAAGGCTAAACTACAAGAGGCCGAGGCCGGGATGAGGGCCGCGAAGGTGCGGCTCGACGACGCCACCGTGGAAGCGCCCATATCGGGAATCGTTTCGAAAAAGCATCTCGACCAGGGCAACGTAGTCGGCAAGGAAGACGGCATCGTCACCATTGTGGATGTCTCCACGGTCAAGATCATGTCCGATGTGAGTGAACGATACCTGAGCAAGATCCAGGTGGGGCGGACCAAGGCCCAGGTCGCAATTGACTCCCTCCCCGGCGAATCCTTTGAGGGCACACTTCACAAGATCCATCCTGCCCTGGACGAGCGCACGCGCGCGGCGGATGTCGAAATTCGTGTGGCAAACCCGAAACACCGGCTCATGCCCGGCATGTATGCGCGGGTTACGCTCGTCCTGGAGGAGCGGCTCAATGCCCTGATAGTTCCCCTCGTCGCCGTGATCCGCGAGGACGGCGACGCGCGTGCATTTACCCTTAAGGCGGATGTGGCGACCGCCCGCCCGGTGCGGTTGGGTCTTCGCTCGGAGGACCAGGTCGAAGTGATGTCGGGCCTGAAAGAGGGCGATACCGTGGTCATCGAGGGGCAGAACAACCTGACCGACGGCTGCCCGGTGCAGGTCATCCGCAACAAGGGCGGGGAGTAGGGGGGAGTAGGATGTTTCTTTCGAATGCCTCGCTCAAGCGTCCTATAGCGATGACCACGTTCATCCTCGCCCTCGTCGTCCTCGGCGCCTTTTCATACACGCGGTTGGGCCTCGACTTCCTGCCCCAGGTGGATTTTCCATACGTCAGCGTGATCACCGTCTACCAGGGCGCCGGCCCACGGGAGATCGAGACCCTTGTCACCCAGGAGATTGAGGATGCCGTCAGCTCGGTGGACGGCGTCAAGCACGTCCGCTCCACGTCCATGGAGGATGTCTCGCAGGTTTTCATAGAGTTCGAGATGGGCGTGGACGTGGATATCGCGGCGATTGACGTCCGCGAGAAAGTGGAGGAGATCAAGCGGGAGCTGCCGGACGATGCCGAGACCCCCGCCATCTTGAAGTTTGATGTCAACGCTGCTCCTGTGGCAAATGTGGCCCTTTTCGGCGCACGACCGTTAAACGAACTGTGGGAGTTCACCGACGACTACCTCAAGGACCAGATCGGTCGGATCGCGGGCATAGCGTCGGTGGATGTCATAGGGGGGAAAAAACGGGAGATTCGCATCTCCGTGGATGAACTCAAACTTTGCTCCCGCGGCCTCTCCGTCCTGCACGTCGTGAAGCGACTGGAGAAGGAGAACCTCGATCTGCCGAGCGGCCACATTACGGAAAAGGGGAGGGAATTTACCATCCGAACCGACGGCGAGTTCGACACTGTGGACGAGATTCGCAACCTTGAGCTTGTCACACCGGATGGCGATCCCCTCCATCTCCGCGACGTTGCCGAGGTAGATGATACCTTCGAGGAACAGCGACAACTGGCTCGTTACAAAGGTCAGGAGTGCGTCGGCCTCGTCGTAAAAAAACGCGCCGATGCGAACACGGTCCAGGTCGTTGACAAGATGACAAAGGAGTTGGGCAAGATCCGAAAATCCCTGCCGCCCGGCATGCAACTCGAGATTGCCAGCGAGGAGTCCGGTTTCGTTCGCGCATCCGTCCGGGACGTTCAAGAGAGCATGTTCATCGGCATCGTTCTCACGGCTGTGATCCTCTACCTTTTCCTCCACAATCTGCGCGTCACATTTATCGTGGCCATCACCATGCCCGTGTCCGTGGTATCAACCTTCCTGCTCATTTACATGGCCGGGTTCACGATGAACATCATGTCGCTCATGGGGCTGGCCATCTCCATCGGCGTTCTCGTGGATAATTCGATCCTCGTTCTGGAGAACATCTATCGCCACCTTTCCGAAGGCGCCAGCCCGACCGACGCTGCCGGCCGCGGCACATCGCAAATCGCCACGGCCGTGACCGGGTCAACCCTGACGAATGTCGTCGTCTTTGTGCCCATCGCCTTCATGAGCGGCATCGTCGGACAGTTTTTTTTCCAGTTCGGTCTCACCGTCACCTTCGCCACGTTTATCTCCCTCCTCATGTCCTTCACGCTAACCCCTATCCTATCCTCATTGTTGCTGCGGGGACCTGGCGGCCCGGTGCGGTGGAAATACTCCCCCCTCAGTGTGCTCTTTGGCTCATGGGATTGGGGTTTCGCGGCGGTGCGCTCGACCTACCGCCGACTGCTCGCGTTTGCCCTTCGCCACCGCGGGCTGACCATCGTGGCTGCCCTGGCGATCTTCCTGTCCAGCTTTATTGCCGTCCCGTTCATCGGCGTCGAGTTTGTCACCGAGCCTGATCGCGCCAAGGCCGTGGTCTTTGTCGAGATGCCGCCCGGCACGCCTCTTGAAAAGACGAACGTGGTTCTGCAGGAGATCGAGCGCCGGGTCTGCTCCATGCCGGAAATACTGCACACCTTCACCATCCTCGGCAAGCAGGAGGGCCTCTTCGGGCGGACCTCCGAGGGTGTGCACCTGGGCCAGATTACCGTGTCGCTGACGGACCGATGGGAACGGAAAAAGACGGCGAAGCAGGTCATTGACGACATGCGCGTAGCGCTCGCCGATATCCCCGGCCCTATCGTCATCGTCCAGGAGCCGGCCGCCATCGGTGGCGCGGAGGCCCCGCTCCAGATCGAGGTGACGGGCCTCGACCTCGACCGGCTTCAGGACGTGGCGAACAAAGTCATAGAGGTCACGCGAAACACCGCCGGGGCAGTGGATGTGGACACCACGTGGCGTAGCGGGAAGCCGGAGGTTGTGGCCCGCCCCGATCGCATGCGAATCGCCGCCCATGGGCTTTCGGTCTCCGACATTGCCACGGTCCTGCGCGCCTATGTCGAGGGGATTGTGGCGAGTGAATATCGAGTCGGGAACAAAGAGTACGACATCCGGGTGAAGCTCTGCGAATCCGACCGCAGCTACGCCGCGCGGGTGCGGGATATGAAGATTCCATGCGCCGACGGCGAGACGATTCCTCTCATCAACTTGGCCCGCGTCGAGGACCGGAGCGGGCCGACGCAGATCCTCCGCAAAAACAAGCGCCGCATGATCGTGGTCTCGGCCAACCTGTCCGGCCGCCCCCTCGGCAATGTGGTGCAGGATATTGACGCGGCCCTGAAGAAGATGGGCTTCCCCTCGGGATACGACTACTTCTTCGGCGGCAAGACGGAGGCGATGGAAGAGGCATTCGCCGACATCTTCATGGCCCTCTACCTGGCCGTCATTCTGGTTTACCTGGTCCTTGCAGCGCTGCTGGAGAGTTTCGTCCAGCCGTTCACGATCATGCTCACGCTGCCGCTGGCGCTTATCGGCGTATTTCTCTCGCTTTACATCACGGGCAAGACGATCAGCATCTTTTCGCTGATGGGCGTCGTCATGCTTGTCGGCATCGTCGTCAATAACGCGATCGTCATCATTGACTTCACCACAACCCTTCGCGGCCAGGGTGTGGGCCGCAGCGAAGCGCTGCTGCAGGCGTGCACCATTCGCCTGCGCCCCATGAGCATGACCACCATCACCACCGTCCTCGGCATGCTCCCTCTTGCCATGGCCATGGGCTGGGGCGGTGAGATGCGCGCCCCCATGGCCATCGTCTCCATAGGTGGACTTCTTGTCTCATCACTCCTCACCCTCCTCGTCATCCCCGTCGTCTACACCGTGTTCGACGACATCGCCTCGCTCATCACCCGCAGTCGTCGTCCTTGAGTTATGGTAAGGGCGCCGGTATAATCACCTTTTCCTGTTGAACTCGAAAAGGAGGAATCAAGGATGCCGCGACGATTCGCCGTGTTAATGGCCATGTCTCTGACCGCGTCCCTGTACGCAGCCGAGCTAACCTTCTACTGCCCCTTCGATGGCAAACCGGATGCCGAGTTTGCGGCGGGCATTGATGGCGCAGTCTGCCGGGCGCCCGGCTTCACGGAGGGACGGAAGGGGGAGGCGCTGTATGTCAAAGACGAGAATGACGTCCTCGTGTTTGAGGCAAATGGCAATCTGCCGAACGATCGGGGCGCGATCGAACTCTGGGTCAGGGGCGACTGGGACGGGACGAACAAGGATTGGCACAGCTTCGTCTGGCAGGCCGCCGGCGAGAAGCCCGGAAACTGCGCCGTGTGGCTGTGGAAATACGAGAACAATATCCGTCTCGATATTCGCCACGGAGGAGCGAGCTACGTCTGCCACTCGATGGCGGGGTGGAAGAAGGGGGAGTGGCATCACATCGCCGCCGCCTTCGACTGCGCGAAGGGGATCAAGCTCTATGTGGACGGGAAGCCCGTCGCCGAGAAGGGGTTCACCTGGCAACCGCGCGCGCACGGCGTGTTCTACGTCGGCTCGCGGGAAAATCTTCGCTATCCTGCCGAGGCGGCCATTGACGAGTTGAAGATATACAACGCGCCCCTCACCGATGTGGAGGTCGCACAAGCCTACGAGGGCAATCTCGAAGTCGCTCGCGCCAGGCCCAGGCCGGCGGAGAAGCCGGTCCTCGCCGAACTGCCTCCGGCGAAACTGATCTTCCATCTCCCATTCGAGAATTCTCTCGATGCGGCGACGGCCGCAGGAGAGAAGACGCCGAAGGAGGCAAAGGGCGTCGCCTTCGCGCCGGGCGTGATCGGCAAGGCGGCGTACTTCCCGGAGGGGAACCGGCTTGCCTATGCCGCCAAAAGCAACCTGCGAAAGGACCGTGGCTCGCTCTTGTTCTGGTATCGCCCTGACTCGATCCCCAAGGCGAACGAGAACCGATGTATGTTCCGCGAGAACGGTCCCCAGGGCGGCGGCCACAATGCCATGTGGTTCTGGGTGTGGGGGCTGAACTCCTCCGTCCGTTTCGATCTCCGCGACGCGGAGGACCGGTATGTTGCGCGCAGCATCGCCGACTGGAAGCCAGGCACATGGCACTTCCTCGCAGTGACATGGGACTCGAACAAGTCCCGGAAAGTCTATGTGGACGGCGAATATGTCCGCGGCCGGGGCGACAGCCAGGCGGGATACGGCCTGACCCAGTGGGAGACAAAGGAGTACGACGGATTTTTCATCGGCTCCGACGGCGGCCGGACGTTTGCCGGAGGGGCCATTGACGAGTTCAAGATATACGACGGACCTCTGGGCGATGAAGAGATCACGGGGGAGTATCTCTCGCGCTACCCTGTTGATCTCGATATGCTCCATGTCTACTTTCGGGTCGGCAAGAAGGTCGAGTTCGCCTGGCGGCTGAAGAACATCTCAAGTGTCCGAACAAAAGGTACTATCACCTGGTCGCTGGCGGATGTGAAGGGCAACCGTCTGGCGGGCGGCGAGAATGTCTCCGTTGACTTGGAAGCGGGAGCGAAGAAAAGGATTGCCGCCGAGATTACACCCGCAAGCGATGGCGAGCTGAAGCTGATTTGCACGTGGAAGGACGCGGCAACGGCCTTTACATACGACCGCGAGTTCTCCTGCTGGGTTATTCCCCAGGAGGAAGCTGCCCGCAAAGGCGATCTTAAACTTACCCTCATCCGGGAGATTGACTGCGCTCAGCCGCTCGACAAGGAGCAGTTCGTCGGCGACGGCCAGTCGAAGATCGTCGAAGCGCCCTCCGGCAAGTACCTCGAAGCCGGTCCTAATCGGCACAGCCGTTTCGCCTATCGCATACTGACGGAAAAGGTCGGTGCGCCGCACATGCTCCAGTGGGACTATCCTGACGACAAGGCGCGAACGATGGATGTCATCCTCCAGTGCGCCGAGAACCACGGCGGGATGTACGACCTCCAGACGGGGGCATTCTGCGGCGCGGAATATCCTTTGTCAAACAAACTTCTGACACACGAGGCGATCTTCTGGCCCCGCCAGGAGGACCAGGCGCTCGTCTTCATGACGGCGGAGGAGGGCCGTCCTGCGGCGGTTTCAAAGATTCGGCTTTACGAAATCGAAGGCCGCCTCCCGGCTCTGCCGGTGAATGCCGCGCCGCCCCATAACGGATGGGAACGGATGGTCGGCCTCTACTACGAGGATCCGGTGCTTTCGCTGAACTTCGGCGGCGAGTCGTCCATGCCCGGTTTCACGAACGTCGCCGACCGGCTGCTGGATTACATGGACTACTTCGGCCAGAACGTACTCATGTATCCGGGGGTGTGGTATCGCGGTCCCTTCTTCCCGAGCGAGACCGAGAGCCGCATGGACAACCAGCACGGCCGCCCGCACCCGTTCAACTACATCGAGTACCTCTGCATGCGCATGGGCCAGCGAGGAACGTACTTCATCCCCACGCTCAACGTCCACTCGCTACCATCGCTCGCGGAGCAGGCGGTCTTTGACGATGGCGAAATCCGCGCCGGGCGGGAGACCGTCCTCATGATGATGTGGGACAACCGGCCCAAGACCGTTGGCTGGCACGGCACGCCGCCGAACTTCAATCCCCTCAGCCCCGAGGCGCAGAGGCAGTTTATCAGTCTGATTGACGAGATGCTGGACCTCTACGGCGATCTGCCCGCCTTCAAGGGTATCTGCTTCCATCTCACCCAGCACAACATCCTCTGGTTCGGGAGTCTTGACGCAGGCTACAACGATTGCAATATCGAGCGGTTCCAGAAGAAGACGGGGACGCAGATTCCCGTTGATGCGAAAGACCCTCTGCGGTTTAACAAACGGTATCGCTGGATTATGGCAAATGCGAAAGAGCAGTGGATTGACTGGCGCTGTCGTGCCATCCATGAGTACTACATGCGCATCGCTCGGAAGCTGGCGGCGAAGCGACCGGACCTCCGCTTGGTCCTGAACCTCTATATCCCGTCGAGCCCTGATGAGAAGCTGGAGATGTTCAAGTCGGTGAAGGGGGAGGATGCCTTCAGGGAGATCAACCGCCGGGCGGGAGTGGACATTTCCATGTTTGCGAATGATCCCAATGTCATCATCCAACGAACCCTCTTCCCCGCCGACTACCGATGGACCCGGGTCCACCGTCGGGTCAAGCCGGACACGGAGGTGAGCCGGCAGATCAACTTCGTGGATACGGGTTTTGCGCCGTTACGAAAATGCCGAGACGTCTGGATCAACTACCACGACCGTTACTGGGAGGATGCCGTCGGACGCAACAAGCCGCTCGAAGGGCTCTGGGGCGGCGAGATGGGCTGGCGGGTGTCCACGCTCAACCCCAACGTGAACCACTGCATGGAGTTCCACGCCTGGCCGCTGGCCTCGGTGGACTCCTTCGCGTTTACGAAAGGCGGCTTCGTCGTCGGCACGATCGGTATGGAGAAGAATCTGGCCCAGTTTACGCAATCCTTCCGCGCGCTGCCGGCCGTTAAGTTTGACGACGTGCCGGGGCTTTTAGACCCGGTCTCCGTCCGGCAGTTGCGCGATGGCGAGCGGCTGTATTTCTATCTCGTGAATCGTCTCTCATGTCCTGTCAAGGTCCAACTGGAGATGACGGGCAAGGCTGAGAGAATCACAAATCTCCGGGCGGGTGATGTTGTGGAATGGGATGGGTTCGAGTTGATCCTCGATCCATATGTATTGGAGTCCTTCGTCGCGGCGTCGAAAGACCTGGCGATCGGCGGGGGTCGTGTTGAGACGCCGTTGTCGTATGTGGAAGGGCTGACCAAACGCCTGGACGAGCTGCGAGAGAAGGCAAAGAATTACACGCCAGATCCACACGAGCCGATCAACTTCGCTGGCTACTTCGACGAGGCGGAGGGGCTGCTGAAGGAGAGAGCGTACGGGCAGTTGCACTTCCTGTTGGAGGACGCAAGGGCAAGGGCACTCGATCCGGCGGAGTAGCGCTACTTTCCGATGGTGAAGAACGTCAGCGCCATGACCTGCAGCAGCACGGCTAGGCCCATCCACCAGAGGGCGATGCCCATCTTGCCGATTTGGGTGAAGCTGACCGCCACGCTGAATACTACGAAGATCTGCAGCACCGCGCCGAGGACGGTCCAGACGTTGGCCTCCTTGAAGCTGACGATTCGATAGACGCTTCGGATTTCCTCGTTAATCTTCTCGAGCGAGGCCAGGACGTCCTGGTGGAAGGGGTCCTTGTGCTTGCGTCCGATGTCGGAACATTGCGCGCAGATCCACTTACCGCCGCGCTCGACGGCCAGGCCCTGTTCGATGTCCTTCTGGGGGACGCTCTTCCGGCAAATCTCGCAAATCTTGATATCGCTCATCATTTCAGCTCCACGTTCCGCAGACATTGCGCCCGCAGGGATCACACGCGACAGCATTACAGCACAAGGGACCTCGCATGTCAACATTTAATTCGCAACAGACGGCGAGTGTGTTTTTGCATTGACCTTTCACTGTTCTGTGCTATGATGTGGGCAGTGAGGCTTAATCGTTCCACAGATTCATATCACGCGAGGTAGATGCTATGGACCGTCGTCTGAAGTGCGCCGTCATCGGCGCCAGCGGCATCGGCAAGCAGCACGCCAAGTGGTATCACATCGAAGGCTGCGACGTGGCGGCCTTCGCTGGGACGAGCGAAGAATCCGTCGCAAAAACAAAAGATGTTCTGAAAAAGCTTTTCGGTTTTGAGGGGAAGGGATACGCCAGTATCCTGGAGATGCTCGATGCGGAACGGCCCGATATCGTGAGCGTCTGCTCGCCGCACTACCTGCACGCCGAGCATGCCCGCGCGGCGCTCCATGCGGGGGCGAATGTGCTGTGCGAAAAGCCGCTTCTGTGGATGAAGGATCGCGGCACCAAAAGCATGTTGCGGGAGGCCGAGCACCTTCTGGAAGTGGCGCAGGAGATGGGGAAGATTCTGAGCATGAACGCGCAGTATCCCGCCGGCCTGCAATTCTATCAGCAGGTCCATGCCAAGACGGGCGAGCCTATGCCTCCGGTGCAGTCCATGTTCGCCCATCTTGAGTCGCGCGGTGGACGAATGCAAACGGAGTATGAGGACATCTGTGTGGACCTCGGACCGCACCCGCTGAGCATCCTGCAGAAGTTAATTCCTGGCGGACGAATTGACGAGGATAGTATCCACTGCGAGATCGCTCAGTTCCAGAACGTGGCCACATTCGACTACATCGGCCCGGCCGGCGGCAAGTGCGAGGTCGAGATTCGCCTTGGCGTGAAGAAGGAAGGCGACCTCATCCGCAAGTTTGGCCTCAATGGAAGGGTCGTGGATTACTCCGGCCGCAACGACGAAAAGGGCGTCTATCGCACGGTCATCACGTATCACGGCAAGGAGCTGATTTACGACGACCTGATGCGGCTCTGCATCCGCCAGTTCATCAAGGCTGTCCGCGGACAGGGCCGACCCCTGATCTCCGGCACGGAGGCTATTGACAACCTGGCCATGCTCGGTCTCATCCTCGATCGGGCCAAGAAAAAGTAACATATGGATTCCCGCGAACGAATCGCGCTCGCCCTGGCTCACGAGGAACCCGACCGCGTGCCCATTGACTACTGGGCAACGTCCGAGATTAACGCTCGACTGCTCCATCGCTTCGGCTTTTCCTCGCAGGAGGAGATTCTTCGGCATTTCGACGTGGACTTTCGATACGTCGAAGGCCCGCAGTACATCGGCCCCGAACCTACGGTCCGCGACGACGGCTCCGTCGAGGATCACTGGGGCGTGCCGCGCGTGAAGGTCGAGGTCGGCTCGGGGGAAAAGGCTGGGGCCTATCGGGATGTGCTCGACTTCCCCCTGCAGCATGCCAGGTCTCTGGCCGAGATCAAGGACTATCCCAAGTGGCCCAGCCCCGATTGGTTCGACTACGGCTGCGTACGGCACCAGGTAGCTGAGGCGCGCGCGACGGGTAAGGTGGTCGTCTTCATGGGCGACCGGATGAATCGTTGCGCCCAGCTCAAGCCGGCGATGTATCTGCGCGGGGTGGAGCAGATCCTCATGGACTTCGTCATAAACCCGGAGATCGCCGACTACCTATTCACCCGCATCGCGGAGTTCTATGTGGAGTATGCGCGGCGGACGTTCGAGGCGGCGGCAGGGGGGATAGACATCTTCTTCACCGGCGACGATTTCGGCGCGCAGAACGGCCTCTTCGTTTCACCCGACATGTGGCGGCAGTTCCTCATGCCCGGCTTCAAGGCGTTCGTCGAACTTGGCAAGAGGTATGGATGCAAGGTCGCCCACCACTCGTGCGGATCAATCAAACCGATCATCGGCGACATGATTGACTGCGGCCTCGACATCCTCAACCCCCTTCAGCCCGATGTGAAGGACATGGACCATGCCGAGCTGAAGGATCGCTTCGGCGACCGCCTTGCGTTCCACGGCTCCATCTCCATCCAGCGCACGCTTCCCTTCGGCACGCCGGAGGATATTCGTAATGAGGTAAGAGACCGCGTCGCCGCCCTCGCCCCCGGCGGCGGCTTCCTCTTCTGCACCGCCCACAACATCCAGGCCGACACCCCCATCGAGAACGTGATCGCGCTGTTTGAGGCGTATCGGGAGATCGGGCGATACTGAGTTGACATGTTCCTGAAGGCGTGGTAGGGTGCACGGGATGATAGTCTTCAACTCGGCCTCGGCTCGTGATCATGCGCGAATCCTCTGATGTAATTCGCCTTTCCTTTGATCGTGGAACGCTCCTCTTGCATGGCCTGGATGACCATAGACTCCAGTCGCTCTTCACGGCAGAGGAGTGGACGTGGGACCCGCGCGTTTCTGCGTGGCGGCGCGAGGCTATTGATTACTACGATGTGGTTTCTGTCCTGCAGCGTGCGTTCGGGGATCGCTTTCGGGATGACGTGCCGTCACCATCCCCTCCAACATGGGGCAAGATCAACCTGCCCACGCTCCGCCCCGAACAGCAGCACGCCCTCACGGCATGGCGAAACGCTTCGGGGCGCGGCGTGATTGTCATGCCCACGGGCACGGGCAAGACGGAGATCGCCCTCGCCGCCATGGCGCAGGAACAGGCGGCGACCCTCGTGGTGGCGCCCGTCCGGGACCTCATGTATCAGTGGCATCGCCGCATCCTGCGCGGGCTGAGCTATGACGCGGGCATCGTCGGCGACACCATGTTCAACGTCAAGCCCGTGACCGTGACGACCTACGACAGCGCGTATATCCATATGGACAAGCTGGGCGCGAATTTCGGTCTGCTGGTCTTTGATGAGGCCCACCACCTGCCGGGGAAGTGTCGGCGTGAGGCGGCGCTGCTGTCTGCGGCGTCCCTTCGCCTCGGCCTGACGGCGACGCCGGAACGGTCGGACGGGCTTCACGATCTCTTGGACAGGTTAATCGGTCCGGTGGTCTATCGGATGGAGATGTCCGGCCTCCGAGGCCGAACCCTGGCGGACTATCATGTGGTCCGTGTGCCGGTGGCGCTGAATGAACAGGAGCGGGAGGCATACGACCAGGCGGCTCGGACCGTTCGATCCTACATGGCCGCGCGCAGCAAGGAGACGACGGGATACTCGTGGCAGGACCTGTGCGCCGAGACGGGCAGCGACCCGGAGGCGCGGAAGGCTCAGAAGGCGTATTTCAGGAAGAAGTCCATCGAGGACCGCGCGGAGGAAAAACTCCGCGTTCTCGAAGATATTTTTCGTCTTCACGTGGGGGAGCGGGTGATCGTCTTCGCCGGGTCAAACGCCATGGCCCGCGATGTGTCAAAGCGGTTCCTCGCGCCAACCCTCCTCAGCCATTCGCGGAAGCGGGAGCGGCTGGCTGTTTTGGAGGGATTTACGGCGGGGCGATTCCCGGTCATTGTGGCGAACCAGGTCCTGGACGAAGGCGTGGATGTGCCCGCGGCAAAGGTGGCGGTGGTGATCGGGGGGCAGGCGTCCACGCGCCAGGCCAAGCAGCGGCTGGGCCGGATCCTCCGCAAGACAGGCAACGTCCGCGCCACGCTTTACGAGGTGGTTTGCGAGGAGACGAAGGACGTCGAGCGCTCGCGGCTTCGACGGCAAAGTGATGCTTACGAACGAACACAGCATCGTCGTCTATAAAGGCGGACGGGCCGTCCCCGACCGCCTGACGCAGAGGCATCATGGGCATTACCCCGCCCTTGCGGAGAAGATGCTCGCGGTCTATCGGTCGGGGGCGGGTGCGATGCGGCGCGATCTGCATTCCTCTGTGGAAGGCGTTTTCGCACAGGAAGAGGACTGTCCCGCCCGGAGAATCCACGCCTTCTGCAAGTTGCTGGACGATGCAAGCGTCTACGACACCGACCGCAGCGCAAAGGCGGAGAAGCTGAGGATGCATGTGTTTGCGGAGGCCGCCAAGTCACATCCGTTGGTTGAGCGGCCGGATCGTCTCTTCGAGACGAGCGAGAGCCGGGTGAAGGCGCAGATCGCCCAGGGGCTTGGCAGGCCGTGGGCCGACATTGAGGCGGAGCTCTATGCCGACGTCATGGAGTTTCATCGTCTGAAGGCCTTTCCAGGTTACGCAAGTGCGAAAGACCTCCTTTCACGCTACAATGTGGCGCAGGCGCAGACATGCCTCTATCGCGCCGAGCGGATGGTCATCACGGCGTCGGCTGATTTCAAGACCATTCTGCGTTACGTGAAGCTATTCGGTCTGCTTCACGACATCTCCCGGCGCGGTCCGTCCGCGTACCGGATCGACCTGTCAGGACCGGTCTCGGCGCTGCGTCACACGCAACGATACGGAGTGGCGTTTGCGAAGCTCCTGCCCGCCTTGCTGCTGTGCAAGGGGTGGACAATGGAGGCGTTTGTGCGAACCCCCTGGGACCGGATGGCCCGCTTTTCTCTTTCATCTCGCGAGGGGCTGACCGGCCATATGCCGCCGCCCGAGGAATTCGACTCAACGGTCGAGGAGAAGTTCGCGCGAAAATTCGGCTCGGAGCGCGACGGCTGGCGGTTGATGCGGGAGGCGAGGATCCTGCGTCAGGGACAGACGGTCTTCGTCCCGGATTTTCTGTTTCTCCACGAGGACGGGACGGAGGTTCTCTTCGAGATCGTGGGCTTCTGGACGCCCGAGTACCTTGAACGCAAGCGCGAGACGCTGCGGCGCTTCCGCAATCACGCGATCCTATTGGCCGTGCCGGAAAAATCGCTCCGCGAGGACGCGACGATTCCCGACGACGTGATCCCCTACAAGACCGCGTTGCAGCTCGCCCCGATCCTCGCGGCGCTGGCGCGAATGCGCGGAAGATCGGCCAGACCTATTGCGCCGGAAACCACATCTGCAGGACGGCCTTGAACTTCTGAAAAGCGGGATCAGTGCATCTCGCCAAGCTGACACACTCGGCCAATCTTTGGTAGATTGAGGAGGAGCGAGGCGTTCTTGTCTTGCGGAGAACCGTCTCGACCGCTTCCTTGGGACGTGTTGGCTTGGCATCGTTCCTGGGCCAGAGCCGTTTCTCTTCAAGCCATGTGCGCAGGTCTTCCCTTTCGGCCCCCCAGCCGAGGCAAGTGCTCACATGGGGTGAATCGCTCCAGACCCACACCTCCAATTCGGGATCCAGAACGATAGTTTCCGCTCGATTACCCCATCCTGAACGAGCAAGTCTCTGGATTACCTCCCTTTCGATGTCGTCTCTCGATCGGTCCTCCTGTCCCGACCCCTCCCGATCGAAGATGACGAGGGCATGATCATATTCGCGGCACATGCTGCGGAGAAAATCGTGACCTCTCGCAAAGCAACCGGAGTCGCGTTCGACATGAACATGCACGTTCGCTTCCATCTGGCGCGTGCCCATAGACTCGTGCCTGCGCAGGAGAGCGCTTATTGACATCTCCAGGTTCTTGTCTGGTACGAGGACAACGAGGTCTTTCACCCCAAGACGCCTCCCGCGAGTAGAACGCCGAGATTCACTTCTCCCTTCCAGTCCCGCAGGGCCGGATGTTCACTGCCCCTCACGATGTCCGTCGCGCCGCTTTCGGTCTTGGAGAAGCAGAGAACCTGAGAAGGTTTGGCAAGACTCAGGATGACAGGAGAATGGGTGGCCATAAGGATTTGCGCACCGTACACTGAGGACAGTGATTGGTACATGGTCTCTACGGCGCGAGGATGGATTCCGTTCTCGGGCTCCTCGATCATATATACGCCGCGCAGCTCTGGCAGATAGGCGGGCAATGTGAGCGCCAGCAAACGCAACGTCCCATCAGACAGCGTCCACGACGGAACTTCGAGACCATCTCCATACCGAACAACGATGTAACGATGTTTGTCCTCCTCTACGGATACGGTTCTCACATCTTCCAAATCGGGCAGAGCCGTCTTCAGGTGTTGGATCCATGCCGTAAACAAATCCTCCCGAGATCGCTTCAGTCCCTCCACCACCCAGGGAAGGTTCGATCCGTCGGGAAGGAACCACACTGGTTGGCCTGGCGGACTGGACTTCCGCATAACCGTGCTGTTTAAGACCAACCTCTCAACGCCCGTGATCAGGATGTTCTTGAGCCACGTGCCGACCGGGAACTTCGATTCGTCTTCCGGAAGGTTCGCAAGAGCGGATTTCTGAGGACCAAGTTTGAATGCGTGTTGCCAGCCTTTGCCCGTTTCGCCATGGAAATTGTCATTCCCACCGTGGATCTTGTTGACAATAGTTTTTGTGTGCCTCTCCTTGGGCGAGATGCCAAGAGTGTTCGGCGCTTCCGGTTCCTTGGGAAACAGCATTCGCTGTATCTGACCAGTCGCCTTTTCTGAGCATCCCCGCAAGAGAATCTTCTCCCCCAAGATCGAGATCTCCGATGTCTTCTCATCCAGGCCGATTCGTACCTCGTACCGAACATACCTGTACTTTCCATTCGGCAGGAGACGCTTTCGCTCCTCGGGTATCTCAAGTTCGACAGCCAATTCGAACCAGTCTCCCGACCGCTGCCAGATGAGGTCCTGAAAAGTTCGCGTTCTCGCAAAAACCGCCTCGAACAAACCGACAGCAACCAAGTCGCCAAGGAAGCCCACCACGTCGAGGAACGTTGTCTTGCCGCTCGCATTTGGTCCAACAAGTACGTGAAAGTCGTCAAGCGGTTGACTTGTATAGCGAAGACAGCGGTAATTCAGGGCTTCAATTCTGCGTATCACAGAATACCTTCTCCTGGAATGAGGACTACAGGCGCAGCGCAATTATAGCAGGATGCGCTAACATTGTCCATCATCCTGTTCCTTCCCTCAGCCTTGCTTTTCGGGCTCGCATGGCGGCGATTACCCCTTGTAGAACCGCTCCGCCTCCTCCCGCGTCGGCAGAGCGGGGATGGCCCCGATCTTGGTGCACGTCAAGGCCCCGACCGCGTTAGCGAAACGGAGGATGGACTTCATTCGATCGTCCGGGATGGTCTCGATGGTCTGCCCGGCTTCGATCTCATCGAGCAACTGAACGAGAACGGCGGCGGTGAAGCCGTCGCCCGCGCCGATCGTCTCGGCTACCTTCACCTTGAACGGCTCGACGCGGCCGGAACCCTTGGCGGTCTTGTAGTAACAACCTCTTTCGCCCATGGATATTACGACGAGCTGCGGCCCGGCGGCGAGGACCTTGTCGCAGCCGGCCTCGAAGTCCCTTGTCCCTGTGACGACCTCCCACTCCTCCTCGCTGATCTTGACGACGTCGCAGCGCTCAAGGACCGACGGCATCCGCGCGCGGGCTTCGTCTTCCGACGGCCAGAGCGACGGGCGGTAGTTCGGGTCGTATGAGATGAGCAGACCATTCCTCTTGGCCATGGCAAGCGCATGGAGGGTGGCCTTGCGCGGCAGCTTGTCAATGAGGCTGATCGAGCCGAAGTGAAAAGCCTTGGCCGACTTGATGTAGTCGTCGTCGAAATCGTCCGGGGAGAGCGTCATGTCCGCCCCGGGGTTGCGGTAGAAGAAGATGTCCTTGCTCCCATCGCTCAGAACGGCAATGAGTGCAAGGGCCGTCCGCGCCTCCTTCGAGTAGGACATGTTCGAGATGTCCACGCCCTCCTTCCGCACGACATCGGCGAGGAAGTGGCCGAAGGGATCGTCGCCGACCTTGCCGATGAATCCCGCGCTGCGGCCCAGGCGCACCACGCCCACGGCCACATTCGCCGGCGCTCCGCCGGGGGCCTTGGTGAAGCCGGGGGCGTCCTTGAGCGACACATCTTCTTTCGTCGATACGAAATCAATAATCAGCTCGCCGAGCGTAATCACATCCGGCATAGCACATTCCTCTTCTTAGTGTTCTCTGCGCCCTCCGTGGTGAGTCACACATTGTCCACCCAGATCGGCGACGACCACGCATACTGCCCGTTGAGCTGGCTCACGCGGATGTAGTAGAAGTTGCGTCCGCGCTTCGGCTTGTCATCGGTGAACCGGAGTGTTGCCGTGTATCCCTTTTCGGGAATGGCCTGATGTAGCTTGATCTTGTATGAGTTGTGGAAAAGCACGTCCTCCGGGTTTTCGATCTGATCGGGTGTAAGGCCGAACTGCTTTTTCACACTTGCGATGACCTGCTTCCGAAGCGTCAGCAGCCGGGACTTGTCCATCAGATCTGCCAGCGTGAACGTCTCGGAAATCTCATCGCAGGTGAGCTTCACCGTCGCGGTTGGCTTCCCCTCGATCTCGATGATGACCGACTGCTGGATCATGGGATTCACCCCGCGATGGCGGGCCGCGGTGAGGAGGCGGTACGAACATTCCTTGCTCGTGCAGCGCTTGATCTTCTGTCCGCTCCGGGCAAAACATCCCTCGGCCGAGACGATCTTAGCGCCCTTGCCCGCGTGCAACTTCGCATCCCACACCTTCTGTGCCACCCTGAACCCGTAGTGCGCCGAGGGTCCCCAGCCGTGCTCGATCTGAATTTTTGCGCGAACCGTTCCCCTTTGGGGTATCTCCCAAGTGCCCTGGTGACAATGTGTTGCGACGACGCGATTGTTCTTGATGAGTTCGATTCGATCAATAGCCTGCGTGCCGACGACATCTGCGCGGATGCGGACCGGGCCCTTGGATCGGAACACGTCGCCCATGAAATGGTTGTTCGCCCACAGCGCGAGTTGGATGCGGTCGCCCGTGACGCCATAGACGCGACGCGCGAGGAAGGCCTCCCAGATCGCCTCGCGGGTCAGTGCCGTGGCGTAGCAGGCCATGAGGCCCGTGCCGTGCTTGCCGGCAAAGCCGGAGCCGTTGTCGCCCGATGCCATGATCCCGACGCGGCAGCCTTTCGCCAGGCCGTCCTGGATCGTGTTGCCGGTCACGCGGGGGCCCATCGAGGGATTGTGGTCGAGCTTGAGCGGCGTGTTGCATCCCTCCGAGCAACCGTGGCCGGAGAATATCTCGGCGAATGGGGAAATATCCTCGTCGTAGTGATCCCAATCCTTGCTCCGTTCGCCCGGTGCGTAAGCGGTGTGGTGGGGGACGGCGATGCCCTTTCGCTTTCGTAAATTTTCATAAAGCTCGTCAATGGTCATGGAAAGGTCGAGCGGCGGGTCGTCGTCGGGGTAGAAGACGTTGTGATCGCCCCAGCGCGTCCGGTCGCCCGTCCACTCGTATCCCGCGAATGTGACGAACTTGCCCGGCTGGTGGTGTTTCTTCACGAGCTTGCAGATCTTCTCCCACTCCGGCTGATATTTATCGCGCCAGCCGACGCTCTCGACGTGCAGCCCTTCCTTCGTGTTGTAGTATTCGGCGGGGTAATAGACGATGGGGTAGAAGTCGAGGTACTCCTTCGCGTCCCGGAAGCTCTGCTCCAGGAACTCATCCCAGTCACCCTGGCACCACTGCGGCTTGAATTGCGTGTGCATATCACCCCAATACAGATTGTACTTCACGGTCTTCATTACATCACTCCTTGGTCCCGATGAAGCGCTGTTAAGCCTTGTTGTTGAATACCCAGCTCTCGACGGCGGTCACGTAGCAATCCCGATTCTTGAATGCGCCCGACTCTTTTTCGTGAAATTCATATGTCCATCGCGAAACAACGTAGTCGCCCTCGGCCAAATGTCGGATGTGTTTTCGGTGAGAATCCGTATCCCAATCAAAGCTGTAGCCATCACCGAGGGGCGCGTAAACAAGATTAAGCATGCATTCATGGCATATGAAATTCCGGGAATCCTTTGCCCCTTTCACGAGATCAATATCGTGCTCATTTATCTTGCCGCCAAACTCTTGATTGAGACGTTGAATGCTTTGGCCAAGGAAAAGGCTGAGCAGTTGATCGACATAGTCCCGATGCTCGGCGCTCAGGAACTCGAACTGTTTCTTGTACAGCGCCTTGGATAGGGAAAGCCACATCACGATCTCCTTGCATGTCCACTCGAAATGCTGGCATAGAAAAAGGGACTTCCCTGCCGACAGCAGAAAATCATCTTCATGCAATCGCGCGTCAAAGACTATCCAGCCCAATACTGCGTCCTCGTTCCTAAAACACCATCGGCTTCCCGATCTCCTTCCGGAACTTGGTTGCCAGATCAAGCGGAATCTTCGGATACTCGATCCCTTCGGCGACCAGATCGAAGAGCATCGAGTTCGCCTCGCTGGCGTGCTTCTGCTCGATCACGTCGCGCAGACGGCTCGCCCATTTCTTCTCATCCACCAGACGCTGCGCGAGGGCGTAGAAGAAGTTGATCGCGTTCAGGCACTGGATGTAGGCCTTCAACTGATCGTCGCGCTGAGGGAAGATGTCCGGCTCGTGGAAACCGCCCTTCTCGTCATACTTGTTGACGATCTGGACGTACGTCGCCTCCAGCGCGTCCCAGAAATGGATCGAGCCGAAGATGCGGTCGTTATCAATCCGCCCCTCGCAGTCGTTTTCGTGTCGCAGGAAAAGGCGCTTCGCCGCGATGGATTTGCGCACGGCCTCCGCCACCTTCTGCCCGGCGAGATAGACATGCGCGTCCTCGATGTTCACACCGACGCAGTGGTCGTAGGGTTTGAAGGCCCTGTCGAAGTCCTTGTGCGTGACCTTCGATCCCTTCTCCTTCTTGATCTGCTGCCACACCTTCCTCGCGATTTCCTTCTCGACCTCCTCGGCGAAGAGGATCGCCGTGTCCACGTTCTTGAGGACCGAGTGCTCCATCGCATCGTACGGTTTGAACTCGATGGCGATGCCGGCCTTGGCCTCGACGGACATCAGCATCTTCACGTAGGCATCCTTCGTCCACTCCCACTGCTTCTCCGCCTCGTAGAGGAAGTAGCCGTCCAGCCCGTCGCGCCCGGCCCAGTCGGTATGGTTCTGCGCGCCGGTGCGTGCGTTGATCTCCTGGGCGCGGATCTTCACCTCGACCGCGAGGTCGCGGATCTCCTTGATATGGCAGGCAGGCCCGCCCCACTTGAACTGAACCGCGCTGAACACGTTGCCCGCCACGGAGCCGACGCTCATGCCGCGCTCCTTGAGGAGTCCGTCAATCACGTCGCAGTTGTAGTCGGTGTACTCCCCGGGATAGTGGAACGACACCTTCTTCACGCCGATGCGGTGGCAGAACTCGATGCCTTCCTCGATCGTCAGCGTGTTCCGATTCTGCTCCGGGCTGAATCGGTCGCCCATCGGATAGATGAAGTACCAGATTCCAGCCGAGAAGTTCATGTGCGCCGTGGCCTTCAGGGCCTCCTCATATTGCGTGCCCTTCTTGTACGGCTTGATCTCAACGCCTTTCACATATACCGGATCGAGTTCGTATTTCATCCTGTGTCTCCTTCTCATCTTAGGGTCCTGGATGATGGTGCTGGAAAGAATCTACTCCGCTCCCCGGACCATTTCAATCGAAAACTACTCGACGGTCGAACGAGAGAGGTTCATAGGGAAGCGGTGAGGCTAACGGGGCAAGTTTACTTCGCCCGGCTGCGGCGCATGAGGGAATATCGCGCCACGGGGATCTCGACCGTGGTTGAACCGACAGGATCCGGCTGGGGTGTGCGGAAGAACGGGCAATCCCTGTTCCTGTCTTTTTGATCGGCGTACGCGCAGGAAATCATCCCGAATTTTTCGCAAAAACTACTGAGGCGGCACATCGCCTTTTCCCCTTCCCTTGCCCGGGCCCAGGCCGAATCGTCCTTTTGTGACGGATTCTTTGATCTCCTGGTAAGCGCCGATGTCGGTGTAGGACACTGTTACGCGGTTGCGCATGTCCATGATGCTGTATTCAAACTTCAAGGCCATGACATGCTTGGAGTCCACCCAGACCGTCTCGATCGGATCCGCCTTGCTGGGCTCGCCATAGGTCTTCACGAGGCTCGCCTTGACGCGCTCCAGCGTGTATCCCTCCTGAAAGACAAGGGTGATGCTGGCCAGTTTTTCCTTCCACAAGACGAGAAGGATACCGTGGATTTCGGTCCCTTTCACCTCTACGACCATGATTTTGGCATCGGGGGCCGGTTCAACCGTATATTCGGGTGTGACCTTTCGCTCGAGGAGCTTACGGCTCGTGCCGAGCTTGAATTGCTTATACCCGTCCGGGAGCGGCTTTACCCGCGCGCCCTCTTTATCCCCGGCAAGGGCAGGAAGGCCGGCTGTCAGGATCACCGCCAACGCTGCATAAACCAGAAAACGCGTCATAAGACCGAACTCCCGAGGATGGGGACTCATCCGCCGCTACCCCTCTATACCCCGCGAAAGGGCAAAGGGTTTCAGGAAAACCCCCGTTCGGCAAGCGGAATTGTGACACGGCCTGGACGGAAGGGGGGATGAGTGGTTGAGGATAGGCGACCGCGAAATTTTTCTGTTGGATGCTCGCGCTATTGCGGTTCGTTATCGCGCCGATGCAGGTGTCTTTCCCGAATAAAGTTCATCTGGACCGGTTGGGCCATCACTCCCCGGGCTGCCCCGCTCCCACGCATCGCCATTGCCTCGTCATAGGTGATCATTGCAGGAATCCGCCGATAGGTTTCGATGGCCAGGTCCAGCTCCTCCAGTTCGTGGTACACTCGCGCCATCAGATCGAGCAGCCGCACCTTCCGCACCGGCGTTTCTGTGGTTTTCAACAAGCCCTCAAGCGCCTTCAGCGCCATCATCGGCTCGCCGATGTCCCGGTATGTGGCAACGATGTAGTTCTCGGCCAACTGATCGTAGCCGGTCATAACGAGCTTGTACGCCGCCACGGCCCCCTCGGTATCGTTAAGGCGTTGACGGCGAATATTTCCGATAGAAAGCTGCGCTGCCGATGCTGCCGTGGCGTCGGGGGAATCCTGGCAGATATTCATCAGCTCCGCGATCGCTTCTGTGCAATCGCCTTTTTCGACAAGCAACTCTGCGATGTCAAAACGCGCGCGGTCCACGATGTTTATTTGATACGGCTTTATTACGCACCGCCCCTCGCGTCCGAAGACCATGGGAAAGCGCCTGCCCTCCTCGCCGCGAACCTCCACCCTTACGCCTTGTCCCTCCACCTCGACGCGAACCTCTCCACGTCCCGCCTCCTGACCGAATAGGCGGCCATGACAGAACCACAACAGGACCAGGAATCCCAGCAGAACCTGCAATGCTTTCATCACTTTCCCCTTTCCATCATCAAACCGGATAAGCTATTTTTGTATGATACCACATCGTGCGACGTTTTTGAAGGGACTTTCTGGCCCGGATGAGGCCATTTGATCGCCTCGCAATGGGTTGAAAGATAGGCCCGGAAGGTCTATAGTAGTACAAGAGACATGCTTCATTTATGGACACCGAAACACCGATGCGATATCTGTTCTTATCTGTGGCGCTTGTCGTCGCTACGCTGCTTGGGGCCGGTGGATATTATATCCGTCTCGCACACAGACGAGCGGAAGACGAACGTCTATTTGCGCGTCCTTCGGCGCCATCTTCCGTGGACATGCCCACGTTCTATCCGCAACTCAAATATGATCTGGAACGCTACAATTCCGTCGCGTCCGAGTCCTCCTATGCCGGTGTTTTGCCGCTTCCGACGGAACCTATGGAGGGGCGAATCGAGGAGCATAAGTGGATTGACGGCGCCGGCCGCGATGAACTTGAACTGCGAATGCGAAGGCGCGCCGCCCTTGACGGCGTCACCGCCGCGACAAAGCTCGTCCGCCTATGCAGCCCGACGATCTATCGGGAGAAGCGTCCTTCGCGGCACCTCTGTATCACCTATCCGCCTGATGGCGCGCTCTTTCCGCCCAACCTTTGCACCCCATCCGTCGAGTGGGAAGATGCGATCAACAACGTGTGGCAGATCACGATCTCCATCGAAGGGAGCGACCTGACGTGGACAGACATCACCGAGCAACGCTGCTGGTGGTTTTCGGAGAGGATGTGGCGACGGGTTCGGATCGAGGCGCAGACGCACCCGGTCCGCATTGAGGTCAAAGGCGGTTGTCGCGACAGAGACAGCCTGGTTCACGCCGCGCCGCCGGTTCGCTTCCGTGTCGCAACCGACCCCTGCGACAATTTTATTGTCTATCGCCTTGTGAAGCCGCCCTTTTCGACGCTCAAGACGCCGGATACGTTTGTCCGTGATGTCCGCACGTTCCACACACACATGTTCCTCTCGGCGCGTCGCAGCTACTGCTTCAATTGTCATGTATTCTCCTCCAAACTCGGCGACACAGGCAAGTTGGGAATCCAGGCGCGGTATATGTTGCCTGAGGCGATGGACCTGCGGACCTACTTCGGCATTTACGACATTGACAAGGATCAGGGCCTCAAGATCAAGCTCCCCTTCGAGACGCAGATGACCACCTTCATGGCCTGGTCGCCCAACGCGACAAAGATGGCCATGTCGGCCAATCAGCAACTGGCCACGCTGCAACCCGTCGTCCACGAGACCCAGTTCGCCGGGCAGCCAACGTCGGACATTGCAATTGTGGATGTAGAGGGTCGAAGCGCCCACCTCCTGCCCGGGGCCTCCCATCCTGACGAGCTGGAGTTGCTTCCGTGCTGGACGCCGGACGGAAAGTCCATCGTCTTCTGCTGGTCGCCGTCCGGGATTCATCCCGCGCTGGTGAAATATGACCTTCGCATTGCGCCCTATGCGGACGGCAGGGGGGGAGAGGCCCGGCCCATTGCCGGGGCGTCCAACAACGGGCGGAGCAACTACTATCCCCGCTTCTCGCCGGATGGCAAATGGCTGTCTTTCTGCCAGTCCGACGGGGGGTGCCTCATTAAGTCGTCGAGTGACATCTTCCTTATGACATCCGACCTCACCGGCGAGCCGCATCGTCTGGAGTGCAACGCGCCGCACGCCGCCGATTCGTGGCATAGTTGGTCCTCAAACAGCCGATGGATTGTGTTTGCAAGCAAGCGCGACGACGGCATCTTTGCGCGACTGTATTTGACACACATTGACGCGACAGGTCATGCCTCGCCCGCCGTGCGTGTGCCCGTGAAGAATCCGCCCATGATGTGCTTCAATATCCCTGAGTTTGTCCGAGACGCCCCCTCGATTCGGGAGCGCGACCTCTACCGCGTGGTTCGGGCCGAGACCCCGGCGACGGAGATCACCCTCCGCAAGGAACCTTCGCCGTGACAAAGGACCAAGGCAGCCGGACGTATATCGTCGTGCTCATCCTGCTGGGAGCAGGGCTGGCGGCGGCGTTCGTTCCCTGTTGGCCCGCGACGACATTTATCGGTAGGGAGGATAGCATCCAGCGTCTGCCCGTGCTGAGCACATGGCGAAACGCGCCGGTCGTTTTCTCCCAGGATTTTATGATCTTTACGGAGGGTTTGTACCGGCCACTACCCTATGCAGCCATTGCGGTCCTGCGAACGGTTGTCTCTGAACATGCAACTTGCTTTTGGCATGGCATCCTTATTTTTCTCCACGGGACCAATGCCCTACTCGTGTTTCTCATCGTGCAGCGCCTCGTGGAAAACCGATGGGCGGCTGTGCTGTCGGCGGCGGTCTTCGGTTTTCATCCCATCGCGTCGGTCATGGCAAACGACATCAGCCAAATCCACATCCTTCTGGGGTGCACGCTCTATCTCGCTTCATTTTTTGGGTATTTGAGATCACAAAAGCAAAGACCGGCCCACATTGTCCTCATCTCTCTGCTCGCCTACGCAACCGGCCTGCTCACGTCGCCTGTTGTGGCTACGCTGCCCCTCGTCCTTTTGGCCCTGGAATTCGTCTATGAGCGAAGCCCCTTCCGCCTCGCTGTTGCCCGGCTCTTGCCCTATCTGCTCCTGACGGGCCTCATCCTTCCCATCTGGGCGATCCTGCGCCCCCATCCGCTTCTCTATACCTATGCGGCGGCAGAGGGCGGCGAGATACCAAGTTTTCTCTCGATGGCGGCTGGAAGCAAGTGGTATGTAAGCGGCTTGCTCACGGGGCAGGGCATTCCGGTGGTGCTCCGTGACGCGATGCGCAGGGTCCATGATCCGCTCGACGGCGAGTTTCTCCTCTGGCTCAGTATCCACGGTGTTGTCCTCCTCATTAGTTTCTGGCGGATGTGGAGGCGCGATCCTTTTGGGCTGGGAATCGTCATCATCTATACAGCCATAGTCCCGTTCCTGAGCACGGCATGGAACCCCGTGGGCGACTATGTTTCCTGGGCCTACCTGTATCTCCCTCTGTTCGGCCTGGCGCTCATTCTTGGCCAATTATTGGCGAAGGCGCTTTTCGTCCAGCGCATCGCCCTTCGCATTGGTCTTATCCTTCCACTGCTGCTTCTCCCGGTCGGCTATGCCGCCCGGCTTTGTCGGATCAATTATTCGGTGCGGGGACCTATCCCCTACTGGACGCATGTGGCCCGCCTCCATCCCACAAATCAGACGGCCCAGGTGGAACTGGGAAAGGCATACTTGGCGGAGGGCGACCTGGACGACGCCTTGAAGCATCTGTTCACCCAAGGGGTGCAGGACCTAAACGAGTCCCGCCGCGCACTGTGCATCTACTACAGTTGCACTGGACAGCTTCGGCCGGCAATGGTTCACGCCAGTCACATGAGCGGTTCCCGCGCCATGGCGCAGCTCTTCGATGCGCTGGAAATCCCCGACTATGCCGAGAGCGCATACGGCGAGGTTCTTGCGCGAAATCCCTTCGATACAGAAGGTATGAAACAACTGGCGGAAATTCTTGCGGCAAAGGGCTATGTGAAGGCAGCCCGGCAATGGTTGCGCGCCGCCCTTGCCATCAATTCCTCCGACGAGGTTGCGCGGGAGGCATTGAAACACGCAGAGGACGTCAAGCCGGGTATGGTCAACCCTCCTCGCGCCGACTGGCTGCGCTTCCTCGTAAACCGAAAGAGTTCCGATCAGGTCCGCGCTGAGTTGGTGAATCTAAGCGAAGCGCACCGAAATGATCCCATTATTCAAATGGCGGCCGCCCAGGGTCTCATCGAGGCTGGCGACACGGCGGGAGGCATTGCGAAGCTGAAGGGGATCGCCGATCGTATGCAGTCCTCCCCGTTCTTTGCCGAGTTCTACTCCTACGCCCTGACGACCGCGGATGATCCCCAGACCGCGGCGCGCGTGGCGGAAGCGGCGCTGGAGTCAAACCCCCGAAATGAGCGTCTCCTCTATCATCTTGGAACGGCTTTCCTCCTCCAGAAAAGGCCATCCGAAGCCGTCGCACAGTATCAAAAGGCCATCCAGTTGAACGCCGACTTTGCAGAAGCCCATAGCAAACTCGCCTATGCCTACGCCGAGTTGGGCCAGGCGGATAAGGCCGTGACGTCGTATAGGCGGGCGCTGGAAATAAATCCCGACCTTCCTGAAGCTCGAACGAACCTCGGGGCGACCCTACTCCGAAAGGGGC
The DNA here is from genome assembly GCA_040755855.1 of Planctomycetota bacterium. Taxonomy (GTDB): domain Bacteria; phylum Planctomycetota; class Brocadiia; order JAADGH01; family JAADGH01; genus JAADGH01. The sequence goes on along the minus strand of JBFMAD010000056.1, from coordinate 4,866 downwards.
AAGTGGAAGAGGCCATCGCCCAGTACCGTAATAATGTGGACTTCAACCCGACCGACGCCCGCGCCCACTTCAGTCTGGGCTACGCCCTTGCCGAGGCCGGGAGGCTCGATGAGGCCATTGCAAACTACTCCGAAGCGCTTCGTCTCAAGCCTGATTATGTGCAGGCGCGCAACAACCTTGGCAGTGTGTATATGGCGCGGGATGAAGCGGGCAAGGCCGTCGAGGAGTATCGGACTGCGCTGCGCATCAAACCCGATGATGCGTTGGCCCATTTCAATCTGGGGCGTGCGCTCGCGACGCAGGGCAAGGACGAGGAGGCGATGGGTCATTACCGCAAGGCCATTCGCCTGGAACCAAATGACCCCCAGGCATACTACGATCTCGCCGCCCTCCTGGCCAGGCGGGGCGATTTTGCCGGCGCCATCCAGCGCCTCACCGAGTCCTGCCGCCTCCGGCCCAATGCAGTCGAGCCGGCTGACAGGCTGGCGTGGCTGTTGGCCACCTGCGGCGATCCGGCCCTCCGCGACGGCCAACGCGCCGTGGAACTTGCCGAGAGGACTTGCCGGATGACCGGCAACCAAGACCCTCGTCTACTCGATACGCTGGCGGCTGCTTATGCGGAAGCAGGACGTTTCCGTGACGCAGTGGCTACAGCCCAACGTGCCTTGCGGCTCCTCGATGATCGCGCTCAACACCTCTCCGCTGAGGAGCGGGATCGGCTTGACCGGGACCTTCGCGAGCGCTTGGTTCTCTACATGTCCGATCGGCCCTATCATAATCCTCCCAGATAACCCGAGGCGGGGCGCATGTAATATCTATCGGGGATCGAGGTCCGAGCATGGCGCCCATTGCGTAGGGCTATGGTTCCTGATAGGATGACGCTACGGATGGTTGCCGGTCTATACCGCATGGGAGGATAAGCCTGATGACGCCGCGGCTACTCGCAACAGGGGGTGCGCTTTTCCTGCTTGTTTTTTCACTAACAATTCTCGCCGATGAGGGACTGGTCGCCCATTACACCTTCGACGAGGGGAGCGGGGCCGTCGTGAAGGACCTGAGCGGCAAGGGCCACGACGGCGCGATCAAGGGCGCGGAGTATGTCAAGTCGCCGCGCGGGTTTGCCCTGCGTTTCGACGGCAAGGACGACATCGTGGACTTCGGCAACAAGCCGTCAGTGATCGTCGAGGGCGACATGACGCTCATGATCTGGCTGAAGACCGATGCGTCGGTCGCCCCGACAACCCACCGCGTCATCCTCGGCGACGCCTCCGGCACGATCAACCGGAACCTGAGCCTGCAGATTGACCACCAGAACTACCTGCGGTTCGAGTGGGGGAATACCGAGACCTACGGCATGGTGAAAACCACCAGCGCGATGTTCGACGGCTCGTGGCGACAGATAGCGGTCGTGTGCGACTGGAAGGCGAAGCGGATCACGTTCTACGTGGACGCCCAGCCCTTCGCCCAGGGCGAGATGCCCATCCCCATGAGCAAGACGGCTTTTAGCAAGCGCTTCATCGGCTACTGGGGCTATGGCTGCTTCCAGGGCGAGATTGACGACATCCGGCTCTACAGTCGCGCCCTGCCCGATGCGGAGATCGAGCGCATCTATCTCGCCGAGGGGGGGAAGCCCCTCTCCACGACTCCGGGGGATGCCATCCAGGTTGCGGGGACCGCCCCCCTTGGCGAAAGAGATGCAGGCCATCCGATCGACATGGCTCCCGCGTGCACCATGCTCGACCCATCGGCGGAGAAGCCCCAGGCCCTTCTTTGCGTACCGATCAAGAACCGGACAGCGAATCCGCAGAATGTGCGGATCACCGTCTGGCGAAAGGACGCGGCGGGGAAGGAGGTCGCCGAGCGGAAGACGGTCTCCGTTCCTGCTCAAAGCAGCGCCGACGTGTCGTTCGACCGGCTGGCCATGGAACGACTCTTTGCATCACGGAACGATTTTTATCTTAGCGAGTCGCGGCCCCAGGGCCTTCGCATTGCCGTGTCCGCCCCGGAAATGCCGGACGCTCGCTCCCGCGTCGAGGTGATCGAGACCACGGCCTACTGCCGCCCGCTGCGGGTCGAGATCGTCGATCCGTACCGGCGCGACGTGCAGCCCGGGAAGACGAAACAGATCGAGATGACCGTCGAGGCAAACATCTTGAGCGAGGCCCTTCTGAAGGGCGAACTCACTGTGAGCCTGGCCTCCCGCCACACGAGCGCGGTTGTGGAGCGGACGGTCAGGCCGTCCGGCCGCGCCACGAAGCTGGTCTTTGACACGAAGGACATTCCCTGGGGCGCATACGATGTGTTTGCCTGTTGGCGCGATGCCGCTGGGCGGGAGGTCGTCTCGGCAACGGCCCTTGCCACGGTCCTCCCCGACGCGCCGCAGCAGGTCATCCCGATGAACAACCTGGTGACGGAGCTGATGGACGCGAAGGAGCGCGGCCAGCTTCCGCAAAACGAAATTGAGTTCATGAACCCGCGCGACGGGTGGTGCTTCTTCTCCGTATCGGGCGATGCGACGCTGACGTTGGATATGGAGGGCCGTCCGCTATCCGCACCCGAGGCCATGCGCCGCATTCCCGCGGGCAGGCACGTGCTCCATGTCCGAGGCAAGCCGTCGCAGATCATCGTCCGGGCCATCCCTGCCCTCATCTACAACGTGCACGAGGCGCATCCCCACATCGCGTCCTTCGGTCCGAACACATGGGAGCGCATCAGCAAGACGATTCTCCCAAGTTGCAACATCATCGAGAGCGGACGGGAGTATCCCGACGAGATGGAGGAGTGGCGCTACGCAGGCAAGCAATGGGTCACGCACGCGCAGACGCCGGGGCTCTTGGACCATACATACGCCTGCACTGTCGAGCAGGCGATGGAGTGCTGGCGGAAGAACCTCGGCTACACCAGCCCCCTTACCACCGGCATCCAGGCCGACGAGGTGATCCCCGGCTATCCCGAAGAGACGCTCCACGCCTTCGCCCGAAGCGTGGGCCGCCTGCGCGAGGACCCGAAGTTCGCCGGTCGGGAGTTCATCCCATTTGTCGTGCGGACATACGAGCTGCGCGGCGGGATGTTGTTCATGGAGTCGGTCCTCGCGGCGGGCTGGCCCTTCTCCATCGAACTCTACCTGCCGGAGATGCCGACGGAGGAGCAAAACCGCGAGAACATCCGGAAGAACCTCATTGACCGATGCCGGGGCTGGGACGAGTCGCTGCCGGGCAGCCTGCGCAGCGCGAACATCACGCTCATGTATGCAATGATGCCTTACTGCACATCGAACACGTGCCCGACGGTGGACTTCAAGGTGCACCTCGACATGCAGATGCAGGCGTTGGCCACCGATCCACTCCTCTTTGGGCTGCATGGCGTGCAGCCGTATCGGTCCAACTATGTGGATGAGGAGATGCTTCGGTGCATGGGCCGGATGCTGCGGCACTACTGCATCGAGGGGAAGACCGACCGGCTGTGGACGGACCCGTATCTGCTGACCCATATCCAGAATCCCGATTTCGAGGACGGACTGAAGAGTTGGCAGGCCCAGCCGGCCGAGGCGGGGAGTATCGCCGCTCAAACAGTGAGCGGATACGGCGGCATTCAGGGACGGTACCCCGCCAGCGAGCGCGGCGATACGGTCTGCATCCTGAAGCGCAGCGCCAAGGCGCCGAACGGCCTTGCCCAGGAGATACGAAATCTCCAGCCGGGGCGGATGTATTCGCTGAAGCTGGTCGCAGCCGACCATCAGGACCTCGTTCAGCGCAAGTCGCGCAAAGATAAGCACGTCTTGTCGATCCGTATCGAGGGAGCGGACGCGGCCGACGGGTCGTTCCAGGACCTCTTCTACAACGCCCGCGGGCCGAAGGAGTTCATGGGCAAGGACCGCTACTGGATGAACTACCACTACCTTCGGTTCCGCGCCAAGGGGCCGACGGCGCAGTTGACTATTAGCGACTGGAAGGACGACAAGACGCCCGGCAGCCCCATCGGACAGGAGTTGATGGTGAACTGGATCGAGGTGCAGCCGTACGTGGAGGAAGGACCATGACCGAGAAACCCTTCGGCGGCGACAAGAAGCTGCCCATGAAATCGCTCCTGGCAAAGATGGAGCGGAAGCTCATAGACAGCACCATCGGCTACTTCCCGTCGTGGATACAGGGGTATCACCTGACGCTGATGACGATCCTCTGGAGCGCGGGGGTGATCGCCTTCGGCCGGCTGGCGCAGGGGAGCCCGCACTGGCTCTGGGGGACGTGCGTCATGCTGTTCCTGCAGTGGTTCACGGATTCCTTCGACGGGTCGCTGGGCAGGCTGCGCAACACGGGCATCCCGCGGTGGGGATATTACATGGACCATTTCCTCGATTTCATTTTCATGAATTCCCTCCTTATCGGCTACTACTTCATCGTGGGCGCAGAAAGCCGCTTCTACGTCGTTTGCCTGATGGCGCTATTCAGCGCGTTCATGACGAATTCGTTCCTTTCGTTCTCCGCGACGAACGAGTTCAAGATCACCTTCCTCGGAGCGGGGCCGACGGAGGTTCGCATCTATTTCATTTTTGTGAATATCGGGATCATCTGCTTCGGCATGGGATGGATCGAGGCGATCCTGCCTTACCTCCTCGGCCTCGCCATTGTTGGTCTGTGCGTCATTGTCTTCCGCACGCAGAAGTACGTCTGGGGTGTGGATATGGCGAACAAGGAGGCAAGCAAATGACGAATGACGAAACCCGAATGACGAAAGAATGTCGAATGCATAACCCGGCGTAGCCGGAACCAAACAGGTTTTGCTTTTCGTAGGGGTCATGGTATTTATAGGGGCGGTGAAAGATGTCGAGTGGAGTGGAAGAGTTGGGCTATGAACAGTTTTGTCGAA
>JBFMAD010000055.1:0-47697 GCA_040755855.1 Planctomycetota bacterium | reverse complement strand
GCCGCCATTGATATTGGCGGTGTTTCCTGAGACTGTGCTATTGGTCAGGTTGAACGTGGCCTCATTGTAGACCCCGCCGCCGTCCAAACCCGCCGCATTCCCGCTGATCGTGCTGGAATTCACAGTCGCCGTGCCAGCCCAGATGTAAATGCCGCCGCCATCCCGTCCTCCTGTGTTCCCGCTGATGGTGCTGGAATTCACAGTCATCGTGCCACCCAAGATGTAAACGCCGCCGCCGTTAAAAAAACCGGCCGTGTTTCCGCTGATGGTGCTGGAATTCACGGTCACCGTGCCCGAGTCGATGAGGATGCCGCCGCCGTCCAAATCGGCCGTGTTCCCGCTGATCGTGCTGGAATTCACGGTCACCGTGCCCGAGTCGATGAAGATGCCGCCGCCACTCCATCCTACTGTGTTCCCGCTGATGGTGCTGGAATTCACGGTCAATGTGCCATCCCAGGTGCAAATGCCGCCGCCGTTGCCGTTGGCCATGAACCCAGCGGCCGTATTCCCGCTGATCGTGCTGGAATTCACAGTCAACGTGCCGTGGTCGTTGAAGATGCCGCCGCCCCGGCCGTCAAAAAACCCAACGGCCGTATTCCCGCTGATCGTGCTGGAATTCACAGTCACCGTGCCCCCGCCGTTGTAGATGCCGCCGCCGAGCTGGCTGGCGGAGTTTCCCGTGATAACACAAGCCTGGATCGTCAGGTTCTCCTGGCTCCAAATGGCCCCGCCAAAGCCTCCTGCGGTATTTCCGTTCGTCAACGTCAGACCGGACAAGGTGACGGCGATCTGGGCGCCAGTTCCATCGTCCACGTTGAATATCCGCGAGGCGTCGTTCCCGCTGACGGCCAGGTTCGCCGCGCCGAGGCCGGTAATCGTCACACCATCGCTTATCGCCAGTTGCCCCAATGTCAATGTGATTGTTCCGCCAGAGAGGCCGGAATCGAAGGTGATCGTGTCGGCGCCAATGCTGCCATTGGCTACAGCAATCGCCTCGCGCAGAGAGAGGTCGCCAAGGCTGTAGTCGGCGTCGTTTTCATCTACAAGGGTATCTACAACCAGAGCAAACGGGGCAACCTGCGCCTCAAACGCGCCGATGTCCGCCTGGCCATTGTACACACGGACAAACGGCGCACCCCGCTGGTCGTTGGTCAGGCCGAGCGGATTCGATCCCGCATTGATCGCCGGGCTGCCCGCAAGGAGGGCGTGCGTCTGCGTCGGCCCGCCGTTGTTCGCCAGGGGACCAACCATCGCATCAACGCCGGTAACGTTGTTCGCGCTGCCTGCGCCGGGCGTCCATCCTGCGGTATTCTCGATCAGGGAGAAGGTCGCGGTCGCTGTTCCGAAGATATCGTTGGCCTGTCCGCCCCGGTCGAGGTTATCCCCGACGATCGTGCTCGCGAGAGTGACGGTTGCAAACCACACGCAGATGCCCCCGCCGTCGCCGGTGCCGCTGTTGTCGTTGTCGGCGGTGTTGTTGGCAATCGTGCTGTTGTTGAGCGTTGTGGTATTGGAAACGAACAGTCCGCCTCCGTTGACGTTGGCGGTGTTTCCCGAGACCGTGCTATTGGTCACGTTAAGTATGTCCGTGCTGTAGATGCCGCCACCACCCCACGCCGCCGTGTTGGCGCTGATCGTGCTCGCATTAACCGTCGCCGTAGCCGTACCTCCTCCGGCGTTGTAGATGCCGCCGCCGTCCCCCGCCGTGTTGGCGCTGATCGTGCTGGCATCTACCGTCATTGTGCCCCCGCTGTTGAAGATGCCGCCTCCGTAACCGGTCGTCGTGTTGGCGCTGATCGTGCTGGCATCTACCGTCGTTGTGCCCCCTCCGTTGAAGATGCCGCCGCCGTCCCCGGCAGTATTTGTCGTGATGGTGCAAGCCTGAACAGTAAGAACTTCCCGATTGTAGATCGCCCCGCCGCTAGCTCCGCCCGCATTGCCGTTGCGGAGCGTAAGACCGGAGAGGGTCACGGCGATCTGGGCACCCGTCCCATCGTCCACGTTGAATATCCGCGAGGCGTTGTTACCATTCACCGTCAAGTTCGCCGCGCCGAGGCCGGTGATCGTGAGGGCGTCGGTGATGGAAAGCTGGCCCGTGGTCAACGTAATGGTCTGACCCGACAGGCCCGCGTCGAACTGGATGTCGTCCGCCCCCGCGGCGGCGTTGGCGTCCAGAATGGCTTGGCGCAGACTGCCCGCGCCGGAATCCGCGTTATTCAGGACGGTGAACGTCGCCGGGGCGATGCGCGGCTCCAGTTCCTCGATGCGCAACCCGCGATGAATCCGATGACGCTGACTCATTGTTGCTCCTTTCCAAAGAGGGAACCATCTCCGCGTTGTTGAGAATGATTTCGAATTATAACGCGAAACTCGACCGTTCATCAAGAAGAAATCGAGCTATCTATTACTTTGCTCTCTGGGAGTGTTTGAGGAAGTATTTGGCGTAGTTCTGGAGGCCGACGTTGTTGGATGCCTTGAGGATTTCCTCGAAGAGGTCGAGGGCCTTCTCGTGCTCGCCCATGCGCCGGTAGAGGAGGGCCAAGCGGAAGCGGCGCTGGCAGGCGCGCTCCGGGTCTTCGGCGCATTTTATCGCCTTTTGCCATTGCTCGACGGCCTTGGGATACCACTGGTTGACCGCGTCGGCGTCAATCAGCTTGGTCTGGTATGCGCCGGCGAGTTTTTCGTGCAGGTTGCCCTTCTGCGCGGGGTCCTGGCAGAGTTCGGTCGCGGTCTCGAGGGCCTTCTCGGCCTCTTCGTGCTTGCCCATCCGGCGGTAGATGTCGCTGAGCTGAAGGTGCACGGAGAAGTTCTTGGGGTCGAGCTTCATGGCGATGTCGAGGTGCTCGCGCGCCTGGTTGACGTCGTAGTTGCGGAGGTGGAGTTCAGCGATGCGGATGAGGAGTTCGACGTCCTTCGGCCTTTTCTGCAGGAGTTCCTGGAGATTTCGGATCGCCTCCAGGTTGGCCCGTCGCGGATCGAAGTGGAACTGCTGGTTCGGGTCCTTCTGGCGCCCCCAACTGGCGATCTGCTTCTGGAACATGGCGTTGCTGCCGTGGAGGTTCACAATCTCCTGGATGCGGGGGCGGAGGTCCTGGAGCTCGGTCTCCGTGGCGAAGTCGAACCATCCGACATAGGCCTTGGCCAATTCCTGGTAGAGGCGGTTGACCTCATTGGAGTCCACGTAGTGCGGGTTGTCCTTGGCTACCTTCAGGGCCTCCCCCATTTGTTCGATCCCTTTGTCGAATTCCTTGCGGATCATGTAGTGGTGGGCCAGTTCCGTGCGATCAAAGATGCTGCGCGGATTGGCCCTGAGGCGCGCCTCATAGTACTCGACCATCTGGGATTCGAGCTTTGCATCCACGCGGACAAGGTCCCCTTTCACCTCCACGCTCTTCCGCCACGGTTTGTAGCCGGTGGCCGTGATGGTAAGGTCGTAGGTCCCGTAGGGAACATCCTGCAATGTGACAGGCGTCTTGCCGTGCTGATCTACGCCCGAGAGCTGCACGCTGGCGTTTGTGGGCAGCGATACGACTTCGACGGCGCCGCGGCGGGCGGGATCCAGCTTGACATTCAACGTTGTGGGGCCGTTTTCCCTAACCGCAACCAGCTGGGACCATCGGCTGTGATTGTGCTTCTCGATCCGCACGGCGTGCGCGCCCGGTTCGACGGAAATGCCTTCCAGCGGCGACAGGCCGGCGTACTTCCAGTCAACGAAGACCGTTGCGCCGGGGGGATCGGTGGCAATGGACAGGCTTGGCGGCTTCTCCGAGCACCCCGACAGGGCCGCGACCGCGGCAAGCCATAGCGCCGCCAACCCCATCGGTCCCCTGAGTGTGCGCAAGTTAAATGCCATGACCATCGCAGAGAGATCACATCGAACGTAACTCAATGGGTGTATTTTACCCTGAAAAACCCGAAACGTCAAGGCCCGGACTTAAGTTGACTGACCAAGACAAGCAACTCAATCTTACGAAGGGGAGGGGACCATCTACCTGTTGTTGCCCCCCCCCTGCAATTACGACAACTTTTTCTTGCATAAAGCCGGCAAATAAGGTATAAGTAATATATGGTCACATTTTTAGCCTCAGCGATGGCTCGTTTTGCCATCTCTTTTTTCTCTTCCATGCATTCCATGCGTTTGGAAAGGGATGTGAATGAACTGTCTCTTAATTTATCCTGAATTTCCAGATACCTTCTGGAGTTTTCGCCACGCGCTCAAGTTCATCGGCAAACGGGCGTCACACCCGCCCCTGGGCCTGGTCACCATCGCCGCGATGCTGCCGCCGGAATGGGACAAACGGCTGGTGGACATGAACGTGACGGACCTGAAAGAGGACGACCTGGCGTGGGCTGATTACGCCTTCATCAGCGGCATGATCCTGCAGGCCAAGTCGGCGCGCCGCGTCATTGACCGGTGCAAGAAGGCCGGAGTCAAGACTGTGGCGGGGGGGCCGCTCTTTGGGTCGCAGCGGGAACAATTCGAGGACGTGGATCATTTCGTCCTGAACGAGGCCGAGATCACCCTTCCGCAGTTTCTGGCCGACCTGGCCGAGGGGAGGCCCCAGCATGTCTATGCCACATCGGAGTTCCCCGACATGGCCAGCACTCCCGTCCCGGCATGGGAGCTGCTCGACCTCAAGCGATACAACGGCATGAGCATCCAATTCTCGCGCGGCTGCCCGCACCAGTGCGAGTTCTGCAACGTCACGTCCCTCTTTGGCCACCGGCCGCGAACTAAGACGGCGAACCAGATCCTCGCGGAGCTGAACGCCCTTCGCAATCTCGGGTGGCAGGGGACGGTGTTCTTCGTGGATGACAATTTCATCGGCAACACGAGATACCTCAAGACAGAGCTGCTCCCTGCCCTCATCGAATGGCAGAAGAATGTCGGGGGCATGGCGTTCCACACCGAGGTCTGCATCAACCTGGCCGATGATGACAAACTCCTGCGCATGATGCGCGAGGCGGGATTTTGCACCGTCTTCATCGGGATCGAAACACCCGACGAGAAGAGCCTCGCCGAATGCGGCAAAAAGCAGAACAGGAACCGCGACCTGGTGGCGGATGTAAAGCGGATTCAGCGAGCGGGCCTCCAGGTGCAGGGCGGCTTTATCGTCGGGTTTGACAACGACGCGCCCTCCATCTTCCAGCGCCAGATCGAGTTTATCCAGAAAAGCGGCATCGTGACGGCCATGGTCGGGCTTCTTCAAGCCATTCCCGGGACGAGGCTCTACGCGCGCCTCAAAGAAGAGGGCCGACTGCTTGCGCATCCGTCCGGCGACAACGTGGACGGCACGACAAACATTATTCCCGCCATGAGCCGAAAGGCGCTCCGCCAGGGATACAAGAGAATCCTGCGGCATATCTATTCGCCGGAGAAATACTACAAGCGGGTGAAAACGTTCCTCCGGGAGTACCGAATGCCGGAGATCAACACGCCTGTTCGATGGGAGGACGTGCTGGCCTTCTTCCGAAGCATCGTGCGGCTCGGCATCCTCGGCAAGGAGCGGATTCATTACTGGGAGCTGCTCCTCTGGACCTATTGCCGCCGACGGGAACTCTTCCCGCTCGCCATCACGCTCGCGATTTACGGCCACCACTTCCGCCGGATCTGTGAATTGCACGTGCAGTGATGCCCCGTCGTTTCCCGGGGCATGGTCGCCGAGAAGAACCAAAAATGGGGCCATGTCGCCAGTCATAACCCATTTTATAGGCGAGTATTAAGCTGTCCATCCCTCCGCCCGGCATGGGTTTATGCTTGACTTTCTGGAGGGACTTGTTATAATAAAAGATTGTTCATTGTTGGTATTTGCAAGTATCCGACCCTTCGTGGTGAGGAAGATATAGAGGACGCACAATCAGGGGGTTCGGCTGACACGGCGCATAATCGGTCGTTCGGAAGAATGGCCGTTGTTGTTTTTATTTTGGGGCGTTGCTTGCCATTGCATACTTTCCCGTGACCCAGGCCCCGGGCCAGACTTCAGCCGGATCACCCTTCGAAACCCATTTCGTCAATCGTCAACCAGTCGCGTTGATTTCACGTTGAATGTTTACGAGGTGATTCCATGATCAAGGTGCAACTTCCACAAGGTTCCATCATCGAAATTGATGGCTCCGCGAAGCGGCGGGACGTCGTCCTCCGCTGCAGGCAGAAGCCTGCCTTGGCGCGCGTCCTGACCGACATGCTCGACCTGCGGTCGCTGCCTGACGGCCCGGAGGCCGAGCTGCATGTTGCCAACAAGGTGATCCAGTACTACAAAGAGGCGCAGGTCATCGAGGCATCGCCGGAGCACTACGCCCCCATCAAGGGCCGGTAGGGGCGTATTCCTACCATCATTCTCTTCACGCTGCGGAAGCGGAGGCGGTATGTACCCAATCCGCGTTCGCAACGTTCCTGTCACTTTTTCTCGTTGCGCGCAGACGGTCTATCCGGTAAGCTGGCAATGCAAGAGGGTGGACATGCCTGAGCATGTCTGACATTCTTTGATCGGGTGACCCAGGCCTGGACGCCGTGAAATCTTGTGTCAGGAGGGAATATGATGGAAGCCGCGCCGACAGAACGAGACAAGACGCCGGAGGCTTCAAACACACCAAAGAAACTCCTGTTCTGGGCGTGTTTCATTGCCCTCGTCGCGACGGCCTTCGGCTTCATCCTTCGCGCATTTCTCATTGACACGTGGGGCGAACAGTTCGGCCTGACCAAGACTCAGCAGGGCGAGATCTTTGGTGCGGGGCTGTGGCCCTTCGCCATCAGCATCATCCTGTTCAGCCTCGTCATTGACAGGATCGGCTACGGACGGGCCATGGTCTTTGCGTTCGTCGCGCACATTGTGTCCGCGGTTATCACCATCAACGCGCGGGGATACACATCGCTCTACTGGGGAATGTTCATCGTCGCCCTCGCCAACGGCACGGTTGAGGCGGTCATCAACCCCGTCGTAGCTACGTTGTATCCCAAGGAGAAGACAAAGTGGCTGAACATCCTTCACGCCGGCTGGCCCGGGGGGCTCGTCCTCGGCGGCCTCCTGGCCCTGGCCATGGGGCCGGAGACCGATTGGCGATGGAAGGTCGGCCTGATCTTCCTGCCCACCGCGGCGTATGGATTGATAATGTTGTTTTGCCGGTTCCCCATCCATGAACGTGTGGCCGCGGGAGTGTCCTATCGGGACATGCTCAAAGAGTTCGGGGTCTTAGGGGCGCTGATCGTCAATTTCCTCATGTTTGCGGAAGTCGGTCGAGTATTCAATCTGAATGCGTGGCTGGTGGGGGCGATTGTTGTGCTCTTCACGCTGGCCTTCGGTTGGGTTGTTCGATTCTCCCCCGGTCGGCCCATGTTCATTCTCCTCATCCTGATTATGATCCCCCTGGCCACTACGGAGCTGGGCACGGACAGTTGGATCACGCCCCTGATGAAACCTCAGATGGTCAAGCTGGGGTTGCAGGCGGGCTGGGTGCTGGTCTATACTTCCTTCCTCATGATGGTTCTTCGGTTTTTTGCCGGGCCGATCGTCCACAGGCTCTCGCCCCTGGGCTTGCTGGCGACATGCGCCCTTGTCGCGGCGGTGGGCCTGGTAGCGCTGTCGAAGAGCACGGGGATCGTTATCCTCGTGGCGGCAACAATTTACGCCTTCGGTAAGACGTTCTTCTGGCCCACGATGCTGGGTGTTGTCTCCGAACAATTCCCGAAGGGCGGTGCGCTCACGCTCAACGCCACGGGCGGCGTGGGGATGCTCGGCGTCGGCGTGGTCGGCGCGGTGCTCCTCGGATTCATCCAGGATACCTCCATCGAGAAGAACCTGAAGGTCGAACGCCCCGCCCTTCACGAGAAGGTGGTCGCGGAGAAGCAGTGGATATTCGGCGCGCTGAACGCCGTTGATCCGGAAAAGGTCAAGGCCCTGCCCACGGAGGAGCAGGACGCCGTTGACGCCGTCGAGACCAAAGCCAAGAAAAAGGCGCTGGCTATCGTGGCCATCTTTCCCGGCATCATGCTGCTCTGCTACCTTGCGCTCATCGCCTACTTCAGGGCGAAGGGCGGCTATTGTCCCCAGGAGATTGTGCAATCTGCACCCGCCGATCAAGATGGCTGATTGAGGAGGGCGGGTAACTCTGCGAGAAGCGCGTCGCGGTTGCCTTCCGTAATCGTGATGATCTGCGTGTCCGGCCGCCTGCGAATCCTGTCCAAAAAATTGTTGCGCCTCATCTGGATCACGCCGAACACACGACGGGGGGAGTCGAGGGCGCGGATGACCATATTCTGGAACCTCTCGGAGAACAATTCCATCCGCCCGATCTCGTCCATGATGATCAAGCCGTCCTTCATCAAGGCGCCCTCGATGCTGGCTACGCCGATGCGTTCGAATGCCTCGACATTCACGCCGTACCGGCCCACGCGGAACCTGCTGCGCGATTCGACATGCGCGAGGACATCCTCCTTCCCGTCGAGCGTCCGGATCATAAATCCCATCCGGCGGCCGGCCTCGCGGATTTCCTCCGTATAGAACCCTCCCGCAATCGGCAGTCCGGACTCCACGACCTTCCGCACCAGCGTCGTCTTGCCGACGCCCGGTCGGCCGGTCAAAAGAACGTTTCTCGTGTTATTTGGGCTTGAAGGCATTTACGGAGTAGATGTGTTCGCGGACCTCGGCATCCGCCGGAAGGTCCAGATCGAGCGTGTGTTCGAATCGTGTTGACTTGACGTCCAACCGATACTCCAGCGGCTTGATTTTAGTGACCGTGATATCCGGCTTGCCCATGAGCCACGCACAGGTCTCGTAGGCATTGGCAAAGCACCAGTCGCCCTTGGACTTGACATATTCCAGCAGTTCTCCCAGGGCCTTCAGCTTCTCATCGTCCCAGGAGGCCGGGTGGAACTGGGCGACCATGCTGTCAATCTTCCCGGACTCGGGCACATACCAGAACGGATGGTCGAAGCGCCATTTCAGCTCCGCGGCGTCGCCCAGCGCCGGGGGGCGGTTCCAGGCGATGTCCGGCCAGCGTTCCTTCAGTTTTTCGACGAACCCGGCATTGAACTCCTCCTTCTCGAACCACGAATACCGCCACGGCATGAAGACGCCGTGGGAGTTGATGCTGCCGAAGCCCCGATCGGCGAACCGCTCAAAGGCGTGGAAGTGGACCTTGTAGTCGGGATGGTTCCGGACGACCCAGTGCGTCACCTCGTCTTGGTCGTGAACGCCCCTGCCCTGGTACTGGATTCCCCCGCCGCCCCACGTGTGCATGACAATCCCGGCCTTCTCGCGGACCTTCTCGTGAGCCTGCACCAGGTTGCGCCATTGCACGTCGTAGGGCCGCTGGTAGTGGTTGGGGCCGCCCTTGCCGTGGGTCCAGGTGTGGTTCCATATCTCGAAACGGTCCGGATCAAGTGTGCGGATCCAATCGAAGACCTCGTCTCCCGTGCATTGGCCCGGGATGATGCCGAGCCCCGCCTTCGCATTGTGTTCCTCAATCATCCGGGCAAAGCGCTTGAAAGCCTCCAGCGACCACATGGCCAGGTCGTCGCACTTGATGATGAACCGCTTTCGGCTCATGGGCGAGAGGGGATCGGCGGCGGGCGGTCCGCCCTCCGGCAGCAGTAGATCGTAGTAGCACCCGGGCCTCGTCTTGACGCGCAGTCGGGGCTGGGGCTGGCCGTCATCGGCCCTGGTCGCGGCGATAACGGCCGCCAGCCCGAGTGTTGCTGTAATTCCGATGAGCCGCATGTTACTTATCGTCCTTCTTTTTATCCCTCTTCTTGGGCTTCGCGCGCAGCTTCTCGACAGCCTTCTCGATGACCTCTTTTGCATAGTGTTGTGCGATGCGCTGCGCCCCGGACCGGTCGCCCTTGGCCCACCAGACGAAGTTCCCCACATCCGCATCAAATAGCTTGATCGTCATGGCCGCGCGGCTGCCTGTGGCCGTGTAGCCGGGCTCGTAGTAGTAGCCGCGGCGGGGATAGCCATACCAGTCGTAATACCCATAGGGGACCTGGCTGGGAGGCACCTGGTAGTCAAATGGTCCGCAGAATTCAAGGTCCCCCGTCAACACGGCCCGCACGCCGAGATGCACCGCCGCCTTCTGGAGCAGCGCCTCATCCGACTGCCCGTCAACCCGGATCCCCGCCTGCCGCAGTCGCGCCGTGGCGGTATCAACGTCAATGATACTGTAATTCTCCTTTATCAGACGTTCACAGAGCAGCGCCGTCACCATCTGGGCATGCTCCCGGTCTTCAATCTCTCTGCCGGGAGGGGAGAGGGGAACGACGGCGATTTTTTCATAAGAATGAAAATCATGGGAGGGCTTGCGATAGACCTCGACCTCGACACCAGCACATCCGAGGCCGCCCATAGCGAACCAGAGAAACCATATCATCCCCCAGCCATATACTGTTCGCTTTTGCGTGTTAATCATTGGGATTGCAACGCCTTCTTCAAATTGTCAATGTCTTCGGGAGTGCACCTGCCGGCCGGCTTCTGGCCAGCGCCGCGACAGGCCGGGCAGGTGGGTCGCCGGCCCTGTCTGCATTTTGTGCATACTATGTGGAGACTGCCATCCCCGCGGCATTGGCCGCATGTTTGAGCGCCTATGCCGTTGCAGGTGGAGCAGGTCTTTCCCGGCCCGGAGTCGAGTTCGTCCCGTCTGATCCTGTCCGCACCGCCGCACGCCCCACAATAGGCGACCCCCTTTCCCTTGCAGTGATCGCATACCGTATCGGCGGTCCCCGTTCCCTTGCACACGGGGCAGGGGGGCCGCCCTGTGCCGCCGCAGACGGGGCAAATCTTCTGAAAGAATTCGATGTTGGACGCAAGCAGTTTGGGGATTGAGTCGCCATGCTCGCGGGCGGCTTTCAGCGAAGTCGTCAGGATGAGGGTCCTCTGCTTGGGTGCGTCCTTGAGAAGCGGCGCCGCAGGGAACTCGTGGAACAACCTGCCCAGCAGGGCCAGGGCCTCGGCCGGTCGTTCCTCGCATTTCCTGGCGACCAGTTGGAGCATCTGCTCTGCCAATTTGTCGTTGATCTCTCGCGCAACGGAAGGATCGCCCGATTCGAGTTTGTCCAGCACGGTTCGGGCGATCAGGCGATTTCGAGGCTTTTCCGATGAAAGCTCCCTTACGACGAGCCCCATCTTGTCTTCCGAGATCAGGACGCCCTCGACGACCTTGCCGTCCTTCAGGTGGGCGCGAACCCCATTTTCGTCCTCGGCCACCGATCGCCGAGGGAATTGCTCCGGTCGTTTCAGAATGGATTCGACCGCTTTAGCCCGCCGCGCCCCAATCTCGGCCCGCAAACCCAGAAAGAGATCCTTCGAGCCGTAATACTCGCAGGCGGCGATGGAGGCATAGGGATCGTCGAGGGCCTCAAATGCGGCAAAGAGCCAGGTGTATCCGTCAATCTCCTTTGCCAGTTCGTTTGCCCGCGCCCGATTGGCGCGAATGCTCTTCATGATATCGGTCGTGACTATGCCCGCGCGCGGGGCGATCTCGCGGGCGTTCTGGAGGAGCGTGGCGGCCTCTTCCCACCTGCCGGCCTTCTCCGCGGCGACGCCCTGCTCGTAAAGGGTCTGGTATTTTAACGTCCACTCAAGGCGCTCGATTCGATCCTGCAGGATCGAAGGGTCGGCGAGGATGGGCTGTGCCTTCTTGTAGAGGAGCAAGGCGTCTTGCGTTTTCCCCTGCCTCTCAGCCTCCCCCGCAAGCCGGATGTCCGCAAGGGCGGCCAGCTTGGACTTGGCCAGGTCCGACTCCCTGGTCTCCGCCACGGCCTTGTAGAGCTTCTCGGCTTCGTCCCAATTTTTCTTCTTTTCTGCGGCGATGGCTTTGTCGAGCGTGTCGAGGGAGGCTCGCTTCGCTGGCTTCGATTTCGACAGAGCAGTCGCGGGGCCTCTGCTCTCTGTCTTGCTCTCTGTGTCCGTCGTCAGAGAACTCATGTAGTAGATAAAGCCCACGTAGCCAAGCCCCGCCAGCGCGGCTATGAGGAGGACCCAGAACAAAAGTCTTAACGGCTTCATATGGTCCCCTCAAGGATTGGCCGGTTGGTTGTCAACCCGCCCGTCGCCGCCGCAGGTCTTGCACGGCACATCGCCGGCGCCGCCGCACTGATCGCAGCGATCAATCTGTGTGCCGCCTTTCGCGCAATGCGGACAGTCCGTCCAGCCCGTGCCCCTGCATTTGCTGCACGGCTTCAGGGTTTCAGGAGCATCTCCCTCCTGTCCGCAGCCCTGGCAATTCTTGCAGAAGATGCGCTTCGCCCCCCGACACCATTTGCATGAAACGGTGCGGGTGCCCGCGCCCTTGCACGTGTCGCAGGGCATCCTCCCTTTCCCCATGCAGTCCACGCAGAGCGACTCCATTCGCTTCACGGCCGTGGATAACAGGGTCCGGAGCATGCGTCCCTCGGCTACCACGGCATCGGCGAGAGGGCCCGCGTCGGGATATTCGGAGAGCATCCTTCCGATGCACGCCAATGCCTTTTCGTCCTCTTCCGGGCGGTCGTTCTGTATAAGGGCAGCCGCTCTGTTCAAGAGATCACCCGCCTGGGCTGGGTCGTTCTGGTCGGCTACATCCCTCTCGATGTTCAGGATGGACTTTTTCAGGATGATACGCTTGGTCGCCTTTTCTCCCTGCTGCACCGCAATGGTTAGCGATGAGTCGCTTTCCTCTGCAATCTTGCCGACGAATCGTTTCTTATCCGTCATCGTTACCACGTCGTGCGTTCCTGTCGCCGCCTTCTTGGTCTTGGGCGATTTGACCTCCTCCCGGATGCCGCTCTCGGCCTCCGCCTTTCGGGCGGCGATGACGTCGGCAAACTGCTTATAGTCGTTGTTGTCCTCGTAATATCTAACCGCCGCGTGCATCGCGTAATAGTCGCGCCGCGAGGTGCAGATGTCGAACACCCACTCCATGCGCTGTTTGCGCTGGGCTGGCGTGTCCGCCTTCACCAATGCCTGGGGACCGGAGATCGTGTCCTCCACATGCCTCCCGCCGCGTCCACTGCCGCCGCAGTCGGGACACTTCACCTTATGGTTGACGTCGCAGGCCGAGCAGCCCTGCGGCAGCTTGCCCTGGCCCTGGCAGGGCGCGCAGCCGCTTTTGCCTGTCCCCTTGCAGGAGGGACATTGGACCATGTTATCGTTGACGAGAACCCTCTTGTTGCCGCCGCATCGGAAGCAAGGAACCGCGCCTTGGCCCTGGCACAACATGCATTTGAAGTCCTGCATGCCTGTCCCGTTGCAGGTGGGGCACTGTCGAAGCCCCGATCCAAAACACGACGCGCACGTGTCGCCCAGGTCCTGAGCCATGCGGCCGATCAGTTCGTCCAAGGTTCGACCATACGCGGCGGCCACGCGAGGGGAGGCGGCGCCGATCAGCCATTGCTGCCGGGACTTGTCGGCGGCAGTCTCACTCTGCGGGAACCAGTGGAGAAGGCATCCCAGGGCCGCCGATGCGTCCATGAGATCGGCTCGATCCAGGGACCGCACGGCCTCGGTGAGGAGTTGCCGCGCCCGCGATTCATTGAGTTCGCCGACCGGGACCAGTCGCTTCTTTACCTCAACCTTCGGCGTCTTGATGATGGCTTTCTGGATGAAACGCGGTCCCGCGAGTACGCTCAACTTCAACTTGGCGCCCTCGGCCTCCTGAAGTATCCCCTCGATCTCCGCCTCCCCCTCCTTTTTCACCGTCACAACTTCCGCATCGGCCTCGGCGACGGGCGAAGGGAAGTCTTTCGGGCGGCCCGCGATGGCGTCCGACGCCTGTTTTTTCCTGGCCTCGACGGCCTGCCGCTCCGGGGCGTAATTCGGGTCCCGCTCAAAATGGCAGCAGAGGGCCAGAACGCCGTACAGGTTGTCGTTTCCCATACAGACGTCGAAGGCGCGGTTCATGCGCTCCATACGGTCGCCGATGCCCTGGGAGAGATTTTCGAGCCGTCCCAGTTCGGCGGGAATGTCGGTCGAGATACCCGCCGCTCGTGCGATTCGGAACGCCTCTTTGAGGGCGGCCTTCGCCTCGTCCCACTTCCGTTCCTTTGCCAGTTGCTCCGCCTTCGCGCGCTGGTCTGCAATTGACTTCCTGATTCCGGTGTTTGTGATGGCCCGTTCCACGTAGGACCGGTTTTCGGTCTCGTCCAGCGCTGCCTGGTAGTGAAGGAGGGCCTGGTCCCATTTTTCTTCGGCGACAAGCCTCTCGGCGAGGATCACGTCCTTGACCGCGTCTGATTTCTTGCGGACCGTGTCGGCCTCTCCCTCGCTGAGCGAGAGGGTGTCCTGGGCCTCCTGGTATCTCTCAGCGGCCCCCTGCCAGTTGGCGAGTTTTTGCGCCCGTTCGGCCGCGATGAGCAGATCCTTGAGGTCCGCCGGACGTTTGGGCGAGGTCTTTGGCGTCTTCGGCTCCGTTGGAGGAGGCGCCTTCGTTGTCTTGGTCGGGCTTGTTTGCTTCCCCTTTCCCTCATGCCACTCGATGAGGGTCATCGTCAGAAAGCAGGCCGCTGAGATGAGCACGACGATGAAGAAAATCGTTTGCAGTCGCATGATGTTGTATCCTCCACGTTCATCAATCAGGATACCAGCCCATCCGATCCCTGTCAAGGCCATCTCCTTTTTCGTTTGACACCCCCCACGCTGCGTTGTTATGATCCGCAGCGAACGCAACCGGAACTCAAGGATTCTTGCAGGGAGGTAAGCCGATGAAACTGCGATGGGGAGTGATCGGGGCGGGCGGCATAGCCAATCGCCGGACGATCCCGGAAGGCATCATGCCGGCCAGGAACGCCAGGCTGGTCGCGGTGATGGACGCGGACAAGAAGCGCACCGATGAGGTAGCGGCGAAGTATGGAAACGTAAAGGCATACTATGACTCATCGGACCTGCTCGCGAACGAGGAGGTTGACGCCGTCTATGTGGCCATCCCGACCCACATGCATTGTTCCGAGGTCGTCAAGGCGGCGAAGGCCGGGAAGCACGTGCTGTGCGAGAAGCCCATGGCGATGAATGTGGCCGAGGCGAAGCGAATGATAGCGGCCTGCAGGAAGGCGCGGGTCAAGCTGGGCCTCGGCTACATGATGCGCTTCCATCCCCACCACGTCGCCCTCCGGGAGATGGTGGAGCAGAGGAGGCTCGGGACGCTGGTCATGGGCCGCGGCGAGCTTACCTGCTGGTATCCAAAGATCGGGGGCGCATGGCGGCAAATCCCGAAGCTGGGCGGCGGCGGGTCGTTCATTGACATGGCCAGCCACTGCGTGGACGTGCTCGAGATGTTCTTCGGGAAGGTGAAGCGCGTGACGGCCTTCACCAACTCACTCGTGCAGGCGTATCCGGTGGAGGACACGGCCATCGCCGCGCTGGAGTTTCGGTCCGGCGCGCTGGGGATGGTGGACGCCCTCTTCAACGTGCCCGACGAGGCGGGCATCTGCGCCCTGGAGGTGTATGGGACGCTTGGGAGCGTGGTGGCGAGCGGGACCATCGGACAATCCTCGGCGGGCGATATGACCGCCCGCCTGATTGAGAAGCCGAAGGGCTACGCCGCCGCGCAGACGCGCGCTGGCGCGGTGAAGGTCTTCAAGGTGAAGCCCAGGCCGCGGAACATCTATCAGGCGCAGATCGAGGAATTCTCCAGGGCCGTGCTGGAAAACAAGAAGCCACCCGTGCCCGGCGAGGACGGCCTGTGGAACCTGAAGGTCTGCTTAGCCGTTTACGAGTCGGCGAGGACGGGCCGGGCCGTTACCGTCAGATAACGCGATTTGATCTAAGGAAAAAGGGCGAAGCGGGAAACCGCCTCGCCCTTGCCGTTTTCTTACCAGTTTGACCAGCCCCCGAATTGATGGTTCGGGCGGCCGTAATACCCTCCAGAGCCCTCCCAGCCCCTGTAGCCGCCGTGATTGTAAGTCCTGTAGCAGCCGCCGCGGGCGCCATACCAGTAGCCGCGCTGAAAGCCGTTGGCGTAGCCGTCCTGGTAGCCCCGCCAGTAGCTCGAACCGGAGGGATACCCGTACACGCCGTTATACGAGGAATGTCCATACTGGGGATGCTGTGGATAAGGCCTGTACCCGTATCCGTCGGCCAGAGCCGGCTGCGCCGCCACGAGGAATACCGCCGCGAGGACCAAACCTATCCCGATGATCTTCCTACCGTTCATGATGCACCTCACTTTCCAGAAAAGACTTGTGCAAGAAATGGATAACTGCCTTCTACACCATTTGTTGCGCGTGCGCAGGAATAGAGTCGTTTTGGGGTAAGGGGTGGAAAACCGCGGCGGGGGTCAGGGAAGGGGGGAGGCGACGCGTCGAGCCTCGCGGAGCATTCGTCTCAGGACGGCGCAGTTCCGCTTGAGCGCGGCGATGTCGCCCGTCCCATAGCGCGGTTTAAGGGCGTAGAATCCGCTGTAGCCGCCGGCGATCAGGTCCCGGAAGATGGTCCCGTAGTCCATTATCCCGTCGCCGAGGCAGACATATTTTTCGTCCGGTTCCGCGGCCATATCGGTCACATGGATGTAATCGGCGAACTCCAGCGCCACGCGGCAGGCCGCTTCCATTCGTTCTTTGTCGCGGCCATAAAAGCGGGCGTGGGCGCAGGGGTCCCAGCAGAGATGAAAGTTGTCCGCCCCCACATCCTTCATCAGCGCCTTGATCTCTTCGGGGGAGGATGCGTGGCGGTCGGGTCCGATGTTCTCGACCGTTACGATCAAGCCATGCCGCTTCGCCTCTTCCGATGCGCGCTGGAGGGTCTCCACCGTCTGCCGGTGCGAACATGCCTCCTTCTTGAACGGCACAACCCGGACGTGCTTGGTCTCCAGGGCGGCGGCGATCTCCATCTCCCTCCCCCATCGCGCCATGCCGCCGGGACCGTCGAGCGTAGTCTCGATCATGGACACCCGCATCTCCCGGTCGCTTAGGATGCGCTTCAGCTCGCGGAGCTGATTATCCGAGATGCAACAAATAGGGACGTCGTTCGTCCAGTTGGTGGCCTCCACGTAACGGATGTCGGCCTGGCTGAGCAGCCAAATCGCCCGCGAGATATTTCCATGCACGTCTCTGGATACTGCCGTGACATCCATAATCCTGATCCCTCTCCATCCTCTTTCGCTTCCGCCTGGGTTCCTCTACTGCTTCCGGGGACACGGACCGATCCTCCGAAAACGGAGGCTTCCGGTCCATGTCCCCGTCGCGTTCCGAGGCAGAACCTCGAAACGAGAGGATGGCGGAGGGCATACTATAAGGCAATTTCGCCGGCGAGTCAATGGGTTTGCGCCGCAGCGGCGCGATGCTTCTTGCGAGACGATAAAAAACCTCCCGGAGGTTCCGAACCTCCGGGAGGTTGGAATATAAATGGCGCGTCTTAGTTGTCCAGCAGATCAATGCTCTTCAGCGTCACGCCCTCCGGCCGGCCGTTGGGACCGCGGAAGCTGCCCGGATTATACCACAGGACATTCGGCAGCGGCGCGATGCTTTCGTAGTTGTCCGTGTCCGGCCGCTCCACGACGGCGCGCACCCGCGCGTCGCCGTGCAGCCCCACCGGGCCAAACACCCTGCCGCGCGACAAGACCGTGAAGAACCGGGACCGGATGTCAATCACGTTGCAGTAGCGCAGATACCACTCCACCTGCTCCGTGATGTCGCAGACAACGTCGTCCAGCATCATCCCCGCGCCGCTGTCGTCGTGGTCCTCGTTGTAATCTACCCGTTCGGACCCGATGCCTTCACTTGCCATATCAAGCCATCGGTTTGTGCTGAAGGTGTCGAAGGCGTACCGGCTGAATAGCGGGTTTCCGTTATATGTGAACACGGGCGAATTGGCCTTGCTCCACTGCTCCGCCACGTAGTTCACGCTGGGCGAGTCAGCCGAGGAAATATCCACATCCATAAAGTCGAGCCATCCCGTCCGCACCGTCGTGTTGGCGATGAACGTCGGCCTCTGTTCGAGCTTGGGGTTGCCGCCGGAGGGGTCTCCCCCCACGGTGCACCTGCTCACCAAACCGTTCCCGTTCAGCATCTCCTGGGGGTGGGGGGACGGGAAGCCCATGATGTCCTCCGCGCAGCGATAGGGCCTGTACTTCACGATCTTGGCCGCGACCCCGCTCGGGAAGGCCGCCTGAAGGACGGGCGTGGAGGCGGTATTGACGTTGATCTTGGCCCTCACGCCGGGCACACAGGCCAGCGGCCGCCAGTTCCCGATATTCATCCGCATCCCGCCGATGGTCTGCGGGTAGCTCGCTCTGCCCACATTTCCGCCCACCCGCAGGCCCAGGAGCGTGTATAGCGGATTGATGTACGGCTGGAAAACATCCGCCATGTGCGGACGCGGCGTAAAGTTCCGCCATGGATGCCGGAAGAAGTTGGGACTCCCGGCGGGATATGCCGGCTCCCGTTCGGTTGTGGCCCACTGGTTCGTGCCCGGACGCGGATTGACCCGACCCACGTCGGGCGGTCCCGGCTCCGGTCCCCAGTCGGGCGCCGGCACAAACGCCAGCCAGCCGGCGGACAGGAACGGCCCATCCCACACCATCGGCGCCACCTTCTCCTGACCGGCAAAGGCGTAGTTGCGCTGACGTATCCACGCCCGGTTGTCGTTAGGCCCGGTGGTGGTGCTGTTGGTGGTATCGAGGGCCCGGATCTGCCACCGGGTGTTCAGGCAGTTCATGTGCGCCACGTTTGCCTCCCATCGGCGCACGCCCGAGGGCGTACCGGGGGGACTATAGCCATCCTCAAAGGCCCAATACCGCCAGATCGCCTGCGTGCAGCTGCGCGTCAGCCGCCGATGCTCATTGTTGCCGACGCCGCCCTCGTTGGCGTTCATATTCTGCTTCCAGACCTCGTTGAATGTGACGAGCTGGGTGGGGTCGAGCCAGGTCTTCCAGATCGGCACGACGGGGGCGACTTTCTCGATGCTGACAAACTCCTTGAAAAAGGGATACGGCTCCTCCGGCGCACTGGCCGAATTGTTCCGCGACTGGAGCGAACTCAGGTTGAAGTCAATCACGCCGGTGGGGCCGGCCGCCGTGGGCGCGCCCTCGAAGGCGTCAATCCACGTCCCAGCCAAGTAGTTGCGGCCGGCGGGACCGATTCCGCCGATGCGGGCGTACACCCGGATGCCCGCCTGGCCCTCGTTCTGGAAGCACCGCCTGCCCATCATGAAGATCCCCGGGTTCCCCAGGCCGCGTGCGTAGGCGCCGCTCGTGCCCTGGACCTCCTTGAAATAGACCGGGTAGTTCTCCTTCGGCTCGTCGCCCCACGTGCCGGAGGCGTTGCCCCACGTCTTGTCATAGGCGTCCTCGCACAGGGCGATTACGAAGTAGCCATAGTTGGGCGGGAACCGCCCGTCCGCATGGGCCCCTGGGATGTAGTCCGTCCTCCCCGCAGGGTTGCCCGCGCCGTTCTCGTTGCCGAACTTGCCGGGCGGACACCACGTGGCCGTGCCGCGGGGGATAATGCCCGACACCAGACCGAAGCTGGTCAGCGAAGCCCCGCCGCCGTCGCCGATCTCCAAATAGAGCGTCTCGTCAATGCCGTTGTCCGGGTTGACGCCCCGGTCCACTAACTTGATCGGCTTGCGGCTGATATTGACGAATTCCGTGAACCAGTTGACGAACCGGATGCCGAATTGGGGCTTCTTTGCCTCGCCTTGCAGCTCGGCCCGGACACGGATTTGCGTGTTGAGATTATTGGCGATGTACACGGCGCCGAGGGGCACGGCGCCGGCCGAGCTAACGTCGCCGATGTAATAGGACCCGAAGTCGGTTCCCCAATGGGCCTGCGGATTCGGCGGATTGGCGGCGCCGAACTCATCGGGCCCGATTCTATTGCCGGCGGTGTTGTAGATGGTGACGTGTCGGAAGGGCCTTCCGCCGATGGTCTCCCACTTCCCATCCGCGGCAAACTCAGCTCGAGGGCGCCCCTCCGCCCGGGCCGCCGTCGGGCCGTTCTGGTCAACCCAAACCTTGATCGGGGGCATGCTGGGACCGTTGACGGCGCTGTTGCCGTAGATGACGGCTACGTAGCAGCCTCGATACACCTTCTCGATCCTAAACAGCGCCTCGACCTCTTCTCCATCCGTGGTGGCGTCCCATGTCCCGGCTGCGGTATAACTTCCCAGTTCGTACATCCCGTTGCCGAGGGATTTCCATCCGTCGTCGGCAAAGTCGCGGCCGGTGACATTATTCACATCTGCATCTAATGGGGCGACGGGGCTGAACGCGCCGTTTACATAGTTGATCGTGGTCTCGGTCTCATTGGGCAGCCCCGCGCCCACCCTCGCGGCGCCGAGGAGGACCTCGTTCAGGTGCACGCCCTCCGTGCCGAAGTAGTAGGGAGCGGTCTGCATGTTCGCCCAGTAGAGCGTAGTGGGGAAGGGGTCCTTGTCCTGGAAGTCCACGATGTTGGTCAGATGGCCGGTGTGCAGGTACGGCGAGCCTATCCCTGCGGCCACAGGCGCGGCTGGCGCACCGTTCACGTTTATGCCTGCGTTCCGGTAGGCCAGCGCCAGGCCGGCGACCTTGGGGGAGAATGTGGTCAGCGCAGCGGAGGTTCTCACCGGCTGCTCGGCCGCATCGTTTGTCATATTCTCGGCGGGTTCGTCCGCCCAGTTGTTCCCGTCGTTGTTCAGCCCGTCCCACCCCCAGTTGTCCACATTGATGTTGACAAAGCCGACGTCAAGGTCGGCGACATTGACCGTGATGTCCTCCTTGACGATATTAAAGACGCGGCACGCCTCGGCGTATTCCTCGGAGCCGTCGTTCTCGTCCCTGACCCCGTCAAAATCGTTGTCAACCTGGTCGGCGTTGACGTAGTCCACGGCGGTTTCACGCATATCGGCGCCGTCGCTTGATACCCATAGCCTCCCGGTCTGCTTGTTTCGGCGCTCCAGGAGGGCGTCCACCATCTCATCAATCGAGCCGAAGGGCTGGTCGTCCGATCGCTGCGGGGTGGCAGTTTCGGCCCCGGCGGAGGTGCGCCATCGGCTGAAATGCCGGAAGGGGTTGGTCAAGGGGGCGTAAAGCGGGTCAAACTCGTCGTCCTCGTCAATTCCCTCCGTCGGCTCGTCCACCACAAGGATATCGCCGGCGGCAACGGTGTTGGTTGCGGCGCAGGGGCTGCCGCCGTAGCCGTGGTAGGGGCACTTGATGCTGATGCTGCCGGCGCCGGGATTGAGGGCGCTGCCGATGCGCCAGCCGCAGGACGTGCACGCCCATACCCTGCGCCCCTCCTGCGCTACGGCCAGGGCCGTTTGGCCGGTTTGATTTCCCCAAACCTCCCCGCCGTCCGCCCTCGAGCAGCCGGTAAGCCGGAAGAAGGTGGGGCAGTTGTCCCATCGGCCGGGCCACCAGACCGGGCATCTGCCGTGGTAGGAGGCGTCGCTTTCCGCCATGCCCGGCTGGTCGGCGAACATCCCGACCACGGCCTGGTAATCCACGCCCTGGTCCTGGAAGCATGTGCTGCGGCGGTCCCCGGAGCTGCCGATCCACTGGAAGCGCCAGCCGCGCCAGTCGCCGTCGTCGTCGTGGCCGTTCCAGACGCAGTCGCCCGTGGGCCATGAGGCGTTGTCGCCCGGGCGCATGTTGTCGAAGTCGTCGTCCACGCCGCGCCAGCCCGGGGCGCCGTCGGACCCGTAGCGATACCTGACAATAGCAAGGGCATAGTTCTGGGCCTGCCGCGTGCTGAAGCCATAGGCCCGGAAGAAGCGGACGAGGCTGACCCGGAAGCCGTTTTCGAACATGCGGCCGTCGCGGGCCCAGCCGAAGATGTCCTTCCGCGTGTCCGTGCTGCGATTCTGCCAGTCCGAGATATTGCCCCCGCTCTGCGGGTTCACGATGTCGTGGAAGGGCAGGCCGCGGCCCGTCTGGGCGTAGCCGGTGTAGCGGACCGGGTCGCCGCTGGCGCCCCTCCTGCCGAGGCACTCCAAGGTCTGCGGGTCGAAAAAGAGGGCCGGGTCGTAGAGGCTGCCGTGGACGTTCAGGTTGATCTTGCCGGCCTCGTCGCGGATGAAGCCGCCGGGCCGTCCGACCTTCCACCAGTAGATGCCGTCCCTTTCCAGGTTTTCATCGGGGGTGAGGAGGTCGGAATCCTCGTCGTCATCCTCGGCATTGTGGCCGTAGATCCCGCCGGCGAGGCTTCGGAAGCGGTTGTAGCCGGGGCTGCCGGAGACGCCCTCCGGCTCGCCGCCGCTGACATTGACATCCCAACTGGTTAGGGTGCGCCGGTCCTCATCCGCGTAGGAGAACCTGCCGCCGGTCGAGTTATAGACGCCGGGGTTATTGGGCGTGGGCCAGCCCCAGCTGAAGCCGTCGGCGCAGCCGTCGCCGTTTTCGTCCACGCGGCGCTGGCCTTCGGCGTCGTCGCCGTCCATGAAGGGATACTGTTGCCGGCTTCCGTCCCACCACCAGTTGTTATAGGTGAAGCCGACGTACCACATGCACTCGTTGACGAGGTCGTCGAAGTCCCGGTCGGGCTGCCAGTTCTTCATGCCGTTGACGAAACTGTCCAATCTGGCCTGGTGCGATTCGTTGCGCTGCAGGGATGTGCTGGGGTAATCTTCGCTGTATATCGAGGAATTCGTGCCCTCGTCGAAGCGGTCCTCGCTCCAGAGACCGCTTGTATTGCTTATGTTGATGTGGTCGCCCGGGATGTCCTCTTCGAGCAGTCCGTCGCCGTCGTTATCGTGGTTCAGGTAGCCGCATTCATCAATCAAGCCGTCGTTGTCGTCATCCGTGTTTTTGAGGCCGGGGGCGCCGTCCCAGTCGCCGCGGAGATCCCCTTGCGGGTCCTCATTGGAACGTCCATCCTCATCGTCGTCGGTGGGGTCGGGGTTGTATTGGGGGTGGTCTCGTTCGCGGCCCTGGGCGTCTTCGTCCACCAGGCCGTCGCCGTCGTCGTCCACGCCGCGGATGCCGGGGGCGCCGTCGCCGTTCATGTCGTCGGATCCGTCTTCATTGATTCCTGCGCCGATTTCGCTGACGCCGCGCAGCTTGCCCTCGGCGATGGTGACGCAGCGGTGGCTGCCGAACTGGGTGGGCCTGGGGCGCGAGATCGGATCGCCCGGGGCGTACTGGGGGGTGTACCAGGGGTCGCGCCAGTCGTCGCACAGGGTTTCATCCTGGGCGAGCATTTCGAGGGCGATGCCTACGCCCGCGCGGGCGGCGGCAATGGCCATTTGCTGGTCGTGGGCGTTTTGGGCGCAGCGCATCTCGATTCGGGCCAGGGTGGAGAACGTGATGGCCATGAGGGAGAGGGCGGCCAAGACGCCCGCGATGATGATGAGGACGGAACCTTCCTCACGGCGCGGCTGAAGGAGTGTGATGCGAGGTTTCATTTCTTTTTCCTTTCGTCTCCTGCAACCTCCCGGAGGTTCGAAACCTCCGGGAGGTTGGGATCCGTTGCCGAGCGTCAATTAGTCGGGATACGGAAATCGCACATGCTGCGGCAGAAAAAACCATTGTTCGAAGACCATGCCTATTTCGTCCACCTGGACCTGGCCGTCGGCTACTCTTCCCCACGACCCGAAGTCTATTGTCATGTCGGCCCAAACCACCTGGCGGATGTCGCCGAGACGAGTATAGACCTTAACGGCCGCCGGCAGGTGGCGGCGACATTCGTTTGCGGTTAGTCTGGCGGTGCTCCACAGCCTGTATTCGGACATGGGGCCTCGAGTCGGATTCAACGATCCCCGCGGAGGCCAGACCTCATAGGCGCTCATGGTCGTGTTGGAGTCCAGGGAGACGCCGTCGTGGAAGCGATGCATCTGCCCCGATTTCGTGTTCCAGGCAAAGGCATCGAGGAAATCAAAGCGCAGTTCGTAGCAGAACGGCGCGAGGGGGATGATCTGCATCACCGGGTCGGACGGGTTGTCGCTCTGGACCTGGGGCGGAAAGCTGGTCACAAGGGGGCAGTTCTGAGCGTCGGTGTTGTTTGTCATCACCCTTGAGAAGGCGTTGGGGTCGGTTGATGAGGCGGGCCATGTGGTGCGGATGCCGCGTTCGAGTGTTCCACCGTAATAGTATTTGGTGAAGGCCCCCGCGCCCTGGGGCGGGCAGGCAAGGCGGTAGATGACCTCGGCCTGTCCTCCGCCCGACTCGGGGGCGCTGTCAGTTCGGAACCAGAGGAGGTCGCTGAAGTTGTAGGAGACGTTGTAGTCATAGCTTGCGTAGAGATAGTAGCTTGTATTTCGCCAGTCGGTGTTCAGCCCCGGCAGCCCGAAGACCTTTCGTCCGCCGTATGTGGCGCTGGAGGCGTAGGCGAAGCCGTAGCCGCGGAAGACGCGGCCGTCGGCGTCAACCGTGGCCCCGTTGAGGTCCCGTTCCATGATGTGAAAGACAGTCCGCGCCAGTTCCATGATTTCGAGGCGGGCGGAGGATTTGCCGAAGACCTTGCTGCCGGTATCGAAAATGATGTAAACGGTGCTCAGCAGGACGACCATGAGGCCGAAGGCGATGAGGAGTTCGATCATGGTGAATCCCCCGCATCGGGCCTGTCTTGCTTTGCAGTTTTCTGACATTGCCATTTTCATGGCCTCCTGACATTTTGTAAACCTCCCGGAGGCTTGCAACCTCCGGGAGGTTTTAGCGCTATAGCGGCGATACGAAGCCCGTGTAGAAGCCCACGGCGCGGGCCTGCTGCTCGAGCGACTCCCATGTCTTGGGATCGTTTGAGTCGCGCCCGTAGTTCCTGTAGATAATCACATCCACCCGCGCCGTCTTAGCCCCGCCCACATCGGGGAAGACCGGCGGAGGCGAATCCACCGTGCTGATGATGCAGGCGAAGGCATATTCCGCCGGCATGGAGAAGTCCGTACCGCCTGCGTTGCCTTGTTTTACTTCGACCGGGACGGGCGCGGTGTAGTAGGGAATGATGGGCGGCGTCTCAAAGCGCAAGTCGAACCTTACCCCGCCGAAGTTGGGCGGGAAGGTGCAAGGCCGAACGTCCTCGCAGCCGAGGACGGCGAAGGTGTCGCCGGCCTGCACGCCGTCGTCTTCGAGGTTAATGGCGCCGGTCCTTATGCTGAGCAGGTTTGACCCTCCGCCGGTAATCTGCAACAGACGTCCGCGCGCCCTGCCGCCGGTGAAGAGGATGTAGTAGGATCCGCCGTCCCATTCGCTCCCACCCCAGGGTATGGAGGGATCGCCGTTCAGGTCGTGGTCGAGGACGTCTCCCGGGATGACCGCGCCGGCCTGGACGTTCCGGACGACTCCTATCCGCGTCGGTTTCCATTGCGTTGGAAAGCCGTATCGGGTGACTATTAGTTTGGAGGAGTTTCGATTCAGGTTCGGCGGAAGTTCGTTCATGGGGGCCGGGTAGGTGGCGTCAATCGTCAGGTCCTTCTGGCTTGCGCTGGCGATCCGCCGGATCTGGCCTGCGGCCTCGCCTTTGACAAATCGAAGGTAGAATCCCTCGATGTTGTGAGAGCCGGTGACGGAGGGAACATAAGTCGTGTGGTCCAGCGAATAAAATCGAAGCCGGCCGGGGTAAAAGACCTCGTCAATGGTGCAGGACCGGCTTGGATTGCGGAAGTGGGGTGTGGTGTTGTTCACACCCGGTATTCCGACCCCTGTGTCGTAGATTTCGCTGGCGTTCATGTAGCACTGCATCATGGCGACGCCCGTGCGGCCGATGATGTCGGCCATGGTGGTGTCCATGGCGATCCGGGTGGATTCCAGGCCGATGGGGAACAGAGACATGACGCCGACGACGCCGAGGGCCATGATGAACATGGCCATCAGGATTTCGATCAGCGTGAAGCCGGTCGGGCGCGCCGGAAAGGTCCGACGCACCGTAAAGCCGTTTTTAGTTTCCGCCGCGTGCACAGCTCACTCCTCCCGAAGTGCGACCATTTAACCAAGCGCTGTCATTCCCGCGAAAGCGGGAATCCAGGCCCGCGACCACTCGTGAATTCCCGCGTACGCGGGAATGACGAGAGCAAAAGGCATAAGCCACATTCTTTTACGTTACAAGAGCACGGTCACCACGTGGCCTGTGGAGGCCACGATCATAATACTCCCGCAGAACCCGGATACATAAACCGACTTGCCCTCCAGCGTGGCGCCGCTGCCGGAGCCGAACATGCTGCGCTGGACGCCGATCAGTTTGGCTTTCTGGTCAATCGTGAAGCCGACGCTGTTATAGGACACGAGTTCGCTTCCGATCATGACATACCCCCTATCGGGGAACTCCCACCGGCTGCCGTTGAGGTTTATCGAGTCTCCCTCAATGGAAGTGACCTGCCCACCGCGGGCGCCGAAGCGCACCAGCGTCGGGTCAATGATGTTGACGAAGATTGCGCCGCTGCGCGTCGCCCTGTTCCAATAGGCGTTCGGCAGGTTCTTGATGGCGGCGCCGGTGGACTCGAAGGTGATGGCCATGATGTAGTGCTGGGGGGCGATTTTGTTGATGCTCCAACCGGGAGCCATGTAGTCATTTCCATCAGTGATGTAGAAGTAGCACGGATCGGGCAGGACGACCGGCTGGCCGATGGGGACCCACCTGTGGTCCGTCATGACGGCCAGATTGTCCAGCCTATAGAGGACCATTGAGGTGTTGGTGCGCGTGGCGATGGCCCGGCTGCGGGCCTCCAGGAGGGCGGCGTGGGTAAGCCGCGTGGCCTGGGAGACCTTGTTGCCCTTCACAAAGCCTGACCCAAGCGAGAAGGTCATGGCTGCGCCTATGCCGATGATGGAGATAACTACGAGCATCTCCGTCAGTGTGAATCCCTTTTGACGTTTCATTGGTGTTTCTCCCATACAGGGCCTCGTATTCCATTTTGGATTTTGGATTTTGAATTTTGGATTGAAAAGCCATGCAAATCCAAAATCAGCAATCCAAAATCCAAAATCACTTATCTCCTATCCATGCCTCGCCAGTTGTTCAGGTCGTCCACCGACTCGCCCAGCTTATCGGCCTCGTCCGACTCATCCACCGTGCCGTCGCCGTCGTCGTCAATTTTGTTGCTGGTGGAGGAGGTTCGTCCGTCGGCGCCGAGCGAGAAGATGTCAAAGGCGTTGATGTTATGGGCGACGATTCCCGGGGTGTATCGCTTCCCTTCGGGCTTATGGCAGTCGTAAAAGATCGGACGCCCCCAGTTGTCAACAATGATGCATTTGCTGTTGACCGTCTCCATTCCCTTTGAACCGAGGGTTCCGAGGTCAATCTTCCTCTCGGGTCCGGCGATATTTTCTTTGGAGAGCTTCAGGAACTGCCCCCAGAATTGGAGGGAGATCATCAGATACTCGCTGCACGTGGTGGGCATCTTGTCGGCCGGCATGCCGGGGGCCGCCACGTCTATCTCCCTGGTTTCGATTTCGGTGGGGATGGCGGGCGACGTCTCAAACTGAGTGACTCGCCCGTCCGTCACCGCCCTCAACCCCTCAGGAGAATCGGGCGCGTATTGCCGCCACTCGTTAAAAAACTGCTCGTTGGCGCTGATGAGTTTCTCGATCAGCGCCCTTGCGCCATGCTCCTGGGCCTGTTCGCGGATCTTCTGGGACGCCACGACCAGAGCCCCGGCAAGGAACGCGATGATGGAGATGACCACCAGAAGCTCCACCAGGGTCACGCCTTTTATTTTGTCTGACATCTGACTGGGTTTCATGGGCCGTTCATCCATCGGATCAGTACCAATTGGTGATGTCGTTGCCGAACCTCTGGGACTGTTTTTCCTCCCCGACTGTGGAGGCCAGTCCGCGATCCGGCTCGCCGCCGCCTTCCTTGGCGCCCGTCATGAAGGGGCTTCTGTCGTACCCCATGCTCCAGAGGTCAACGGTGTTCAGGTTGTGCGCCTTGGCGTCCAGGCCGGACCCCGCGGGGAAGCCGTCCGTCTGGATTCGCTTTCCCTCCGGGTTGTGGCAGTCATAGACGTAGCAACTATCAAAATGGTCCTTCAGGCATCGGAGGTAAATCTCGACTTCCAGGTCGTCGCCGACGCCCTTGATGCCGGTGATGCTTCCCTGCCTGCCGTAGCCGATCCATTTGTAAACGTGATCGTCCGGGCTGAGAAGGGTGAGTCTATTCAGCGAGAACGTCGTATAGGGGCCGTAGAGCTTGCCCATAACGTCGAACTTGGAGCCGAGCCAGAAGACGAGGGTCTTTGTCGTATCATTGATTTTTAGGGTTTCGCGGTCAATGTAATTCATCTGATACTGATCCCGGAAAGGCACGGCCCCGAAGACCAGGCGCACGCCGTTCATGTTTCGCACATTGTGGTAGAGGTCCGGGGGGTACTGGCCCGAATCGGCCATAAAGGAGGCGCAGGCCGTCTCAAGGGAGTGGATTTCGGCCTTGGTGGCCATTTCTCGCACCTTTCGGCGGGCGGTGGATGTGACCGGGATAAGGATCCCGGAAAGGATGCCGATGATGCTGATGACCACCAGCAATTCGATGAGGGTAAAGCCGTACGTCTTGTTCTTGCTCATTTCGAACCTCCCTTTGCAATCCGGACTTGAGGGCATCCCTGCCGGGCGGAGCAACGGCTTTCATCCGCGCTCCATTAAATTATATCGCGGCAAGCGACCGATGTCCCATCTTTCGGATGGTTTTTCTGCTGTGCGGCACGATCGGCTTTTCCGCGCATCAAACGGGGGATGTGAATGGGACTACAACTCTGAAAAGTCCCGTAATTAGGCCAATCTCGCGTCTTTTGGCCTTATGACACTTGGCCAATTTGAATTCCGTCCGCACCGCGGAAAGGTCTGGCATATGTTTTTTACCGCTTGAGTGTATTGCGATAGGGCCAGACGTTGACCTCGGCCCAGTTGTTGATGTCGTCCTTCCACATGCCGCGCAGCTCCTTGCCCTTGGAGCCGCTGACCTCGTCATCTTCGCTCACACCCTCGCCCC
This sequence comes from Planctomycetota bacterium, assembly GCA_040755855.1. GTDB lineage: Bacteria > Planctomycetota > Brocadiia > JAADGH01 > JAADGH01 > JAADGH01. Next base: position 18,899 of record JBFMAD010000055.1, on the reverse strand, counting down.
CACCCCCGCCGCTGTCCTCGCTGCCCTCCGCCACGCTTACGGACGTGCCGCCGTCGAATCCGTAGCAGGAGATATCCACAAATCCAAGGTTGTGGACCGGCGGCTGCGGCTCGGGACCGTAGGTGTTCCACCCCTCCGGGTCATGGCAGTCATACACATAGTAGTCCCAGAACATGGCGTGGCCCCTCCGCGCCGGACCGAATTTGTCGAGATACTGGAACAGCCGGACATCGGTGCCGGGGTTGCTGTCATCCACGCCTCGGATGGACCAGGGGATGGGGGTCGCGGTGGTTCCACGCGCCCCGTAGCTGCCATAGACGTTCCAGGGCGTCCCGGTGGCGCTCCCGGAGGCCGGGTATCGCCTGCCCCGCCACTCCGGGTCGTCGGGGTGGGGGACGAGCTGTTCCTTTCGGAACTCGCAGTAGGGTCCGTGGACCTTTCCGCCAATGGTGAACTCGCTGCCGAGGAAGAAGACCATGCAGATGGAGGTGTTTTCCGGCCCGGAGATGTCGTCGGAGGTTAACAGTATATCGGAACGCGCCGGGCAGCCTTTGAGCAGCGGTGAAAGGGAGCGATTGTATCGCACGCCGCTGGTGGACATGTAGGTGTTGTAGCTTGATCCGAATGTATCTGGCGGAAAGAAGCCGAAGTCGTCGTGGAAGTTGCGAGCGGCGGTCTCAAAATCGCGGATTTCCGCCCGACAGGCCTTTTCCGTGGCCTTAACGCGCACGGCCTTGATGGTGGGCATGAGTGTTGAGGCAATGATGCCGATGATGCCGATCACCACCAGCAACTCCACCAGCGACATCCCACGAGAACTGCCTTTTCTCATGTTGATCTCCTCCTTCATAAAGAGTCTCTACAGTCCTGCATCTCCAAAAGCGGCGGGACGCCGCTTCTACCTTCTTATCCCATTCCTCCCGCCGAGCCGATCTTATTCAGCAGCTCGATGAGCGGCAGGAAGAGGGAGATAACGATAAATCCGACAGCGCCGCCCATTACGATGATCATGATTGGTTCGAGCAGGCTGACCATGGCGGAAACGGCGACGTCCACCTCTTCGTCATAGTTGTCGGCGATTTTGAGGAGCATCTTGTCGAGGTCGCCGGTCTCCTCGCCGACGTCAATCATATTGACCACCATATCGTCGCAGATTCCGCTTTGGCCGAGGGGATCGGCTACGGTGCCGCCCTCGCGGATGTTGTCGTGCACGTTGCTGATGGCGTTGGCCATGACGGCGTTTCCGGTCGTCTCGCGCACGATATTGAGCGATTCAAGGATGGGGACGCCGCTGCCGACGAGCGTGCCCAGGGTGCGGGTAAAGCGGGCGATGACGGACTTGCGGATAATGTTGCCGAAGATCGGCAGCCGCAGCTTGAGCCAGTCCATGCCGTAGCGCCCGGCGCGGCTGAGGCAAATCAACTTCATAAGGATGTAGATGCTGAGGGGAATGCCCGGGATGAGGTACCAGTAGGTCTTGACCCAGTTGGCAAAGTTGATGAGCGCCTGGGTCAGCGCGGGGAGCCGGATTCCCAGTTCCTGGAACATGCTTTCGAATTTCGGGATGATGAAGATCATGATGCCGACGAGGATCAGGCTGGCGATGGTGACGACGACGGCCGGATAGACCATCGCGCCGACGATCTGGCGTTTCAGCTTGGCGGATTTCTCGCGGAAGTCGGCCAGGCGCTGGAGGATGGCGTCGAGGACGCCGCCCGCCTCGCCTGCTTTGACCATATTCACATACAGTTTGTCGAAGGCGCGGGGGTGTTTGGCGAGGGCCTCGGAGAAATTGGAGCCGCTCTCGATGTCCTCCGCCACGCTGATGAGCACATTCTTGAGGACGCCCGGCTTCAATTGCCCTTCGAGGATTTTAACGCTTTTCACGATGGGCAGACCTGCGTCCTGGAGCGTTGAGAGCTGCCGGGTGAACTGCGTCAATTGTTTGGAGCGGACGCCGCCGAAGGCGACGGTCTTTCCCGCGGCTTTCTTCTTGATGGACACCTTTCCGCGCTTCTTTTCCCTCACCTCGCGGACGTCGGTGGGGAACAGGCCTTTGGCGCGGATTTTGGTGATCGCGTCTTCGGTGGACTGCGCGTCAATCTGGTCGCGCATGGCCTGTCCCTGGGCGTTCATGGCTTCATACTGGAATCTTGGCATCTTCCACCTCCTTCGGGACCGCTACCCGATATCCATGTCTTCCATAACGGTTTCTTTCATGACTTCTTCAATCGTCGTCAACTGGTCGTAAATGGCCAGAATTCCGCTCTGTCGCAGCGTGCGCATGCCTTTCTGTCGAGCGGCGTCGCGAATCTTGACGGCCGATGCGCGGTCCATGACGAGGTCCCGCAGTTCGTCGTCGAGGACCAGCTGCTCGATGATGGCCATGCGACCTTTGTAACCGATGTTTGAGCAGGCGTCACACCCCACCCCAAAGGCGAACTTGCGGTCCTGGACCTCCTCGAGGGTCAGGCCGATCTCTCTGAGGATATCCGGGCTCGGCGCAAATTCGTGCCTGCACTGCTTGCAGATGCGCCTAACGAGCCGCTGGGCCACGATCCCCTCCACGGTCGCTGTCAAGAGATACGGTTCCACCCCGATTTCGAGCAGGCGGGTGATGGACGTGGGGGCGTCGTTGGTGTGGAGCGTCGAAAAGACCAAATGACCCGTCAGGGAGGCGTGGACGGCGATCTCCGCCGTCTCGTGGTCGCGAATCTCGCCGATGAGGATGATATCCGGGTCCTGACGAAGGATGCTCCGGAGACAGTTGGCGAACGTGACGTCGTACTCGGGGTGGACCTGGACCTGCATGATGCCGGCCAAGTCATATTCCACCGGGTCCTCAGTGGTGATGATCTTGTCCTCCACCGAGTTAATTTCGTTCAGCGCCGAATAGAGCGTGGAGGTTTTCCCGCTGCCGGTGGGTCCGGTGACGAGGATGATGCCGTTCGGCTTGTTGATGAGCTGGCGGAACAGAACCAGGTCGTCGTCGCGAAAGCCCAGGCGGTCGAGATCGAGCCCGAGGGCCGACCGGTCCAGGACGCGCATGACGACGCTCTCCCCGAACATGGTCGGCAGGACGGAGATACGGAGGTCCACCTGCGAGCCGGCCACGTTGAGCTCAATTCGCCCGTCCTGGGGCACGCGCCGCTCGGCGATGTTCAGGTCCGCAAGGACCTTGATGCGCGATGTAAGGGCCATGCCGAGGGGCTTGGGGGGCGGCTGCATCTCGTACAGAGCGCCGTCCACGCGGTATCGGATTCGGAACTCCTGCTCGAATGGCTCGAAATGGATGTCGCTGGCCTTGTCTCGGATGGCGTTGAGCAGGACAAGGCTCAGGAGCTTTTTCACCGGGGCGGAATCGGCCATCTTGGTGATGGTGTCTTCGTCTATCGTCTCGACATTGATCTGCTCGAAGTCGGCCAGCGCGGAGTCGTCCAGCTCGCGCATGATATCTTCGGCCGACTCGCCCTGGCCGGAGTAATATCGGTCCACGGCTCGCACGACGGCCTCCGCGTCGGCCAGGACGCCCTCGACGCGCCCCAGCATGAACCGGAGGGCGTCGAGCGTCTTCACATCCAGCGGGTCGGCCATGGCCAAGTAGAGGACGCCCTTCTGCTCGGTGACGGGGACGACTTTATAGGTGGTCGCTATGTCGGCCGACACGCGCTCGATGATCTCGGGGGGGATGTCCACCTTGTCCAGGTCCACCTCCTGCATGCCTGCCTGCTTGCAGAGGGCGCGCCGGATGTCGGCTTCCTTGACATAACCCAGGCTCACGAGGATTTCGCCGATCACGCCGCCGCGCTGCTTCTGGATCGCCAGGGCCTCCTGGACCTGACTCTCCGTGACGCACTTCATTTCTTTCAGGATCTGGCCGAGTATTCGTCGCTTGGCTTGAGCCATGGATACCTCAGGGATGTACGTAAAGCTCGCGCGCCTGTTACATTATACCCCCGGAAAGGGGCTTGTCAACACGTCGAAACGCGAAACCGCAGGGATTATACGAGCGGTTCTTCGCGCTGCGTAATGCTCAGTATCTCTTCGAGAGTGGTGGCGCCGGAGAGTATCTTGCGCACGCCGTCGCCTTCCAGCGTGACCATGCCGTTGCGCCGCGCCTGGAGGCGGATCTTCCGCGACGAGGCGCGGGCAAAGGCCATCTCACGCAGGTCGTTGGTCATCTCCATCATCTCAAAGATGGCGCTTCGGCCCCGGTAGCCGGTGTCGTTGCAGTCGGCGCATCCGGCGCCCTTGTAAAAGGTTACGCCTTGCACCTGCTCCGGTTTTATCCCCAGCACGGCCAGTTCGCGCATGTCATACGTGATCGGCTGCTTGCACCGGTTGCATATCCGGCGCACGAGACGCTGGGCCATGACGGCCTGGATGGACGTGGACACAAGGAACGGCGCCACGCCCATGTCTGTTAAGCGAGTGATGGCCGACGGGGCGTCGTTGGTATGCAAAGTGCTGAAGACCAAGTGGCCCGTCAGAGCGGCCTGGATGGCGATCTCGGCGGTTTCCGCGTCGCGAATCTCGCCGACGAGGATGATATTTGGGGCCTGGCGCAACATGGCGCGGAGGATGGCGGCGAACGTCAGTCCGATGCTCTCTCTCACGTGGCACTGGTTCACGCCGGTCATATGGTATTCCACGGGGTTTTCCGCCGTAATGATCTTTACGTCGGGCCGGTTCAGTTCGTTCAGCGCGGCATAGAGGGAGGTAGTTTTGCCGCTGCCGGTGGGACCGGTCACCAGGAAGATGCCGTTCGGACGGCGGATAATCCTCTCGAAACGCTTGTAGTCCTGCGGATCAAACCCCAAATCGGTGAGGTTGATCATGACCGATTCTTTTTCCAAGAGCCGGAGCACAACACTCTCGCCGTGGGAGGCAGGCAGGCAGGAGACGCGGAGGTCGAGGGCCTTGCCGCCCACCGTAATGGCGATGCGCCCGTCCTGCGGGCGCCGCTTCTCGGCGATGTCAATCCCCGCCATGATCTTCACGCGGGAGATGATCGGCCCCTGAAGGCGCTTAGGGGGGCTCTGGACCTCTTTGCAGACTCCGTCTACACGGTACCGGACCCGCACCCGGTCCATAAGCGGTTCGATGTGGATGTCGCTCGCCCGCGCCCGCACGGCCTCTTTCAGGACCATGTGCACCAACCGGACGACCGGGGCGTCGTCGCCCTCCGCGTCCATGCCCATGGCCTCCAGCTCGGCGTCTTCCGAGATCTCCTCGCCGCCGATCTTCTTCATCTCGTCAGACATCTTGGCCGCCGCCGCCCCGCTATAGCAATTGGCGATGCCGCGCTCGATCATCTCGCGGGAGGCCAGGACGCACCGCAACTCGGCGCCGAGCACGAAGCGCAGGTTGTCAAGTGTGTAGAGGTCCAGGGGATCGGCCACGGCCACGGTGAGGACCCCATTGGTTTGCGCAAGGGGGAGGAGCTTGTGCTTCTCGGCGACCTCCTTGGATACCAAACCAAGCACTTCCCGGCTGATGCGCACGCTGGAGAGGTCCACAATCTGCATGTGGTGCTCCTGGCCCCGGGCCTTGAGCACCTCTTCTTCGGTTACGAATCCCAGCCGCACCAGGGCCTGGTCCAGCTTGATGCCGTCAGACTGCTCCATCTGCCGGGCCACTTTGATCTGTTCATCGCTGACGAGACCGTAGTGCTTGAGAATGTCGGCCAATGTCGCCACAACTACCTCCGCTCGACCGAACCGTGCGTCTCGCTCCGGCCGCTTGTGCGCAGCTTCTGGGTTGGTATGGTGTGAGGATTATACAATCCCCGTTTCATCCCCGTTTTGGTAGTATAAGTTATAGCCTGTTTTCTGTCAAGCCTTTTTCCACATGGCGCGTTTCCTTTTCCCAAATGCGTAAATCTCTGTCATGGCACAGGTTCCCGCCTATTCGCCGCGCTCGGCTTTTCGTTTTTTCTCTTGGAATTGGCAATCGAAAATCACAGATCGAAAATACTTGAAAAACAGCGGCGCGTTTGATTTGATATAAAGTCAGTTGCCTTTATGGTACGGGAGAATCTCCCCATGATAGATACCCATGCTCATCTCGACTTCCCGGATTTCAAGGACGATCTGAGCGCCGTCCTCGATCGGGCGCGCCAGGCCGGCATCACCTCTATCATTACCGTCGGTATCAATGGGCCATCCAACGAAAATACAGTCGCCCTGGCAAAGGCCCACGACACGCTCTACGCCGCCGTCGGGATCCATCCCAACGATTCCGTCGGCGTGACAGAGCAGGACTGGGCCCGCCTGGAGGCGCTGGCCGCCGAACCGAAGGTGGTCGCTATCGGCGAGACGGGGCTGGATTTTTACCGCGATTACTCTCCGCGAAATGTTCAGGAAAAGTCCTTTCGCCGGACATTGGACCTGGCGGCGAAACTCGGCCGTCCCTTGATCGTGCACTGTCGCGACGCCTATGACGACTGCCTTCGCATCCTGGGCGAGACGGCCGGCGGCCGGCTGAAAGGCGTGATGCACTGCTTCTCGGGGAGCGCGGAGCAGGCCAAAGCATTTCTCAAACTTGGACTTTACATCTCCTTTGCCGGGCAACTGACTTTCCCCGATGCCGAGGCCCTGCGGGACACGGCGAAGGCCGTCCCCCTGGAGCGAACCCTTCTCGAGACGGACTGTCCATTCCTTGCCCCGCAGCCCCACCGCGGGAAGCGAAACGAGCCCGCCTATATGACAGACACAGCGGAGCAACTGGCGCAGTTGCATCACGTCGCGCCGCCCGATGTGGCGCGGATGACCTCTCTGAATGCGCACCGGTTGTTCGGCGTGGGGAAGCGCCCGCCCCGGAACGAGATAGCCTACACCATCCGGCGCTCCCGGTATCTGAACATCACCAACCACTGCCCCAACCGGTGTGTGTTTTGCAGGCGGAGGAGCGATTTCTATGTGAAAGGCCACCATCTCCGCCTGGACGCCGAGCCGAGCCTTCCTGCAATCATCGCGGCGGCGGGGGATATGAGCAAGTACGAAGAAGTAGTGTTCGCCGGCCTGGGCGAGCCCACGCTGCGCCTCGATGTCGTCAAAGCCATTGCAAAACAGGCGAAACAGCGCGGCGTAAAGACGCGACTCAATACGAACGGCCAGGGGTCCCCCCTGAACGGCCGGGATATCTGCCCCGAACTGGCAGGGCTGATTGACCGCGTGTCCGTCAGCCTGACGACCACCGATCCGGCCATGTATCGAAAGCTCTGCCACCCCGAAAGTCCCACCGCGCACCAAGCAGTCATGGCCTTCATCGAGGCGGCGCGGAAGACCTTTCCGGAGGTGGAAGTGACCACGGTAGACCTGCCCGAGATTGACGCGGACGCCGTCAGCGCCTGGGCCAAAGAGAAGGGCGTGGAGTTCCGGCTGGTGCATGCCGGGCATCACGGGCGGGGATAAGGGATAGGATTCGTCGTCAGGAAAGAGGCGAATGAGCGTAATATTGGTGACAGGCGGGGGGGGCTTCATCGGCTCGCATATCGTGGAGGCGCTGCTCGACCGGGGCGACTCGGTCCGCGTCCTGGACAATTTTTCCACGGGTCGCCGCGAGAACATCGAGCATTTCGCGGGCCGCATCGAGATGATCGAAGGCGACCTGCGCGACGAGGCGACGCTTCGACGGGCGGTGGACGGATGCGACTACGTATTCCACGAGGCGGCCCTGCCGTCCGTGCCGCGATCCGTTGAGGACCCACATCTCAGCCATGATGTGAACGTGAACGGGACGGTCTCGCTGCTGATGGCGTGCAAGGAACGCGGAGTCAAACGGATTGTCCTTGCCTCCTCTTCCTCGGTTTACGGCGACTCGCCGGGCTTCCCCCGGCGGGAGGACCAGCAGCTCTGGCCCCTGTCACCCTATGCCGCGGGGAAGGTGGCCCTTGAGGCCTATGCGCGATCTTTCGCAAATGTGTATAACCTTGAAACGGTCTGCCTCCGCTACTTCAACATCTTCGGCCCGCGCCAGAACCACAAGTCGCAATACGCGATCGCCATCCCAAGCTTCATCACCAGAATCCTTTCGGGCCAGCAGCCTATCGTCTACGGCGACGGAAAGCAGTCGCGCGATTTCACCTACGTGGAAAACGCGGTCCACGCCAACCTCCTCGCCCTCGTCGCCGATGGGGTCTCCGGCGAGGCGTTCAATGTGGGCTGCGGGGACAGGATCACCCTGAACCGAATCATCGGCATTATTAACAAGTTTCTCGGGACGGACATCAAGCCCCACTATAGCGACCCCCGCCCGGGCGACGTGCGCCGCTCACAGGCCGACATCGAGAAGGCCCGGAAGATGCTGGGATATGAGCCCAAAGTAACCTTCGAGGATGGCCTGCGCCGCACGATCGAGTGGTATCGCCGGACGGTGATCAAGGCATGAGGCGCTGTGGTCGAAATCTCCCCCGCATCCTGGTCCTGCTGATCGTCCCCCTGCTTTGCCAGGTAGTCCCAGGCCAGGACTTCTCCCCCAAGGATAGGCCGGGGGAGACGCCCAGCCTGCTCCTTACGCCCCTCGACAAGGCGTTTCTCCTGCGGCAGGCCCGCGCCGCCCTCTACTCGCAAGGCGCAGGCGCGGGCGATGTCCCCCCCAACTGCTCCAAGGTGGCCGGGCGCGAGGTGTTCGTCACCGCCTACGGTCCCGGCGGCGATTCGGTTAGGACGGCGGCCGCCGGGGATTCCCTCGCCGACGCCGCGTCGCGCGCGGCGGTTCAGATGCGGGTTGACCCAGCCTTTGCCAACCTGGGGCTGGACAAGGCCGAAGCCGTCCGGCTCAAGATAGACGTCCTCGTCGCGCAGAAGCTTCTCTTCCCTCACCCCAGCCTGAACGTGGTCCTGGAGATGGCCCCCGGCCTGGACGGCGTGGCGGCACGGAAGGGCGATGCGAAGGGGTATGTCCTTCCCGCCGAGATCATCGCAAGGCAATTCACCGGCCGGAGCCGCCTGTTGGAGACCGCCTGCGCCGATGCGGGCCTTCCCGCCGATGCATGGCAATCCCTCAACACGGAGGTCCTGCGTATCCGAACCATAGCTTTTACGGAACGCGAAGCCGGAGGAAAGGACGGGGGCTATGTGGACCCCTATCGCGCCGTCCCCCTTCCGCCCGAGCCGACGGAGGGCATGATTGACTCCGCGGCCCTGGCCGCCGGGCGATGGCTCGTCTCCGCCCAGGCCGACGACGGCAGCTTCGCAAACTTCTACAACCCCTTCGAGAATCATTATGAACGCAAGGTTTACAACGTCGTCCGGCACGCCGAGGCGACGCTTGCCCTGCTCGGGCTCTGCCGAAAGGCCAAAGACGACAAACTAATCGGCGCGACGCGGCGGGCCACGCAGTTCCTGGCGAAGCACATTGTCGCCGCCGAGAAACCGGATGAATTCTGCTATGTCCACGAAAACGTTCATGGCAGGCTCGGTCCCGCCGCCCTGGCCCTTCTGGTCCTGCTGGATCACCGGGCCGTGACCGAAGACAAGGAGTATGACGATGCCATCCGCGGCCTTGGTCGTTTCCTGACCTATATGCAAAGGGAGGACGGGTCATTCTTCCCGATCTACGAGTTCAACAAGCGGGTGGATCGGGCGGATGTTGCCCATCGCTACTATGCGGGGCAGGGGCTCCTGGCCCTTGTGCGGCTGCACCGACTCACCAAGGATGAGACCGCGCTGAAGGCGGCGCTGCAGTGCGCGGAATACATAATGAACCGGCGCGACGCCGATCTCAAACGGGAACAACCGCTCGAAGACCCGTGGGCCGCCGAGGGATTGTCCGAGCTCCATGCGTTCTCCGGCAGCGTCGCCTGCGCCGAGTACTGCCTCAGCATGGCCGAGGCAATTCGCCCCCATGTGCTCGAAGGGGACCGCACCCCGTTTCTCGACTACATCGGCGGGTCCGACCACGGAACGGACATCGGCAACCCGCCGACCGTCGCCGCCACGGCGTTTCGGCTTCGGGCCGTGAACGCAGCGTGCGCTCTGGCCAAGCGGATGAAGGTCCGGTCAGAGGATTACGACCGAATCGCGCGCGAGATGGTCCGGTTCCTCCTCCAAAACCAGTTTACGGCCGAGAACAGTTACTACGTTCCTCATGCAGATAAGGCCCTCGGCGGATTCCGGCTGAGCTTTGTTGAGCACACAATCGAGTTGGAGTGCGCGGCGCACGGCTTATCGGCCCTGGTCGAGGCAGGGGGGCAAGGGGCGGGCAATCGGTGAAGGCGCAGGATGGCCGATTGGTTTGATGGGCCAGGGCCCATCCTACATGATCCCCGCTTTCTTCGTTCGACATTCGATATTCATCATTCGCAATTCAATATTCTCTACCCGCCCACCGTCGCGACGTAGCGCATGCGCAGGTCGTAGAGGACCTGGTCGAGGAGTTTTTTCTCGGGGTCGGTGAGGTTGCCTTTCGTCTTCTGTTCCAACATGCCGAGGAGGTCTATGGTGTACTTGGCTTGGTCGAGGTCCAGAGTTTCCTTCTTGGTCACGGGGTTCTCAATTTGACCCATGGCGATCAGCGTCTGGACGGCAAGGCTGTTGATAAATGTGGCGAAGTCGGGGGGAGGGAGGGGAGCGCGTCTCGCTTTTTCCTTCTCTTTCCCCTTCTTGGCCGCGGCATCTTTCTCCACCTGGGCCTGCTTCTTCCAATCCGAGTCCACTTTCTTCTGCACGTCGGGTTCTTTTCGCTGTTCGTCCGTTTTCTTTTCTTCGTCGGTCATGTCCGCCAATCCTTCAATACACTTAACCACATTCGCTTAGGTGAATTTTTCGATAAATGCCTTCATGTCTTCGGGCGTGTCCACGCCGATAGACCTGTGGGGCGTCTCGGCCACCTTGATCCGATAACCGTTCTCTATCGCGCGGAGCTGCTCCAGCTTCTCCGCCTGTTCGAGGCGGGAGGGCCGCAGCTTCGTATAGGTCATAAGGAAGTCCTTGCGGTAGGCGTACATGCCGATGTGCTTCAGGTAAGGAAAGTCTTCGACATGCAGTTGGGCGGGCGATTCGCGGATGTAGGGGATCGGATAACGCGAAAAGTAGATCGCATAGCCGTCAATATTCACGATGACCTTGACGGCGTTGGGATCGGCCAGCTCGCGGAGGTCGGCGACCCGGTGGGCGAGCGTGGCCATGGCGGCGCCGGGGTCTTCGCGCAGGAGGCGGACCACCGCGTCAACCATCTCCGGGTGGACCTCCGGCTCGTCGCCCTGGACGTTGACGACGATGTCCACGTCCAAGTTTGCGGCAACTTCGGCCACGCGGTCGGTGCCCGACTGGCACTCAGGCGAGGTCATCACCGCCTCGCCGCCGAAGCCCTCGACCACCTGTTTGATCTTGGGGTGGTCGGTGGCGATGATCACCCGCGAGATTCCGGTCGCCTGCCGGATGCGGCTATAGACGTGCTCGATCAGATACTTGCCCGTCTTCTCCTTGATTTCCGGAAGGATGGCCTTTCCGGGAAGGCGGGTGGAGGCGAAGCGGGCGGGTATGATAGCCACCGCGCGGGGCCCGCCGCCTGCCGATGCGGATTCGTTTGGATTCGCAGCGTTCATGCTCATATTATCCTTTCCGGCTACGTGCTGCAGTAGCGTCCGGCCACGTCCCACGCGCCGACGATGGCCTCGCCGCGCAGGCAGTAGAGCTTCTCGTGGAGGTTGACGGTCCCGTCGAGATAGGGCACGTAGAGTTCGAGGGTGTCGCCCGGATTTAGCTCGACGCTGGGGTCCAGCTTCAGGATGCCATGCTCGGCATGGAGGGCTGTGACCGCCGCCCCCTCGATGTCCTTGACCTTGGGCATGCCGGCGGCGGGGTGAATGGACTTCATCCCTGCGTCGGTGACGGCCCGATCTGGCGCGGGACGGGAGATGACGGTGGTGAGGATCGTCGAGGCCAACTCGAAGTCGCCCCCACCCTCCCTGCTGGCGAGGTCCATCAGACAGTACGACCCGGCCTGGATTTCAGTTACGCCCGGGTAGCAGCCGGTGATATAGTAGGTCCGGGTGCCGCCAGCGCTGACAATGCCGACCTCCATGCCGGCGGCCTCGACGGCCTCTTTTGCATCAATCAAAATCTTCATCGCCGCGCGACATGCCCTTTCCTTCTCCTCGCTCGGCGGCGGCTTCTGCACATGGCCCTCGTAGCCCATGAGGCCGCGGAAGACCAGCCCGCCCTCGCTGCTCACGATCTTCGCCAGCCGCACCGCTTCTTCGGGAGTCACCCCGCATCGCCCCATGCCCACATCCACATCCACCAGCACACTCACCTCCGCGTCGAAGGCCCTGGCGGCGCGTGCGATCTCCATGGCCCCGCGTTGATTGTCCACGGCCACTATCAGGTCTTCCGCCCCGCGAGCGAGCGTGACCAGCCGCGTGATCTTCTGCTCGCCGCGGATCTCGTTGGCGATGAGCACATTACGGATGCCCTGCTTGACAAGCAGCTCCGCCTCGGCCAGCTTGGCCACTGTGATGCCGATGGCGCCTGCCTCCATCTGCTTCGTGGCGATCTCCGGGATGCGATGGCACTTGAAGTGCGGGCGCAGGTGCACGTTGCGCTCGTTCAAGAATCCCTGCATCTTGCGCAGGTTCCGCTCAAAGGCGTCGAGGTCAACAAGGAACGCTGGGGTGTCAATTTCGCGCTTCTCTGCCGGCATGGCGTGCCTTTCTCTGCAGGTTGCTGGACCCAACACCGTTCCACCCGCTCGGCATATGATAGCATCCGCAAAGAGGATTCGCAAGGAAAACATGACGGGGCGTTGCTCCTTGACTTTGCACCGAGCGGGCCGTATAATTTTTATCCTCTTGAAGAACTCGATTCGGCAATCGGCGCTGATGAAGAACATGCGATTCCTCTCCATCGTCATCCTGCTCCTGTGGGTAGGCTGTGAGGACGCTCCCCAGGAAGTGAAGGCCCCACCCACCGAGGTCGCCCAGCCGCGCAGCGCACCCATAGCGGGCGATTTGTCGCAACATGCCGCGCCATTGACGGACGCTACGCCCGCGCAACTCCCTGTTGCCCAGCTCCCCGTGGCAGACCAAACGGAACCAGTGATGACGGATGATGTCGAGGCGGATGAGGATGAGCCGGCCGCTCCTGCGGGGGAAGATGAGACGGACCTCGACGAGATGGAATTCTTCGACGACGAGGAGATTGAGCCGGCACTGCCTGAGCACCCAAAGGCCATACCCGATCAAAAAATGAAGGCCGCAGATGCCGTCCTCGGCGAGACGGAGGACATGGAGCCGGAGGAGACGCAGACCGAGGAGACGAAGAAAAAACCGGAGGCGCCGAGGGTCGTTGAGGCCGCCGAGCCGCAGGCCTTTCTTTGGGACGATTTTGAGGCGAGCAGTCAATGGGCCGTCGAGGCCGCTGCCGGCCCTGCAAAGACGGCGCTGAGCACGGCCAGGTTCTCCCACGGCGCCCGGTCGCTCCGGGTGGAGTTTGTCCAGACGGATCGTACGCGCTTCGAGCTGCGCCGGGAGACGAAATTGGACCTGACGCTCATGGACGAGTTGATCGTGGACGTCTACAACGATGCAATAGACGCCATGCAGTTGGGCCTGGCGCTGCGCAGCGGGCCGGCATTGAAGCTCTACGAGTCCCCCCTCGTGAATCTGGAGATTGGTTGGAACAGGGACATCACCTTTGACCTGCGGGCGGGGACGTTCAAGGTGGACGGGACGGGAACCTATGATGAGTTGTTCGACGGTCGAGACGACGTGCGCCGGGTGAGCCTGATCCTGCACGAGAAGGAGAACGCATCGGGGGTAGTGTACATTGATCACATCCGCTTCAAAGGCCGGGCGGGGCCGGGGTGGGAGCAGTGTCGGCCTCGGATCGTCGAGATCAAGCCCAGCGCGGAGACGGTGAACCTGTATGAGATGGTGGAGCTGCGGGTGCGGTTCGAGGCGTCCTTTGAGTCGTACTTCGACCCGGAACAGATCGCGGTGACGGGCGAATTCATCGGTCCGGACGGGCGAAGGCTGTCGGTGCGGGGGTTCTATGACGGCATCCACGAGGATGAACAGGGGAGGAGGGAACCGGCGTGGTTCATTCGCTTTGCCCCCCTGACGCTGGGGCGGTGGGAGTATCAGGTGACTGTGAAGAACGCGATGGGGGAGGACGTGTCGGAGACGGCGCGGATCGAGTGCGCGGAGAAGGGTGTATCGCACGGCTTTGTGCGGCGGAGCGGCCCGGACGGAGTCTATTTTGGATTCGACAACGGCGAGTTCTACTATCCGATGGGGCAGAACGTGGCGTGGGCGGACGACTACGAGTACTACTTCAAGAAGATGCGTGAGCATGGGCAGAACTACGTCCGCATCTGGATGTGCCCGTGGAACATGATGTTGGAGCGCGCCCCCTATGCCGGGGAGTACGATCTGGATACGGCGCGGCAGATTGACCGCATCCTCGCGCTTGCAAAGACGTATGATATCTACGTGCAACTGGTCTTCGACTATCACGGGATGTTGAAGGACGATTCGTGGGGAAAGCACCCTTACAACGCGGAGAACGGCGGGCCATGCGCCTCGCCGATGGATTTCTTCGTGAACAAGGACGCGAAGGCGCTCTACAAGCGCCGGCTGGAATACATCGCCGCTCGGTGGGGCGCGCACACACATGTCTTCGCCTGGGAACTCTTCAACGAGGTTGATCTGACGAAGTACTACGATGAAGACGACATCGTCCGGTGGCATAACGAGATGACGGCCCACCTCGTCCGCTTCGATCCCCATCGCCATCTCGTCACGACCAGTTCCTTTGGCCATGACCTGACGAAGAAACTTGCGGGGATCACCAACCTGAACGTCATCCAGAAACACCTCTACACGACGGGCATCGTGTCAAAGATTCGCGAAAGCTGGCAGGAGAACTACGGCTTTCGAAAGCCCTATTTCATCAGCGAGTTTGGGGGCGACTGGGAACCGGAGATGGACGCGCAGGACGTGCGCGGTGTGACCCTCCACGCCGGCCTGTGGGCGGCGTTTATGACGCCCTCAGCGGGGAACGCCATGCCGTGGTGGTGGGACACGGCCATTGATCTGAACGACGTTTACGACCATTGGACCGCCCTCGCCGCCTTCGCCCACGGTGAGGACCGCCGCAACAAGGGCCACAAGATGGTCCACGCCGCGCTGCCCCTTTCGGGGGGGCAGAAGCTTGAAATCCAGGGCCTGCTGTGCAAGACGGAGCTTCTGCTATGGATCTACGACCCGGCCAAGATCCAGAACCTGGCCAGTCCGGAGTACACCAAAATCCCCGCGGGCGCATACATCTGGCTCGTCGGCATGGCCGAGGGGGAGTATGACATCGAATTCTGGGACACCTACACCGGCGTCGAGATCGAAAGCGTCGCGAAGCGGTCCGACCTCGGCCGACTGAAGGTTGTATTTCCCGAGGCGGCGAAGGACATCGCCTGCAAGGTGAAGCTCAAGGGCAGCCCGGCCGAGCCGACGCTCCGGCTGCAACTCGATGAGACGCGGGACGAACTCCTCAGCAGGGACGCGCGCACCCCACGGTAGGAACCATGCCCAAAAAGAAACGCTTCCAAGCCGAACGACCCAGGCCGGACGATCCCTCGATGGAGCTTCTGCTCAAACTCGCCAAGGACTACCCGGACGAGAGCGCCTACCGCGTCCTGACCGGCGCGCAGAAGGTCGCCATCCTTCTCCTCCTGGCCGGCTGTGCGGCCTGGTTTATCGCGGATCGGATTCTTTTCCTGACCGTGGTGAATGCGGTACTGACGACGTTCTATCTCGTCATCTGCGCGTTCAAGTTCTACCTCATCCACCTCTCCCTGGCCACCACGCGCGAGATGCAATTCACGCCGGAGGAGATCGCGTCGCTCAAGGACGAGGACCTGCCGGTTTACTCGGTCCTCATCCCCCTCTACCGTGAGACGGAGACCCTGGCCCGGCTTGTGGACGGGCTGACGAAACTGGACTATCCCAAGGACAAACTCGACGTCCAACTTCTTCTCGAGGAGGACGACGCGGCCACCGTGGAGGCCGTCGAGGGCATGGACATGCCCCCCTTCATCCGGGCCGTCGTCACGCCCCACTCCCAGCCCAAAACGAAGCCGAAGGCCTGCAACCTCGGCTTGGCCCAGGCGAAGGGGAAATACCTCGTCATCTACGACGGCGAGGACCGCCCCGAACCCGACCAGATCAAGAAGGCTGTGCTCGGCTTCCGGCAATGTCCCAACGATGTGATCTGCCTCCAGGCCAAACTCAACTTCTACAACCCGCGGCAGAATCTCCTGACGAAATGGTTCACCACGGAATACTCCATGTGGTTCGACCTCTTCCTGCCGGGGCTGGACTACTTAGGGTCGCCCATCCCCCTCGGCGGCACGTCGAACCACTTCGACATCGAGAAACTCCGCGAGCTCCTCGGCTGGGACGCCTTCAACGTGACTGAGGACTGCGACCTTGGCATCCGAATCGCCAAGAAAAGATACACGACGCGCATGATTGACTCGACCACCTGGGAGGAGGCGTGCAGCGACCTGGGCTTTTGGATCCGCCAGCGCTCGCGCTGGACCAAGGGCTACATTCAGACCTACCTTGTCCACTGGCGCCATCCCCTCCGGCTGGCGCGGAACCTGGGCCTGCGCCAGTCAATCGGCTTTCACCTGATGATCGGGGGTACGCCGCTGTGCCTGCTCATCAATCCGGTGTACTGGGCGCTGACGGTCGTGTGGTTTGTGTGGCGGTGGGAGATGCTGGGGCGCCTGTTCCCGTTCCCGATCATCCTGTGGGCGCTGGTCTGTCTCTTTCTTGGAAATTTCGTCTTTGTCTATTCTTGCATGTTGGCCGCCTTCCGCCGGGGGAATTACGACTTGGTGAAATACGGCCTTTTCGTCCCGATCTATTGGGTCATGATGAGCCTGGGCGCGTGGAAGGGCTTCCTCCAGCTCCTCTACAAGCCGACCTACTGGGAAAAGACAAAGCACGGTTTTGACTTGGCGAAGGGATCGTAGTGCCTGAGTCTGAGGACAATAGACAACACAAAGAGGGCCGGACGGTGTTCCTCGTCATCCTCATCGCCCACCTGGCGCTGGCGGCGGTGATGAACGGCGGCGCCGGGGGCCTTTTCTCCGGCGAGGCCGTCTCGCGGACGGGCGTTGCGCTGGACCTCCTGGCGGGCGATATGAAGGGCCGCCAGGGGCTGGTCGGCTCCCTCTACTGGGCTCCCCTGCCCACGCTTCTGGTCCTGCCGTTCATCATGCTGACGTCGTCCGGGTTTGCCTGTTGCATCGTCTCGGCCATCGTCGCTGCAGCAGCGGGGACGTTCCTGAATGCCTGGTGGCGGCGGCATGGCGTCAGCCCGCTGGCCCGCTTCGGCGGCGTGCTGCTCTACGAAATTCAGCCCGAGGTGATCATGTCCGTCATCACGGGAACGAGCTCCATCGTTTTCGCCGCGCTTGTGTTCGTCTCCTTCGCCTGCCTGCTGGACTGGCTTCGCACGTCGAAGCTGAGCAGCCTGGCCTACCTGTCAGTGCTGCTCGCGCTGGCCATCCTTACGCGATACCAGTCCGTCGTCTATGGAGCGGCGGTGTTTTTCATCCTCCTGATCTCCCTCGTGGGGGAGCGGCGGGATCGGGGCTACCGCGAGGCGGTGCTGTTTACCTTCCTTGTGCCATTGCTCTATGCGACAGGGGTGTGGTTTGCGGCGAACTGGCTCATCATGGGCGACCCCATCTTCTTCCTCCGGGGCGTGCTTCCCACCTGCTATGCGCGGACCGACCCCTACACCATCCTGACCGAGGGCTGCGAGTGGCGGATGGTCCTTATCCCCATGCTGTTGGTGGCCGCGGCGCGCCCGCAGGCGCGGGGGATCGGCTCGACGCTCACGGGAACGGCCATCGTCCTGATCTGCCTCATAGGGGTCATCTTCGGCGTGGAGAGCGTGCTCCGCATGGAGCGGACCTCCGACCGGCGGGAGATGGCGAAGGTGATCGAGTACTGTCTCCAAAACCACGCCGACGATCGGGTGATCATCGCCGGCTACCGGGGATATGAGATTACGCGCGGACTCGACGCGGACAAACGAAAGGTATTTGTCCACTATATCAGCATGTATCTGGACATGGCACTCGAGCAGACCCGCGGCAAGGACTTATACATCCTCATCCCGAAGCCCATGGGGAAGAACCGGTGGGAGGACGTGAACCTCAAGTACCCGGGCATGTACGAGGGCGCCCCGGAGATCATCCTCTTCGACCATGGGGAACCCGACTGGGAGACATGGCGGCTGTTCCGGATCGTGCGGACGGATCTCTGAGCATCGGCTCGTAGCTGAACTCGCCAGAGTTCTTTCCCCTACGGCGCCCGGTCGTCGTCGTCCAGGCTCTCATACTCGAACAGGCGGTCCAGGCAGTAGTTGCGGAGGCTGTTGCGATCCTGCGCGTTCATGTCCACAAACTGGATGCCCATGCGAATGGAGCCGTCGCGCTGCTTCAGGAGACGCACCACCTGACCCTTGATGTCCACCATCTCCGAGCCGAGAACCAGCCCCAGCTTGATGATGGAGAGGAAAGGGAAGTGGCAGTCGGCCTCTAACAGGATGCCGCCCTCGCTGATGTCAATCGTCTTGCCCATGGTGGCGTTCGTGGACGGCGGGGAAGTTTCCACCTGCTCGGCGAACACCATTCCTCGAAAGGTGACCCGCGGCTGCTTTCGCTTTTCCGGCATCTCTCAGCCCTCCTGTCTTGGCGGGAGAATAATATGTGATTATACCTTGGACTCCCGCTCCGAAGTCAAGGGAAATACGAGAGGAGTTTCCCCATGGTTCATGGGTAGGGGAGTTCGAAGGGGAAGCGGCGTTGGATGGGGCCGGGGGGGACGGCGAGGACGTGGGGCGGCGAGGCGCTGGCGAAGAGGACATGGTGAATGCCGT
>JBFMAD010000054.1:0-48902 GCA_040755855.1 Planctomycetota bacterium | reverse complement strand
GCCGCCAAGCCGGATGAGAACGCCGCCACACCCGCCGCCGCGATGGAGCAGAAACCATCGGAGGCGTCGAAGCCGGAGGAGAAGGCGCCGCAAGAACCGGAGGAGCCACAGGACGAGCTGGATGAAGCGGCCTACGCCGCCGCGATCCAGCCGCTGGACCGCTTAGTGGACGAGCGGAAGTACGATCGCGCTATTGCCGAGACAAATGTCGCAGCGGCGAAGGTCAAGGGCGCGGAGGAACATATCAAGCGAAAGCGGGAGAACATCGAGCGCCTGAAAAAGCAGTGGGCCGCGATCAAGGAGGGGATCAACGGGGGCAAGATCAAGGCGCCGATGAAGGAGGTCTCCTCCCGATACGCCTATGCGGGCGACGTGATCCAGGTTGACGAGGATGGCGTCACCGCCGGCAAGGACAAGATCAAGGTTCCGGTGAAGTGGGATCGGCTATCGAAAGCGGACGAACTCAATCTGCGGAAGCACTGCTGCCCCGCCAAGGACGCTGAATCGGCCCTCGCGCTGGCGGCGTTTTGCTCTGAAGGGACCGAGAAACTGTTCGATGCGGCGGAGGGCTTCCTCGGGTCCGCGGCGGAATACGGTGTGGACATCAAGCCGTTCATCCAAGAGATCATGTTCGTCCGCGGACTGCCTGCGCCCGCTGCGAAACCAGCCGAAGAAAAAAAAGAAGCGGAGAAACCAAAGCAAGAGGAAGATGGGAAAACGGCCGAGGCCAAGCCGGAGGAGAAACCGGCGGAAAAGAAGGTCGAGGAAGAAAAGTCTACACCGGCTGTGGAGCCGTACGAGTATCGGAAGCGCAGCAAGCAGGTGTATCGCTTCAAGCTCGATTCGGCAAAGAAACTGACTGCCCTGGGGGTCAGGCTGCCGCGTGATGGAAAGTTTGTCCGCGGCCAGAAAGGGGGGGCCCTCCAGCTCGAGCGGGACGATTTGATGCTGCCTATGAGGCTGCCACCCGAGGGAGGGATCATTGAATTCATGATCCACGCGTCGGGGGAGCGGTACGGCTTCGGGCTTGTGCAGTCGAGAATCCTGCCGGAGTTCCGGTCGTTGAACAGCCAAATCTCCGGCATTTACCTTGGCCCGTGGCGACGGTATCTGGGCGTCTGGTTCGCGCAGCCGGGCATGGAGATGAACCGGGACGGCCAGGAACGGCCCAAGCGGGGCCAGATTGTTCTCAACGAGGACTTCCCGTGGGACAAGTGGGTGACGGTTGCCTTTGAGTGGGGCGACGGCGCACGGCTCTACCTCGATGGCGCGCCGGTGGCCGAGGACGCATCGTGCCAGGGCATGCCCGGCGGGATTGGCGAGCTGCAATTCCGACTCAGCCTGCAAGACAACGACGGCCGCCAGATCCGCCGTGAAGACCCTATGCCGAAGATCACCGTCCTCATTGACGAGGTCTGCGGATACCTGCCCAAGAAGTCCTGGAAGACGGATCGTCATTGAACCGTCATGGCCTCCTCACCTTTTCATTCCCCGCTTGACACCTCCCATGTTTTGCGGGAGAATGAGGTCATGGCAACCATCCCGCATCACAACGCCCCCACATCTGCCGACCGTTCACTTCGCTCCGGCGTTGCGTTTCCGATTGTATTCGATGAGGAGGCTGCGTCGAGGATTCTCGCCAGGCTCGGCTCGGATGAGGCCGGCGAGGAGCGATGGATGGACCTCCGCCTCCGCGCGGCAGACCTCTCGCTGACGAAGGGCTTCGACGAACTCATCTCTCTCGACGCGAACAACATTGACGAATATGACCACCAGATCGAAGCCGCCCGTCGGACGCTCCGCGACATGCGCGGCCGGGCGATCCTGGCCGATGAGGTCGGCCTCGGAAAGACCATCGAGGCGTGCATCATCTATCGCGAGCTGGAGATGCGCGGCCTCGCGCGGCGGGTGCTCATCCTCGTCCCCGCCTCCCTCGTGACGCAATGGAAGGAGGAGCTGGAGACGAAATTCTTCCAGAAGGACTTCCACGTGGCCGACTCCGCCGACGACTGGGCGGCGCACCCGAAGGTGCTGGCCTCGATGGACCTTGCCAAGCGCGCCAACCACGCCGACGAGATCATGAAGATTGACTACGACCTGCTCATCGTTGACGAGGCCCACAAACTGAAATCGCGCTCGACGCAAATCCACAAATTCGTCCAGCAGGTCAAGAAAAAATACGCCCTCCTGCTCACCGCGACGCCCGTGCACAACGATCTGCGCGAGCTGTTCAACCTGATTACGCTCCTCCGCCCCGGGCAGCTCTCGACCCGGAGAAAGTTCTATCAGAACTTTGTGGATCGCGAGGACAAGCGTAGGCCCAAGAATCCGCGCGAACTGAAGCGCCTCCTCTCCGAGGTTATGATTCGCAACCGCCGCGGGCGGGTGAACGTTTTCCTCCCCCCGCGATCGGCGCACACCTATCGCGTCGAACTGAGCGACGCCGAACGCGATCTCTACGACCAGATGACCCTGTTCATCAAGACGAACTGCGCGGAGAGGCACTGGCTGCTCGTCCTCATGACGCTGCAGAGGGCGCTGTGCAGCAGCTCCTTCGCCGTTGGCGGCGTCCTCCGGACGATTCTCGAACGCGAGGACCTGCCGCAGAACCAGCGCGCCGTCCTGTCCCGATGCCGCGACCTGGTGGGGCGAATCAGGGGCAATTCCAAGATCGAAGCCGTCAAGAAGATCGTCGAGCAGGCGAACGACCGGGTGATCCTCTTCACCGACTTCCTCGAATCGCAGCGACGCATCGCCGACGAGCTGCGGGCGTCGGGCGTCAGCGACGTCTTCCTGTTCAATGGGCAGATGAACAACGCGGAGAAAGACGCGGCGGTTGACGAGTTTCGCAAAAGTGAAGGAATCCTCATCAGCACCGAATGCGGCAGCGAGGGGCGAAACCTCCAGTTCTGCAATCGGATGATCAACTACGACCTGCCGTGGAACCCGCTCCGCGTGGAGCAGCGGATTGGCCGCATCCACCGCCTGGGGCAGACGCGCGAGGTGAGCGTCTTCAACCTGGCGTCCGTAGGCACGATCGAGGAGCACGTGCTCAAACTCTTGACGGACAAGATCAGGATGTTCGAGATGGTCATCGGAGAGCTGGACCTCATCCTCGGCAGCATCGAGACCCGCGAGAGCTTCGAAGAGATCGTCCGCACCATTTGGTGGACGGCCAAGACCGATGAGGAGGTCGAGCAGGGCTTCGACCAACTCGGCAGAAACATCGAGCGCGCCCGGCAAGAATACGATCGCATCAAGGAATCCGAGACGATCCTCTCGGAGTTACTGGAGTAAGTGGACAGGATGCTATTGCGATGAGATACAAGTTTACATGCGTCTTAATACTCATTTTCACATGCACTTATGATTCGGCTATGGCCGATCTCAGTCTGCGCCTTACGCGCAGCCGGACCGTGACGCCCCCGGAAGGGCCGGACGCCGAGCCCGCCGCCGAGGACCTGACGATCCAGATCGGGCCCCGTTACTTCTGGTTGGACCTGAAGGACTACCGCCGCATCTATGACTTCGGGAAGGAGCGCGTCTATACGCTTCACCTTGACAGCAAGACGTATCTCGACGACTCGCTCCATGCCGTCGTGATGTTCCGCGAGGCCGAAATCCGAAGTCGGCTGGGCGTGCCGATGTTCGGCGACATCGAGAACCTGTCCGTCGGGAAGAGGGAGCAGTTTGAACTGGCCCATCTCTTCAGCATGGAACTCGAAGGCATGGCGGAGACCGATCCCGCGGAACAGGCCGATGGGGATGTCCATCGCTTCACGTTTGAGGGGGAGACCGTCGCCGAGTTTCAACTGGCCGAGGGATCTATTCCGGAAGACCTGCGGGGATCCTTCGCAAAGTTCATCGCCTACGAATGCGGCGTGCATCCGCTTGTTCGCCGTCGCCTCGCCTCTCATGGCAGGTTATTCGCGCGGCTCACGACGACTGCGCGCCTCGGCGATGCCATGCGCATAACGGAGCTTCGCCTCACAAACTGCGCCCCCGCCGATCCGCCGGCCGGCTTTGTGCCCGATGGGTTTCGATTCGGACCCGATCCGGAGGACAACGATCCCGTGCTGAAGATCATCTGCTCGGTCCGCGACGGGGCAGCAAAACGGCCCGACATCACGTCGGGCGATCTCCGCGCGGGGATCGAGAAGGCCGTTGAAGAGAGACAGTTCGCCCAGGCGATGATTTACTTCTTCCAAAACATGCTTCAGTTCGGCGTCGAGGATGAGGCGCTCCTGAAAAAAATCTCCGACGCCGCGGGGGATGACGAGGGCTTCCTCCTCGTCCGTCTCGGAGTCCGGCGCAACAACAAGGCCGAGGCCGAGCGCGCCCTGCTCGCCCTCGACGCCATCGACCGCGCCTCCCTGAAGAATGCCTACATCCTGGATGTCTACAAGGCCGACGCCCTCTCGACGGCCGGCCGCGCGGGCGAGGCCAAGTGGTTGTTCATCAAGGTCTTACAGCAGAACCCTTATCTCGCCGGGGCCTACAAGGACCTGGGCGGCATTCTCTTCGCGGAATACGACATGCCCGGCGCGTGGCGCTGTTGGGAGCTGTGCCTCAAGCTGTGCCCGGGCTATTCGTTGCTTCGCAAATTCGAATATCACCAGGAGCGAAGAAGGACACGCTTCCCGGATTTCTTCCGATCCCACCCATGAAAACCCATTCATACGATCCGCGAATCAAGCAGTTCTTTCTCGATTACTTCGACTGCATCGGGGCCGAGGTCGAGCGCCTGTCGGACGACCTGATCCGCGTTTGCATTGCGGAGGAGCACGCAGAACCCTTCGACGGCAAGACGAATGTCCTGCTCGCTTTTCGCTTCGCAGACATGAAGAACCATGACGACGCGGAGTTCATCACCTTCGGCAGCTACACCCTCGACCGCGTCATCCAGGACTGCATGGCCCGTGGCAATATGCTCCAGCGATACATCGCGGCCGATGCCCTCCCGGTGGACGACGCAATATTGGAATTTCCGGCGACGATTGCCGGGTGCGTGGTTTCCGCCGGCGACAGCCGCCGCGTCTATGCGCCTTACCTTACGTTTACTTTCCTCATCTGCTACAGCGCCGATACGAAAGTCGAGGAGATCGCCTCGGTCACTATCGACCCTCGAACGCGCAAGCCGATCGCAGATGACGAGATGGCATACATCCGCTCCTGCCCGGCAGGGCCGGAGGCCGAGAAATCGTTCCTATCTTTTCCGAACACAGAAGGCGCCCTCCTGACCTCAGCGCGAAGACATATCGAAGCTCAGGTTGCCCAACGCGGGGCGGCGTTCCGGCGCGAGCTTGAATCCAAGCTCCACAAAGAGCTCCAACGTCTCGACGAGTACTACCGCGACGCCATCGAGGAGACGGAGAACTCCCGCCGACAGAACGTCGCCGAGGAGCTCCGCCGCCTGGAGCAGGAGCGAGAGATTCGCATTTGCGAAGAAACGGGTCGCTACACCCTGTCCGTGAACGTTCGCCTGCTTGCCGTCGCGTGCCGGCGCTATCCCATAATTGAGCGGGGATACAGAATCTCTCGGGACTCCATATCTGTTGATAAGCAAGTAGGATATGACGTGCGCCGCCGCGCGTTGGTTCCCCTGCGCTGCGACGTCTGCGAGGGCGCGTTGAGCGCCGGCGCACTGTGCGAACATGGGCACCTGGTCTGCGCGAATTGCGCCCGCACATGTGCCGTGTGCGGCAAGGCGACGTGCCCGGAACATGGGGGGGAATGTCGCACATGCGAAAAGACATTCTGCCGGGATCACCTCCGCACGTGCCATGTTTGCGGCGGATCGTTCTGCATGGATCACACGGCGGTCTGTCCCGACTGCGGCGGGGTGAGCTGCCTGGCGCACCGCCGCACCTGCTCGATCTGTCGACAAGCCTACTGCCAAGGTTGCTTTGACAGCGTGGATGTCTGCAAGACATGCAGCGCCGCCCTGAAGACAGCCGCCTCGGCGCCGACGTCGGAGATCATGGACCTGTCCGACGCCGTGGGTGTGCGCGGGGAGATTGAGTCGCTCGACGCTTGGCGCGTCGGGGATAACAAGCGTTTTGTGGTTCTGCTGGGGGAGCGTTTCTTCAGCCGGAGGGTCGTGGTCATAGACAAGGAATCCAAGCGCCTCGCCCACGCGCACAAGGTGGGCCTCATCGGAAAACTGTTTGGCAGGAGATAGAGACATGGCAAAGGGAGATACGTATCCGTCGGAGAAACGAACCTTCAAGGACAAGGAAAGCGGGCGGACGGTCCATCAACTGACCGGCAGCAATGCCCACGACCATCACGTCTACTTCACGGGGACCTCGTTCCATCCCGACGGTGAACGCATCATCTTCGGGTCCGAGCGAACCGGCAAATCGAATCTGTTCGAGATGAACCTCGGCAGCGGCGCGATCCGGCAGCTCACCGACGCGGAGGACTGCAAGGCGCTTCTCGCCTGCGTCGATCCCCTTGGCAAATGGGTCTATTACTTCGACGGCCCGAAGATGAAGGCCGTGGACATCGAAACGCTGGAGGAACGGGAGCTTTACACCATCGAGGAGGGCTGCCGGTGGTCGTCGCCCATCAGCATCACCGCCGACGGCCGCCGCTTGGCCTTCGGCCTCACGCCGATCATCCACCTTGAGACGGAGACGAAAAAGATATACTCCGGCTTCAAGGAGATGTTTGCCAAGTGCCGGCGCGGCGATATCATGACCATCGGCGCCGACGGGTCGAATGCGCGGCTTGCCACGCGGGACGAGTGCTGGTGCGGCCATGTGAACATCAACCCGAAGGACGGCGATGTCATCATGTATTGCCACGAGGGCCCGTGGGGCGACGTGGACCAGCGCATGTGGCTTGTGGACCCTGCGGGAAAAAACCGCCGCAAACTCCGGGTGAAGGGACCCGGCGACGCCCTCGGCCACGAGTACTGGCACAAGGACGGCGCGACCGTCGGCTACCACGGCACGCTCGAATCGGGCAAGAAGCCCATCTTCGGCCTGATCCGCAGCGATGGGACGAACTGCCGGGAATTCGCGCTGGAGCGAAACTCGGGCCACTGCCAGTCGTCGAGCGACGGGGCGCTGCACGTCTGCGACGGCGCGAAGCAGATTTGCCTGATCCATCTCGAAGGGGGCAAGGGCCGGTTCGAGCCTCTCGCCCGGCATGATAGCTCCATGCAAATCCAGATCGGCCACCCCCATCCGATCTTCACCCCGGACGACAGGGGCGTCCTCTACACGTCCGACGTCGGGGGGACATGCAATGTCTACATCGTGGAGCTATAGAAACGGCTTGAACTGCGAGGCGGTTTGTGGTTTGATATATGTTCTGCAATTCATGATTGTGGGGAAGCAACCGGAAAGGAGACCTTGTATATGGCGAAGAAGAACCGTCGGCAAACATCCAAGTGGGGACTGGCAACGCGCGCCGTCCACGCCGGCGAGACGCGGCAGAAATGGTCCGATGTGATCGCGACGCCGATCGCGCAGACGTCCACCTTTGTCTTTCAAAACACGAAAGACATCCAGGACTACACATCGAAGAAGAAGGCTCGCTTTGAGTATGGTCGCTATGGCAATCCCACCGAGCTGGTGGCGTCCCGACGCATCGCCTCGCTGGAGGGGGCGGAGGACTGTCTGCTCTTTGCGAGCGGCATGAACGCCGTGACGACGACCTTTCTCGCCCTGCTCTCGAAGGGCGATCACATCGTCATCACCGACGACATCTACAAGAAGACGTGGAGCTTCTGCACCAGCGATCTTCCCCGCTTCGGTATCGAGTGCTCCATCGCTCCCATGGGCGACTACAAGAAGCTGGAGGCGATGGTCCGGCCCAACACGAAGATCATCTTCAGCGAGTCGCCTACCAATCCCTACCTGTATGTTGTGGACCTGGAAAGGCTCGGCGACATTGCCCGGCGCAAGAAGGCGCTCTTCATCATTGACGCCACCTTTGCCACGCCGGTCAACCAGCGCCCGCTGGAGCACGGCGCCGACATCGTGCTCCACAGCGTGACGAAGTACCTCGGCGGACACAACGACCTGCTGGGCGGCGCGATCGTGGGATCGAACAAGCTCGTGGAGAAGGTGCGCACGTTTCACAAGACGATGGGCGGAGTGATGGACCCGCACTGCGCGTTTCTGTTGATCCGCGGCCTGAAGACCTTCGCCGTTCGCGTCGAGCGCGCCAACCGGACCGCAATGCGCGTCGCCGAGTTCCTGGAAAAACACCCGAAGGTCGAGAAGGTCTACTACCCCGGCCTCAAGAGCCATCCGCAGCACAAGATCGCGAAGAAACAGATGGACGGATTCGGCGGCGTCGTCACATTCCTCGCCAAGGGGAATCTGGCCGGGGCCAAGCGGCTCCTCAACTCGCTCAAGCTCTGCTTCATCGGCCCCAGCCTGGGCGGGACGGAGACGCTCATCACCCACCCGGCCATGGGGACCTACTACGACATGACGCGCAAGCAGCGCTATGAACTCGGCATCACAGACACGCTCTTCCGCCTGGCCGTCGGCATGGAAGACGCCGAGGACCTCATCGCCGATCTCAAGCAGGCCCTCAAGAAGGTGTAGGGAAGTAACCTACTCCCACAACTTCTGCAGCATGACAAACGCCGCGTCAGCCATCCGCTGCCCGGCGTCCACGGTGAGTCGCCGCGAGAGGATCGGCATCGCCCCGTAGCCGCCGCGCACAGCCTGCTCGATCGTCGGCACGTACCCGATCCAGTGGTTCGCCAGCTCGACAACGAAGGTGAACTCCGCCGGCGACCACTTCTTGATCTCCCGCCCCCAGTTGACGAAGATCTCCCCCGGCAGCCCGACAAAGGCGCAGTTGCCGACGCGCATGGCGTGGACAGGGACCGGCTCCATCTTGCCGCCGAAGTCCCACGTCTTGACCTGCTCGATAATGTACTTCTCGAAGTCGGACGGCTTTTCCTTTTTCTCCAGTTCCGCCGCGTGGGCGCGCATCTTGTCGTCGAGTTCGTAGTAGGGGACTTGCAGCGTTTCGAGCATCGCCGCCACGGGCCCCTCCGTCGCCGGTTCGCCCTTCTCCGCCGCGTTCACCGCCAGTCCGCCGAAGGCCCGGCCGAGAAGGATCGCCCCCTCCGGCCCACGGCGCTTCAGTTTTGTCTCCTTCAGGTAGGGGTGCTGATTGATGTCGCCGCAGCAGCCGTTCAGAAAGAGGGTCACGCATTGACCGCCATAAATGCCCGCGACGGCCTTGGCCATCTCGCCCGGCCAGTCGGCGGAGATGAAATTCGCGCTGCCCCCGCCGATGACATCCACGTGGAGCGCGTAGTTCACGAGCACGGCGCGGACCGTCCCCGCGTCGTCCACGATCTTCATCGCCGTCAGCTCGGGATCTATCGTTCCTGCCGGTCCGGCGACTTTGCTCAAGTCGCTGCCGGGGCCGAACTTCTCCGAGCCGTCGCGCATGCGGAAGAGCCGGATGTGCGCCAGGTCGCGCTCCTCGCCCCGGCCCGGGTGGAGCGCCGCGTCGAACATGTGGCCGGCCGCCTCCTTCACCGCGTCGGCGATCATCCGGGGAAGGGCGTCCACCCATTCGGCGTGTCGGCGCACGACACGGCTGGGGCGGACTTCCGGGCCGGTGTGGGTATGGGTCGCGGAGACCATCACGTGATCAGGCGGGATGCCGGTCTCCTTCTCGATGAACTTCCGCGCAGCCTCCGTGATCGAGCCATGGATCGAGACCAGGTCGCACGCGACAAGGGCGATGCGCTCGCCGCCCGATTCAAGGATGACACCCTTTGCATGGAGATCGTCGCGGACGGACTCGCCGATGCGATCGTGAAAATATCCCGCCAGGCTCACGCCCGTCGGCGGAGTAATGACCTTCTGCGCAACACCCGCGCGAATCTTGGTTTCCATCCTTCGCTCCTTATCTGCATGGGAAACAGGAACACAACCACGCTCTGTGGTATCGAATCGTTCGCGTGATGTCAAGCAAGTCTTGCGTATCGGCGTAAGGCAGGCTATAATTCAGCTTTTTACGGCAACTGTTTTCCAGTTGGAGAGAATATCCATGGCAACGAACATCACGCTTGGGACAATGCTCCACATCCCGACCGCCGCCGACGCGCGCCGCCTTGCCCCCGTTGCGCGGGACGCGGGGTACACCTGTGTCCAGACGTTCCTGACCTCGCCCAACATGACGCACAAAGACGTGGAGGAGATACGCGATATCCTGGACGAACATGGCCTGCCCTCCGCTGCCGTCTGCTGCCACTTGGCTCGGAACCGCGAGGAGGATTTCACGTTCACCTCGATTGACGGTGTGATGTGGCTTCTTGAGGCCGGCCGGATACTCGGCGCGCCGCGGCTCGTCATGTGGAGCGGGTCGTTCACCAACGACTTTCGCGGAGAACACCCGGACAACATGACCGACAAGGGCATGGATCGCTTAGAGACGGAATTCCGCAAATTCGTGCCCGACGCCGCGGCGGCCGGCATCCAGATCTGTATCGAGCCTTACTATCCCCATGTGACCGGCACGCCGGAGCGCATGGCCGCCTTCTGCTCCCGGTTCGAGGACCGGCGCGTAGCGTGCTGCCTTGACGTGCCGAACTTCATCTCGCCCGCGATCTACGATCGGGCGAACGAACTGATCCCTCACATCGTCCGGACCGTCGCGCCGCACATCAGCATCGTCCACCTCAAGGACATCAAGCTCGACGCGAAGGGGAACGTGGCCCTGCCCGGGCCGGGCGACGGCATCCTGGACTACCCGCGGCTGATCGCCGAGCTGGAAAAACTCGGACGCCCCATTATCGGCATCACCGAGCACATCAAGCCGGAGCAGTTCAAGTCCGCGCACGATTTCATCGCAGGGTTGCTGTCCTAATGCGGGCGATGCCCGCAACCCCGCCAACGGCGGGGGCAAAATTCACATTGGACACATTTTTTCCCGCCGGATCGAGCATCTTCCTGATGGGGAAGGATATCTCGCCATGCGGAATTTTCTTCTGCGGATACCACTCTTTCTGAAGACAGAAAGAGTGGTATTATGTGTCCAATGTGAATTTTGCCCTGGAAATCCAGCCCCCGGCGATTCAATGCCGCTACGGCGCAGACCGCCTCCACCATTCGGCGATCTCGGCTATCGGCGCGATCCAGCAGTCGGCGGCCTTCGACAGATGCGCCAGCAGCTCGGCATAGACCCCGATCATGGCGGGATTGCCGCTGAAGTGCGGTTCCGGGTGAGTGACGATGACCGCAAGGCCGTGCGTTTTCTTGATCCAGCCGATTTTCTTTATCCACACATCGAGGACC
The DNA here is from genome assembly GCA_040755855.1 of Planctomycetota bacterium. Taxonomy (GTDB): domain Bacteria; phylum Planctomycetota; class Brocadiia; order JAADGH01; family JAADGH01; genus JAADGH01. Next base: position 37,617 of record JBFMAD010000054.1, on the reverse strand, counting down.
CGATCGGGCTTGTATCCGTGCAGGAGGAGCGTTGCGTCCATGGGCACGGTGATCGGCAGTTCGAGCAGATCGCCAATAGAATAAGGAAAGACGGTGCAGCAGCCGGACCCTGCCTCCGTGTCGGGGACGGAGCTGTCGTAGGTGAAGCGACCGGACAGTTCCTCGAAGAGATCTCGCGTTCGCCCCAGGGCCGGGGAGCGGAAGCCCCGGACGCCGAAGGGGGCGAGAATCCGGATGCACTCGTTCAGGCGATCGGCAATGCTCTGCCGTTCGAGGTAGGGCAGCTTGCAGTCGTGGTTGTATCCGTGGCAGGCCACCTCGTGGCCGGCGCCAATCAGACGCTGGAGCAGGTTGCCGTCCAGCACGTAGTGGCAGGCGGGGAAGAACCATGTCGAGCGGAGGCCGAGCCGTTGCTCGAGGTCGAAGAAGTCCGGGACCCTGGCCGCGCCGTGCTGCGTGTCCACATCGTGGCTGAGGGCTGCGGCCCACCGTTTTCCGCCGGGCCAGAATCGGGCGGCATCGAGGTCGGGGGTCCTATCGGCGAGCAGGAAGAGAACGCACCGCCGGAGGATCTCAACGGCGTCGGCGACGGGCCAGGGGGGAAAGCCCTTCCCCAGTTTGGGGCCGAGCATTGCGGCCGTCCTGCCGATCATGCGCCGAATCCCGCCGGGGATTGCATGATAATGGAACGGCGTCCGCGAGCCGAGTGGACGATGGGCGCGCCAGTACTCCCGCTTCGTCATGTCGTTCACGCACTCTTCGAGATCGAAGTGGAAGACGATGCCGTCCCTCGTCCGGGAGATGGCGGGCAGCGTCTTGCCATGCACCGTGACGTGGGCCAGGACCGCGCCGCCCGTCTCTTCCTGTGCGATCCGGTCGATGAGCAGACTTGTCGCCAGAGGCAGAAGGAGGCGGGGGGCGGGGAATTCATGCGTGAAGGTGAGCGCGGCCTGGGACCATACCGACTTAGGGCCGCCCGGCGCGATCCGGTAGTCGCGCGACCAGGTGAGATTCGGGAACGCCCTGTTCCAGAAGTCGAAGATGGACCGCAAAGGGAACCCTCCTGTGTGAGGGGCGTGGCTCAGGCCCGCCTCGGGAAGAAGGTGATCCTGCACCAGAGGACGAACAGCTCAAACAATGTCTTGACAACGCGCATGGGCGCGTCGCCGGTGGACTGGCCGGTCGTGCGCGGCAGGTAGCTGACCCATACCTCGCGGAACCGGAAGCCGCGCCGCTGGGCCTTGACCATGACCTCGGCGTCCACACCGATGCCGTCGAAGGTGATGTCCATGGAGTCGAACACCTCCCGCCGGAAGAGCTTCACCCAGTTGATGTCGCGCAGGTTCACACCGAACACCAGCCGCATGACCATGCGGAAGACCTTCGTGTTCAGCTTTCGGTGCGGGCGGTCTTTTCGCTTGACGCGGTAGCCGGCGACTACGTCGCACTCGGGAATCAGGTAGGTGAATTTTTTCAGGCATCGGATGTCGAACTGCTTGTCGGCGGGGACGAGCGTCAGATAGTCGCACCGGGCGTTTGCGAAGCCGGTCTGCTGCGTGGCGCCGAAGCCGCGGTTGTGGGGGTGATGAATCACGCGGATATTGGGGTATTCCTCGGCAAGGCGATCGGCGATCTTGCCGGTGCGGTCGCGGCTGCCGTCGTTGATGATGATGATCTCGAACTTCTTTGAGATATCCGCCCCGACCTGCAGGCTGTCGCGCACGACGTCCTCGATGCTCTCCTCCTCGTTGTAGGCGGGAATGATGATGGACAGGCTGCTCAGGGTAGTCGGCTTCTTGTCGCGGATGGGGCCGTAGCTTCCGACGAGTGATTCGGGGGTGGACATCGGCTCAGCTCAGAAACTCACGAATGGCGTCGGCCACCTCGCGCACGCTCTCGGGCGGAATCTCGGGATACATGGGGAGCGAGAGAATCTCCCGCGCGCACTCCTCGGCGACGGGGAAGTCGCCCTTGCCGTGGCCCAGGCAGCGGTAGCACCCCTGCAGGTGGATCGGGGTGGGGTAATGGATGCCCGTGTCAATGCCTTTCTTCTTCAGGAAGTTTTGCAGCTCGTCCCGCCGCTTGGTGCGGATGACGTAGAGGTGATAGACATGCTTCGCCCAACGCTGTTCCGCCGACGTGGTCACATCAAGACCCGCGAGGAGTTTGTTGTATTGCGCCGCCGCCTTGCGCCGGGCGTCGTTCCAGTCGTGGAGGTGGGGAAGTTTGACGCGCAGGATGGCCGCCTGGAGGGAATCCAGGCGGCTGTTCATGCCGAGGACGTCGTGCCGGTTCTTGACCTTCTGGCCGTAGTTGCGGAGGGCGCGAATTCGCTCGTCGAGGGCGTCGTCGTCGGTCGTGATCATCCCGCCGTCGCCGAAGGCGCCGAGGTTCTTGCTCGGGTAGAAACTGAAGCAGGCCGGATTGCCGAGCGACCCGATCCTCTTTCCCTTGTATTCCGCCCCGTGGGCCTGGCAGGCGTCCTCGACGATGCAGAGGCCGTGTTTCTTCGCGATCTTCTGGATCGGGTCCATGTCGGCGGGGTGGCCGTAGAGATGGACGGGGATGATAACCTTGGCCTTGGCCGTGATCCGCTCCTCGATCAGGGCCGGGGCGATGGTGTGGATCTTCGGGTCAATATCCACGAAGACCGGTATCGCGCCGGCGAGGGAGACGGCCATGGCCGTGGCCATGAATGTGTTGACGGGGAGAATCACTTCATCCCCAGGGCCGATGTCGAGGGCGCGGAGGGCGAGGACGAGGGCGTCGGTCCCGGAGGCGACGCCGACGGCGTGTTTGACGCCGACGTAGGCGGCAAAATCCCTCTCAAATTCCTCCACGAAGCCGCCGAGGATGAAGGCGGCGCTTTTCATGACCTCCTCCACGCGGGGGAGGATCTCGTCGCGGAGTTCGGCAAATTGGGCCTGCAGATCAACAAAGGGAACGGGCAAGGCTACTTCCTTTCCTGCTCTCGGGCGATTTCGTCTTCCACGTAATCGTACGGATGTTCGCGGATGCCGCGGCTGCACTTGAGCTTGGTCACCTTCCCCCGCAGGCGGGCGGGCACGCCGAAGGCGACGGCGTAGTCTGGCACGTCCCTGGCCACCAGGCTGCCCGCGCCGACGAGGGCGAACCGCCCGATCGTGACGTGTGGCAGGATCGTCGCCCCGGCGCAGATGCGCGCCCCGCGCCTGATCGTCGGCCCCGTCATGCACTTGGTGCAGATCGGGTGGGGGTCGTTCGTCGTCGTCACGCCCGGCGCGAGAAACACCCCGTCCTCGATCGTAGTGAACTGCGCAACATAGCAGTTGCAGTGAATCCGAACATCATGCCCGATCCTGCATCCATAGTCAACGGTGGAGTTATTCCAGATTTTGAAATTGTCCCCGATCTGGTTTTCCTCGCGGATGACGACGCCGTGACCGGTTTCAAGGTTATTGCCGATCGTCGTGCCGGCATAGATGACGGACCCGGAGCGGACGTGAGCGCTGTCGCCGATGAGGAGTTCCGTGGATTGTATCTTCCGACCGGTCAGATAGCCGAGGAGCACCCCGTCGTCAATGGCTGCATTCTGCCCGATGCGCACCTGCTCGCTCAGATTCTTGTTCATGGGCGATTGCTCCGGCTATGCTGGCGATGTCCCGACGCGGACCGGCGCGCCGTTCTGCTTCATGGATTGTTCGATGGCCTCGATGGTCGTCACGATGGCGCGGCCGTCCTCGCCGCTGGAGAGGGGTTTTTTGCCGGACTCCATGCAGTCCAGAAAATGCTCGCACAGGGTTTTGAGCGGCTCGCGGAGGTCGAGCTTGGGGCTGACGATGTCGCCGTCGCGCAAGAGATACTGGAACTCGCCGAAGCCGTTGATGTCGCGCTGGGCGGAGATGCCCTTTTTGAAGATTTTGATGCGCTCCAGGTTGTCCACGTCGTTGAAGACAATTCGCATGTTGCTGCCGATGGCGACGACCTCGCGGATTTTGTTGGAGTCCACCCAGCTCGCCTGGATGTTGGCGACCACGTGGTTGGGGAAGGTGAGGTTGATGAAGGCCACGTCGGCGCGATCGTCTCGCAGGAAGCAGCCGCCGACGGCGCTGGCCGTCTCCGGCTCGGCGCCGAGGAGGTAGCGGAAGATGGAAATGTCGTGGGGGACAAGGTCCCACACGGCGGACACATCCTCGCGGATGGGGCCAAGGTTGTTGCGGCGGGAGTGTAGGTAGTAGAGCTCGCCGAAGGCCTCGTCCTGGAGGAGTTCCTTCATTTTGATGACGGCGTCGTTGAAGAGGAAGGTATGGCCGACCATGAGGGTGAGGCCCTTGGACTCCGCCAGTTCGACGAGAGCGGCAGCCTCGGCGGAGTTTGTGGTGATGGGTTTCTCCACGAGCACCGCTTTGCCCGCCTCGAGGCATCGGCGCGCCACTTCATAGTGCGTTGAGGCCGGTGTGCAGACGACGGCGGCGTCAATCCGCTCGTCAGCCAGGATTTCCTCGAAGTTCCCGGAGGTGTCCACGAGGGGGTACTTCTGTTTGATGGCGGCCAGTTTGTCCCGATCCGCGTCAACGCATCGAATAAGTTCGGACCGGTGGAGTTCGTCAAACAGCCTGACATAGTTGCGGCCCCAATACCCACAGCCGATGACGCCTACGGAGATCACTTCTTCAGCGCTCCTTCGTTCGATTCCTTTTGGTTCGAGGTGAAATACACCCGTCTATGGCCGACCTCGTCCGCAAACAGCACGGCGACCGTGATGTTCGGACTCCCCTGAAGCGAAGGCAGATAATCATCCTTCACGATGCAGAAGGCCCTTGTCGGCGCCTTGAACATCTCTTCCATCTTGGCCTGGACGAAATCCTCGTTTTCGTCCTCGAAAATTCTTATCGGGCGGTCCAAGTAGAAGCAATAGGCCCCGATCTGGCGGTAATTGATGCCATAAATTCCGATGGGGTCATTTTCACCCGCCACGCGCCTCGCCCGGTTGCAGAATTCCCGCGCCGACTTGAGGGCATTGAATCGCGGCATCATCCATCCGGCGCAAAAGAGATGCGTCGCCAGACAAGATCCCACCAGCAACACAAAGCACCATCCTAACCGGTTCCGCCACAAAAATGCAAGAATAACTATCCCGCCTGCAAGAAGCAGGGCCGCCAGGACGAGCGAATGGCCGAACAGGAAGGACAATCTCACACGCGCGCCGATCGCCAGGGCCGGACCGGCGACGATGAATAGCAGGGCCATGAGGCCGGTTATCGTTTTCATCGCCGTGCGGAGTCGCCGGCCCAGGCGCCCGGCGATATAGTCCGTCCAGCACCGTCCAATCAGGATGGCCGCTGCGGGAAAGATCGGGAGGAGGTATTTTTCCTGCTTTGCCTGCGAGGCCGTGAAGAACAGGAACTGGATGACTACCCAGCACAATAGAAATCGCCTGTGATTCTTCTCTTCCTCCGAGGCAGGATGGAACAACGCGGGAAATAGGAACAGCGCCCACGGCGTCATGAGCCAGAAGGCGTGGGGGATGTAGAAGTGGAACGGCTCCTTGTGGCTCCAGGTCTCGAAGAACATGCCGAAGTTGTGCTTGATGATGATCTCGCGGAGGAAGTCCTTCCCCGCCAATAGGCCGACGGCCATATACCACGGCGCGACGATGACCAGGACGGTCAGGATGCCCGTCGGGATCCTCATCTCCGTAATCCGCCGCCAGCTCCAGGTCCATGTCAGGAATGGAATGATGACCAAGCCGGGGAGGACGACGCCCAGGGGCCCCTTGGCCAGGAAGGCAAGGCCCATGCAGACGCAAAAGAGGTGGTAATAGAGCCCCTTCCGCCGCTCGGCCGTGAAGCCGCAGTAGAAGAACAGGAGGGCCATGGTGACGAAGGCGGCCAGGGGCATGTCGGCCTGGAGCCAGCGCGCCTGCCAGAGGTACTTAAAGGACGTGGCGAGGATGAGCGCTGAGAAGAGACCCACGCGGCAGCCGAACATTCGTTTGCCGAGAAAGAACGTTGCGAATACCCCGACCAGCCCCATGACGGCGATGAGGAGGCGGGCGGTGAACTCCGTCACATCGCCCGCAATGGCGGAAGGGATGGCCACAAGCCAGTAGGTCATCGGCGGCAAAAGGGCCACCTCCTGTCCGTTCATCCGGGGGACGATCCAGTCGCCCGATCGGACCATTTCGCGGGCGATCTGCGCGAAGCGGGGCTCATCGGGGGCCCACAGGTCCCGCCCGCCGAGGTTCCAGAACATGATCGGGACGGAGACAACGAGGACGAGGATTAACGCGGCGGCTGGGCGCATGAAATTGAGATTGGTCTGGTCGGTTGGAGATTCCACGATTGAGGTCGCCTAATTCATTTCTTTGTCACGCTTTTGCGGTTTTTCTCGTGATGAATATGAGGGTATTCCCGCCGAAGATCACCTCTTTCCTGAGCGTCAAGCCGCTCACATACTTATCCCGCGGCGTCCGCGAGGTCAGCAGGGCCGCCAGTTTCAGGACAATTACAAACGGATAGAAGGTGTATTGCCTCCACTTCCCTTTGTCCTGAAGGATGGCTTCAATGGTCAGCCCATTGATGCCGAACAGGAAGTCGAGAAGGGTGATCGTCAACGGTGAGTTATGAAAGTTGAAGAGATTGGAACCGGCCTGTTTGTAGTCCTCAACTGTCTTGGGGCTTGTGAGGTAGCCACGGAGCAGGAATCTCACCCGCTCCTCCATGTTGGAGTAGTTCGGAACGCTGAATATGCCGGCGCCCCCCGGCTTCAGCACCCTGGCAAACTCCGCGGCGGCTGCGTAGGGGTTCGTCATGTGTTCCAGGCCGTCCATGCAGATGATATAATCAAAGGATTCGTCCGGTGCGGGGATCTCCTTGTTCAAGTCTATGTATAGACACTCGATATCGCTTGCCTTGAAAATCTCTGGTTCAATCTCGCCGCAGACAACCTCATACCCCATCTGTTTGAGGTGCACGGCGAGATGCCCATGGCCTGCCGGCGCGTCCAGCACCTTCCCTCTTTTTTGCGTTGAAAACCAACGCAGGATAGTCCCGTTGATGCCCCCTCGCGCCTTCGAGGTCGGGGCGGTCTTGTGCTCGCGGGGGCCGCCGCCAGCTCCAAATATCTCTGCTTTGTGCGGATAACGTTCGTTCACTGCGGATTCTCCCCGCCAAGCGTCTCATCCGGTTGCGGCTCCTTCACCTGGTAGCCGTAAACCCTCAGAAATTTAGAGATGTCCCAGTCAGGCAATTGTTCGGGTCGCGCGACTTCTCCATCTGGGTTCAGTGTGTTCACAAACAGATACTCCAGGCGGTCGTACAGAAACACGGACACGAGCCGGAAGCAGGGGCCGAATCGTTCCTGGAACGTGATCAGATTTTTATCTTCCACGATGCAGTAGATGCCGGCATGCGTCTGCACTTCGCGCATAAACTTCCTTGAACTGAGGAAGCAGTCGTTCCGGGGATTGAGGGAGAGGCCGAGGCGATAGTCCGACGGCATAGAGTCCACGAGGGTTTGACGTTGTTGCAGATAGAAACAGAGGTAAGGATGGTGCCGATCAAAGCAGGCTACGCGGGTGGCGTCATTTCGCTCTCGTATAATCGCAGCGATGGCGCGCGGGCTTCGGTATTCGAGGAACTGGGGCGAATGAGTGAAGACAACAAGCAGGAAGGCTGCGGGGACCGCCCCCGCGGCCAGAACGAAGGCGAGGCGGTCAGCCGATAACGCCAGCAGTACACCCAACGCGGCGAGTATGCCGATGACAAGGCTGCACAAATTTCGAATCTCCGGGGTTATGCCCAGGAATCGCGGAGCCACAAACACAGCGGCCAGGACCGCCAAGACGCAGAAGACTGCGCCAAGCAGAAAGGCTACAATGCGAACAACCAAGGGGGTTTCCCTCTTCTCCGCGATGGCGACGCCAATGAGCAGGGCCAATGGAGGAAGCGCAGGCAATACATAGGTCGGCAGCTTCGACACCGAGAGGGAGAACAGCAGAACCACCGTCCCTGCCCAGGCAAGGCAGAGCGCGACTGCGTCGGGCCGATTGCCTCGTCGAGAAAAGGCGTCCCATATGGCGGCCGGGAGGAACATGGTCCACGGAATAAGGCCCGCCAACAGGTAAGCGACGGTGTGGTAGGCGGGGCGCACGTGGTGAATTCCCTCTCGAAAGAAACCGGCCAGATTTTCGGAGAGGAAGAAATGACCGTAGAACTCCGGCCTGGCATAGTAGATGGCCACATGCCAGGGGAGCCACACGGCCAGAAACGCCAAGACGGCGCCGACGGACACAAGGGACCTGATGCTGCGGATTCCCTTTGCCTTGACGGCAAGAAACCCCACGGGAATTGCCGGCAGCAGAACGGCCACCGGGCCTTTCGTGAGAGCGCCAAGGGCCATGGCGATATAGGCCGGAATGAGCCATCGGGGGCCGCGCTCCCGCGACAGGTATAGAAATCCCGTGGCCAGCGTTATGAGCAGGGTGAGCAGCATGTCTGTAACGAGCATGCGTGACACAAAAAAGAAAATTATCGAAGTGGCAAGCACAACGGCGGATCGGAAAGCCGCGCTCTCTCCGACCATTACGCACCCGAAAAGGTAGACAGCAATCACACACAACAGGCCGGAGAAGGCAGGCACGAACCGCGCGGCGAACTCGGTCAAGCCGAATAGTTTGAAGGCCAGGCATGTGGCCCAGTAGAGCAGGGGCGGCTTGTCGAGGTAGGGGACGTAGTTCAAATGGGGGACGACGAAATCGCCCGACTCCAGCATCTCCCGGGCGATCTCCGCGTATCGGGTTTCGTCCGGGTCGTGCAGACCCGGCGCGCCCAGCTTTGCAAAGAATAGCAGTCCCGCGAAGGTGGTAATGAGCAGCAGTCTTCTAACGTGGGGGCGGTAGGGTGACTTCATGGCTTTGCTACGGGTTTTGGCGGGGGCGGGCTCTCTCGCCGATAGCCGAGAATAAATTGTCGGGCTGCGTCCTTGTTGTGTTTTGATTGCTCAAACTTGAAGGGAATCTGCTCCGCCAACGCCCTCTCATTGGTCCAGCCCAGGCGCTCCATCCCATACACGGCGCACATCATGCCGGCCCGAATCTGGCCTTGGGAGCAATGAACGAGGACCGGGTGATTTGCCGAATCGTCCATGATTCTCAGGAATTCACGAATATGTTCCCGGCTCAGCGGGGTGCCGACGGGGAGGTTGACAAACTTGACCCCGTGCGCCTCGGCGAATGCCTTCTCGTCTTTACATTCCAGTTCTTTTGCCACGGTTGACTGGCTCCGAAGGTTCACAATGGTCTTCAGGCCATGCGTGCGTTGCATCTCTGCGAGGTCATTCGGTTCCGGCTGGGCGCTCCGCATCAATACGCCGGGCGCAACAATGCCGAAATTAATGTCCTCTCGCCCGCTGATGCAGGACAGACCCGACATGACAAGAGCGGCGGCGACCGGCAAAAGTCCCCGCCGTACAATTCCCCCGCGATTCGCGGTTCGACCTGAATTCATTCCATCTCTCGGCTGCGGCGCCCTGGATAACATCTTATCGTTTACTTCTGGGGAATCAAAAAGTATAACAAACGCGGAAGGCCAAAGCAAGCGCTGTTCCGAAACCGTGGCAAAAGCGTGACAGAGTTCTACCTGATGCTCGGGAAGGATTTTACACAAGGATTGCGCGAGCTTATTCTCGGCCCCGTCAGCCGCTCCGCCGGGACCGAACGACCGTGATATGCCTTTGGCCAAGATGCCGATCCGCCGTCGCCGTTGCTTCGTGAATGCCCTTCTGAAGCTCGATCCGCTTCAACTCCACCTGCTCTGCGCTGCCGTTCGTAATGTAGATGGGCGGGCCATGAACAATGTGCACCCGGCTGCACGGCAGGGGCAGGATGAATCGGTCCCAACTCGGGAAGACCAGCTTGAATGTGGCCGAATATCCTGACGGGATGACCGGCGCGTTGCACGTGGCCGCCAGCTTGACCAATCCCGCAGGCACCTCGCCTGGCGGGCCCTTCGGCCCGTCCGGGATGATCGCCAGCCCGCCGCCGTCGCGCAGGAGCTTGATGACCTCTTTCGTCAGTCGAACTCCGTTCCCCTGGCTATGGCGCGGCTTGCGGATCGGGGTGTAGCCGAAGCGCTCCGCGATGGACGCAATGAAATCCCCGTCCACGCTGCTGCTGATGACCACGCCCTTCTGCGGGTCGGGATAGGTGCTGAAATGATCAATCATAGCAAAAAGCCGCTGGTGCCAAAAAGCCATGATCTTCGGGCCGGAGGGCGCTTTGCCGTCTACAGTGATGCGATAGGTCTTGAACAGCACCTTGAGAAACAACGTCACCGAGCCGCTCAATAGAGGACCGACCAGCCGGTTCCGAAACACAAACTTCTTCATGTATTTGAAGAACCGGCTGAACAGGCGCTTCTTCTTTTTCTTTTCTGCTACGCTCACAAAATCCTCACGTCATCCTACTTTCGCCCCACAGCGACAACCCCCGGTGCAAAATCAATTCCCAAGAACCGGAAGAGCCAGCCCGCCAGACAGCGCTTGACCGCCTTCTCCAGCGCCGTGCCGGAGTGGACGCGGTAGATGGCCTCCAACTGAAATCCCGCCGCCAGGATCGCGGCGCCCAACTCCTCATAGTAATAGGGCGTCACATGCGACGCATCGCGAAAATACTGAAACGGATGGACCATGTTCGGCGTTGACACGAAAAGCAGCCCGCCCTTTCGCAGGACCGCCCCCACCCCTCGAAGCATCTTAATGCCTTCCTGACGCGGCAGGTGCTCGAGTACCTCAAACATCACTACCCGGTCGAACTCTTCCGCAACATCTGCCAGATTGCGAAAATCATGGGGATATGTCTCATCCGTATCCAGACTCTTATACGTCAGTCCCGGGTGAATCTCCCGCCAGCGCTCGCCCAGCCCTCGATTGCCCGCTCCGATATCCAGCAGGCGGATCGGCCCCTCAGCCCCTTCGAGCACAAGATTCTCCGCCCGGCTGACTATGCCAAGCGACCAGATGCTCGGATATCGCTTCCACACCTCCATCCGCAGCCGGTGCGCCTCCGCCCAGCCCAACGTCTCGCTTTCAATAGGGTGCTGTGCGGTCATACTCCTTGGCGAACCGGGACGCGACTCCGAGGTTGAGTGGCAAATCTATTCCAGACGAATTATACCACAAGGATTCTTGATACTCAACAAGGCTTTCTGATCAATAAGAAAACATTCTATTCTACTCCATGGATCATTAGACCAGGGTTATAAACGGATTAGAGGACCATAATAAATATTTCTGACGCGAAAGCCGCCATATCACAGCTTGTCCGGCGCTTCGATCATGAGATGCATAAGTACTCAAACCAAGAACTTTACCTCCTTTCAAAATCGGCCGACTCGGCCTTGATCGTACGCGGCTGTGAAGATACAATATGCTACGCGAAATCTGCGACCACAAACTCCATTATCAGCAAAGGAACATTCATGTCGCGCTTGCGAGTCGGCATTCTCGGCCTCGGCGGCTTTGCCCGGACCCACTTCGGCGCCCTGTGGCAGCTCGAGGACCGGGGAGATGTGAAGGTCGAGTCGGTCTTCGCCCGGAGCTACTACCAGGACCGCTACGCCGAGACCCGCCCGAAGATCGAGGCGAGGGGCATGAGGGTCTATACCGCCTTCGACGACTTCATGCGCGGCGAACGCAAGCGGCTGGACGTCGCGTCTATCGCCACCAGCATTGACTCCCACGAGGAGTTCGCCGTCGCCGCGATGGAGGCGGGATGGGACGTCTTTTGCGAGAAGCCCGTCGCCGCGACGGTGGACGAGGTTCACCGCATGATCGAGGTGAAAAACCGCACGGGCAGGATCGTCGCCATTGGCTACCAGAACATCTTTTCCGACTCGATCCAGCGGCTGAAGGAGCTGATCGTATCCGGCCGGCTGGGGAAGGTGAAGCGGGCCGTCACGCAGGTCCGATGGCCGCGCAAGTGGTCCTACTACGACAACAGCGATTGGAAGGGGCGGATCAAGTCCGGCGACAGGTATGTGATGGACTCGCCCGTGCAGAACGCGACGGCGCACTATCTGATGAACCTCCTCTACCTCTGCGGCGCGACGCGCCAGGACAGCGCCCTCCCGGTTTCCGTCAAGGTCGAGGCGTATCACGCCTACCCGATCGAATCGTTCGACACGGCGAACGTCCTGGTGACGACGGACAGCGGGGCGACGGTGCGGCACATCGCCAGCCACGCCTGCCCGACGGTGGGCAACCCGGTATCGCTGATCGAGTGCGAGAACGGGAAGGCGCGCTATGAGGCCCCGTCGGGGGATACGAAAGTGCAGTTCAACGACGGCGCGGTGGAGACGTTCAACAACAACGGAAAGAAGGTCCACTTCCAGGCCTTCGACCTGGCGATTCCCGCCATTCGTGAGAGGTGCGAGCCGATCTGTACGCTGGAGAATTCCCTCTCGCAGGTGATCGTGGTGAACGGGATTCACGAGGCGCTGCATCCGATCCCGGAGATCGGCATCGAGCATGTGGCCCGAACGGAGTTCGAGAACGATCACGCCGTCGCCATCCGGGGTTTTGATGATCTCGTGGAACGATGCGTCGCGGAGGATTGTTTTTTCGGCGACGCCGGCGCTTCGTGGGCGATCGCCCCGGCGGAGTTCGACCTGCGGGACTACCGGCATTTTTCGAGCCTCAGCCGAGACCCGGGCATGTGACCTCAACGTCCGAAGACGCCGCCAAGCTCCTCCAACAGCTCCTGGACGCTGAGGTAGGCGAACAGGAGCAGCGTCGCCGCCAGCAAGACATTGGCGAGGATGCCGTTGCGCAGATTGCCCACCACCGTTCGCCGGTTATTCATGTAGAGTAGCGTGGCCGCAAGAAACGGCATGAAGAGCGAACCGATGACGGCGTAGGCGATGGTGATCGCCACCGGCTTGTCAATCAGGAGCATCGGCATGGGCGCGATGGCGATGAACCACAGGTAGCCGCGATACCACCGAGACTTCTTGTCTCTGAACCGTTCCCGATCCTCCCCCTTAGCGCCCTTCATCACGCCGACGAGATCGGCGAAAAGGTATGGCACGCCCTGCCAGACGCCGAGTATCGAGCTGGCGACAGCCCCCCAGAAGCCGGCGAGAAAGATGTAGTGGCCCACCGCGCCGCCCCGGTCGCCGAGCATGACGGCCATCTGGAGGACGGCCTTCTTTCCTGCGATGTCCACCCCGCGCACATGTAACGTCTGGGAGGCAAGGATAATCAGGGCGGCCCCGAAGAAACCCGTCAGAAGATACGCCGTGCCCAAATCAACGCGCACAGCCTTGAGCCAGCTTTCGTCTTTCCACTTGTGCTCGTGAATCCAGTAGCCGTAGGAGAGGAGCGTCACCGTCCCCCCTACGCCCCCAATTACGCCGAGGAGGAACTTGAACGACCCTTTCGGGATGGAGGGCAGGAGAATAGCTTTCAACAGGGCCCCCGCACCGGGCCAGGCGCTTATCGCCCCCACGATGATGGACACGAACATGATCCCGATGAACAACTTCATGCTGTTCTCAAACCAGGCATAGCGTCCAATGAGCACGAGGAGCAGCGCGGCGACCGAGTGCAGCACCGCCCATGTGTTATGGGACAAGGCGGGGACCAGGGCATGGGCGGCGATGCCGCAGGCGGCCATGAGCGCGCTGCCGACCGAGATGGTCCAGACCACAAGGTAGGCGAGGAAATAGTATTGCACGATTCGGGGGAGATGGTCCGCCCAACCTTCGACCACCGACGTGCGCGTGGCGAGCTGCCATCGGGCCATCCCCTCGGTGAGGACAAATTTGAGGACGGCGCCGAGGACACACGCCCATGCGACGGCGAGGCCGAACTTCGCGCCGGCCACCGTTGCCGCCACCATGTCTCCCGCGCCGACGCCCGTGGCGGCGAGGACGATCCCCGGGCCGATGATGAGGATGTATCCCATCGGCGAGCGCGGGGGGCGCTTGTCGGAAGAATTCTCGGTCGTTACGGCCATGCCGGATTGTAGCAACTGCGCAATGCAAATCAACCGGAAAAGGCAAGCAGGTGACGTAGCGGAAGTCGCCGGACTTCCGATGAACGGTCGTTTGCGGGATCAGTCTGAACTCCGGCGAGTTTATCTACCAGGCTTTGCAGCATCAATGAGAGGCCCGAAAGGGACTTGAATTGCGGTTGTTGATCGGGGTATTATGATGAATGAAGGAAGAACGACACGCCTTGTCGTATCCTGAATAACTCCCCATTTCGGAAAGGAGGCGTATCGGTTGGCCGTGATATTGCATTTGTTGACGTATCTGGCTGTGATCGTATTTGTCGTCGCGGTTGCGGCGCGTGCGGTCATGCTCTACCGAATGCCCATCCACATCCGATGGGAGCTCTATCCAGTTCCCCACGAAGGGAAGCGGGCGGAGTATGGCGGGTCCTACTACGAAAACGGCGAGTGGTGGACGCACGACCGCCATTTCTCCCTCGTCGGCACGCTGAAGTACATGCTCCCGGAGATGATCTTCCTGAAGTCGCTATGGGATGAGAACCGAAAGTTGTGGTATCGGTCAGCGCCGTTCCACTGGGGGATTTACAGCCTCGGCGCCCTGGCGGGCCTGCTGGTCCTCGGCGCGCTCTGTCAAATGGTGGGCGTCGCCGTGGGCGGGGGGGCGTCATTCATCGGCTCGATCATTTTCTACCTCACGATCCTGGCGGGCGTCGCGAGCATCGTCCTCGGCATCGCCGGGGCGGCGGCCATGCTGCACATGCGGCTGACGGACGAGGACCTGGCGAGCTTCACCGCCCCGCGGGACATCTTCAACCTCGCCTTCATCCTCGTCGCCTTCCTCAGCATGGGGCTGGCGTTCCTCGCGGCAGACAGATCGTTTTCGCTCTTGCGAAATCACGTCCACAGCCTGATGACGTTCAAGATGGCCTCGCCGGGGAGCGGGCTGGTGGCGTTGGAGATGGTGGTCCTGTCGCTGTTACTGGCCTACATCCCCTTGACGCACATGTCCCACTTCTTCATCAAGTGGTTCACCTATCACGAGATTCGCTGGGACGACGCCCCGAACATGCGGCGGAGCAGGATGGAGGATCGAATCAAGGAAGTTCTCAAATATCCCGTGAGTTGGTCGGCCCCGCATATCAAGGGCGACGGGAAAAAGGATTGGGGGAGTGTTGCAACGGAGGACGTGGCAGACGATGGCAAAGAAGATAAGAATAAAAGTAAGTGATATCAGCAAACCTTCCGACCGCTTGACCACGGTTGCGAAGGAGGGCATGACGCCGCTCCCGGAGCCGCTGAGGCCGGAAGACATCCCCGACTGGAAGCCGCTCAAGGACGAGACGAAGGGGACTGCGGAGGCTACGCTCGACGACACCCTCGCCCTCGGCATCCCGCGGCCGAAGTCCAAGCAGGAAGAGGAGGATCTGGTCAATAAGTTCCTCAACGGCCTGCGGAAGCTCTTTCGGCGGGAGGACAACTGGACGTTCCTCCAGCCCCTGCTCCTCTCGATGGAGCACTGCGCCAAGTGCCAGACGTGCTCCAGCGCATGCCACATCTTCGAGGCAAGCGGGGAGAACGAGGTCTATCGTCCCGCCTATCGCTCTGAGGCCTTGCGCCGAATCTACCACAAGTACATCAAGCCCGGCGGCAGGCTCCTCAGCCGATGGCAACACGGCGATATTGACCTGAACTGGACGACCGTCGCGCGCCTCGCCGAGCTGGCCTATCGCTGCAACATCTGCCGGCGCTGCGCGCAGACCTGCCCCATCGGCGTGGACAACGCCCTCATCACCCATGAGCTGCGGAAGCTCTTCAGCCAGGAGATGGGCATCGCGCCGAAGGAGCTCCACGAGAAGGGGTCCATGCTCCAACTGAAGGTCGGCTCCTCCACCGGCATGCACGCCATGGTGGTAAAGGACAACGTCGAGTTTATTGACGAGGACACGTCCGAGCGGACGGGCCTCGAGATCAAGACCCCGTGGGACAAGGAGGGCGCGGAGGTCCTCCTCATTCACAACGCGGGCGAAATCCTGGCTTGGCCCGAGAACCACGGCGCCTTCGCTGCCATCTTCCAACTGGCCGGCGTGGACTGGACGCTGTCGAGTGAGATCGCGGGCTACGACTCGATCAACTATGGGGTGTGGTACGACGACGTCCAGCTCGCTCGCGTGGCGATCAAGCACGCCGAGGCGGCGAGGAAGCTCGGCGTGAAAAAGATCGTCGTCGGCGAGTGCGGCCACGCGCACAAGGCGCTGATGACCATCGCCGACCGGGTGCTTACGGGCGACCTGAACATCCCGCGCGAGAGCTGCATGACGTTCCTACGCGACATCCTTCGCAGCGGGAAGATCAAGATTGACAAGTCGCGGAACGACTTCCCCGTCGCCCTGCACGACCCGTGCAACATGGTGCGCCTCATGGGGATCGTGGACCCGCAACGGGAAATCCTGCGCGCGATTCTGGCCCAGCCCCTGCGGGAGCTGTCCCCCTGCGGCGTGCGCAACTACTGCTGCGGCGGCGGGAGCGGCTTCGCCATCATGTCGCCTTACAACTTCGCCGACTGGCGCCACCAGGTGGCCGGGCGCAAGAAACTGCAGCAGGTGCTCGAGGCCTTCTCGGATGTTCTCACGCCGGAAATCCACAAATACCTCTGCGCGCCGTGCAGCAACTGCAAGGGGCAGCTCCGCGACATATTCCAATACTACGACATCTGGGAGAGGTGCGGCATCCTCTACGGCGGGTTGGTGGAGCTGGTCGTCAATGCGATGACTGACGTCAAGCCCGGCTACATCGAATGGGAGTGGCGGTAGGGTTTCAAGAGGACTACGATACGGAGAGCGACATGTCGGACAAGCCGAAGAAAATACTCGTGGTGGATGACGAACCCGACGCGGTGACCTACCTTACCTCCCTGCTCGAAGACAACGGCTACGAAACCGTGTCGGCCTATGACGGCAAAGAAGGCATGGAACTGGCCAAGAAGGAACAGCCGGACCTGATTTCGCTCGACATCACGATGCCCGAGGAGACGGGCGTGCGGATGCTGCGCAACCTCCATGCCGACCCCGAGACGAGGGACATCCCCGTCGTCCTCGTGACCGGGATGAACCCGAACTTCAAGAGCTTTATTCGCCGCCAGCGACAGATTCCCCCGCCTGCCGCGTACTTTGAGAAACCCATCAACACGGAGGAATATCTTGCCGGGATCAGGAAGATACTGGGATAGCCCCCCTTCACGAGACGCCCCATGACCGTAACCGAATCCGAACTCAAGAGTCTGCTCCGCTCCGAGCTCTTTGATCACATCCCCCTGAACATCGCGGTGATTGACCGGAGCCACAACATCGTTGACGCCAACACCGAGTTTCGGGAGTACTTCGGCGAGTGGCGCGACCTGAAATGCTACGAGGCCTACAAGGGCGCGTCCGTCCCCTGCCCCGACTGCGAGGCCATGAAGGTCTTCGAGGACGGGAAGACGCGCGTCTTCGAGGAGATGGGCCGCGACGCACGAGGCTATGCCGCGCACTATGTCACCCATGCCGTCGCCGTCCTCGGCCCGAACGGGGCGATTACCCATGTGGTGAAGCTGTCGGAGAATGTGACCGACATCCGCAACCAGCAGCGCGAATACCAGATACTCTTCGAGCGCGTGCCCTGCTATGTGGCCATCCTCGACCGGGACTTCCGGATCATCCGGGCCAACGAGAAACTCCGCGAGACCTTCGGCGTGTGCCGGGGAAGGTTCTGCTACGAGGTGTATAAGAAGACGGACCGGCCCTGCGAGGACTGCCCCGCGGCGATGACCTTCGCCGACGGACAGGAGCACACGTCCTCGAAGGTCGGGATTGACAAGGAGGGCAAGGAGACGCATTATATCGTCACGACCTCGCCGCTGAGCCGAAGCAAAGAGGGGTGCTCCCACGTGGTGGAAATCCTGACCGACATCACCCAGATGAAGGAACTCGAACATGAGAAGCTCGAGGCCGAACGCCTCGCCGCCGTGGGCCAGACCGTCGCCGGCCTCGCCCACAGCGTCAAGAACATGCTCATGGGCGTGGAGGGCGGGATGTACATGGTGACCTCCGGCGTCGCAAAGGGCCGACAGGAACGCATCGCCGAGGGCGCCGGCATGCTCCAGCGAAACATCGAGAAACTGTCGTCGCTGGTGCGGGATTTCCTGAGCTTCGCCCGCGGCCGAAAGCCGCATGTGGAGATGCTCGACCCGAACACCCTGGTGGATGAAATCATCGGCCTCTATGCCGAAACCGCGAAGACCCTGGGGGTGAAGCTGGCCGCCGGTCCCCAACAGCCCCTCGCCAAGGCCCCGATGGACCACGACGGGATTCATACGTGCCTGACCAATCTCGTCTCCAACGCCATTGACGCCTGCCGCATGAGCAGCAAACCGGGGTGCGATGTGATCCTTGCCGCCCGCGAGGAACACGGCGTCCTGATCTTTGAGGTCTCCGACAACGGCTGCGGGATGGATTACGACGTGAAGAAGCGGGTCTTCACCACCTTCTTCACCACCAAGGGCGCCGAGGGCACCGGCCTGGGGCTGCTCACCACGCGCAAGATCGCCCAGGAGCATGGCGGTAAAATTTCGGTGGAGTCCGCCCCCGGCGAGGGGTCGGTCTTTCGGATCGAACTGCCCCGCGACCGGCTGCCGCAACTGAACGACTCGGAGGAGGCATGACATGAGCGAGAACAATCCGAAGACGGTCCTCGTCGTGGACGATGAGCAGGACACGGTCCGCTTTCTGACGATGGCCTTAGAGGACGCGGGGTTCGACGTTGTTACGGCGTCGAGCGGCCCCGAGGCCATCGAGCGGGTCAAGGAAAAGAGGCCGGACCTGATCTCGCTGGACATTGTCATGCCCAAGGGCGGCGGGATTCGGTGCTTCCGGGAGCTCCAGAAGAACCCCGATTGGTCGAAAATCCCGGTTATCATCGTCACCGCCCACGGGCGGGACGATCTCGGAAAGGCGGACTTAGAGGAGATGACCCTCTCCGGCCCCGGCGTCTATCTCGAAAAGCCCGTCACGGCGCAGAGTTATGTGAAGGCCATCCGAAAGATCCTGGGCATGGAAGAGGAGGCCAAGGACCTCAAGGCGGAGGCCAAATCGCTGATTGACTCGGCCGACCCCGAGGAACTGAAACGGCTCATCGAAGAGATGAGGAAAAAGAAGCAGTAACCCATGGCCGAAACCAAAACAAGAGCGAGAAAGTATCCCTACTACATCGAGGACCCTCTCGAACACGACCGCGTGCGGGCCTTCCTGGAGGTCTTCGCCGCCGTCCTGGAGCGCTCCAACTATCGCTTCCTCCTGGACATCTACCGGAAGAGCTGCATGAAATGCGGGCGCTGCGCCGAGCAGTGCCAGGTCTTTCAGGCCAGGGGCGAGGCGAGGGACGTCCCCTGTCACCGGACGAACATCCTCCTCCGAATCTACGAGCGCCACTTCACACTAAAGGGATGGATTAAGAGCCGACTCGTCGGCGGCAGCGCGCTGACGGATGCGGACATAGACGAGATGCTCACGTCGTTCTACGAATGCTCCGCCTGCCGGCGCTGCACGATGTATTGCCCGATGGGCATAGACAACGGCCTGATCACCCACCTCGGCCGATACATCCTCAGCGAGATCGGCATCGCGCCGAAGGCGCTGCAGGTCTCCGTGCGCGAGCAGTTGGAAGGCAAAACGAAGAACACCTCCGCGATCCCGGTCCCCGCGCTGAAGGACACCCTCGAGTTCCTGGAGGAGGAGATCGAGGAGATCAAGGGGACCAAGGTCAAGTTCCCGATTGACGTCGAGGGCGCGGAGTACGTCTTCTTCCCCGCGGTCAGCGATTTCCTCCTGGAAGCGGACACGCTGATGGGCATGGCCTGCGCCTACCACGCCGCCGGCGTGAGCTGGACCATCGGGACGGGGAATTTCGACGCCATCAACTACGGCCTCTTCTACAGCGACACGATGCTGGCCCGCATCATCCGAAACATGATCGCAGAGGTCCGACGTCTGAAAGGCAAAAAGATCCTCATCGGCGAGTGCGGCCATGCCTCGCGCGTCGCCAAGGCGTACGTCCCGAACTATAACGAAGGTGAGGAGATTCCCGTCGTCAACTGCATGGAGCTGACGCTCGATCTCATGGAGCAGGGCAGGATCGAGCTCGACCCGGATGTAGTTACGGAGACCGTGACCTACCACGACGGGTGCAACGTTGCCCGCTCCGGATGGATCGTCGAGCAACCCCGAAAGATCCTCAAGTCGTTTGTCAAAAACTTCGTCGAGATGCAGCCACACGGCAAATACAATCTGTGCTGCGGCGGAGGGGGCGGGACGGTCTCCATTGACGAAGTCCACGACTTCCGGATGAAGGTGGCCGGGAAGAAGAAGGCGGAGCAATTGCTCGCCACGGGCGCGGACCTCGTCGTCGCGCCGTGCGCCAACTGCAAGAAACAGCTTTCCGAACTCATCGCCCACTACAAACTGCCCCTGGAGAAGGTCGGCCTCCACGATCTGATCTTCCGAGCCATCAAGTTGAAGCAGGATGCCCATGAATCCGATTCTTGATTTTGCGCGCGGGCCGCTCTTCGCGTTCTGCTTTGCCGTGCTGGTCCTCGGCCTGCTGCGCGCCGGTCTGCTGGCCGCCTTCGACGTGCTCCGCGCCATCCGCAGGGCCGGCGACCGAAGCATCCCCTACGGACGGCTCATCAAGGACACGCTCCTCGGCCTGATCCCCGGCCGCGGGAACGTCCTCTTCGGCGCAACCTCGTTCATTTTGCACATCGGCCTGGTGATCGCGCCGATCTTTCTGCTCGATCATATACTTTTGTGGCGGAGCGGCTTGGGACTGGCCTGGCCTGCGCTGCCGAAGGTCGTTGCGGATGCGATGACCCTGGCGACACTCGCCGCTGGGATCGTCCTCCTCGCCTACCGCATCGCCTCCCCGGCCATGCGGTTCATCAGCGGGACGATGGACTACCTCCTGCTCATCCTGGTGATCATCTTGTTCGCCAGCGGGTTCATCGCCTCGCGGCCCTGCAGCCCGATCCCGTACGAAGTTTCCATGCTCCTTCACGCCCTGTGCGGCGATGCGCTCCTGCTCCTCATCCCCTTTACGAAGCTCGCGCACTGTCTGCTCTATCCTATCGTGCGCGTCGGGGCGAACGTGGCGTGGCGCTTCCCGCCGCATGCGGGCGAAGAAATCACGAAGGCGCTCTACGGAAAAGAAGTCAGGAAGGTATGACGACGAAGGTCGAGACCAACAAGGAACTCGAGGGGCCGAAATACCCGGAGCCGCAGCGCTTCAGGACGGCGACGGTGTGGCTCGGCGGCGGCTCGGCTGCCGTGGTTCTGTCGGTCGTATCGTGGCTGGAGATTTTCGCAATCGCGTTGATCGTCGCCCTGTTCTATCCCGGCTTCCATGCGAGGGCCCGCACGCCCGTGCGCGGCGCGGTCGGCTGGGACATCCTCCGCATTGACGGCAACCGGGCCAAGGAGGTCGTGCTCTTCAACCACGCCAAGCACGAGGCGCTTCTCGGCAAGACGCGCGAGGCGTGCGTGCGATGCCATCATATGAGCAGGCCCAACGACGGGCCGACCGAATGTTATGTCTGCCACCGCGACATGTACCTGCGCATGTCCATCTTCGATCACGAATCCCATCATCATGTATTGGGCGGGATCAAGTCCTGCGTCGAATGCCATCCCCAGGATAAGGCAAAGGAGCGCGCCAAGCCCTGCAAGGAGTGCCACGCGGAGATGCGGAGCTACGAAGGCGATTTCGTGGCCCGCAGTTACGAGGCCGCCATGCACTCGCTCTGCATCGGCTGCCACAAGGAGAAGGACCGGGAGCGGAACGTGCAGATGATGACGAAGTGCGAATTCTGCCATCGAGAGATGCAGGGCAAGGAGTGATCGGTGTCGGAGAAGGCCAGACGGATCATCCTCGCCGCGGTGCTGCTGGACCTCGCCATCATTGGCGTCGCGGGCTACGCCGTAGGGCGATCGGATGCGCCGCTGGGTGTGCTCTTCCTCACCCAGGGAGGGCCGGTCCCGTTCAATCACGAGGCCCATGCCACGGTGGGCGGCCCCGGGATGGAGTGCATCGCATGCCACCACAAGATGCGGGGACAAGGAGGCGGCAATATGAACTGCCGGGCGTGCCACTACTACAGCCGGGAGCCGCACCGACGCGAGTCCGACAAGGTCCACAAGCGCTGCATCGGGGCGGACTGCGTGAGGTGCCACGCGGACAAGGAGTGCGGGTTCTGTCATAAGTGATGTTGTTGCAGAGAAATACATGACCATGCGAGCCGTTTCATTTTTCCAACCCTGGACGCCTCGGGTTCCCCTGAACAGCGACATCGTCCCCATCGAGAAGTTCCCCGCCCCGAAGAAGGTCCGCCTTCTCGCGGCGGCGGACGAGGTTCGCGTCAAGGTCGGCGATGCGGTCAAGACAGGGCAACGGCTCGCGGCGGACCTCGTCTCGCCCGTGACGGGAACGGTGACGGAGATCAAGCCCTTCCTCGGGGCAGAGGGCGAATGTCTCGCGTCCCTTTCCATTGATGTCGCGGAAAAAGACGAACTGGTCGAGGGTCTGAAGTCCATCAAGGATCCCGCCGGGCATGGCAAGGACGAGATCGTCGCCGCCCTTGCCGACCTCGGCTTTCCCATCAACTGGGGCGACGGCATCGAAGTCGCTGTCGTGAGCTGCCTCGACACGGACCCCGTGCACACGATCAACCAACAGGTCTTCCGCGAGAACGCCGACAAGTTGAAGGAGGCGGTAGCTCTCCTTGCAGCGCTCACGGGTCTGGACCGGGTGACGCTTGTCGTCACAAAGCAGCTCCAAAATCTGGCTGGGAGGGCGTGTCCCGATGGGGTAGATATCCGAGTCGCGCCTGCTGTTTATCCGAACGGACTGCCTGAAGTCCTGCTGCGGAAGGTGGCGCCGAGGGCGACCAAGGGGCTGGTCGTCGGGACGGAAAAGCTTTTCGCCATGTCCGATGCGCTGAAGGCCGGCAGGCCCCGGCAGGACAAGCTCGTCACACTGTTCGTCCCCGCGATGAAGCTGTGCAAGAACCTTCAGGTCCGCATCGGGACCCCCCTCGCCGATATTCTTCACAAATACGAAATTGACTTTAGCGAAAATCACAAACTGATCCTCGGCGGGGCCATGCGCGGCATGACCTGCTACTCCGCCGACTTCTCCGTGACGTCGGCGACCGACTCGATCTATGTGCAGGAGGGGTCGGCGGTCGTCGAGTATGAGGATAGCCCATGCCTCAACTGCGGCAAATGCTCCGCCGTCTGCCCGGCGGGCCTTCCGGTGAATCTCATCTGCCGCCATTCGGAGTTCGGCCTCTTTGAGGAGTGCCGCTCGTTGTGCGTGGACCACTGCATCGAGTGCGGCCTGTGCGCCTACGTCTGCATGGCCCGCCGACCCCTGATCCACTACATCAAGCTGGCCAAGTCGGAGCTCGCCAAGTCGCCGCAGGTCAAGCTGGAGGGGGTGATGTCGTGAAGAGGCCCGATCTTATCGTCTCCTATCCCCCCCACTGGCGCCACGGCGTCGGCGTCGCCTCGGCCATGTACGGTTTTGTCCTCGCCCTCGCCCCCGCGACGCTGTTCGGCCTCTATTTGTATGGCATCGAGGCCGCCCGCGTCGTCAGCGTGGCCGTCGTCTCGTGCGTCGTTCTTGAGGTCCTGACCCAGAAGCTGTTCCGCAGGCCGGTCTCCGTCACAGACGGGAGCGCCGTGCTGAGCGGCCTCCTGCTCGGCCTGATCCTGCCCCCAAGCGCCCCCTTCTGGCTGGTTGTCATCGGCAGCCTCGTGACCATTGTGGTGGGAAAGCACGTCTACGGCGGACTGGGGTGCAACCCGTTCAACGCCGTCCTCGTCGGGTGGGCCGTGCTGGTGATCTCGTGGAAGGCGCGGATGGACCTCAATTTCGCGTTTGTGAATATCGCCCCGGGCGCGAAGTACCCCCTGGGCGTCCTGTGGAAGGAGGGCGCGACGGCGCTCGGCCAGTTCAACCTCTGGGACCTCTTCGTCGGCAGAGAAATCGGCGGCGTCGGGTGCACA
Organism: Planctomycetota bacterium; assembly: GCA_040755855.1. GTDB lineage: Bacteria > Planctomycetota > Brocadiia > JAADGH01 > JAADGH01 > JAADGH01. Next base: position 13,533 of record JBFMAD010000054.1, on the reverse strand, counting down.
TCGGATCTGCTTCTGCTGATCGGCGGGGTCTTTCTGATTCTGCGCGGGCTGATCTCCTGGCGGATTCCGGTTTCGTTCCTGATCGGGGTTGCGGCGGCCTCCACGCTCTTCCGCCTTGCGGGCGGTGGGGCCTACGCCGGCCCCTTGTTCCACCTCGTCGCGGGCAACACGATGATCGGCGCATTTTTCCTGGCAACGGACTATTCCAGCTCCCCTGTGGGAAAGTGGGGCATGGTCGTCTTCGGCCTGGGGTGCGGCCTCTTGACCGTCCTGCTTCGGGTGTGGAGCGGCTACCCCGACGGGACATTTTTCGCAATTCTGATGATGAACATGACGACTGTCTTGTTGGACATGATTCGGCCGAGGCCGAGACCCTGGCCGGTGGTGGCGACATGAACGAAACTACGAAAATGATCCTGGTGCTGACCGCGATCTGCGCCGTCTGCGGCTTTTTGCTGGCAGGGGTGCGGCGGGCGACGGAGGAGCGCATCGAGGACCAGATCATGAAATATGTCAAAGGCCCGGCGGTCAAGCGGGCGCTTCGGGCCGCGACGAACGATCCCCTCCGCGACCGGAGGCAGGTCGCGCGGGAGGGAGAATCCCTCACCGTGTTCATCGGCAGGGACGGCGATGAGATCGCGCACGTAGCCTACGAGACGACGGCGGAGGGTTTTGGCGGCGAGATGGGGGTGATCGTCGGATACGACCTGAAGAAAGACTGCGTCAGCGGCGTCGGCATCGCCTCGCACAGGGAGACCCCCGGCGTCGGGTCGCGGGTGACGCAGGAGGACTTCTCCGAGCGGTTTGCGGGCAAGCCGCTCGGCGCATCGTTCAACGTCAAGAAGGACGGCGGAGAGATTGACGGCGTTACCGGCGCGACGATCTCGTCGCGCGCCGTCTGCCGGGCGGTGCAGCAGAACGTCGCCATGTATCCCCAGATCAAGGAACAGGCGCTGAAGCAGTAGAACCGCAATGGCGAAAAACATCTGGACAGAATTCAGGAAAGGGCTGTGGGAGGAGATTCCCCCCTTCCGACTGGTGCTCGGCCTCTGCCCCACCCTGGCCGTGACGAAGTCGGCGGGCAACGGCCTGGGGATGGGCGTTGCGGTGACGTTTGTGCTTATCTGCTCCAACATCATCATCTCCGCCTTGCGAAGGGCCATCCCGCGCAAGGTCCGCATCGCCGGCTATATCGTCATCATCGCCACGTTCGTCGTCATCGTGGAACTCGTGATGCAGGCGTATTTCTATCCCCTCTACCAGCAGCTTGGGATTTTCATCCCGCTGATCGTGGTGAACTGCATTATCCTCGGTCGGGCCGAGGCCTTCGCCTCTAAGAACGGCGCCCTCCTCTCCGCCGCCGACGGGCTGGGCATGGGGCTCGGATACACCATCGCCCTGACGACCGTCGGCTCGATCCGCGAAATCCTCGGCGCGGGGACATGGTTCGGGATCCATGTCATGGGCATGCGGTATGAACCATTCACCTTCATGGTCGAGGCCCCCGGGGCCTTTGTGTGCCTGGGACTCCTGTTGGGCGTCATGAACGCAATCGGGAAGAAGGCGTGAACATGGAATACCTCATCCTCCTCGTCAGCGCGATCCTCGTCAACAACATCCTGCTCGCTCAGTATCTCGGCAACTGCCCGTTCTGCGGCGTCTCCCGGCACATCAAGACGGCCATCGGCATGGGCGCGGCGGTGGTGTTTGTGCTCACGCTATCCTCGGCGATCACCTGGTTTGTCCATTACTACTGCCTCGTCCCCCTGAGGCTGGGGTACTTGCAGACCATCGTTTTTATCCTCGTCATCGCGGCGCTCGTGCAGCTCGTCGAGTTGTTCCTGAAAAAATCCGTCCGCGTGCTCTACCAGGCGTTGGGGATTTTCCTGCCGCTCATCACGACGAACTGCGCAGTGCTCGGCGTGGCCATCCTGTGCATCCGGAAAAAATTCGACTTCGCGCACACCGTCGTCTTCTCCTTCGCATCGGCGGTGGGGTTCATGCTGGCCATCATCCTCATGGCCGGCATTCGGCAGCGCTTCCCGATCTCGCCGATCCCACGGCCCCTGCGCGGGACGGCGATTACCTTGATCACCGCCGGGCTGATGGCCCTGGCGTTCTTTGGGTTCCTGGGGGTGGACGCATCGCTTACGGCATTGACAAAATAGAATGATCTCGATTCTCATAGCGACATTGTTCCTCCTCGGCCTCGGCCTGGCGTCGGCGCTTATGCTGGCCGTCGCAGCGAGGGTATTCTATGTTCACGAGGATCCCCGGATCATCGAGATCGAGGACGCCCTCCTCGGCGCGAACTGCGGGGCCTGCAGCTACCCCGGCTGCGCCGCCGCTGCGGAGGCCGTGGTCAAGGGCAAGGCCGGGCCGAACGTCTGCATCGCGGGGGGATACGAAATCGCCCAGCGTGTCGCGGCGGTCATGGGCGTCGAGGCGGAGCGGGTCGAGCCGCGCAAGGCCGTCCTCGGCTGCCGATACAGCGCCGACAAGGCCGTGCTGCGATACATCTACAACGGCGCCTGCGACTGCCGCGCGGCGGCCATGCTCTACGGCGGCGCGAAGGAATGCCTCATCGGCTGCCTCGGCTTCGGGACGTGCGAACGGTTCTGCCCCTTCGGCGCGATCCGCATGGGCCGGGAGGGCCTGCCCGTCATCAGCGAGCGCCTCTGCACCGGCTGTGGCATCTGTGTGGACAACTGCCCCACCCATGTCCTCCGCATCGAGTCCATCAGCGAACGCCTGCTGCGGTTCAACAGCGCGGACGACTGCCTCGCCCCATGCCGCCAGACCTGCCCGGCGCAGATTGACATCCCGGCCTACATCGAGCAGATCAAGAACGGACAATACCTCTCGGCGGTCGAGACGATCAAGGAGCGCAATCCGCTGCCCCTCACGTGCGGCCGCGTCTGTCCCCACCCGTGCGAGACGGAGTGCCGTCGTCTGACCGTGGACGAGGCCGTCGCCGTCAACTACCTCAAGCGCTTCGCCGCCGACTACGAAAGGGAGACCGGAGAGCATCTGAAGCCCCCCATCGCCCCCGACACCGGCAAGCGCATCGCCGTCATCGGCGGCGGGCCGGCGGGCCTGAGCTGCGCCTACTACCTACGCCGCCTCGGCCACAGCCCGGAGATCTTCGACGCGCGGCCCAGGCTTGGCGGGATGCTCCGCTACGGCATCCCCGCCTATCGCCTGCCCGACGACGTCCTCGACTGGGAGATAGAGGGCATCGTCGGCCTGGGCATCGAGACGCACACCGGGACGATCCTTGGAAAGGACGTCACGTTGCAAGGCCTGAAGGACGGCGGCTTCGACGCGATTTTCCTCGCCGTCGGTGCGTGGAAGGGCATGTCACTCGGCGTGGAGGGAGAGGACCTGCCGGGCGTTATGGATGGCATTGGTTTCTTGATCCGGCAGGCCGCCGGCGATCCGCCGCCCCTGGGCGGTCGCGTGGTGGTGGTCGGCGGCGGGAACACGGCCATTGACGCCGCCCGTACCTGCCTGCGCCGGGGGTGCAGGGAGGTCGTCATCCTCTACCGCCGCTCGCGGGAGGAGATGCCGGCGAGCGACTACGAGATCGAGGAGGCCGAGCGCGAAGGCGTAAAGCTGCACTTCCTGGCCGCGCCGTCGAGGTTGATCGCCGACAGCGGCGGCAAGCTCGCCAAACTGGAATACATCAAGATGGAGTTGGGCGAACCCGACGAGAGCGGCCGCCGCCGTCCCGTCCCCATTCCCGGTTCGGAGACGGTGATGGACGTGGACAATGTCATCGCCGCCATCGGGCAGCGGCCGGATATCGGGTTCGATGCCGATGCTCCATCTGCTCTGAAGATCGGCGCGACGCGGTGGGACACGTTGGAGGCGGATGCGGGGACGCTCCAGACGCGGATACCGTTTGTGTTCGTCGGCGGCGATGTGCACACCGGCCCGCAGACGGTCGTCAAGGCTATCGCCGCGGGGCGACGCGCGGCGCGGTCTATTCATCTCTTTGTCGCCGGCAAGGAGGTCGCCCCGCCGCCGGGTGAGCGGCGCGAGCCGGTCCCCTGCCCGCCGCCGGATGCGTCCGATGTCGCGCCCACGCCGCGGGCCGAGATGCCGGAGCTTTCGGTCGAGGAACGCCTCTCAGGTTTCAGGGAAGTCGAGCTTGGGCTTCCCGAGGTTGCGGCCCGGCGCGAGGCGCAGCGCTGCCTGCAGTGCGGTAGAATTTGCTATCGCGTTTCTACCTTAGCCTTAGGATCGATGCCTTCAGCCGAATGATCTTGACTCTTACCCGAAACGGATTGCGCGGGTAGCCCCGCCTCAGCGCTCTTCCAGGGACAGCTTGAGTTTCTCTGCAAACCCATTTGCGAGCTGCTTCGCCCGGGCCTGCTCGCTGAAGCTCCCCAGGTTGAAATCGCCGCCGCTCTTCCAGTGCAAGGTGAGCCGCCACCACTCACAGTGCTGACCGCTTGGGTTCTGGCCGGAGCCGTGGGTGAGCGTGAGTTTTTCGAAATCCTCGATGGAACCGCTCTGCACCGGCCGCATCGCGATCTTCCCGACAATGCCGCCTGTCCGCTTGTACGTGCCCTGCTCCGGGCTAAGGACCAGCATGGCGGGGCTTAGCGATTGGAGAACGCAAACCACCGCCGCCAGCAGGAAAACAGTCGCGATGGCCACGCAGATCACTTTCGCCGCGGCTGCGGGGATGGGAATCCCGCTGATTGTCATCTCCCCTTTCCCTCCCAGGAAGAACAGGACCGCCGCGATGATGAGCGCGATTACAGCGAGGACGATAAACATGACCGGGTTCTGTCCGACGCAGATGTCACCTCCCTTTACCTTGATCTTCGCGTCGTTGTACGATCCGGGTATGATGGCTTCGCCTGTCTCTTCTGCCATTGCGCACCTCCTCTTGTTATGATGTCCACGGCGAGTAACCACGCACCTCTCGCCTGCATCTTCTTATACACCGTATTCTGGCCAAGCGCAAGCCGGTCCTTTTCTGTGGCAATCGCGCATGGCCGCCGGTAGAATATCGCATAATGAGCAAGAGACCGAACATCGTCCTCATCATGACCGACCAGCAGCGGCGCGATTGCGTCGGGGCATACAATCCGAGCGGCCCACGAACGCCACACATTGACCGCCTCGCAGAAGAAGGCGTTGTCTTCGACCGCTATTACTCCTCGTGCCCCCTCTGCGTGCCGGCGCGAAGCTCCATCGCCACCGGCCGTTACCCGCACTCCTGCGGCGCGACGATCAATGCCTTCGGACCGAAGTACAGAGAGAGCGAGTTCCACGGCGTCCTCAACGAGGGCGAAGTCACCGTCCACGATCTCCTGGCCCGGGCGGGATACCGGATCGGCCACATCGGTGTGGATCACGTGCGAACCGTCCCGCCCCTCAAGAGCAAGGGCGTCTTCGACCGATACATCAGCAACGGCGACTACCGGCTGCACCTCGAAAAGCGGGGCCTGAAACCCTACGACTACACCCCGCATCAGCATCCATGCCCTTCCGAGGTGGAAGGCGAGGCCAAGACGGTGCGCTACAGCGCTCCCAACCCCGGCGTGTTCCCCTATGACCGAGAGGATTTTCTGGACTTCTTCTTCGCCCGACATGCCGTGGATTTTGTGAACAGCGTCGCTCCCGCCGAGCCGTTCGCCCTGTTCTGCTTTCTCTGGGCGCCGCACCCGCCCTTCGTGATCCCGGAGCCATACTACAGCATGTATCCTCCGTCGGATATCGCGCCGCCCGCCAACCTGATGGCCCCTCTCGACCACAAGCCGCAGATGCACCTGCGCCACCTGCCCGGCATCATCGGCGCGCTGCCGGACCGCAAGGCGTGGCTCGAGACGTGGGCGGTCTATTACGGCATGGTGACGATGGTGGACGAGTGCATCGGAATGGTCCTCGACGCCCTCCGCTCGCGCGGCCTGATGGACGATACGATCCTCATCTTCACCAGCGACCACGGCGAACAGTTGGGCTGTCACACCCTGTTTCAGAAGATGGTCTGCTATGAGGAATCAATCCACATCCCATTCATCCTGCGCGCGCCGGGGCAGACGCCGGGCCGACGAGAGCAACTCGCCGGCCACAACGACATCCTCCCGACGATCCTCGACTATGCGGGGATCGGAATCCCGGACGCCGTGCAAGGCGTGTCGCTGAGAGGCATTGCGGAGCATCCGGAAACACCATCTCGATCGGAGATATTTTCGGAATACAATGGAAACGTGGCACATCGCTGGTTTCAGCGAACCGTAGTGACGGATCAATACAAGTATATCTACAATCACGGCGACATTGCCGAGTTGTACGATTTACGCAACGACCCGTTGGAGATGACCAACCTGGCGGGGCGGCGGGAGACGGCCTCTGTCGAGGCCGATCTGCGGGGCCGGCTGCGGAAATGGATGGAAACCTCGGGGGATTTTCTGTTACCATCCATGAACGGACCTCACTAACCCGATGGAACATGAAGCAAAGACTGCATGGAAGGAGCAACGATGAGGACACGCTGGAGCGCTTGGTGTTTGGTCGTGCTTCTTGGGATTGTGGTTGGAACAGGGCTGTCGCAAGCTCAGCCTCTTGGACCGCTTGCGGAGAAGATCGAGGAGGGGCGCGAGGCCATCAAGGGGATCGTCGCGTATCCGCCGGAGATTCGCCTGGCGATCCTCGACCTCTGCACGCAACCAGGCCTGATTGTGGAGATGGGGAAATCCAAAGAACTGCCGGACGTAACCCAGTACCCCGAGGCGGTCCAGAAGGCCGCAAAGACGCTGGCCGAACACCCCGAGATCATCAAGATTCTGAACGACTTCATCGGCATTTCTGCGATCGTGGGGCGCTTCTATGCGCGTTCGCCTGAGGCGGCGACGGGCATCGCCGACAAACTGGCGGCGAGACTCGATCAGGAGGAGGACGCCCAGAAGGAGAAGTGGGTCGAGCTTCTGAAGGCCAACCAGAAGGCCCTGGAGGAGTTTGCCGACGCCGTGCAGGCGTTGAGCGAGGCCCAGCAGGCCGGGACCGCGCCTGCGGCCACGGCTGCGGCGACGGCCCCCGCGGCGCCCGCCGCGCCTGCCGAAACGGCCCCGGCCGAGGGGGCTGCGCCCGCCGAGGAGGCGGCTTCGGCCGAGGAACCCCTGCCGCCCGAAACTTACTATCAGGCGGAAGTCTCGGGCAACTCGGTCGCGGTCTATAGCGGGCCGACGGGGGAGATGGTTGATTACCTGTTGGCCAACGCCGACGAGTATGCCAACGCGGCGGCCGCGGCATTGGCCTATTGGCAACAATATCCCAACGGCGAACTCGCCGCGGCCATCATCAACGACCTCGCGGGCATCGCCGAAGCGGCGGACCTGATCGCCGATCCCGGCCTGCTGCGCGACGTGGCGCAGTTGAGGAAGGAATTTCCCCAAGCGAAGGAGCGCCTGTCCGAGCACAAGGAGCGTGTGCAGGATATCGCGGCCCGGCGCGGCGAACTCCCCAAGCTTGCCCAGCGCGTGGACGCCTTTGGCGACCGCAATCCGCAGCACCGCGCCAATGAATGGCGTAAGAATCCCCTGGCCGCCAAGAGACCGTCCGCCAAACCGAGTCGCGGGCCTCGGGCGAAGCCGAGGGACAAGGCCCGTCCCGCCTCCGTGCAACCCGGCAAACGAAACGCGCATCAGCACGCAGGCGCGGCAAGGAACCGACACAAGAGTTCCTGGAAGGGCATGTCCAAGGGGCGGAGCGGCGGCGGAAAGTCGTCGCGCGGCGCGGCGCCCAGCCGCGGGCGAAGCGGCGGCGGGCGTGGCGGCGGCGGACGCGGCGGCGGGCGTGGAAGGTAGCTGGTGGAGGACAACCCGATGGAACAGGCTCCCCAACAACCCAAGAAACTCCTCGTGGCCATACTCGTTTCGTCGCTCGTCACGAATGTGATCCTGCTTGGCGTGACGGGGGCCTCACTCTACCTCGTCTATGAGCTGAACAAGGAGGTGGCGAAACTCCAGCAGCGGCTGGACGAGGTTCGCCAGATCGTGGACACGATCAAGGCCGCCGGCGGGGCGGTCCGCGACAGGATTCAGGAACGACGGCAGGGGCAGGCGGAGGAGGGCGAGCAGGGCGGACAGGCTGCTCCCGCTCCTACGGAGGACTCGTCGCCTCGCGGTCCCCTGAAACGGCTGCGCGGCAAGACGGGCGATAAGTGACAGGTGGGAGGTGTCAGAACCTTATTCCGTAACATGACGCCAATCTGCGTGTATGTTTCCAGGACAAAATTCACATTGGACACATTTTTTCCCGCAAGGAGCGACGTCATCCTGCCGATAGGGGCCATATCGTTCTGCAAAATCTCTTTCTACGTATACCACACTTCCTGAAGACAGGAAGTGTGGTATTATGTGTCCAATGTGAATTTTGTCCTTCGGTTGCAGGCATCGCCCGCGTTAGGGGAAGAGCCTACTCAATCCATCCGCCGCCCAAGAGCATGTCGCCGTCATAAAAGACGGCGGCTTGGCCGGGGGTGACGGCGAGCTGGGGCTTGTCGAACGTGATCGCCGCGCGGTCAGAGGGGAGAGGGCGGAGGGTCGCCGCGGCGGCGCGGTGGGCGTAGCGGATCTGGACCTCGACACGAAGGTCCGACGCGGGCGGGGGAATTGACACCCAATTGACATCGGCGACGGTCAGGCTGTCTCGGAAAAGATCGTCGCGCGGGCCGACGACGACCTCGTTATTCTCCGCATCAATCCTCACCACATATCGCGGCTCGCCGACGGCGACGCCCAGGCCGCGGCGCTGACCGATGGTGAAGAGTGGATGGCCCCCATGCTCGCCGAGGACCGCGCCCGTCGCGTCCTTGAGCAGTCCCTTGCGAAAGGCCGCCGGGCGACGGTCGCGCAGGAAGGAGCGATACTCGTTTTCCGGGATGAAGCACACCTCCTGGCTCTCGGGGCGCTCCACTACGGGCAGGCCGGCGGCGCGGGCGATCTCCCGCACCTGCGGCTTCGTCTTGTCGCCGTTGGGAAAGATCGCGCGACCCAACTGGTCCTGCGTCAGTCGGCACAGGAAGTAGGACTGGTCCTTTGCCCGATAGACGCCGCGCAGCAGCCGCCGGCGCTCGCCCTTCTCGATTCGCGCGTAGTGGCCCGTGGCCAGGAGCTCCGCGCCGCGCCTTCGCGCCTCGCCAAATAAATGGCCGAACTTCATGCGCGGGTTGCAGAGGATGCAGGGATTGGGCGTGCGACCGCGGCAATACTCGTTGCAGAAGTAGTCAATGATCCAGCGAAAGGGATCGGAGAGGTCAACGACGGCGAACTCGATGCCGAGCCGCTCGGCCACGCGCCGCGCGCTTTCGGGTGCGTCGCCCTGATCTACGCCGGTGCGCATGAACAGGCCGAGGACGTCATGGCCTTCCTGCCGGAGGAGATATGCGGCGACGCTGCTATCAACGCCGCCGCTCATGGCGACGGCGATTCGCTGGCCCATCCTACTCTCCTGCAGAGGTCATGCCAGGGTATGAACGAACCAGTCGGCCGTGAGCGCGACGACTTGATTTGTCCATTTTACGCTGGAAAAGACATGGTCCGCGCCCTTGAGGATGCGCTTCCGGACGAGGGCCGGGCGAGATTTCACAATCGCGTAATATCGCTCGGCGTGCGCGAGGGGGACGGACCGGTCCTCCGTGCCGTGGACGATGAGGACGGGGCAGTCGGACTTTGCGATCTCCTCCAACGGATGGATGCGGGGGAGTTCCTTGAAGAATGTCTTGCCCACGGGCATGCCGGCGCGGTCGAGGAAGCCTTTTTGTCTCAGGATGCGCCTCTCCTGGGGGCTGAGTTTGTCGGTCAGGAGCTCCGCCGGCTCGGCCACGGCGGACCAGAGAGCGAGGCTGGCGATGCGCCTTTCCCGTCCCGCCAGGCACGCGGCGACGCACCCGCCGAGGCTGAGGCCGAGCACGCCCACGCGCTCCGGGTCAATCTTCTGATGGGAAGCAAGTTTCGCAAATGCGACTTGCGCGTCGGCGATCTCGCCCGAGACGGTCATCTCATCGAAGTCGCCCTCGCTCTCCCCCGAGCCGCGAAAATCGAACCGCAGCGACGCGACGCCTTGTTCCTCCATGGCGCGGGAGAGGGTGACGAACAGGCGGTGGGTCTCGATCTTCTGTCCGGTGAAGCCGTGGCAGAGGAGCACGGCGGGCGTTCTGCCTCGGGCGCGATCTGGGAGATGAAACATCCCGCTTATGATCTGGCCTTCATTTCGGAACAGGATGGGCGACTGCATTTCCCTGGCAACTCCGTTCTTTGCAAAAAGGAAAACCGGCATGGCGAAGCGAGGCCGCCATGCCGGTTCGGTTTTGGACGATGGACGATCCTGCCCGCTACTCCTCGCGAGGGATCTTGAGTTTCATCCCCGGGCGAATTCGGTCGGGGTCAAGGTCCGGGTTCGCCTTGGCGATGGCCCTCCACTTGTTACGATCGCCGAGGTGCTCCCCGGCGATGTCCGAGAGGGTTTCCCCTTTCTTGACCACATGGACGCCTCCCTCTGCTTCCTCGGTCTTGGGCTCTTCGATCTTCTCCTCCACCTTGGGCGGAACCAGGGCCGGCTCGGGCGCGGGGGCGGGTTTTTTCTCCTCGGCGGTAACGTCGGGGATGGTAAGCTTCATGCCTACCACGAGTTTCTCAGGGGCGCTGAGCTTGTCCTTGTTGGCCTCGAAGATTTTTTGCCAGTGCTTTGCCGAGCCCAACTCCTCCGACGCAATGCCGCTGAGGGTGTCGCCGGGCTGCACTTCATACTCACGGCCGCCGGCAGCAGGTGCGAAGGGGTCCCGGCCGGCCTCGCCTTTGCCCTTTTCGGTCGGTCTCACGGGGAAGGGGGGCGGAATCTTGGGGAGGCCCGGAAGTGTCTCCTCCACATCTTCCTTGACGGCCTTCTCGGCCTTGCCTTCATCCGCCTTGGTCGGCGGCGGCAGCGTTACTATCGTGTTCGGCTTCTCTTCCGCCATCGGCGGTTCGACGACCGGCGTAGGCGGCTCTGCGGGCGTGGGCTTTTCTTTTGCGGCGAAGTCGCCAAGATCGGGTTCCATGGGCGCGGCCTCTTTCACCGCCTTCGGCAACCGCGTTTCAAGGGCGGACGGAGTCACATCCGTTTTGGGCGTCTCGATGATACCCTCCAAGCCGGTTTGCGTCGCCTCCTCGGGCGCCGTTCCCGTGGCCCGCATCTTCATGTAGAAAAAGCCGCACAACACAAGCAAGACCAACCCAACCACCAGACCCAACTTAATGTCCCGCTGCATCTGTTCCCTCCTTGTACTTGACCGACGAGGAATGGGCGCCGAAGAACAACGAATCGCTCCGATGCGATCTTTACGGCCAAATTATACCATAAAGAAATTGCCATGACAAGAGGGATACAATGGAAAACATGAAATCGGCCTGCGGCGTCCAGCGCCACAGCAGAATATCATTGACACCCATGCAAAGGGGTGTATAATTGAAAGATGAGGAGAGCCGCAATCTCTTTTCGGCCAATTGCTTAAAAGAAGGGAACCGCGCTATGATGCCCGGCGGATGGGAGTGGATTGTGATTATTGTGATCGTCCTGCTGCTCTTCGGCGGGCGGAAGCTCCCTGAGCTGGCCCGATCTGTCGGCAAGAGCATCGTCGAGTTCAAGGCCGGCATGAAGGACAAGAGCGAGCTCGAAGAGGGCGCAGCCAAACCGGCCGAAAAATCCGATGAAAAGGGCCAATAGGCGGCGGGAGGGTCGCAGTGTTTAGCATGCCCGGCGGATGGGAATGGATCGTCATCCTCATCGTCGCCCTGCTCATTTTCGGTAAGAACCTGCCCGATGTGGCCCGCGCCATCGGCAAGGCCCTGACCGAACTGCGCCGGGGCATGGACGAGATCAAGAGCGACGTCCAGACCGCCGTTTATGAGAGCGAGCGCGAGAGCCAGAAAAAACTCGCCCCCCCAAAGACCGCGCCGACAAAGCCCGAGGTTCAGGAACCGTACGAACCCGACGATACCGAGATGTTCGGCGACGCCTATGACAACGAAGGCTTCACCGACATCACCGACGAGGACCGCGCCGCCGGGATCGAAGCCGAACAAGAGCAGAAACAAGAGGACGCCGAGTCTTCCACCGAGGAAGAACCTCGGAGGTCGGAGGAGCATTCCTCCGACACGTCCCAACCCCAGTCTCCCACCCAGGCCCAATCCACACAGCCGGACGAGGAAGACGAGAAGGCGTTATAGGAGGGCGTTGTGCAGACGCAGGCTTGGAAGGCAATCGCGGCGATCTCGCTCTTCCATCTAATGGTCTGCGGCGGCGCAGTCTCCGCCGAGGAGGCCGTCGCCCGCATCTCCGAATTCTCCGGCCAGGTCGCCATCCAGCGCGGCGACGAGATCATCCAACCGGTCCAGGTCGGCAACCTCATCCGCAATGCGTCGCTCATCGAGCGCGACATGGTCCAGACGAGGCAGGGCGCGGCCAGCGTCCTCTTCCTCGACGGCTCGATCCTCAAGATGAGGGAGGATACCCTCGTCGCCGTCAACCCGCCCACGACGACCATCCAGCCCGCCGCGGCCGGCGACCGCATCGAGCGGCGCGTGCGCATCATCGTCGGAAAGGTCTGGACTTTCATCGAACCCAAGAGCACGGACAAGACCGTCTTCGAGATACCGGACGGCATCTGCGCGGTGCGGGGCTGCGCAGGGGAGTTCGCCGTGGGATACAACGGCAACTATCAGGTGCGCGTGGAGGAGGGAACGTTTATCCCACAGGATCTCCGCCTGGGTGTTCGCTGGGAACAGAACGCGGGCGTGGAGGTCGGCGTGGATCGAATCCCCCGGGGCGTACGCATCCAAAACTCTCCCGTCAGCCGGGAGGCCATCGCCCTGATGTTCGGTCAGCCGGCAGTATTTGAGGTGGTTGCGGATCGGGGGACGATTGATCTGTTGGACGCCGCCCGGACGGCCCGGTCGCTGCAGGAGGGTCAGGGCGGGACGTTCTCCCTCACCGGGACCGCCGTTCGCGCGCTGAAGCCGGGCTGCGCGATCTTGATTCTTCTAAAACGGCGGGATGCGCGGCCCATCGGCCAGATGGCCTCGCTGGCGCCGTTCCCCTATCGGACCCTGCACGCCGTGCCGTGGCATGTGGCGGTGTCCCATCAGCGGCCCCTGCCCGGCGGATGGCTTGCCCAGCCGGAATACGTCCGCGACGAGCGGCGCGACGCGCAGGCAGCCACCGCCCGCGAGCGCCGAACGCCTCAGGAAGGCGGCCGGGAAGGCGGCAAGCCGGCGAAGGAGTATTGACCGGCATGGCAGGGCGTCAACCCCTCGCATAATGAGGTCTGCATAAGATCTCTATCGCATGTGAAAACCGTGGCTCACCATGCGTCTCTTGTGCGGCTACAATTGACGTTGTCCTCGCGGGGCTTTTTCAACAACCCCCACAGTCGCCTTTTCCCCGAGGAATTGCGGGCATAGTATGATTGTTCGACGCATCCCCCCTTCGTCTAACTGGGAGTTCGTTCGGTAAATTTGACTTTTTAAGCCGGTTCGC
>JBFMAD010000053.1:0-49291 GCA_040755855.1 Planctomycetota bacterium | reverse complement strand
GGCTACTACGGCGGCCTGCAGTTCACGATGAGCACCTGGCGGGCCAACGGCGGGACGGGCTCGCCGCACGGCGCCAGCCGGGGCGGCCGCGGGGGCGAGGCCGGGCCGGCGGGCAAGCCCGGCGAGGACACCCTCGGCGATGGACGTAACATCGCAACGGTAATGACGATGCTCGATCGAGCGGCGGGCATCGTCGAGGCCGCCGACGTGGGCGACGATTTTCTGGCAAAGGTCGGCATGTCGCAGGGGGAATTCCGAAACTTCGTTGCCGAGTTCCGTGAGGCGGCCAAGCAGCGCAGGTCGGCTCCCCCGGCATCGGCCGATGGGACCCGCATGGCGGCGCGAGACGCTGCGTCCATTGACATGCTGCCGGGCAAGGACGCAACAATCCAGATGAACAAGGGCCGACCGATCGGGGGCCAGGAGAAGCCCGATGATCTGCGCGAGCTGTTCGTGGACCGGCGGGAGACGGTCTCACCGGAGTATCGAGATATGGTGGACGAGTATTTTCGAGTGATTTCCGCCGGACGGAGTGTAACCCCTAACCCCCTGTCAAAGGAGTGAGCGTGGCGGCCTCAACGGTTCGCCGCGGATTAACCTTCCATGCAAAAACATCTGGAGCCACGTCGTTATCTCATTCGCTTTGAATCGCAAAACCTGCCGCATGTCTTCTGCGACGTCCTCGTGATTGGCAGCGGCGTCGCGGGGCTGAGCGCCGCCATCAAGGCATCCGAACATGCCAAGGTGCTGGTTATCGCCAAAGATGCCATCGGCGAGACGAACACGGGCTACGCGCAGGGCGGCATCGCCGTGGCGCTCGCCCGCGGCGACAAGGTGGACTATCATGTGGCCGACACCCTGGCGGCGGGGCAGGGCCTGTGCGACGAGAAGATCGTGCGGGGCATTGTCGCCGAAGGCCCGGACCGGATTCGAGACCTGATTTCCTGGGGCGCGGAGTTCGACAAGGACGACGGCCATCTGAGCTTTACCCGCGAGGGCGGGCACGGCAGGCCGCGCATCATCCACGCGCGCGGCGACGCCACTGGCGCCGAGGTGCAGCGCGCCCTGGTGAAAAAGGCGAGGGCCATCGAAAACATCAAGGTAATCGAGAAGGCGTTCATCCTGGATCTGCTGACCACAAACGGGCAATGCCTCGGCGCGCTCATGGTCGAGCAGGGGAAGGGGCCGACGGTACTGTGGGCCTCGAAGACGATCCTGGCCACCGGCGGCGCGGGGCGGCTTTACCGCGAGACCACCAACCCCGAAGTGGCCACGGGCGATGGGCTGGCCATGGCCTACCGGGCCGGGGCGCAACTTCGGGACATGGAGTTCTTCCAGTTCCATCCGACGACGCTCTACGTCGCGGGCGCGAGCCGCGCCCTGATCACCGAGGCGGTGCGCGGCGAGGGCGGCGTCCTGCGCAACGCCCTCGGCGAGCGATTCATGCCCGGCTACCATCCAATGGCCGAGCTGGCCCCGCGCGACGTCGTGAGCCGGAGCATCGTCCGCGAGATGTCGCGCACGGGCAAGACCTCTGTCTATATTGACATGACCCACCTGCCGAAGAAGAAGGTGTTGGCGCGCTTCCCGCGCATCGCGCAGTTGTGCGCGGATTTTGACATAGATATTTGCGAAGATCAGATCCCTGTCCGGCCAAGCGCCCATTACATGGTCGGCGGCATCCTGGTGGATGCGCATGGTAGAACGGCGGTGGAGGACCTCTATACCTGCGGCGAGGCGACCTCGACCGGCCTGCACGGGGCGAACCGGCTCGGGAGCAATTCCCTACTCGAGGGATTGGTCTATGGCTGCCGGGCCGGCGACGAGGCCGGGCGCCTGGCGGCGAAGCGGAAGAAGCGCGAGATGCCCGCCCCGATCAAGTCGGGGTTTGAGGTGCGTCCCGGGCGGATTGACGTCGAGGACGTGCGCAACTCCCTCCGCAGCCTCGTGTGGCGCAACATAGGCATCGAGCGCGCCGAGCCGTACCTGGGCCAGGCCGAGGACATGATTGACTTCTGGTGCAGCTATGTCATGCGCAAGGAGTTCGACTCCCCGGCCGGCTGGGAGCTGCAGAACCTGTTGACTATCGCAAAGATCGTGGCCTCCTCGGCCCGGCAGCGGGAGGAGAGCCGGGGCGTGCACTACCGGAGCGATTTCCCCGAGCGCGACGACGTGAAGTGGCTGAAGCACTCGCTCGTCCGGAGGGAAACGCCCTGACGGGCATCGCACTTGGTTCAACCTCCCGGAGGTTCCAAACCTCCGGGAGGTTGGCGTTATGGTAGGGTATAAGGTAACACCGTGGATAAGCAAACGCAATCCGCCGGCCGCAGCATCGTTCGCGCGATGTTCGTGGTCATCTTCTTCTACCTCTTCTGGAAGTTTGGGGGCTTCCTGCTCAATGTCTTCATCGGCTCGATCTTCCCCAGCGGCAACGAGAGCGACGCCTACCTCCTCGCCTACAACAGCGTCATCTTCCTCATCTACGGCATTGTCCTGAAATTCTTCATGCCCGCCTTCGTCCCCCTCTTCATGGAGACGATGGACAAGGAAGGGGAGGAGAAGGCGTGGCGGTTTGCGAGCGGCGCGATCAATCTGCTCACCATCGGTCTCGTCGTGGTCGCGGCGGCGGGGATGATCTTTGCGCGGCAGATCATGTGGACCGTGGGGGAGGGGTTCTTCCGCAGCGCCGACGACCCCCGCGCCGCCATGACGGTGGCCTGGGTGCGGATCATGTTCCCCGGTCTGGTCGGCATGTGCATCGGCATCTTCACCTACGGCCTGCTGAACAGTTACAAGATCTTCGGCTATCCCGCCGCCGGCGACGCCTGCCAGAAGCTCTTCTGGGCCTTCTCGCTCTTCGTCATGGTCGCGCTCATGGGCCGCAACGGCGTGGCCATCCCCATCGGTTACCTGGTCGGCATCGGCGTGCAGCTCTTCGTCAACTTCCTGGGGCTGAGAGACAAGCTGCACTTCTACCGCCCGAAGATGCGGATTGTCTCCCTTCGCCGAATCGCAAGGGAGCTTGGAATCCTCGTTCTGTTCGCGGGGGCTTTTGCCCTCATTGCTTACGGCGCGCCCGGAGTCCGCGAGAGCAGTCGGGTCCTGCTCCTGGTCTTTGTCGCCGTCGCCTCGGCGCACCTGGTGTTCTTCTGGATGCGCGTTCGAAAAAAAACGTCGCTCATGGGTCGCTTCGCCGCCCTGGGCGCGCCGCTGCTCATCGGCATCCTCGTGGCCAAGGCGCGGGATGTGCTCACGGACAACTTCACCACCGAGGCCGCCCTGCGCGGCCTGCTCAGCGACAAAAAATTCGCCGAGAAAGTCGGCCAACTGCCCAGCGTCGTGGTCGGCTACGCGCTGGCCATCGCCATGCTGCCCTATCTCTGCGACATGGCCGCGAAGAAGAGCATCCAGGCCCTGGGCGACGTGGTGGATCGCTCCTGGCGCATGGTGGCGCTGTTCTTCATCCCCCTGTCCGTCGTTACCGCCGCGTTGGCCACGGGCATCATGCAACTGATCTATGACCGAGGCAACTGGCCGGAACAGCACCTGCAGTACGCCGGGTTAGCCCTCATGATCTATATCTCCGGCCTCTTCTTCTACGCCGTCGAAAATGTCCAGATGTATTCGTTCTTCTCCCTCCAGCGGATGTGGACGCCCACCATCACCGGCGTCATCAGCTCGGTCTTTCACGTGATCTTCCTCTTTGCCTGTGACGCGATCTACGACCTGACCGGTCCCAACGCCGGGCCGGAGGCCGTGGATCGGCTGTTCCTCGTCGTCATCCTCTCTTTCCCGCTCTCGCGCGCCTTCAAGGCCGTCCTTCTGTTCGGCCTTCTGCGGTGGCACCTTCCCATGCTGCGGTTCCGGCCCACCGCTGCGTTTCTGGCGAAGCTCGCCGTCGTCTCCCTGGTCATCTGGTTCGGCACGCGCTTCAGCAGCCGCATCGTCGGGGGGGTGGTCAACCCCAACATCATCAAGGGCCGTCAGGTGACGGTGGATCTGTTCACGGAGGAGAAGGCCGCGGCGAACTGGCAGGCCGGACCGCAGACGGCGATCCGCGTCGAGAACATCCGCAAGGCCGGCGAGGCGCCGGAGCCGGCCCTGCGCGTCGAGGGACCGGTGGACGTGACGCGCCGCCTGGCCGACTTCGACCTCGCCAGGACCGATCTCTTCACGTTCAAGATCAAGTCCGATCGCGACCTTCAGCTCACCGTCGCGTTGAAACTCGGCGAGACCGAGGCGACGGCCGTCAGGGACATCAAGGCCGGCGCGGAACGGGTGAAGATCGGGATTCCGGCGTCAAGTTTTACGTCTCAAGAGGCGAAGCTGTCGGAGTTTAAGGGCGTCACATCAGTATCTTTCCGGGCGGGTCCCGGCGCGCCGATCTGGCTCGACAACATCGAGTTCACCACGGACTTCCCCGTCGGCAGGTGGGCGATGTTCGAGATTGCGAAAATAGTCTCAGTCGGCATCCCCGCGTTCGTCGGGTTTGTGCTTCTCGTCGCCGGGGCGTTCCTTCTGCGGATCGAGGAGATGTCGCTCATCTACGGCTGGCTGCGCGAGGAGGGCCTGGGCAAGATCAAGAAACGCCTGAAAGGCGGAGGCGGAGATGCGCAAGCTCCGGGCGCTCCAGATTCTTGAGGCCGCCATCGGCGGGACGAAGAAGCATGTCCTTCAACTGCTGAGGCATCTGCCCCGCGACCGATACGACCTGTCCTTCGTCTGCTCCACCCTCCGCGATCCGTCGTTTCAGAAGGATGTCGAGGCGCTCCGCGCCGAGGGCATAAAGGTCGCCGTTATCCCGATGACGCGCGCCATTCATCCTCTCGCGGATCTGCGCGCATTGGCCGAGCTCATCCGGCACATCCGCCGCCATCGGTACGACATTGTTCACACCCACTCGTCGAAGGCGGGCATCCTGGGTCGCATCGCCGCGCGGCTGGCCCGCGTTCCTGTGGTGATCCACACGCCTCACGCCTTCGCCTTCGAGATGGCTGCCGGGCGGGCGGCGAATGCGTTCTACCGCATGGCCGAGCGCATCGGCGCGCGCCTGAGCGACGCCATCGTTGCCGTGTCCGAGCACGAACGGCGGCTCGCCATCGGGCTGAACGTCCTCCCGCCGGATCGAATCGTCACCATCGAGAATGCGCTCGATGACGACGACCTGACGCCTTCACACAATCGCGAAAAAATGCGCAAGGAACTCGGCTTGGAAGGTAAGCAGATTCTCGTCGGCACGGTGGGCCGACTGACGCGGCAGAAGGGGCTTCCCGTCCTCCTCGATGCGGCGGGCATCCTGCTCCACGACTTCCCCGACATGCGCTTCCTCATCGCCGGGTCGGGAGAGGATGAGGGTGCGCTGCGGAGGAAAATGGCCGCACTCGGGATCGCCGATCAGGTTCTCCTGCTCGGCCATCGAGACGATACCCACGACCTCTATGCCGCCATGGACATCTTCGTCCTGCCGTCGCTGTGGGAGGGTCGGCCGTACGCCCTCCTCGAGGCGATGGCCGCGGGCAGGCCGGTGGTCGCGTCGGATGTCTGCGGCCTCGGCGACGTGATCGAGGACGGCGCGAACGGCCTGTTGGTCCCCGTCGGCGAAGCCGCAAGGCTGGCCGAGGCTGTAGCCCGTCTTGGCCGTGATTCGGAGCTGCGCCGCCGCCTGGGCCGCGCCGCGCGGCAGACCGTCGAGACGCGCTATCGCCTCGCAGACGCGATTGCGAAACTCGACGCGGTCTATGGGCGGGTCCTTCCGCCGACTCACTCGATGAAATAGAACACCGTAGCGATAATCAGATAGACGGCGATGAGTTGGGAGCCTTCGAGCCAGTTGCATCGCCCGTCGGGCGCGAGCGAGTTCAGGATGGTCACCGCAAAGACCATCGCAAGGAGCTGGAAGGTCGTGAAGTCCAGGAAGAAAGGCTGCCTCACGACCACTCCGGCAAACACGAGGATGGGAACGACGAAGAGGGCGATCTGAATCGCCGAGCTGGTGCCGATCTCGATGGACAGGTTGACGAGGTTTTTTCGGGCGAAGATCACAGCGTTGGTCTTCTCGGCAACATTGGTCAGGATGGCCACGATCACCGCGCCGACGAAGGCGTGGGTGAACCCAAAAAATTGGATGCCCGCCTCAAGCCGGCTCACCATCAGCCCCGATTCGTAGGCGCAGGCCATTGTCATGACGGCGAGGATCAACACGGCCTTGCGCAGGGGCCATTCGGGCCGCTCCTTGATAGCCCGCATCTCGTCGGTGGTGTCGAAGAGGTGCCGGTGGGTGACGAGGGCAAAGACCAGACCGCAGAGATAGATCGCCGCGAGCACGGCGGACACGACGCTGCTGATAGTCTGCATGTGCGCGCCGCCGCAGGCCTTGGCATAGACGGACGGGATCGCCAGGCCCACCGTGCAGATGATGAGCATGGTGGACGAGACCCCCGCCGAGTATCGGTTGAAGCGCTGCTCGCTGTATTTCAGCCCGCCGAAGAACATGGACACGCCGATTAGCAACAGGACGTTCTCCACAATCGAGCCGATAATCGAGGCCTTGACCACCTCCACCAGCCCCCTGCGGAGGGCGAAGATGGCGATGAACAGCTCGATCAGGTTGCCGAACGTGGCGTTCAGCAGGCCGCCGATGGTGTGGTTCGACTGGAGGGCCGCGCTTTCCGTCGCCCGTGCTATGTAGCGCGCCAGAGGCACCAAGGCGAAGATTGACACGATGAAGATCACGATGTCGCCCGCCCCAAGCAGATGACACAGGATCGAAATCGGCACAAGCCACAATAGCCGCGCATAGACCCCATCCACCGTCCGGGGAATAGCAAACAGGTTAGCCAAAGACCTCAATAGTTCCATGGTTCTCCTAATTCGTATCGAGTTTCAACCTCCCGGAGGTTCGGAACCTCCGGGAGGTTAGGCGTTCCTCATTCCTTCACCATGTTGCCCATCAGCAGAATCCCGCCGACGCGCATCGCTGTGCCATCGTACTTCTTCTGGTCGAAGCCCGGCTTGTCCTTCTCGCGGTTCGTCACGCTGCTTCGGTCGGGCTGGTCGGGATGGATCTCGATCTTCACCGTATGGACCTTGTCCTCCAGCCCCTGCCCGATGCCCATCATCGAAATCCGGTGATACGAGCAATAGCTGTCGAAGCGCGGGACCGGCTTGCGCGTCTCGCCGTCGAGCGTGACCACTGCCTGGCCGCCGTCGGGACCGACGAGATCGTACAGGCTCACGGCGGTCCCCTTGAACTGGAACGAGATCGCCTCGCCGGGTTTCGCGGCCTCCCATATCTCGGGCATGCGGTTGGCGAAGCGCTGGCCCAGGCCCTCCGTCGCGCTCAGCTTCTCCCAGCCGGGACTGAGCATGGCGGGGTCGAGAGCGACGAGCTTCGCGTTCTCCCAGTTGTCGGCGATGAAGGGGGCCTTCAGTTCGTGCGGGCCGGGCTTCGAGACAGGTTCCATCTGCTTCAGCGCGTCGGCGATCACTTGGAGATAAATTTCGTGCCCCGTGTCAACGAGCGGGTGGACGCCGTCGGTCGAAAAGAGCGTGACGCCCTCGGGCGCGGGCAGGTCCTTGCCCTGCTCGTCTTTCTTGGGGACGAAGATCAGTCTGCCGTCGCGGGCCATCTCGGCGATGCGCATCGCCATGTTGATGGACGGGATGTCGTAGTATTCGGCCAGTTTCTCATCCGCCGACGCCGCGCGCGGGCAGAGGCCCTTGTCCAAGTCCTTCTCATAGTTGACGCGGAAGGTGTAGACGTAGCAGATGTCAATGGTCGGGTCGGCCTTCCATGCCTGGCGGATGATGCCCTCCATGCCGCGGTAGATGTTGTCGGGTTGCGCGCCGCCGTCGTTGACGGCGAACTCGACGAAGATCAGGTCGGGCTTGTGCTGGAGGACGTCCTGTCGGAAGCGATAGACGCCGAGGGCCGACCCCGTGCCGCCGATGGCGGCGTTGATCTCGCTCACCTTCGCCTTGGGGTATTGCTCCTGGAACCACTTGAGCGTCTTCACGCGCCAACCCGGCGCGGCGGTGATGCTGCCGCCGAAGTAGGCGATGCGCACGTCCTTGCCGGCCTTCAGTTTTTCGAACACGTTCCCCAGGCTGGCTCGCGTGTGGAAGAGCTTCGCTGGAACCAATTCAAAGTCTTCCCCTGCCAGGACCACGCTGATAAGCGCCACGACCGATGCTGCTGTCCATATCCAATCTCGCATGAATCTCCTCCATCAAACACATCATGAACGGGCCGGATAGAGCGATCAAGACCCCTCCACATTGAACAACGACAGGATATTTCCCGCATTGACCTTTTCGCGCAGTTCCGGCGGGGCGCCGACCTCGTCGAAAAGGCGCTCGTAGAAGTCTATGTAGGGTTGAAAGGAATGTTTCTCGCCGAAGAACGTGCTGTCCGATCCAAAACAAACTTTGCCAAGGCAGTCGGGCATCAGTTTGCTGTTCGGCGCGAACATCTCCCGCCACATGAGCATGGAACGATGGATCGCCGTGCCGCCGGAGAGGTCGGCATAGACGGTGGGATGGGCCCAGGCGATCTTCCAACACTCCTCCCAGTGCGGGTTGCCGAAGTGCGCCATCAGCACGCGCAGGTGCGGCACCCAGCGCTCGATCGTGTCGATGTGCCACGTGCGCATGTCGTCCAGCTTCACGCGATACCGGTTGTACTCCGGGTCGTGCATCAGGTAGCCGGTGTGGAACACGGCGACGCCGTCGCGCTCCTTGACGGCCTCGTAGAGCGGGAAGTATCGCTCGTCGCCGTAGGGATGGTCGGGAGCGATGAACTTGACGCCGGCCGCGCCCCGGTCGAATAGGCGGCGGATGTCGTCCGGCTTCGCTTCGTTCATATTGATGATCGCGACGGGGATTACGAAGCGACCCATCTTCTCTTTCGACGCGAACAGAGGCTCGGGCTCGGCGATCAGGACGACGGCGTCCACGCCGTCATTCTTGCACCGGGCGATGTAGTCTGCGGGCAGCTCCTTTAGACTCGTCGCATGTCCATGGGCATGAGAATCAATGCGCATACGATCTCCTTCGGGGTTTCAATCCCCCCGCCACTCCCGCTCCCAGATCGGGCCGGTGTAGCGCTTCCCGTGGTTCCGGTAGAGGGCGAGGGAGAACTCGGTGTCGGCGAGGAACTTCGCATACGCCTCGTCGGTGCGATAGAAGGACGACTGCTCCGGTTCCTTCAGCATTCCTGCCTCGCGCATGTTGTAGTGGAGCATGACGAGGTTGTCGCCGAACATCTCAAGACGTTTACGCTGGGCCTCGGTCTCGGCCTTCGACAGGGCCTCGCGGTAGAGCCGTTCCATCTCGGGGAATACGGGGAGGTGGACCTCCTCGATGAGGCCGCGATTCACCTCGTACTGCTCGCCGGAGTATTTGACCGGCTCCCTGCGTTTGCGGTCCATCATGCGCGCATCGAGCATCGTATAGAGGTCGTGCATCGCCCTCCATCCTGGGCCGTAGGCGAGCCGCAGCCATTCCTTGAAAAGGGCGTCCACATCCACGTCCGCGTCCCACATCTGCCTGGCGAGGATGTAATTGGCCGGGCCGCCATATCCCCACGCGCCGATGCCGACCATGTCCACGCCCCAGACGTTGTGCTTTTTCAGCGTCGGCAGCTCGAATTTCAGGATTTCGAGGCCCGGCGGGAGCGGCGCGCCGTTGTAGGACCGCATCCACGTTGAGTAGTTGTGATAGACGAAGTTGCGCGTCACCGCGAGCCAGCCGACGAGGACGCGCTCGAACTCGTCGCGGTAGGCCGGTTTCGCCAGCCCCCACCCGTAGTAGTTGAGAGGGGCCCAGACCAGGTACATGTTCGGTTCCATCGTCGCCGGCTTCTCGGGGGGATACATGTAGTTGTAGTAGACGATGCCGCCGAGCAGTCGGTCGGGGCATTTCTCGCGGACCGCCTTTGCTACGCGATTGTAAAAATCCAGGATGGCGAGGGTGTGGGATGGGTTGCCGTGCGGGTCGGTCGTCACCTGCGCCATGCACTTGGGGCACTGGCAAAACGCCCCGCCGTCGCTGGGCGAGATGGAGCCGCACCGAAGCCAGGGCCGTTTCTCCAGCGCCTGAACGACCCCCTCGGTGAACACCCGCACCAGTTCGTCATTGTTCGTGCAGTACTTCACCGCCTTGTGCCGGGGGCAGGGCCAGGGCTTCCCGGTTTCGGCGGAGACGGCCAGGTACTCCGGGTGGGCCTTGACCGTCTCCTCAGAAACGTAGTCGTCCCAGGAATGGCCCTGGTTGATCTTGCGGCCCTCGACCTGCGACACGATCTTGTGCCGAAGGAGCCAGCGCTGCGCCTCGGACGGTTGCTTGTCCTGCGGCGGGCGCTTGTCCTGCACGTCCGTCAGCAAGCGGAGCGCGAAGTCGGGGACCTCCTTCAGCGATATCTGCGGCGCGGTCAGCTTCGCGTGCTTCGGGATTTCCTCTCCCCATTCGCCCGGCAGGAGCCATCGCACGCCGACGACCCGTTCAAGGAACTCATACGCGCCGAACAGCGTCCCCTGGCTCGTCCAGCCCTTCCACTTCGGCGGGTCGGCGGTGTCCTTGCCGAGGATGTAGAGATTCGCCCCTTTCGTTGCGATGAGGAACGCATCGTCGGGCAGGTCGGTTGCAGTGAGACCCGCATCACGGGCGGAGGGATTATCGCCGAGACAGATCATCCGCTCGGCGGGTTCGTTTCGGATGGGGATTTCCACGCCGGTGGACAGTTTGGCGGCGCGCTGCAATTCCTCGGCGGCCAGCTTGACGGAGGCGGGCGCATCGGGCGCATGATAGATCACGTAGGCCGTCGCACCGTTCTCGACGAGCGCCAGATCATCCTGCGCCCGGGCGCTGACCGGCAAGAAGGCAAATATCACAATCGTAAAATATATCCGTCGAAGCGACATGGCGCACCGCCCTATGAATCATTCCGCAAGCTCGATGAACCCGGCATTGTCCACCCGCCACGTCTGCGCGCCGGTGCCCTGCCACATGAGCCAGAGCGGCTGGGCGGTCTTTCTGACGGACAGGTTGAACGCGAGCTTCCGGTCCTTCGCCGGGTCGATGCCGAGGGCGGCGAAGGGGATGCAGTACTCCGCCGACCAGTGACCCGCGTCGCCGACCTTTGCGGCGAATTTCATGGCGTCACCCGCCTTCTTCACTGCCTCGGCGGGCGCGCCGGCCTCGGTGGAGCTCTCGAACTTGCCGTCGGGGTAGCCGCGCAGGACGAAGATCGGCGCGTTCTTCCCGGCGGCGGGGTTCTGGAGGGCGACCTCCACGGCGTCGTCCTGGCCCCATTTCGCCCCCATGCGGAGCGGCTTGGCCGGATTCACATCATTCACAATTGCGACAAATAGATTCTGCCCGTCATGGCAGAGCCACGCCCTGCTGATCGGGGAAACCTTCTCCGCGTAAATGCCCTGCTCCAGGACGATCGGCTCGCCCTTCCATTCGTTCGGAGCGACCGAGCCGTCGAGGGGGGCAATTCCCTCCACCTTGCCCACCTTGAGGACCACCGGCGGGCCGGCGCGCTTCACCTTGGGCGGGGCGGGCTTGGGCGGCGGCGCAGGGGGCTGGGGCATGGGCCGGACCGTGTGCGTCGCCGGCCACGAGGCGCGGCGCGCGTCCTCGAACAGCCCGATCTTCTCGATGGGGATGCGCTGGAAGCCGAGCTTGAACGCAGGGGAGTCGTCACGCAGCGCGAAACTCTTCGGCGGCGGTTCGACAAAAAGCGGGTCCTCGTTGACCAGATTGTTCTCGAACTTGACGAGGGGTTTGATCTTGTCGGCGATGCTGTCCCACCAGTTGTCCTTGGGATCGGCTCCGTGGGAGGCGCGCCGGACGTCCTCGCCGTCGCCGAGCCAAAAGATGTTTCGCTGGACGACATTGCCCACGGGCGCCTTCGGGTCGTGCTCCAGGATGTTGACCAACTGCGGGAACCGCGTGCTGTAGGGCGGCTCCTTGTAGTGGATGCCCGAGATCGTGCCCTTCGTGTTGGCCTCCTCGATCCATCGGTCGGCGCACGGGGCGGCCCAGCCGAGGGCGCGGCAGTCAATGTGCATGGCGCGCGGGCAGTCCACGAATATATTGTTCTCCACGGTGCAGTCCCGCCCGCCGCCGATGAAGGCGGCGCGGGTGACCTTGTAGAACACGTTGCCTGTGATCGTCGCCGAGGAGAACATGTCGTCGAGATAGATGCCCACACATCCCCGCCCCTCGTGGCCGCAGATGTGGTGGAGATAGTTGTACCGGAGGATGTGGCCGCGCATCGTCCAGTTGCGGCCGGCGTAGATCGCGCCGCAGTCGTTCGATTCGTAGCAGACGCTGTGGATCTCGTTGAACTCGATGATGTGATCGTTGCCGCCGAAGCCCATGCCCATGTGCGGGGCGTTGTGGATCAGGTTGTGCGAGGCGCGGTTGCCCACGCCGCCGAGGACGATGGCCGGGCGATACATCCGGTCCCATCGGCTGTAGTGGTGGATGTGGTTGTTCTCGGCAAAATGCCCGGCAGGGGTCAGCGTCTTCGAGTCGCCGCCGTTCAGGAAGATCCCGCCGCCGCCCATGCCGTACATGTCGCAGCCGATGACGCCGACATCCTTCCCATCGGATACGGTCACGGCGTGGATGCCCAGGTTGCGGAAGGTACAGCCGACGACGCGGCATCCCTCACCGTTCTTGATGGTCATGGCCGTGCCGCGCGTCCCCTCGAAGAGCAGCCGCTCAAAGGTCACGTGGGTCGTATCGGTCATGTTGACCAGGGCGGGTGCGACGGTGACCTCGACCTTGCCCTTCTCGATGTCGCCCGGCGGCCAGAAGTAGAGCATCCCCGCTTCGCGGTCGATGTACCACTCGCCGGGCTGGTCGATCTCGCAGAGGAGGTTGTAGCCGTAGAACCACTGTCCCTTCCGGTAGCCGTAGTTGTGGTAGGGCTGCTCCACTTCCATGATCGCCTTGTCGGGGGCAATGGACTTGATCTTGTGGCGCTGCTCGGCCCAGTCGCGGAACCAGTAGCCCAGGACCCAGGCCTCCTTCTCGCCGACCCATCGCGTAGGCCGGTCGCCTTCGTACTTGAAGATACCCTCCTTGCATCCCTTTGTGCCGCGGACGTCAACCTCTGTCGCGCCGAGGACTTCGGTGATCTTGATGAAGCCGTCGTTCGGCCATCGGGAGATCTGCATCGGCTCGTCGTTGAAGAAGACTTCGAGGCGCATCTCGGGCTGCCCGCCGAACCGCCCGCCCAGCGTGCCGCAGTCGGCGATCCCCTGCGCCTTCAGGTCCACTTGGAGCACCTTCTCCTTCGCCTCGGGGGCCAGGCGGTTGAGGACTGCGGGATCGGTCACGGGCTTCCAGCCTGTGACGATCTTTCCGCCGCTGATGTGGACCTCGTCGCCGGGCCGGGCGCGGTAGACGACGGGCGAGTCCGCGGTCCCCGAGTCCTCAGCGGTCATCTCAATTGCTTTTGCCAGTTCGTATCTTCCGCCGAGTAACTCGACGATGACGCCGCCTTGGGGCAGGCCGTCTTCTTTCTTGATCTTGCGGATCTCGTCGCGGGCGCGCTCGAGCGTCGCAAAGGGGCCGTCCGTCTTGTCGCCGTTCGGCTCGGCCAGTTTGCCCGACCAGGCGTCGCTGCCATTGGTCGCCACGTAGAGCATCGTCGGCGCAGCGAGGGCGGACTGAGTCGCCGCCACAACGAGCAACCCCAAGACCATGCCTATCCAAATGCCTTCCTTCATTTCGCTCTCCTTCCTATTTTCTCGATCGGAATCGGCTGGAAGCCCAGCTTGAACGCCGGCGAGTCGGGCTTGAGACGATAGTCATCCTTTGCCGGATCAACAAAGCCAGGATCGGCAATCGCGGAATTCGCGTCAAGGCCCTTCTTCTGCCAGTCGGCAAAGGATGCCATGCCCGGCCCTCTCACTTTAATCTCCCCGCCCCCCGCCAGGAAGTAGAGATTGCAATCGGCGCGGATCACGCCTGAATCCACTCGCCCGGCAGAGATGAGGAAGGCGTCCGGGGCAGAGTAAGACACGAGGTTCCTCTCAAAGACCTGGCCGGTGGAATTGTTGGAAAAGTTATTGACATAGACCTGGGCAATCGTGCTGTCCACCAGGATGTTATTCTCGACAATATTATCCTTGCCCCCTTGCAGCATGACCCCGCCGTGGGAGTTGCGGAAAGTGACATTGTTCGTCACGGTGTATCCGCCGGCAAACGAGTCGAGATAGATTCCCCATGACATGAACACGGGTTCTTCCCTCTTCGAGGAATAGCCGATGGTATCGGCGACCAGGTTGTATCGGATCACGCTTCCGCTTCGCAGCTCCCTGTCCTGCTGGGTCACTTCGATGCCGCCGGTGTCGTAGGTTTCGGTGTTGGTGTTTCGGACCTCGTTGTACTCGATGATATTCTTCAGGCCGGCGTTCTTCAGCGAGATGCCGTATCGAGACATGTCGTGGATCAGGTTGTGCGAGATCGTGTTTTCGCCGGCGTCCTTGCCCTGCAAGACGATCCCGCCGATGTGTTTGTAAACCGCGCCGCAGTGATGGATGTGATTGTCCGATACGGTGTTGCGTGCGGAGTCGAGGAGGAGCACACCGCCCTCGGCGCTATGGGAGATTTCGTTGCTGACGATCTGCACCCCTTCGCTCTTGAGCAGGCAGACGGCATACTTGCCGATATTCGTGAAGCGGCAGTTTTCAACGGCGCAGTCGGCGGCCCCCTGCATGAATACGACGCCGTCGTTGCCCATGCCGTATCCCACACAGCCGTCTTCGGGTGAGTAGTCTGTATCCTGGATCGCAAGCCCTGCGAGTCGGATGTGGCTCACCGGATTCTTGTTCGCCCCATCGCCTTCGAACACGATCATGCGCCCCAGAACGGGGGCAATCAGCTCGGACTTCTCGTAGAACCCCCGCTTCGGCCAGTAGGAGAGCCGCCCCGTCTGCCGGTCGAGATACCACTCGCCCGGGCTGTCCAGCTCCTCCCGAATGTTCTCCACAAAGTAACGATCCCCGAGACCTATGGGCGCAACACATTCCTTGCCTCCCATGTTCACCAGGCCGGTCTCCGCGTTGATGTCAACGATAGAACAGATCTCCTTGAACGCCCTGCAACTCCCGGACTGGAAGATGTGGAGTTCCGCGTCGGGGGCCTTGGCCCAGGCGGACTTGACGGACCGCGGCTTGGCATAGAATTGCGTCTTGCTTCCGCTTGCCCCGGAGATGGCGAGCTGCTTGCTCTGCGACTTTTGGAAGTCCTCGGCCTGAATGATTACAAGATGTTTGCCCGCAGCAGTCTGGGGGAGTTTCGCGCCGACTGGTTTCCAACTGTCATCGTCGGTCAGGGCGAATGCGTCGAGGTTCAGTCCTCCCCCAGTTATGTTCTGCCAGCGCAGGATGTGCGCGCCGCCTTTGAGGTGTAACGTGGCGCTATGGGACCATTTCATCTCGCCCCATCCTCCGGTGTCCGGCAGGTTCATAAGCGGGATAGGCTGTCCGCCATCCACGGATAAGACGGTGCGTCCTGCCATATCCACATTTCCATGAGGCTTGTTGAGCGCGCCGTAGTAGATCCAGCAACGGTACTCGCCGTCCGCGGGAATCGTGACATCGTATTCCATCCAATCGCCGGGGTTATGGATGCAGCCGACGCCCATGCCGAAGCCGGAGACAACTTTGTCCACATAGAGAAATCCCTTCCGATAGGGATCAGAGGGATCTACATTGGGATACCGGGCTCGGACCTGGCGCTCACCGTCCACAAACAGTTGCCGGAAATACCACTTGCCTTCCTTCACCTCCGGCAGCATGGCGGAATAAATGCCGCCCTTCTCCGGCTGGAGTCCCTCGATCCTCCGCCCGCCGCAGAGGATCGGCGTTTCACCCGGATAGGCAACGTACGAAATCGGATATTCCTTATCCCCCGAGTCCTGGGGAGTGAATGTGATCGGTTCCGCCAGAAGGTAGGTTCCTCCCTTGATCTGGATTGTGGCGCCTTTCGGCAATGCGCCGGATCCCTTCAGTTGCCTGACTACATCCCTTGCCTTCGCAATGGTCGCCAGCGGCCCATCGCGCTTCTCCGCGTTCGGTTCGGGCAGTTTGCCCGACCATGCATCGTTGCCGTTGGTTGCCACGTAAAGGGTCGCTGCCTGCGGCTGGGCGAGTGCGCACGCCGCCGCGAACATAATCCCCGCAACGGCTATCCACATGCGAATCTCCATGACTCTTCCCTCGCGTTGATCCAGGAAACACTCGACCAAAGGAGGACGCATTATACCGAATGGGATTGGCAAGAAACAAATGGAGAAACTACTTATGGTAGTCCCCCCTTTTCCGTTTCAGGGTCATGGTACCGTCGAGAAAATGCTGTCACTGAAGCTCAGCGTGTTGCCGTTAACGGGGAATTCAGCGATCATCACTTGCGCCGGCACGTTCTCAAACATCATAGGGAGGCCGTTGGCAAGGAAGAAATTCTGGGAATCCATCAGTTGAAAATGGAGATGGGGTGCGCCGGAGTTTCCCGTGTTTCCCACCTTGGCGATCACTACGCCCTTGTCCACCTTGTCGCCCGACTTCACGCGGAGCGACCCTTCCTGAAGATGGCAGTAAGCGCTGAACTCGCCGTTTCTGTGATCAATGATCACATAGTTCCCGGCCACGGCATTGGTCCAACCAATCTGCGGGACCAATTCCTTGAGGAGATCTGTGACATATTCCGGCCGGGCAAATTTGGCAGGATCGTTCATCCGTTCCTCTGGGAACTTGTCTCCAACTTCCACGACCACCCCGTCGCCTATGGCCAGAACTTCCCGTCCCCAGATGCCGTAGTCGGAAAGCGCCTTGGGGTTGGGACGTGAAATTTCAGTGAAGGACGCCGCATCTTTCTGGTTGGCCCCCACCAGGTCCATCGCAAATTCCTGCGACGCGGCTCCCCGGTGGTGGATGTAGCTCAAAGGAAGAAAGGCCATCTGCACATCGCCTTTAACCGGAAAGATGTATTTCCCCTTCACCCCATAGAGAGTGAGCTGCACTGGAAAAGAGGCGACCGTCTTTTCGCCGCCGGAGTTCACGGTCAATTGGATCTCCATGCCATCCATTTTCGCATGACCGACATGATGGAGATACGCAATTCTCGAGAGCGGGAGCAGGATGCTCTGTCCATTGGCCACCGTGCCGTTTTCCGACAGCACGCCGTCAGGAAGCGCCACATTGCCGAAAGACAATTGCACGGAAGGCATCGGCAGCTTTTGTTTGTTCAGCATATCGGCGGTTTCGGCAATCGCGTCCGATAACGGCTTCCCGGATATCTGAAGGCGCACCGCCTCAACGCCGGAGACCTTGCCGATCACATCCACCTGTTCAACGGTTACCGGGGTTTCCTGTTGATTCGTCACGACCAGGTCGGGCAGCTTGATATCGCTGATCTCCCAGTGCCCGATGCGGCAGGTAACGGGAATCACCTTCTTGCCCTGGACAAGATAGCGGATGCCGATTTTTTCGGCCGACCATGCCGTTGACGAAAAAATGAGAAGAATCATGGTTGCCAAAACAAACCCGAACTTTTCAAACACGCTTTTCCATAAATGCTTCATCATGTCTCTCTTGTCCTAATGATCACATCGGTAATCTGTTACTTCCCTTGCGCATAGGCCCGGATTTGGTCCGGGGGGAGTGCATGGTTCAGCAGGATGACGCCGGCGATCTTCCCCTTGAAGAACGCGGGGTCTGGCTCGTGCTCGCGCCGGCCGATTCGCAGGCGGCGATCGTTGACGAAGGGACCGACCCCGCTCAGGTCGTGCGGGCCGCCGCTCGGCCGGCCGTTGACGTAGGTCAGGCCGGTATTTCCCTGTTTGACGAAGGCGAGGTGGACCCATTCCCTGTCGGCCACCGACCCGGCACCCGTGGCATAGAACTGGTTGTTGACCCGCAGCGAGATGCTCCGAGGCACACCCTCCTTTCCCCACCCCCAGGACCACTGGTTCGGACTTCCGAAGCCGTTGCCTTTGGAGAGGATGACGCCGTGGGCCTCCCGATAGATCCACGCCATCATGGTGAAGTCCCCCACCCCGAGGTTCAGGTCCTCCGGGGCCTCGGCGAAGCCGGTCTTGCCGTCGAGGACAAGCGCCGCGCCACCGAAGGGCCCGGCCCCGCGCTCGATGACGGCGTTGCCGTGCAGCCGCGCGTCCCCTCCACCGCCGGAGGCGTCGCGGAGGCGATCCGTCTCCGGCCCCGTCACGGGATAGGAGGCGATGACCGTGAAGTCGCCGACCACAACGCAATTGTCCTTGCTGATGACATTACGAGCCGGGGTCGCATCGGTGACGTTGGAAACCGTCAACTTGCATGGAACGTCGGGGCGAAATCCCTCCATAACCAGCTCAACCGATTCAGGGCTGAGCGCCGTGGCGGTCACTACCTTGACCGGCGGGTCGAATCGGTAGTTACCGGGGGCGAACGCGGTCGTCGGGTCCACCGGCTCGCTGAACGCCGCCCGAATGCGCTTGCCGTCGGGCATGGCGCGCGCCCCCGTAAGGACGGGGGGAACCGTGTCGGGCGGCGTGCGGACCTCCCGCTCCGCCGATGGCGCGCCAAGTTTTCGGAAGTCCCCCGATTGGGCCGCCACGCGGTAACGATAGACAGTGTGTTCCTTCAGGAATTGATCGGCGAAGCGCAGGTCCGAGGTGGACGCAATCTTCTCACCGTTTCTGAAGATCGTGTAGATCGGCTTCTCGGCGGGATCGTGTTTCGGCGGTTGCCATTCAAGGAGGACGGCATCGTGCGCCGTGGCCTTGGCCTTCAGATTGCCCGGGGCGGGCAGGGGCGTGGGCACGGGCGGGCGGCCGCCGTACTCGGCGGGGAACTCTGCGGTCAGGCCGATGGTCTCGTAGTCCATCAGCTCCTCGCAAAAGCCCGACTCCCAACTGACGTTCACGGTCTGGGCGGAGGCCTCGTTGTCCGGGCCGTTGCTGCGGAGCTGCCGGCCCTGGGAGCGGATGATGTGGACGTTGCGGAAGATCTGGTCCATCGCCATCTTGGGCCAATCCAGGAAGATGCCGTCGGGCGGGATGTCCTTCATGGAGGGGATAGCGCGGCTGTCGGCG
Source organism: Planctomycetota bacterium (assembly GCA_040755855.1). Lineage (GTDB taxonomy): Bacteria > Planctomycetota > Brocadiia > JAADGH01 > JAADGH01 > JAADGH01. The sequence goes on along the minus strand of JBFMAD010000053.1, from coordinate 30,180 downwards.
GCTGTGATCTGCTCGAAGGTATTGACGAATCCGCCGCCGGGGTTGTTCAGGTTCGCGGCATGGAGCGACCCCATGTCGCCGCCGTCCTGCCCACAGCGGTAGATGCGGAGATGGTGCATCCGATTGCCCTTCGCGCCGGGCAGGTTGACCCATACGGGCGGGCCGTACTGCTCGCCGGTGTGCCCGCGCAGCGTGACGGCGTAGCGGACGGAATCGTGAAGTTCGCAATGGCTTATCTCGTTGTGGCTTGCGTTGAATATGTTGACGCACGCGGCGTAGGTGTGAATCTCGCCGATGTTGTGGACTCGGCAGTTGTGAACCCGGTTGTGTTCGCATCGGTCCTCGGTGGGGGCCTTCTTGTCCGGGGCGGAGAAACGATTGCAGAGCGTGACGCCGTTGACGCCCGTATGCTCGATCCAGCAGCCGGCGACGAGGTTGTGGGTGTTCTGGCCGATCATCATGATCCCGCTGCGTCCGCTGTTCTTGAGGTGGCAGTCGCGGATTTCGACGCGGTTGGTGTTGCTCATCCAGATCAGCGCGCCGTCCTTCTTGCCGTACTGTGTGCCCCACCAGCCGGTCGGCGGGGAATCATCGGTCTCCTCAAGGGCCAGCCCTTCAAGGCAAAGGTTCTCGACACATTCGTTGCGGGACTTGCCCTGCATCTGAACCAGTCGGTTGAGAACTGGCGCGGCGACACCGAGCGCGTCCGGGTGGCCCTTTCCCATCGGCATGTAGTAGAGGGTGTGGGCGGTCTCATCCAGGAAGAACTCGCCCGGGGCGTCGAGGAAGCCCAGCTCGTCCTCGAGGAAGAATCGCGCTCCCGTATCCACGCCGGTGAAAACCTTCTGCGCCTTGAACGTCAACCGCCGCTCCTTTGGCTCGATGGACATGACGGGATAGATGCTTCGCATCCAGTCGCATTTGCCGCCGAGGTAGATCAGTATTTTCATTTTCGTTACCGTGGTCACGGGCGGGGCGTCTTCGGGCGGGTAGATGAGCCAGCCGGGGCCTTCCGGTTGGATCTTGTCCCAGCCCGGGCCGGTCGGCTTGGGAGTTCCGGCCTCGGTGACCAGATACCGGCCGCGCGCGGTGGGCATGTCGGGGTGGTGTTCGTAGTTGGGAAAGCGCGCCTTGTGTGCGCGTCGGCCATTCTCGTACAGCGTGTGGAAGACCATTTTCTCCGGGACTCCGATCTTCCAGATGCAATCCCGGTGCGGCTGCCATCCGACGAGGGGCATACTTCCCAAGAGCCGCGCCTTGCCCGGCCCGGCCGCGCTTCGGTAGATCACGCGGAACCCATTCCGACCGGAATCGGCCTCGGTGAATTCGAGCGTCCGGTCCAGGCGGTATTCGCCGGGGGCGAGCTGGACAACGACGTCGCCTTGCATGTCCTTCGCCATGTCGCGCGCGGCCGTCTGGGCGCGGTGGATGGAGCGGAAGGGCGCATTCTCACTGCCCGCCGCGTCATCGCTCCCGGTAGGGCTGACATAGAGCCGAGGCGAAGCACAAGAGTTGAGCAGCAGAATCAGACCGGCAAGCGCAGCCAGTTGCTCTTTTTTCCATGGAAAATCGTGTCTTTTCATGGGGGCATCCTCAATTGGCTATGATAAGCGATTGTCGTGACAGGAGTTACTTCGCCTTGGCGGCTGGACCAAATCGCAGTAATCCCGCCTTGTCCAGCTTCCATGTCGGACCCTGCGTGCCGACCCAGTTGATCCACTCGCCCGTCTCGCTGCGGAAGACGCCAAGGTTGAAGGGGATTTCCGCCCCGGCATCGGGCGCGATGCCCAGCGCCTTCAACGGCGCGCTCCATTCCCCTTCCCAGCCCTTCTCCCCGATGGTCGCGCGGAACTGGACGGCGTTGGCCAGCGCCTTCGCCGCATCGTCGGGCGCGCCCGCTTCGCTGCTGCCTTCGTGCGCCCCGCCCGCGAAGCCGTGCATGATCCACGTGACCGGCTTGCCGTCGGGCGTCTTGCCGAGGATGCAGAACTCCGCCCCGTCGTCGCGCCGCCACTCCGCGCCGCGCGTTGTGACCTTGGGCCCGCCGGTGGGGACGGCTATGTGGACGAACAGTCGCTCCCCGTCCGTGGCGACATGCGCGGCGCAGGGCCTGCCGGAGATGGGCAGGCCGCCGGGCGTCTCCTTCATCAGCAGGGCCTCGCCCGGCCACTCGCCTTCGGCGGCCCGGCCGTCAATCACGGGGGACCGTGCCAGGCGGGGTGCGTGCGTCATGGGTTTTGTGCGCGGGGCCGCCTCGGCCTTCGCATCGCGAAAGACCAGGCGTCCGCCGCGTTTCAGGTCCCAGGTTTCGCCCAGTGCGCCGGCCCACTGGATGAACTGATTGTTCTCGCTGCGGTACACGGTCACGTTCAGGGGCAGGACGGCCTTGTCCGCCGGGGCGAACCGCAGCGCCGCGAACGGGATGCGCCACTCCGATCGCCAGACCTGCTTGTCCACCGCGGCGGCGTAGCCCATCGCCTGAGCGAGGGCCTTGGCCTCGGCCTCTGTGGCGCCACCCACGGTCAGGCTGTCGAACGTCCCGTCGGTGAAAACGCGGAGGACATAAGTGACCGGCTGACCATCGGGTCGCTTGCCTTCCACGGCGATTTCCACGCCTTCGTCCTTGCCCCACGCGCGGCCGAGCTTGCGCTCCTCCGGATACATGCTGACGACCGTGACGCCGAGATAGAGATCGGTTGCGTCGGCGCAGAGCTTCGCCATCAGCGGCGCGCCGCGCGCCCGGCGCTGGTCGGGCAGCTCGCCGAGTCCCGTCCCGCCGGGCGGCCATTCGTCGCCTTCGAGCTTGCCGTCGAGGACGGGTGGCTTCGCCAGGGGCGCAACGTTGGCATAAAGCGGCGTCTCCCTCGGCTTGGGCGGCGGGATCGGAATGGCGTCGCTGATGGTCGGGGCCGCCTCGCCGGACTGGACAATCAGGTTGCCGGACCACTCGGCGATCGCGTCGGGATCGTTGATGTTCAGTTTGCCGTTCAGATGGAACGTGTTGCCCGTGACGTGATACCCCGCGCTTCGGGCGAACGAAAGGTCCATGTCGCCTTCGCAGATGAAGACGTTATCGCGCAGCGTGCAATTGAGCGTCATGTGATTGTGGCTGGGCCGTCGCACGTTGATCGAGACGTTCTTCTCCACCACGCAGTCGCGGGCCTTTTCATCGAGGTAGTAGGACGAGACGCCGTAGCCCTTTCCCACCTCGACGATGTCGCGGACGACGTTTCGCCGGATGACGGCCCGGGTGGGTCCGCCGTAGATCGCTGCGCCGTCGTGGAGCTCCTGCATGACCCGGTAGAGCAGGTTTTCCTCGATCACTGTGCCTGTGCCGCCAATGCACATGCCGGAGTAGGGCGTATGATGGATCTCGTTGCGGCGGATGGTGTAGGTTCCTGCCTTCCCTCCCGCCATCAGCCCGATGGCGCTGGGGTAGATCATTCCAATATGGTGAATCCGATTGCCTTCGATGCGGCCGGTCCCCTCGCCGAGGCGGCATCCGCCTGCGCCCAGATGATGCAAATCGCAATTTTCGATGAGCAGATCGCGGCTACCCCACTCCTGAACGGCGTGGCCCGCTGTGTTGGTGATCTCCACGTTGGAGATGCGGATTCCCTCGCCCCAGGCAAAGTGAAGCGCGGCGCGGTATCCGACCGCGCCGAATCCGCCCGCCTTGCACGGCGTCGTGGTGGTCGAGAGCGTCATCGAGCGCAATGCGATATTGCGCACGGGCTTGTCCTTCTGGCCTTTCATGTCAACGATGGATTCGACGCAGGGGGCGACGACCAGTGCCTTGGTCATGTCCTCGCCCGGCAAAGGCCAATACGCGATCTTGCCCGCATCGCGATCGAGATACCACTGGCCCGGCTGCTTCATGCCCTCTCTCACGTTCCAGACGACGTACGTGTTCACGCCGAACGCCCCCGGCGGATGTGCGGACTTGGTGGAGAAGGTCAGCGTGCGGGTCTTTGGGTCATGCGCGGCCAGGCCGACCATGCTCTCGTCCCACATGTGGTAAACGGTGACTTCCACGTTGCGGACGCTCAGCCAATCGCCGAGGTCGCCGGCGCGGTATTGCATGATGGTAAGTTCCTGTTCGGTGGGCTTGCGCTCCCAGCCGCCGCCGGCGGAGCTCATCCATCGGACGGGGAAGCGGGTCTCGTGCTCGAAGCGGCCCGTCTCGGGCAGGCGCGCCCGCGGACACAGGCGGTCGTTGACGACCAGGGCGCGGAAGTCCCACTTGCCCTCCTTGACCCCCGGCGCGTCCGCCGACCAGAAATGCTCTCCGTCCGTGCGCCATCCGGTGATGGCCCGCCCGCCGTATAGGATCGTCTTGCCGGGTCCTGCGCCCTCGATGGTCAATTCCGCGTCGCGGACATCCAGGATCACGGTTTGCTCAAGGTAGTGACGTCCCGGCCCGAGGACGATTCGCTTGGCCTGCCCTGTTTGCTTGCGGCCGGCCTCCACGGCGGCGGGGAGTGTGGCGAACGGGCCGTTGGTCTTCTCCGCGTTCGGTTCGGCCAGCTTGCCCGACCAAGCGTCGTTGCCGTTGGGCGCAACGTAGAAGGCCGTGTTTTGCGCCACGACTGCTTGACACGCCAGCCACACCAACGGTACAAGCATGAGATTTGCATTCATGTCCGATTTACCTCCGCAATTGTTGTGCTATACGTGGTCGTGATTTGTTCGCCCTGTTCGCGAGCGGAACCCCCAGGCCCGCCAGTTCCCGAAAGCGTTTTTTGTGTTCCCTTTTCCACATCGCGCACGCTATAGGGTCTTTGGCCATAAGATCGCCCGACTCGACGAGGGCAAACGTCCGGCAACCCATCCCGCAATTCGGAAACCACTCGCAGGCGGCGCACTCCTTATTTCGGGCAAGCAGGTCGCCCTTCTTCATGTTCAGGATCGAACGCAAGGGCGATTCGGTCCACGCGCGGGAGAGGTCCTGCTTGAGGAGATTAGGCATTTGATTTTGCAGATGGGTATCGGTGTATCCGGGGCAGGGGAGGAGAGTCCCGTCGGGCATGAGGTACGGCCTTTGACGACAGGCGCCGCAATCATAGCTTTCAGGCGCGTACCGCGCCTCCGGCTCCAGCGGCAGGTCGGGGGGATTCCCCTTGAAAAACGCCCCAAGCTCGATCCGAAACGGTCTGCCATCCGCAAGCCAGCGCCGCGCCAGCGAGGCATAGGTCTCCGCCTCTTCCTCCAAGGACAGGGCGGTGGTTGTCCCTTTCCAGTTGCCGGTTTCCTGCGGGACGGATACTCGCCAGGACTGGATGCCCATGCCTTTCAAGACGTCGTAGGTATCGCCCATCCGATCCCTGTTCGTCTTGTCCAGGCAGGTGGATACGACGACCTGAAACCCGGCGGCGCGCGCCCTGTGAATCGCCTCGACGACCCCCTGCTCGATCCCCTTTGTCCCCCGCATCTGATCATGCGCGCCGCAGCCGTCGAAACTGACCTGAAAGTCGGGGGACAGGTCCAAGCCTTTGATGCTCCTCAACGCCTCATCGGTCACGAGCAGTCCGTTCGTGAATATCTGGCTGACCGCAATCCTCTTCTGCGCAAGCGTATCGAGGATTGTCAAGAGGTCTTTTCGCAGGAACGGCTCGCCGCCTGTCAAACTCACGCCAAGCACGTTCGCGTCCTCAAACTGCTCGATGAGACGCATTATGTCTTCCGTGGGCAGTTCGCCGTATCGGCCGGAGGGCGACTCCATGTAGCAGTGCCGGCAGTTGAGGTTGCACAGGCCCGTGATGGCCCATTGCAGCGCGCTCAGGCGGGGATTCTCCGCCCTTCGATACCGCTGACGGGGGTCTATGCCGTCCCCCTCGTCACAAGGCTCCGCAATGCCCTTTTCGATCAGCTTGTCGAGCACGGCAAGATGGTCAGGAAAGAAGGCGAGCGAACCGAAATCGCTTCTGCCGTCGCAGGCCTCGGCGACGTAGAAGCCCTTCTTCGTCAGCTCGATCTGCTCGCCGGTGGTCCAGTTCACGAGGGCCAGGGGCAGGTCGGTCCATCCGCGCAGCATCCAGTCCTTTTTCAGTTTTGCGAGTCTCGATGTCACCTCTCTCTCCGAAGCCACCGCCTCCGCCGGGCGTTTCGTCCGGTCGTCGGTTAGTAGGCGCCAATCCCTTTGGAACAGGCCGCGGAGATATCGAAGCCCAGCCCCGCCCGGCATCGGGAGGCATCCGCCCCCAACCCGGCCTGACACCCCTGGCCCCCGGCCACGGCCTTCAGTTGTTCCTCGGAGAGCTCGCCGGCCGCCTTCTTGCGGGCCTGGGCATATTCCGCCGGGGTGAACCCCAATCCCGCCGCCTTGGCGATCTTGGCCAGTTCAGCCAGCGTCGCCTCGTCCTGTTTCTTCCGTTTCTCGCCCAGCGCCCTCACCTTCGCCTGGAGCGCCTTGTCCGTTTCCAGTTTTTCAAAGAACGCCGTCACATTCTTCACCGACATAACCATTTTCCTTTCAAACGTGCATATTCAAGACCAGTTGAGAGGACAAGGCGCCACCCAATACGGCGTGCCCCCGCCAGCCACGGCCTTCAACTGCTCCTCGGAGAGTTGCGATGACTTCGCTTTGCGGGCTTGCGCCAGGTCAGCGGCGGTGAACTGAAATCCCGCAGCCGCCGCAATCTTGATCAACTCCGCCGTCGCAGCCTCCTCCTGGGCCTTCTTCTTCTCTGCCAGCGCCCGCACCTTTGCCTGCAATGCTTTGTCCGCCTCCAGCTTCTCAAAGAACGCCGTCACATTTTTCACCGACATGACAATACTCCTTTGTTCGAAGATGTCCACCAACTCTGTGCTGCTCTGCAAACGGCAGGGCAATAATGGTACTGAGCGGCGGTAGGCAGGTCAAGGTGAAATTTGAGTGGAATTGAATCGTTGAGAGATCACTGATCGCTTCTCTCCTATTTCTCTCCCGCCAGCGTTACAGCCAGAACAACGATGCCCTTGCCGGGGACCTTGACGGTGAACCGCGAGCCTTCAGGTTCTATCCGGACGGCGGGAAAGCGGCTCAGCACCTCCACGCGCTCGATGCGTTTGCCCATGTCCACCTGCGGACGCGCATACACGGGGCTCTTGCTCTTGACCGCCACGCGAAGTCTTCCCGCGGTCTCCTCGGCAACCATGAGGGTGACGGAGTCCGCCTCCGTCAAGATAGAAATCCCGCAGGTCGCCTGGATCACGCGGATGCAGGCATCCAGAAAACCGTCCGATACCTTCCGGCACGGCAGGTGATCCCAATAGCCTCGCGGCTCGGACAGCGCCATCACATCCGCCGGCAGGTCCTCCGTTCCGTTCGCTTCGATCTTTGGATCGAACGTCGCGCTCGCGCCATACACCCCACACCAGAGTGGGTCGGGCGGATAGACATCCTCGAATTCAAAACCGGCCGGAGGGAGGCCGTTGGGTTTTCGGCCTATCGCTATGATGGGGCCGCGGGCATACTCGAAAACTCTCTTTGCCTCCTCGTCTGGGAAGATGTGGGGGTTGAGCACAAGGATAGGCCCGCGCACGTTCTCCAATGCCTCGATCCTCGCCGTTGATCCCACGAGCGCGCCCCGTCCCATCAAATGGAAAAGCAGCCTGTGTGGGAACCAAGACCGCGTGCGGACGAAGTCGTCGAGCTGGCTTCTGAACGCGGTATCCGACCAGACCAACGTGGCCCCGAGCGACCGTGACGGCAGGGGATGGAAGGCCAGCCGCCAGTTCTCCCGGAGCCAGGCCCACTCGTCTCGGGCGATCGCGTCGCCAAGACAGACCAGGAACCCGTCGGCGCAGGGCTTCAGCCGACCGGTCGCGTCCGTATGATAAACGTTCGGCAGGGAGTAGATCTCCCTTTCCAAGACCGTCGGTTGGTGGCGGAGGGCGTCCCACTGCTCGACTACGTCGTGCGTATTGTGAAGAAAGATCAGCTTGGCCTCCGGCGCGTGGGCCTTGATGAGCATCAGCATCGAGAGAAAGTCGTAGTGCCGGTCGGCGTCGGCCGTCCGCGGGTCCATCGCGAGGCCCGCCGCAACCGTCTCCACCACGATGCCGTCCACGCCGGCGTCCACGATCTTGCGGTAGTCAATGCCGTAACGGTAGAGCGACTCGAATGGGGCGCGCCCCCAGGCGGAGTTGATGACGGCCTTCTTCCCCGCGCCGTGCAGCGCCGCGACCATCTTTCTCCAGAACCCGGCCCATCGGTCGGCGTAGAACTCGATCCAGTCGCGCCGCACGTTCCTCCATATCCACTCCGCCCGCGCCTTGAGTTTCTCGACATCGCCGCCGCATTCCCCGATCACGAAGCACGGCAGATCGAGGTCCCGCGCCTCGGCGAACTGTCCGACCATATCATCCGAAAACGAAACCTCGTAGATCGGCCCGTTTAGGGGGCCGTACCCGTCCGCCCCGTGCCAGCCATCGAACCCATAGTCCCTTGTCACCGCCACAAGCTGCCGAGCGAAATAGTCCTCATAGTACGTGCCGTCCTTGAGCCGGGCCAGCGAGTTGATCGCCCAGGCCGGCCCGGCTGACTTGAACACCATGAAGACCTCGCGGTGGTCGCTGACCCACTCGTGGTGGAAGCGATCCCGATAGAACCGGGTGAAGACGGTCACATAGACCTCGATCCCGCGTTCGCGCAGTCGGCGGATCAGCTCTCGAAGTTGGTGGTTCGTCCACGTCTGCCGTTGCCTCTGCCGGTTGAACTCGTGGCCGTCGCGGGCGCAGTAGTCCGGCGGCAGGGCCGCCTCCTCGCTGATGCCTTGATAAGAGAGGATGAAATCCGGGGTCGTCATCAGGAGGCAGAGGGCCGTCGGGACGAAGCCTGCGGCGTCGAGGTACTCTCCGACGCCGAGATCGCTCTGGGTATTGTCGAACGCGATCAGTTCGGTCCATATCCATCGCTCGTGCGGTCGCTGTGTGTCGTATCGTTCCATCGAACGGCCTCTCATGAACATGGACCTAATGCATCTGCGGAATTCTACCGGGTAGCGCAAGATAAGCCAGTGAAAAATGTTTCATAAGCCTGTCGAACGATGCGGGCTTTCCCTGCGCCGTAGGCTTGACAAGTGTTTTCACCGCCATTACAATAGAAATTAAGAGAGTGATGCGATGAGTAACTTTGTGATCTGCATCAACAACGAGAGCAATCCCGCAAGCCTGATCGTGGGCAAGGTGTACCGTACGCTGTCGGACCCGGAGGCGAAAGCACACGGCATGCTTCGCGTTATTGATGAGGACAAGTCAGAGCCTGACGGCTATCTCTACCCGTCGTCCATGTTTGCGCCTGTCAAACTGCCGGAGGCCGCAAAGCGGGTGCTCATGGCTACCGGCTCTTGACGCCCGCCCGGCGTCTTTGGGAATCTGTCTCGACAGCGCTCTCCATCACTCTGTCCCCCCGATCTTCTCGACGGGGATCGCTTCAAAACCAAGCTTGAACGCTGGCGAGTCCGGCTTGAGGCGGTAGTCGTCCTTCTCCGGGGCGACGAACATCGGGTCGGCGATCAGCGAATGCCGGTCCATCCCGAGGGCCTGCCAGGATTCCCATTCGTCCAGCGCCTCCGCCTCCTGCAGGCAGACGTTGTCCACCCAGAGCACGCCCTCGTCCTGGCGCAGCGCGGGGCGGATGTAGAAGGTCTTCATCTCGGGATGATACTGACGGTCTCCCTCCGCGGGGAACTTGAAGATGTGCTCATACTCGCACCACTCCGTGTCCACCGTGATCGCCTTTTGGAGATGAAGGTGGTAGGTGTTGGCCTTGTAGGACTGGACCACAAGCTCGGCGGGTACGCCTTTCCGGTCGGCCTTCAGCCATGCGGAGAGGCGATACACCTGCCCAGGCTTCGCTGCGATGTCGCCGCTCTTCACCATCGTATGCCTGCGCCATTCCTCCTTGCCTTTCAGATCGGGAGTCGTGGCGGAGCGGATGCGCAGGGAGCGCTTTCCGGTATGCGCCTCCTCATCGGTGGTGATCGCCTCGGCTTCAGGTGTGGGTCGGACCTGCCACGTCCAGCCGCTCGGCATCCCGCCCAGGTTGCCTTCCTCGAAGCCTGGGTTCGGGGCGAGGTTCGGGCCGATGGTCCTCTTGATCGTAAGCGCGCCGGTCTTGATCGGCTGGCCGAAGTTCCAGACGAGGTTGTAGTCTGAGGGGTTGTCCTCGAACGACACATTGCGGAACCGGAAGGCCATCGCGTCGGGATTGCGGTAGCAGAGGATGTTCCGCCGCAGGACGTTGTGGTGCATCGTCCGCCCGTCGGGCAGGGCCACGGTTCGCGGGTCGCGGAGGGTGCTGCCCTCGCGATGCCACACCGGCTGGTCGGCGACGGACTCGAATTCCTTGATCCAGCTTTCGATCCGCTGGGGCCAGTAGCGCGTGGTGGTCGTCCAGCCGTTGTACTGCACCTGCGCCTCCCCGCCCTCGACGAAGATGTTGTTCTCGACCACGTTGTCGCGTCCATCGTGCAGATGGATGCAGGCGAGCGGCGCGCGGGCGACGATGTTGCCATGCACGTGCACGCTCATCGCCGTCCAGTCCAGGTAGATGCCCCATGCGAAATAGGGCGACTTCCACTCGCCCCCCTTTCTGCCGCAGCCGATGACATCGTGGATGAGGTTGTGCCGGATGACGACGCCGTGGGCGGAGAGCCAGCTCCATGACCCCCCGTAGATCGCCCCCGTGTCCTCGGTCTCGAGACTTACGTGATGGATGTGGTTCAGCTCGATGATGTGGTTGTTGCCGCTGAACAAGACCCCGAAGCGCGGCACATGATGGATATGGTTCTGCGCCACGCGGTTGCCCACGCCGCTGACCGCAACGCCGCTGCCTTGCCGATAGAACACGCCCGTGCGGGTGATGTGATTGCCTTCCGCATAGTTGCCTGCAGGCGTGAGCGTCTTCGTATCCCCACCGCTTAGGGAGATGCCGTGGCTGCCGGTGTCGCTGATGTCGCAGCCGACGACGCCGTTGTCCTTTCCCCCCCCAATCGACACGCCGCAGCCGTTGTAGTCCCCCACATTGCGGATGGCGCATTCCTTGACGAGACAATGCTCTGTATCCTTCATTGCCACGGCTGTCCCCTCGCTGCACTCCAGCGCAAGCCCTTGAAGGATAATGTGCCTTGCGCCGGGCTTCAGGTCCAGGATGGTTCGCGTCGTCGGCGCATAGACGGGCTTTCCCTCCACAGGCCCCGGCGGACGGAAGTAGAGCGTGTCCGTCCGGACATCCAGATACCACTCCCCCGGCGCGTCCAATTCCTCGAACAGCCCCATGACGAAGTAGCGGTCGTCGGGGCGAATGCCGTAGGAGCAGTCGCGGGCGAGGGTGATCGTGCAGTTCGCGCGATCCACCGAGGCGATGGGGACCAGGTTGTTCCACCAGTTGTGTCGGGGGAAGATGAGGACCATCCCTTCGGCGGGATTTGCCCACTCGCGCGCGTCGGCGGGCTTGCACCGGATCAGGCGCTTGTCGTCCGTCGGAAGGTCCTGATACATGCCGACGAGTTTGCCGTCCACGTATGCCCAGCCGCCTGTCTGCGGATGGTCCGGATCGAAGTTCGGGTACCGCGCCAAGTGCATGCGCTTGCCGTCGAAGAATATCTGCTTGAAGCACACGCCCTTGAGCCCCTGGGCGGCGAGGTCGGCCTTGAGGATTCCATTCTTGTGGGGAACGAAGTGGATGATCGGTTTACCGCCGACGAGGATCGGCTTCTCGCTTTCGTAGGCGCGGTATACGATCGGCGCCTCCGCCGCACCCGAGTCCTCGGGACCGAACTCCAGACACGTCGAAACGAAGTAGGTCCCGCCGCGGACGAAAACCGTCGCGCCATTCGGCTTCTGCTTTTGAATCTCGTCCCGCGCGCGTTCGAGTGTGGCGAAGGGTCCGTCGGTCTTCTCGGCATTTGGTTCCGCCATCCTTCCGGACCATGTGTCGTTGCCGTTCGTCGCTACGTAGAACTCCATGCATCCTGCGGTCAAAACAATCGTCACCGCAAGACGCGCCATGCAGATAATTATGCGCATTGCTCAATCCTCTCTTGTCAATTCTTGTCCACAGGGGCCAGTTTCAGGTTGTCGAGGTAGAACGCCGTCTTCGCGTCCGCAAGACAGATGAAACCCAGCCAGCACAGCTCGTTGAACTTCTTGCCGGAGTGGAACGGCAGGGATGAAAAACGCTGAGCCTTGCCGTCCGCCGTGGACAGACTCAGGTCGAAAACCCCCTCATTCCCGTTCCCGACCGGAGCGACGATCTCCACATGAACCCACTGTCCAGGAGACAGCGTCGCCAGCGTCTTTCCGCCCACGCTTACCGCGCCGCGGTCTATGCGGAGGCTCGGCCCCACTTTGTATTCCTGGCCTCCCGTGCGCCATTCGTGGTTGATCACTGCCCCCTCCTCCACCCGCAGGTCAAAGGCCAGGCGGACCGTCACCCCCGACATTTTGGGGCGGTAAGCGAGCCACGGCCAGTAAGACCTCTCCAGGCCCGGCGCGTCGGTGAACTTGAGGGACTGCCGCCCGCCGGGCGCAGCCGCCTCGTCCGTGACGCGTATCGAGGCCCCCCGGCCTTCACCCATGACCGTAGCCCAATCCGCCAGCTCGCCCGCAGGCGTGTCCTCGAAGTCATCGTCCACCCGGTCCGGACCGGGCGGCGCCATCGCCACAAACGGTTTGAACGTTAGTCCCTTGGGCCGAGCCGCCCAGTCCGGGTCGCCATAAAGCCCGACCTCGCTCATGTCAATGGGTTCAAAACCGATCTTCTCCGCCGGCGAGCCGGGACGAAGCCGGAAATCAAAGCGGTCCGGGTCAACGAACAACGGATCGGCGATGAGGGAGTGTTGATCCCGTCCCATGGCCCGCCACTCGTCCCATGCCCAGTCCTTGAACTTCAGCTCGACGTTCGGCGGCTTCCAGTAGAGGTTGTAGTCGAATTGGAAGGCGTCCTTCTGCTCGCTCCAATGGTGGCCGAGCACCTCGCCGTTGGCGGTGTGGATGATGTTGCGCTCGATGGTCATCGAGTCCACGGGCGCGGTCGGTTTTCTCCATCCATCGCACACCTGCACGCCCTCCGAACTGAAGGCGAAGATGTTGTTGCGGATGATGTTGTCCTGGCCGACGTTCTGCATGTATCCGCCGTCCATGCAGTTGTAGCAGATGTTGTGGTCCAGTTGGATGTAGGAGCTCGCCTGATCGCAGTAGAGCCCCCAGCCGCCGTACCGGTATCGGTTCACATCATGGATGAGATTGTGGTGCAGCCGGGTGCCGGGCGAGAGGCCCTCGGTGTAAATGCCGCCCATGTCGCTCATCACGCCGTTGCCGAGGTGGTGGATGTGGTTGAATGCCACGGTGTTGTGGTGGGCATGGCTATACTTGTAGTCGAGCCGGCGGCCCACGACCACCCCGGTATAGGGCATGTCGCAGATTTCGTTGTGGCTGATCGTGTTGTGCGGCGAGTGGGCGACAAACACACCCACCACGCCGAAAAACACCTTGCCCCCGCCGTGGATGAAGCAGTTGTCCACCACATTGTGCCGGGCGATCTCATCCTCCGGCGCATCGTCCGCCGGCAGGGTCGAACTGTAGGTTTCGTAAGGCGACCATCGGCTGCCGATCAGGATGCCGCCTCCACCCATGTCATGGATCTCGCACTGCTGCACGCGGTTGAAGGCCGACCCGTCGAGGAGATACAGCCCGTAGCCGCCGATGCGCGCGATCTCGCACCGCTCAAATACACAGTGGCGGATGCCATGACCGCCGACAGCGCCTTCGAGGAAGTGAACGCTGCTGAGCCCGTCGTTCTCGCCTTTGCGATCCATCGGCCCCCAGTCAGCGTGCTGGAACGACAACCCGCGAAACATCAGGTGTTCGACGAAGCGGTCCTCCTTGGGATTGCCGTCGAAGCGGACAATCTGCTGGAGCACGGATACGGCCGCCTCCGCCGTCGCCATGTCCTCCCCCTGCATGGGCCAGTAGGTCAGGATGCCTGTCTTGCGATCCAGGTACCATTCACCCGGCGCGTCCAGCCCTTCCGGGACATTTTCGACATAGTATGGCATCTGCCGCTCGAAGTAACTGCTGGGGAAGCGGGACGGACCAGTGAAGCGGACGGTGCGCCGGGTCTCGTCAATATCCGCGATCCAATGGACGGCGCTTGTCCAGGCGTGCATGACGTGGAGCGCCGCATCGTCCAGGTTGCGCCAGGGCCCGATGTCCCCTTCCTTGTAGCGGAAGCCGAATTTCCCGAAGGCCCGTTCCCGCTCAAAGCGGATCTTCTTCTCTGCGTTTCTCGCCTCGATGGCCTTGCGCTGCTCTGCGCTAAAGCGCGGCGGGCCATCGGAGCGAAGGAACCCTTCGTTGGGGATTCGCGCCCGCGTCCGGCGCTGCCCGTTCACAAAGAGTTGGCGGGAGTACCACTTGCCCTCCCGCACGTTGGGGATTTCCACGGTCCAAAGCGGCCCATCGCCCTTCTTCCATCCCAGGAGGACGCGCCCTCCGCTGATGACGGGCCTCTCCCCCTCGCGGGCCGTGTAGATGAAGGGGTGCTCTTTTGTCCCCGAATCCCCGGGGCCGAAGACGAGCGGATCGGCCAGGAAGTACGCCCCGCCGCCCACGAGCACTGTCGCGCCCTTCGGCCTGTGCTTCCTAATCTCGTCCCGCGCACGTTGAAGCGTGGCGAAGGGGCCGTCGGTCTCGTCGGCGTTCGGCTCGGCCAGCGTGCCCGACCATGCGTCGTTGCCCACAGTCGAGACGTAGAATCGCGAACCGTTCGCTTCCTGGCCGCAGCACGCCCCGGCGGCGGCAAGGACTGCGAGACCGATGATAAGGCCCATCCGCGCGGTTGACATGGAACGTTCCTCCTTGCGCAAGGGCGTTGACCACAGCACAATAGCACGGCATTCTACACCCCATCCCTTTTCCAGGGAAGGAATTTCCGAGGACGAATTCGGGTTTAACGACATTCACATTTGTGCTATGCTCTCTGCTGTTCAGAATCCCGCGATAGAGTCGAAGGCATGAGGAGGCAGGCATGAGAGGAGAGCAATTCCTGTTTGTTCTGTTCTTGGCTGCGCTGTTGTGGCCGGTCCTGGCCTGCGGACAGGACGTTCCTCCGCAGGACCGCGAGACGGTCCTGGATCGAAAGACGCACATCGAGCCGGAGCTGATCCTGGACGTCCCGAATGTCCCTCCCCTGTGCGAAGGGCTTGCCCTGTCGAAGAGCAAGGTGGACATCAGCGGGTGTGCGCTCTACACTGAACAGGAGGGGGAAGGGACGCCGCTCGTGCTCCTGCACGGCGGACCGGGAGCGACGCACCATTACTTTCACCCGCATTTCTCCCGGGCCGCGGCGTTTGCACGGATGATCTACTACGACCAGCGCGGGTGCGGCGACTCCGAATACAAGCCCGGCGACGGGTATTCCGTCGAACAGGCCGTGGACGATCTGGACCGCCTGCGGGCGGCGCTGGGGATCGAGAAGTGGGTCGTGCTGGGGCACTCCTACGGCGGGCTGCTGGCCCAGTGCTACGCGCTCAAGCACCCGGAGCGGCTCACGGGGCTGGTCCTCGTCTGCGCGTCGCCGGGGATGCCCGTTCCGCCGCAGCCACAGAAGCAACACGAGGAACAGACGCCTCTCTTCTCTCCCGAGGAGCGGAAGAAAATCGCCGAGATTTACAAGGACGCGAATCTCTCCTTGGCGCAGAAGGTCTTCAACGCCCACCTGAACGGCGACTGGAAGCGGCAGAGCTTCTACCGTCCCACGCGGGAGGAACTGGCGCAGATGGCGCTCTACGAGTGGAAGCATGATCCCGGCTTTCGCGGCCCGATGGGGCGGAGCATAGGCCTAATCAATCTCAAGGGCGCATTCGAGGCGTGCCCCATCCCGACGTTGATCCTCGATTCCGCGCAGGACCTCTCATGGGGGCAGGGCAAGGTGGAGTGCCTGCACTGGAATCATCCTGGCGCGAAGCTCGTGGTGTTCGAGCGATCGGCGCACAGCCCGTTTGCCGATGAGCCGGAGGCGTTCTTCCAGGCGCTTGGGGATTTCGTCCGGGGTCTGCCGCAGGTCCCCGAAGAGGGGCTGTCCTCCTGGAAGAAGCGCGTCGCGGCGTGGCAGGAGACGCGATCCCTCGCCGTGGCGATCCTGACATCCAACTACGGGCGCGCCGCCTGTGAGAAACTTGCCAAGGATTACTCGAAGGACTGGCTGGAGCGGCTGGACGACCGGTTTGCGCTCATGATCGTCGGCGCGGCCTTGTATGATGTGAAACGATATGACGAGGCGTTGGACGCCTTTAGGAAGATGTCTGAGATCGCGCAGAAAGAAGGAGATAATTACTTGCAGGCGCTCGCATTGGTCTGGCAGGGCCACATGCTGGACCTGCTGGGCCGGCGGGAGGAGGCCGTCTCGACCTATGCGAAGGCTGCAGAGATGAATATCAACGGGCCGCAGGTGCAACACGGCCAATACGGCCTTCAGTATGCCCCGAGTCCCTATGCCAGGGAGCGGATGCAGACCCCCTTCACGCGGCGAGAGAACCGGATGAAGTGAAGCCGTAGCTCTGCTCGCGGCGTAGCCGGCGGCGCGACTCCACCACTTTGACCCGCCCCGGCTTGACGGCGGCCAGGTCCACATCCATCCGGATGCCCATGTATTCGTCAATTAGGGCGAATATCTTCCGTCCCTTCTCTCCTGGCCCAGAAAATCGCTCTCGGCGAAGATAGCGTATAAGGACCGGCCCGCCGGTCGCCATAGAGGTGTTCCACGGCGAAGCCATGCGCCTCAAGCCACGTCTTTACTTCTCCCATGCTAACCGGGTGCTTCTGTTGAATCCATTCCCTGGATTGCGTGCTTCCGTCAGGGCGGATTATCTTCACTCCCCGGCGGAACCGAACCAATCGGCGCGGCGCGTCCCACCAGATGGTCTCGCCGTAGCCCTCCACCCCCGCCCCGTCGGCGCAGGTCCCCGTGGGGAACCCCTTCGTGACGCCAGGCTTCCGCCACTTATCGTCGAGGTCGCCCTCCATGTGGTTATTGTCCACATACACATATCCACCCGGTCGGAGAGCGGATGCGGCAGACGCTATGCAACCCTCTTGCTCTTCGGGCGCGGCCAATTCGTAGAAGCAGTTGCCGCCGAGCACGACGAGATCGAAATCGCCCGGCCATTGCGAAGTCGTCACGTCGGCCTCGATGAGGGTGATCCTCTTCTGGGCATCGGGGGTCAACCGGGCAATCTTCGTCCGCGCGCTGTCGAGCATCGCGCGCGACTGGTCCATGCCGACCATCTCGTGCCCGCCCACTGCGAGGGGAATCAGGATGCGTCCATTGCCGCAGAAGGGCTCAAGGATTCGCAGCCTTTCCCGTCCCCCAATCAGCCGTCGGATGAGTTTCACGTCCTCGGTCTGAGTCTCGACCTGGTCGTAGATCTCGACAATGCGAACATCAATGTCATATGCGTTCGTTTCGTTCTTGCTCAATATCTTGCCTCCGTTCCATACTTGTTTGTCTTTCTCGCCTGTTGCGCGATCTTCTTCCACTTCGCCTTCTCGGCGAGGCGCGCCTTTTCGCTCTGCTTCCGTTCGAGGTGGCGCAGCTCGCGCTGCAACTTCTGATAGCCGCGCAGCCGCCCGGCGTCGAGCGCGCCCGCGGCAATCGCCTGGCGAACGGCGCAGCCCGGCTCGGACTGATGCTTGCAGTTGCGGAAACGGCACTGCGCGGCAATCTCCTCGACATCGGCGAATGTCCCGCTCAGCCCGTCCTCGTCCGTCCACATCTGCAGCTCGCGCATGCCGGGGTTGTCAATCAGCGCCCCGCCGCCGGGCAGGAGGATCAGCTCCCGCCGCGTCGTCGTATGCCGTCCACGCCCATCGCTCGCGCGCACATCGCGCACGGCTTGGCGCTCCGCCCCGAGCAAGGCATTGATCAGCGTGGACTTCCCGACGCCCGAGGATCCGAGGAGGGCCGCCGTTTTCCCCCTGGACAGGCGCAAGCGCAACGCCTCCACACCGCCCCCCGTTACGGCGCTGACCGCGTGGATGGGGACGCCGAAGGCGATCGCCTCGACCTGCTCCACGCGCGCGGCGACGTCCGCGCACAGGTCCGCCTTGTTCAACACGATCACGGGCGAGGCCCCGCAGTCCCACACGAGGGTGAGATAGCGCTCGATCCGGCGGAGATTGAAATCCCGGTCCAGCCCGGTGACAAGAAACACCGTGTCAATGTTGGCCGCGGCGATCTGCTCCTCCGTGTGGACGCCCGCCTCCTTTCGGGAGAAGCTGCTCTTTCGCGGGAGCACGGCATGGATCGTTCCCCTGCCCTCGCCGGGTCTCACGTGCATGGCCACCCAGTCCCCCACGGCCGGGAGGTCGCTCCGCGACCCGGCGTCGTGGCGCATCTTGCCCGAAACTTCGGCCATGACCTCGCCGCCCTGCCAGTAAACGCCATAGAGGTCCCTTTCCTCGCGGGCGATTCTCCCCGGCGCGAGGCCCTCCTCGTGGAAGCGCTCGAAGTGCGCCATGAACACGCCATCCCACCCCAGATCTTCCAGCTTCATGTTCATGTCTTCTCCTTCCTCCGGGCGACCATCCGGACGAAGCCGAGATACCGGCCCTGGTCCGCCCTCAAAGCGTCGGGCTCGTCCACATGCCGATTCGTCCCCGCCGCGACCTTGGCCTCCTCGAACCGGAGCCAGTGCCGCCAGCCGTCGGGCAAGGTGTCTGCGACTTCGATGTCAACCAGTCCGGTCTGCGCCCACTGCTTCCGCCACCACGCGACGGTATGGAAGCTGAAGCACTCGGTCGGGTCCCAGAATCGGTCGCCGTTCGGATGCCGCTTGGTCAAGTAGCTCGGCACATCGCCGGTGAGTTCCTGCATGAAGCCGGGGACGATGATGCCGATCTGCCCGCCCGGTTTCACAAACCGGATAAACTGCTTCAGGTAGAGATCGTCCGTGCCGTAGTAGTGATAGCTGTCCAGGCTCACGATCGCGTCGAAGAAGCCGTCGGCGTAGGGCAGCGCGTGCGCCTCGGCATGGATCGGGAAGACGCGGTCCCCCACACCGGCCTCCCGAATCCGATGCCAGTTGTCCGTCGCCTTGATCCACAGATCGGTGGCCCAGACCTGCACGCCGAATTCCTTCGCGAGGAAGATCGAACTCATGGCCCTGCCGCAGCCCATGTCGAGAACGCGCATGTCCGGCTTCAGGTCCATCACCCGGCAGAGCGCCTCCGTCAGCCAGAGGACGTTCGGCCCCATTTCGTTTTCCAGGACCCATTCGGGGTCGTACTTCGCCGAGAGCGGAAACGTTTCCACTGTCAGCATTTGTGACAACTTATCTTTCGTGATGTTCAATGCTTTTTCCTTCACAAAAATGAAAAAGGCCGCGGGCGAAAATCACGCCCGCGGCCGGGGTAGAAACAGAAACGGCCGCCTATTCAGGGCGGCCGGCAACGGTCACTCGTCAATGGATGATCTTAGTGATCGGCCCTCCCGAGGCGTGACAGCACGATGACTTGTGTCAGCAGCGCATTCATCCGTCAAACCTCCTTTCGATATGGGCCTGATCGCACACCATTACAACCAACATCCTCAGTATAACCTGTGTTTCCGATTTGTCAAGCACATTAACGAGAAAAATAATTGTTCAATATTGTTGCCTGTCAAGGCCCGCGCTTGACATATTCGACCGTCACCCCGAGTCGGCGAAGCGCCCGCGCGGAGTAGTCCCGGACGGGAAACTCTGTCTCCTCTCCGTGAATACGGAGGCATCCGGCTGGTACTTCGTAGGGATCTTCGAGTTGCTTCAGCAGTACAGGTATAGCGGCTCGGCAGCCATTGTTCCCAAGGGCTTCGATGGTAAATCCCCTCGGCGTCGGGTCGTCTTTGCGTTGCACGATCTCGATCAACTCAGTTTCGTGTGTCCTGTCCCCGCAGCAGGCCAGGGCGATCATCATGGCCTCTTTTGCTCTGGGGTTCTCCTCATTCCTCATCATGTCTGACAGTTCCACGAACGCCTGCTCATCATTCCGCCAGCGCTTCTCGGTCTCGTCATGGTAATTCACAATGCGATGGAACTGCCTCACGAATTGGGCCAAGCGGTACTCATGTGTGATCATCCCGCCGCCTCCGCCGTGATGTGGCTTGGTCGGTTCGCGAAGTTCCTTGTAGAGTTCATCACGCGCCTCAGCAAGACGTGTACGTGCCGGAATTGTCCTGTCAAGGTATCGCTCGCCCGCAAATGCGTTTGCTGCAACCAGGGTAAGCACTGCAAGATCGAGCGTCGTTGCGTTCACGTTCTTCCTGCCGGATTCCTTGTTATGCCGGAATCTGAACTTTCTCGTAGAGGAACTCTGGGGCAAAATCGGCGCCGTTCGGCCAGAAGATCGTGTGAAATTCGGGGTGTACGCTGACCTGACTGAAGAACGTCTGGTCTTTCAAGGGCTCGAAGATTTCCCCATATAACTCATCACTCAAATCCACATCCCCTTCCGTTCCATCTGAAAACCGAATGTGGACGGTAAACCCTCCTCGGTAATGCGCTTCCACTACAGTAGCTCGATTCCTCGACATGACTATAGTGTATGTCATCCTTAGCGACTTGTCAACACGCATCTCGAAGATCAGGCAGCGATCATGGGGCGCAGGGAACCACTTTCGCCCCGCCGTCCCCGTCGTCCTCAAAGCGCGCGAAGGTGTGCTTGGGGTCATGCTGGAAGAAGAAAAGCCAATCCTCTTTAATGCCGCGCCGGATGATGTCCACCTTGAACTCCGCTACCTGGACGGGATACAGGTCGTAGGCCATGAGGTAGTGCGGCTTGATGTGGACCGGTGAGCCGACGGTCTCGCCGAGGAAGAACAGCTTCTCGCCTCCCGACTCGACCATGAACGTCTGGTAGCCGAGGGTATGCCCGCCAGCCGCGATGGCGCGGATGCCGGGGACGATCTCCGCGTCGCCCTCGATCAGCTCGAGTAGGCCGTGCTCCTTCAGGCCCATGAACTGGTGTGGCAGGTAGGCGCCCTTGCGGACGGGGTGGGGGTGCGTCGCATCATGCCACTCCTGCTTCTGGAGAATATGTTTCGCTTTTGCGAAAACCGGTTTGCCGCCGATGAGGCACCAGCCGATGTGATCAATGTGGAGGTGCGTGAGAAGTACCAGGTCAATGTCTCCCGGTTCGATGCCCAACTTCTTGAGGGAATCAATGAGGTTGACTGAATTGTCGAGGTTGTAGATTCTGCGCGTCTTCGGCGGCCAGTCCTCCCATCCCATGCCGGCGTCAATGAGCGCCGTGCAGGAGGGGGTGCGCACCACGAGGGAGTTCAGACCCACCGGCACGCGGTTCTGCTCGTCCGCCTGGACGTATCGACTCCACAGCGGTTTCGGCACCACGCCGAATATCCCCCCGCCGTCGAACCACCCGACGCCGTCGCTTGCGGCGAAGACCTCGAACTTGCCGAACTTCACGATAGCTCGCCTCCTCCATGTTGAATACCACAGGACGCCATTCTACTCGCCAAGGCGGTTGATCGTCAAAGGAAGATTTTTGTTGACTTCCCGGTCGGGAGAGGCGACAGTGAGCGGAAGAAGAATCGTAGCGGTTCTGCGGGTCCTGGATAGAGGAGGAGTAGAACGATGTTTTTCACGCCCGACATTCGAACGCTCGTCAAGCAGGAGATCAAACAGCGCGAGGAGGAGGGGTGCAAGGTTTCGCAGATGCGAAAGACGGCTCAACGGCTCTGCGACGACGGCGCGCCCCCCGAGAAGTTCGAGAAGCTATACGACGAGGTCGAGAAGCTCAAGGCCCCGAAGAAGTATCACGAGCCGTCCGACCTGCCGGCGATCCGCAAGGCCCGCCCGAAGGGACCCCGGAAGATCGAGAAGGTCTTCTCCCACAGCGATCTCTACGACCGCATCTATGGCGCGTGGCTCGGGCGCTCGGCGGGCTGTCTCCTCGGCAAGCCCGTGGAGGGCGCGACGAAGGAACAGATCGAGATTGCGG
Source organism: Planctomycetota bacterium (assembly GCA_040755855.1). Taxonomy (GTDB): domain Bacteria; phylum Planctomycetota; class Brocadiia; order JAADGH01; family JAADGH01; genus JAADGH01. Next base: position 8,199 of record JBFMAD010000053.1, on the reverse strand, counting down.
CAGAACTGAGCACGGGCTACCCGCTCCAGGACTACTTCGGCCCCATCGTCAACCCGCCGGAGAAAATTTCGAGCAAGAAATGGGGGCAGCGCGACTGGGGGCCCGGCAACAAATGCCTGAAGGGGGCCATCACCGCCATGGCCCGCGACGACGACATGGACTACACGATCCTCGGCCTCCACATCATGGAGGAGGTCGGCCTGAACTTCACCCCCGCCGACATGGGCAGGCAGTGGCTCATGCACTTCCCCTACCATCTCGTTTACACGGCCGAGCGCGTGGCCTACCGCAATCTGGTCAACGGTCTCCAGCCGCCGCAGACGGCGACGTATCGCAACCCCTGCCGGGAGTGGATCGGCGCGCAGATTCGCGCCGACGCCTTCGGCTACGTCAGCCCCGGCATGCCGGAGCGGGCGGCGGAGCTTGCCTTCAACGACGCCGCGCTGAGCCACACGATGAACGGCATCTATGGCGAGATGTTCGTCGCGGCCATGATCGCGGCGGCGTTCGTCAGCGACGACATCGAGGAGATCATCCGCATCGGCGCGTCGGAGATCCCGAAGAAGACGCGACTGACCGAGTGCATTGACGACTGCCTGAAGTGGTGCAGGAAGGACAAGAGCTGGACGGCGACGATCAAAAGGATCTCGAAGAAGTACGGCGACCTGCAGGGCTGCCACACGATCACCAACGCGGCCATCGTCCTCATGGGTCTGCTCCACAGCAAGGGCGATTTCGAGAAGGGCATCACCATCGCCGTCATGGGCGGGTTCGACACGGACTGCAACGGCGCGACTGTCGGATCGATCCTCGGCGCCATGCTCGGCGCGAAGGCCCTGCCGGCGAAGTGGATCGCCCCGTTGAACGACACGCTGGAAAGCATCCTCGTCGGCTTCCACGTGAACAAAATTTCGGACCTTGCGAAGCGCACCCTCGCCCTCGCGGCGAAGCAGATTCGCGGGACGGCGTGATTCAGGAGGACATGGCCTCCTCGGCATCGGCGGTACAACATGTTCACGTATCAGGAGACGGCGACCATGCGAAGAGGGATTACGAGACGTGAACTTATCAAGGGCGGAGGAGTCGGGCTGTGCGCTTTGGCGCTGGGCGCGCGGCTGGCGGCGGCGCAGGAGAAGAAACGGCCCAACGTGCTCATCCTTACCACCGACCAGCAACGGGTTGACGCGATGAGCGCGGTGGGAAACCAATGGGTGAAGACCCCCCACATGGACTCGATTGCGGCCAGCGGGGTCTATTTCACTCGTTCGTATTGCCCCTATCCCCTGTGCAGCCCCTCGCGGTCCAGTCTGCACACCGGCCGCACGCCGCACGAGATCGGCGTGGATTGCAACAGTGTGCCGATTGACCCCGCCATACCGATTTCAGGTCAGGTTTTCCACGGGGCAGGCTACGACACGGGCTATGCCGGCAAGTGGCACATGCCCGATGCATATCCGCTCGACGGGATTGCCGGGTATGAGGTGCTCAACAAGATTGAGCGGAAGGGGAAAGTGGCGCACGAGGTGGATGAAGCGACGATGACCGGGGCCATCGAGTTCCTCAAACGAAGGCATGACAAGCCGTTCCTCCTGGTGGCGTCGTTCATCAACCCGCACGACATCTGCCTGCTGGCCGGCGAGGACAGCCCACTGCTTGAGGACGTGTGGAAGATGTATCAGCCGGTCGCCGATGCGGAGCTGCCCCCGCTGCCGTCCAATTTCACAAAGGCCGAGGGGCCTCCCGGTGCGGACAAACGCACCAAGCACGAAAAGTGGGATGAGAACCACTGGCGGCGATACCGCTATGCGTATTACCGGATGGTGGAGGACGTGGACCGGCAGGTGGGACAGGTGCTGGAGGCGCTTCGCCAAACCGGACAGGAGGAGAACACCCTTGTCATCTTTACAAGCGATCACGGCGAGGGGTTGGGTTCGGACCATTGGACCGGCAAGATGATGTTCTACGACGACGAGGCGGCCGTGCCCCTGATCGTGAGCTGGAAGGGCACCACGCCCGCGGGACGGATTGACCGGGAGCACCTGGTCTCGGCCCTGGATGTGCTGCCGACGATCTGCGACTATGCGGGCGTGCAGCCGCCGCCCTCGATGCGGGGCGAGAGCCTGCGCGCGGTCATCGAGAAGCCCGATCAGCCGGGCCACGAGTTTGTCGCCTCGGAGATGGCCGGTCACTTGGGGGGTTCGGGGCGGAGCTTTATGGTGCGAACGAAGAAGTACAAGTACATGGTCTTCCCCAGCGCCGAGGGCGAACGCTTTGAGATGTTGTTTGACATGGATTCCGACGCCGGCGAGATGAAGAACCTGGCGGGCGACGCCGCCCTGGCTGGCGAGCTCGAGCGCCATCGCCAACTGCTTGCACAGTGGAAAAAGACGACCGAGGAAGACAAGTATCCGATTAAGGCGAAGAAAGCGAAGGCCGGAAACCGAAGGGGAAAACGGAAGCAAAAACAGCAACAGTAACCGGCATTCGAGTCTCATGCCGAAGGAGAAGAATGCGCGCCTCCCGTGACTGGTTGCCGAAGGCCGTCGTCTTCGTCTGGCTCGCGACGTTTCTGAGTTCCTGCCGAGGGACGACCCTCATCGTCGCCACCCCCGACTCCGCCGGAATCCAGCTCGCCATTGATTCGGGCCGACCGGGCGATACGATTGTTCTGCCGCCGGGGACGTATTCGATCACGGAGGCAATCAAGCCGAAGTCGGGCACGCGCCTCCTCGGGTCGGGACAGGGAAAGACTATCATCCGCTTCGTCGGGAAGGCGCCGGACGTCCTCATGCGCATCGCCGGGTGCGAGGATGTCGAGGCGGCGCACCTGACGCTGGACGGCGAGAACAATCCCCTCCTGAAGCAGGGCATCCTCGGAACGAACTCGCGCCGCGTGAAGATCCATCATGTGACGGTCCGCAATCTCGTCAAGTCCGAGACGTGGGGACCGCACGGCATCCTCTTCACCGGCAAGAACCCCACGCGCGAGAACGCCGTCAGCGACAGCGAGATCGCCGACTGCCTCATCGAGAACATCGCCACCGACGCGAAGTTTGGGTGCGGCATTCGGATGGCGTGGGGCTCGTCGCGCAACCGAATCCTCCGCAACACGATCCGCAACACCGGGCGCGGCGGGATCTTCGGCGACAACGGGTCGAACGATCTCATCATCCGCGAGAACACCGTCGCCGGCTCCGGCGGCGAGGGGCTGGGCATCGAGGTCTGGGGCCGCTCCGACCGGTGCGTCATTGAGGACAATCGCATTGACCACTGGCTCAGCGTCGGCGGCTCGGACTTCTGCGCCGTGCGCCGCAACGTGGTCGAGGACAAGGGCGGGCCGACGAAGCCCTACGGTCTGGAGATCATCGGCAGCTACTGCATCGTTAGCGATAACACCGTCGGCGAGCGCCAGGGCGTCGGCGTCTCCGTGTCGAGCAAGATGCCGAAGAACTACCACTTCTACGCCCGCAACACGATCCGGGGCTGCTACCACTGGGGCGCGCAGTTCCAGGGGGAGGAGGGCGGGATCGCGCGCTGCTACCTCTACCGATGCAAGTTCCTCGACACGATGGTCGGGCATCCGTCGGTGAGATACAAGGGCGCGGAGGGAAACGGCTTCCGCACGAACGGAAATGTGAAGCAGATCGTCTTCGAGGAGTGCGATTTCTCCGACAACGCCAAGTGCGGCCTCCAGCTCGGCGGGCCAAACGTGGACCAGCTTTCTTTCGTGCGATGCACGATTCGGAACAACAAGTTCGCCGCTGTCGTCGGCCCGAAGGATTACACGGCGCTGGAATGGATTGACTGCGCCGTCGAGGGCAACGGCAAGAACGACCTGCCGCCGGCGAAGCCGTTTGCCGGTCCCCCGCCCACGGCGTCCTTTGATGTATCAGAGGAGTTGCGAGTTGGCAAGCTGATAACCTTCGTCAGCACCTCCAAGGCTGCGACGGGGAAGATCGCCGCGGTGATGTGGGACTTCGGCGACGGGATACCCGTAATCGAGTCGCGCACAGAACACACCTACTCGAAGCCGGGCGAGTATCGCGTCACACTGTTGGTGTGGGATGACGCGGGGCGCGGCGCGAGGGCGGAGAAGGTGGTCCGTGTCGCGCCGTGACGCGCACAACGGGCTATTGCCCCATCGGCTTCCCTACATGCCGCTCTCGTAGTATGCCAGCGCCTTCCGGCAGTTTGCCATCAGCTCCTCAATCTGCTCCTTGGTCGAGAACCGGCCCGGTTGGTAGTAGCCGCCGTCCACATACCGCACCATGCACAGCCGCACGTAGTCGGCCATGCTCGCCATGTCGGTCGCAACGCGGATCGGCTTGCCGGCGATCAACGCATAGACGGGACTGGTGTGCGCATAGAGATGCCACGGCTTGACGCCGCCGTACACCTCGGGCGCAACTTTGCCGTGGGCATACGCGGCGATCCAGGAACTATCGTCCACGCGGATGCGGCCGGTGAAGGCCAGTTCACGCTGGCCGCCTTTTCCCTCCACCCGCGCGACCACGCCGCCGTTTCGGAGGATGTCGAGACCGTCAAGCGGGTAGGCGCAAAGGGCGCGGGCCTCGACCGTTACTCCGCCGCCTGGCGAAGGGAGGGCAATCTCGGAACCAAGCAACCGGCCGTTCACGGTGAGGAAGATCACCGGCCCGTTCGTGGCAAAGCACCGCCCGGCGCGGATGCCGTCGAGCCATTTCGCATAGGTAAAATCCCCATCCACCTGAACGTAGGTACGATCCAGCCCCAGGTTCGGATACCACGGCGCGAGCATGTCTACGCCGAAGGGGAAGTCGCTCCCGCCGACCGCCGCCAAGCGGATCCCGCAGTTGATAAGCTGCCGCCAGAAGTGGTAGCCGAAAAACATGTTGAATTGGATCACCTCGACAAAGTCCACCTTCCCCAGCGCAGCCTCGATGGGCAACGCCTCATAGAGCCGGTTGAACACGCCGCCGCCGTGGGCCCAGCCGACGATCCCGCCCGCCGCGTGCGCCTCATCGCAGGCTGTGGCAAAAAGAGGATAGTTGTCCGAGGCCGCCAGCATCTGCCCCACGCTGATCGGCTCGATCACCCTACTGATGCCTGCAAAGATCATGTGGCCATAAAGGTTGCCGTCGCGGAATTCCTCCCCGCTCGCAAACACGCGGCCGCCTCGGCTGCGTTCCGCTCCCCTGCCCATTGCATACTGCGGGGCGAGGATCACGCCGCCGTTGTGCTTGAAGATCAGCGAGTTGACGGCGTGCAGGTCCTCGGCCGCCATGAGGCGAAGCCAGACGTGGTCGTCTTCCGGCCTGGGGCGGGAGATGTGCGTGTGGATGTCGCCGCTGTACCAGCCCCGGGCAGGCATGTCAATCAAGCGTTCGAGGCAATACTCCTTTGAAGCCGGTCCCCGTCCGATCTCGAATTGCTCAACGATCGGGACGTACTCATGCCCCCTCGCGATGTGGACCGTGACCTTGCCCGCCGGGACGTCTAACTCCGCCTCGCCGTGGTTGAGGTGGATGGACCGGATGTCGTACTTTTCGCAGATGTGTAAATAGCGGCGGAAGTGGCTCGGCAGGAGCAGGTCCGGGGCTTCCTCCTCCGTGTAGGTCGCATCGCCTGTCTCATCGGGGAGCCAGCACGAACCGTCGGCGAGTTTGATGTGCAACCGACACGGGATCGGTTGGCCCGTCGCAGCGTCGCTCACCCGAATGCGCAGCACGGTGATACCCATCCTCCGAAGAAATCACTTGTCGCCAAAAGTTTCGCGTATTTTACCACATCTTGCCCTTGACCGGAATCCCTTCCTCGGATAATCTACACCCACAGGCGCCGGGGTTGACAAGGACGGGGCATGCGGGTATCCTGCCCCTTGTGTCTAAGGTAGCAAAGGAGCATCCGATGAGCCCTGCCGTGATGGGACTGATTATTTGCGCCGCGGGCGTTTTCTCGCTCCTGGGAGGGGCGCTTGACTGGGAATGGTTCATGACCAACCGAAAGGCCCGCCCCCTCGTCGCCATCCTGGGCCGGACCGGGGCGCGGATCTTCTATGGCCTTCTCGGGATCGCGCTGGCGATCGTGGGGGGATTGCTTGCACTGGGTCTCATCGGCGCGTCGCCATAAAGCGTCGCCCCGCTCGTTGACAAGGACCTGTTGGATAGGAGGAATGGCGATGAAGATCGGACGTCGAGAGTTCATGCTGGCATCGGTAGCCGTCGGCGCGGTGGGGGCGATGGCGCGCAAGGCGAGCGCGATGGAAGTGCCGGACCCGCCGCAGAAGGCGGAGCTGAAGCTCTCCTGCCAGGAGAGCAAGCCGCCCTTCAAAACCCTGCCGGAGAAGCTGGACTTCCTGGAGCAGCATGGCTACGTCGGGCTGGAGCTTCATGGGAAAGACCTCCTCGGCCGCGTGGAGGAGATTCAGAAGGCCCTGCAGGGGCGCAAGACCAAGGTCAGCGCCGTCTGCGGCGGGGCAAAGGGCTGCATCATCTCCGACGAGGAACCGACACGCCGGCAATGCGTGGACAGCCTGAAGGAGCTTCTCTCCGCCGCCGGCGCGCTGGGCAGCACGGGGGTCATCATGGTCCCCGCCTTCTGGAAGGCGAAGGTCCTCCCCCACTGGGAGGCGCGCACGGTGATCGTCGAACTGCTGAAGGAAGTCAGCGAGCACGCCGTCAGCGCCAAGTCGCGTGTCCTCCTCGAACCCCTAAATCGCAAGGAGGCCCACTTCCTCCGCCTCATCGCCGACGCCGCCGCCATCTGCCGCGACGTGGCCAGCCCGGGCGTCTGCTGCATGGGCGACTTCTGGCACATGACCTGGGAGGAGACGAGCGACATGGGGGCGGTCATCTCGGGCGGCCAGTATCTCCACCACATGCACATGGCCAGCCGCAAGAACCGAAAGATGCCCGGCGAGGACGAGGGCGACAATTACATCGAGGGCTTCCGCGGCCTGAAGATGATCGGCTACCAGGACTACATCAGCCTGGAGTGCGGGTCGAAGGGCGACGCGAAGGAGACCATCCCCGCCGCGGCCAGGCTCCTCCGCGAGCAGTGGGAGAAGGCTTAGAAAAAGATATGGGAGGGACCCATGATTAGAGCAAGATCGAAGGGACCGGGAAAGAAAGAGACCGTCCCCCGTCGTCGTCTCGGCCGCACGGGGCTGATGGTTCCCGTCATACCGGTGGGGACCCAGGCCTTCTCCAATGTGTTCAAGCCGATCTCCGACGACGATGCCATGGGGCTGATGCGCCACGCCGTGGACATCGGCCTGAACCACTTTGACTGCTCCATGTGCTACGGCGACAGCATGCGCCGCCTGGCCCTCGCCCTGCGCGACGGTGTGATCCGGCGCGATCAGGTCATCATCACCGGCCGGCTCTGCTGCCACGGCAAGGAACCGTGGCTCTACACTGCCGCGCGCGCGGAGGCCACCGTCCAGGCCCAGCTCGACCTCCTCGGCATGGATCGCTTCGACGGCATGTTGATCCACGATCCGCAGGACTTCGACGCGGTCATGGCCCCCGGCGGCGCGCTGGACGGACTTCACCGGCTGAAGGAACGTGGACTGGTCGGCGCCGTGGGCCTGGGCATGAGCCCCATCGAGTGGCACCTCCGCGCCATCGCGGCGGACCGGCTCGACCTCCTGCTCTTCTTCGGGCAATATAGCCTGCTCGGCTGGCGGTCGGCGGAGCCGCTGCTCGCGGCGGCAGCCGCGAAGGACGTCGGCGTGATGAACGGTTGGTCCATCATGCGCGGCCTGCTCACGGGAGCGGATGTGAACGAGGCGGCCCAGCGCGGCAACGTCGCCGCGCACGCATCCTGGGCCGACCACATCAAACGCGCAAACGAGATGCTCGTCTGGTGCCGGCACCGGGGCGTGCATCTCCTGCCGCTTGCGCTCCAGTTCTGCCTGCGCGAGGAGCGGATCGCCGCGCACCCCATCGCCCCGCAAACCATGGACGAGATGAACATGAACGTCTGGGCCGTCTCGCAAAAACTGCCGGACGGCATTTTCGACGAGTTAGTGAAGCATTTACAATAGGGGGGTCACTCATATTCCCCGGGGTCAAGGAAAAAACGGAAGTAAAGGGGTCACTCATATTCCCCGGGGTCAAGGAAAAAAATCTCCCTCCGCGAAGCCGAGCGACGGCTTTGTGTAGGCTTGCGCGTCGTAAGACCTATCTACCTATGCGAGCTCATCCACCGTCGGGACGC
>JBFMAD010000052.1:0-49355 GCA_040755855.1 Planctomycetota bacterium | reverse complement strand
CCGCTCCTCGTTGGCGGTTCGGAGGGTTCCCTGGGCAACGAAGAGGAAGAGAAACGGGCTTGTGGATCGACAGAAGTCCCCCACAAAATCACCGAAAAAATTCCACTTGAAACTCGTGGCAAGACAGGGACACCACCATTCGAAGTGTGGAAGTACACGGTGCAGATAGAAGGCAGGCCCCCTTTGTTTCCTTGGAATGATCCGCACAAATGGGACGCTACCCGGTTTGCCCTGAACCAGCAGGGCGGGAATCCACCACTTACGGTGGATCCCATTGACGGCATCTACTACACGGAGACAACAGAAGACGGGGAAGTATACAATTACAATATCGTCAAGGCAGGCGCTGCCGATGCGCCAGCCAAGGAGAACTTGGGTTACAAGATGCTGTTCCTGGATTCCTGCAAGAGCGGCCCGTACTTCTACAACCAGTTCCAGCACGGGACGCTCTTCTTCACGACAGAGAACTGCCATCCTGGGAACGGCGTCGCGACATACTTCGAGTCGATACTCAACGGCGAAAGCCCTAACACGATTAGAAAAGACTTGGACGACGATGAAGGAAAGAGTGGAGTACATGACTATCATGAATTCAAATGACCCGAATAGATGCACTGTATTCCCTTGGCAGTGCCTAGCCTTATGCGTTTTCCTCTTTGTGTCGAGTTCTGCATGGGCGCAGGATCCGGCAAAGGTTCCGTATGTGAGAGAATTGGAGGAATACTCAAACGCTCCCAAGGCAAGGAGGAGCGAGGACTACCGGGACACCGTACGCAAGCGGTTCCCACTAGAGGACCAGAAAGTCAGTGACTGGCTGAGTCGCATTGTGGTTGGCCCGATGAACGGCCCTGAGAGGAATGGCCTGACGGTGATTCTGTACTCCCACGGGGCTGAGGGCCTCGTGTGGGCGCTGAATCAGCTTGCCAATCCCAGGACGGACACGATATGGGCTCGGGTGAATCTTTGCTGGGCATTGAGGGACCATGACTATAGGGAGGCCTATATCCTGCAGATAGGGCTGCTCAAAGACAAGAGGGATGAGCCCGTTCTGCCCCCCGTGAAACGAATAGGATACGAAGGTCCGGACCCAAAAGCTACACCGATGAGGGTCTGTGACCGAGCATTGAACGTCTTTTGTGCGCGACGCTGGTGGGAGGAGGTACCGGTGGATTGGCTGGCGAATATGGGCGTGACTTACCCGATGGCTGTGCCTGAGCGCGATAAATCTATCGCTCTACTGAGTGACTGGTGGTCCAAGTTTGGCGAATTGTTCGTCACGCTGAAGAAGCCCTCGGCTGTCGAAGAGATCATCAAGCAGCCACTTAAGGAAGCAGAAGCGATCAAGGAAAAGAACGGCCAGAAGGAATAACCTTAAGTGACGCGTGACTGTTTTGCTCAATTCGCGCGGAGTCCGTCCTCGGCCCCGTCGCACTCAGCGAAAACGGCGTGATCCCCTACCTGGATATGCAGGTCCGGGACGACTTCCTCGCGTCACTCACCGCCGAGGGCCGGATAGACGACGGCGTCGTCCTCATTGACGGCACGGTCGTCGGCAACATGACGATGAGCGACAGCGACCTGCAGAGAATCCGCATCGGCGGCGATATTCATGGAAATATCCATCTGGACGGAATATCATCCTTGCAAGCCGGGATCTACGCCAGCCAGGGCGTGCTCTACGGCGACCTGACGATTGACCGGCTGGGCGTCGGCGTTGCGCTGAAGCACGTGGCGGAGGAGAGCGCGGTGACGGTGACAATGGACCCGGCGCACGGCGGCCGCGACGGGTGGGTCGCCGGGGCGACGGTGTTCGGGCGGGTGTCGATCAACAGCCCGGAGGAGTCGCGGTGGGTGAACACGGCCTACGGCGTGGTGGGTCGGACGGCGGAGATCGAGATCAACGGGACGGTGGGTGAGTTCAACGCGGCCGTGCTGGCGGGGACGGTGAGCGTGACGGGGCGGACGGGGAGGCTGAACGTGGGGGAGTTCGAGTCCGGCGGGTATTACGAGACGGAGCACATGGGGGGCGCGCGGCTGTCCTGGGGCTACAGCCAGATGCGGACGGGCCACGGCGGGGACGGGCTGCGGGTGTGGCGGAATATGGACGGGGCGGTCGTCTCGCGGACGGGGAACGCGGACTATCCGAACGGACTGATCTACATCTGGGGCGGGTATGGGGAGTTCTGGAGTTCTGGGGACACCATACATAATTAGCCCTACAGCCCATTCCTGCCTCGACGCCGGGGCAGGAGCCTCAAGAAGTTTACCATACGGGACGGAGAATGTCAAATCCGCCAAAGGATAGCCTATCAGGGCCTCCGGGACCGAATGACGAGCGAGGTTCGTGTGGGTCGGCATCGTCGCCGATAGGTGCCCCACATCCGCTCCTCTGACTGCTCCATCAAGTTAGATATGATATCCGGGCGGAGGGTCACGGGTCCTCTGATTTTTTCTCGAGCAGGATGCCGAGGAGGGCCAGCGCCCATACCCCCGCCACCACGAACGAGGCGACCTCAACCCCGCGAATCATGAAATGGAGTATCGGCGCGGCGAGGACATGCAGGGGAGATAGAACAATCCCCCCGAGAACCCCCGTCAACCCCCACCACTTCGCGGCCCAATAGAGATTGAACCAGAAGAGAAATGTCCCGCACAGAACGGCAACCAGATATCCGCAGTGTCTCATGCAGATCCCCCGCATGGTCCCACGCATAACCGGCAGATCAACCGCCTCGAATGCCGCCACACCCAACAGGGCCTGCCAGGACGGTTAGGCCGGTCACGAGACGACACACAGCACAAAGCCATCCCCCCGTCTTTGGGATACCCGCGCTGCGCAGGCTAAAAGGATAGTAGAACACGGGCGCGGTGTCAAGCCATTTCACAGAGAAACTTTCCTATCATCCCCTCGCCATCGGGAAGAGGAAAAGGGGGATAATGGGGGTTAGAGCACGCTGAGCTTCAGGCCGCCCTTCTCGACGTCGAAGTCAAAGAACCGGGCCAGGTCGTTCGGTGGATTCGCCGCCAGTTCCTCCTTGAGCTTGCGGCCCTCGGCGGCGCCCTTCGTGACGATGAAGAGGAAGCCGCCGCCGCCCGCGCCGAGGAGCTTCGCGCCCAGCGTCCACGGGGTAATGCGGTCGAGGATGGACTCGATCGCCGCGTTCGTCGAGCCCTCGTCGAGCTGCTTGTTCAGTTCCCACACCCGCGCGACCAGTCTGCCGAAGGCGTCCACGTCGCGATGGTCGAGGGCGCTCTTCATCTCGACCGAGATTCGCTTGAGCTGGTTGAGCGCGCCGATCACCTGCGGGTCGCGGTCGAGGTAGCCCCCAACGATGTGCTGCAGGATATTCTTCGCCATCCGGCGATGACCGGTATAGTAGAGGAGGAACCGCTCCGGCAGGGCCATGCCCGGCGGCGCGAGGTCGGTCCAGGCAATGGTGGGGGCCTGGTAGAGACCGGGTTGCGTGCGGATCAGCTTCACGCCGCCGACCACGCCGCCTATCTGGTCCTGCCAGCCGCCGCCGGTGGTCATGAGCTGCTCCATGTACATCGTCCGGTTGAAGAGATCGTCCTGCGCCAGCTCCATGCCGAAGATGCGGGCAAGGCAGGCGATGATGCCCGCGCCGAGTATGCTGCTCGCGCCCAGGCCCGACCCGCTCGGCACGGCGCTGAAGAGGGTGAGGTCAATGCCGCCGCCGAGGTCCCGGAGCAATCCAGCGAGGTCCCGGTCCGAATCGGGTGAGACGATCCCCGCCGCGACGAAGGCGGACTTCGGCAGGGCGAGCCAGTCGCTCGGGTCGGAGTAGTTCAGCAATTCTTCGCAATTGCGAATGACCACGCGGTCGCCCAGATCAATGGAGTTGATCCGGACGACGGGTTCCGCGCAGGTCTTGCCGATGACCTGGATGGGGTATTGGCCGTTGAGCGTCACCGCCGCGTTGAGGACGCTGCCGCCGCGCTCCATGCACTGGGGCGGGGTATCGAGCCAGCCGCCGGCGAAATCCAACCGCGCGGGCAGGCAGACCCAGACGACCTCGTCGGAGCGGATGCGGATCTTCCTGCGCGCCGCCGATTCCTCCTGCCGGATGCCCCGGCCCACGGCCTCGCGGATGAGGGCGAGGGCCTTGTCCTCCAGCGCGTCGGGGCAATGCCCCTTGACGTCGGTCCCCGCCGCCTTCGCTCGTCGCGTGACGGCGCTGAGGACCCGGCACAGCCGGGCGCGGAACAGCAGATCGTCGGCATGAGCGATCATGGCGGACAGCTTGCGCGCCAGCCGTTCATAGTCCTGGCTGTCTTGGCACCAGGAGAGCAGTTCCTGCGTCGAGACCTCGCTCTCCGGCGCAAGGACATTCGCCACGGATGCGATGCGCGCCCTGCGCTCGCGGGCGGAGTAGCCGTCGAGGAGGCGGTCGTGATCGGCGGAGCGGAGAATCTCGTCCATCGCCATGCGTTGCGCCGAGCGCCACGCGGCGATCTCTCCGGTCTGGAGTCCCAGCGCGATGCGAACGGACTCGGCGGCGTCGCCGCTCACGGGGAAGAGGCGGGCGGTCCAGGCCTCCCGGTCCTTGCCCTTCGGCCATAGCTCCTGCGGGTCAATCCCATGCTCGGCCATCCACGCGGAGAGGTCGCTGTTCAGGAAGGTGCACCCCTCGTCGCCGAGGGCGTGTTTGAACGGGTCGCCGATGCCGTAGAGGATCGCGGCCCACTGCGCATCGCCAACCGGCGCAACGCAGAGGCACATGCCGGGGTGCAGATGGATGTTCCCGCTCCCCTGCGGCGCGCCGGTCAGGATATTCTCGCCGTCGAGGCGCAGCGCGCCGTCAATGTGGCATCCCTCGATGAGGGCCGGTTCATGAATCTCAACGTCGTCGGCGTCTATGATCGTGTTGTAGATGAACGCGCCGCTCTGCCGGGCGGCGGGGCGGACGTCGGACCGCGCCAGATTGCGGAAGTCGTAGAGCGCCCCGGCGTGGGTGAGGGTGTGGAGGCTGCGGAGGAACTGCGCGCTCCGTCCCACATGGAAGAACCCGCAGTAGGGGAGCTGGCTCACGCGGAACGGCACATCGGCCAGGCCCGTCAAGTCACCCAGCGTCTTCTTGCCGATCAGAGCGAAGGTGATCTCTCGATAGAGGTCCAGGCTTGCTTGGCCCTTCGCAATCCGATCGGCCAAGGCGAACAGCTCGGTGATCCGCTCCACGGCGTCGAGGGCAAGGTTCATGATCCCGGTATCCACGAACGCCCGATGGGCGAGGTCGAGGGCGTTCGCGGCCTGCAGCTCATCGAGGGTCGGCTTCTGGAGGAAGTCGGTCACGGCGCAGGGGTTTTCCGCCGTCGCGTTGTGGTTCGCCACATACACCCCGTGCCCCGCGGCGACCTGGGGCAGGTCGGGGTAGGCCACACCCGTCACGCCGACGGGGGCGAAGGCGACGTAGTCCGACTCGAAGGTGAGGAGCACGTCGCCGGAGGCGACGACCACCTGGCCCTCGTCAAGGACCGGCAGGCGCATCAACTGGTCGAAGAGGGCATCGAACACGGCGAAGAATTTTTCGGAGGGCAATGGCGCGAATGCCTTGCCGATGGCGGAGTAGGCCGGGAGCCTGCGGCTGTCGCCGCCGGAGTGGAGGATGAGGATGCGCCTCCGTCGGAACGCCTTGTCGAAATCGCCGTCGGCGTCGCGGAGGAGCTGATGCAGAACGTGGATGGTGCTGCCGCCCGAGCCGATGCGCCGCCCGCCGGGGTCGGCGACGACGCGGAAGTCGGTCTCCTCCGGCAGCATGCCCCGGTCGCGCCGCCAGGCGATCTGCTTCCGGTAGCCCTCGGCCTGAATCTCGTTCGCCGCAGTGATAATGCAGAGGTCGTAGTTTGTCATCTTTGCAAAAAAACAGAATTTGTGTCGAGATGGTCCTATTGCTTGTGGATAGGTTATCGTGTCAGGTTCGGAGAATCCACGAAAAAACACGGCATTGAATTGTCCGCCAAAGTCCGTTACCCTAAAGTTCAAGGAAGAACAAGGACCTAACGGAGAGGAGAAGAGATGGATCACGTCCGGTTGGGCATCATTGGTTACGGCGCTATCGCGAAGAATTATCACATCCCGGCCATCGCCCACATCCCCGAGGCGAAGATGCTCGCCGTGGCGGACATGGACGAGGCCAAGGCCCGGGACTGCGCGAAGACCTACCACGTGCCCGACGTCTATAACGACTACCGCCGGATCATGGACCGCGCCGACATAGATGCGATCATCCTCCTCACCCGATGCGACACGCACGTGGAGGTCGTCGCCGCCGCCGCCGAGACGGGCAAGCACGTCTTCATGCAGAAGCCCTTCGCCATGAATTCCGAAGAGGGACGGAAGATCGTGGAGACCGCCCGGCGGGGCCGCATCCGCGTCGTCACCAGCTTCATGCACCGCTACATGGACGAGACGGTCAAGGCGGGGGAGCTGATCCGCGCCGGGGCCGTCGGCAAGGTGCGCATGATCCGCCAGCGCAACGGCACGTTCAACACCTACGCGAGCGCCGTGAAGTTGTGGGGCGCGGTGCAGGACATCGGGCCGCATGGCATTGACCTGATCCGGTTTTACGCAAATGCGAAATTCGTGAAAGCATCGGCCATGATGGACCCCTACTGCACGGGCGCCGCGCCCAATAGCGACGGTCCCGGCGGCCGCGCCGTGGACATGGTGTCGGTAATGAACTACGAGCTGACGGGGCAGGTGCTCGTCTCGCACGAGGTCTTCTGGGACCAGGCGGGCGGACAGGGGCGCTTCACGAGCGAGGTCTACGGCTCGGAGGGGGCGATCTTCGTTCGGCCCATGTTCACGGAAAAATCCGTCGCGCTCGTGCGGCAGGGCAAGCCGACGGAGTTCCCCGATGTGGACGCGACGCCCTTCGGCGTCCGCCACCATCAGGTCTTCATCAACGACATCCTCAACGACACCTACGAAAGCGCCTCGCCCGAGGAGGGCTTCGAGGTCCTCCGCGTGATCGAGGCGAACTACGAATCTGCCCGGACCGGCGGCGCGCCGGCGGCGGTGTGACGGGGTCTGAGATCGCTCGCCCGCGAAGCACACACTTGACTTGGAGGGTCGGGGGCATTACCATTTCTTCCGCGAATCCAGAGCGCGACTGGTTGTGAGGGATACTTCATGGCAAGCCCGAAGGTGACCGAGCGAACCTTCTACCCGCCCTTGATGAACCTGATCGTCGAGGCGGGAGGAACGGGAGTGAGCGAGGTCCGTTTCAACTCCGAACCGGACATTGTGTTCACGCTGGGCGGACACCGATGGCTCCTGTCGGTAAAGATCGGCGAAAGCGCGGCCATCATCAAGGGCGCCCTCATCCAGTATTGGCGGCACAAGCGCGAGAGCGGCATCCCATTTGGGATACTCTTGTTCCTGCCGGATCAGGTCAGGAATGTGGCCGCCACGCAGGAGGCGGTCGAGGGGGCAGTTCGTCAGAGCGAGGCAACCGCCCTGATTGATGCGGACTTCGCAAAGGAAGAGGCGCGCGGTCGGACCTTTCCAGAGGTCATTGACCTGGTGCGCACCGAGATTCTCGCCCGTTTGCAGCGCAAGCAGCACACCTACTACTCGCTTCCCCTTGTCATAGCCCTTTTGCGGGAACAGGTCGAGGATGTGATGCGAGGCATCCATGTGACCGAGGCCGGCCTGCTGCGGATCATCACGGACCGCGATCTCCTGATGGATTTGGGGCATATCAGCCCGGACAAGGTCGAGGACGTGGCGCGGTTTCTCGCGTCCTATATCCTGATGAGCCAGATCATGTTCCTTCGGCTCCTCCATGCCGCCCGTCCGGCGCAGTTCCCATGCCCACCGTTGCCGGTGACGCCCTATGCGCTCCGGCGGGCGTTTGGCATCGTTCTCGAGGTCAACTATCGTCCAATCTATCAGATTGACGTGTTGGACGCCATCCCGGAGGCTTTCCTGAGGGATTCCTTCGATCTTCTTTGGGGGCTTGAGATTGAGCGGGTGCGATACGAGCTGCCCGGACGGATCTTCCATGAATTGATGCCGACCGAGATTCGCAAGATGCTCGCCGCGTTCTATACCCGGCCCCAGGCGGCGGACATCCTGGCGCAACTGGCGATTTCCCGGAGCGGGCAGACGGTGCTCGATCCTGCCTGCGGTTCGGGAACAATCCTGACGTCCGCCTATCGGGCCAAATTGCGATTGTTCCACGAGGAAGGATTGGGCGGCGATCCCCACGCGCGTTTTTGCGAAAATGAAATTTTCGGCGGCGACATCATGCCCTTCGCCGTTCACCTGGCCTCGGCCAACCTCTCCGCCATGAATCCAGGGACGACGATCCAACGGACGCAGATCGTTCAGGGCGACACCTTGACGTTCCTGCCGGGAAATCATGTGAATGTCGGAGTCCAACTCACCATGTTTCCCAAGCCGCCCCAGGCCGAAACGACAAACGGCGAGCCGTACGACGTGGAGCTAAAGAACATTGATGTGATCCTGATGAATCCACCCTTCACGAAGGTGGAGAGGGGCATCAGCAAGTTCGTGGATATGGATCGCTTTCAGGCCCAATGCGGGGGCGAGGTGGGACTCTGGGGGCATTTTCTGTCCCTTGCGGGCGCGTTTCTAAAGCCAAAGGGGACCCTCGGATGCGTCATTCCCATCAACATCCTCCGCGGGCGCGAGAGCGAAAAGGTCCGACACATGCTGTTCAACGAGTGGACGCCCCTGCACGTCCTCAAGGCCACGCGCAACTACGGCTTCTCCGAATGGGCGGAGTATCGCGACATTCTCTTTCTCGCCGAGAAGGGCAAACCTCCTCAGTCTCATAAGGTTAAGTTCTGCCTGATAAAGCAGGACCTGAAGAACCTGACCGCCGAGGACGCCCGGCACATCAGCGAACGCGTGAAGGGATATTCCCACCTGCAATCCGCCAAGATGGACATTGAAAGCTTTCCCCTCGATGAGATCAACCGGCGGTTCGACAATCTCATGTGGTTCTGCGGCGTGACGGACTTCAAACATCGTGAAGTCATCGTCAAATTCCTGGATAAGATCTCCGGCAAGTTGACGAACTTTCCCGATGGGTATTTTCGCGAAGGCTATCGCCCGGTCCCCAAGGGCGTGTCGAATTTTCTATTCCTTACAAGGGATTGCCCTCCCTCTCGCGCGGCCCAAGCGTTTCTGCGTTTCTCGCGCTCCTCCGCGAAAAGCGTCCGGGCTGAGTCGGAACTCGGCGTGCGATACGAGGTCGAGCGCTCCGCCTTGCTCCCGACGCTGCGGACGCCCATCGGCCTGTCGCGCATGGACATCGGAAGCCTGCACGATTGGATCGCCTTCAAGCCCTATTCCGAGTTGGAGCGTGTCTGCGGCGCCGCGGGATTCCGCCCGAAAAAAGGCTGGCAATGGGACGAGTTCTTCGACCATGCCAAGAGCGACCTGGAGCGAACCAAGACACGCCTCGTGGTAGTCCGCCGCATAAACCCGTTTTCGCCCGAGACGCATCTGGCGGCGTTTTATTCGCCAAAGTTCCTCTATCCCTCCAATCAAATGAATGTGATCTGCGAGAAGAATAGCGAGAGGGCGCGCGCTGTATGCGCGCTTCTCAACTCGGCCTTCTTCTTTGCAAACTTCTTCCTTCTGAAGGAGGAAAGCACGGGGCGATACATAGATGTTCGATTCTACGATCTGCATCAGATGGCGCTGTATCCGCCAGATAGCCTTGTCCCTCGACTTGCGAAGGTGTTCAAAAAATACCGAAGGACGGAGTTCAGGTCGCTTGCCCAGCAATTCGACGTCTACTTCGAGGATCGCTACCGGGAATTCTGGGAGGCGCAGGCGAAGGGCGCGCGCTCGAAGCAACGGCGCTTGTGGACCGTGTTGGGCCAGCCCGTGAAGCCGTCTCCAGAACGCCTGAAGTTCGACATGGAAATCTGCGATGCGATCGGCGTGAACGTCTCCAAGAAGGAGATCACCGAGTTATATGACGTCCTTGTGCGGGAAATGACGATCATCCGCCACCTCGCGCGGGATTAGTCCGGGCGAACCGAGCGGTCACATCGGCCACTCGATCCGGGCGGACAGGAGGGGCGGGACGTCGCCCTTGTTCACGATGATAATGGGGTTCTCCTCGCCGGGGTTGCGCGCGTTGCGCAGGTTGATGTTCATCACGAGGTTGCCCGCCGGATCGCTCTCGGCCTGCTTGAAGACATGGGAGAGGAGGACGTACTCGACCTCTTTGATGCCGAAGCCGACGTCGCGGTTGTATTCGCCGATGCGAATCCTTACGTGGCTGAGGAACTCGCCCACCTTTTTCGCGTGGGCCTCCCAGTCCTTCAGCATCGTCGCGAGGCGATGGCAGTGGCCGTCCGCGGCATCCATGTCCTCCGGCGTGCCCGGCGTCCAGACCGGCTTGCCCTTGGCGCCAAAGTCCTTCCACTCATACGCCCCGCCGAGCAATCCGGCCACAAGCTCCGCCTGCCGGTCGAGGAGCTGGTCCGACGACTGGAGGTAGCAGAGGTATTCGGTCTGCTTCTTCTTGACGCTCCACGCGAAGAGCCCCCGGCTGCGCGGGATGCGTTTTTTCGACGCCGGGTCAATCGCGTCAGGCAGGGCGTACGGTTCGCTCCATTGGATGGTGATTTCAGCGGGTTTAGCCATCGCTCTACCTCCTGTCACTTTCCTTTCCTCTGTCGCACCCAGAGGAGCAGGTCCTCCCACACGGGTTTTGCGGCGCCGCCGTCCTTCAATTCGACGGCAATCTCGTTGAAACCTTCTTTCACCCAATCCGGGGCCACGGAATAGTCAATCCAATCATCTTTCGCCGTTTTCGCGGCGAGGGTATTTCCGTTGATCGTGACCGAGAGGTCGTTCGCGTTCGGCATGTCCTTCAGCCGGAGCTGGAGCGTCACTTCCACCCGGTCCTTCCGCTTGCCGGGGTTCTCGCCGACGCGAACCTTGACCGTTTCCATCTTCCCCGGTTGGAGCTTGATCGGGCATTCGGGCGAGAGGACGGATCGTCGGAGGAATCGCTTCTCGCCGTCGCGCATCCAGGTGTTGACCACCCGCGTCCCCCGCACGCCGGCGACATAGACCTTGTCCAGGGCCGCGAGCGCCTTGGGATCGCCCAGCTCGCGCCACATGGGATGGCGCGGGTTAAAAGCGTTGAAGAGATACACCCCATCCGCCCCCGCGCTCCATGCGTTCATCGCCCGGCCCCGATAGCACTCGATCGAGGCGCGGACTTTGCTCGCCTGCGGGTCCTTCAGCCGCGTCTCGTCCATCGAGGCGATCACGGGTACGTCATACTTATGGCCGAGTTCGACGCTCGCCTCCCACGGGCTCAGGCGGAAGTAGCCGCTCACCGCCATGAGGTCTATCAGGCCCTCCTTGAGCCAGCGCTCGATGTCAATGCCCATCGCCCGGCAGTAGTCCACGGAGTCCGGCACGCGCGCCGAGACGAGGATCGGCCGCCCGCGGCGGAGGGCCTCGCGCTCGGTGACGGCGCGGACCTGGCGGACCATGTCGGTCAGTTGGTCCAGTTCCTCCTGGCCTGCGTCCTCGCCCCAGGCGGGTCTCTTGAAGTAGATCGGGTGGCGGAAGTAGTCCATCTCGATGCCGTCAACGTCGTAGTTTTGGCAGACCTCCTCGATGAACTTGACGGACAGGTCGCGGACCTCCTTGTGGCCGAAGTCCATCGCCGTCCAGCCGCCGTGCTTGGAGCGATTATAGTCCTTCACATCGGTGCTGCCGCGCTTGCCGGCGTCCTTGAGTTCAGACACCAGCCACTCGGGGTGGTCCTTCTTGATTTGCGGGAAGAGGTGCTCGCCGTACCAACTGCCCCAGGCATCATGGGTGTCGTTCATGCGGAACGACCAGAAGACTTCGATCTTGTTCTGTTTGCAGAACTCGACCATCATCTTCAGTGGGTCCGTCCCCTGCTTGATGAAGTCGGCGGTCTTGTTCCGGGAAAAACCGCCGTGTTTGTTGTCGGGATGAGCCGGGTTGGCGGTTGTGTCAAAGACTTGGCCCACCTTCGTGTTGTGGGTGAAGTAGCTGAACCCGGAGCTCCACGTGCAGTAGAAGATGCTGTCCACCTGCGAGCCGAGGAGCGGCGTGGTCCGCGCGGCGAGGAACGCCTCGGGCGCGGCCTCGTTGAGGGAATAGACGGCCTCATCGCCGTCGTTGTTGAAGATGAGACGGCGGTTGCGGTGGGCGAGTTTCTTTCGGGCTTCTCTCATTTTGGCGACCTCCTCGGTATCGTCGGCGAACAATGGATAGAAAGCAAGCAGGGAAAGAAGATACATCTGCACGATCCGCATTTTTCTCATCCTTTGCCTCCGCAGCGCGCCGTGGATTCCCGCTTGCGCGGGAATGACGTTTTTCCTCCCTCTCCGCGTGCGGAGAGGGGATGGGGGTGAGGTTACGCGGCGCGGCCCCCTCACCCCTCGCTCTCCAATAGGGAGAGGGCCTATTTCTTCACCGGTGTGCCGTGTCAATCATATACACTAAGATATTCGGCCGATCCATACAACACTCCTTCGGTTGTGAAGGCCGTGCAGATTGCCTGACTATTGAACTAAAATTGAGGGAATCAATCAATCCCGAATTATTCACGAACACGTTATCCCATCAATTGAAATCCCTCGCCCGCCTGTGCTATGATGCGGTTGTCCCGAATCCGCTGCCCCGGAGCGAAGGCAATGGCCAAGACCAATGAAACCCCCATGATGCAGCAGTACCGCCGATTCAAGGCGCAGCACAAGGACTCCATCATGCTGTTCCGCATGGGCGATTTCTACGAGGTCTTCTTCGATGACGCCGAAACCTGCGCCAAGGCCCTCAACGTCGTCCTCACCTCCCGCTCCAAGGGACCCGACGCCATCCCCATGGCCGGCTTCCCCCACCACGCCGCCGAGGCATACATCCGAAAACTCATCCACGCCGGCCACACCGTCGCCATCTGCGACCAGGTGCAGGACCCCAAGGAGGCCAAGGGCCTGGTGGACCGCGACATCGTCCGCATCATCACCCCCGGCACGCTCACCGAGGACAGCCTGCTTGATGAGAAGGCCAGCAACTATCTCGCCGCCGTGTGCGTGAACGGCCGGACGGCCGGCCTCTCGTGGGTGGACCTCTCCACCGGCGCATTCTGGGCCGCCGACGTGAGCAGCGACGACCTCCCCGACGAACTCGCCCGCATCAACGCCGCCGAGTGCCTCATCCCCGAGGAGTTTGCCCCCGACCGCCAGGCCGCGGCCAACCGCCTCCGACTGCCCGCCGCCGAGGTCATCACCTCCCGGCCGGACTGGGTCTTCGGGCGCGACACCGCCCATCGGGCGCTCCTCGATCACTTCCACACATCGTCGCTGGAGGGCTTCGGCTGCGGCGACCTCGGACCGGCCCTCTCCTCCGCCGGGGCCGTCATCCAATACCTGCAAGAGACCCAGAAGACCTCCCTGGACCACATCGCAAAAATTCGCAAATTCGAACGCGAGGATTACGTTGTCATTGACCGCCCTACCCAGCGCAGCCTGGAGCTCGTCGCCACCATGCGCGACGGACGCCGCGAGCACTCCCTCCTCTGGGTGCTCGACCAGACCGCCACCGCCATGGGCGGGCGGCTGCTTTGGGAGTGGCTGCTCCGCCCCCTGCGCAGCGTCGAGGCGATCCAGGCCCGGCACGACGCCGTCCAGGAGCTGTTCGCCAATGCGTCGCTCCGCAATGCCCTGCGCGAACGGCTGGACGGCATCTACGACATCGAGCGCATCATCGCCAAGATCAACTGCGGACGCGCCAACGCCCGCGACCTCCTCGCACTGAGCAAGTCCTTCGAGCAGCTCCCGCCGATCAAGGAGATGATCTCGACCTGCTCGGCGCCGCTCCTCAAGGCCCTGGGCCAGGACATGGACCCCCTTGAGGACGCCCGCGTCCTCATCGCCACGGCCATCGCCCCCGACCCGCCGCCCACGCTCAAGGAAGGCGGCCTGATCCGCGAGGGGTACGACCAGGACCTCGACGAGCTGCGCGGCATCGCCAAAGGCGGCAAGGAATGGATCGCCAATTTCCAGGCGAGCGAGATCAAGCGCACCGGCATCCCGTCGCTCAAGGTCGGGTTCAACAAGGTCTTCGGCTACTACATTGAGGTCACGAACGTCCACCAGGATCGCATCCCCGCCGACTACATCCGCAAGCAGACGCTGAAAAACGCCGAGCGCTACATCACCCCGGAGCTGAAGGAGTACGAGTCGCGCGTCCTCACCGCCGACGAGCGGGCGCAGGAGATGGAATACAAGCTGTTTCTGGAGATCCGCGACCAGGTGGCCGCCTACACCCCGCGCATCCAGCGCACGGCCGAGGCTATCGCGCAGATAGACGTCCTGAGCGACCTCGCCCACGTCGCCGTCGAGAACGATTACGTCATGCCCGCGATGGACGACGGGTTCGAGATCGAGATACGCGACGGCCGCCATCCTGTCCTCGAAGTGACGCAGGTGGACGAGGCCTTCGTCCCCAACGACCTGACGCTCGACAACAAAGAAAGCCAGGTGGCCGTCATCACCGGCCCGAACATGGCGGGCAAGTCCACCTATATCCGCCAGAGCGCGCTGCTGGCGCTCATGGCGCAGATGGGGAGTTTCATTCCCGCGAAGTCGGC
The DNA here is from genome assembly GCA_040755855.1 of Planctomycetota bacterium. Taxonomy (GTDB): domain Bacteria; phylum Planctomycetota; class Brocadiia; order JAADGH01; family JAADGH01; genus JAADGH01. The sequence continues at coordinate 34,707 of JBFMAD010000052.1, read as the reverse complement.
GCGGATCGGCGTCGTGGACCGCGTCTTCACCCGCGTCGGCGCGTCGGACGAGCTGACCCGCGGGCAGAGCACGTTCATGGTCGAGATGAACGAGACGGCGAACATCCTGAACAACGCCACGGCGCGGAGCCTCATCATCCTGGACGAGGTCGGCCGCGGCACGAGCACCTTCGACGGCGTCAGCATCGCCTGGGCGGTGACGGAGTATATCTGCAAGCACCTCAAGGCCCGCACCCTCTTCGCCACGCACTACCACGAGCTGACGGAGCTGGCGCTCCTGTTCCCGAATGTGAAGAACTACAACATCGCCGTCAAGGAGTGGGAGGACGAGATTGTCTTCCTGCGCAAGATTGTCGAGGGCGGCACGGACAAGAGCTACGGCATCCACGTCGCACGGCTGGCCGGCATCCCGCGCGATGTGCTCCAGCGCGCCGGTGTCATCCTGGCCAACCTCGAGGCCGATTCCCTCGACATTGACGACAAGCCGAAGTTCGCCCGCGACGATACGCTCGACGTGAAGAAGCCGAAGGCCGGGCAGATGTCCCTCTTCGGCGGCATCGAGATCGCCTCCCTCTCGCCGGAAGAGGCGTCCGTCCTCGACGAGATCGCCGCCCTCGACACCACCCTCCTCACCCCGATCGAGGCGCTGACGAAACTGGAAGAGCTTCGCAAGCGCTTAGAGCGGAAGGGGAAAGAGAAGGGCAAGGGCAGAAGCAGAAAATCCACGTAGCGGAAGTCGCTGGCCTTCCGACTCCTTACGTCATTCCCGCGCAAGCGGGGATCCAGACGATCTCACGCGGAGGCGCCAAGACGACAAGAAGACTACGAAGTTCACGAAGGCCAGACCAATGACGAATTCCGAATGACGAATGACGAAAAAAGCCGAAACCCGAAAAAGAAAGCGAAGACGGTTGGCTTAAGGAAAAGGTGTTCTTGACAATATCGGCGAAGGCCGATAGAATGGAAACTGTTCCTGAATTGGCATCGAGCGGAGTATCACATCCGAGTGGTCAACTGGCGCGCTTTCAGGCCGTCAAACTTTGAGTATGACTTTGAGCGCGACGAACTTGGCGCGCACCACGTTACGTTCCACGAGGCTGTCGAATGTTTCTTTTCTGACCACGAGGTGCGTCGAAACAAACGATTCCCCGATCGCTATCAACTTATTGGGAGGACGATCGGGGGGCGCAGACTCAAGATCATATTTCAGCTCAAAGCCGGGAATGTCGTCCGCATCATCACAGGATGGCCGATATGACCACCAGGAGAAATGCGATGCGCAGGAAATTATCACAAGAGGAAATTGACAAGATCGTGGTGTCCGAAGCGGATGACGATTCCGCATGGGAAGCGCCGGTTCAGGTGCGGAGGAGGACTCCCGCTTCTCTGTCCATTCCTGCCGACCTTGCGGCAAGGGCCGCCTTCCTGGCCCGACTGCACAGGGAGAAAGGGGTTGAGAAGTGGCTGACTCGGATTATTCGAGAACGTGTTGAATTGGAGGAGATTGCCTTCGCCGAGGCGAAGCGTCAGCTTGCTGCGGGGCATAAAGCCTGATCCCATACGCCGCACACCCACACGCCCATACCCCCACACGCCCATACCCCGATACTCCCGTCATTTCTTCTTCTTGCCCTTCTCGTCCTTGTCCTCCCCCTCGTCCTTCGGCAGGGCTTCCCAGACCTTCACGTCGTCAATGGCAAGCACTTCATTGGAGGCCGGTTTTCCTGGAATTATTTGGATCAACGACCTTTCAGACTTCTCATAGGGCACTTGCTCCCACCGAACCGTCCTCCCATCAACGGTCAAGGCATAATTTCCCTCAATTGCCTCAAAGAGCACAGACACCCACCTTGGTTTTGCGTACAATAGGTGTCCCAAGGATACCTTCTTGTTCCTGTCTGCCGGCGTTGCTCCACTGGCGGTCCACGTATTTAGGTAGAAACTCTTCTCATTGGGTACTACGATGCCGGCGACAATAAAGGTGGCTCCTTTGTGGGTGACTGCGACATTAATACTCGCACTGGTTGGCAAAATCGCCCGTAGCTCAACAACCACATTGTCGGCAGGCGTGAATTGTCGTGTTAACGCCGACCGACTATCCCTGGCGCATTCCGACTTTGTTGCGAGCGAACCTTTGATAATCCTATACTCACATTCCTTTTTATTGAATTGCCACAGGAGATCCTTTTCTGAAAAATCATCCTCCATGAGGAGATTACCCCGCTTTGAAATGGCCAGTTCCGGTTCCTTGCCCTTCTTCTTGCTCTGCGCCTCGGCGGTCATGGAGGCGGAGAGGACCAAAGCCACGGACAGACCCAGGACCGTTATCACACGTTTCATTCTTCCCTCCTTTGCCTTTCATCCCAAAAAGAAAAGGGAGCCAACCAAGACATCACCTCCACAGCAGGGCTCAGGACAGCCCGGTCTGGATAGCGACGCCCGGCGGCTCCCTGTTTCCAGGGAGTCCGCCCAGACGCCGATCCAGACGAGAATTGTCCTGATTCTGCTGCGGACGGCGTTTGAGACGAACTCAAACTGTAATGCTGAAAATCAAATCAGATCGATGCAGTTTCCTCCGACTATTCATAGGATACAATATGCCTTCTACCCCTTCGCACTTTCCATTGTACGCCGCCCGCCTTGAATGTAAAGGGAAAATCACATGGGCGAAAGGAGCGTTGACTCTTTCCTTTTCTTACCCCCTTCGTGTTCTTCGTGGCCTTCGTGGTGAGACGTGGATTCCCGCTTGCGCGGGAATGACGAAAGGAATCGGAAGTCCGGCGACTTCCGCTACTTGGGCTGCGCCGCTTTGCTGCCCAGGCAGACCGCCGAGCCGTCGGCGAGCGTGGCGTAGAGCCGGCCGCCCGCTACGGCCAAGCCGTTGTAGGACAGCGGCGCGCCGAAGGCGCATTCGGCAATCTTCTCCCCCTTGTCGCGGGAGAGCGTCATGACGAAGCCGCGTCCCTCATTCGACCCGGCCTCATAGACGCCCCCGCCAACGAGGACCGCATTGGGACAGAGGACAAGCGACGTCGCCTGCCGACCCGCGGGGAGCGTCAGCGTCCATGCCGGCGGGCCGACCTTCTGCCCAAAAGGTCCCACGTTCTCGCGCTTCACGGCCGTAACCGTCGTCCCCTCCTTGGCGATCGCGCAGACCATTCCGTCGTCCCACGACGCCATGTCGCCGCCGACGTTGCCGAAGTTCATCGTCATGTGCTTACGGTTGCCGAGGCGCGTCCAGTTCCAGGACGTGAACCCCTCCAGGCCGATGCTCGGGGCGATCTCCTCGACGGTCATCGTCTCCTTGAACTCCTTTTTCCGAGCCTTGGCGTGTGCCTGGCGATCCAAGAACTGCCCATACTCGAAGGTCGGGTTCTTGCGGACCTCGCCCGTCTTCGGGTCCATTCGCGTCACCATCAACTGGACGGAGTCTCCGGTCTTGAAGATGAGATCGTTCCGCCGCATCTGCCGGTACTTTCCGGGGCTTGGGGGGATGGCACGGGACCATGCCGCCTTGCCGGTCATGGGATCGAAGGCGCGGACGACGATGCCGCCGTCCGACCCCTGCGTGTGCCCGGCGGAGGCGTAGCCCATCCCATCGGCGACGAGCACCGTCCCGACGACGGGCCAGGGCGACTCGATCTTTCCGTAGGACGCCATCCGCTCCTCTCGCGGGGCGGCGCGCATCCGCCAGGCCAGCCGGCCCTCTTTGCACGAGAGGGCATACACATACCCGTCATGCGCCCCGAAGATGCAGAGACCCTGGTGGAGCGTAGGCGGCGTATCTATCCGCGCCCCCACGGCGCAGCGCCACAGCTCCCTGCCCGCGGCGGCGTCGAGGGCGACTACCTGGTTCCGGTCCATCGCCGCGGCGACGACGATGCCTTCGGCGACGACCGGCGCGGTGACGGGGCTGTTCAGAAAGTCCTTCCAATCGAGACCGATCGGCCCGTCCGGGGCCTGGTCGGCGAGGCGGGCTCGCCAGAGGACGTCGAGCTTCTCGGGGGCGGCGGCGGGGGTTGCGTTGTTGCGTTCGGGACCGTGGCGGTACATGGGCCAGTCGGTATCATTTTGGATTTGGGATTTGGGATTTTGGATTTGCCCGAAAGCGGAACCGCTCTCAACGGCGGGCGGCTTTTCCATCTCCGTTGGAGAGGGTTCGACGGCGATGGGGCCGAAGGTGATGAAGCCGGGGATCTGCGCCGGGGCGCATCGGCACCAGTTCTGCGGCGTGTAGAAGGCCCCATAGGCGGGGATGGAGGCGAAGAGACACCCGCCGCGCGCCCCGCCATACTCCACCTGTTTGCCGTCCACGATGAGCGCGCCCATGCGGTTGGACACGATGATGTTGTTGGCGAAGTACCGCGGCGTGCAGATGGTGCGGGAGAGTTGGAACGGTGCCGGGCCGGTGGATTGGCCCGTCTTCGGGTCGTACTTCTTCGGTCCGAGGAGCATCTCGCCGTTGTAGAAAGCCGTGTAGCTGTTTGCTTTCTCTGTGAATAGCAGCTTGCCGTCCATCGCGGAGAAGGCGGAGGTCTGGATGCCGTTGTCATGGGACACAGTGACGATGCCGAGTCCCGCGGCGTCAACGCTGAGGTTGCTGCCTACAGCGAACTTTTCCGATGGAACTTCCCAGAGCGGCTTGCCCGTGCGAAGGTCCACAGCAGCGACGGCCTGGCCGGGCCGCGGGGGCAGGGGCTTCTTCGCGTCTTCGCCCTTTGGCGGGGGATAGGTCATCTCTTCGTGTTTATCCGGCCCCGTGCGCTGGACCATAAAGAGAATCCCGTCTGCACTACGGATCGAGGTGGCCAGCTTGTCAATCTTCCAGAGCCGGTTTCCGGTCTGCACGTCGAAGGCCTCGACGGCGCCCTCACCCACGCCAAAGTCCATCCGCCTCCGGTCCACGCCCTGCCATCCGCCGACGTTGGTTCCGTCCTTCCAGCCGGCGGAGACGACCACGTTCCCATCAATCAGAATTTTGCCGGGCGCGTAGGCGGTTTCGAACGTCCTGGCCGCCTTGCCTGTAGCCGTATCGAGGGCGACGAGCTTGCCGTCCTCCGAGGCCGCATACACGCGGTCGCCCACGGCGGCGAAGGGGGCGCGGTTCTCATAGACGAGTCCGCCGTAGTAGGTGGCGCCGATCCTCGTCCGCCAGAGGAAGAGGCCGTTGAAGGCGTCGCGCGCGGTGACGTATTGGTCCAAGCCATGCACGGCGAAATACGCCGGTCCCAGGTTCTCCATGACTGATGAGGAGATCGTGAAGCACCGTCCGCCGGCGAGGGCGATGCCGCGCGTGCTGGACCATGCGTTGGCGGCCTGCTTGCGGTTGCAGATGTTCATGGGCAGGCCCGCGTGCCACCGAAAGCCGAGGGGGAGGCGGACGACGGTGTCCTTCGAGACGCAGTTGCCGTCTGGACCGTGGGCCTCGTGAGTCCACTCGTCCATCTCCTTGGGCATGGGCTTGACCAATTTCGGATTTTGGATTTTTGATTTTGGATTGAAAAAGATGGCCACGCCGTTGGGGGCAAGGACGCGCATGATCTCCTCACTCTCCACTTTCCACTCTCCACTCACCACTAATAGATTGACCAGATTGTCGCGGTAGGGGAGGGGCTTGATCGGGAGCCTCTCGACGGTGGCCAGGCCGTGGACGCCGGCGACGGAGATGGCTGTTCGCGCTCGGCCGACGGAGGCGTTGTCGAGGGCGATGCCGTGAACGAGCATCCTGCCGGAGGCGGCCAGGGCGGCTGCGAGGGCGGGGCTATCCTCGTCCCCGCAACCGATGATGACGCAGAGGCCGTGGTCTATGCCGGAGGCCTGGATGATTTCCTGCGGCGTTATCGCCGCGTGGGAAAGCAACGGAAGGGCAAGCCATGCCCAAACCGAAACGACTGCCCGACGAATGAATACTCCGTGGGAGGTCCGTATCATTTCTGGCAACTTCCTTTCGTGTGGAAACTATTTCACAAACAGCCCTGACTCGATCCAGGGCTTGAGGAGCGCGTCGAGTTTCTCCGCAACGTCGGTGTTCTTGTCGAGGACATTGATCTGCTCTTCGGGATCGTTCTTGAGGTCAATCAGCTCGCGGGCAGGGAGGCGGATGAAGTCGTTCGGCTTGCGGCGGAAGAGGCCGATCAGTTCCTTGCTGCGGGGAACGACGGGTGCGATGTCGGCCCGGCGGATGTACTTCCACTCCTCGGTGCGCACGCACATCTCCGCCGACTTCCAGTGGTCGGTGTCCCAGAGCCATGTGCCTGTGGAGAAGGTCTGCGGGCGATGTTTGGCCACGCCGCCCATGAGGAGGCCGCGCACCGAGCAGCCGTCCATGCGGGGGATGTTTTTGACGTCGGCCAGTTCCAGGATCGTCGGCATCAGGTCCTCGTGCTGGACGAGCGCGGGCGAGACGATGCCCGTGTTGTGGCCGGTCTGCATGTCCTTGGGAAGTTTGTAGATCAAGGGCACGCGGACGCAGGAGTCATAGACCTCGCGGTGCTCGAAGTTGCATGTGTGCTCCGCCATGTCGTCGCCGTGGTCGCCGGTGACGATGATAAGTGTGCGGTCGTAGATATCCAGCGTTTTGAGCAGGGCAAGGATTTGCCCGACGCGGTCGTCCACGTATCGGATCTCGCCGTCGTAGGCCGCGATCTGTTTCCATTTTCCTTCGTCCATGTCTGCTGGGCCGCAGCGGGGGAAGAACGTCCGGTTATCGCCGAGTTTCTTCGGTTCCATGCCCTGGCCCGAGGCGGGGAACATCGCGTCGAAGGGGGCAGGGGGGCTGTAGCGCTGGTGGGGGTCCCAGTAGTGGAGGAAGAGGTAGAACCGCTCGGTTGCGTGCGCCTTGATCCAGGGGATGGCGCGCTCGTTCACGTGGTCGGCGCGTGTCTTGCCCTCGATGTACTTCGGCGAGGTGTTGATGTAGTACTCGAAGCCGCGCACGAACCACTTGGGGTGGAAGCGCATGGCATGGAGCAGGTTGTCCACCGCGGCGGTCACATAACCGTGCTGCTGAAGCGCCTCGGCAAGGACGGGCGCATCGTCGTCGAGCAGGTCCACGTTTTCATTGGGCATGCACCAGTTCGTCCCGACGACGCGGTGGGAGAGAGGCGACAGGCCCGATGCCATCGAGGTGAAGGCGGGGACGGTGTGCGCGCCCTCGCTGATGCAGAAGTCGAAGCGAATGCCCTCGGCGGCGAGGGCGTCGAGGCGGGGGCTGGTGTCCCGCGGATAGCCGTAGCAGCCGAGGTGGTCGGCGCGGAGCGTATCGAGCGCGATGAAGAGGATGTTCATAGGCCTGTTCCTGTGAAGAGTTTCGATTCGAGTAGGTTATGACGAAAGCATGATTATAGGCGCAGCATGGCACAAATCAAAGCAAAAACACCCGAATATGTGCACATGTTACATCGTATGGGAGAATGGAGGACATCAGGTGAGTAGTTCCTGTTGCAGAAAGCGAATGCCCGTAGCTGAACTCGCCAGAGTTCAGGATGTTGTGCAAGCGCATGGCGGTTCGTCGGAAGTCTGGCGACTTCCGCTACTGGGACTAAGGAGGAGGATGTGAGATGATGACAACAGATGCCGGCTTCTTCTGCGCCGTGCTGGTTGCCTTGCTTCTGGGCGCGGTGCTGTTGACAGGGCTGATCTGGTGGAAGATCTTTGGCAAGGCAGGCTACCCGGAGTGGCTGTCGCTTCTGATGTTCGTGCCGCTCGTGAATCTGTTCGCGCTCCTGTGGCTCGCGTTCGGCGAGTGGCCGCTGCTTGCGGAGCTTCGCCGGCTGCGGGCAGAGGTGCGCCGGCGCGACACTGCCCCGGCGCCGGCTGGGGACTTCAGGGACCAGCTGTGGCAGTGCCGCCCGCCCATTCGCCTCCGATAGCATGGGGCCTCGGGTAGAGATTAGACCTTCTGCCAAGCCGCTTCGAGCGTGTCCTTGGCGTTTTGGATGACGTCCTCCGGCGTCTCGTCGCCGTAGGGCTTCACCTCGAAGCTGACGATGTTCTGCTTGCCCTTGCCGATGTAGCCGATGTCCTTCAGCACGGATAGGAACTCGGCCAGTTCGCCCACATCGTTTTCACCACCAGCCACGCCGAAGCGAGGGTGGCCGTCGCCGTAGGCCGGGTGGCTCTTGTCCGTCATGACGCAGTTGCCGATGTGGATGTGCTTCAGGCGCTTGCCCGGAGTTCTGAGCATCTGGTCGCACGTCTCCTCCAGCAGGGGCATGTGGCTCAGGTCGAGCATGAGGCCGAAAGATGGAAAGTCCGCCGCCACCGCCTCGGCCACGTCCACGGCGTCGGTTGTCGGGCCGATGAGGCAATTCTTGCCGTAGGGTTTGCGATCGAAGGTCTCGAGGAGAATCGGCATGTCGCCCGTTGACCGGGAATAGGCGCAGAGCTGCTTCAGGGAATCGGCCAGCAGGTCCTTCTCTGCGGTGATCCGGTCCGGCGCGGGCACGGGGCCGGAGAGGACCGCGAGACCCGCCGCGCCCCATTCGTAGGCCTCGTCAATCCCGCTCTTGACCCCATTGACGGCCTTTCGGCGCTCGGCGGCGTCGGAGGAATTGAGGTTGAGCTTGTTGATGAGGATGATCGGTTGCGCCCCGAACCCGACAGTCAGGCCGGCGCCCTTGACCACCTTGATGGCCTTTTTCCGAACGGCGGGGTCTTTAATGTGGGTCAGTTCGACGGCCTGAAAGTACTTGTCATTGCAGATCTTTTCCAGCGTCTCGACGATCGGCCCTTCGCCCTTGATCGTGTTGGGGAAGGCCATGAAATGGATGATGCCGACCTTCATGCAATCCTGGGGTTTGCCCTGCATCTTGTCCTCCACATGCTTTCAATCCGCTGACCGCGTGGGAGCAGGCTTGGATTGGGATGGGGCCTGTTCCGTGTTCTGGCGCATCTGCGTCGCCAAATAATATACTACGCCGACCGCGATGGCGATAAAGAGGGAAACGACAAACACAACGAGAAAGACCTTGAGGGGGCTGGAACCCTCCGCGATGGGAACGACCTCCTCGAAGTCGTCGGCATCCTCGTCTCGCCGTCGCTTTCTTGGGGGTTTTCGCTCCTCTTCTTCCTCCTCTTCTTCGTCATCGTCTCGTTCGGTCTTCTCGCGCTCGATGCGGTCAATGGTCCTTCGCATTTCCTTGGAGATTTTGTAGTCCACCGTCTGCGGCTCGCGTCGTTTCTTCTTGGGCCGTTTCTTGGAAGTGCGATCCTCCTGCTCCTCTTTCTCCTCCGCTTCTTTCTCTTCCTCGGCCTTTTCCTTGCGAGGGCGACGGTCCTCTTTTGCGGGACCGATAGGCGCGTCATCGAGATCAGGAAGCGGGATCAGGTGCTCGCATTTCGGGCAGCGCATCTCGCCGCCGGCCTGGTCCACCTCGGCCCGAACGCGGTGGCCGCACCCAATGCAATAGAGGCGGATCTGCGGCTCGTCGGTGGGCTGGCTCGGCAGCGGCAGCTTGGTCTGGCATCGGACGCAGACGATCTTCTGCCCCGCCTTCTTGGCGTCCACGATGATCTTCTTGCCGCACTTGCCGCAATAGATAGTCATGTCCATGATATGTTTCCCGTCCTCCAAGACCAGGAATAGTCGCGCTATTATAGCAGGGGCGGCGGCATTTTCAAAGGTCAAATTCCCCTACGCCGCGCCCCTATCGGAGCGGCAGCGTGACGTCCCTTGGTTTGCCGTCCAGGAGCACAACGCATTCCGCGTTCCTCACGCGCAGGGCCAGTTCGCCCTTGCCCTCGGCGACGAATCTCAAGGCGTCCACGGTTTTGGCCACGTCTCGAATAATCGTTCCCTCCGGGCAGGAAAGCCTGCACGGGACCCGGACGAGGACCGCCGCCTCGTCCTGGCCCGGATCAACCTTCGTCCTCGTCGCACCATCCTTGAATACCGTCGGCCAGGGGGCCGCGCGCCGCTTGCCGTCCTTGTCGAAGCGATGGCAGATCACGAGGCTCGTGTCGCCGGGCCAGCCATAGCTCCCTGGGTGCAGCGTTATGATTCGCTCCTCGCCCAGCAGGTATCCGTGGTGCAATTCGATCGGCGTGAACGGGAAAACATAGGGTGAAATCTCGTGCTCGTAGGTGTACCGTGTGCCCACCAGGAGCGTCGCCATCTTCAGCGAGCGAATCCAGTTACCGAAGTCCATCCGGGCGCTCGCGTAGCCGAGGGGCGTGTCGAGATTGCCCTGGTAGCACCAGTAGTCGTTGTGCTGGATTTCGACCATCCGTTGCACCTTCCGTTCCAGCAGTTTGCGCGTGCACGGCGGACCGTTGCCCATCAGCGTCCCGCCCTTGGCGCGCACGCGGTCAATCACGGCTAAGCGGTGGCCTTCGCCGAGGAGCTGGGTAATGCCGATCTGCCGCTGGATCGTGTAGGTCTTGGGGTCCAGGATGCACGAGCACCCGTCGGGGATGCTGTGGGTGATGAGCGGCGCGCCGTAGCCGGTCACCTCCATCTCGTCCCAGTAGGGCCCGTCCGCGCCGATCTCGTCCATGTAGCGATCCACAACCCCGAGCATGGTCTTGCCGAATGTGTTGTCGAGCGTGGCGACCATGCTCCGCGTCAGGCTGTAGACGCCGCTCCAGTTGGTGGTGAGTTGCTGGCCCTTTTCGCTTGTCAACCAACTGTCCTTAAACCGTTCCTCGCCGCCGTCGGACGTGTCGCGCTGGGTGTCGTAATAGACGAGCACTTTGATTCCGGGGCGAATCCTGCGGAGCTTCGCCGCCGCCTCTTTCAGCGCTTGCCGGAAGGGCGCCCAGTAGGGGTCCATCACACCCGTGCCGAATCCGATCTTCTTCTTGTCATTCCGCCCGTCCACCCAGCCGCCGCAGTAGCAGGCGTAGTTGATGCCGAGGCGATCAATGTCCGTCTTCAGTTTTTCCTCCGGTGTCTCGACGACTGTATAGGGACTGAAGAAGGTCCACGGCCCTTGCACGGTGAAATTCGCCCCCCAGTCCTGCCGGACCAGGTTGATGAAGTCGAAGTAGTCCCGCCCGGCCACGGGATACACCGACCACTCCAGCGTCCGCGACGCGCCGGGCGGCAAGTAGAGCATCTCCGTCCGAAGCCCCACGCGCGGCGGGTCCTGCTCGCAGTAGAGGCGGGCCTGGTTGCGGAAAACAGTGTCCTCGCAGATCATCCCGATGCCGATGCTCCCGACCACAACATGCACGCTCGGATTCGGCGGGGCGTAGTAGTTGTCCATGGAAGGGTCGGGGTTGCCGGCGATGCGCACCTGCGGGTCCTTCTTGTCGTGCAGGCTCAGGTCATGGCGGACCAGCAGGCCCAGAGGCGTGTCGGCGTGGGCGTTTGTGATCGTGTCGGCCACGGACACCTTCCGGGGCGTGAAACGGATGGCGCGATGGAGGCGATAGTCTGGACCCGACGCGGAGACCTCGCCTTCTCTTCCGGTTTGTGTCGCGGTCAGTCTCCAGCCGGGCTGGCCGGTCGTATCGGGTACGTCCCGCGGCGCGAGTCGGTTCAGTCCCGCGTTGGGGTAGGAGATCGCGCTGGCGAACTCCCATCGTTCCCCGCCGGCGATGAGGACAAAACCCCCGCCGGGCAGGAGCCGGCCCTCGTACTCCGCCGGGCCGGCGGCAGGCTGGCCGGTGTTGATGACGGGTTGAATCGTCGCGCCAGGGGCCATGGTGGGACTTTCCCCCGGCTTGGTATGGACGACCAGCCGCCCGATCACCAGGTCGCCGCCTCCGTTCTTGAAGAGAGGGTCGCCCTTTGTGACTGTGTTCGTGACGACAAGCCGGTTCTCGGCGGCGGGATTGGTCAGGTCGGTGACGTCTAAGACGTAGGTGTATGGATCGCCCACGTAGAAGGCGGACTTTCGCCCGCACTCGAAATCCGGCGCATAGAGCAGCCGCCACTTGCCGCCGTCGAACCACTTGGCCGGGAGATTTGGCGCGACGGGGGAAACCAGCGGCCGGTTCAGGAGCCGAAGGACGGTCCTGCTCTTGGCGGGCGCGATCTCGCGGTCGTTGAGCGTCAGGGCCATGAACAGGGATGAACCCGACAGGCCGGGGAAGTTCAGCCGCGCCGCAATCTCGATCGTCACCGTCGTATCCTTCTGCGGCACGGTGCCGAACTCGAACGTGCGCGATTCGCCGGGGGGGATGGCGGTCTCTTCCTTGACGAGCCGGATGTCCTCGGCGGAGATCAGGATGGAAAACAGACCGCACAGCGCGAAGGTCGCAGGAATTGCAGCATGCCGATATTCCATTCGTTTCTCCTTTGGCGCGCGAGTCAGGGAGGAGCGGGCAAAGGTCAGGATGCCGTCGGCTTGATAGGTCCTGCGCCTTCCGTCTCTTCCCGCATCTTCACCGGCGAAGATCGCTTCTGCCGCTCGTGGACCACAGCATACCCGCAAGCCGACTGGTTTTCAACCCTTCGTTTTCGCCCTCCCCCAAACCTCCCCACCCGTTGCGTTATTAAAATAACTTCATTTTCGGGTTGACAGAACGGCCTTCATGGAGTATACTTAACTTTCAAGTGCAGCATATCTGTTGTGTGACAGCCGTGCATGTATTGGCCGCTTGGGGGGCTTCCGACGTCGGGGAGGAAGTCATGTGACGGCGGGGGTCGTAGTGCCTTGCGGGGCGCGTGTCCTTTTGGTCATGCCTGGGGGCGGAAGGGGTGTCTGTGCCTATTCTGCCCACATTTTGAGCAAGTGCGGAGCGCTCTCCCGTTCCCATTGCGTCTCAAGCCGTTCATTTCTCCTCACACCCGTTGCCGTCGTAGCCGAATCAACCATCTTCGAAGGTTGCCGTAATAGCGGTCCATCTGTCGCTGGAGCGATATCAACCCGATGATGACAGGGCGATCGAATTCGTCGTGCACAGAGCGTTGCCGACAGGCTTCGGGGATAGCCGCCGTGATCCTCGTGTGCGTGGGCGGCTTTGTGCTTGTGGGCTGGCTGTTCGGGATTGAATGGCTCAAGAGCGTTCATCCGAGATGCGTCTCGATGAAGGCCAATACGGCGATCGCGTTCCTTCTGATGGGGCTGTCGCTTTGGCTCTTGCACAAGAAGCAGGCCGCCCTCTGGCTGAGACGGATGGCCTGCGTGTCTTCGCTTGCTGTTGGCATGATCGGGTTGCTCACGCTGATCGAGTATTTCTTCGCGTGCGACCTCGGCATTGACCAACTGCTGTTCACCGAACCGCCTGGGACAGTGGGCACCATCCATCCGGGGCGTCCTGCGCCCAACACCGCGCTGAATTTTCTGTTGCTCGGAAGCGCGCTGTTGCTTCTCGGCATGGAAAGCCGGCGCGTTCATTGGGCTGCTCAGCTTCTCGTTCTCGCCGCAGCGGTGGTCTCCCTCTTCCCCGTCCTGGGCTATGCCTACGGCGTGACCGCCCTCTACGGCATCGCCGCCTACACGGTAATGGCCCCGAACACCGCCGTGGCGTTTGCTGTGTCTTGCGGGGGCGTTCTCTGCCTGCGGCCCGATCGCGGGTTGATGCTGCCCATCACGGGAGAGACGGTTGGAGGTTTGCTCGCGCGCCGTCTCCTGCCCGCCGCCGTCCTTGTCCCGGCGGTTGTGGGCTGGCTCCGCCTGCTGGGAGAACGAAATGGCCTGTATGACACCGAGGTGGGAGTCGCCCTGACCGCCATCGTGAACATCTTGATATTCGTAGCTCTCATCTTCTTCTACGCTCGGCAACTCCACCGAACGGATGCGGACCGCAAAGAGGCGCAGGAAGCGCTGAGCAAGTCGCACGCGGAGTTGGAGGCGCGGGTCAATAAGCGGACAGAAGAGATCTCGGCGGTTAACTCGGCCCTGGAGAAGGAGATAAATGAGCGCAAGGGCGCGGAGGAGCGCCTGCGCCACCTTAACGCCGTCCTCAGTGCCGTGCGCAATGTGAACCAACTCATCACGAAGGAGAAGGACCGCCGGCGCCTCATCGAGCAGGCGTGCAAGTTGCTCGTGGAGACGCGGGGATACAACGATGCGTGGATCGCCCTCTTTGACGAAAAGGGCGGGGTCAAGACGTGGGCGGAGGCCGGAGTCGGCGATGCGTTTTCGAGGATGGCCGAACAAATGAAGCAGGGCAATATCCCCGCCTGCACACGCAAGGTTCTTGGCAGCCCGGAAACCATTTTGACAGAGGCCCCGGCGTCCGCCTGCAGCGACTGCCCCCTCAAGGATCGCTACAATGGCAAGGCCGCCCTTTCCATGCGGTTGGAGCACGCCGGCAGGGTCTATGGCCTCCTCTCGGTCTCTGTGCCCACCGCCTTCGACGCCGACAAGGAGGAGCAGCGCCTCTTTGAGGAGGTGGCGGGGGATATCGCCTTTGCGCTCTATGCTATCGAACAGGGGGAGAAGCAACGCAGCGCGCAACAGATGATCGAGGAACTGGCCAAATTCCCCAGCGAGAATCCGAACCCCGTCCTCCGCATCGCAGAAAACGGCTACATCATTTACGCGAACGTGCCGGGCCGGCGCATGTTGTCCACGTGGCAGAGCCGCGTCGGCGACCCGCTTCCCGACGGGGAGCGTCGCCTGGCTGTCAAGGCCCTGGGGAGAGGCGAGAGTCAAAAGACTGAGGTCGCCGTGGGGGATCGCGTCTTTTCCCTTGTCTATGCCCCGATCCAGGAAGCGGGGTATGTGAACATCTACGGCATGGACATCACCGACCGCAAGCAGGCCGAGGAGGCGCTGCGGGCCAGCATGGAGCGCTACCACAGCACCCTCGAAAACATGCTCGAGGGCTGCCAGATCATAGGTCCCGATTGGCGCTACCTTTACGTCAACGACGCCGCCGCCCGGCAGGGCCGCCGGACCAGGGAGGAGTTGCTGGGACGCACCATGATGGAGACCTACCCCGGCATCGAGCGCACGGACATGTTCGCCGCGCTGCGGCGGTGCATCGAGGAACGCACTCCATGCCACATGGAGAACGAATTTGCCTACCCCGGCGGCGACGTCGGATGGTTTGAGCTGCATATCCAGCCGGTCCCGGAAGGGGCCTTTGTTCTTTCCATTGACATCACGGACCGCAAGCAGGCCGAGCGAGAGTTGGCAATTCGCAATCAGATTGCCGAGGTCTTCCTCGCCAGGACCGACGAGGAGATGTATGGCGAGGTGTTGAACGTGGTCCTCGATGTGATGGACAGCAAGTACGGCGTCTTCGGGTATCTCGACGAGACGGGCGCCCTCGTTGTGCCTTCGATGACGCGGCACATCTGGAACCAGTGTCAGATCCCCGACAAGAAGATCGTGTTTCCTCGAGAGATGTGGGGGCAAAGCATCTGGCCACGGGCCATAAGGCAGAAGAAAACGCTCTACACCAACGAGCCGTCCACGCTGACCCCGAAAGGGCACATACGCATCACGCGGAACATCAGCGTGCCCATCATCCATCAAGGGGAGGTCATCGGCCTTATTCAAGTGGCGAACAAGGAGAGCGACTATACCGAGGAGGACATCCACCTTTTGGAGACGATAGGAGGTTACGTCGCTCCTATCTTGAGCGCCAGACTTCAGCGGGACACTGCCTTGAAGAACCTGGAGCGCTCAGCAGACGATCTGGCGCGCTCCAACCGCGACTTGAAGGAATCGCAGGCCCAACTGATCCAGGCGGAGAAGTTGGGCGCCCTCGGCGTCCTCACGGCGGGGATCGCACACGAACTGAACAACCCCTTCATGGCCATCCTCAACTTCATCCAGTACTGCCGGAAGCACACGCCGCCCTTTGACAAACGACATGAAGTGCTGGCCGACGCGGAGACGGAACTGCGTCGCTGCATCGGCCTCGTTCAGGACCTGCTCACCTACTCCCGCGCCGACGGGAAGGGGGAGGAATCGTATCAGGAGATCGAGGGCGCGGAGGTCCTGGATCGCGTCCTGCGGCTCTTGTCGTATCGCATCGAGCGCGAAGGGGTCGCCGTCGAGCGCGACATCGCGGGGGACGCGCCTAAACTGCGGGGCAACCTGAACCAGATTCAGCAGGTCTTCTCGAACGTGATCCTGAACGCCCTCGACGCGCTGGCCCAGGCGAAGCGAGAGGAAAAGAGGCTCCGGCTCGGCCTTCGCGGGAACGGGGGCTTTATCCGGATTGCCGTCGCGGATAACGGCGTCGGCATCCCGCGGGAGAACCTGTCCAAGATATTCGACCCGTTCTTTACCACCAAACCCCCCGGCCAAGGGACAGGGCTGGGGCTGTCGGTGAGCCAGAACATCGTGAAGGCGCACGGGGGGCGTATTGCGTGCGAAAGCGAGGTCGGCAAGGGGGCGACGTTTGAGATTCTGCTGCCTGTTGCGGGAGACAAAAAAAATGAACCGTAGCCATTTGGCCAAGTGTGGTGACTTGGCATTCGGTCTCTCGTCATTCCCGCGAAGCTTGTCCCCGCAGGACGTAAGCGGGGAGCGGGAATCCAGGGCTTCGCAGACCGCGCCGGCGCATGTGGATTCCCGCTTTCGCGGGAATGACAACACTTGGCTAAGAGCCTATCCGAAAACCTGTAGCCGCAGGCTTTACGCCTGCGGGAAGACCGCACCCGTAAAGGGTGCGGCTACAAATGCCAGGTTTTCGGATAGGCTCTAAATGGTTACTCCAATCCGATCATGGGTAAGGAGCGACATGAAACGAATCCTGGCGATTGACGACGAGAAGGCGGTCCGCAAGTCCTTTGAATTGGCCCTGGAGGACACGGGATACCGGGTGGAGGCCGTGGAGTCCGGGGCGGAGGCCGTGGAGAGGGCGCGCAAGGGCCGGTATGACCTGGTCTTTCTCGATCTGAAGATGCCCGGCATGGACGGCGTGGCGACGCTCCGGGCGCTTCGGGAGATTGACGGGCAGGTCCCGATCTATATCGTGACGGCGTTCCATGAGGAATTCCTCGGCCAGCTTCAGTGTGCGGCGGACGACGGTCTGGCGTTCGAGGTGGTCCGCAAGCCGGTAGGCGCGGACGAGATTGCCCTGATTGCCCGAGGCGTTTTCGAAGGCCCCGTGGCGTCGTAGGTGGAGGGCGAAAGCCATGCATAAGTTCAGGCTCTATGTGATCGGCAAGCAGCCCCGCTCCGTCAATGCGGCAGAGAATCTGAGAAAGTTATTCGACGATTATCTCAAGATGAATTACATACTCGACGTGGTGGACCTGCTGCAACGACCGGATATGGGGCGGCAGGACCATATCCTGGCGACGCCGACGCTGGTCAAGCTGTCGCCGAAGCCGATTCGTCGGGTGGTGGGGGACTTCCAGGACACGAGGAACCTTCGGCGCCTGCTGGACCTGATCGGCGGGGGGGAGAACAATGAAAGCCCCACGCTTGCGTGTTGCTGAGGGATTCGTATCGGATATGCAACCTCCCGGAGGTTTGGGACCTCCGGGAGGTTTGGCAAGTTCAGTGTTTGCGAATAATTCGGATTAGAACCTTACTCCGTAACATGATGCCAATTTGCGTACATGTTTTCAGGGCAAAATTCACATTGGACACATAATACCACCCTTTCTGTCTTCAGAAAGGGTGGTATCCGCAGAAAGAGATTTTGCGGAGCGATATGGCTTCCCATCGGCTGGATCACGTTCGTTCTCGCGGGCAAAAATGTGTCCAATGTGAATTTTGCCCTTGGGTTGCGGGCGATGCCCGCGTTAGGCAGTAAGACGAATCGGGGAAAACAGCAATGAGCAGCAACAACATGAAACAAGATTCGAGCGAGGCAACGGGGCGCACGTTCCAGAATCGGCTCCGAGGGCTGCTTGAGGTGACGAACCGCCTCACGCAGGCCAAGTCCTTCGACGACCTCTGCCGCATGGCCGTGGAATTGGGCCGAAAGCGGCTGGACTTCGACCGGATGGGGCTATGGTTCTTCGACCCGGCGGACCCGGAGTATATCTGCGGTTCGTACGGCACCGACCCGGAGGGCCGCACACGCGACGAACGGGGCTGGCGCCGCCATATGCCGGGGGTATTGAATCTCCTAAGAGAGACAAACGGGGTTGATGCGGTCGCCCAAAATGGCCCATTGAATGATGCGGGCGTCAGGATATTGGAAAAGGGCGAACGGGCCTTCGCTCCGATCATGGACGCCGACAAGATCGTCGGGCTTCTAAGCGCC
Source organism: Planctomycetota bacterium (assembly GCA_040755855.1). Classification (GTDB taxonomy): domain Bacteria; phylum Planctomycetota; class Brocadiia; order JAADGH01; family JAADGH01; genus JAADGH01. The sequence continues at coordinate 16,635 of JBFMAD010000052.1, read as the reverse complement.
GACAACCTTGTCAGCCGCCGTCGGATGGTAGCGCGCGACATGAAAGTCCTGACCCTTTACGCCTCCACCCTGGGACACTTGATCTCGCGGCAAAAATCAGAGCATGCGCTGCGATCCGGCGCGGACAACCTACGGCACATTATCGAGAAGAACGCCGATGCGATGGTCATCCTGGACAGGCAAGGCGTGGTGCGCTTCGCCAACCCCGCGGCGGCGCTCCTCTCGGGAATCCCGGTCGAGAAACTGGTCGGCGACGCCTTCGGCCTGCCGCTGACCTCGGAAGATCAGGTTGAGGTGGATATCTTCCGCCCGGACGGCGAACCGCGCGTCGCCGAGATGCGGATGGTCGAGGTGGAGTGGGAGGGCCAACCGGCCTACCTCGCCTCTCTGCACGACATCACAAAACGCAAGCGTGCGGAGCAGGCGCTAAGAACGACGCAACGGCAGATCGAGTTCATCCTGGGCGCCACAAAGACGGGGCTGAACATTATAGACTCGGAGTTCAATGTCCGGTATATTGACCCTGAATGGCGGAAGGTCTACGGCGAGACGGGCGGAAGAAAGTGTTATGAATACTTCATGGACAGGGGCGCCCCGTGTCCCGGATGCGGCGTTGTCAAGGCCATGAATACGAAGGCCCGGATCGTTTCCGAGGAGGTCCTGCCGAAAGAAGGCAACAGACCGATACAGGTCATCACCATCCCCTTCCAGGCTGATGACGGCGAATGGCTGTTTGCCGAAGTCAACATAGACATTGCCGAGCGCAAGCAAGCAGAGCAGGAGAAGGCGGCGCTCCAGGCCCAGTTGCTTCAGGCGCAAAAGATGGACGCCATCGGCCGGCTGGCGGGCGGCGTGGCGCACGACTTCAACAATCTCCTCACCACTATTCAGGGGTTCGCGGAGCTCGGCCTGATGGACTGCGACGAGTCGAACCCCCTCCATGAGAATATCAAGCGCATCCACGGGGCGACCCTGCGGGCGGCGAACCTCGTCCGGCAGCTCCTCCTGTTTAGTCGCAAGCAGCCCACGGACTTGGGTCCCTTGAACGTAAACGCCACGATCAACGACCTGCTCAAAATGATGAACCGCCTGCTTGGGGAGGACGTGACCGTCGTCACGGAGTTCTCCGATCAGCCCCTGACGATCAAAGGGGACGCGGGCAACATCGAACAGGTCGTCATGAACCTGGCCATCAATGCCCGCGACGCCATGCCCGATGGCGGAACGCTGACCATAAAGACGGACCTGGCGACCGTGACAGAGCGGGATCTGGCCCGGATGCCTGCGGCCCGGCCGGGGCAATTCGTCCGCATCCGCGTGCAGGATACGGGGGTTGGAATGGACCCGGAGACCATACCGCGCATCTTTGAGCCGTTTTTCAGCACCAAGGAGAAAGGGAAGGGAACTGGCCTGGGCCTGTCGGTGGTCTATGGGATCGTGACGAGCCATGGCGGGTGGACGCACGTGGAAAGTCAGCCCGGTCACGGGGCGACCTTCGAGGTCTTCCTGCCGGCCGACTTGGATGCCGTCCCACAAGGCGCATCGGCGGCGATTCCCTCCGAGATGCCGAAGGGGAAAGGCGAGCGGATTCTCGTCGTCGAGGACGAGGACGAGGTGCGCCTCGTTGCCACACGCACCCTGTCGGAATACGGCTATGAGGTGGTTTCCGTAGCCAGCGCCCAAGAGGCCGTGCGGGCGTTCCAGGACCTGAGAGGACAGGTTGATCTTCTGTTCAGCGACGTAGTGCTGCCGGGCGAGGACGGAATCTGGCTGATTGACGCGCTGCGCTCGCAGAAGCCCGATTTGGGGGTGCTCCTGGCCAGTGGATACAGCGACGACAAGTCGCAGTGGCCCGCCATCCGCCGGCGGGGGTTCCATTTCATCAACAAGCCCTACAAGGTGTCGGACCTGCTCAACGCGGCCCAGGAGGCCATGCGGGCCCCGCGGGACGAAGCCTGAACCGTAGCGGAAGTCGCCGGACTTCCGTCGGTCAGTAAGTGGAGCATAAACACTCCGGATTGAGAGCCGCTTCCGAGTCTCTTGGGTCCACCGAAGCGTTTCCCTGCACCCTCCGACCGCGCAGCACGACACGATCATATTTGCCCTCGTGAGCGCGTATAGAGGCCGACAAACCGCTTCCCGTTCCGCCGCGATAGAAGCCGCGTGTGCTTTGGCACAACGCTTGCTAATAAGCCTCCTGTCATGGATGACGAACCTCAAGGATGAGGCCGCGAAGCCAAGGAGGGTGCGATATGCGACGCAGGATGCGAATTTTACTTGCCGTTTTCGCGGTAACGACAGGATGTCAGGAAGCCCGCTATCGAGCGGTACCCGCATATCGCACCCCCTATGACGCCGAATGGGACAGGGTGAAGAAATGTCTCTCCGAGACAGCCGCTCTGAACTATTACCGAGCAACTCGCGGGCAAGTGGTCTGGCAGCTGCCCACCACAACCGAACAGACAGGTCGGGGCGACTGCACGGCCCTTGCTACACTGCTCTACCAGCGACTCCTCAAGAACGATGTGAGGGACAGCCGCATCGTCTTTGGCTACTACGGCGGCATGTGGCACGCATGGGTTAACTGGCGGGGGTATGTGCTGGACCCAACCATGTCTTCCAGTCCCATCGAAGAGGGCTGGGGCGACTACCAGCCGCATTGGGGCTACGACATGGCAGGCAAGTATCGCTACGTCGCAGACGTTGCGCCAAGTTAGGCCCGACCGCCCGTAGAGGCGGTAGCATAGGCAACTGTGACGAAAGGAGACAAAAGGCATGACGAGACCCGCCCATGGCGTGAAGGAAGTCATAGACGTGTGCGTTGTGCTATTCGCTTCCATTACCTTTGCCTCGACCAGCATCGTTCTCCACATGATTGACGGTCTCCACGCCCTGGTCGTGCTCTGTCGAAATCAACCTATGACCGAAACCCTGGTCAATACCATCTTCCTTCTGTTCGTTGTGCTTTTGTGGATCACGTATCGGCGATGGCGGAGGGCCCAGCAGACCATCGAACACCTGCTGCACCGCGACGACCTGACGGGACTCTACAACCGGCGAAGCTTCATCGAACTTGCGGAGCAGCAACTGAACCAGGCCCGCCAGAGCCGATCCAGTCTGGCCCTTTTCTTCATTGACTTGGACGGGATGAAGCAGATCAACGATGCCTTCGGCCACCACGAAGGAGACCGGGCGCTGACCGAAGTTGCGGACATTCTCAATCAATCGTTCGGCGACGAAAGCATCATCGCCCGTCTCGGCGGCGATGAGTTCGTTGTCCTGACGGTTGATCCGCCCATGGGTTCACCCGAGGCGCTTCTCAAACGCCTCCGCGGCAACCTTGACGGCTGGAACGGAAGGCAGGATCGCCCCTATCGCCTCTCGGTCAGCACAGGCGTCGTATGGTGCCAGGGCCGCCTGCCCCACTCTATCGAAGAACTGCTTCGCGGCGCGGACTCCATGCTGTATGCCCAGAAGCGCGTCAAGAACAAGAAGCCGGCAGGCGCGTCCCACGACGCCTTCCCGAAAATCGTTAGTGAAAGACCGCGTGTCATGGTTGAAGTGGGGGCGACGACCTCGTGACATGATGTGTGCATGAATTGATCCGCGACGCCCGCTTGCACAGGAACCCAGGAACGCAGGCATAATAGGATAATGGGCGGTTCCCATCGAAAGCGTGTCCCCACCCCTGCCTCTCGGGACGCTGGAGGGGAGAGGTAACCGCCCATGTCTCCCGTGCCCACCGTGATCCGCCGGCCGAAACGCCCCTTCGTTTGTAGTTGCATCGCCCCCTTCCGTGCCGTATAGTGTCTCTTGCACAAACGAGGCCACTGGAGGACGTGTAGTGAAGATATCCATCATGGGAATTTGCATGGAGGACGCGCTGCGCAAGGGCATGCCCGTCGAGGACTTCCTGACCGCCTGCAAGAAACTGGGGGCCGACGGCGTCGAACTCGCCTCCAGACATCTGCCGATGGGGCCAAACGGCTTGAGGCGTGTTCGGGGCGCGGCGGACAGCCTGGGTCTGAAGGTAAGCAGCTACAACATCTCCACCGACCTTGTGGGGACAGAACCCGAGGCGTGGGAGAGGCGCACCCGCGATATAGCCGATGGGCTGGCCACGGCCGAGGAACTCGGCAGCGCCATCCTCATGGTCGGCGCATCCCCGCCCCCAAATATGCCCCCCGCCGATATCCGGCGACTCATCGCCGACCACCTGGCCGAGGCGGTGGAACCGTTGGAGGGCGCCGAGATCAAAGTCACCATGGAGAACCGGGGGGCAGCGCTCGCCGACATCTGCGGGCGGGCGGCGGACATCAAGTGGCTCTGCGAGACCGTCGGCTCCCGACGTTTCGGTTGGACCTTCGATACCGGCAACTTCATCATGGCCGACGACGATCCAGTCGCCGCCCTTGAGACGCTTATGCCGTTCGTTGCGCATGTCCACGTCAAAGACACGCGCCATGTCCCCAAAGACAAAATGAATCCCTATCACGAGGTCTGCATCGGCAAGGGGCAAACGGACGTCCGGGCGATGCTGGCAAAACTCAAGGGTGCGGGATTCGACGGTTTTCTGTCCCTCGAAGTAACCACCGGCGAGAAACGCAAGGCGGACCTGCGCGAGAGCATCCGATACATCCGCGGAATCTGGGGCGGTTGAGCAAGAGGAAGATCCATCATGGCAGAGAAACTTGCGATTGACGGCGGGCCGAAGGCGCGCGCCAGGCCGTGGCCGCGCTGGCCCATCTATGGCGAGGCGGAAATCGAGTTGATCGCCGAAATCCTTCGCTCCGGCAACACACACTTTCACCGAAGCCCGGTGAGCAAGGACTTTGAAAAGCGTTTCGCCGAATGGAACGGCTCGAAGCACGCCGTCTGCTGCAACAGCGGCACGAGCGCGCTCCACATGGCCCTCGCCGCGGGCGGCGTCGGGCCGGGCGACGAGGTGATCGTCCCGCCGCGAACGTTTATCGGCACGGTCTCGCCCGTCCTCCACCAGAGCGCCGTCCCGATCTTCGCCGACATTGACCCGCGCACGCACAACATCTCGCCCGATGCGATCCGGCAGGTCATCTCGAAGCGCACGAAGGCGATCATCCCCGTCCACCTGGCGGGTCTTCCCTGCGAGATGGACGAGATCATGGCTATCGCCGAGGAACACGATCTCCTGGTCGTCGAGGATGCGGCGCAGGCCCACGGCGCGGAATACAAGGGCCGCAAGGTCGGGACCATCGGCCACATCAACGCCTTCAGCATGCAGGACAGCAAAATCCTCAACACCACCGGCGACGGCGGCATGGTGACGACCAACGACGACGAGGCGGCGATCTTCTGTCGGGAATTTCGGAATCACGGATTCCTTTCGACTCGGAAGCTCGACGACCTGCACATCTACATTCACCCGCGCATGGGATACAACTACCGCATGACGGAGATTCAGGCGGCGGTCGGTCTGAAGGCGATGGATCGCCTGGATGGATACATCGAGACGCGGCGGCGCAACGCGGCGTTTCTCACGCGGGAGATCGAGAAGATCGCCGGGCTGATTCCCATGGCCGAACCGCCGGGAACCAAGTGCGCCTATTATGTCTATTACTGCACGATGGAGCCGGAGAAGTTCCGGGCGGATCGAGATCAGTTCGTCCGCGCCTTGCAGGCCGAGGGAATCTCCGTGCGGATCGGCACGTCGGCGGAACTCTACACACAGGAATTTTTCCAGAAAAAGGCCGGGCACAGTTGGGACCCCCGCATCTACAAAGGCAAGGTGAACTACACGAAGTTGGTCTGCTCCGTGGCGCGGAAGGTGGGCCAGGAGACATTCGCCCTTGACGTCGCGCCCCCGGCGACGGAGGCGGACATGGCTGACGTAGTGGCCGCGCTCCAAAAGGTTGCCGCCGCCTACCAGTCGTAATTTCCACAAACCCTCGAAGGGAGAACGGATGAAAAACTCAGTAAGCTGTCCGATCTTGTTGATCTTGGCTGCGGTGATCCTATCGGTTGCCGCCTTCGGACAGGAGGCGGCCCGTGAGGCGGGTGTGTGGCGGCTTGAGGAGGTCAAGGCATTTCACACCCCGAAGGATCAAATGAACCCGCTCTCTCCCTGGAACTGCAAGGCACTCAACGGGGAGGCAACAAGCGAAATTGTCCTGGGCCATCTGAATCCGCCCGGCCGACAGAAGGTCCGGGTCAAATGGACTCAGCCCCCGAAGGCCATGACGCCCGGCGAGGTAGTACGGCTGGGTTTGAGCGCGGAGATGCTGGCCAACGATGTGCGGGGGGCGGCATACATATCATGCCACGTCGTTGCAGACATCGAGGGGAGCGACATGGCCCCCTGGCAGGTATCCCGCGAGGGAAGGGTGCGGTTCGTGGAAGGCGAGAAAAGGCGGATCGAACTCACAGAGAAGACTGCGCTCGGGACGGTCGTGCGACTGGACGCTCAGGCGACAGCACCGCCCTTTGGTGTGTTGGGATCGCGGGAAACGGGGAAAATCCAGTTGCGCGTGATCATCGTGCATCAGTACCTCCTGGCGTTCCAATACATCTACAAGTGGGTACCCCAGCCACAGTCAGGCGAGACCGCTGCAGCGAAACCGACCCCGCCGACCAAGCCCGTCGAGTCACCCCACGTCGTTCCGCCGGCTCCGCCCTCCGGCGCGGCCACGAAGTCTGGCCCGATGTCGGGCGGTTTTCCGAAGGATGCGCTTCCCCCCGCCATCGAGGAAAAGACCGAGGTCGTCCCCGCCCAGGGAGGCATTGTGGCGCTTCCCGGCGGGGCGAAGCTGACGATCCCCCCGGGCGCGGTCAAGCAGGACGTCAAGATTGCCTTCCGCAAGCTCCCGACCACACAGAAGGACTGTGCTCTATACCATATCGAATCATCGGTTGAGACTCTGGATGTGCCGGCGGAACTACAATTCCCGCTCCCTGTCGAGCCCCCGGCCGAAGGGAAGGACTATGCCGTCGAGGTGCTGTTGGTGCATAATCAGTCGGATCCCGGTCGTCGCCTTCCCATTGAGTCTGCCAGCGGAGAGCGGTCCGTCAGGGCGAAGACAAAGGAGATGTCCTTGATTTTGGTTTCGGTGATTTGGGGTACGGCTTGGATCCCGATCATCTCCGAAGACTATCTGAAGACCGTCAACAGCTATGCTAGCCTCCTGAAGGCGGTTGAGGAAGCCAAAGCGGAGACGCAAGCCAAGACAGGAAAAACGGACATTTTGTTGCGGGTCCCCTATTACGTAAAAGGAAAGACGATGTGGTGCTGGGCCGCCAGTCTTGCCATGCTGACCCACGCCACCGGCGGCGTGGATAGGCAGTTGAAGAACCCCGTGAAGCCCCAAGTGATCGCAAGCGTCGTCGGAGCGAACACCGAGGATGGTCTTGGCGCATGGCGATTCTGGCCGGGAAATGGCCCGAACCTCCAGCCCTTCGCCTACATGAGCGAGGCGACCGGCGATAGCGACGTGGAGGCGTTTCGTTGGCTTCATTACGAGGGATTTGTACACTATCTTTTCGATTCGCTCGCCGCAGGCTATCCGGTCATGGTGGACATGCAGTCGCAAAACCACTCGGTCGTTGTCGTAGGCTATGATGCGAACGGTTTTTGGGTCCAAGACAATGACAAGCCGATTCCTCCAGTGCGCCACCTCAATTGGATGAAATTCTTTGAGCTTGTCAAGGATACATCTGTGCAACTTATTCGGGGAGTCAACACCGCCGTCATCAAGCGAAAGGCCGAGGTGGAAAGCCCTCTCAGCATCAACGTCCCCACGTGCAGGCAGGCGGGTCAGATGGGCGCCGAGTGGAACCACCATGGATGTTACTTTACCACGCCGCATAACCAGGCGGATGACTGCAAACATGCAGGCTTCATGTGGGACGGTTACTATCCCGACGGACGAGGAATGAAGCTGGTGACCGGCGGCGAGAAGACGACGCATGTCAACCCTCTGGAGGTGGGCGCCAGGACCGCCTTGGGATTCCGCTTCGTTGAGATTACCAATGTATCTGATGCCAAAGCGAAGTGCTGGCTGAGAATCGGCCTCGTGGATGCCGAAGATAACCAGGAAATCGTGGTGATGAAGGACACGTCGTACGAAGTCCCTGCGGTAAAAGTGGACAATGAAACAGTGAAAGGGCGCGGCGGCAGGCTGCTATGGGGCACTATGAGCGATATTCCTATCCTGCCGCTTTTGTCCACGGAAGAAAAGAAGCGAGGGATCAGGAAATATGTTCTCCGTTTGAGCCTCATATCGGCGGACGAGCGGGAAATGGATCGTGTGGACCTGCCCGTCGCCCTGCACCCATTGCGAATCGACGACATCACGGTGAATGACGGCGACCAGGCGACGGACTACCGCCTGACCGGCAGCGGATTCGACATGAAAGGGGTTCAGGCCGTCCTGGTGATGGGCGCCAATAGGCACGTGTCCTTGAACCAGATCAAGGTCGAGCCGGCGGCGGAGCTTAACGTGAAAAGCCCCCAGGAGGCGTCCTTCAGCCTGCCCGAGAAACTTCAGCCCCTGGCGATATATCTTCGGGCGGAGAGCGGCCTGGAGAGCAATGCCTATCCGATAGTCGGGAAGCCTTTCAAGTTGACGCTCGAACACGAAGGGGGCGCCGCCTTGGGCCCGGGCAATAATGTGCTGAAAGTCACGTGCAAAGGCGCCCTCACCGGACCGGCAGGCACGACCGCCACGGCGCGCCCGCTGTTCATGCACAATGCGCAGTTGCTGGATGTCTTTGCCTCTGCCGGATGGGAGGAACCTGTCCAGATTGACCTCAATGTGCAATACAGTCTCTCCGCGGGCATGAAATGGCAATGGGATTGCACCGTGGAGGGTCATAACGGCGCCGCCTTTGGGCAGACGATCCTGACCAATCCACGATTGGAGGTGATCCCCAACTCCCCCCACGCGAACTGCAAGAGCACCCAAACTCCCCCCGTACTGAATGTTTTCGTGCCTCCGGGTCCGCGGCTGGCCGCCCTCTCCGGTACGGGAAACGTGCCGCAGCAGTTCTCCGGCCTCGTAGCCCTCGTCTTTGACAAGAAGGTGCGGATATACAGGATTGAACCGGAACGCGACGGGAGCGGAAAGGTTGTGGGTACCAAGAACGAGTTCGCAAGAGAGGCCACCGAGAAATTCGAGAAAGACCAGGGCGTGACCGCCAGGATATACCTCCTCCACTTCCAGGTGGATCGCAACCCATAGCGGAGAGCGACTCATGCACAAACAAACCGGCTGTGTGAAGATCGGCCTGTCTTTCTTATTGCTGGTTGCTACGGCGGCATCACTGGTGGGGCAGGAACCGGATTCTCATGCCAAGGACTCTCCGCTCTGGTGCAAACACACGATCCTTGTCTACGTCAATCCCTCCGGCGCATACCTCGATCTCTGGACCACGGAAAATCTCAAGCGGCTGGCGGCCTATTGCGACGCGCAGGGCAGGCCGCAGGACCTCTTCTTCGACGGCTTCCTGCTCATCGGCTTCGGGTGCAAGGGCGGCCGGCACTTGCTGCCCCTGGCCGACAGAAAGCCCGCTCTGATGTCGGATTGGCAAGACACCATAAGGAACTATCTGACGGTTATGGAAAGGCTCGGCGATGCGTTTGAGGAGGTCGCCGGCGCGTTGAACAAACCGGAGGCGAAGGGGAAGGTCATCCTTGCCATGCCGCACCCCGACCCGCGGCAGAGGAGTTTCGGCCCCGTGAACGGCGGGAGTCTGGACTTGTCAAACGACCCCGACCGCGTCAGGGCCATGGCATGGTACATTGACGAGTCCATCCGGCAATGGCAGGAGCGGGAGAAGCGGGGCGCCTTGAAGCGCGTCGCGCTCGTCGGCTTCTATTGGGGGCACGAGGCCATCGGCGAGGCCGACGTCGAGGTCGTGAAGGGGACGGCGGCCCATGTGCACGAGATGGGCCTTCTCCTCCACTGGATCCCCTGCTACGGCGGCGGGCGCAAGGACTGGAAGGAGATCGGGCTGGATTGCGTGACCCAGCAGATCAACTACCAGAACCCGCAGAAGCCGGGCAGACCCCTGACCATCTTCGACGTCATCACCGGAAGGGTGGCGAAGGACGGAATGCACGGCGTGGAGATGACGCCCATGGCCCGCACGACCGACCTGAACCCCCGCGTCTGGTCGTGGCATCAGGTGCACCTGGCCAATCTGGAGGCCGCGCTGCGCCTCAAATGGAACGAGTTTCCGGCGATGACCTACTTTCATGGGGGCGATCTTCCCCAGATTGCTGCGGACCCACAGACCCGGGTCTTTTACGACGATCTCTACAAATGGGTCAAGGGAACACTGACGCAGCAGGACGTGGAGGCGCTGGCCGCCGCCACGCTCGCCGAGCAGAAGCGCGCTGGCGTCATCAACGATGAATGGTACGCCAAAATCGCCGCAGCCAAGACGGTCCTGGAGAAACTTCAACTCATGGAGGAGCCGAAGTTGGAGGCTCTGCGAAAAGCCGAGGCGGAGCGCCTCGCGCCCCTCACGCAGTCCTCCGGCAATCTGCTGAAGGACGGTTCCTTCGAGCGCGGCCTGGAGGATTGGCCGAGGCGGTCGGGCGATGTCGCCCGATCGCAGGAGACGTCCGCCGATGGCGGGTGGAGCCTTCGACTGTCTCTCGAACCCGGGGCGGGATCGGAGATGATCCGCGCCTTTGCCAAGTCCGTCCGGGTCCCTGTGCGGCCGGGCCAGGCGGTCCGGCTCAGGGCGCGGGTCCGGCTGCCGCAGGACTTGCAGGAGACCCAGCGCGGCCTCATGATCGGCCTGTCGCGTTTCCAAGAAGGCAAGTGCCTTGCGACGTGGACGGAATGTGAGATCGGCCGGGTGGAGGCCACGGCCGACGGCTGGCAATGCCTCACGCTACATCTCTTTGTGGATGACAAGCCGTGCGACGAAGTCGAGGCCATCATCGGCGCGTGCGGCGTGGGCGCGGCCTATGTGGACGACGTTGAGCTGGTCACGTTGAGCCGGCCGTGACGCCTTGGATACCGCCACAGTCACGGGGGCAGGCGGGGCAAAGGCATGAAGGCGCGCTTACACATGTGCGCACGCTGGATGGAGTGATGATGTGTTGGTCCGTTGGAGTAATGGGATATTAGAATATCCCCCTTCCCATCACTCCGCTACTCCACCATTCTAACCAACGCACCCAACCCCCATCATTCCAACACTTCATCGCCCCATTGCTCCATTACCCCAACCAACTCTCGGGCTGAGTTCGTTTCGTAATTTTAACGTTTTGAGTTCGTTTCGTAATTTCAGCCTTTTCAGTTCGTTCCGTAATTTTAACCTTTTGAGTTCGTTTGGAAATTTGTCCCTTTTTTACTCCTACCCTCATCCCTCGTTTCGAGGCTCTACCTCGGACCGGATCATTGAGCGACGGCCTCCCGGAGGTCCGGGAGGCCGGTTTCCGGCGCCAAACGGCTACGCCGTCCCTCGGCAGAGCCAGGGGACGAGTTAGGCCCACAGAATCTGGCAGGCGCATGGCTTCGGATACGCCGCCTGACAGAAGATCACATGCCCTTCACAAGCAGTATAGCACACAAATGGGAGGTTGTCAAGCCATATTAGCAAAATGATTCTAAATTAGTATATAAATATTTGCTAATAGGAAAATAATGACTTGGTCTTTTTTTCAAGACCTTCCTCCTCGTGGAAAAAACACGTCCCCGCTCGGACTCGCCTCGACCTCAAGCGTGTCGCTGAATAACACACCATCCGCCGAAAACTCCACCGCCCCCGGCCCCTCGCTCTGCAACGTCAAGGTCTTTCGATACTCCTCTGGCCGCACCCATCCGTCCAGCTTGATCTTGCACAGCGCCGCCCCGCCCTCCGTCACAACATCATCCCATTCACCACTCCCATTGATCTCGATCTTCGCCTCCACCACATTGATCGTCGCATAGTCCGCCGCAACGAGGCGGTCTATCGGCAACGTCATAATCTCCGTCGCGCCGACCGCCTTCCCCTCCACCCAAAACTCGTAGCTCTGCGACGGATCGAGCACGTAGCCGTTCGCAATCACCGTCGCATCCTCGCCCGGACCATTATACACCGTGATCCGGTCATCGTCATACGAAAGCTTCGAGTTCCCATACTCCCACAGACCCTCCTCGCCCAGCCCCGCCACACGCATCGCTATCCGCTCCCCCACCCCAACCACCACACCCGGCCGCGACTCCGCCTTCTCCATCTCCTCCACACTCCCCCCAAAATCCGGGAACTGGATGTCCAGCCGCGCCAAAGTCGCCGAATAAAACGGCAGCGGCCACGCATAACCATCCTCCCGGAACACACCCCACTCATCCGGCGCAGGCGACACCGATCCCGTCAGACTCCCCCCAATCCGCAGCATCGTATTCGCCGGACGATAGATGTCCAGGTCCCCGCCCTCCGACGTCACCTCCCCCGCTAAATCCCCCTTCGCCACCTGCACCGACCGGATCGGCCCGCCCATGATCTCGCTTCCCTCGAACATCGGGCCGATCGCCACGTAATACAGATACTCGCTCACGTCCAGCGTCCCCATGAACGAATCCACGCTGAACGTATAGACCCCGCCGGGGCCCTCCGGCGTCCCCGACTCCTCGTTCGCGTATCCCCGCACGGTGATCGTCCCCGCCATCACGCTCTCATAGTTGATGGGGTTCGTCTGCATGTAGTCCAACTGCAGCCGGCGATACCCGAACCACCCCGCATTAGGATCGGGCGGCTATTTTTTCCCGTCGGACTTGAGCTTGCGCCAGATGTTGCCGTCGAATACTTTGTTGACCGTCCCCAGAAGTCGGCAAACCCCTCGTTGCTATTTCTCGCTTACCTGAAATTCGATACTGTTGGATACGAGCTGCCCGGTCCATGCCGTGGGCAAGTCCTTGGTGGGGTACTCTCCATCATGGGAGTATGTGAGCGTTAACAAAAATCTACCAGGGAAAACAGAGGTCCATATGTGACTTTCAGGTTCGCCAACATCCCTGATCGTCTTTACATGAAAAGGCAACGTAACGGATTGCTTGGCCTCGATCTTCGTAAAGTGCTCTTTATGAACAGGACCGAATCGCCCCTCGATTCTCGACACCGGGCCCCAGTAGAACTTTCCTTGGGAGTCAAAGATTCGGCACTGGAAGCCAATAGTGGGTTGGCCGGTATTCACGAACACATCCGTTGAAGATTGGTTTGCGAGTTTCGCTCTGATATGCAGAGGCTGCCCAGGAGTGAGACTATCCGTGTTAAGAGATACCGTAAGCTGAAGACTCGGGGCCGTATCCATCTTCTCTGGCATCCGGTCCCATCCAGCCAAGAGTCCTGCAGCACGTTTTTCCGCCTGTGGACCGAGCCAAACCAGCTCTTCCTGAAAAAGCCATTTGCTCGGTGTCGGATTCTTGATTTCCTTCATGAAGGTTGCCCTACGGCGCTGGATATCCCTGTCAGGCTGTGGAGAACGTGTGCAGCCCGCCAAAAAAACTCCACAAGAAGCCAGGACAAGTAGATCGTTCAATACCTTCATTCCACGATGCCATCTGCTAACTATCTTGGGTGTTCGACGCAACCACGACAGAAAGTGGCCCTATTGGTTTTCCCAAGACCATGTCTGGTTCGAAATGAGATCGTTCATGGAAGATCCCGTTAGCGTTGGAACAACGCTTCCATCTTTAACTTCGGTGAAGGCGTTTGACCCCGTCGTCCCACTCCCGGTCTGTGTCCAGACGCCGCTCACGACTATACCAGAGCCGTCAAACTCCCATTCTGCACGAGCACGCTGTGTGTAAACAATCTCGGATCCGTTTATGGCTTGCGTCGTCCTCACAGCAAAATATAGTTGCACATCCAACTCGATAGCGAAACGGTCCACATCGTCTGTTTCACCGTCTATGTTAAAAACCATATCGTCCGTTCCCGCGAGATGCGGCGTATCCGGGATGTAAAACGGGTGATTGATCATCGAACCAACCTGTCTACCTGGAGCAAAGAAGCAGCCGGAATTATAAGCGTCGGCCCAAGGGGGCGTAGTTCCGGGGTCGGTTTCATAGTCGAGCGCACTTTTGCCTTCAACACTCGAAACGCGCGTTCTCGGCACAGTGAATCCGTCAAAATCGCCGTGCTTACGCGTCATAGTCGCGGTTTGTATGAAACCCATTTCCATGAATTCCACACCCCGCATCACGCCCCCCACCACGGGCCCCTCAATCCTTTCGACAGTAAGATTTGCTATAATAGTTGGTGGCCCTTCGGGGGAGGACGACCATATTACCCTTGAATCTTGAACTGGTGCATTATTGTACGTGATACTATTTGTTAGCCCCGACTTAATTGCCACCTGAACCACGTTGACCTCCAAATCCCAAACGTAGTTCAAATTCGCCTGGTAGACTGCCTTCCCAACGAAGGGGCCCTCTCCCCAGAGGATTGTAGCATCATTTGTGAATGCCCCCGACTTGATTGTTCCGTCACTTGGCGTCGCCCAGAAGCCCGAACCAAGGGTGGCCGTATACCGATACGCGGAATATCCCGGCACGTTGATCGGTCCGCTCCAGCCGAAGACGGTGACTTGGATTTCATCACAGGCTTCCAACGTGGTTTGCCCTTTTGTCCAATTCACCTTGATAAATCCAGGGCCTTCCTCGATACCCTCCACGTAGAGGGTAACATCGCCTGCATCAGCATCAATCTCTGTGATTCCGCTCTGGACCTCTCCAGACCGATTGGAGTTCATCCAGACCCTCATGTTATCGGGAACATCCAATGTGAACTTTCCGCCTGGGATAAGCGGCTCAACCCCATGCAACACGATAGGAAGGAGATCGGACTCATATGCAATTGGTCCGGACTGATCCTTGTCCGGCGAATGGACCGAGTCGTAGTCATCATCGTCATTGTTGATTGGGACGAATGCGCCGATTCTTGTTTCTATGCTTTCGTCCAATTCTCCTGTCGCTTGGTTGTGATTCACTGTCTTTGCATCCAAATCTATGTCGAGAATGGTGACGCCGACGCGTCGTTCGATCTCATCAGCATCAAACACCCCATTGCTGTTGTCATCGTAGCCGAGATAGACCGTGTATTCCCGCTCTACTGGTCCTGACCATGGATGATCCCAAAAAACGCTCGGCGTCGCCGTCGTAAACGTCCCCCATGTCTCGCTCCACTCCACGCCCGCCGCCGCGCCGAATCCCGAACCGCCCGCCCGCTTGGTGATAGCCCAATATACGTCCTCGCCGTTTACCAGATCAAGAACGCTCACTGTCGTCCCCTGCATCGCCACGCTGAGATCTATTGTTGCTTCGCCCTCTTTCTCCAATAGATACAGCGTATCCTCTCCCTCTGAAAGCGGCGGGGCAGTGACGAAGTTGCTGCTGTTCTCATGGTCGGCTACCTTGAACTCCAGCGAGGAGGCCGTCCGCGCCAACGCAAGGTTCGGCATATTTCCTGCGCCGAGCGTGGCGATAAGGTAAGCGTCCCGCACACCCGGCGTGCTGTCCTCCCGCGCGTTGATCCTATACTGCACCGTGCTCGTCCCGTCGGCAGGCAGCGTGAGCGGCAGATTCATCTGCTCCACGCCGTTCATGTCCAGCAACGCTATCCGCGTCCCGCTATTCCACAGTTGCACCTGCACACTACCCAAGCCGCCCACTCTCTGCACCTTCGCCTCGCAGACCACGTCCATTCCCTTCGGCACGTCCGGCGGCAGGCCGAAGTCCACATCCAAAACCGTGATGCCCTGGACGATCTCCGGCAAAACACGCTCGACCATCGGAGACAGATCAACAAAAATCGAGGCGTCGTTGATTGACGAACTCGCGGATTCGCCGGTGATGTAGAAGTTGCTCGTGCCGCCCGGGAGGACGTTGACCTCAAGGCTCTGCTTCCACGACCCATCGCCAAACGGCGGACCAGCGGATGCCGGGGCCAACTGAACCACGCTGTCCGAAGTGATCCCTTCCCATTCGGTTACCAGGATGACCGTCACCGGGCTATCCCAATAGCCCTCAATCGCATCAACCGACACATTACCCACTGTCCACCCGATGTTCAAGCCCGTCTGCGCATAATAGCTCTTCCACAGCCCGACGAAATCGTCGTCCCCACCCGGCCCGCCGACCTCGATGTTGACCTTATAGACACTCAGGTCGTCGGTCGTGATGACGTCGCCCGTGGCGCTCCCGGCGCGAATCTCGATCACCGCATCGCGGGATGATGTGCTCTTCGTCGCGCCCTGGATGTAAAACTCAAACTCGTCATCATCCTGCGGGATCGGCACACGCAGCGTGTTGCTGAAGTTCTCCCCGTCCAGCGAGAAAGCAACCTCTCCGCCGCCGGACTCGTTCGTCAGATAGATGTCTGTGAACTCCTCCGCGGCCAACACACGGTCAAATCCCTGCAACGTGATCTTCGCCGGGGCCACGCCGTCCAACGCCACAAAGTCGTCGTCCGCTCCCGCATCATTGATCTCGATCTCCGCCTTCACCACGTTGATCGTCGCAACGATATTCCGGGAACGATATTCCGGGGACATAACCAATACTGTTCGGCACTTCTCTTGCGTTGGTGTGAAGGATACCAGGAACGGGGGAGGGGGATCAAGGATGGGTTGCGTTTGGGGATGGGGAAAGAAGGCGCGGCGGA
>JBFMAD010000051.1:0-51725 GCA_040755855.1 Planctomycetota bacterium | reverse complement strand
ACGCCCAGACATATCCAACTCCAACTTCCGACCCATAAACAACCTCCTGTCTTCAAAACCTCTCCACATCCTAACCCGACAGGAAGTCTCCCTCAAACCCATTCCCAGAAACTATGAGCAATACAGTTGTCGGTTCGTGTCGGAAGCGGTTGGTCGCGGGGCGGGATCGAGCCTGACCCATACCCTCCATAGCCGCCGCCAAACCCGCGACCGGGACTGCCGAGGTGCTCGATGTTCCAGGTGGTGATGGTGAGGTCGGGCTGGGCGATGACGGTGGTGCAGAGGAGGCAGGATAACAGGACATGACGTAGCATGTGTCTCATGGCATCTTCCCCTTCGATAATGATGGGCCACTCACGTTCCCCGGAGTATACCGGCTGTTTCGGAGATGTCAAAAAGTGGACCATTTGGCTGGCGATTGGATGGCCCCCAGGACGGTGGGGAGGCCATCTAAACTATGGGCGAGAGGTGTACACATCCACCATGTCCAAACCGGCCCGGAAGTGCCCGTCATTGCTTGCCATGTTCGTTGTCCCGCCAGCAAGTGCTATTGCAATGTGAAACGCATCCGCCGATTCGAGATCATGTTCCCCGAAAATCTTGGCCGCAAATCTGCAGACTCCGGCAAGATGCGCTTGGTCAATGGCGCGGATATCGACGTGCAGGTTTGCAATGCTGGTGTACATCTTGGATGCGTTACTGCGCGCCTTACCAGCGACCTTCTGGTATTCAGCGGGGAATTCCCTGGCGAATCTCTTTGGGTCCAGCGTTTTGCCTTGAGCTTTGCGCTCTTTCTCTACTGCTTTGTATTCTTTACTTCTCGCTATGCCACCCTTGAAGGCGACATATGTGAGTTCCTCCACGGCAAGCCACGATGTCCAGAAAGTTGTTTTGGAATCAACGCCGAGTATGTAGAAGTCCAAGCTCGGACGGTCTGTGTACAGGACATCAAGAATGAAACTGCTATCGCAGTAGATATCAGGCGGCGGAGAGGTAACCCTATCAAATGCAAAGATACGGCCAGCCACAGATTCACCCCCGCAGTAGGTCGTGGGCCTCCTCACGGCTTATGTCACCGAAGATTGCCTTCGTTTCCTTAAAGGGGTCTACCTTGGGGATGTGGCCGCCCCGCCTCGCTTCCCGGACCCAGTAGTATCCTGGCACCGCTTCGCGCATGAACTGGGCAAACAAGCGCGCCGCCAAGCGTGCAAAAGGAGAGAACCTCGCAGATCCATACAGTGCACGAAATCTGCCTGGAAATCGTGTAATATGGCGACCACCGGCACTAACCCCTTGGGCCAAAGACTTGCCGCGCATACGCACATAGCCCTCAACCATGGCCGTGGATTGGCTGTTCTGGAAAGCAAAGGGATCGCTTCCGTTCACAGTTGCAATCTCAACATCAACATGTTCTGCCAAGTCACTCATCCTAGTCCTCCTTTGCGGGGTTGATTCCCTTGCCGCCCGCATCCTTGCCCGGCGGCTGCTTGATAGGTTGGTACTTCTCCTCATAGTCCCTTTTGGCAGCCTGAAACGCCTCACATACTTGCTGAAAAAAATATGGATTTGCGATAATTCTGACGAGCGGCTCTGGCGTCTTCGGATTCTCGGGGGTTACCACGCCGAAATCCAAGATGAATTCACCAAAAGACTTATGCACCCGCAGATAGTTAGCGTAGTATATATCACCCTCAAATGGGCCGGGCACAAAACCATCGTCTTTCTCTGTCATTGGTCACTTCATCCCTGAGTGAAAAAGACAGCAGACCTGGGAAGGGCGCTGCTGTGTGTCGTTCGCCGATACATCCTCTGAATCCACTCCGACTTCCTCACCAAGCAAGAACAAAAAGCTCGTACTGGACGTCGGACAGATGCACCATTTTACAGACATGCCCGTCTCCGTCAACAAGAATCTCGCCCTGCCGTGGGCCACATGCATTGAACCGCCCCTTTTTGCACATCTCCTCGTGTTGCACCAAACTCCCCCTCCATCCATTTTAGCGCGCAAACCGTGTGCCGGGTCATCTGCTCCCTGTCCAGCTGAGGAAAAAGTGTCGTAACGGATGTTCCATCAGGGGTTTAAGTGGACTGTTTCTCGCGCGTTCCACGATGATGATGTGTTGCGATTCCTATGTAGCAGTGGATGGTGTGTCCAGATTGCAACACACAGGTAAGACTGACAGTCCCGCTCAGAGACTCGCCCCGCGAAAAAAATTCCAAAAAAAGTGCAGAAATCCCTTGACATCGTTGAGGTTGAGCCGCACATGGCTTCGCCCCAAGGCCCTCTTGGGGGCGAGGCCAATGACACGTTCACGGTGGCGGTTCGTCCTGAGGACCCGGCCTGGCCGGATAAGCAGTGCGCGTATGACATTCCCCTGAACAAACCGGTTCCGGTGTGTGCGAAGATCACAAAGGGGGGGATTCAGTTGATGGTGGGACGGCAGAAGATGGCGGCGGACGTGACGTGTGATGAGATCGGGAAACTCCTGCTTTCCGTTGCACGAGCCGATGTCGCATTCGGAAAGGTGAAGGTGAAGGTGAAGGTGAAGTGACAGCCGGAGGGATCGGCCACGCCCCGATGGCCGTATCCCTGTGCCGTGTTCGCCCCCGCATTCTCGGGCAAGGTGTTACTCCCCCAAGCATCCGGTCAAGGCTGCGCCAACGGCTTCGGGGCGGACTTTGCAGTAGTAGGAGATCGTGGTCGTCACCGAGCTATGGCCGAGGAGGGCCTGGACGAGGGCGCTGTCGGAGCCGGAGTTTATCATGTGGGTCGCCAAACTGTGGCGGAGGACATGCGGGGTGCAGTGCTTGACTCCGGCTGCGGCGGCGATTCGGAGAACGACACGATAGCCCCACATCTTCGGCTTGCGACGATGGCCGAAGATAGTGTGGGCGTGGGACGGCAAGGTGTGGGCGTATGTGCGTAGAACGGGGGCAAGTTGGGGGACGATGGGGACGGTCCGCTCGTCGCCGTTCTTGCTCTGCCGAATGTGAATCTCGCCCCGGTCAAGGTCTATGTCCTCGACGCGGAGGGCGCATGCCTCGGAAAGACGCATACCCGTCAAGGCGAGGACGTGGACCATCGCTCGCTCGGCCAATGTGACAGGCCGATTGCTGATCTTCTCGACGGCCAGGAGTCGCTCGACCTGTTCCCACGGCAGGGCCTTGGGCCTGGGGCCGGGGGTGCGGGGGCGGCGCTTGGGGGGCAGGTCATGGACGGGGTTGTTGCGGCGCAAGCCTTCTTCCATCGCCCATTCGTAGTAGGCGGAGAGGGCGTGGGCGTAGGTGGTGCGGGTTCGCTTTGCCCAGGACAGATGGGCGATGTTCCATCGGTCAATGTCGCGCCAAGTGTAGGCGTTGATGTCGCCGGGGAAGGACGCGAGGGCGAAGCGATAGGTGCGCAGCGTGGCGGGGCTTGCGCCTGCGGCTTCCCGATAGGCGAGGAACTGCTCGGCGGAGGGGGGCAACGGCCTTGTGTGGGCGGTGTGTGCGGGTGGGCGATCCTTGAATAGGTCGAGATAGGTCTGGATAGGACCGATACGGCGTTCCATGTTCGGCGCTCCTTTCGCTTGCCCAACAGCAGGCCGTGTGGTATGCTGTTGGTAGTCGTGGGAGCGTCGAACGGCTGGCGTGTTCAGCCTGTCGCGTTTCCGCGATCAGACGGCCCTCGGTGTTCCTGCACCGTGGGCCGTCGCTTTTGAGCGCCATTGGGCGCTCCCCTGTTCGGGTTACTTGTTTGCCCGCTTCTCTCGTTCGTCCTCTTTCATGAGTTGCACCAGCATGCCCTTGATGAGCGTGCCGTAGTGGGTGCGGTTTTCCACGCAGTACTTCTTGAGCCACTTGTAGAGCGGATCGTCAATCCGAATGGTGAGCATCTTGGTTAGCGGCGGCATATCTCAATCCTCTATGCGGTGTCCTGACATCTCCATGACCCTCTAATGTCATGATCTATACCAAGTATAGCATAGAATTTGGGATTGTCAAGGACATTCCGAAGGATTTTTTCCGGCGCTCCATGCCGTTGACTGTGTCTGCCGTGCATGGTAAACTGTTGCTTGCCCCTCAATGAGCCACGCTGAACTCGTCGAGGAGGCAGCCCGACCCCGCTTCGGCGGGGCCGGGCGTTTTCGTTTCGGGCCATGTCAATCCTCGTTCGGTTTCATGATGGTAAGGACGGGTTCGCCGTCGTCGCCGGGGCCGCAGTGGGCCTTGAGCGTAACGGTCTCCGCCTCCTTTCCCGCCTCCATCATCACCAAGACAGGGAACAGCAATTCGCGTCCGTTCGTCCTCGATGCCGCAATCGCCATGCGGCACATCCAGAGGATGTCCCAAAGCCGACCGTCCGGGTCCTGGCCCTGGGCGCGAAGGTCCTCGTCGCAGTCCACATACTCGGCATGGACGGCCTGGGTGACGGCGACGGGGATGCGGAAGCCCGCCTCACGCGCCGCGTCCGTCACATCCACCAACACGCCGTCTGCAATCGCCTGCCTTCGGGTGTAAACATACACCGCCGGGCCGAAGATGTCCTCTAAGGTCGCTTGCCTGACCATGTGTCATGCTCCTTTCTCATTGTATGCTTCCCGGAGTTCCGTTGCCAGTCGGTTGTACTTGTCCTGCCAGCGCTGCGCCTCCGCTTTCGCCTCGGCGGTTTGCTCGACCTTCCATCGGAGGTTCGCCTTCCTCAGCCTGCGCAACACCTTTTCCCCTTCCCTTTCCAGTTTGCGGATTCTGCTTTGCGTCGTCATGTCTTACACTCCTTTCCTCAAAGGCTACTCAAAGTTCCCGAAAGCTGCACCATTGACACGTATTCCCCCGCAGTCTGGCCGACGATCACATGGTCAAGGACTTTGATACCGAGAAGTTCGCCGCACTCGGCAAGGCGGCGGGTGATGGCCTTGTCCTCGGCGGAGGGGTTCACTTCGCCGGAGGGGTGGTTGTGTCCGAAGACGACGGCGGCGACGCCTTCGGCAATGGCCATGCGGAAGACCTCACGCGGATGGACGATGCTTTGATTCAGCGTTCCCAGGGACACGAGTTCGACGTACTTGACGCGGTGGGCCGTGGTGAGGCCGACGACCCAAAAATGTTCCTTGTCCTGGTCGAAGGCTTCCTCGGTCCGAAGGACGGCGGCAAAGAGACCGGCCACGTCTTCGGGTCCGGCGAGTTTCTGTTTTCGGGTCTTGATGGTCATGGCTTTTCCCCTTCCTACAGCCCGATGGTCGCATGGACGGCGACCATGAGCGCCACGCTGACCGTGAGAATCACCCAATACAGCGCGATGCAACCGCGCTCGCCAAGACGGTCAAGGCAGTATTCGATTCTCTGTCTCATGGCTATTCCCCCTTCCCCACAACGACCAGGATGTCCTTGTTGTGGCGGTAGAGGTCCACGCGGCATGTCCCATCCGGGCATTGCCGGAATGAGATCAGCCCGCCGATGCCGTCGCCGAACGAATACTCCACAATGCGCTCCTCTTTCCCCGCGTAGTGGTTGGCTACGCACCTTGTCAAAACTCGCGGCGTTGCCATCTTGACACGCTCCTCTGTGTCCCGTATGCTCTTGACATGCGGCTTGCCAGTCGGACACGCTCCCGGCGAGTCGCAAGGGCCGGTGTTCGAGCACCGGCCCGACTTACAAAATCCCCTCCTCAACGGCCTTGAGTTTTTGGTCAAGCCATGCCTGGGCTTGGTCTTGACACCAGATGTTGTCCACATAGACGGCCTTGCTTGC
This sequence comes from Planctomycetota bacterium, assembly GCA_040755855.1. GTDB lineage: Bacteria > Planctomycetota > Brocadiia > JAADGH01 > JAADGH01 > JAADGH01. The sequence continues at coordinate 45,995 of JBFMAD010000051.1, read as the reverse complement.
TCCGGCGACATGGTTGATGTCGTCTGGCTTCATGGGCTTGTGGTCGGAGTGTCCGTAGTTCCCACGGACGGTCAAGCCCTGCCGGTCGGCCATGCGGTCTATCGCGGCGAGAAGCCACGTTCGGAAGAAACCGGCAAGGGCAAGCTGATAGGCCACGTTGCCCATGTCGAGCGGCATGTCGGCTTCCTTGACTTCAACGCTGATAAGCGAATCGTCGCCGTTCGTGAACGTATCCCGTCCATGCTCATAGGCCACAATCTGAACCGGACGGCCTGCCGATTGAATGGCGTCAGCAAGGGTCGCCGCGACTGCGCCACGCCAGAAAAACTCGTCGGCGCTTCGGTTGCAGTTGGCGCTCACGGCGACGAAAAGCGTTACCGGCGCAAGCTGCCTGTGCGCCTTGTCCTGGACACGGACGGTCTTTGTCCATGCCCTTGCCACGTCGCCGGAGTAGATACGTTGCATGTCAACATAGTCGCCGAAGTCGCTTTGCCGTCTTTGACGGCGGAAAGACGAGATTCTTGGGATGCCCAAACCCTTGAGCGCTTCCCTTGTGCGCCGTACGCCGTCCGTCCATCCGGTCTTGGCATAGGTGAAGATATGCTCCGCGTCCTCGACACCATGCCAGTAGAGGATGGTCTTTTCCGTGTATTCGGCATGGGGTCGGGCTTGGGCTTCGGTGTCCCGGTAGAGGTCTTGGATGCTGTTGTAGTGCTTCTTGTGTGTCATGGTTCACCTATCCCGCGAAGCGCTTCTGGACGGCGTATGCCGGTTTGACTTGATTCCATGCCAAGCCGCCGACTTTGGCGTCCTCGGTCGGCTTCGGGTCTTCGGCCTGGGGTTCGGGTTCGGGCTTTGCTTCCGCTTCCCTTTCGACTTCCCCTGGGTCTTGGCCGAATCGCTTGGCAAGGTCGGCGGCGAAGGCGCTTGCTTCGGCGGAATAGACCTTGTACCAACACTTGCGCCGGAAGGCCCATCGCCACTTGTTGCACTTCAAGAGGTCAAGGACATCTTGGTCGGGCTTATCCTTGAAGTAGAGTTCAATGCCGTGCTTCTCGACGTTATGATGGACGGCAAGGGCAACCTTCTGTTTCGCTTGCTCCGGTTTGGGGTCGGTTTTGGAAGGCTTTTCGTCGGCTTTGGGCTTGGCTTCGGGCTTGGGCTTCGGCCTTGACTTCGGCTTCGCCTTTGGCTTGGCGTCCGGCCAGGGCAAGTCCTCAAGGCGGACCCGTTCGTCTTCCGGCCAGTCGGCGAAGTATGCTCGTTCGCAGTCGGCCTTTGTCCATTCGGCCTTGTCAACCATGATGGAAAAGTCGCGCATAACCCTTGTGGACAGAATCCGTCGCAAGCCAAGTTCTCGAATCTTCGCCCGGATTGCCCTTCCCCACGTCAAGACGGACGGATGGACAAGGGACTCCTCGACGTCGGCGTCATAGTCCATTGCCACAATGCCGGACCGGAAGCGGTCGAGCGTTGCGCCGTCAAGTTGATTGCGACCGACATAGACCATATCAGCGCCGTTGCCGTAGGTGTTCGCCGCCGCAAGGATGATGCAGTCGGCATGGCGCTTGACGGTCGAATTGCCAAGACGTTGCGGAATGTGCATTGTCCCGTTTGCCAAAGCCGCGTTGATAAACGTCAAGGTGTTCGGGTCGGCGGAGTCAATCTCGTCAAAGAGGAAGACGCCGCCATTCTCATAGATGCGTACGAAATCCGAAGGCGCATACTCAAACCGGCCGCCTTCGCCGGTCGGCAGAAGCCATCCGGCGACTTGGGATTCAGACATGCCGCTTGAACAAGACACGGCGGCGAAGTCCATGTCCAAGTCCGCCGCGAGTCTTTCGGCAAGCCAAGTCTTCCCGCAACCGGACGGACCGACCATGAGGATGTTTTGTCGGCAGTCGGCAAGACTTTTGATCGTCTTGTATTCCTTTGGTAGTGTCATGGCATCCCCCCTTTATCCTATGGTCCCTTGCTGTACTTGCTTCAAGACTTCGCCAAGACAGTTGCCGGAGTCCTTGACGGCCTTGACATAGGCTTCGATAGGAAGGCCGTCCTTGCCTTCGGCTTGGGCGATGGTCTTTGCCCTTTGCGCGAAGGCTTCGACAAGTCCTTGATTCGATAACCTGTAGTGGAAGATGCGCCGTACGAAAGGCTTGGTAAACTCCCCGAAAAGGCCGTCCTTTTTTGACCGTGTTGCCTTCTCGTCTTGGGGGGATTTCCATATATCTTCCGTCGTAGTGAAGATGACAAGGCACTTTGGCGGAAGATTCTCCAAGACCGTCAAGAGTTCTTGGACGGCGGGACGTGTCATGGCATGGCTTTCATTTATGATGATAGCCTTCCACTTGTAAGCGCCGAAGAGGGGGGACGGTCGGAGGTCCGCTTCCATGCCTTGAACGAAATCGGCGTTGCATCGGCGACCGTTCACGTCAAGGATTTCGGCCTTGAAGTGATTTGCGATCACGTAGGCAAGGGAAGTCTTGCCGATTCCGCTTGCGCCTTCAATCCAGAAGGCGCCGCGATCGAAGGACGGGTCTTCGATCAGTTCCTTGACTTGGGCAATGACACGTTCATTGCCGATGAAGTCCTCGAACGTCTTCGGCCTATACTTCTCCGCTAACAGCATTTTCCCTTCCTCCAAAAATGAGCCACGCTGAACGATTTCACATCTATAAGCAGTATATACGCGATATAGCTTCTTGTCAAGGGCAAACCGGCCTTTTCACGGAAAATAGCCATGTAAGTCATTGCGCGATAAGGGATTACGAATCTTCGCAAAAGTGAATGGAAAAATTGCGCCATGTCGGGGGAAGCGGACGGACGGCAAGCGAAAAGGCCGACAAGACGGGTCGAAAAGCGGACGGAAAGTGGACGCAAAGCATACATGAAGGGGGACGGACGGCTTGCCGAAGGCGCTTCAAGACCATGCGAAAAGCCTACGCAAAGGGGGACAAAAGCGGACCGAAAGCGGACGCAAGGCAGGCGGAAGGCGGACGGTCGGCTTGCGGGAAGCGTGTCAAGACCATGCGGAAGGCAGTCGCAAAGGGGGACAAAACCGTACCCAAAGCGTACGCAAAGCCTACGGAAAGCGGACGGAAAGCGGACCGAAGGCGGACGGCGGAGGGGGAAGATTCGCAAAAGTGTAAGTTAAGATGCAATTAACTTACGCGATTGCGAAGGTCTTTTCGGCATGGCGGCGGAAGTGAAGCGAAGGAAAAATGTCCGGCAAGGTCCGGCATGGCGGACGGACGGCGCGATTTCGGCATGGTTTGCGCATGGTTTTGTTGCGCCTTCGGCATGGTCCTGGGGACATGCGAAGCGGGAATATGCCGATGGACGGCGCAAGGACGGCGGACATGCGGACGGTTTGCGTAGGCTTTTGTAGTGCTTTTGGGATGCTTTTGGACGGGTCTTGAAGGGGGAGGGGGTATGGGTCCACGGCCTTTCGATGTATCCTGATAGTCGGCGTCCATAATTTTTCGCGCGCGTACGCGAGGACGCCCCCCTATGTGGGCCAAAGAAGGGGGTTACTTTCGCAGTATGTTTATATACACGGCGCACCGTCCCTTTGCCTTTCCCGTCTCATGCGCCTTCGACCCCCCATCAGGCCCCGGCCTTCGTAGTAATGATCTGTTTCAGACACGTACGCGCGTGGGCCGGGGCGAAGAAACGGGAGTTTTTGCTTGCGCTGGTGGCATCGGGTCTGGTAGAAAATGACCATTCATTCCCAACGGTCCTCTATGTGGAAGGGGGATGTGTGAGACGATCAAAAGGCAATCTCGCGTGAAAGAACGGCGGGATTGCCTTTTTTGTTTTGTGTCCAGATAGGATTGAATACCAGAATGCCGCGAATCTTCGACAATATTGAGCAGCAGCTTCTTTCCGCACTTCAGCAAACACTCAACTTGGCAAACCGGGCGGATTTCTGCGTTGGGTACTTCAATCTGCGCGGATGGAAGCAGATTGACGAATACATAGAGCGGTGGCCCGGCGAGCCGGGTCAATGTTGTCGTCTTCTTGTGGGGATGCAGCCCATGGCGCAAGAGGAACTTCGAAATGCGCTAAGCATCACAAAGCCGGGGGAGGAAGTGGACCAGCAAGCCGTAAACCGGCTGAGGAAAAAGTTGGCCCAGGAATTTCGAGACCAGTTGACGGTTGGCGTACCCACGAATGAGGACGAGGCTGGATTGCGCCGGTTGGCCGCGCAGATTCGCGCCAAGAAAGTCATCGTCAAGCTGTTTCTTCGGCATCCACTTCACGCAAAACTGTATCTGTTGTTTCGTCCCGATCCGATCAATCCCACGGTAGGTTATCTGGGAAGCAGCAATTTAACAATGGCGGGTCTTTCCAAGCAGGGCGAACTAAATGTGGACGTCCTGGATGGCGACGCCTGCAACAAATTGGCCCGGTGGTTTGAAGACCGATGGAAGGACAGGTGGTGCATTGACATTTCGGATGAACTTGCGGCCATCATTGAGGAAAGCTGGGCGCGAGAAGAACCGATCCCCCCCTACCATATTTATGTAAAAATGGCCTACCATCTGTCACGAGAGGCCCGTGAAGGACTTTCCGAGTTCCGTCTCCCGCCAGAGCTTGCCGCCACGCTCTTTGAATTTCAGCAGGCAGCCGTCAAGATCTCCGCACACCATCTCAACAAACGCGGCGGGGTGCTCATCGGGGATGTAGTCGGCCTTGGCAAGACCCTGATGGCCACCGCAGTGGCGCGCATTTTTGAAGAAGATGGTCTGGAAACACTTATCATCTGTCCGAAAAACCTTGTTCCAATGTGGACCGACTACCGGGAGCGCTACGGGTTGCGCGGGAAGGTTGTTTCGCTTAGCATGGTCACGCGAAAGTTGCCAGAGGAGAAGCGCTATCGTCTCGTAGTGATTGACGAAAGCCATAACCTTCGCAACCGTGCAGGAAGACGATACTTGGCAATCCGGGACTATATTCAGAGGAACGACAGCAAGTGTGTCTTGCTCTCGGCCACGCCCTACAACAAGACCTACCTCGATTTGTCCAATCAACTGCGGCTCTTCCTGCCGGAAGACCAAGAGCTACCCATTCGGCCGGAGCGCAAGCTCCGTGAGATGGGCGAAGTCGAGTTTAGCAGCCAACATCAGTGTTCGCTTCGCTCCCTTGCCGCGTTTGAAAAAAGCGAATACGCCGACGATTGGCGTGAACTGATGCGCCTCTACCTGGTCCGGCGAACGCGCAGCTTCATCATGGATAACTATGCGTCCTTTGATTGCCAATGTGGGAACGCTCTCAAAAGCGGTTCTACAATCTGTCCGAAATGCAAGAAAAAGCCCCCAGAGCGCGTCCGAAAGTACTTGACCTTTGAAGATGGCCGCCGGTCTTATTTCCCGACCCGTGTGCCGAAGACAGTCAAGTTCAAGATTGACGAGAAGAACGCCAAAGACCAGTATGCGCGCCTATACGCGCCGGGCATCGTCAACACGATCAATGCCCTGCACCTGCCACGCTACGGACTGGCCAACTATGTTGTCCCCACACCCGACACACCTCCGACGCGGACGGAAGAAAAGATACTGGACAACCTGTCCCGCGCCGGCAAGCGTTTGATGGGCTTCTGCCGCACAAACCTTTTCAAGCGCCTGGAGAGTAGTGGGCAGGCGTTTCTCCAGTCCATTGAGCGGCACATCCTGCGCAATTGTGTCTATCTCCACGCCATCGAGAAGGGCCTGCCATTGCCCATTGGCACTCAGGACACCGGACTGCTTGACACCCGTTTCTCCGATGACGATGAGGATGCAACTGGCAGCCTGTTCGAAGACGACGAAGAAGGTAACTCCTCGTCGGAAGGCATCTCCACCTTGCGCACCAAGGAAGATTTCGACCGTCACGCCGCCGAAGCCTATGCCCGGTACTCTACGCAGGGCAAGAAACGATTCGACTGGCTGCGTTCAGACCTGTTTGACAAGGTGTTGGCCCAACACCTGCGTGACGACGCGGATGAGCTGCTCAAGGTGCTTGATAAGTGCGGAGAGTGGGACGTTGAGCAAGACGCCAAACTCGAAGCGCTCCTCGACCTGCTGCGCAAGAAGCACCCTCGTGAGAAGGTCATTGTGTTCTCGCAGTTCGCGGACACGGTGCATTACCTTGAAACGGAACTGAAGAAACGGAGCGTGGACAAAATGGCAGGCGTCACCGGGGATTCCTACGACCCCACTGCTCTGGCATGGCGGTTCAGCCCCGTAAGCAACGAGAAACGGATCGAGATCGGCCCCGAAAAGGAACTCCGCGTATTGATCGCTACCGACGTTCTCAGTGAAGGACAGAACTTGCAGGACGGCGCTATTGTCGTCAATTATGATTTACCGTGGGCCATTATCCGGCTGGTTCAGCGCGTTGGCCGCGTGGACCGCATCGGACAACAGGCCGAGAATATCTTGTGCTATTCGTTCCTTCCTGCCGATGGCGTGGAGCGGATCATCCGGCTTCGCAGCCGTGTCAGGCAACGTCTCACGGAAAATGCGGAGGTCGTCGGCACCGATGAGGCATTCTTCGAGGACGACCACAACGACCAGGCGGTCCGCGACCTTTTCACCGAGAAGGCGGGCATCCTTGACGGCGACGTTGACGCTGAAGTGGACCTGGCCTCCTATGCCTATCAAATCTGGAAGAATGCCATTACCACCGACCCCAAGTTGGAGAAGATCATTGCCGACATGCCTTCTGTAGTCTATTCCACGCGGCCACACAAGCCCACCGGCGATGCCCCGGAAGGCGTGTTGGTTTACTTGCGCACTGCCGAAGACAACGATGCGCTGGTCTGGATGGATAAAAACGGTCGGAGCGTCACCGAATCGCAGAAAGCCATCCTGGACGCATCCAAGTGCAGACCGAATACTTCCGCCCTTCCCCGTCTTGATAGCCACCATGATCTCGTCAAGAAGGGTGTCGAGCAGGTGCTCAGAGAGGAGAAGTCCATCGGGGGCCAACTGGGCCGGTCTTCCGGTGCACGATACCGCACGTATTATCGGCTGAAGCAGTATGCTGAAGACGTTAAGGGCACTCTGTTCGACCGACAGGAGCTTCATCGCGCCATCGAGGAAATCTATTGTTATCCCCTCCGCGAGGCAGCGAAGGACGCCTTGAACCGTTTGCTCCGCACCAATGCCGACAACGAAACTCTTGCCCAGAAGGTCATGTCGCTGCGCGACGCCGACGCGCTCTGCCAGAGAAGCGAGGAGGCGGAGTCGAGAGAACCACGCATCATCTGTTCTATGGGCCTGCGAGCGGAAGAAGGAGGGAAGTAGCCTATGCCCCTGGATTTTGCTCGGACACGCAAACTCCTCGCAGCCTTCGACTTCAAGACGCTCTTTGTCGAGGAACTTGGTTGGAACCGGCACAGCGCTCTCCTTCGCGTGTCGGTGGATAGCCAATCGTTCACTTTGAACGCCGTCGCCGAAAAGCGCGGCGTGGTGGTGTTCGTCTGCGACCCCCGGGGGGGCTCGCGAATTCCGGATGACCAGACGCGCCGCAAGATCGAGCGCCAGGTCACGAAGTCTGCTCACGAACATCTCATCATCTTTGTAGACGCCGACAAGAGCCGGCAATACTGGCTATGGAGCCGCCGCGAAACCGGCAGGCAGCCGGTTCTGCGCGGCGAATGGTACAGGCGCGGCGAAACGGGGGAACGGCTGGCCCAGAAGATACGACACCTGGCCGTTGCACTCGAAGAGGAAGAAAACCTCACGCTGCTGGACGTGACTGGCCGCGCCCGGAAAGCCTTCGACGTCGAGCGCGTCACCAAGAAGTTCTACGACCGCTTCAAGACCGAGCACGCCGAGTTCCTCAAGTTCCTGGAGGGCATCCCGGACGACGAGATGGAGCGCTGGTACGTCTCGGTGATGCTCAACCGCCTCATGTTCATCTACTTCATCCAGAAGAAGGGCTTCCTCGGCAGAGACGCGGACTACCTCAAGAACAAGCTCGTCCAATCCAACAGGGAACTCGGCAAGGACCGCTACTACCGCGATTTCCTCTGCCCGCTTTTCTTCGAGGGCTTCGCCAAGCAGAAAGGCGAGCGCACGGAGAAGGCCCAAAAGCTGCTTGGCGAAGTCCCTTACCTCAACGGCGGCATCTTCATGCCCCACCAGATCGAGCGGTTGCACGGCAAAGCCATCGTCATCCCCGACAAGGCGTTTGAGAAACTCTTCGAGTTCTTCGACGCCTATCACTGGCACCTGGATGAGCGCCCGCTCAAGGCGGATAACGAAATCAACCCCGACGTCCTCGGCTACATCTTCGAGAAATACATCAACCAAAAGCAGATGGGCGCGTACTACACCAAGGAGGACATCACCGGCTACATCGGCCAGAACACGGTCATCCCCTTCCTCTTTGACGCGGCGCGGGAGAAGTGCAAGGTCGCCTTTGACGGGGAACGCCCCGTCTGGCGGCTGCTGGTGGAGGACCCCGACCGCTACATCTATCCGGCGGTCCGCCACGGAATCACCTGGGACATCCACAACAACAAGCCGCTTGACAGGTTGTTGCCCCTGCCGCCGGAAATCGCCGATGGCCTCGATACGGCCAAGCCCAACCTCCTTGAGCGGCGGAAGCCCTGGAACAAGCCCGCGCCGCCGGAATACGCCCTGCCCACCGAAATCTGGCGGGAGGTCGTCGCACGGCGGAAGCGCTATGAGGAGGTCAAAGGCAAGCTCGCGGCGGGCGAGGTCCGCTCCATCAACGACCTCATCACCTACAATCTCGACATCCGACGGTTCGCCCAGGACGTGATTGAGAACTGCGAGGGGCCGGAACTCCTCGTCGCCTTCTGGAAGGCTATCGAGGCGGTCACTGTGCTCGACCCGACCTGCGGCTCGGGCGCGTTCCTCTTCGCGGCGCTCAATATCCTTGACCCGCTCTACGAGGCGTGCCTCGAGCGCATGCGTTTCTTCCTGGATGAGTGGGGCGAGGGCGGCAGGAAGAACCACCCGAATTACCACAAGTTCTTCATCGAGACCCTGAAGCGCGTTGAGGACCGAACGAACCGTCGCTATTTCGTACTCAAGTCCGTCATCGTAAACAACCTCTTCGGCGTGGACATCATGGAGGAGGCGGTCGAGATCTGCAAACTGCGCCTCTTCCTCAAACTCGTCGCGCAGGTGAACCCCGAACCAGCGAAGGAGAATATGGGGCTCGAGCCGCTCCCGGACATAGACTTCAACATCCGCGCCGGGAACACGCTCGTCGGCTTCGCCTCGCTTGACGAAGTGAAGAAAACGCAGGAAGGCACGCTCGGTTTCGGCAAGGGCGAGGTCGCCCGCATCGAGGAGGAGGCCGAGATCGCCGACCGCGCCTTCCGCAAGTTCAGGGAGATGCAGACCGAGCAGGGAATGTCACCCCGGCAGTTCGCGGAGGCGAAGGACGAGCTGCGCTCGCGGCTCGGAAAACTGACCGACGAGCTCGACCGCTTCCTCGCCGGACAGTACGGCGTGGACACCAGGAAAAAGGAAGCGTTCGAGAAGTGGCGAAAGAGCCACCAGCCCTTCCACTGGTTCGCCGAGTTCTATGGCATCCTCAAAAGCGGTGGCTTTGACGTCATCATCGGGAATCCGCCGTATGTGGAGTACGGTAAGGTCAAGAAGGAGTATGCAATCACCGGTTACGCAACGGAGAGTTGCGGTAACCTTTACGCCTTCGTACTCGAACGCAATAAGCAACTCGTGCGGAAACGCGGCAGAAGCGGCATGATCGTTCCCCATTCGGCAATATGCACCGACCGCATGTCGCTCGTGCAGGAACTTTTCACTGGCACTCCGTCTGTCTCGTGGATTTCCACTTTCTGCATCCGTCCAGCGAAACTGTTTGTCGGCGTTGACCAACGATTGTGCATTTACGTCACTCTGCATGACGCCGTCGCCTCTGACTTGTTTGCCTCACGATACCATCGGTGGCATGAGGAGTTCCGCCCGTTCCTCCTGACGCAGGTGCAATATGCGGACATCTCGACAACCAAGTTTCCGAACTCCATGCCCAAAGTCCATATCTCGCAAGAATTGGCACTGTGGCGCAAGGTCAAGCAGTTGAAGTCATTGAGCGACATCCTCGCACCCCGGAATGGCGGCAAGGTATTCTTTCATAACGCGCCGCGCTATTGGGTCCGCGCCATGGACTTCGCGCCATACTTCTGGAACGAGCGCGGCGGCGAGCAGATTTCAACGCAGGTCAAGACGCTGATGTTTCCGTCCAAGACCGACGCCGCAGTCGCGGTCGCGGCGTTGAACTGTTCCCTCTTCTACTGGTGGTTTCTGATTCTTTCCGATTGCCGCCACCTGAACATGCGCGAAATCGAGAACTTCCCGCTCGGCATTGACCGGATGTCGGAGGCGGTGAAATCCCGCCTGGCGGAATTGACCCGCGATCTCATGGCCGACTTCAAGCGCCACAAGGAGCGCAAGGAGTGCCAGTACCAGGCCACTGGGAAGGTCATCTACGACGAGTTCTACCCCAAGCACTCCAAGCCCATCATTGACGAGATCGACCGCGTCCTGGCGCAGCACTACGGCTTCACGGACGAGGAGTTGGATTTCATCATCAATTACGACATCAAGTATCGGATGGGCGGGGGGACGGAGAATGACGAAGAATGAGTGAGAGCAGACTCCAACAACTCGCTGCCTGGCTTCAGGCGGACGAAGGGGAACGCCTTGAGTTTAAGGAAGCCAAGGGAAGCTACCATTTCGACAAGCTCGTGGAATACTGCGCCGCGCTCGCCAACGAGGGAGGAGGCAAGTTCGTCCTGGGTGTGACGGACAAGATGCCGCGTCGGGTTGTGGGTACCCAAGCCTTCACACAAATCGGACGGACCAAGAGGGGATTGGTTGACAGGCTTCGCCTTCGGATTGACGCTGAGGAGATTCCACATCCAGGTGGACGGGTTCTCGTTTTTCACGTGCCTCCGCGACCGTTGGGCATGGCGATTCCGGTGGACGGCGCGTACCTGATGCGGAGCGGCGACACACTGGCCCCGATGACGCCGGACATGCTGAAGCGTATCTTCGAGGAAGCCGGTCCCGACTTCTCGGCAGAGGTTTGCACTGGTGCATCCGAGGCCGACCTGACGCCGGAGGCAATGGAGGACTTCCGCGCCCGTTGGCTGGCCAAGTCCGGGAATGAAAAGCTGAAGCAATGCTCGGCGGGACAATTGCTCCGCGATGCGGAGTTGGTGGTGGATGGCGGCGTCACCTATGCGGCGCTTATTCTTTTCGGAACCAGCCCCGCGCTTAGCAAGCACCTTCCACCGGCGGAGATCGTCCTGGAGTATCGCTCGTCCGAAGCATCAGGACCGGCGCAAAGGCGTTGGGAGTTCAGAGAGGGCTTCTTCTGTTACTATGCGGCGTTGTGGGCAAGGATCAACGAGCGGAACGACCTTCAACACTTCCGCGACGGCCTCTTTGTTTGGGACATTCCCACTTTCAACGAGGCGGTGCTCAGGGAGAGCATTCTGAACGCGGTAAGCCACCGGGACTATCGGCTTGCAGGCTCGGTCTTCATCAGCCAGTATCCTCGGAAAGTGCGCATTGTAAGTCCCGGAGGTCTTCCGCCCGGCATCACGCCGGGCAACATCCTATCACGGCAGTGTCCTCGAAACAGGAGGATCGCGGAGACGTTTGCCAAGTGCGGGCTTGTCGAGCGGGCTGGACAGGGCATGAACCTTATTGTCGAAGAGTGCATACGTGAGAGCAAAGCTCCTCCTAACTTCGCCGGAACCGACGACTATCAGGTGTCGCTGGCCTTCAATTGCACGGTTAGCGACCCGCGTTTCCTTCGGTTCCTTGAACAGATCGGGGGTGAGCAACTGGCCACGTTCACTACCGAGGACTTTCTCGTTGTTGACATGGTCTATCGGGGAGCGCGAGTCCCAGAGGAATTGAAGCACACGGTCGTACAGCTTGTTGATCGGGGCATCCTGGAGCGTGTCGGCCGCGGGCGTGGCGTGCGGTATATCCTCTCACGGAGGTTTCACGATTTCCTTGGCGAGAAAGGGACCTACACACGGAGAAGGGGACTGGACCGCGCCACGAATAGGGAGCTTCTGCTAAAGCACATCAGAGAGAATCGCAAGACAGGTTCTCGGCTGGTGGAGCTACAGCAGGTATTACCGGATGCTTCGAGGGGGACGATAAAGACGCTTCTGGCGGAGCTGAAGGCTGATGGCGCCATCACGTGTGTCGGTCGCACAAAGGGAGGTCGCTGGTATCCGGTCAAGCAAGAGGGGCAGAATCGCAACCACGTCCAGTGATCCCGCAAATAGCCAATTATTTGGCTGTTCCCGGCCAATTAAGGAGAGTGCAGATACGTATCTGCTGATAGGATAATAGGTTACGGTTACACCGCAAAAAGGTGCAATTGGCTGTATGGCGAATGCAGGGAACAATGAATCGGCTGAAACGGCCAGTGAGAGGAATGAGTCAAATGACTCATGAAATGACTCGCTTATGACTCGTGTGCGTCATTCCAGCGAGCAGCCGGAGGGCCAACTATGTCGGCTGTCGTAATCATCGGCCAGACCCGCGATGGGTACCCCGCGTCCTTGTGCGATCATCTGCGCGATGATGCTCCCGATGGAATTGCGACCATTGGTGACTTGGGCATAGCACACAATCACCCCATGGCGCTCTTTTGTTCTGTCAAGTGCCCCGGCAGTGTGATCCTTCAGACATACGACATGGCTCGCGCCCTGCGCGACGCGGGGCGGGTTGTCATAGGCGGCTTTCAATCGCCGATGGAGCGAGAATGTCTGGACCTTCTGCTCCGGGGGAAGCAACCTGTCATCCTCTGCCCGGCCCGGAGCATCGAGACGATGCGAGTACGATCCGAGTGGAAAGCGGCGCTTGACGAGGGGCGGCTGCTGATCGTTTCGCCCTTCATCAAGAAGCCGCGTCGCCCGACGGTGGAGACGGCGACGTTTCGCAATCGGTTCGTCGCGGCGCTGGCCGACAGAATTCTTTTCGCGTATGCCGAACCCAACGGCAAGACAGAGCAACTTTGCCGCGAGGTCGTTCAGTGGGGGAAAACCGTTTACGCGATAGAGAGCGAAGCTAACGCTCATCTCATTCGCCTGGGCGCGAAACCGGTGAAGCCGGAAGACGTCAACAAGTAGCAAAAGGAAGGCGAAGGCGTGTCAGACCTCAAGCCGAATGAACATGGTTGGCCGGATCGGTTGATTGACGACGAAGGCCGACCGACACACCCCTGGTGGTATGATTACCCCGATGGAGAAGACAAGCCGTGCAGGGCGATTAAGATGATACTCCGTTCCGAGGCCCTTACGCTGCAATTCTGGCCGTGGGTGTTTTCATGCGTGCCACATGACGCTGTTGATAGACTGCTGCAAGAGGCTGGCGAGGAAGGCGTCGAGAAGGAACTTGACAGCGCATTCAACCAGCTTGCTGATGTCTTGACATTGATCCAACACTTGGGTCTGAGTTTTCATGGGGGCCGCGACTGTGCCTTGAATGTTGCCAAGAGGTTCTTTGCGTTTCCCGACAGTGTTGGCAACCACCTATCGGGCCTATCCCATGCCGAGACGCGAGCAGTATGCACATTCGTGCCGCCTGAGAAGGACCTACAGCACATTCCTTGGTTTGACGCCCTATTTGATGGCACGGGTGATCTGGGGATTGTCCAGAAGTGCATTGGCTGGTTGGACAAGAACCGAGGGTGCATTGAACGGGATGCGCATATGCCGCAATCGGAAAAACCGATACCATTGGCTTTTCTGGCGGTGCTACGTCCCGATGTGTTGGCCCTCCCAAAGAATCGAGTGGCACTGAGCCTTGTTGTGGCGGACATGAGTATAAACGCCCCCGAATTTGGGAAGATGCGCGGCGTGGAATTGTTGCGCCGCAACCTCCATCGGGTAGCGGGCATGGCAGCAGACTTTGAACAAGCGGCTCTGGAATCGGTTTTGACCGAACTTGTGCGCATATGTGATATCCCGCCCCTGGCAAAGCAGGGAGAAATCGTTGACACAGCGCGGGAGTGGCTCAAGGTGCATAGCTCGGCGGCAGCATCGTCGGCGTTCCCGGCTGGTGCGATGGGGAGGGCAAGAAAAGATCGCCAAGCGGCAGGCAGGGGATCGGGAGAGAAGAAACCGAGCATCTATCTGCTGAATAAGGATGTCCCGCTTGCGAACCGCCTTGCCGCCGAGGGGTATGAAATCCTTTCTCCGAATGACCGATACGACTATGAAGCTGACGTTATGATCTCCACAACCTTCCGGGCGGCGATCATTTTTGAGCAAGAGGCCGGGACCGAGCTTCCGGTCGAGCCGTTCTTGTGTGTACCGTGTGAGCACGTCTATCTGCAGATGTCCGCGTTTGCGAGGGCACATGGGTTGAGGTTGGAAGACCTGAATATCCCGAAATACACCCGTCCCCCCAGCAATACCGAGCTGGTCATACTCATGCACCCCGAACACACGGCCCGTCTGTCCATCACGGCCCCGGGTAACGGCGACGTGTTCATCAAGATGGGCAACAGAACGGTGCATGCTGGCGCGACATTCTTGCCGCCAGTCCCGCAAGTGTCCCTCGAAGCGATACGCGGCCTATGCGAGGATCGGATACTGCTGCATTTCGCCGACCCACGCCTTGCGCGACTTTACGGGTACTCAACGTTGCTCGGCGATAGTATTCCCCCAGTGTACTTCTGGACGGAGTACCGTCCCCGGAAGCTGGTTGTACCGGAGCAATGGCGCGAATTCGAAACGCTGTTTGGGCCGGATGCCGGGCACGTGGACATGAGCTATCCGCTCCAAATCGTGGAGGACAGGGAGAAGTGTCAGGCATTCCGGCAGTTCATCACCCAATCTGCGCCAGCCATAAGCCCGACAACAGGCGAAGCGCTGCAACGGAAACTACACAGCAAGATGCAGTGGATACCGGCGCTACGGAGTGATAACGGACGAGTCTTCGCCTACTGGTTTCCGCATGGAGGACACGTTTTTCTGCTGCCGAAGTTCAAAGACAACGCAGAAGCGGCCTGTAGATTTCTGAGGGAGATACAACCGAGACTTGGCGTCCTGACGGAGCGCGTAGAAAAGATGTGGAAGGAGGTCCTTGCCGAGGTCGCGCAGCAAGCACCAGTGTCCAAAGCAGAGGCCCCGAAGGAACGGCAAAAAACCGCAGTTACAGCCCCGTCGAGTGTGGACCAGGGGCAACTGATGGAGGCAATGGCACAGGTCAACGAGAAGCTCGATGCACTGCTGGAGAAGAAGCCAGCCAAACGTCGAAGGGCTAAGAACGGGGAGGTCCCCGAATGGTTACTCAAGGCGGTGATGCTCGTGCAGAAACATCCGGGGAAGACAGACACGGAGATCGCCGCTGAGGTAAGGGTCCACAAGAGCAGTCTGAGCAAAAACAAGACGTATAGGCAGATGGCTGATGCTGCACGTGGTTTGCAGGGCCAACGCAGTGATCGGACAAAAGGATTCCAGAAGGCCGAGGAAGATGGCACGCAGACCATCGAGGCCGAAACGCATTTCTGTGAAGTCTGCCGCAGGAATAACGCGACGAGGAAAGCATATGGTTGCTGGATTTGTGACCACTGCGATCCCGCCGAGTTGAAACAATAGACCTGTAACGCAACTCTCTGCGCAACACCCATACCGCGAATTCGTGCCCCCTACACGCTACCTCGCCGTTTCCCACCCCCACTGATTCAACATCCATTCAACTCCGCCCACAAGTATGGGGGTTCTTCTGCTTTCAGACTCATTGTTGGCGACTGTTTAGCGGAGACCATGTGATGGAAAACACAGCACGTAGTACCGGCCAGGCCATTGAGCTACTGCGGGGGGATGGATGGCCAGACCTAAGTCCCGGCTATGTCGAATACTTACTGCGCGAGGGCCATATAGCGCCGCCCGCCAAAGTGGGCCACTTCCGGCTCTGGACGGAGTCCGACATTGACCGTCTGCGCTCGTTCCTGATGCGCCGGGATGCGGAGAGGGATGGGTGGGCGTGATGAACAGCACAGTTTCGCGCCAGCTAAAAGAGAAGCACGGTATTGAGGGGCGACCGGGCAGGAAGGCCGAATGTCCCTTCTGCCACCACAGGACCTTTTCGATCAAGGGCGATGACTCGGTGGGGAAGTGTTTCCATCCGTCGTGCGGGAAATCCATCACGACGACATCCAGGGGGGGAGGGGGTCGGTATCCCAGGAAAACCGCCGCAACCGCGCAACCATCCGATGGCGAGGGATGCACTCTGGCGCAGTACGCCACGGCGAAGGGGCTGCCGGTCGGCTTTCTCAATAAGCTCGGCCTCACGGATATTCACTACCAGAGCCGTCCGGCTGTGCGTATCCCCTACTTCGATGAAGGCGGCAATGTGGTCGCGGTGCGCTTCCGCATCGCGCTTGAAAAATCTGAACAGGGGGACGACCGGTTTCGGTGGAAGACCGGCACAAAGCCATATCCGTACGGTCCGTGGCGGCTGAAGGAGGCCCGCGAGAAGGGCTTCGCAGTTCTCGTGGAGGGCGAATCGGACTGCCATACGCTGTGGTATCACTATGTTCCCGCGCTCGGCATTCCGGGGGCTACGATGTGGAGGGATGGGTGGGCTACCTATCTCGACAGCATCGCCGTCATCTATGCGGTGATTGAGGCCGATAGTGGTGGCGAGGCCGTGATGGAATGGCTCTCAAAGTCAAGCATCCGAGATCGTGTCCGTCTCATCGTCATGAATGAGGCCAAGGACCCATCCGACCTATACCTGGCCGACCCCAAAGGTTTCTCGGAAGCGTGGCAGGCGGCGATGGATTCGGCTGTACCGTGGGCGGAACGGGAGAAGATCGAGGCCAAGGCGCGGCAGGAAGAAGCATGGGAACAGTGTAAGTCGCTGGCGATGGAACTACGGATTCTTGATCGTCTTGCAGAAGATGTCGCCCGAAGGGGAGTGGCCGGTGAGGAAAGGGTTGTGAAGCTGATCTTTCTTGTGTTGACCAGCAGGCTGTTGGATAGGCCGATTTCGATCATCATCAAGGGGCCATCATCGGGTGGTAAATCCTACGTTGTTCAGGTGGTTTTGCTGTTCTTTCCTGCGAGTGCCTTCTACGACCTGACCGGGGCCAGCGAGAAAGCATTTGCGTATTCCGATGAACCACTGACCCACCGAATGCTGGTGATCTATGAGGCAGCCGGTCTGAACAGCGATTTCGGAAGCTACCTGATCCGGTCCCTCCTGAGCGAAGGACGGATACGTTATGAAACCGTGGAAAAGACGGGTAACGGCCTGCAACCGCGTGTGATCGAACGGGAAGGTCCAACGGGGTTGATACTGACGACGACGCGGACGCGGATACATCCCGAAAATGAGACTCGCGCTCTATCCTTATCTATAACCGACACACCAGAACAGACCCATAGAATTCTCCTGGCGCTGGCCGAGGAGCGGAATGAGGAGATCGACTTTAAGCCGTGGCACGGGCTTCAGCAGTGGATAGAGAACGGCGACCGCCGTGTCATAATCCCATATTCGCGGATTTTAGCGAACAAGATACCTCCTGTGGCACTTCGACTTCGACGGGATTTCAGCGCACTTAAGGGCCTCATCTGTGCGCACGCACTTCTCCATCAGGCGAACCGAAAGCGTGATAGCGTAGGCCGCGTGGTGGCGACGCTGGACGACTATGCGGTGGTGCGCGATCTGGTTCTCGACGTGGTGTCCGAGGGGCTTGCGGTCGGGGTATCCGATACGGTTCGAGAGACGGTTGAGGCCGTAGTTGAGCTGCGTGGCGACACAGATGCAGAAATCAATAACGTGCAGGTGGCGCGGAAACTGGGCCTGGACAAATCAACCACACAACGACGCGTGCGGGCGGCAGTTGACCTGGGATACCTGGTCAACCATGAGGATAAAAAGGGGCGTCCTGCCCGACTCGTGCCGGGCGATCCATTGCCTGAAGAGATCGAGGTCTTGCCTTCTGTTGAGACACTTGAATGTTGCATGGTTGCACTGAAATCTGAAGGGATAGGAACCCCTCCCCCCTCCCATGACACTGGCATTTCCGACGACGCCTACGAAGAACGGGCGGCAATCATGGAGTATGAAGGGGCAGTGGCACGCGATGAGGCCGAGCGTATCGCCGGGCAGGAAAGAGGAGGGCCAGATTGAACACAAACGACGTCAGAATTGACGAAGAGTTTCGGCTGCTCAGTCCTCGTCTGACAGAGGAGCAGCGTCGGCTCCGCGTGGAACAGATCACGGCGGGGTATCAGCCGACCATTGCACTGTGGAGTCCCCATAACATTGTCCTCGATGGTGTCGAGGACTTTGAAATCTGCCGGGAACTTGGGCTTTCGGTCTATGTGGACCAAATTGACCTGCCTGACCGCAAGGCCGCGAAGGAGTGGATCATCCGCAACGAGCTGTCAAGGCCGTGTCCTGCGCCGTTCCATCGCGTGGAGTTGGCGCTTCACTTCGAGCCTGGGTTCAAGGCGGAGGCCAGACAGAGGCAGGTCTATGCGGGGCGCGGCGCGAAAGAGAATCTCACAGGACCATCGGTCAATGTGCGCAAGCGGATCGCGGCTTTGGCCGAAGTCAGCGAGGATACGGTGATGAAGGTGAAGGAAATCATCAAGAGCGGCGATAGTGACCTGATAGACAAGGCGCGACGGGGTGTGATCTCGGTCAATCGGGCGTGTCGGATCGTTCGGGGACAGCGATGAAGAGAGTGCGGATTCATTATGGTGGACACCCCACACCCCGGTCGCGTGTCGCGTATTTTTCTCGGTTTTGGCGAGGCTGTCGGAGATTTTGCAGGGCCTTTGGGGAAAAGGGATTGCGGGTGTTCTGTGGAACCGGCACCGAAAAAATATAAGTAATATACTTGACAAATATTGGTTCGTCGGATCGACCGCGTGATGAGCAAAAGCCATGATCTTGAAGATTTCGGCAATACCGGAGGCGAGAGAAAGCCGTGAGAGAGCCAGCGTGGCGATGCACTCATTCTCGGTGCCATCATCGCACCCGTCACAGGGTCGATCCGTGGATATGCTGCCATGAATGCCGGGGGCGGTACTGCGAGGAGAGAGACCCCGGCGCTCCCTGCCGGCGTGACAGGTGGGGTTGCGAACACCAAGCTATCCGTGATGAGATCTTTCTCCTGGAGCTTGAACAAGCGCAGGCAAAACGTCGTCAAGCAGAGGACAAGAAGAAATGAGTGATGGCATCCGATGTTGCTGTCTCCATTGCGGCTATGAAGGCAGCCCTATGGACATGCGCCGTCACAAATGCCGGAGGTTGCCACTGCCCGACGAGGAAACATTCCTGGAGGCCGTTTCCGATCTCCGTCGCCAGGGCATCATAGGCCCGGCGAAAAGGCAGACGACCGATGTGAACCGGCGACGAATCACACCGCGGCTCGTGGACTGTTGGCTCACCACCGGGGGCACGGTCAACAGCGCATGGTTCGCGGAAAGGTTCTTCTACGAGGGCTTGAAGGGGACGAAGCTGGAGTCTGAACCCCTCGAATCCGAGGAGCAGACCAAGATTGAAGACGAGAAGCGGCAGGCGCGGCGGCTGGTCTCGGAGCCATACAACTACGAGGCCGTGTTTGAGCCGTGGCTGATAATAGCGAAGACCATTTCCATTTTAGAAGGAGCGAGTGATGGAAGCGAGCGCACAGGAAATCGCGGACGAGATACTCGTAAGGACAGGCAAGAGCATCTTCAAGGTGTGGACCCTCCGCGCCGCCGCCAAGCAACTCGGCGTGTCGTACCAATCGCTGCGCGACCTCGTGGACAGGGGACTGCCCGCGTTCTGCGTGGGGCGGCAGTGGCAGATTTATGAGGACGACCTGATCGACTTCCTACGGGGCCAGACACCCAAGAACCAAGGGGTCAAACAGGAACGAAGCGGGGGCGAGCGCGAACAATCGGGCCTCACACAAGAGGTCTGATCGCAAGTCGGTATTCTGACACCAACGAGGCACGAGTCGAGGCAGGAAGCGGGGAGAGGAAGAATAGGGAATGGGACGTGAAATCGAAAAATTCGTTGACATTCAGGCCGCCGCCGACTTCCTCGGCGTGAGCGCGAAAACGGTCCGGCGCTACTGCACGTCGTTGGTTCGGGAACGGTTGCCGCACTACCGATTCATGGGGAAACTGCGATTCCGCCTCTCCGAGGCGTCGGAATGGGCGGAACGCACGCGGAATCGCCCGCAACGGTGCCGGGGCCGCCATTTGGCGGTTGCGAATGTCGGAGTCATGGGGTATACTTCCAATGACTCCGAAACCGGGGCCGCCTCCAATGCCGGGGAGGAGGTGAGGTAGCATGGGCCGAATCTACCAGCGTGGTCGCGTTTGGTATATCGACTACACGGTCGATGGCAAGCGCGCCCGGAAGCGGGTCGGAACGGTCAAGGCAGATGCACAGGCGGCTCTACGGGAACTCGAATCACAAGCTGCAAGGGGCGAATATGGCGTTGTGGACAATGAGATGGCCTTCGACAATCTTGCAGAGAAGTTCATGAGATTCCACAAGTCCGAAGTCCGTGAATCTACGTATGAGCGCAGTGTGGGCCTGCTCGCTAATGTCCGGTCCAAGTTCGGTGGACGCAAAGTGTCAGAAATCAGCCTCGACGATGTTGACGCATACTGCGACCAGAGGCTTACAGGGGATGGCGTCCGCCGACGAACGGTCAACCTCGAAATCGGTTTCCTCAAGCAGATGCTCAAGTATGGCGTGGAGCGCCGGTTGGTTGGCTCGTCGCCAATCGAGGCATTGAAGCCGAAGAGAGAGACGGACAAGAGGGCCAGTCGCGCCTTGGAACCGGAGGAGGTCCAATTGCTTCTTGGCCACGCAACAGAGGCGATGCGTCCGGTCTGGCTCACCTTCCTCATGACGGGGATGCGCAAGGGGGAGCTTGTCAATCTCCGTTGGTCCGATGTTGATCTCGATCAAGGCGTGATTCACATACGATGTCGGGCCGCTTGGAAGACAAAAAACGGGCAGGACCGGGACATCGACATCAGCGCTGCACCGGACTTGTGGGTGGAACTCAGGCGTTTGCGGCTTGCGAGCAAGCGCAATGCGGAGTATGTCTTCGTCACGGAACAGGGCACACAGCGATGCCACAATCTTGTTCGTCAACTTCGCGGGACCGCAAGGCGGGCGGGGATCAAAGACCCCAAGACGCTTACAGTTCATGGCCTTCGGCACACGGTTGCTACGGAGATGGCGCGACAAGGTACGCACCCCTCGATTGCACAGGGGGTGCTTGGGCACAAGGACCCGACAGTGACGCTGAGGTACTACACCCACATGAACAACGAAGATCGTCGCATGGCCGTTGGGCGGCTGACGTATGGCAAGACGCCGAAAACCGAGTGGCACAAATCTGGCACAAAATCCGAAGGCTTGTCACAAGAGGCTGTGGGGTAGGCGGTTATGAAAGCGCCAATCGGATTTCTAATCCGGCGGTCGGGGGTTCGAGTCCTCCCTGGCGCGCCAGCCCCAACAGCCTCGATCCGGCCATTCGTAGCCGTTCTCCCCCGTCCATCCATCCATTCCTCCATCCTTCCAACCTTCCATTCTTCCAACCATTCACCCTTCGACCTCCGGCCAGAAACGACTTTTCGCTCCAAATTCACTTAGTAGCCAAGTGTATGGCTACTCGTAAACGCGCCCCGGAAGCCATCTGACTGCGTTTCGCCATCCGCGCCCGAATTTTAACTTTTGCGAATTTAGGTAGCCGGGGACATGGACCGGAAGCCTCCGTCTTCGGAGGACCGGTCCGTGTCCCCGGAAGTCCAATGACTGCAGAAGCCCTTCACCTTTCTTGTAGAACCAAATCAGCGTTCTCGTATCTGTTTTGCGACGAAGGTTACGTGCGCTACAATGAAGCGCCACACATGGGTAGGCTTGTTCGGTGTCGCGCACAAGGGATCTACACATCTCGTCAGGATGCATTCGCGAATGGATACGCAGATTTGGCACAGACTCTGCTTCCAAAGCGGGTAGTCTGCCTCTCGATCACATACCGACTTTATGACGACACTTGCTGAACTAAGTGGCCTAAAACTATCCCGCAGAGGCTGAACTGTCGGGGACTGCGGGAATTCGACTACAAGCCGAGACAGCGCCGTGTCAACATCCTGGCTGAAAACCTGGACGATGGCTTCCGTTATCTTGCGCTTTTCTTCGAGCTCCAGGCTGAGTTTGGCCTCGTAGGCCTCAAGTCTCAGTCTTGCGTTGTCCCCCACTTCATTCGTCTGTTCATTCGACACGGCACTTAGAGCATCCAAGAGTAATACCCTACAGTTCCGACAATGCGAAGAAAAAATCTCACGCGAAGACACAGAGGCGAGCCACGGATCAACACGGAAAAAACACGGATTATTCCGGTCTGATTTGTCTGTGTTCAAGCCGTGTCTATCTGTGGCGCGGAGATGGCGGTCGGGGTTAATTCGATTTTTTATCGTCCGAGGGCTGTGCCTCGGAACTGGCCATCTCGGCGCCTTCGTACGGTTGCTGCGCCATCGTCAGGAAGCAGGGCTTCCCGACGACAAGGCGCAACCACGCCTGGGCGTGGTTGCGCAGTCCACAAACACAAGGGCCTCGTTATTCTGCGATAGGAATGATATGCGCACTCCGCGTGCGAGGGGCTTGCATTGGTCGCGTGGTCTGTGGTATGATCCTTCCAGCGGAATCCCGGGAGGACCTATGCCCCCCATGCCTAAGGGGGGCGCCGCTTTCCCCATAAATCTTCTTGGGATTCCGCCTTTTTGTATGGAGTTTGCCCGCGTTCAGTTTGGGAGATGTTCGGATGTCGAAGTTGAAGCTCGGGATCATCGGGGCCGGTGGCCGGGGGATTCATTCGTTCGGGACCATGTCCCTGCGGCATCCCACGGAGTGCCAGGTGGTCGCGCTGGCCGACCCCAATCGCCCGCGGATGGAGGCCGGGATGAAGAAGCTGGGGATTCAATGCGACTTATACGAACAGCCGGAGGACCTGCTCGCCCGCGACGACATCGCCGCGGTCTGCATCACCACCCCGGACTACCTGCACGAGAAGTACGCTGTCATGGCGCTGGCGGCCGGCAAGGACGTGTTCGTGGACAAGCCCCTCGCCACCACGACGCAGGGCTGCATGAACATCCTTGCGGCCGGGCGCAAGAGCGGCAGGTTGGTCTACATGGGCTTTAACATGCGCTTCGATCCCGTCGTGCAGCGGTTGAAAAAGATCGTGGACGACGGCGAGCTCGGCAAGGTGTTCAACATCCAGAGCCAGGAGTTCTACGACGGCGGCAAGACCTACATGGCGCGCTGGAACCGCTTGCGAAAATTCAGCGGCGGCCTCTTTATCCACAAGGGGTCGCACGACCTCGACGTCGTGAACTGGCTCATGGGGGCGCGCCCCGTCCGGGCCAGCGCCTTCGCCAATGTCAGCGTGCTGAGGCCGGAGGGGATCCCCTTCGAGTTGGAAGCGGGCGAGACCTACGGTCCCAACTGCACCGACTGTCAGGCGCGCCCCAAGTGCCCGGATGGTTTCGACGTCCCTGCCGACACGTTCGGCAAGGAGGCCGTCGAGGCCGACGGCTACGTCCGCAACGTCTGCATCTATCAATCCGAGAAGGACACCCACGACCAGGGCGTGTGCATCGTGGAGTATGACGGCCTGCAGGTGGCCAGTCACTCCGAGTGCTTCATCGGCAGCATCACGAACCGGCTGTATGTGGTGCTCGGCGATCGGGGCACGGCCGTGGCCGATCTCCATGCCAATACCATCCGAGTCCATCCGCGATGGAGCAAGGACGTGATCGAGCACAAGATCGCCCGCGGGTCCGGCGGGCACGGCGGGGCCGACCCGATGATGTTCCGCAACTTCCTCGACTGTCTGCTGAACGGGGCCGAGCCGCTGTCGAATGCCGTGGATGGGGTGTGGTCCGTGGCCATCGGCGAGGCGTCGGAGATCTCGCGCGTCGAGAAGCGGGTCGTGGAAATCTCGGAACTCCTCGACCCGAAGTCGGACCTTCTCAACTGAGACGTGGGCCGGTCACCCCACATCCCACGCAAACACATGCACTCGTTCCGCGCCCCATGTCGCCTCGGGGATGAAACGGATGGCTGAAGTCTTAACGTCGAGGGGGACGCGCACGAGGCGCTGGTAGTTGTTCTCCACCTTCGCCGTCGCGCGCCACTCGCCCGTCGAGTCCTTCGCCTCGATCCGGAACGCCCGGACCATGCCGGGGTGCACCTGAATCGGTTTCGCGTCCAGGGGGTAGGCGCACCTCATGCTCCGCCACTTGTGGTCCAGGTTGCTCTCGAAGATGAACCGCGCCCGGGCGACGTTCTGCGGTCCATCGAATGCATATTGCACCCATGAACCGGTCTTACCCGTCCAGCCGTTGTCGTCGTCGCAGATCGGTCGGTCAATGCCGTTGCGCAGAGGTTCGGGATCGCCTTCCGATGCGGTCAGCTTGGCGCGTTTGCTCATCGCCGGGACTTCGCGCACATTCCACGGCAGGTAGCAGTCGTCGTCCATGAGCGTCTGCTTCAACTCGGCAATCCTTTGCTGGTACACCCCGCGCGGCGTCAACTTATTGCGCGTCGCGATGGCCGCCGCCGCGCCCACCGCCTGGCCGAGGAGGGCGCACGTCGCCATGACGCGGGTCGAACTCATCGCCGCGTGCGTCGCGCTGAGATTTCTTCCCGCGAAAAGCAGGTTTTCGATGTTCCGCGAATAGAGCGAACGATACGGGATGCCGTAGGGCGACGGCGCGGGATGGAAGACCGTCGGCTTGCCCGGCCAGTTCATCCCGCCGGGGTGGTGGTCGTCCATGGACCAGCCGCCGTAGGCCACGAGGTCGTCGAACCGCCCCTCGGCGCGGACGTCGTTCTGCGTGATGATGTGGTCGCCGACGTAGCGCCGGCTCTCGCGCTTGCCGGGCAGGAAGCCGACCCAGTCGAGGACCCAGTTCTCCGCGCCGTGGTCGCCGCGGTTCTTGATATGGTCCCACACACCGAAGGCGACCTTGAGGAGTTCGTCGCGCAGCGTCTCGGTGTCGTGGATCGAATCGTGCTCGCCGCCGAGTTCGATCCACCAGAAGTTGCTGCCGGGGATGTTGTGGCCGCGGTGCGGGAGGTCGTCGTCGGTGAGGTATTTGTTCGCCCACGTCGGCGGGACGAACGCCTGCGGTCGGTCCGTCTCCCGCGCCTGGATGAGGCAGCTCATGCCCATCGTTCTCTTGTCGGCGACGGGCGGCTCGATGTCCTCGCCGAACTCGCCTGCCGCCTCGCGCCCGATGCGAAACTCCGCCCCGGTGAGCGGGGCGAGGATGCTGTCGCCGGAACAGTCGGCGAAGAGGTCCGCCTCGACGGTGTGCCACGTCTCCGTGGTAAGCTGCCAGCCCTTGATCCGTCTGATCCGGCTGCCGTCCATCTCGACGTCGTTGCACGAGCAGTTGAGGAGCAGCATGATGTTGTCCTCGTATTTCACTTTCTCGAAAAGGATGCTGTCCCAGATCGAGTAGTTCTGCGTGGGATTGCGGTAGTCGTTCTCCAGCTCGATTTCATGGACGATGCCCGTCTCGCGCATGGATTTTCCGTGCGCGCCGGAGACCCACATGCGGATCTCGGACGATGCGTTGCCGCCCAGAACTGGGCGGTCATGCACGAGGGCGACCTTTGCCCCATGCCGCGCCGCGGCGATGGCGGCGCACATGCCGGCCAGCCCCCCGCCGACGACGCAGAAATCAACCTTGTGGCTCTGCTTCGCAAGTTTTTTTTTGCCTGTCACCGTCTCACTCCTTCGTCTCTTTCGCTTCTGGACCTTTTCTTACTTTCTTCGCTTTCGTTGGACGAGCGTCCCACGCCTTCTCAGCGGAGTCGTCCAACTTGACTTCCTTCTGCAGCCGGGCGAGCTCGGTCTTCAATTCCCTGACCACCTCCGCATACGCGGGATCGCTGTAAACGCTTTTCAGCTCGTGCGGGTCCTTTTCGAGATCGAACAGCTCCCACTCGTCAATGTCGTTGTAGTAGTGGATGAGTTTATATCGCTTCGTCCGCACGCCGTAGTGCCGCTTGACCGTGTGCCCGCCGGGATATTCGTAATAGTGATAATACATCGAGGTCCGCCAATCCGCAGGGGTATTAACCTGGAACAGCGGCCGGGCGCTGCGGCCCTGCATGTCTTCGGGGATGGCCGCGCTTGCGTAATCTAAGAACGTCGGCGCAAAGTCCACGTTCAGCAGCATATCTCCGTTCACCGTTCCGGCCTTGATCTCGCGCGGGTAGCGGATGAGGAACGGCATCCGCAGCGACTCCTCGTACATGAACCGCTTGTCGAACCAGTTGTGGTCGCCGAGGTAAAACCCCTGGTCGGACGTATAGACCACGATCGTGTCCCGGGTCAGGCCGGCCTCGTTGAGGTAGTCCAGCACGCGGCCCACGTTGTCGTCCACCGACGCGACGCAGGCGAGGTAGTCGCGCATGTATCGCTGGTACTTCCACTTCTTCAGATCGCTCTCGGAAAGCCCCGGCGGCGGGTCCTGCTTCACGTCGCTCCGGGTAAGGTCCTTGTCAATCCGCATCGCCGCCTCGCGGGCGGCGCTGGCGCGGTTCGCGTAGTCGTCGTTGAACGTCTCCGGTTCCGGGATATTCACATTTGCGAATAACTGCTCATGTTTCTCGTCCGGCTGCCAGTTGCGGTGCGGGGCCTTGTGGTGGAGCATCAGACAGAAGGGCTTCGTCTTGTCTCGTTTGTTATTCAGCCAGTCCAGCGCCTGGTCCGTGATGATGTCCGTCACGTAGCCCTCATGCTTCTTCTTCTCGCCCGTCTCGATCATCTCGGGGTTGCGGTAGGCCCCCTGGCCGGGCAGGATGTTCCAGTAGTCGAAACCCGTCGGGTCGGTCTTGAGGTGCCACTTGCCGACAATGGCGGTGGTATAGCCCGACTGCTGCATGACTTTCGGGAAGGTCTGCTGGCTCCCGTCGAAGGGCACAGCGTTGTTGATGACACCGTTCAGGTGGCTATACTTCCCCGTCAGAATCACGGCCCGGCTCGGCGCGCAGATCGAGTTGGTGCAGAAGCAGTTGTCGAAGCGCATGCCCTCGCTGGCGATGCGGTCGAGGTTCGGCGTCTTGTTGACCTTGCTGCCATAGCAACTGATCGCGTGCGCAGCGTGATCGTCGCTCATGATGAACAGGATGTTGGGACGATTGCCCTTTGCCTGGTCCTGCCCGAGGGCAAGGCGCGCCGCGGCGATACCCGCCGCCACGCCGCCGGTCCCGACAGCCATCAGATCCCGAAGGAACTCGCGTCGGTCCATCGGTCCGCTCGAATCTGTCATCCGATCCTCCTCTTCGTCCTCGTCATTGTTTGGGAATTTCATCGAGCGATCCCATCCAGAACGCGATGCGCTGCCGCTTCCATGTGTAGGTGATCGCCATCCCCTCCGGCGCGGGGATGACGGCGGGATAGGAATACTCCCCAGGCTCCGTTTCCAGGTCTATCCGCCTCGGCCATGTCTTGCCGTTGTCGAACGAAAGGGAAACCGACAGCGGCGTCCGCGCCCCCCAGTCCTTGCCTACGGGATTGTAGACTAATGCAAGCGACCCATCCGACAGCTTCGCTACATCAATCCCGCTGTTGTTGTTCGGCAAGTCGGTCTTATAGATGGGGCGCCACGCCCGCCCGCCGTCGTCCGAATCGCTCCGGCAGATCCACCCGCAGCTGCTCCGCATGAGCATGTGCACCCGCCCCGGGGCCGACTCCCAAAGCGTCGGCTGGATGACGCCCTTGCCGGGAAAGCCCGCGTGGTCGAGGGGGATCAGGTCGCTCACCTGCCACGAGCGCCCCTCGTCCTCGCTGCGATCCACAAAGACATCCCACTGCTCTTTGATCTCAGTTGACGATCCCGCCAGCCATGCGCCGTCGGAGAGGATGATCGGCTTGTTCTTCACCGGCCCGCGCGGCAGGTCGCCGGCCGGGTCCATACGCTTCGGCTCGGTCCAGGTTGTCCCTTCATCGGCGGATGTCATCGTCCATGTCTCCCACGTCTGCGGCGTGGGACCCATCTTGAAAAACAGGTGGACCCGGTTCTTGGCATCCGCGAAAAGGACGGGATTCCAGTGGGGCAGGTCCTCCACCCTGGCCGCCTGCCGCACCGGCGACCAACGGCCGTCGGTCCGCTCGGCCATCCATATGGCGACGTCGTTGTGCTTCTCATGCGTGCCGCCGAACCACGCCGCCAGAATTTTTCCGCTCGCCATCCGGACCAGCGTGGACGCATGGCACTGCGGGAAGGGCCGATCGTCGCCGAAGATGTGCTCGTGAATCGCCATCATTTGCTCCAATAGCATGGGGGTCAGGGCAAGTCGGATCGGACGCGATAGATGACGATCAGGGACCCCGGCGACTGGGCGCGGAAGACCTCCGTGAGGCAGGCCCTCTCGAACGCCTCAAATTTCGCCTTGTCGAATTTTGCAAATGCGCCGTAGGTCTCGTTCAGGCGACCCATCTCCATCCAGTTGATGAGGATGTGGGTAACGCCGATCCGTTGAAGCGACTCGGCGAAATCTTTGGGGTTGCCCGCCGCGGCAAGGGTGTTTTCAAACACGCTCTCGTTGAAGACCGTCGGCGCGATGAAGTCGCGCTCGCAGTAGAACGTCCGCGCCTCGCCGACGAAGAGTATCTTCGCGTTGCGCGGGACCTCATCGCTGTTGAGGAACCGGCACGCCTCGTAGCCGGCGGCGAAGTCGGTGTTGTCCTTGAAGAACTGCTCGTCCGGTCCGACGTAGAGCAGGGCGTCGAAGTTCCCGCCGACGGTGGCCTTCAGCCCCGCCTCGGCAAGCGTGAAGATGAGGAGCGGCGCGGCCAAGGCCGAGGCGACGCGCCGATTGATCTGCGTCAATCCCCCCGCCGACAACACGGGGAGCACCGCCGCCGACGGCAGAAGGAAGCGGACGGGACGATAGGTGAACGACAGCCACAAGACATAGCACAGCGCGAAGTAGCCCAGGAGATGGAACACGGTCGGCTGCCTCCGCCCGCGAAGAATCAGGAGGGGAATAAACACGAAGGCGAGGATCGGCACGAGGTAATGGCTGTCGAAGAAGAAGTGCGTTAGCGATTCCTGCCCTGCGGTGAGGTGGGCCTTGCGCCACATGGCGTCCTGCGCCGCGCCCCAATCCCGCCCCCCGAGGACCGACCAAAGGAGGGGATAGACCGGGTTGCCCGTGCACAAGAGATTCTTGATGAACCAGGGAGACGCGACCGCCAGCGCGATGCCGAGCAGGATTGCCGCCCTCTTGATCGCCGATCCGACGCCCCTTCGCTCCGTAAACTCATTTGTCACAACACCAAGAAAAAGTGGGAGAAGGAGGAAAAGGGCGGCGCTGTATTTGCAGCCCAACGCGAAGCCGCAGGCGATTGCCGCCAGGATCAACCACGCGAGCTGTTCATTTTTGTGAAATTTGACAAATGCGAAAATGCTGAGGATGAAGTAGAACGTCAGGGCGATCTCCACGTGCGCCGATACCGAGAGCATGACCATCGGCGGGGAGACATAGAAGAACGCCGCCGCGAAATCCCCCGCCGGCCGCCCAAAGACGCGATTTGCGAGGGACCAGAGGACCAGCGCCGTCAGCAGGCCAAGGCCCGCGCTGATGAGCTTGCCGACGATGGCCCCGTGGAGGGGCGACCTCGTCAGGACCATCCCGGCCAGGTGCCACATCTCAACGCTGAAGGGGAAGTTGGAATAGACGTTGTGTTCCAGGAATGTGACCCGCCCCTGCCGGTAGAACTGCGCCGGCGCGCCGAGATGATATTCGAGATCGTCGTACTGCCACGGCGGCGTCAGCGCCCCGAGCAGGTTCATGCAGAACACGATGGCGATGACTACCAGCAGGAACACGCCGCAGCCCGAGAGATCGTCCCAGCGTCTCCGCCAGCGCTCCGCCCCGGTCTGAAGCAGTGCGACAATGCACTTTACATTGAGGAGCGCGACAACGGCAAGGAGGACAACGAACACGATCTGGTGGAGCAGCCCCAGAACCCCAAGCAGCAGCGTGACCAACGAGAACAAGCCGAGACCGATCCCCACACTGAACCCCAGGCGCGGTGCGAAGCCGCCGGGTTCCCATTCGAAAGCCCGGAGCACACGCGCCCCCGCCGCCGCGGCGACGGCGAGGATCAACAGGGCGACGACGACAAGGTACAGCTTGTGAGCCGCCCACACCAACACGGACAGGTGATTTGTGGATGTGAAAAACAGGACGGCAATCGCCGCCGCCAACGCGAGCGCGATGGCCGCCGGGGTCGCCGCCGCCGATGACTTGTCGTCTATCGCCTTTTCCATTCGAAGGCCGTATTGGCAAGCAGAATGATCTGGTCCACAGTCAGGGCCTCTCCCCGGAGACCGGGGTTGATGCCGCAATGGGCGAACAGGCCCGCCGCGTCCACGCCGAGATCGAATTGCCCCGCCGTCTTGAAACAGTTGCTCACTGTTTTTCGCCGATGCGTGAACAGGATATGGGTCGCATCCGAGAACGTCTTCTTATCCCGGATTCGGTTCATCAGCTCCGCTCTCGGCCGAATCTCGATCACCGCCGAGCTGACCTTGGGCCGGGGCCAGAATACCTCCGGCGGGAGCTTGCGCAACAGCGTCACCTCCGCCCCCGACTGCACCGTCACCGACAGCAGGCCGTAGTCCTTCGTGCCGGGCGCGGCGGCGATCCGGTCGGCGATCTCCTTCTGCACGGTGAGGATCATCAGCGCCACCGGCAGGCCGCCCGTCATCAGCGCCACGATCGCGGGCGTGCTCGCGCTGTAGGGCAGGTTTGACACGACCTTCAGCCGCCGTCCCGGCGATTCGACAAGCCGATCCTGCAGGGCCTCCACCACCGCAGGGTTGATCGCGCGGTGCCTCGCCACGGCGTCGCCCTGAAGGAGCGTCAGGTTCGGGATGCCGCTTAGGTGCTCCTCCAGAATCTCGAAGAGCGTCCGGTCGAGCTCGACCGCCACGACCGCCACGGCCCGTTCGCAGAGCAGTCCCGTCAACGCGCCGGCGCCAGGGCCGATCTCGAGGACGACATCGTCCCGGGTGAGGCCCGCCGCATCCACGATCGCCCGGCGCATGTTCGGGTCAATCAAAAAGTTCTGGCCCAGTTTGGGGCTCGGGTGGAACCCGATCGAGCAAAAAAGTTCGGTGAGCTCCGTCTTATTGACAGGCGCGCCTCCCGCGCTCATCTCGCCTTCCCCTTCCGTCGCGCCATGTCCACGGCCAGCCAAATCGCTTCGGCCAGCGAGCCGGGGTCCGCAACGCCCTTGCCCGCGATGTCGAAGGCCGTGCCATGGTCGGGCGACGTCCGGATGATCGGCAGGCCGAGCGTCACGTTCACGCCCGTCTCGAAGGCCAGCAGCTTCACGGGGATGGTCGCTTGGTCATGGTACATGGCCACCACCGCATCATAGCGCCCCTGGAGCGCCTGATGGAAGACGACATCCGCCGGGACGGGACCTGTGCAGTGGACGCCCTGTGAACGAGCCGCCTCGATGGCCGGCGCAATGACCTCGGCCTCCTCGCGGCCGAAGAGGCCCGCCTCCCCCGCGTGCGGGTTCAGGCCGCAGACGGCGATGCGGGGAGGGTCGAAACCGAAATACTCGCGCATCCCCCTGTCGCTGATGCGAATGGTGTCCGCGATATCCTTCTTCTTCAGGACGGAGGGAAGTTTCGCAACCGAAACGTGCGTCGTCACCAGCGCCACGCGCAGCCCGCCGCCGATCATCGTCATCACCGCCCGCTCGGCGCCGGTCTTCTCCTTCAGGATTTCCGTGTGGCCGGGCCAGTTGTAGCCGGCGAGGTGGATGGCCTCCTTGCTGATCGGCGCGGTGACAATGGCGTCTATGTCCCCAGCCATGGCCGCGGCGATGGCGTCGAGAATCCACCCCACCGCCGCCTCCCCGCCATCGGCCGTCGGCTCATGGACGGCCGTCAAATCCTTGGGGATCGGCATCCCCCTGTCGCGCCCGAAAACGACGAACTCCGCGAGCGCGCGAACGCTCCTGTCGGCGAGGGCCTTGTCCACGATCTCCGGGCCGATGCCGCCCGGGTCGCCGAGGGTGAGGCCGATGGTGGGACGACGTTTACGCGAACCCATAACGCTCCAACTTCTCCCGTGTGAGGCCGCCGCCTCCGTCCCTGCCCAACAGCCTGGCGACGTACTTGCCGATCATGTCAACCTCAATGTTCACCTTGTCGCCCGGGCGGCGGACGCGGAGGGTCGTATTCGACAGGGTGTGCGGGATGATCGCTGCGGAGAAGGAATCGGACGCGACATCAACGAGCGTCAGGCTGATGCCGTCCACGGCCACGGACCCTTTGGGGATCATCATGCCCGTCAGCTCCGGCGGGACGGCGACGCGGATGAGGCACTGCCCCGCCGATTCCCTTTTTTCCGTCAGGACGCCGACGCCGTCCACATGCCCCTGCACGAAGTGCCCGCCGAGGCGGTCGCCCACGCGGAGGGAGCGTTCCACGTTCACCGGGTCGCCCTGCCGCAGGGCGCCGAGGGCGCTGCGCTCCTGGGTCTCGCGCACGGCCTGGAAGCGGGCCGTCGCGCCCGAGAGGGACGCAACCGTCAGGCAGACGCCGTTGAGGGCGATGCTGTCGCCGACGGCGACGCCCTCGGCCAAGTCGCCCAGGTCGAGCTCGATCTCCATCAATCCGCCCGAGCGCGATACTGCGCCGGCGGGTTTGCACGCCTCGATGATTCCGGTGAACATGATATCTACTCCCTCGGCCACTCGTGGATTCCCGCGTACGCGGGAATGACCAAGCAGGAAGGCCGCCAACCGCCGTCTGAACTCTGGCGAGTTCAGCTACGGCGAGTTTGGCTACGGCAACACTTGCTCTTCCTCGATCTTATACTTCTCCGCGAGTTCCTTCAGGTTGACGTATTGGTTCTTGACCAGATCCAGATACTCCTCCACGTCCTTCGCGGAGGCGCCCTCCGCGAAATCCTTATACAGTCGGTTGATGAAATAGCGCCCGCTCAATTCGACGCGGCGCATGTGCTCGCCCCGGAACAGGAGGCGCGGCGTGCACACGCAGTACATCCGGCCCTCAAACTCCAGATTCTTCTCGCCGAGGTGAAAGGCCACGAAGTAGTCGCGGCTCTTGAGGTTTGCCGTGATCTGGTGGGGCGTGTCATGGAAGAACACCGTCTTGCCGTCCTGGCTGAGTCCGATGCGCATCTTGGTCTCGATCATGTATTCGGGGGCGGCGAAACCGGCGGTGGCCGTGATCTGGTAGGATACCAGTTTTCCCCGCAGCGCCTCGGCCAGATCGTAGCCGAACGGATCGTTCGCTTTTGCGACAAATTCCTTCGGGCATCGGTACCGCGACGAGCGAACGATCTGCGGGTAGGCCCACTCATAGAGCTGCGCGTCGCAGGTGTACATCAGGACGAGATCGCGCAACTGGGGGCGATACTTCTCCTCCAGCCGGATGATCGGAATGGCCCATCGCGCCTTCAGCGTGACCACTGGCCACTCCGACGTCGTGGCTATCTCCGGCGGCCGGCCAGGCGGAGGGAACGGCGTATTCACCATATCATCCGGCCACAGACAGGATTGGCCCTGGAACGTGAACTCCATCCGCCGCCAGTCGTCGGACCAGTTGACCTTGACGGGATCGGGGTCATCGGCCGGCGTCAGGTCCAGAGGGATAAGGGCCGAAAAAAACGCGAGACATAGCAGGATATGAAGCCGCAATCTGTTGCTCTCCTTTTGGGGGATTAGGAACGCCACATAGTGTAACCATTTGCGGGCGCTTTTCAAGCAGGAACTCCCTTGTGGCCGGCAGGACGCGCCGAGGACTTCCGGTCCCTTGCCAGGGCCGGGCGGCCCGTCCGCAGCTGACGCGTCCCGACACGATACCGTTAATTCTTTCTTTTGGCCGTCACTTCGGCTATAATAAAGGGTTTAGCGCTGAAAGCGTCTTTTCGGAGCGGCTATATGCGTCGAATTGTATTCGGTGGTTGCATCCTTCTGGTCGCGGTTGCGGGGTTTTTGTTTGCAAAGAGCCGATTCACATCAAGCCCGACGCGGGAAAAGTATATGACGGCCAAGGCGTCAAAGGGGCCGATTTCCCTGGAGGTCACCTCCACGGGCGCGATCAATTCGGTGGTGACGGTTCAGGTGGGAACGCAGGTATCGGGGACGATCCTCGATCTCTGCGCCGACTTCAACACGAAGGTAAAGGCCGGGCAGGTCATTGCGCGGCTGGACCCCGCCCTCTTCAAGGCCACAGTGGAGAAGGAAAAGGCCAACATCGCAAGCGCCGAGGCCAACATCCTGAAGCTGCAAGCGGCGGTGGCGGAGGCGAAGCGGAGCCTCGACAGCGCCGACAGCCTTTACAAGGGCCAGATCGCCGAGGCGCAGAGCAATCTGGCCGTGGCGAAGGCGAACGTGGAGAAGGCGAAGGCGACAAAGACTCAGACCAAGCGGGCGCTGGATCGTGCCACACAACTGGTCAAGGACAAGACGATTGCGCAGAGCGAGAAAGACGACGCGCAGGCCAATTGGGAGACCGCCGAGGCCCAACTGAAAGCGGCCGAGGCGCAAGTGGAGGTGGCCCAGGCCAGCCTGGACCTGACTGAAGTTCAGTCGAAGAATACCAAGGACAATGCCCAGACGAACTACGACTCGGCGGTGGCCCAGCTCAAAACGGCGGAGGCCCAACTGGAACAGGCAAAGGCGGCCCACGAATCCGCGAGAGTGAACTATGAGCACACGATCATCACATCCCCCATTGACGGCATTGTGGTGGCCCGGGCCGTGGACGTGGGCCAGACGGTGGCCGCCTCGCTCCAGTCGCCGACCCTTTTCACGATTGCCAACGACCTGACGAAGATGCAGGTGGAGGCGACGGTGGACGAAGCCGACATCGGAAAGATCAAGGTCGGACAGAAGGCCACATTCACCGTTGACGCCTTTCCGGACGACGTATTTGCGGGAGCGGTCTCTCAAGTTCGCCTGTCGCCGACGACGGTGCAGAACGTGGTGACCTACACAGTCATCGTGTCCGTGAACAATCCGGAATCGAAACTCATGCCGGGCATGACGGCCAATACCACCTTCCACATTGACAAGCGCGATTCGGCGCTGCGCGTGCCGAACTCGGCCCTGCGGTTCCAACCTTCAGAGAGCCTCATCGAGCCTGCCGCCCTGAAGTCCATGCAGGAGCGAATGCAGGAATGGAGCAACAAGGGGGGCGGCAAGTCCGGTTCCGCCGAAGATGGCAACGGCGAGCGGAGCCGCAGGCGCATGGCGCGGGTCTGGGTCGAGGCGGCAGGGGATAAGCTGAAGCCGATCCGATTCAAACCGGGCCTTGCGGACGGCAAATGGACGGAGGTCATTGAAGGGGACATTGCCGAAGGCCAGGAGTTGGTAATCGGCGCAACGCAGTCGCAGACGGTAACCTCCACAGGTCCGCTGAGCGGGGTTCGGCGGTTCTAACACAGGGACCATCCATGAGCGAGATCATCCGGGCCGTAAATATAACAAAGACGTATATGTTGGGCGAAGTTCCGCTGCATGTGCTGAAGGGAATCTCGCTCACCGTGGGGCCGGGAGATTTTATTTCCATCATGGGGTCCTCCGGCTCCGGCAAGAGCACGCTGATGAATATACTCGGCTGCCTGGACAAGGCCACGGCGGGCGAGTACTACCTGAACGACCGCGACGTGAATCGGCTGAACGACAACGAGTTGTCCCGAATCCGCAACAATATGATCGGGTTCGTATTCCAGAACTTCAGCCTTCTTTCGCGCACCAGCGCGCTGGAAAATGTGGAGCTGCCGGCCACCTATGGGCGACAGTTATCCTCGCGGCAGCTTCGCGAACGCGCGATGGAGGTCCTTGCCACAGTGGGATTGTCGGACCGCGCCCATCACTATCCGAATCAGCTCTCCGGCGGACAGCAGCAGCGCGTCGCGATTGCAAGGGCGCTCGTGAACCGCCCCGCCCTCCTCCTTGCGGATGAGCCGACCGGGAACTTAGACAGCGCCTCCACGATCGAGATCATGCAGGTCTTCCGCAGGCTCAACGACGACGGCATGACGGTTGTCCTGATCACGCACGAGCCGGACATAGCCTATTGCGCCAAGCGCATCCTCCGAATGCGCGACGGACGCTTTATCAAGGAAGAGGCGGTCAGCGAGCGCATGAACTTAGAGGAAGAGCTTGCCAAGCTCAAGAGCGCGTCTGAAGCTCAGGCCGAGGGACAGGTATGAAGTTTGTCTTGCGGGCCGCTTTTCGATCCATTTCGCGCAATAAGGTCCGTTCCATCCTCACCACCCTGGGAATCATGATCGGCGTCGCGGCGGTGATCGCCATGGTGGCGCTCGGCCAGGGCGCAACGGTGATGATTCAGATCCAGATTGCCGAACTGGGAAGCAACCTCATCATGGTCGTCCCCGGGAGCACGAATCGGGCGGGCGTGCGATGGGGCGCGCGGAGCCTCACCACCCTCAAACTTGAAGACGCCGACGCGATCAGGGAGGAGTGTTCCGCCGTGACGGAGGTTGCGCCGGTGGTGCGCGGCATGGCCCAGGCCGTCTCAGGCGATCAGAACTGGGCCGCGCCCATCCTCGGAACAACCCCCTCGTACGTGGCGATCCGATCCTGGCCGATGGAATCGGGAGAGATGTTCACCGAGCACGACGTTCGCATTGCGAGCAAGGTCTGCGTGGTCGGGAAGGTGGTTGTCAACAAGCTCTTTCTTGGCGCCGACCCGGTGGGCCAGATGGTGCGGATCAAGAAGATCCCTTTCAAAATAATCGGGACGCTCAAGGAGCGCGGGCAAAACGTCTTTGGCGACGATCAGGATGACATCGTGCTGGTTCCTATCTCCAGCGCCCAGAAGAAGTTGTTCGGCCTGACGCACCTGCACACCGCGCTTGCTTCCGCGGCATCGGCCGATCATATCCCCATTGCCCAGAATCAGATGCGGCTGCTCCTCCGGCAGCGCCACAATATCGAGTTGAAGGATGACGAGGATTTCGCGCTGCGCACGTTGTCCGATCTGATCGAAACGACGGAGGCCACCCTGCGGATTCTGACGATCCTCCTGTCCACTGTGGCTTCCATCTCCCTTGTGGTCGGGGGCGTCGGCGTCATGAACATCATGCTGGTCTCAGTGACGGAACGGACGCGGGAGATCGGCATCCGGCGCGCCATCGGAGCGCGGCGGCGCGACATCCTGTGGCAGTTTCTGGTCGAGTCCGTCGCGCTCAGCGCCATGGGCGGAGTCATAGGCGTGGCGGGAGGGATGGCAATCACGGCCATAATGTCCCATGTCCTCAATTGGCCCACATTGGTTTCGCCGGGAACGGTCCTTGTGGCCTTTTCCTTCTCCGGCGGCGTTGGCGTGTTCTTCGGCTTCTATCCCGCTCACAAGGCGGCGTTGTTGAATCCCATTGAGGCGTTGCGTTATGAGTAGGCCCCTATGCCCGCGCGACGCGGGGCCGCGCAATCCGTTTTGATGAAGAGGCTTGCATGTGGTACATCCTGAAGGCGGCGTTTCGCGCCATCGCCCGGAACAAGGTGCGTTCGTTCCTCACCACGCTGGGCATCATCATAGGCGTGGCGGCGGTGATCATCATGGTGGCCATCGGCCAGGGCGCTACGGCGATGGTGCAGCAGCAGATTGCGAGCATGGGCACAAACCTCATCATGATCATGCCCGGCAGCTCCGGGCGCGGCGGCGTTCGATGGGGGGCGGGCAGCATTACCACACTTATCCCCGAGGATGCGCAGGCCATCAAAGATGACTGTCCCGCCGTGTCGGAGGTCGCGCAGAGCGTGCGGACGGTCGCCCAGTGCGTCTATGCCGAACAGAACTGGAGCACCACCGTGATGGGCGCGACGCCTTCATATCTCACCGTGCGCTCCTGGGCCCTGGAGTCCGGCAGCATGTTCACGGAACAGGATGTTCGCGTGGCCAACAAGGTTTGTGTGATTGGCAAAACCGTCGTAGATAATCTTTTCCTCGGCTCCGATCCTGTCGGGCAGACGATTCGCATGAAGAAGATGCCGTTCAAGGTCCTCGGCGTCCTCAAGGCCCGCGGGCAGAGCAGTTTCGGGCAGGATCAGGATGATACGGTGGTAATCCCCGTCACCACGGCGCAGAAAAAGATGCTCGGCATCACGTTTCTACATATGATCTTCGTGTCCGCCAAATCGCCCGAGGTCATGACTATCGCGCAGGACCAGATCACCTCCCTTCTCCGTCAGCGCCACAAGATCGGCCCGCGCGACGACAACGACTTCATGGTGCGCAGTCAGACGGACCTGGCCCAAACGGCCAGCGCCACGTCGGAGGTCATGACGCTCCTCCTCGCCGCCGTCGCCTCGGTCTCCCTTGTAGTTGGGGGGATCGGCATCATGAACATTATGCTCGTCTCCGTGACGGAGCGCACGCGCGAAATCGGCATCCGACGCGCCATCGGAGCGAAGCGGCGCGACATCCTCCTCCAGTTCCTTGTCGAATCGCTCATCCTCAGCGTCCTTGGCGGCGTCCTCGGTGTGCTCGGGGGCATCGGGGGCGCGCTCTCCATCTCGCGGCTCGCCCACTGGCCCACGCTTGTCTCTCCCTTGTCCGTCCTCGGAGCCTTCTCTTTCTCGGGCGCAGTGGGCATATTCTTCGGCTTCTATCCCGCGCGCAAGGCATCCCTGCTCAACCCGATAGACGCTCTCCGATACGAATAGCGGGACAGGAAGACCGGGGCAGTCGCCGCGATGGCAAAACTCCTCCTCCGGCGATTGACAACGGACAGTCTTCCCCCGTAGAATACCCCGCGCGACAACCCACTTGTGAGGGAATCTGCAATGCAACACAAAGCCTATGGCGACGGGTTTGAGAAGTACGGCGGCAAGCTGATCAAGACGCTGCGGGTGATGATTGACGACAGGCCCGGCGGGTTCGCCGCCCTCGCCAATCTCATCGCCGAGGAGGGGGCGCTCCTCGGCGACATCATCAAGGTCCGCATGACCGCCGAGCATATCGTGCGCGACGTCACCATCTACATTGATCACGAGCGCCAACTCAAAAACATTGCCCGCCGCATCCGGCGCGCTCATGGCCTGCATCTCACGGAGATTCGCGACGAGGTCATCGCCAAACATCTCGGCGGGAAGATCGCCATGCGAAGCCGCGTGCCCATGGAGAGCGTGTCCGACCTCCGCATCATCTACACCCCGGGTGTCGCGCACGTCTGCCGGGTGATCGCGCGCAAGCCCGGCCTGGCCCGCGACTACACATCCATCGGCAACAGCGTGGCCATCATCACCAACGGCACGGCCATCCTCGGCCTGGGCGACATCGGCGTCGCGGCGGGGATGCCCGTCATGGAGGGCAAGGCGGTCATCCTCAGCAAGATGGTCGGCATCAGCGCCATCCCCATTCTCGTGGACAGCAAGAACACGCGCGACATCGTCTCGACCGTGGAGCATATCGCCCCCACGTTCGGCGCCATCCAACTCGAGGACATCGCCGCCCCGCAGTGCTTCGAGGTGGAGCGGGCGCTCCGCGAACGGCTCCATATCCCCGTCTTTCATGACGACCAGCACGGCACATCGGTCGTCGTCGCGGGCGCGCTGCTCACCGCCCTGCGCCGGACCCGGCGAAAGGCAAAGGACACGCGGGTGGTCATCAACGGCGCCGGGGCGGCGGGCATCGCCACCGCCCGGATGCTGCGGCTGATCGGCGTCGGCGACATCGTTCTCTGCGATCGCGCCGGGGCGATCCACCGCCGACGCCGGCGGCACATGAATCCCTTCAAGCGGGAGATTGCCGAGATCACAAATAAACACGGCGTGCGAGGCGACCTCGCCGCCGCCGTGGCGGGGGCCGACGTGTTTGTCGGCGTCTCCGGACCGGGGCTTCTGAAGCCCGAGATGGTCAGGACGATGGCGCGCGATTCCATCGTCTTCGCCCTCGCAAACCCCGTCCCCGAGATCGTCACGGCCGACGCCGTCCGGGCGGGCGCGGCCATCGCCTCCGATGGTCGGTCGTTGAACAACGCCCTTGCGTTCCCCGGCATCTTCCGCGGCGCGCTGGACGCCCGCGCCATAAAAATCAACGACGCGATGAAACTCGCCGCGGCGCATTGCATCCACCGCCAGACCGCGAAGCACGACCTCGTGCCGGACTTCATGAATCGGGAGATGCACAGACGCATCGCCGAGGTGGTCCGCCGCGCGGCGATTCGCACGGGCGTCGCGCGCGTCCGTTTCTGATCCCCCTGAACTCGCCAAGAATGGAGAAGATTGACATGGCGCGAAAATGGATAGGGCTGATGCTCGTCCTTGTCCTCCTTGGATGCGGAAGGGATGATGCGCAAGAAAAGCCGACGGCCGCCCTTGAGGTTAGACCGGGAGAGTCCATCCAGGCCGCCGTTGACGCCGCCAATCCGGGCGAAACCGTCCTCATCCATCCCGGAACGTACCGGCCCGCGCGCCCCGGGGAGGCCATGATTGTCTTCAAAGCGGAGAAAAACGGCGTTACGTTGCGCGGGGCGGGACAATCTCCGGCGGAGGTCGTCATAGATGCCGGCCGGCAGGCGCTCCACGTGATCTTCTTTGACCAGGGCATTGACCGGAGCACCGTGGTTGAAAATCTGACCATCACAGGGGGTTATGCCTTTCCAGGCAAACTGCTGCCCTCCAATTACAAGCCTGTCTTGAGGCCGGAGATAGATACCTTCGACAATGACTTCTATCACGACGGCGCGGGACTGATGCTCTTTCTGAGTTCGCCGACCATCCGCAACTGCCGCATCATCAACAACGGGGCGAAAAGGTGCGGCGGAGGTATTTCCGTATTCTGTCCCAGCGAGGCGGCCTTCCCCGCGCAGGGTCCGCTCATTTTCGGGAATGAGATACGCAACAATACCGTGGACGAGGGCACAGGCGGCGGCGTGGACGTGTACTTCCGCGCGAAGGCGGACATCGTGAATAATCTCTTCGTGGGCAACAAAGGATGGGGAGGCGCAGTCGCCGTGCTCGATGAGGGGTCCGCAGCGCTCCGCTTCAATACCATCGCAGGCAATTACGGCTCCGTCTCCGGCCTGGCGATGCACGCCACGGCGACGGTGAAATTGGAGAACACCATTTTTGCGAATAATCTCGACGGGGCGCCCGTTGAACTGCCCGGCAAGATCGCCTATGCGAACTGCTGTTTCTGGAACAATGCGGAGGCCTGGGAGCCGCCCGCCAGCAAGGGACATATCCTTGCCGATCCCCTCTTTGCGAAGGGGCCGCTCGGCGAGTATTACCTGAGCCACACATCGGCAGGACAAGCCGCGAACAGCCCCTGCATTGATGCAGGCTCGGGGCCGTCCTCCTCCGAGGTCTCCGACCGCACCACGCGAAGCGATGGGGGGAAAGACGCAGGCAACGCGGATATAGGCTATCACTATCACAGAACACCTTAGCTGTTCATTCAGTGCATACTCTCAGAGAGGCGTCCGAAATGACCGACGAGACATTCCACGGACACAACCCCGACGACAACCTCCTTCCCACCGAGGAGCCGATCCAGACGGACTCGCTCATCCACACGGCGAGGATCGGCGGGGAGCCCAGACTGTTCTACAGCGCGACGCTCCTGACCACGGGCAATGGCATCGTGAACGCCGACCTTGCGGCCACGGGGCTGCCGGACGGGGTCCTCTTCTCCGCGCCCTTCGTTTCGTGGTTCTCGCCGCTTCACAGGCAATCGCTGAAGTTCGGCTGGTGGAACACGACGCTCCGCATCGGCGGGCGCATCCAGAGGGCCTATCGCGTGCGGACATGGTATGCCTCGGCGGCGATCCCCGTCGCACAGTTCAGCGGCGACGCGATGGGCCGCGGCCTGGACGTTCGGGCAAGTCTATACGGCAAGCCCGGCGAGGCGAGGCTGGTTCAATCGCTTCGGTTCGAGAACCGCACCGCATCGCGCCTGGAGGCGACCATCGTCCTCTCCGGCGCGGCCCGGCCCGGCGAGGAGACAGGCAGCTTCTACGACGCCGTCAACGGCACGGTGGGCCGACGCCGCGCGCCGAACCCGGTGGAATGTTCGGTGGAAGTCCAGGGCAATGCGATCCACCTCGTCAACGAGGCGGCTCGCGTGTTCGTGCGGCTCGAAGCCAATGGCGAACTGACAACGCCCACATTCGACACACGCATTGTGGACTTCCACGCAGGCCGAGAGGTCATGCAGCGGCCGACCCTTTTCTTCGAGCTTCCCTATAAGTTCGCCGTTGAGGCGCAGGAACGGAAGGAGTTCCTATTCTCTGTCACCTTTGCGAATGATCGTGAGAAAACAAATCTCCTTCCGCCCATCTCCGTGGACAAGGCAAGAAACCTCTGGCGGGAGCGTCTCGCCAGCGTGGAGGCCCTCGAGACGCCCGACAGGCTCCTCACCGCGGCGCTCCGGCGGTCCGCGGCCTACGCCCTGTCGCTCGG
Organism: Planctomycetota bacterium; assembly: GCA_040755855.1. Taxonomy (GTDB): domain Bacteria; phylum Planctomycetota; class Brocadiia; order JAADGH01; family JAADGH01; genus JAADGH01. The sequence continues at coordinate 3,494 of JBFMAD010000051.1, read as the reverse complement.
ATACGAGATTCCCGAACGCGGCGAGGCGATCTTCCATTCCGATCATCTCGAATGGCCGGTGGACTGCGCCCGCGACTGCTATCACATCGCCAACTCGCTCCTCCTGATCGAGCCTGAGATCGTGAAGAAGCACCTGCGGTTCTACTTCCTCGACGCCATCCCAAACGCCGGGGCGGGGAAGTCCTACATCGGCAAGGGGATCAGTTGCGGAGAGCGCGAGGCGAGGCTCCTCGATCTGGCCTCCTATCCCCTGCGCGAGCTCTACCGCTACTGGCGCGCCACGGGCGACGACGCCTTCGTCGCCGATCCGAGGATCAAGGCGACCGTCGAGAAGATCGTCGCCGACGTGGCGACATGGCGGTCGCCGAAGACGGGCCTCTTCTCCTCGACGGAGCGATCCAGCGACGAACGATGCGTCTATCCCTGCTTCATCCCCGGCAACATGCTTTTCACAGCCACGATCGAACGGCTCGTCGAGCTCTATGACGAGGTCTATGACGATGCGCCCATGAAGGCCAGACTTCAGGAGCTTGCGCGGACGGGGCGCGAGGCCGTCTATCGCCATGCTGTCGTCCGCGATCCAGAATTCGGCGAGGTGTTTGCCTTTGAGGTCGGCGAGAACGGCGAGGCCCTCCTGTACGATCATGCCGACATCCCCAACCTGATCTCGGCCGCGCGATTCGGCTTCTGTCCGCCCGACGACCCAATCTACCGCAACACGCTGCGATTCATCTACAGCCCGCGCAACCAGGGCTATCGCGGGACGATGGACGGGAAGTACGCCGAACTCTGCGACGGGAGCAAGACGATGCCCTACAGCCCGTGGCCCCTCGGCGCCATGAGCCGCCTGATGAGCTGCTGCGAATCGCGCGAGGAGGCGAGGCGGCTGGTCGAGTGGCTGCGCGAGTGCCTCACGCCCGGCCTTCAGCTCCCGGAAATCTGCGACAAGCACACGGGCCGGCCCATCCAGCGCTACTGGTTCGGCTGGCCGACGGCGATGATGCTGATGGTGTATATCGAGACGATCTGCGGCGTGAAGATCGGGAAGGAGATCGCCTTCCAGCCGCTCGCCCCCGCCGGGTGGGACGAATACAAGAGTCCGATCCTAACCCTTCGCGGGGAGCGGGTTCAGGTTGTGGTCAAAGGGGGCAAGGCCGAAGCGGTGGGCGTGGGTGCAGATTAGGTGAGCGGGCGGCGCTTTGACCAAACTAACGCTGTTCGTTAGAACGGTCGGATTTGGGCCTTGACCAAACTAACGTGGTACGTTAGAATAGTCAGCATGAGAAGACGCTCGCTCGAACGCCCAATTGAGGAACTGGCCTTCGCCGATCACAAGATCGCTATCGTGTCCGGGCCGCGCCAGTGCGGGAAGACCACGCTTGCCAGGATGCTTCTCGAGAAACGCAAGGCCGGCGCGTATTGGAACTGGGACGATGTGGAGTTCCGCCGAACGTGGGCCAAGACCCCCTCTGCCGTTGTGCCTGCGGACGAGGGCGGGGGCGTTCCGCTTCTGGCGCTGGACGAGATCCACAAGGACCGGCGATGGAAGAGGAACCTCAAGGGGGTTTTCGACACGCTGCAACGACCCTGCGACATCCTGGTGACGGGGAGCGCGCGCCTGAGTGTTTACATGAAAGGGAGCGACAGCCTTCTCGGGCGGCATTACAGCTTCCGTCTGCATCCCTTCTCGCTGCGTGAAGTGGAGGCGGCCGATGTTCTCGGGCCGGATGATATGCTCGCGTCGCTTTTTGAGCGGTCAAGGCGTCCGAACAGGGGAGCGGAGAAGTGTTTGGCGGACCTCCTCGTGTATGGCCCGTTTCCTGAGCCGTATCTTGCGCAGAGCGAACGGAAGGCCCGCCTCTGGCGGCGGAACAGGGAGCAGCTTGTCGCCCGCGAGGACGTGAGGGACCTGAGCGGCATCCACGACCTGGGACGCATCGAGATGCTGACGGCGCTGATACCCGAGCGGGTCGGCGGGTTGTTCAGCATGACCTCGGTGGGTGAGGACCTGGAGGTAAGCATCCCGACGGTGAAACGGTGGCTCGGATACCTGAAGGAGCTCTACTACCTGTTTGAGGTCAAGCCGTATCATCGAAGGATTCCCCGCGCCTTGCGGCGAGAGGGGAAAATCTATCTGTGGGATTATGGGGCGATCAAGGACGATGCGGCCCGTTTTGAGAACCTTGTGGCTTGCCACCTGCTGAAGACATGCCACTTCTGGACCGACACGGGGGAAGGGGACTTTGCGCTCTTCTACCTGCGAGACAAGGAAAAGCGCGAGATTGACTTCCTGATCTGCCGGGATGGTGAGCCGTGGCTTCCGATTGAGGTCAAGTGGGCCGATGTGACCCCGTCGGGGAACTGGCGACATTTCGCCAAGGTCCTGCCGTGCTGTCGCGGAGTCCAGATCGTGCGCAAGCCGGCGTGGGAGGTCCACCGGTACGGCGGCGCCGAGGTGCTTGTCGCCGGCGCGGCCGAGGCGCTCAGATACCTGGCCTGAAAAGGCTCATCCGCTGGGCCGCCTGATGTTGAAGCGTAGTTAACGTCTTGGTGGGCCGGAGGCCCACCCTACACCTTGACAATTCGCAACCGTGTGCTATGCTTATGGCAGAGTCGCTTGAACAGGATCGGGGGGCGAATGTCCGAAGAACAACCCAAGAAGAAACGCCTCAACATCGCGCCGATCTCCCGGCCCGCGCTGGTTTTCTGGATTGCGTGGGCGGCGGTGATCTTCATCGTCGGCGCTGTCACGATCTACTTCCGTTGCGGCCCACTGGCCAGGACCCTCGCCGAGCGCGATGCGCTGTTTGCGGAGATGACCAAGCTCGAAGAACAGGCGAAGGAGGCCGACCGGCTCAGAGAAGAGATCAAAGAATTCGGGCAGCTGGAGGATACGGTCCTCGCAATTTGCGAGAGCCGCATCCTGTGGGGGGAGAAGCTCGATCAGTTGGTTGACATCATCCCACCCTACATCCGGATCAAGTCGCTTGAGGCCAGAGACATCAACGTGTTTCTCGCTGACCGCGGGTTGCCGTACCCCACGATTGAGATGGACTGCATCTCAGACGGCACGGACGCGCGGGACATTTCGAGATTCCGCCTGAACATTATCAAGGGCCCCCTTTGGCAAGATGTGTATGACATGCCCGAATGGCCCTTCGACATAGGGCAGGACAAGGACGGCCACCCCGTCCTCAAGTTCAGGGCGGTTCTCTACCTCGGGTCGCGTCCCCACCGCAGACCGATGCTCCGCGACTTCGACAAGCTCCCACATGTCATTCAGAGGAGAGGACGAAGGGATCCGTTCGAGCGCGCATCCAAATGATGTCGTGCTCGTGGCGCCTCGTCGGCAGAAGTATAGTCTTGGCTTAGTACACCTGTTCATAAATACGATGATGTATAATCGTTGCAAATCCGCGTTTTTCTTGGTATACTGGCTCGCAAAGGGAAAGGAGCCAAGATGCCGAGAAAGAGTCCATATCTCATCGAACTCA
>JBFMAD010000050.1:0-51947 GCA_040755855.1 Planctomycetota bacterium | reverse complement strand
AGCAGCAGGGACAGGAGGCCCCCGGCCCCGGTCCGGCTGGCCCCTTCGACAAGTACCCCGGCCAGGAGGGCCAGGGCGGCAGCCCCGCGCAGCAGGCCCAACAGGCCGAACAGCGCCAGCAGGGGCTTGCCAAGGAACAGGAACGTGTTCGAGAAGACCTGAACGACCTCGGCAAGCGCCTCGGCAACATGGTCCCCAAGATCGAGAAGGTTGATCCCGACGTCGGCCAGAACGTCGCGAAGGTAGCCGAGCAGATCGACAAGGGCGACATGCAGCAGCAGATGGCCCGCGCCGAGGACAAACTGAAACGCGACGACGCCCGCAACGCCCAGCGCGACGCCCAGGGCGCGGAGAAGAAGCTCGACAAGATGGCCAACGAACTGGCCAACCTCGCCGAGCAGTTCGCCATGGACGACACCCGCCGTCTCGGCAAGGCCATCGAGAAGGCCCGCGAACTGGCCGACCGACAGGAGAAGGCCAACGAGGATATGGGCAAGCTCGCCGATCCCCAGAAGAAGCCCGCCGATCAACAGGCCGCGGCCAAGAAGCCCGAGGCCGACAAGGTCCGCAAGGAACAGGGCGACCTTAAGCAGGAGACCGAGAAGCTGGCCCAACAGGCCGAACGCATAAAGTCGCTGGAGAAGTCAGGCCTGAGCAAGAGCGTGAAGCAGTCGCTCGACACGGCCAAGGAGCAGATGGAGAAGGCCGAGACGCTCATCCCCCTCGACCCCAAGACCGCCCAGGAGGGCGGGAAGGAGGCCGAGTCCGAGCTGCGCCAGACGGCCAAGGCCATGCGCAGGATGCTCGACGAGACACTGAACGAGCAACTGGCCAAGGCCGTTCAGAAGGCGCAGGAAACCGATAAGTTCCAGCAGGACTCGAAGGAGACCCTCGACAAGGCGTCCAAGGACAAACAGGACGGCCAGCCTATTGACGAGCGCAAGGCCGATCAGGCGGCGCGCGACCAGCGTGAGGCGCAGAAGGGCCTCGACGATCTTCAAGACCAGATGACGAAGCTCTCCGCCCAGGCACGCGCCGCAGGCGAGCAGGAGATCGCCGACGCGGTGAAGCAGGCCGACCAGGAGGTGAAGGACGCCGAGACCGATCAGAAGATGACCCAGGCGCAGAATAACATGAAGGGCAAGCAGTGGTCCAAGGCCAAAGGCAACCAGGCCGACGCCGCCCGCGCCGTCGCCGCGGCGAAGGAGCGCGTGGAGGACCTCTACGAGGACCGCACATCCCTCCCCCTGCAGCGCATGAAGGCGGCGGTGGAGGAGACGAAGGAGATGAAGGACAAGGTCGAGGAGATGAAGGCCAAGGTCCAACAGGAGTCCGACGCCAAGGGCGGGAAGCCGGGCAAGAAGGGCCGCGGCGAGGCGAAGGAGAAGGTGAAGGAGCTGGCCGAGGAGCAGAAGGACTTAGACAAGAAAGCGTCGGCCCTCATGGACCGCCTGCAGCGCATAGACCCGAACGTGGAGAAGGACCTGGCGGACAAGGTGAAGATGAAGATGCAGGACGCGACGGCGAAGGTGGCGAAGGGCCACCTGAAGGACGCGGAACCTGGCCTTAGCGAGACGGCCCAGTCGCTCCAGAAAATCGGCGAGGGGCTGATCGAGAGGCTAGAGCGCCTGATTGACAAGAGCCGTCGGCGCGACCCCGGCGAGGAAGACGCCCCGCTCGAATACAAGGCGATGGTGGAGAAGTACTTCCGCGCCTTGTCGGAGAAGTAGAAAGAATGCTTGTCCCGCCAATCAAGAGCCAGGGGATTAAGACCAAGCTGGTCCCGTGGATTCGAGCGCTGGCGCCCAAAGTGGACGGGCGTTGGGTCGAGCCATTTCTCGGGACGGGGGTGGTCGCCTTCAATTCGGGCTTTGACAAGGCCCTTCTAAGTGATACAAACCCCCACATCATCCGGTTCTACCAACAGGTGAAGGAGGGGCGTATTCGTTCTGCAAGTGTTCGTAGGTATCTGGAGGAGGAAGGAAAGAAGCTCAGGGCCGCCGGGAACAACGGCTATGATTACTTTAATGTGGTCAAGGATCGGTTCAACGTCGAGCACGATCCCCTTGATTTCCTTTTTCTCTCTCGCGCGGGCTTCAACGGCATGATGCGCTTCAACAGGAGGGGAGAATGGAACATTCCTTTCTGCCAGAAACCGAATCGGTTCAGCAGATCGTATATCACAAAAATCGCGAACCAGGTGCACGACGTGGCATGTCTCATACAACCGGACTGGCAGTTCATAAATGCGCCCTTTGATGAGGTCATTCCCCAAGCCAATGAGGATGATATCATCTACTGCGACCCGCCTTACTCAGGGCGATATGTTGATTACTACAACGGCTGGTCGGAGAGCGACGAGCGGCGGCTTTTTGAGCTGCTGTCCGCAACCCCGGCAAAATTTATTTTGTCCACGTGGCATCACAATGACTACCGGGAAAACGACATGATTTCCAGGTTTTGGAAATGCTTCAACATCGTCACCCGCGATCACTTTTACCATTCGGGCGCCAAGATCGAAAATCGCCGTTCCATTGTAGAGGCGCTTGTGTTCAACTTCGATGCCGATGTGAGGGAGCACAATCACGGCATCGAGCCGAAGCCGGAGCAACTTATGATCTTTGAGCAGCGGGAGCAATATATCGCGCAGCAACTGGCCCGATCCGACGTGTGAGCACCTGACTTTGCCGTGAAGATATCCTTTGATAAGGTTTGTTCATAACTAATGCCGACAGCCCTTTACTTCCCCTACATCCCCCCGTTCTCATATCTCATCCCCGGTGCGTTGCTCATCGTCGCGCTGATCGCCCTGCTGTACGTCTGGTCGCGGCCTATGATTGATTCGCGCCCGCGAAATTTTCTCATGGCCGTGCGGCTGGTCGTCATCCTCCTCATCCTCTTCTGCATCTGCCACCCGCTCATCCGCATCTTCAAGAGCGAAAAACTCGAAAGCCTCGTCGCCGTCGTCATGGACGACTCCCTCAGCATGTCCATCGAGGACGAGGTCGGCGGCCTCAAGCGCACCGAGAAGATGCAGCGCAGCGTCTTCGGCCCAGAGCACAATCTCACCGACACGCTCGGCGAGCACTTCCGCGTCCGCACCTATCGCTTCGCCGGTGACCTCGAAGACCTGCCTGAACGCAAGTTGCTGGAAACGAAAGGCGACCGCACCAACATCGCCAAATCCCTCTCCTCCCTCCTTGCCCGTCTGAGCCAGGAGACCGTCTCCGCCGTCCTCCTCCTCTCCGACGGCGCCGACAACGGGCGGGAGAACATCTCCCTCGCCGTGAAGGCCTTCCGCGAAAACGGCATGCCGATCTACACCGTCGCCCTCGGCGGGCAGAAGGCCATCCGCGACATCGCCATCGCCGACGTCTCCATCCACCGCGAGGTCATGCTCGATACCATCGTCACCCTCGCCGTCAAAGTCCAGAGCTCCGGCTTCGACGGATCAAAGGTCCCGGTCCTCCTCAAGCGCGGCCCGCAGGAGATCGCCCGCGCGGAACTCGCCCTGAAGGGCGGGGCGCAGGAGGTCGAGATCGAGTTCACGCCGAAGGAGGTCGGCCTGCTTGAGTTCAGCCTTGCCATCCCGCCGCAGAAGGATGAATTCAACGAGGAGAACAACCGCGAGACCTTCATCGTCAATTCCGAGAAGCACAAGATCAAGGTGCTCTACATGGAGGGGACGCAATACCGCCAGGGCGCGCCCGGCGCCCCGACCGGCGACGCCTACACCCACTTCACCACCCAGGGCCTCCCTGCGCGGGACAAGTGGGAGTACCAATACCTCGTCCAGGCCCTTGAGGAGGACGCCACCGTCGAGGCGACGACCCTCTTCCGCGACGACGTCGAGTCCGCCCGCAAGGTCGGCATCCAGTGCGTCCGCGAGGGATTCCCCAAGACGAAAAAGGACCTCTACAAATACGACGTCATCATCAGCAGCGACATTGACATCGAGTACTTTACCAAGGAGCAGCTCCAGAACACGGTGGATTTCGTCGCCGAGCACGGCGGCGGGTTCGTCATGATCGGCGGATACACCGCCTTCGGCGCGGGCGGCTACGACGAATCGCTCATTGACAAGATGCTTCCGGTGGACATGCAGGGCCGCACCGACCGATATGCCGAGGACTACCGTCATCCCTTCCAGTGGAAGATCACCGAGGAGGGCCAGGCCCACCCGATCATGCAGATAGACCCCGACTCGAAGAAAAACGAGATGATCTGGAAGCAGATGCCGCCCTTCAACGGATTCAACCACGTCCTCCGCGCCAAGCCCGCCGCGACGGTCCTGGCCGTGCATCCCACGCAGAAAACGGTCTATGGCCCGTGCGTCATGCTCGCTGTCCAGCAGTACGGCCGCGGGCGCTCCATTGCCTTCTGCACCGACACCACCGCCGGCTGGGGCGTTTACTTCGAGGAGATGTGGGGCGAGGGCGAGGACAACGAATACTTCCGCAAGTTCTGGCAGAACGCCCTCCGATGGGTCGCCGCCTATCAATACAAGGTCCCGAACAATCCCATCCTCGTCAGCAGCGACCGGGCGAAATACGCCCTCGGCGACAAGGCGGAGATCGCCGTGCAGGTGGTGGACGACCAGTACCGCCCCGCCTCCGACGCACAAGTCTCGGCGACAATCCAATTGCCGAGCGAGGAAAAAATCAAGAAGCCCCTCGAACGCGACGTGAACCGCCCGGGCCGCTACGTCCTCAACTTCCCGGTCGAGCAGGCGGGCAGATACACCGTCACCGCCTCCGCCAAACTCCACGGCGAGGAAGTCGGCCAGGACGTGGTGAAGTTCTCCTGCAAGCAGGTGGACCTGGAGAAGCGCGACTACGAAATCAACCGGGACCTGCTGGCGTACATCGCCGAGCAGACCGGCGGCAAGTGCATCCGCCCGGAGGAGATGGGGAAGGTCATCGGCGAGCTGAAGGAATCCACCCACGAGGAACAGAGCTACGTGGAGAAGTCGTTCTGGGACAACCGTTACTTCTACACGCTCATCCTCGGGTTGCTGTGTGTCGAATGGTTTTTTAGAAGGCGGCAGGGATTGCCGTGAGTGATGGTTGGAGGGGTCATGTTCAACGTCGGTGTCATCGGCGCGGGGAACAACGGCAAGGGCCACGCCCGATGCCTGTCGCACATCGAGGGCGTGAAGATCGTAGGCTTCGCCGATGCTGTTTTGGACGCGGCCCAGGCCGCCTGCAACGAGTTCGGCGGGAAGGCATTCACCAACCACAACGACCTGCTCGGCGCGGGCGTGGACGCCGTCTGGGTCTGCTCGCCGAACTTCATGCATGCCGAGCAGTCCGTCGCCGCGGCGAAGGCCGGTGTGCATGTCATGTGCGAAAAACCGATGGCTCTCACCCTCTCCGAGTGTGACGCCATGATCGCGGCCCACAAGGCCGCCGGCACAAAGCTGATGATCGGCCAGTCCACCCGCTACGGCGGCGCGCTGGCGGAACTCCTGAAGATGCTGCGCGACGGCGTCTTCGGGCGGCTCGTCGCCTGCTGGAGCACGCGCCTCGGCCACCACGCGGCCCCCTCGCCAAATCACTGGCGCATCAATCCGAAACTCAGCGGCGGGGTAAAGATGGAGTGGGAGATCCACGAGATTGACGTCCTCCGATGCATCGGCGGGAGGGTGGCGTCGGTCTATGGCAGCATGGGCTACAGCCGCGAGGACGCGCCGACCTTCGACGACACCTTTGCCGCGATCCTGAACTTCGAGGGCGGCGCCTTCGGCCGGCTCGACGCCAGCCAGGGGGCGCGGATCGGTTTTTCCAATCGGGGCTTGATCGGGAGCCGGGGAATGGCGTATCTTTATGGGCGAAATGAGATTCGATACAAGACTGACGACACGGAGAAGATGGAGACGGTCGTGGTCCCCCTGAAAGAGCACGAGAAGGCGGATGCGAATCTGGCAAAATTGGACGAGGACACGGACTTCATCCGCGCCTGCCGGGACAACCGCGAGCCGACGATCACCGGCGAGGACGCGCGGGTGAATATCGAGATTGCGCTCGGCATCCTCAAAGCGTCGGACGCGAAGCAGGTAGTAGAGCTGGCGGCCGATCAGCCCCTGCCAAGAATGCCGGAGGTGTGAGTTGACGGACCTCTGCATATTGGGAATTGGCGACGCGGCCAGCTGGACGCTCTTGTTCGGTATCCTGGCGGCTGGGCTGCTGCTCGGCGCAGCCATCGCTTTGTTGATCCTGTGCCGGGTGATCCTCCCCAAGAGGATCGAGAAGGAAACAGAGGAAATGGCGGAGTCAATGGAGTGGCTCCAGGAGATTTTCCGCGCCTCCGGTGACGGGATCGCCATCATCAGCAAGGACCTGAAGATTATCAACCTGAACGACCGGCAGAAGCAATGGTTCCCCAACGCCGACGTGGGGAAGACGTGCTACAAAGAGTTCTGCAGCCGCGATCAGACCGGCCCCTGCGAGGGCTGCCCCGTCCTCAAGGCCATCGAGACCGGTGAGCCGCAGCGCCTCACGCTGCAGAGCACCGACGCCCGAGGCAAGCCCCGATGGCACGAGATACACGCCTCCCCCCTGCGCGATCGCTACGGTCGGACTATCGCCGCGCTGGAGATGGTACGCGACATCACGAATCTCAAACTTGCGGAACTCGAACAACAGAAGCTAAACGAACACCTTCGCCAGACGCACGAAATGGTGGAGAATGTCTCCGACAGTGTGATTGGCACCGACCGCGATCGCACCATCATAATGTGGAACAAAGGGGCCGAGCAGACCTTCGGCTACACCGCCAAAGAAGTGAAGGGCGAGAAAGCGCCGATGCTCTACCCTGAAAATGAACAGGAGAAATTGACCAAACTGGTGGAAAAGGTCGGCGCCGGCGAGACGGTCCACAATGTGGAATTGCAGGGACTTCGCAAAGACGGCACGGCGGTGGAGCTTCTGACCACACTTTTCCCGTTGAAGGACGCGGAGGGCAAGGTCGTCGCGCTATGCGGCATAAGCAAAGATATCACCCAACGCAAACGGCTGGAGGACCAGCTTCGCACCCAAAAGGAGCTCCAGGACAGCCTCATCGAAAACGCCAACGTCATCATCATCGGTTCTGGCCTCAATGGAAACCTGATGCTCTTCAACAAGAAGGCCGAGAAATCCACCGGCTACTCCAAGAAGGAGCTCCTCGGTCATGACTGGATCAGCGTCTTGATCCCGAGCGAGAAGCAGGAGGATTTTCGGAAGGTCGTGGGGTCGGCCTGCGACGAGAGCTTCCCCGCCATGTACGACTGCCCCATGGTCACGAAGTTTGGCATCCGCCGGCGCATCCTCTGGCACAACAGCGCCCTCCGCGACAGGTCCGGCGCCGTCAGCGGCCTCATCTGCATCGGCGAGGAACACCCCGACGAGTCGGTGGGCGACAAGCTGCAGATATGAGGAAAGCGGGTTCGGCGGGGCATTGAGAGATGAGCGTCACTGCAATTCCAAGACTTGCTGTTTCTCCATGGGGCACAAGTCACGAGGCGGCGTTTTGTCTTTGATAAATGGGAATCGGGTGATATACTTGCTCAGAGACGGGGTGACATACCGGTGGCAAAACGAGCAGGTTGACCGGTAGAACAGCATTCTGTGAGGACCAGATTCACGCAATGAAGCTGAAGTCGCTTCAAATCAAGAATTTCCGTGTCATCAAGGACTTGGAGATAGACTTTGTGGGGAGTGGTTCTGGCCCGCGCCAGATTACCGCGCTGATAGGCGACAACGGTTCGGGGAAAACCACCGTCTTGCAGGCCATAGCGCTCGTCCTTTCCCTTGCTACCCGACGGACGAAGTCCCCGGAAGATTTTCTCTGGCATGGTTTCATGCCGGAGCGTGTCTCAAGCCTTGGGCCGACCTACATCGAGCTTGAGATCACGATGGACCAGGCCGAGATATGTGCAGTTCGTGATGTCCGTGACCTCTGGAACACCACGGTCCATGCGCCGGGTGCAAAGCCGCCAAGAGAATATATCGCCCCCCCGGGAGACTTCACTGACTTTAAGGTAGCGTATGAATCGGGCGTCATCAGGTGCGGGAGCGCCGTAGAGCCGCAGTTGCTTGGCCGCTACCTCGTCAAAGCCATGCTGAGCATCGATCCCTCGCTCCGAAAGCATTTCGCCGAAATGGGCGATGTATTCTGGTTCGATCAAGATCGTAACCTTGGCGCTGCGATGCTGTCACGGCCGAATGGGGACATGGAAGGCAAGGAGATCCGAGAGAGCTGGCAAGGCGGAGTTGAGCGCCTCCGTGAGTATCTCATCGGGTGGTGGGGCTACCACACATCTCCCGAAAAGGACGGAGGAAAGGACTACATCTCAGAACTTGAGCCGATGTTCGAGCGGGTATTTCCCAGCACAAAGTTTCGCGGGCTCAAGCCTCGGGAGCTCAACTCCACCGGGCGAGCAAGCGACTTCTATTTCCTCCTGGAGCGACAAGGGAGGGTCTTCGACATTGGCGAAATGTCCTCCGGCGAACAGGCGGTCTTTCCGCTCTTGTATGAGTTTGTGCGCCTCGACATCGCCAAGTCCATCGTCCTGATTGACGAACTGGAGCTGCACCTCCATCCGCCTCAGCAGCAGGCCTTGCTTGCGGCCCTGCCGAAGATCGGTCCGGACTGCCAATTCATCATCAGTACACACTCCCCATACCTTGAGGAAGTCATCCCCGACGAGCACGAGGTGCGCCTCGATGGGGGCAGGTCATGCCTGTGACCCTTCTCCTGGTGGAGGGAGAGTTGGATGCGCAAATCCTCCAGCCCGTTCTCGCCGGTCACCCCGTCGTGGAGGCGACGAAATCCTCAAAATACGCACTCGCCCCGCGAACGAGAACAGAGCGGGAGAAACGCAACACCGGCGCCTATTACCTGCGAGACCGAGACTATGACTTCCTTCCCCCTTCGGATTGTGCCGCACCTGTCGTGGACAAGGACTACCACGGAAAGACCCTCGGGTGGCGCTGGTGCAAGCACGAGATTGAAAACTACATGCTCGAACCCGCTATAGTTGCTGGATGTCTCGGGCTTGATCGGTCCTCCTACGAGCAATCGCTCCTAAACGCGGCCCGCTCCATCCGCTACTACCAAGCGGCGCGCTGGACCATTGGTCAGAGCCGGAAAAACCTGCCGCCTCACTATGGATTCGACACGCGGCCTGATGAGGCCGGGAACAAGGACTTCTACCTCCCACGTGATATTGGACAACAAGAGATGAAGAACTGGGCCCGTCAGCACGCTGATAGCTTTCGAAGCCGTGTGCTACGCCCTCTGGATCAGGCATCCATCGAAAAGGCATACGATCGGTTCGCGCAACAGTTTGATAGCTCGTTTTTCGACTCGCCTGCGAACCCCCTGGTCTGGTTCTCAGGAAAAGACCTCATGGCCGCGCTGGGGCCCTTGCTTCCTGGCACTGAGCGTAGAGACCCAGGACAGTTACGTGCTTCTCTGCGCGACTGGATGAAAGAGAACACAGAGATTGTGCTTGGGAGTTTGCAGGAATGGAGGCACCTCAAGAAGATTCTGCAGGGGGAAGTCACGTGACCCCTTTTGCCAAGGAGAATGCAGTTATGCTCAAGTGTGCGTTGATTAGCGGCAAGGGAATGGGCCTCCGTCATGGCAAGAATTTCGCCAACCATCCCGATGCTGGACTCGTCGCCGTGTGCGACATGGACCCGACGCTGCTGGAAAAAGCAAAGGCGGAATTCGGCGTTCCCGGCTACGCAAGCCTGGACGAGCTCCTGGCCAACTGCGATGCGGAGCTTATGCTCCTCATCACCAACGAGACGCGGCGCATCGCCCCCCTTCGGAAGCTCATCGCCGCCGGCCGACATGTCTTCACGGAGAAGCCCTTGTGCGGCCTGGAGGGGCAGTATCGCCTCCGCGAGGAGGACGCCGCCATCGCCTGGCCGGCGATCAAGGAATGGCGCGCCTCAGGGCTGAAGTTCGGCATCGACTACAACTACCGCTTCTTCACCCACTTCCGCAAGCTCCACGAAGACGCCGTCGAGGGGCGGCTCGGCGAGATTCGGATGGTGCGGGCGCGGGCGCACTTCAACTGCTGGTCGCACGTCATCGACCAGATCCTCTGGACCATGGGCCTGCCCGAATGGGTGAGTTGCCTCGGTAACCCGGCGGAACCGGGCGGATGGCAGCGGATGATCCACATGCGCTGGTCCAACGGCGTGACGGGCGCGCTCGACGGCTCGATGGGATGGGGCTACGACGACCATCCCCTCCGCATCATGATCTGCGGCGCGAAGAGCTATGCCGAGGCGCGCGGGCTCGATGGGTGGTATCGCCGCGGCAAGGCCAATGCGTGGAAGCAGGAGGACGAGGAGCTGTGGCAGGCCGAGGGCAAGCGCAGCGAAATGGAGGAGTCCTTCCCCCGCATGGCCGACGGCGTCATCCGGGCGATGAAGGAGGACAAGCCTTTCCCCGCCGACGGCGAGGCCGCATGGAACGAGCTGCTCTTCGAGGCGGCGGTCCATCGCTCTGCCCTGCGCGGCGGCGAGCGCGTCCGCGTGGCAGATGTAGAGGCCGACGCCGCGAAGGGTTGATTGGGTGAAAAGGGGCAGGCCGATTTGCCGGTTCGAAATCTCTCATGCCTCGGAGCGGGACTATGTTCACACGCCCCTTTCTGATTTTCGGGCTGGCCATTTGTCTGATTTCCTTTGTCGCGGCGGATGATACTCTGCTTCACCTCGATTCCGCCGACGAGATCACTGCCGCCGGCGGGCGCGCGCAGGGGAATGTGACGTTCGTCGAGGGACGCAACGGCAAGGCGGCGCAGTTTGCGTCGGGTGCATCCATCATGCTCCCCTTCGCCGGGCGGTTCAATCCCCGTCAGGGTTCGATTGACCTCTGGGTCCGGCCGAACTGGCGCGGGGACGACGCCAAGCGGTATGCCTTGCTGAATGCCCAGAGGGGCCAGACGCATCTTACCATCTTCAAGGCGGAGGGCGGCGCACTTCTCTTCGTCTATCGCGGTGCAGACCATGCATGGTGTGGAGTGAACGTCCCCGTGCAAGGCTGGAAGCCCGGCGAGTGGCATCGCGTGACGGCAAGCTGGACGCCAATGGACGACGAGACGCTCCTCATCATGCTCAGGGCGGATGACGCCGCGAGGCTGGGGGTCGGCGCTGTCCCGTTCAGCGATCCGCCGGAGGTTATGTTCATCGGCGCGCGCGGGCCGAACATCCAGCCGGCCGAGGCGGCCATTGACGATTTCCTCCTGACCGATCGCGTTCTCCTCAAGCCCCCCTTCGCCCTGGGCAAGAAGGAAAAGATCGTCGCCGCCGTTGACGCCTCCCGCCCCGTCGGGCCGATGCGCCGGGTGCACGACTTCACTACAATCTGGAACTCAAAGGACAAGCCCCTGCCGTTCGAGAAGGGCGACGCATGTCATAACCGATTTGCTGACGCAAACTTCCGACTCGCCCGCCTCATTGCCTTCTCCGACACATGGCTCTGGGGGACGAAGGTCGAGCGCGGCAACGACGGCAAGGTGCATCTCGACTTCAGTGATTTCGACAACCTCGTTGATCTCGTCCGTAGCGCCGGGGCCGAGCCGTATATCCGCCTCGCCTACAACATGCCCCAGGCGCTAAGCTCGATCCAGTCCGACGATCCCAGGCTCCGCCACAAGGCCGCCTATGCCCCGCCGAAGAGCTACGACGAATGGGACGCGCTCATGCGCGACATCGTCAAGCATTGCGTCGAGCACAAGTACGGAGTCCGATACTACGTGACCTCTCTCAACGAGGGCGACATCCCCGTCCGGGAAGGTAAAAGCGACTGGCAGATGATCTGCGATCTGTATGAGCGGACGGTGCGCGTCGTGCGCGAGGCGGACCCGAGTGCGAAGGTTGGCGGGCCCGCCCTTGCCGCCGACCCGCGCGACGCGGGAGAGCAGTTCATGCGCAACTTCCTCAAATTCTGCGCAGATAGGAAATTGCCGCTCGACTTCATCTGCTTCCACGGCTACCGCAAAGGCCACCCCCGTGAATATGGAGAGATGGTGGATGTGGTGCGGAAGATGGTGGGTGAGGAATACCCCGGCCTCAAGCCGGAGCCGGAATACTTCCTCGACGAATTCAATCTCTGGCTGGAAGACAAGAAGCAGGACAACGAGTACTGCGCCGCCTACATCACCGCCGCGCACCACTTCGCCCGGCGGGCGGGCGTCGCGAAGATATGCCACGTCAGCTTCAACCACTTCCTGCCGACGGAAGTTCCGCCGAAGGATATTGTGACGCACAAGGGACCCTTCGACAGGGACGGCCGCCAGGCGGCGCGGTTCCTTGCCGGCAAGTTCACGGCTGCAGGCGTGGAGAAACCCGGCATCCTGGCGCACTCGCCGACGGGATCAAACACGCATGCCTTCACTTTCGGCGGTTACGAGGTTCCCGTTCCTGCCGATGGCGACCCGCGTCTGTCGTTCTTTACCGGCCTTGCGATTCAGCGCTACCCAAAGATGGACGGCGTTACGTTTCGCGTCGTCGTGATCTGCGACGGCGCAGAGACGCAAGTCGTGGATATTCACCAACGCGAAATTCCGTGGCAGAAGCGCGAGGTCAGCCTGAGGGACTTCGCGGGGAAAACGGTCCGGATCGAGTTCCGCACCTCCTGCGGCCCGCCGGGCAGCAACACCGTCGCCGACTGGGGAGTGTGGGGCGAGCCGAAGATGGTGACCGGCCCGACCGACGCGCCGACGGTGGTTTACGACTTTATCGAAAAGATCGCCGACGCCCGCACCGGGGCGCGCGACCCGGGATTCACATTTTACTATGACGACGATATGATCCGCCGCTACGTCGGCCTGCCGCTCCTGAAGGGGCCGGTCGTCACGACGCCGTACTTCGCCCTGAAGATGGAGAGCATGTTGAAAGCCGCGGAGCTGCCCCTCAAGATGAACGGCGACGGCGGCATCGCCCCCGACAACGCGGCAGGCGTCATCGCCAGCGCCGACGAATCGGGCATCGCCATCCTCCTCTGGACGTTTGACCTCGGCTCGAAGGAGGATCGGGAATTCGAGATCAAGATCACGGGGATCAAGAACGCCGGGCAACTTGCTCTGCGGCAGTACCTCATTGACGCGACGCACACGAACCCATACCACGATTACGTCGTTGCGAAGAAGGACACAAACGGCGGGAAGTATAATCTCGAAACCGGGACTATTGATGTCGTCAGGGATGAAACTATACAAGCGTCCGATGAGGGGGCGACGACCCTATCCCTGCGGCTCAAGAACATGGCGGTTTCACTCGTGACGCTTTCGAAAGCGCAGAAGGAGTAACATGAACGACCGCGAACGCATGGTGGCGACGCTTAAGTGCGAGAAGACCGACCGCGCCCCCTTCATCCCCCTCTTCGGCCCCTGGGGGGCGACGCTGGAGCGATGGAAGAAAGAGGGCCTGCCCGACAACAACTGGCAGGCGGGCATCGGCTTCGACAGACAGTGGGAACAAATTCCCGTGAACCTCGGCTATAGCCCTGCCTTCAAGGAAGAGGTCGTGGAGGATCGGGGCGATGTGCAAATATGGCGGGACGCGCTGGGCATTCTGAAACTGGATCGAAAGGATCGCACCTCTATGCCCCAGTTTCTGGAGTATCCCGTAAAAGGCCGAGAGGATTGGGAGAAGCTAAAAGCGGAACGGCTGGACCCGGATGCCCCCGCCCGCTTTCCCGCCGACTGGGCGGAGAAGGTCCGGCGGTGGCAGACTCGCAATCACGCGCTGGTGTTGGGGTACTACCCCTACGGCGTCCTCGGCACGCCGCGGAACATGATGGGCGCGGAGGAGTTCCTCATCTCCCTTCACACGCAGTCGGACCTCGTCAAGGACATGATGAACTACCTTAGCGATTTCTGGATCGTCATCTATGAGAAGGTGACGGCCGAGGTCGAGGTGGACATCATCCACATCTGGGAGGACATGTGCTCGCGCAACGGGTCGCTCATTTCTGGGAAGATGTTCCGCGAGTTCATGGCCCCGTGCTATCGCAAGATCAAGGCATTTGCCAAAAACAAAGGCATCACGCTGCTGTCGGTGGACAGCGATGGCGACGTGCGCGAGTTGGTTCCGTGGATGATGGAGACGGGGGTTAATGTCTTCTGGCCCTTCGAGGTCCAGGCGGGGTGCGATATCCGGGAGTATCGCCGCCAGCATCCGAAGCTCGGCATCCTCGGCGGCCTGGACAAGCGGGCGCTGGCGAAGGGCAAGGACGAGATGGAGGCGGAGCTGAAGCGCGCGGAGGAGATGCTCAAGCGTCCCGGCTACGTCCCCGCCCTCGACCACCTTGTCCCGCCGGATGTGTCGCTGGAGAACTACCGCCACTTCATGGGGCGGCTGAAGGAGATCATCGGGGCGTGAAGCCTCGGAGATCGTCTATCGTTGACTCAGGAAACAGCATGAACATCGAGTTGGATTGCGGCGTCGCCTCGCGGTACTTCATCACCGACTACGCCAGGTCGCTGGCCGTCGTCGAGGCCCCGTGCGCGCTGGTCCTCGCGCGCCGTCTGGACCTGGATGGGTTAGTGGTCGCGTTCTCAGAATTGGCGGCGCAGGGACCCGTCAGGCCCGGCTCGCGCCGGTCATCCCGAGGGCGTGAGGAGCAAGAGGTTGACAAGACGGTCATGCAATGGCGGGACAGGCTCAGGGCGGATTTCGATGAAATACTCGACGCACGACCCGGATTCTCCTTCGGCTACCCGCACCCGATCGTCGTCCTCGCGGAGTCCATCTCCGAAGATGCGCTCGTGGTGATGGTTGTCATCAAGTTGAGGGGGATTACCCAGATACTGGGCGTTGACCTGTCCACCTCGGGCGCTCGGCTCGAACAGCTATTCCTTCCGCATGGGATGCTTTCGCGCGCCCCGCGCGAATTTCGCCGCGATAGCAAGTCGCATCGAATCTACCCGATTGATGACGGGCTTTCCGTCGTGGCCGGACTGGGCCGGACGGTGCTCTCCCCCAACATGAACCCCGAGGAGATCGTGAAGAACTACCCCGACCTCCCCATGCCCCCTCCCGAAGAGCCGATCACCTACCCGTCCCTGCCGGGCGCCTCCGCGAAATAATGTTGTTGTCACGCCTCCTCCCGTGTGCTATGGTCAAAGGCCCCACGGAAACGGAGGAGGACCTATGAGAAGACGTCTGCCGATGCTCGCCGCCATGCTGTTGGCCCTGGCCCTTTCCTGCGCGCCCGAGAGGGAGCAGAAACCGACGAAAGCCGCCGAAGCCCCCGTGCCCAAGCCTCCCGCCCCGAAGAAATTCGAGGCCGCCATCGGCGGATGGACCTTTGCCGAGAAGACCCCCATGTCCTCCTTCTCCACAGAGCAGAAGGTGACGGCCGAACATTCGATCAAGGTCGTGGATGCGTCGGACACGGACGGATCGAACACGGTTTCGGCAATGGTCAAGATTGACCCGAAGCACCGCTACAAACTCTCCTGGCAGACCTATCCCATCGTCGGCGAGGGCCTCGGCGTCTATGCCCAGTTCTTCAACGAGAAAGGCGAGCAGATCGGCGACGCCCACCGCGGCAGCCCGTCCACGCCCCAGAACCAATGGCTCCCCGCCGAGATGGTTGTGGAGCCGCCCGCAAACACGACGCATCTTCGCGTCTTCATCCACAGCTACCAGAAGGCCATTGTCACCGCTTACGTGGATGACTTCAAGATCGAGCAGATGCCGCCCGCGCCGACGAGGCCGCCGTGGGAGGGGACCTACAAGATCAAACCGCAGGAGAAGGACAAGTTGACCGAGGCCGACGTCGTCGGTCCCGACGGGATCGTCTATCCCGACTGGACCTGGGCGGGCCTGCCGAAGGGCATCCCGGATGCGCCCGTCAAGGCGAAGGCGGCCGACTTCGGCGCGAGGCCCGATGACGACGCCGACGACTCCGCCGCGCTCCAGAAGGCCCTCGACGCCCTCGCGGAAAAGGGCGGCGGGGCGCTCCTCATCGAACCGGGAACGTTCTATCTCGACCGAACGCTCAAGGTGACGGCGGACAATATCGTCATCCGCGGATCGGGCAAAGACAAGACGAAGCTCATCTTCCGATACCAGGACGGCCCGACCGAAGAGAGGCCGGTCTGCTTCTTTTCGCCCGCGCCGGGCGGCGTCGTGGACCGCAATACATGGATCGAGATACATTGCTTCTACAAGAACCTGATGGCGATGCGAATCTTTGTGGATGATATTCTTGTTTCTGAAAAACTCCGAAGCGCCCACTGGGGCGCAACCTTTGCCCTCGGCGCGGGCGGACACAACATCGCCAAGAAGGTGAAGGACGGCAAGCACATCCTGCGCGGCGTGGCCGAGTATCCCAACGGCAAGACCTACGAGACAAAGAACGAGGTGACGGTGGACACGAAGGACGACCGCCCCAAGACCCAACCGCAGTCACAGGCGGCGATTCTTTTCGTCGGACAGGGATGTGCGGGGAAGAAGTTCCTCCTCGCCGAGGACGGCAGGCGCGGCTCGCGCGACGTGCTCCTCGCGGAGGACCATGACCTGAAGGCGGGGGACTACATCTACCTCCATGCCCCGGCGACGGAGCGCTGGAAAACATTGACCGAGAACAAGTGCCTCTGGGGGACGTACCGGGCCTACTTCTTCGCTATCGAGAAAATGGATGGCCGAAGGCTCCGCCTCAATCAGCCGATGCGGATCGAGTACCCCATCATTGACGGCGCGTATGTCCAGAAATGGGTCCCCATCCGGGGCTGCGGCGTGGAGGACCTCTATGTGGAACATACCGTTCCCCACTGGCTGTCGAGCGTGGACTTCCGCAACGCCTCCGAGTGCTGGGCGCGGCGCATGAAGGTCCACCGCCCAGGCCGCCATGCCGTGATGTTCACCGGATGCAAGTGGTGCGAGATTCGCGATTGCGAATTCGACCATTCGTGGCATCCGCTCCAGGGCGGCGGCAGCGCCTACGTCGGCTGGCAGCACGACTGCGACTGCCTCATGGAGAATTGCACAGTCACCCACATGCGCCACGGCCCATGCGTCCAGTGGGCGGCGGTGGGCAACGTGATCCGCAACTCCACCTTCACCATGAGCGACGGCCAGTGGCACGCCGGCTGGAGCACGGAGAACCTGTTCGAGAACTGCGTCATTGACGCCGCGCAGGGGACCGGTTCCTACGGCCACGGTTTCTGGGGTTCGCCCCCGCACGACGAGGCCCACGGACCCGAAGGCCCGCGCAACGTGGTCTACAACTGCGACTCGAAGTCGCCCAAGACCGCCTTCTGGATGGGCGGGATGAACGAGAACTGGATCATAGTTTACAACCGATTCGTCGCCGAGACGGGCCAGGCCGTCTTTGCGCGCCATGCCAGTTTCGATCATATCATTCGCGGCAACGTGTTTATCCTCAAGGACGCAAAGCAGCCCGCCGTGATCCTGAACGACCGGAACTGCATCGGCGTGGAGATCATTGACAACCTGGTACTCGGCGGCAGCGGCGTGCTGGTCGCTGGCAAGGCCGAGCCGGCCGCGGCGAAGGGCAATACCTTCCGTCCCTTCGGTGACGCGCCCCGTCCCACGCCCGCCGTCCCGTCAATCTTCGAATGGCAGCGGCGGAATAAGGAAAGAAAACCATGAAAGCCAAACGATACCTGTGCTTTATTATGGCACTCGCAGCCATTGCCTTGTCCCATTGCGAGATGACGGGACAGGCCTTCAACGACCCCAACCCCCGCATCCGGCGGCAGGCCATCCTCGACATGGCCGCGACGGGAGAGGCCGGGGCGGAAGCGCTGGCACCCATGCTCAACGACAAGGACCTCGTCGTCCGGCGAACGGCGGCTCGCAAGTTGACCGACATGGGCCAGGCCGCCATGCCCGCCCTCGTGGAGGCTCTAAAGAACGACGACCTGGTCGTCCGCCGCATTGCCGTCATCGCCCTCGGCAGGGTGGGGGGCGACGCCGCGCCCCACCTGGCCGGGGCGCTCAAGGACAAGGAACCTGTCGTGCGCCAGAGCGCGGTCGTCGCGCTGGCGTCCATCAGACCGAGCACGGAGGAGATACTGAAGCTACTGGAAGACGCCACGAAGGACGAAGACGCGCGCGTCCAGGAAGCCGCCCGCAGTGCGGTGAACAACTTTTTTGAGGTCGTCGAGGGCATCCGCCTCCCCGCCGACAACTGGGCCTTCCAGACCGATCCGCAGGACAAGGGCCGAACGGAAGGCTGGTTCAAGCCCGACTTGGACGACAAGGGCTGGAAGCGAATCCGCGTCGAGACCGCCTGGGAGAACCAGGGGATCCAACACGACGGCGTGGCGTGGTATCGCCGGACGGTTGATTTGCCGAAGAAGCCCGACCGCCCGCGCGCCGTCCTACATTTCGGCGCGGTGGATGAGTGCACTTGGCTCTGGGTGAACGGGGAGTACGCCGGGACGCACGACATGGGTCCGAGCGGCTGGGACAAGCCGTTCCAGATTGATGTGACCGGCCTCGTTCGCTGGGGCGAGCCGAATCAGATCGCGGTGCGCGTGCACGACTCCGCCATGGCTGGCGGCATCTGGCAGCCGGTGGAACTGCGAGTGCTGAAACTGCGGGAATAGGTGTGTGTTCTAATGAGAAAGGAATTCGTCATGGCTATTCAATGGCAGATCGGTCTGTTGCTCCTCGTCGGTGCGTGCCTTTGCACGGGGTCCCTCGCGCAGGACAAGAAACCCCAGCTCTGCGAACCGTATGAGGCCGAATACCAGGGTGACGACGCCACGGGCAAGCACGTCATCGCCCTGTGGCAATTCAATGCGGGCGCGGAGGCGAAGGATGTCTCCGGCCACGGCCACGACCTCAAGATCGAGGGCGCGAAGATCAGCGCGGAGGGGAAGTTCGGCGGGGCGCTCGAATCCTTCTGCGGCCACCCCGTGGAGGATAAGAAGCACGCCGCCCTCGCCGCGAACAATCCCGCCCTGACTCCGAAGGGGGCGTTCACCATCGAGTTCTGGATGAAGCCCAAGCCGGAGATCAAGGACTACCCGTCCTGCTTCTTTATTGACAAGAAATATGTGGACCACAGCGATTACCAGATTATCCTCGGTGACGCCGGCAAGCGCAGTGACCTGCGCGGGTGGCAGGCCGTCCTCGGCTTCGGCGCTGACTCGCAGACCTACCACTCCGAGAAGCAGCGCTACGAGCCGGGGACGTGGCACCACATCGCCTTCACCTATGACGGGGAAGGCACGGGCGCGTTCTACGTCAATGGCATCCCCGCCGGCAAGACATCCTATCCCGGCCGGACGAACGTCGTCCCAGGCAAGAAGCCCCTCTCCATCGGCGACCGGATCGGCAGCCTCTACCACGGCTTTCCCGGATACATAGATCAGGTCCGCATCTGCGACGGCGTGCGCGAGTTCTGCCCGGCGCGATTCGCCTTCGTGTCCGAGCGCACAAGTTTTCGGCGGATGGAGCAGGGCCAGGCGCTGCGGTTTACATTGACGAATCTCCTGCGCACGCCCCTCAGGGGCGCCATCGCCCGCATCTCCATGAGCGGCTACTGCGAGAATACCTTCAACCTGCCCGACCTCGTCTCTGGCGAGACGAAGAACATTGACTACCCACTCGATACATCCCTCCGGCCCGACACATATCAGGTGAAGGCCAGCATCACGATCCCGCGAGAACGGGGACACGATGCAGGCCCGCCCAAGCCCGATGCCGTGCCGAAGGCCGCCACCGCAGCGAAAGATAAGGACGTTCCGAAGGCTCCTATCGTGTCCCCGGAAGCGTATGTAGGCGAGGAGAGTTTCCCCGTTGCGCTCGTCGCCCGGCGCACGCCGAATGTGATGCCCGTCGTCATGTGGGGCGGGGCCGGCCAGGATGGGGAGGCTATCGAGCGCATGAGGGAGATCGGCTTCACCCACTGTCTGGGCCTGAGTTGCGACTTCGGCAAGATATGGGATGAAGGAAAACCAAGCGACGTGTGTGCGCGGCCCGACTATGTGGCCGCGTCGAAAAAGGTCCTGAACCTTTGCCTCGCCAAGGACTTCGGGATCATCGCCGGACTCTCGCCGGGCAGTTGGCTCCGACACAGCCGGGACGAGCTCCGCCGCATAGATCGCAACGGCAAGCCCTATGGCGGCGCGGACAAGGAGAAGGGTGACGTCTGCGGGCAGTTCCCCGAGGCCGCAAAGTTCTGCTACAACGTCGGCGCGTCGGTGGCGCAGACCTACGGCAAGTTCCCCGCCCTCGAAGCCTCGATGGTCCATACCGAGGTCCGCGGCAATTCGAAGCCCTGCTTCCACGAGCGCGACAAGGAGGCATTCAAAAAGTTCGCCGGATTTGACATCCCGGAGGAGGTCCGGGGATCCAACGGCGTGCGCTATGAGCAGTTGAAGGACTTCCCCGCCGACCGCGTCATCCCCGACAACCATCCGATCCTTACCTACTACAAGTGGTTTTGGAAGGGCGGCGACGGCTGGAATCCCATGCACACCGCCGTGCACAGGGGGCTTAAGTCCACCGATAGAAAGGACTTGTGGACCTACCACGATCCCGCCGTCCGCGTGCCAAGCATCTGGGGCAACGGCGGGGAGGTGGACATCCTCTCGCAGTGGACCTACTCCTACCCCGACCCGATCCGCATCGCCTGCGCGACGGACGAGATGTTCGCCATGGCGAAGGGCGGGCCGGACTACCAGAAGGTCATGAAGATGACCCAGATCATCTGGTATCGCTCGCAGACCGCTCCCAAGTCGCAGGAGTCCGCGGAGGCCGTCCAGCGCCAGACCGTCTGGGAGGACACCGACCCCGACGCGGACTTCATCACCATCGCCCCCATGCACCTGCGCGAGGCGTTCTGGACGAAGATGTCCCGGCCGATTCGCGGCATCATGTATCATGGATGGGGGTCGCTCGTGGATGAGGTCACACACGGGTCCTATCGTTATACCAACCCCCAGACGAGACACGAACTGGCGCGGCTGATACGGACCGTCGTCCGCCCCCTAGGGCCGACGTTGCTCCAGATCCCTGGCATCAAGCCCGATGTGGCATACCTCGAGAGTTTCTCGTCGCAGATGTTCGCCAACCGTGGCACCTACGGCTGGAACCACCGATGGGAGGGCGATGCCTACCACATTATCCAGTACGCCCAGCTCCAGCCGGAGATTGTCTATGACGAGACGATCCTTCGCGACGGGCTGGACGGGTTCAAGGTGCTCTTTATGATGAGCTGCGACGTCCTGACCGAGGGCGTGGCAAAGCGGGTGAAGGAATTCCAGGCCAAGGGCGGCCTGATCGTCGGCGATGAATTCCTCGCGCCCGCGATCCAGCCGGACATCCTCATCCGGTCGTATGAGCGGACACGCAAGGCGGACGAGGACAAGGCCGCGCTTCTGGGCCGCGCCTCCGCGCTGCGCAAGGAACTCGACCCGCACTACACGCGGTATCTCGATTCCTCGAACCCGCAGGTCGTCACCTACCGCCGGCGCTTCGGCGCGGCGGACTACGTCTTTGCGATCAACGACCATCGGGAGTACGGCGAGTATGTCGGCCGCCATGGCTTAGTCATGGAGAACGGCCTGCCGTCGGATGCCGTCATCACCGTTAATCGAGAGGGGGGCGTCGTTTATGATCTTGTGCGGCATGAGCAGGTTGCCGCGGAGGTCAAGGACGGCAAGCTCACGATCCCGGCGCACCTCGGCCCGTGCGAGGGGCGGCTGTTCATGGTCGCGCCCAGCGCGATCGAAGCCGTCCGCGTCGCCGCCCCCGAGTCAATCGCCCGGGGGAAGACGGGGACGATCTCCGTCGAGGTGTTGGACGCGCAGGGCAAGGCGGTGGACGCCGTTTGTCCGATTCAGGTGGACATCCTGGACGCGGAGGGCCGGCCCGCCGAATTCAGCGGGTACTACGGAGCGGCAGGCGGCAGGCAGTCCATCACCCTCGCCATCGCCCCGAACGACAAGCAGGGCATCTGGACGATTGCGGTGACGGACCTCGCATCGGGCCGGTCGGCGACGACGTACCTGCGCGTGGAGGATGCAAAATAGTCTCGGCTGCGGAACACACACACCTGTAGCTGAACTCGCCAGAGTTCAGAGAGTGGAGGGTGGAGGGTGTGGGCGTGCGGGGTGTGCTCGGAAGTCTGGCGACTTCCGCTACTGACCCTGTCAGAAAGCCTTTACGAACGTCAGCAACGTCACGTTCTGGCCGTTGAATTGGATGCCGAACTTGATCTTGAACTCGCCGTGGTCCGGCTGGTCGGGAACGCGACCGGGCCAGACCTCCGCCGTGCCTGCGCCGCCGGTGATCTTGGCGTGGGCCTCGCTGCCGGTCGCGTCGTCGGTGAATATCCATTTCTCGGATTTCGGCATGAAAGGCAGGCCGAACAACTCCTCGGTGCGCCGGGCGGTCCATGTGCCCGTGTGCCGGACGTGGCCGGCCTGGGTCATGTAGTCTATGTAGTATGTCCCGCTGGCCTGGGTGGCCTTGCCGAAGACGTCGTCGGCCGCACCGCTCCCCCCGCCGACAAAACTTACATTGAAGCCCGGCAGAGACGTGCTGCCGCCGGTGAACAGGTCAATGTTGTTGCCCTTCTGCACAAACTCATATGGTCGGCCGTCGGATGAGACGGGCTTTTCCGTGGTCACCTCGTTGTGAGGTAGGTCGTAATACTTCGCCTGGTAGCCCCAGGAATCACTCTCGTCAAACTTGATCTGGAACGAGGCCGGGAGGGTGTACCAGTGGTAGTACGATCCGCCCGGTTCGACGGTCGCCTTCCCCCACGAGGCGTCGCGTCGCCCCTGGATCTCATAGGTGATGGGCTTGTTCGTCTTGTTGAAAATCGTGACGACGCCGTATGACCCGGCGAGGCTCATCCCGTCGCCCGTGAACGTGAAGGCGCAGCCGTCCTGGTAAGTCGGCTGCCGCCCGGTGACGACGTTGTACGGCAGCGTCCGGGTCTCCGCGCCGCGGCGGCTCCGATACCGGATCTCAAAATGGGCCGGCAGCGTCTGCCAGTGGTAGTGCGAGGCGTTCGGCTGGACGGTCACGGTCTCCCATTGCCCGAAAGAAGTTCGCTTCATCTCGTACGTGATCGGACTGTCGCTATTGTTGTAGATGGTGACAACGCCATAGGTTGCTCCCCCATATTCAGGGTCGCCGCCGCGCGGTCGAGCCGGGCAGTTCTGTTCGTGCTCGCGCCGGAGGGCGTAGACGCGGGCCTCGTCGCCGGGCATGGGTGCGCCGTACTCGCGTCCGCAGTAAGGACAATTGTCGGCGAGGGCCGCATCGGCCAGCAGGAGGATGAAGATGAACGCCACAAGACGCAGGCACAGGACTTTCATGCCTACCTTCTCCTTCCGGAATCACAGCAGGGATGCATTGTCGCCTCTTTCCCCGCCCTACAGTCCCAGCTCCGTCGAAATCCTACACATCGCCTGAACGGCGAGGGCGATGAAGTCGTCAAGAGGGACGCAGACCGGCGAGCCTCCATTTCTCCACATCCTGGCCCAGCCGCTCGGCCAGGGCGCCCATGATGGACTCGGTGGCGAGGCAGTGCTTGACCAGGTTCTCGTTCGTCAAGTACTGTCGCACAAGGGCAAGAGCATCATCGCGCGTCATCATGGTCTCCTTGCTTGCAGGCGCTTTTGGGCTGATAGCGCGTGCAAGGCAATAGCGCGCGGGAGCGGGGCCGCGTGCTTGCGCGCGCAGATATCATCAGTCCTTGTTGACCATATCGAGCAGGGTGCGGACCTGGGCTTCGATCTCGGTTAGCCGTTCGGCTACGCCTTTTCCGGCGCCCTCGCCCATTTGCACGATCTTCTGCTCCATCTCATCCGCCACCTCACCCAGGCGCTTCGCGGCGCGGGTGTGCATGTCAATGAGTTTGGCGTCGAACTGCTCCAGGCGCTCCTTCATCAACTTCTCCGGGTCCAGCCCCGTGCCTTCCCAATTGGGCGGTGCGGAACCGGGCGCCGGGGCGGGGGCGGAAGGCAGGCTCTCAATCTTTTGTTCGAGCTCCCGTAGCTTTTCAATCACCTCGGGGTCGAGTCCGTCGGGGACGGCCTCGCCGCGGGCCTTGATCTTCTCCTCGGTCTCAGCGGCCACTTCTTCGAGGCGCTGGGCGACGCGGGTGTGCATGTCAATGATTTTTTCGTCAAACTGGGCCAGGCGCTCGCTAACGATCTTCTCGACGTCGGCCGATGCTACGTCCGCAGTCGGCGCGCCGGGTTCGCGCTCGGCCAGCATGCCGACCATCTTCTCAAGTCTCTCCAGCCTTTCGGCGACCTCCGTGCTTGGCACTCCGCTCCCTTCACCGGGCTTCGCGGCGAGATGTTCCTCGATTTTTTTCAGCCGTTCGGCGAGATCGGCCCCGGTCTCTCCTCCGCCGGCCTGTAGAGCGGTGATCCTCTTGTCGAATTTCGCCAATTCGTCCAGAATGATCTTCTTGAGTTGATCGGCGTCCACCCCGCTTCCCGCCCCTTGGCCAAGGGTGCGAATTTTCTCTTCGGCCTCGTCGGCGGCCTGCTGGATGCGCTGGGCGACGCGGTTATGCATGTCAATGATCTTGGCGTCGAACTGTTCCATGCGCTCCCGCATGATGTGCCGGAGGTCCGGGATATCAGCGGTGCTGGGCACTCCGCCGCTCGCGCCCTCCGCCGCGGCATCGAGTCTGGCGGCCACGTCCTTCTCCAGCTCTCGCAAGCGCTCCTCAGCGTCGTCGAGGTCGGCCTTGAGCTGCGATGCGGTCCGGGTGTGAAGGTCAACCAGTTTTTCATCGAGCTGGGCCACCCGTTCGTTGATCACAGCCTCCAATTGCGCCATCGTGCCCGCATCGGGGGCTTCGGGCTTTTCTCCGGGGGCCGGGGGGGCCGTCCGGGCGCCCGCGCCGGCGGTCAGGGCGACAATAGCGATCCCAAACAGTGCGAAGGAAACAGCCATTAAAGCGGGAAACATGCTCCGCCTCCTTTGTTCATGGCACTTGTATCTTGCGTCCGATGCCGGGTCAATCCACCCGGTGGGCGATAATCATGAAGTTCACAACGCCTTTTTCGTCCGACGACCGGGCCGAATCGCCCCGGGTAAACATGACGGTGCAGTTCACGATCCCGTTTTCGTTCACTTCGCACACCACCCGGCGATAAAGCCACACACTCGACTTGGGGATCACGAGGTCCGCCGGGGAGACGAAGTAGGCTACGTGGTATCCCGGCTTGACCGTGATTTCCCCTGATGAGAGGTTCACGGAATAGATGGTCTCGAACTTATCGCGGAATCCCTGCATCGTCCGGAGCGCCTGCTTGATGTCGTTCCCCTTCGATGTGTCCAGGACGCCCGGTTGGACGATGATTTGCGGTCTTTTTGCTGCGCCGGCGGATTGCTCCATCGCGGCCACCTTGGCTCCGAGGGCGGCAACCTCGGCTTTGATCTTGTCGCTCTTCGAGGCGGCATCCTGGGCCAGCGCTTTGGCCTCGGAGGCCTCGGCGGCCTTGCCCGCGGCGGCCACCTGTTTTGCCAGGTCGCCGATTTTCGCCTCGGCGGCGGCTGCGCGTTGCATCGCCTGATCGGCCTTGGCCCCGCCGCCCGAGTCGAGTTTGGCCAGTTGATCCTTGACGGCCTGGAGATCCTTGGCGAGCTTCTCGGTCTCGGGACCGCCTCCTTTTTCGGCGGCCAGTTCCGCCTTCAGCTTCTTCAGTGCGCCATCCATCTGAAGCTGCACCTGCTCGGCCAGGAGCTTGCTGACGTCCCCCGATGCGCCCTTTGCGGCGGCGCCGGCTATGGCCAGGTTCATCAGCGCATCGGCCGTCTTTTGTGTGGCAAGGGATTTCAGGGGGGTCAGGGCGTTCACACTCGCCTCGACGCCTTTGAGTTTGTCCTCAAGCAGTTTGAGGTTTTCCGTCGGCTGCGCCTTCTGCTGCTCGGCCTGCGTGATGCGCTTGTCAACCTCCTGGGTGTAGCGATAGAGCGCACCGGCAAAGGTGATTACAGAGACGAATGCGACGAGCGTGAGGATCTTTGTCTTTCCCATACCAACCCCTTCCTTAACGAAAAGTCCCATCAGCCCTTCTGACAAGGCCATTTTTCTATCAGAACCCCGACCAAATTGCAAGCAAGAATCTATTCTTTAATGCGCTGGACGGGGCGGAGCGCCGGGGGAAGGGGAGGGGGCGAATCGTATCGCTCCGTCGGCGTCGTAGTTAGCCATCTTCCCGTCCAGATATCCCTTGGATCGGGTCGAGGTGAAAGAAATCTCCGTCAGCCACTTTACGGCCTTGTAGCCGTATTTGGTCGGGTAGATCAGTCGAACCGGCGCGCCGTGGTTGGCGGGCAGGGGCTTGTCTTTGAGCCAATGGGCGAGAAACGCCTTACACGTCTTGAGCCGGGACAACGAGGCGCATTCGTGATAACCGTCCGCTCCTACGAAGCGGACCCATCGGGCGGATTCGAGGGGGCGAACGCGGGCGATAATCTCCGTGAACTCGGTCCCGGCCCATGAGACGTTGTAGACCCAGGCGCCACCGGGGCAGTTTATGGGCGCGGACCCCTTGCAGGTCTTCATCTGCATAAGGTCCTGGAGCGTGAACGTGGCGGGCTGCTCCACCTCCCCGCCGACGATCAAACGCCATGTGGCGGGGTTCACGGTCGGCTGGGGGAGACCTGTGCAGCGGGGGAACGTCACCGGATCAGAAAGGGGGCTTTTTCTGCGATCGCTCTCCTTCTGTCTCTTCTGCGCCAACCGGGCAAGGCTCTCCGACAGCCATATGAGGGCAAAGATGGGCAATAGCGCCAGGATGATGGCGAAGCCGAGCAGGCAGCTCCTTCGTTGTTGCTTGTCCTGAAAAAGCATGAT
The DNA here is from genome assembly GCA_040755855.1 of Planctomycetota bacterium. Taxonomy (GTDB): domain Bacteria; phylum Planctomycetota; class Brocadiia; order JAADGH01; family JAADGH01; genus JAADGH01. The sequence continues at coordinate 25,124 of JBFMAD010000050.1, read as the reverse complement.
ACCTCACGGAATCGCATCGCGGGGCGCAAACCGAACGGCAATTGTCCCGTTTCGCCAGAAGCGGCCCACATCCCATAACATATTATATGCCAGGGCTTAGTGTTCAGGCAACGGAAAAAAACGGGACTTCTGCGAAGGATTTGCGTTAAAATCAGACACTAATCCTATGGAAGAGCGGACCGGAACGAGGAGAGCACGGTGATCGGCAGAAAGGACAACCGGTATTCGGGACTGTCCGAAGCCAGGCTTGTTGCCAATATCTGCCGGAGGGACGCAGCCGCCCTGCGCGAGTTCCACGACCGCTTCTTCCGGCACCTTTATAACTTCGTGTTTTTCCGGGTGGGCTGCCGCCACCCCGATACGGAGGATATTGTGCAGGAGGTCATGATGGCTGCGATACGCGGGATGCCCGGCTTTGCGCAACGATCTTCGCTCTTTTCCTGGCTGTGCGGGATTGCAAGGAACAAGATCGCCCAGCTCCACGCCAAACAGACTAAGACATCCACCATCGAAACCGTCCTCTCCAACGTGGACGGCGACCTCGACCTGCTCCTGCAGCAGGTGGACCGCTCGCCGCTGCCGTTGGAGGTCATCGAAAAGGACGAGGTCCGGAACATGGTCGGCGCGGCGATGGCCAGCCTGCAGCCGGCCTATCGCCTGGTGCTCGATCTGAAATACATCTCCGGCCTGCCGGTGAAGGAAATTGCCGATCAACTGAACAAGACGCCCAAGGCCGTCGAGTCCACGCTCACCCGCGCGCGGGAGGCGTTTCAGAAGGTGTTCAAACTGATTGTCAAAGGCCATATCGAACTGGCCGGAGAGGGGAGTCACGCACAATGAAAGAGGATGTGTCGGACAAGAACATCGAAAAGCTCCTGAAGGAGTCCTACCGCCCCGCCGAACCCTCGGCTGAGTTCGAGGGGAGACTCTTCGGCGCCATGCTGCGCGAGATGCAAGCCCTGCCGATGCAGGCCCGTCCCCCGCTGCACCGGTGGCTGCGGGAGATCTTCGCGCTTCAGGCGGACCGCCCCCGATGGTGGGCGGCGGTCGTCGCGGCGGACCTGGCCATCATCCTCCTGTCGTTCGCCGTGTTCTTCCAGATGGTCTTTCGCATTGCGCCGGAGGTGACGCCGAGCAGGCAGGAGTTCGCCTTGGCCCAGCCCAAGGTCGAGATAGCGCCGGTTGAGACAAGCATTCCGATGCCCGATTTTGATGTTGAACCGAAACCGGCCCGTGAGCCAGTCGAGGAAATGGCCGCAGAGTTGGCGCGGCGAGCGGCGCGTGAGCGGGAATTCGAGTTCCGCCCGGCGAGCTTCGTGCAGATATCCGAATGGGTCGCGCCGGCCCACCTGCCGGAATTCGATCCCTCGGGCGCGAGGATTGCCGAACCTCTGGAGCGGGCGCCCTACCGCCGCCCCTTCGACATCGGGTCCGTGGTCGGGACCGTGGCCGACGAGGTGAAGAAGGAACTGGCTGCGAGGCGCGAGGTGATCCTCGTCCTCATGCTCGACGAATCGAGCAACTTGGAGCGAGATCGGCGGCTGATCGCAAAAGAGGTGGCAAAGGAGATTCGGGAACTGGCTAACCGGATGTCCGCAAAACAGGCGACGCGTCTCCAACTGGCTCTGGTGAGCTTCGGTCAGACGCCGACGCTGCACCTCGGCCCCACGGACAACCCCGCCGCGCTAAGCGAAGCCATCCCGCGCGTCAAGAGCGATCCATCGGGGAAGGAGAACGTCATCCACGCTATCCGGTTTGCGCTCGACAAGATCAAGGCCCCGGACAGGCGCAAGTTCCTCCTCGTGCTTAGCGATGAGGAAGGCTCCGACACAGGGGACGACGCGCTGGTGGACGCAGCCCTGGCGGAGTTGAAGAAGAGCGATGCGCGCCTGTATATCTTCGGCAAGGAGGCCCTATTCCAGCAGCGCCTGGTCCGCGAGTGGCTCCGAGACGAGCGGGGCGAGCGCATCGGCCCGAGCGAGTGGGTCCCGCGCGGCATCGAGACCGCCCGGCAGGAATTCTTCACCCCTGACTGGCTCTTCTCCCCCTACACGGGGCGGAACATCCCCGCCGGGTTCGGGTCGTTTGTGCTGAGCATGTTGGCCCGGCAATCGGGCGGGGCCTATTACATCCTGCGCGATGCGCCGTCGGAGTATGACGACGCCCTGCTCGCAAAGTATGAACCGGAGTGGGTGACGCGCAAGGAATACGATGCGCGCGTCAACAAGAACCAGCTCCGGCGATCCATCCGCAACGTTATTGACGAGTGGTCGAAGGCCCGTCCGAGCCACACACTGGGGGGGCTGACGGAGATCGGCCGGATCGAAGAAGCGGCGAAGGAGGAAATCGCGAAGGCCGAGCAGAGCCTGAACTTAGTCGAGCGAGGCATCGCGGAGCTTGAGTCCACGCCGCGCAAACTTTGGAAGAAAGAGACCGAACGTTGGCAGGCGAACTACGACCTGACGCTTGCCCAGCTCTACAAGTTCCGGTTCCTTCTTCGGGAGTATGCGCTCCTCCTGAAGAATTGCCTGCGCGACGGATTTCCGAAGCCTGGCGCGAGGCAGAAGTTCAATCTGTATCACGTCACCTGCGACCTGCGCGCCGCAGCCCAGGGCGGGCGAGGGGAGAAGGATCGCAAACGCGCCGAGGCCGCGCTGGACTATGTGGCCGAGCACTATAAGGGGACGCCCTGGGGCAAGGCGGCCGAGGACGAAAAGAAATATCTCTCGCCGCTCTCGATCAAGCCCGGCTACCACGTCCAATCCGCCAAGCCCAAGACGAGAATGTGAGGGCGAGCCGCTCAAATGAAAACCTCCCGGAGGTTCTAAACCTCCGGGAGGTTGGAATAAAATGGCCTAACGGATGGACTTCAGTTCAACCGCCCTGCCCGTCTTTGCGCTGATGACGGCGGCCTCGACGATGCGGATCGTGTTCAGATTGTCCGCGCCCGACGTCATCGGCTCGCGCCCCTCCGTCAGCGCCGCCATCATCTCGCCCATGGACCCGCCGAAGGCGTCGGGGAACCACGAGCCGCGAAGCTGGTAGGTCTGCGCGTGGTCCGGTGTGCTCTTAAAGCAGACGGTAAGCTGGCCGCGGTCAATCATCGCGCTGCCCTCCGTGCCGTCCACGAACCATTCGTAGCCGTGCATCCGCGGCGTGCGGATGATGTTGTTAAAGTGGCTCTCGGCCATGAGCATGTCGCTCGGCTTGAACTCGCACAAGATGGTGTGGCACATCGGCGTCACCGCCGCCTGGCCGGGCTGCATCGCCGCCGTGCATTTCACGCGCACCGGCTCCTTGCCCGCGTAGTGGCGGATGAGATCAATGTAGTGGCAGCCGTGATCCACGATGTTGAAGTTGGGCAGCGTGGCCACCCACGAGTTCGGGTTGTCCTGGAAGGAGCGATGGAAGTGGACGATGGAATAGACGTGGCCGAGCATGCCCGTGTCAATGACGTGCTTCAGTGCGCGGTGGCCCGGCGCCCAGCGCGCCTGCTGATTGATCATCAGGGGCAGTCCGGCCTCTTTGCACATCTTCACCATCGCCACCGCGTCCTTGAATTTCATGGCGAACGGCTTCTGGCTGAAGATGCCGAGGAGCTGCGGCCCCGCGGCCTTGACGATCTGCGTCATCACCTCTCGGCGGATGCTGGCATGCACAGCCAAGTCAATGATCTGCACCTGCGGATGCCGGCACAGTTCCTCCAGGCTGTTGCACACGGTCGGGATGCCGTATTGCTTCGCCATGGACTCCGCCGCCTCGCGCTTGATGTCGTAGCAGGCGACGGTGCGGTAGCCGCAGTTGGCGTAGGCGCGCTGGTGAGCGTTGCGGGCGATATTGCCGCAGCCTACCGCGCCGATGCCGTAGTCCTTCTTCTTCGGCGGGCCGGGCATGTAGTCATCAGGTCTCAGGTCCAGGACGGGAAGCTCCGGTTTGCTCATGGCATTGTCTCCTTGGTTGTGGCCGGGTCTTTTCATCTGTCCCCGCACAGGGGATGACAACTAACACAACGCCGCAATTTTTGCAATGTTTACCTCGGCCCGCGCATCAGAATGTGGAGGAACCCCCCTATCACCAGGAACGCTATTGCTGATACGCACATGGCAAGAAGGAACCACACCAGAAATCTCAATACCCAGGAGGTGGGCTTCTTCGGACGCATGATGGCCGCCAGAATCCCTGCCAGTAATATGAGAGCCATAACAGGCGCAAGGGCTGCCAGCGGACCACGCCATAAATACAACTCAAACAGAATTCTGGCCCACTCAATTGCGCACGGCAGAACCACCAGTACCAACGCGCCGATTATCTCGATGGCCGGGCAGCGCGCGGCACCCTTTGTGGATGACGTATCCTTTCCATTTTCAGCATTCTTTGCCATATCCTTTCACTTCCGCTTGGGATTCCGCACCCTCTTCGGCTGCGGTTAGCAGCATCCTTGCAGCCGTTGCCCAGACAACGGGAAAGAAGATAAACACCAAGATTGAGTCCATGAATGCGGGCATCTGCCGTCCAAACCAGTAGCCCAAAGAAGGCATCCCCGTTGCCGGTAAAATCGCACGAGCCCAAGCCATCGCAAAAACAATCAAAATAAAAGTACTCTTAACTACAGCAACAATCCGAACCCGTGCTGCACCCTTGACGATGTATGCGAAGCACCCGCAAGTTGTCGCGATGGCAAGAAGCATTAGCAAAGGGTTATAGGAGGAATAAAATAGAAGCAACCTCGGAGATTCTGCTGGGTTGAACAATATCCCGAATTGGATCGTAAGGAAATAGTAAAAGTAGAGTTTCAAAAAGATAAACGCACCTGTCTCCACAACCGTGCTTCCGAACAAGAAGACCATCACCAAGACAACAGTTGCTTTCCACCATGCGCGCTGGAGTGTGCCGGAAGCGAAAGACATGACGGTGAGGGATACCTTGCCAACAAGCATCAGGAAAATGCAGAACCATAAGTCGTCAACGCCCATAAGCGCGGCAATCAAGAAACCGATTGCCAGCACAAGGCTCCCTATTCCGGCCACAATCCCTACTTGCAGGACTGCCTGTCGGGACGGTGGCCAGAAGGAAGGCCATGGTTGCCTCTTGGTTTCCGTCACGCCGTGTTGGTTGCTGCTTCTGTTTCCGTGCGCAGCCATAAATGCCCGGCTTTCGGATAATCTTCTATTGGCACACCCGCCTGGCCAGCTCATACGCCGCGTCGAAGGCGGCGGTCAGCTCCTCCATCGTGCAGTGGTTCTGGACAAAGTGGGACGTGCAGAAGAGCAACCCGCCGTCGGCAAACATGCGCATGACGCGCTCGATCTCGGACCGGACAAAGTCAATCCTGCCGAAGCCGATCGTCGTCTGGACGTCAAGCCCGCCCATCAGCACGAAGTCCTTCGCATAGTTGTCCTTGTAGGCCCGCAGGCTCATCCCCGCCGATTCCTGCCAGGGGTGGACCACGTCGAAGCCGAGGTCAACGATCCCATCAATCACCGACGACACGTTGCCGTCGCTGTGGAGGCTCAGGAACGCGCCGCGCTGCTTCACGGCGTCGCAGGTGATCTTGTGGTAGGGATGGATCAGCCGCCGCCAGACGTCGGGGCTGAACATCAGGCCGTTCTGCGCCCCCCAGTCGTCGGAGACGTGGACCATGTCCACTCCGAGATCGAGGCAGTTGTTGGCGAAGGCGCGGTTCCACTCCGCCTGGCGGCGATAGACGCGGTGCAGGTCGTCCTCGTACAGGAGCAGATGGCAGAGGTGGTTCTGGATGCCGAAGGGGCCGTTGAGGCATTCAAAGATGCCGGGCGTCTGGACATACACGAACCGGCCCCGCTCCTCCTTGTGATGGCGGATGAGCCGCTTGATGCCGTCATAGGCGGCCATGTCGTTGGGATCGCCCAGGGCGATGTCCATGAGGTCCCTCGGCTCGATGGCGCGCTTGAGGTTTTGGCGAAGTTGCTTGAGCGTCTCGGGTGGGTAGGGCGCCGGCCCGCCGAAGAGGTGGGCGAAATCGAACTCGTATCGGTCCTCGAAGGCCTCGACGGAGCCGAAGGTTCGGGTGATCTGCTCCTCCAGGTTCGCCCGCACCCAGCCGTAGATGGGGATGCGGTCCGGTTTCTTGTGTCGGATGACTTGTATAACTCGTTCTCGGGATTGCATCAACTTCTCCAATGTCAACGCTGTGGACGGTTCGCGCTATTGTGGGATTATCGTATGATACTTGACGGGGGGATTCAATGGCAAACAATCCCATAATGTCCTTGACTGCCGCCATGTCCCGGCTATCATACGTGGGTTAATTAGAACCATGGATTGCGGTTGGGAGCATTGCGGTGGCCAAGAGCAAGAAAATCTCGTTTTCGAAAACGATCCATGTTCGTCACACCTGCGACGTCCTCGTGGCCGGCGGGGGCACGGCTGGGGCGGCTGCGGCCATCGTCGCCGCGCGGCAGGGGGCCAAGGTTCTGCTCGTCGAGCGCATGGGCTGCCTCGGGGGACTCGGCACGAGCGGACTCGTGCCCGGCTTCTGCCCTATGTGGGATGGGACGAATCTCCTGGCCGACGGCGTCAACCGCGAGGTGGTGGAACGGCTCCACGCGCAGGGCGGCGTCGGTCCCGACGTGAAACCGAATCAATGGTCCGGCGTCACGTTCGATGCGGAGGTCCTCAAGCGCGTTCTCGACGACATGGTCGTCGAGTCAGGTGTGACGCTACGCTTCGCCACGGAGATGGTGGACGTGGTGATGAAGGGGCAAACGATCGCCGCCGTCGTCCTCTGCGGGCGCGAGGGGCTGTATGCCGTCGAGGCGAAGGTGTTTGTGGATGGCACAGGGGACGGGATGCTCTCCGTCCTCGCCGGCGCGCCGTGGGAACTCGGCGACGAGAAGGGCAATACCCAGGGCATGACGCTCTGCTCGATCCTGAGTGGTGTGGATTGGGATGCATATATGAAATTCCTGGGGGAGACCAAGCAGGGCCATGCCCTGCACGACACGCTGGAGCGGGCCATCGCCGACGGCTTCTTCACCCAGCCCGACCGCCACCTGCCCGGCGTCCGGCGGAGCGCGCGGACCTTCATCGGCGGGAACATTAGCCATGTTTATGGGCGCAACGCCGTTGATGACGAGCAGCTCACCGAGTCCTACATCCTTGGCCGCAAGCTGGCTAAGGAGTATCTCGACTTCTACCGGAAGTACGTCAAGGGCTTCGAGAGCGCGGAGCTGGCGACGACCGCCGCGCTCATGGGCATACGCGAGACGCGGCGGATCATGGGCGATTACGTCCTGAACATCGCGGACTTCAAGGCGCGGGCGTCCTTCCCCGACGAGATCGGACGATACAACTATCCCATTGACATCCACCGCTCCTCGACCGACGAGGAGGACTACAGGAAATTTTGGAAGGAGTTCACGGAGGAGATGCGCCTGAAGAAGGGCGAGTCGTACGGCATCCCCTACCGGAGCCTGATACCGAAGGACGTGGAGAACCTGTTGGTCGCCGGGCGGTGCATCTCCACCGACCGGAAGATGCAAGGCTCGATCCGCGTCATGCCGGGCTGCTTCATCACAGGCCAGGCGGCGGGCATGGCCGCAGCGCTGTGCGCGGCGAAGGGTCGGCGTCCGCGGGATGTGGACGCGAACCACCTGCGCGACAATCTCAGAGGAATGGGGGCGTATCTCCCATAGGCATTTGTAGAGGAGGATCTGACATGAGACGATTCACTTGGCTGGCATGTTGGTTGATCGCAGCGCAGGTCTGTCTGGCCCAACCGGCCTCTCGCCCCGGCGAGAATGTCGCCCGCGGCAAGGCGGTCCGCTTTGAACCGGCGACGAACTACCAGCACTGCACCGATCCCGACGACAAGATGCAACTGACCGACGGCGTCTATTCGCAGGGCTATTTTTGGACGCAGAAGGGCACTGTCGGCTGGACGAACGCCAATCCCGCCGTCGTCACCATTGACCTGGGCGGCATCGAGCCGATCTGCGGGATATCGTTCAACACCGCCGCAGGCGTGGCGGGCGTCACATGGCCCATGTCGCTCCTCCTCCTCGTCAGCGCCGACGGCAAGACGTTCCACTACGTCGGCGACCTCGTCGAACTTGATTTTGAACACGGCAAACCCAAGGCCGACGGCTACGGGCTGTACTGCTACTGGACCGACAAGCTCGCCACGCATGGGCGGGTCATGAAGGTCCTCATCATCCCCTCCGGTCCATACACCTTCGTTGACGAGGTGGAAATCTTCCGCGGGCGCGACGGCCTGGTGGGCGAACCCCTGGCCGGGAAGACCGTTACGGACGTCAAGCAGTTCTTCGCCGAGATCAGCACGACAACAGGAATTCGCCGGCGGCTGAGAAACGATATTGATGCCGTGCGCGCAATGCTCAAGGATATGCCAAACGCCGCCGACTTGGAGAAGGAACTGTCCGCCGTCGAAACGGAGAGGGCGAAGCTCGAGTTCCAGCCATCCGAGGATTTCAAGACCATCTTCCCCATCAACGACCTGCATCGCCGCATCTTCGCCGTGCAGGCCGCCGTCTGGCGGGCGAAGGGCGTCAAGCCGATCACGGCATTGTCGAAGCCGAAGTGGGATATGGTGAATCCCTTCGAGACGCCCCAGGGCGGCGCGGCCGTTGCCGTGCAGATGATGCGCAACGAGTTCCGCAGCGGGGCGTTCCTCCTGAGCAACGCAGGCGAGACCGCGGCAAGACTGTCCCTGTCCATCGTGGGACTGACGGGAGGGGCGGACCCCAAGCGCATCACGATCTCGGTTCACGAGGGTGTGTTCACGGACACCAAGAGCGGCGTGCCGGTCATCGCCGCCCTGCCGCTCGCCAGGAGCGATGGGCAGCGCTATCTGTTCGAGATCGAGCCGGGCATGACAAAGCAGGTGTGGCTGACGTTATACTCGAAGGATATGTCCCCGGGGGAACACGGGTTCTCGATTGTGATTGAGCCGGGTCCCATCATGGTTCCTCTGACCCTCAAGGTTTATCCCTTCGACTTCCCCGACCAGCCGACGCTCCATCTCGGCGGGTGGGATTACACCGACCGGGACACGTGCTACAACATCACCCCCGCGAACCGCGACGCCGTGATCGCGCACCTGCGCGAGCGCTTCGTGGACACGCCCTGGGCGCAGCAAAGCGTCATGCCGTACGGCAAATATGACAAGGACGGCAACATGATCGAAGAACCGGACCCAACGGGCTTCGAGACATGGATCAAACGCTGGCCGGGGGCGAGGAACTATTACGTGTTCGCTTCGTTAGGTTCCTATTCCACCGAAGTCACCATGAAATTCTGCGGCTTCGAGGCGGAGACACCCGCGTTCAAGAAGGCGGTCTCGAACTGGATCACATGGTGGGTGAACAAACTGAAGGAATGGAACATCCAACCCGAGCAGCTCGGCCTGCTTCTCATTGACGAGAACCATTCGCACGAGCAGGACAGGGGCATCATCACGTGGGCCAGAATCATCAAGGAGGCCCAACCGAGGGTGAAGATCTGGGAGGACCCGACGTGGCGCGAGCCGTGGAAGGCCTTGCCGGAGATGTTTGAGGTCTGCGACATCCTCTGCCCCAATATGCCCATGTGGATCGAGGGCGGCAAGCCCTTCGCGGACGTCTTCATCAAACAGCGCGACGCGGGGCGGACGCTGTGGTTCTACTCGTGCAGCGGGCCGGGCAAGCTGCTCGACCCGTACGCCTACCACCGGATGCAGCACTGGTTCTGCTGGAAGTACGACGCGAAGGGATCATGCTTCTGGGCCTTCGGCGACTCAAACGGCGCGTCGTCGTGGAACGAGTATTTGGCCAAGCGCGGGGCCTACACGCCGATGTTCCTCGACGACAAGACCGTCACCGCCGGCAAGCACATGGAGGCCATCCGCGAGGGGATGGAGGACTACGAGTATCTCCGCATGTTGCGCGACCGCGTGGCCGAACTGGAGAAGGCGGGCAAACAGGGCGAAGCCGTTGACGCGGCAAAGAAACTCTTGGCCACCGCCGCCGACCGCGTGACGGGGTGCATGACGGAGGTGACGCAGATCAACTGGGATGCGCCGAAGGACCGGTCCGTCGCGGACGCCGTCCGCGTGGAGGTTCTGGATATGCTGATGAAGTTGAAGGAGATGTGATCGCTGCCGTCCCGAACTCTGTTTACAAGCGCATTCCCCTCTCCGCCTGCGGAGAGGCATGAGTTCCGGGGGAGTTCCGAGTTCCGGGATTTTGCTTGCCCCCTCAAAAAAACGGTATACGTTAATAGTTCAGCGTATGACTCCACGGTTTTGGCTATGACGAGGAGTTCGAAATGGAGTCACATGGGAAATGCCGATTAACATGGTTCCGCAAGATGGTGAGCGAATGTTCCCAATACATGGTTGGCGCCGCGGTACTATGCTGCATGACCGTGGCTGCAAGAGCACAGGACCCCAAAATGAGTTCAGCAAAAGGCAATGATGCGGGCCTCAAGGCACTGACTCTGTCGTCTGCGCGTTTCGCTCCGGTGGCGCTGCCCCCGCGAGCACGCGGTCGTTATGCGCCGATTCACATTGGGCAGGATATCAATGTGGTGCAATTGGCGGCAACGCCCAATGATCCTCGGGCAGAGGTTCTCATCAACGGCGTCAAGGTTCCGGTCGGGGCTGCGTCCGCCGACATCCCTTTGAACCCGGGGCTGAACCTGCTGACCGTCGTAGTGACCGCTCCCGACGGCAAAACGAAGAACACATTCAGCCCCAAGGTGTTCCGTGATTACCCGACCTTGACCTGGCGAAGGATGGCCGCGACCAGTCCTTGGGCGCCTCGCGACTCGGCAGGCGAGCTCGTCTTCAATGGGCGGATGTGGCTGTTCGGCGGTTACACGCCCGGCACGGTCAAGGATGTCTGGTCGTCCAGGGATGGCACGACCTGGACACGCGCGGGCGAGATCGCCGCCAGCAAGCGCGGCATTGACATCCCGCTCACATTCGCGTTCGGCAACCGGATGTGGGTCTCGGACATGGACGGCGTCCTGTTCTCGTCCGCTGACGGAGCCGACTGGTCGGTGGCGACGGATGCCGCGCCATGGCGAGGCAGGAGGTCTGCGGCAGGCAGCGTCGTGTTCTGCGACCGCATGTGGGTGCTGGGCGGTGCGGCCAAAAGCCGGTTCCTCAACGACATCTGGTCCTCCAATGACGGCGTGCACTGGACCCAGGAGGTCGAGAATGCGCCCTGGTCGCCGCGGACCCTGCATAACACACCCCTGGTCCTTGACGGCAAGATGTGGATCATCGGCGGCGCGGCGACGGGCGACTACTATCCCTTCCGCACGTACAACGACGTATGGAGCTCGCCGGACGGGCGCAACTGGACCCGGGTTACAGACGAGGCGCCGTGGCCCGGGCGCATCTGGGGTTCTACCGTCGTCTATAAGGATCGCCTGTGGTTGTTGGGCGGGTTCCGCTCCGAACCGACGTGGGAGAATCTCGGCGACGTCTGGTACTCCGCCGACGGCGCGGACTGGCGCCGGCTCGATCTCCCTGCGACCTGCCGCCACAGCGGGAGCAACAATGTGCCGGTTGTGGTCAACGACTCGATCTGGGCGCCAAGGCATGAGATGTCGGTCTACGCGTTTGATGGCAAGCTCTGGGTCGTGGGCGGTATGGTTTGGCCGTTGGTGAATGACGTCTGGTCCCTCGATATACCGGGACTGACGTTCCTGACACAGCCGGTGATCGAGGACTTCGTGGGCACACGTTACGTTTACCGCGCCCACGCCGATTTCAACCGCAGCCGGGGCAAGGTCCGCTACCGCCTGGTGGACAGTCCCGCGTGGCTGCGCATCAACGCCGAGACCGGACTTGTCGAAGGCGCGGCGCCAGCGCCCGGTAACGTGCAGGTCACGATCGAGGCCAGCGACGCAGCTGGCGAGACGGCGCGCCAGAGCTACACCCTCCACATCCTGTCACCGTAGCGCCGCAGGGCAGGACCATGGCATGGAATCGCCGTTCTCCCGCGAATCGAAGAAAATTTCTCCCCTTTTTTTCGCGGGGGACAATACCTATGGAAAAAAACAGATCACAACTTGCCCGTTAGTAAATAGATATATACTATCAGATAATTATTTATCTAATAGGGCTTGACAACTTCCGATTTGTGTTGTATGATACCCGTACAGGGCAGTGTAATCCGGATTTGGGCAACACGTCTTGAGGAGATGGCCCGTATGGAAAAAGTATGCGACGAGAAAAATGAGTTGGCCAAGAACCACACCTGCAAAGCGCCGTCACGCGCCGGGAAAGGCGGCCCCAAAACCCCCGAGGGCAAGGAGATCTCGCGGCAGAACGCCCTGAAGCACGGCCTCCGGTCCCAGGGACTTGGCCTGGACGAGGAACAAAACGCGGTCTTCAAAAACATCTGGTTCTACCTCTATCAGGAGCATCAACCCAAGGGACAAACGGAAGACATTTTCGTCAGGGAGATGTGGCGACACGCCTGTTTCCTTCATCTGGCCACCGATGTGGAAGGCGCCTGCTTTCGCTGGATGCTATCGTCCTGGCTGGGCGACGGGCCGGAGGGCGCCGGGGATGGCCCCTTGTCCGCCTTGCAGGTCCCGCTGTCCGGTGGCGTTGCGGAAAACCGCCTCGCGCTCATCGCCCGTTACCGCCGGATGCACGAGCGGGGGTTCTACGACGCCTATCGCGCCCTCATGACCCACCGGGGCATGGCATCGAAGAAGCCCGTCGGGATACCCGAATGGATGCGGGAGGGTCTGGGAAAGCTCGCAACTTGCCGAATGAACTTCACCCACCATCTGGGGTAGGGCGGCAGACCGTACCCCATATGGTGGGAGCGGGGAGACGGCCCGCCGGACGATCCAATAAGTACCAAACGAACTTCATACACGATATGGTGGAGGGCAATGCGCGGCGCACCATATCTTCGAAAATGAACCCTCCCGGAGGTTTGCAGCCTCCGGGAGGATAGCGATTGCTGCTGCGTTGGCGCATGTCGCTGCGGCGCTACAGTCCGGCGATCTCGAAGATCTTGTTCAGGTTGCCGATCGTCACCTTTGCGGCCTCCTCGGGGGGCATCTCGCGCAGCTTCTGGCTGAACGGCTCCGAGGTGATGGGCGCATCGCAGCCGATCTCGTTCAGGCAACGTAGAAACGTGCCGATGTCTATGACGCCCGTCTCGCCCGGCAGGGCGCGCTGGTTGTCTATATAGGCGTCCATGGCGACGCCCTTGGGCGCGTCGTTGACGTGCACGTAAACGACTTGCTTCGCCTTGAGCTTCTTAATGTCCTTGGCCGTGCCGCCGGAGGTGTGCCAGTGCCAGGCGTCGAGGAGCAGGCCCATGTTTGGCGTGCCGATGGCGTCGCAGAGCTTGAGCATGCCGTCCATGTTCCAGATGAATTCATACTTCCTGCTGGCGCGGGATGTCTTGGGGCCGACGAACTCAAGGCCGAAGCCGACGCCGTAGTCGTTCAGGACCTTGGCGACCTCGCGCAGGCGGCGGGCGTGGGTGTCGAAGTTTTGTTGGAAGGGCAGTTCGTCCGAGCCGGGCATGATCCACGTGGCGCATCGGGTGCAGCCGCAGTCGGCGGCGAGTTTCACCTGCTCGGCGTAGCCCTGCATGGCCTTCTTGAAAGTGTCTTCGTCCTTGCGGAACTCGGGACATGGCACGCCGCCGCCGATCTTGAGGCCGGCCTTGGCGTACATGTCCTTGACCTTCGCGGGGCCGAGTTGCTTGGCCGCGCCCAGGTTCAGGTCGAGGCCCTCAAACCCTACATCTTGGGCCAGCTTGAGACTGGCCTCGAAGTCTGCCTTGATGCCGACGGCGCCGGGACTCAGATTCTTGAACATGGTCAATCTCCTCTGCTAAACGATGGAAAGCGAACGCCCGCCCTCCCGGAGGTTCCGAACCTCCGGGAGGGCGGGCCCCAAACCTTGCACTAAGGCATTATCAAAAGATGTGGGAAAAAACAATCCTTTTTCAGGAGAGATAAATGAAGGACGCGCTGCTCCGTGCGGCTGCACATCCCCGCCGTGCAGGAGGACGCAGGGCGGGGATGTGCCACCCCCAACTCACCGTCTGAGCAGACTCATGGCAGCATGGCACCGCGAACAAAGAGTTCTGTACGGTGGCGTGCCCTCGTAGGGGCGCGTTGCACCGCAGGAAGAGCAGACAAGTTTTCGTTCGCTGTGAAACCCTCGGGCTTTCAACCGGTTGGCGAGGGCGTCCCTCCGCGTCAGACGACGATTCCTTTGGGGAGTCGCCGTGCTGTCCGGCAAACCGATTACACCCGGCGCACAATACCGGCCCCGGTCATACATAGTTCCACCTCCGCCCAATCTACCGTTTTCGCGGAATTGAGGCATTGGAGGCGGCTCGCGCAGTTCTCTCTCGTCCCACTCCATTATGCGTGATAAATGAGGATTTGTCAAGTGCTGCACATCATTAAAAACGCTTAATATGTGCGAATTACGGCAGTTGCACAAGTGTGCGCGGTTGATGCCATTTTGTGAACCTATACAGGTCAGGTGCGGCCTGCTCGTTGCGATTACGATAAACGAAAACATCGCAATTGCCGCCAAGACATGCTATCCTATGACGCCACGCTCGGATGCGGGACAATCTCGCGGAATGCAGGGTCGCGGGAACGGCAAGCGCCATACGTAACCTGTGCGGATTCATGAGATGATACATTTGGATCATATCCTTGAGATGGCATCCCGGTCTGCGGAAGCGGCGGAGATCATCTTCGAGGAAAGCGAAGTGCGAGAGGTAGTCTTCGAAAACAACCGGCTCAAATACGTCACTACGAAGGAAGAACGGGGCATGGGGCTTCGGGTCATCAAGGAGGGGCGAATCGGCTTCTCCAGCACGACTGATCTCAGTAATCCCGACAGGCTGGTGGCCAATGCCCTGGCCAGCGCGCAGTTCGGGCAGGAGGCGAAATTTACATTCCCATCACGCTGCGTGCCGACGGAGGTGAACGTCTTCGACAAGGCCGTCGCAGCGCAGCCCGTTGCGAGGGCGGTGGACGAGGGAAGGGGGGCTATTGACGCGATACTGACTTCCGCCCCCGACGTGCAGTGCAGCGCGGGGGTGGACCGGGCCGTGTCCGCCATGCGAATTTTCAATACAAACGGGCTGGATGCGGAGGTGCACTACAGCGACTACGGCATCGGCCTGTCCGCCCTCCGCGTGCAAGGGGAGAGCCTCATCGAGATCGGCGAGGGCGAGGAGCACCGGTCTCTCACAGGCCGCTTAGACGGACATGCCGCGAAGATTCTCGAAAAACTTGCCCTGTGCCGTAGGGAGATCAATCTGCCGAGTGAGACATTGCCGGTGTTGTTTATGCCCAAGGTCGTGGAGGTGCTGCTGGAGAGTCTGCTTGTTGGGACCAACGGCAAGACGGTTCAGAAGGGCGCATCGCCCCTTGCCGGGAAGATCGGCGAGAAGATGCTCGATGGCCGGGTGCGCCTCTGTGACGACCCTACGGTCCATCTCGCCCCAGGGTCCACTCCGATGGACGCCGAGGGATTGCCGTGCAGGGAGACCGTCCTGTTCGATGGCGGCGTCCTGCGGAGTTTCATCTTCGACCTGCAGACGGCGGGCCTGATGGGGACTCAATCAACGGGCCACGGCATGAGGGGGTTCACGACCCAGCCGTCGCCGGGGTACACCAACATAATTCTCTCGACAGGCGCCCTGACGCTCCGGGAGATGCTTCGGGAGATGAAGAGGGGCTTGATCGTCGAGCAGGTCCTCGGCGAGGGGCAGAGCAACGTGCTCGCGGGGGAGTTCTCGGTTAATCTTGACCTCGCGTTTCTCGTTGAGAATGGGGAGATCGTGGGGCGCGTAAAGGACTGCATGGTCGCGGGCAATGTATTTGATCTATGGAAGGAGAAACTGCTTGCCCTGGGGAGGGAGGCGGAGTGGCAGGGCGCGCTCTGCGCCCCGCCGGTGTTACTTGACGCCGTTAGCGTCGCGGGAACCGAGTGACAATGGAAGGAATATCCATGATTAGTGAATGGAGCGACCAGGAGCGGCAGATCGTTAGGGCCAAAGTACGGGTTGCACAGGTTATCTATATCGCCACATGCGCGTCCATTGCCATTTATCTGATAGTCGGCTATGCAATCGCAATGGCGAATCATCCGTTTTCCGGTTTTGGCCCTGTGGGGCAAGGTGGTTCCATCATTGCGATCCTGCGATACGTCCTATGGGCGATTGCCCTGGGCACTGCGCTACCGTTCGTGCTGGTCGTTCGATGGATCGTGTGGAAGCAGGCGACCGCGTCGGGGACGCTTCTCGCCCCGGATCAGTATGGGGACTTTTTTTTGAAGTATTCGATCATCACATCGGCCGTCTCGGAGGCGCCGGCTGTCTATGGACTCGCCCTTTTTCTCCTGGCGGGGTCGTGGCTTGATCTGATCGGACTGTGCGTTCTTGCCACGGTGTACAAGAGCCTGTTTATTCCAACCGTGGGCAAGGTCATGGAATGGGCGCAGCAGATGGAGAGCGACATCCAGTCCCGAGGTTAGCCCGACTGTTTGGCCTCCTCACGGGGCTGGTGCAGGCCGATCAACGGCATGGGGTCCTCGCGGACCTCTTCCCAGGAGCAGATGCAGTTGCGTCCCCTTCGCTTGGCCCCGTAGAGGGCGCAGTCGGCGCGGTGAATGAGGTCCGCCTTCGAACTCTTCGGTCCCAGCGTGGCGATGCCGAAGCTCCCCGCCACCTGGACCGTTTGGCCTCCTACCCGATAGGAGAGGGCGGCGAGGGCGCGGGAGAGCCGGCCCCCGAGGTCGCGCGCGGCGCGGGAATCGGCGTGGGGGAGGATGACGAGGAACTCATCGCCCCCGTACCGGCAGACAAGGTCGGTGGAGCGCGACTGCTCGGCGATCATCCGGGCCACGTCCTTCAGGACAGTATCCCCCAGCATGTGGCCGTATTGGTTGTTCACCTCCGCGAAGTTGTCCAGATCAATCATCATGCAGGTGAGGGGATGCCCGTAGCGTTTGGAGCGTTCCACCTCGGCGTCTAACAGCTCGTGCATGTGCCGGTGGTTGTAAAGCCCTGTCAGCGGGTCCTGGACGACCAGTTTTTCCAGGCGGGTGTTCGCCTCGTCGAGCTGGCGGCGCGACTCGCTCAGGCTGTCCAGCGCGTTTTTCAGGCGGAGCATGGATCGAATCCGGGCGCATGTGACGGGGACGTCAATGGGGATGGAAATAAATTCGTCGGCCCCCGAATTGAAGGCCATGACCCGTGTTTCGGCGTCATCGAGCCGCGTCGCTACGATCAGGGGGATGAACTGGTCGGCGCAGAGGTGAATGCGCCGGCAGACGTCGTAGGCGTCTTCATCCGGGACGTGAAGTTCGATCACGATCAGGTCCGGCGGGTCGCGGAGGATTTGATCAATAAGGTCCGCAACCGTCTCGAACTGCTTCCCTTCGCAATTCAGGGCGGGGAACTCCGGCTGGAGGTCGCGGAAAATATCGCCCTCCGACTCCATAACAGCAATTATGGCTTTTTTGGCCATCTACGCTGCGCTCCGGGCGCTTGAGTCTCACAAACGCGGCAGGCAAACAGGCACGTTTCACGTTTCAAGGCCCCTATTATACGCCGTGCATTCCTCCTTGTCAAGCCTGCTGACTTGTTGACAAAGCGGATTGCCTGTGATACACTTTTGGCTACATTGTGGGGACGGGGTTGTATGGTGACAATTCGGTGACACGTTAGGGGAATGTCTTATGGCCGACAACGAAATCGCAGCGAATGCCTCCTCTCTCCCTCGGTCCGACGCAGGTTTCCTCCTCAGATTGTTACAGATATTGATCGCGGCGGCCGTCGGCAATGTCCTTCTCGCCGCCGGAGCGTTTCTGATGCGAATGGATTCGCGCCTGCTCTGTCTCGCCGGTCTGGCGGTTGTTTTCCTCGGTCCCTTTGTGGTATTTATCGTAGCGGCATGGCAGATGTCCGCCCCGCACGACGCCCGCCGCGCCCTATGGGCCTGCGCCCCCCTATGGATGGTCGCCCCACCCATCGCGTCGTGGCTGTGCGAACTTTTGTACTGGCACCTCGGCCATACAGGGACCGTCCTCGCGTTTGTCCTCGTCCTCCCCGCGCTGGCAGTGATCGTGTGCTGGGGGGCAATGGATTCTATGCGCCGCGCCGGCCTATGGGCCCGCTGTCGGCGGCCTGTCGCCTTTATCGCTGTGACGTTTGCAGTGCTCTGGCTGGCGACCGCCTTTCAACTGGCCATGATTTCACTAAGCTGGAATCTTGTTCCCCTGCCGAAGGTGGGGGCGGACTCCCTCCCGGCCTTGATCTCGCGTCTCTTGACCGCGTTCTTGCCCACGACGCTCCTTCTGGTCTTCCTCGCCCGCAGGGTGGTGTATTTGGGCAGGCGGGCCGAGAGCTACTGACGCAGCAATTCCCGGTAAAGCGACGAAATCCGCTCGACCATAATCTCAGCCGGAAAGCGCTCTGTGCAGAGAGCCTTCCCTTTCTGCGCCAACGCCTCGGCATGGGCTGGGTTCTCGATGGCGGCGAGCAGGGCCTCTTTGAGTTCTGCCGTGGACTCGGCGGGGACGAGCCAGCCGGTCTCCCCCGGTATGACCACCTCGCGCGCCCCATCCACGTCGAAACTCACCACGGGCTTCCCGCAGAGAAACGCCTGCGGCAGGACGCGGGCCAGCCCCTCCCGCAACGAGGCATGGACAACCACATCCATGGCCGTGATCATGGCCGGGATGCGCGACGGGTCCACCAGCCCCGCGAATGTCACGCGGTCGCCGATGCCCAGGCGCTTCGCCTTCTCCGCCAAGCGCTGTCGCCAAAGCCCGTCGCCGACGAAGAGCAGCCGGACGCTTGGGTGCTTCGCCATGATATCCGGCGCGGCATCGAGGACAAAATCGTGACCCTTCAGTTCAAACAGCCGGGCGATCTTGCCGATGACAATGTCCTTTGGCTCGAAGCCCAACTCCTTTCGAGTTTCTTGCCGGAACTTGCCTGCTTGCAGGAACGACTCGACCTCCATCCCGCTGTAGATGGTGATGAACTTGGTTCGATGCGCCACCCGCGCCGCCACGCATTTCTCGATCATGGCGTCGGCGACGGCGATGATCCGAT
Organism: Planctomycetota bacterium; assembly: GCA_040755855.1. Lineage (GTDB taxonomy): Bacteria > Planctomycetota > Brocadiia > JAADGH01 > JAADGH01 > JAADGH01. The sequence continues at coordinate 6,012 of JBFMAD010000050.1, read as the reverse complement.
CCGACCATCGGGCGGCAAGGCGCTCAAGGGCAATATACAGCCGATTGCGCCATCGGCCCTCGTACGGATGGAACGGCAGGCCGTGGATCGTGTGAATGATGACGGGGACGCGCAACATACGCGCCGCCAGTCGGCCCAGAATCCCGGCCTTGGAGCTGTGGGTGTGGACCACATGGGGGCGGAACCGTCGGAGATAGCAAAGGATTCGTAGGAAGGCGCGGAGGTCCCGAACCGGATGGATCTCGCGGCGCATTTCGGCGATGATTTCGAGGCGCACGCCGTTGCGCCGCGCCCGCTCGATCAGTTCCCCCTCCGGGCCGATGGCCGGGCCGGTGAGGAGGACGACATCATAGTCGGGCATGCGTTGCAGCCCCTCGACGGTGAGGAGGGTGTTCTCCTGCGCCCCGCCGAGGATGAGGCGCGTAATGACATGAGCGACGCGAATTCTCTCAGTCACCTTCAACTCTCAGAAGCGTCTTGCCTAATGCGGGTTGCGCCCACAACCTCCCCGAAAACGCGGACAAAATTCACATTGGACACATTTTTTCCCGCGAAAAGCGACGCCATCTTGCCAATGGGCAGCATATCGTCATGCAAAATCTCTTTTCTACGCATACCACACTTCCTGAAGACAGGAAGTGTGGTATTATGTGTCCAATATGAATTTTGCCCTGACCGACATGCAATCACTGCGCGCTCACGCTGATCCCCTGGATGAGCGCATGGGGCATGCGGTGCGTCTGGTCTTCATAGTCCGCGCTCAACTCTACGTCCTTCTTGAACAGATCGTATGTGTTGCCGGCGATCATGGTATTCTTGACGCGGCCCACGATCTCGCCCTTCCGAATCCGGAAGCCGAGGGCCACATTGCTGGAGAAGTCGCCGTTCATGATGTTGCTCTGGCCGAATCCGATGAGCGACTTGATGTAGATGCCGTCGTCAATGGCCTCAAGAATCTCCCTGGCGGTGCGCCTTCCCGGCAGCACGTGGAGCGCGTAGGGCGAGCAGCCGATGTTGCCCGTGGGTTTCGCGCCGGCCAAGCCCGCCGAGTCGAGATCGTACAGGAACATCCGCAGCACCCCGTCCTTCACAATCTCGTTCACCTGGGTGGGAACGCCGTCGTCGTCAATCTCGCATGAGCCGGGCGAAAAGGCCCAGTGGGGGTCGTCAATGATCGTCACACACCGGTCCATGACTTGCTCGCCCAGGCGTCCCTGGAGCGGCGAATCGCCCTTCGCCACGTTCCGTCCGTTCACCCCGAGCACGATGGGATAGAGGAACATGCCCAGGGCATAGGGGTCAATGAGCGCGGCGACTTTTCCCTTGGGAGGTGTTGTGGTGGTTTTTGCGTTCCGAAGGTCATCCAGAATGTGATCGAGGACAAACTGGTGGTCGTAAAACTCGTTCACATCCCGCCACCCGCGATGGCATCGGGCGAAGAGCATGTCGCTGCCCTCCGTGCGCTGCACGCCGCCGCCAAACCCCCAGCCCGTGCCGCGGGCGTAATGGCATACGCCGCCGCTCGTGACGGTCAGTTTTTCGCCGACGGATCGCCCGCCGCTTGCCTCGATGAACAGGCCAGCGTCAAAGGCCTTCAACCCATCCACGACGCGCCGGCAGCTCTCGATGAGGCTGTCGCGTGTGAGGCCCGCCGTTTGCTTGGAATAGGTCTTGACGCGAGGCGTCTTGGCGGGAGGGGGATAGGCGTCGAAATGGGCCGCGCTGCCGACCTTTGCCAGGGCGACGGAGCGGCGGATCATCTCGTCGAGGCGAGTTAGGTCGTTGCCCGACGTTGCCCCGCACCGGCCCTCGACGACAGTGGCTACAGCGTAGGAGAATCCCTCCTCGCTCGCCGCCGCCTTCAGCCGCGCATTCTCGAAGGAGCAGGAGACGGATGTGGACCGCCGGAAGGTCAGCTTCGCATGGGCCGCGCCGAGCTTCTTTGCCGTGTCAAGACCGCGCTCGAACAGGTCCTGTATCTTCTTGATGGATTTCTGCATGGTTGATCCCCTATTTCCCGCCCACGACCACGTTGCGGATGCGGATGTGCGGCGAACCGAACGTCACCGGCAGGGGCGATTGGCCCCCCTTGCCGCACCCGCCGCCAGTCTGGTGGACCTCAAAATCGTTCCCGAAGCCATCTATGTTGTGAAGCGTCTCGAAGACGTTCCCGGTGAGGGTGATGTCGCGGATCAGGTCCCCCACCTTGCCGTTCTCGATCCGGTATCCATACCCGGCGGAGAAGGTGAACATCTCCATCATCGTCTGGCCGCCCTGCATGTCGCAGGCGTAGATGCCCTTGTCCACGCCCCGTATCAGGTCCTCAAAACTCGAATCTCCGGGTTCGATGCAGGTATTGGTCATGCGAACGATGGGGGGGTGCCTTCGGTCAATGGCGCGGGCGTTGCCGGTCGGCTGCTCGCCCATCTTGGCCGCCGTCTCCAGCGAGTGGAGGTGGTTGACGAGCACGCCCTCCTTGATGAGGTAGGTCTTGCGCGTGCGCGTCCCCTCGTCGTCGAAGGCCAGAGAACCCAGCAGCCCCGGGGCGCGCCCGTCATCGAAGATGTGGAGACCCTTGACACCCATCTCCCGCCCGCAGACCATCAGGTCGCGCATCTTCGGGTTCTCGTAGAGGAAGTCCGCCTCGCTCAGGTGGCCGAAGGCCTCGTGGGCGAAGACCCCGGCGAGCTTCTGGTCGAGGATGACAGTGTAGACGCCGCCTTGACAGGGCGGGGCCTTGAGCAGGTCCACGGCCCGCTTGGCGGCCGCCTCGATTTTTTCCTCCAATCCCAACACCACATCGTAGGTCCGGGCCGACGACACGCTGTGGTGCGCGCGCTGCACCAGCGACCCGTCGCGGGCAATGGCGCTCGCCGAGAGGATGACCCGCGGGCGCTCCTCCATGAAGTACGACCCCCGCGACGATGCAAAATGCACGGTGCGAAAGGCATCTGCGAAGAATACCGAGGACGACTTGATGGCCGGGGCGGCCTTCAGGACAATATCGTTGTATCTCCCCACGAGTGCCAACTTATCGTCGAGCGGGACGCCGCGGAAGTCGCGATCGAGTTCGGCGCATACGACCTCATCCACCGCCTCCGTCTCGGCGAGTTCGGTCTTCTCCTTGCCCACCAGTGCGGCGCAGGCGCAGGCCTCCTTGACGGCGCGCGCCATGCCGTCCGCCTCGTCGAAGGTCGCGATCCCCCAGCCGCCCTTTGTGCAGGCGCGGGCGATGCCGCCGAGGTAGCGGACCGAGCTCATCGTCTCGACCTCCGCGCCGCGATAGCCGATCGAGTTCGCGTCCACGACTTCGTACCGTATCTCGGCGTAATCGGCCTTTGCCTTCTTCAACGCCTCGAATAGTTTATCTTTCAATGCGCTCTCCCTGCTCCGGGATGGAGAAAAACATCCTGTAACCATTTAGCCGAGTGCCGTCATTCCCGCGAAAGCGGGAATCCAGGCCCACGATCGCTCGTGGATTCCCGCGTACGCGGGAATGACATCGGAATCAACAGGCATGGGTCACATTTGGCTAAATGGTTGCAAGATTCCAATTGGACGACTTTACCATATCCCCCTGGCGCTGGCAAGGCGATATTCGCTTGACTCGCAGTCCTGCGCAAGTATATTGATGCGCCTGTGAGGGGGACGTTTGCTTGCAGGAAGGATCGTAACAATGTCCGGGATAGAACTTGGCCGATTCGAGATGTCGTCCACCGGCCCCTTCGAGGCCGGGGCGTATGTCACCATCATATTCACCTACACCGTCGGCGACGCGGGCCTGAAGAAGGGCGGTCGGCTGCGCATCGGCACACCGAACATGGGCTGGGGCGAGCCGCTTGTTCTCTGCCCCAATCCCATCGAGGAAGTGATCTCCGGTCCCGACCGGAAGCACAATCCCTGGAAGCCCTTGAACACCACCTTCCGCCTGAAAAGCGACACCAACGCATGGATCAGGATGTGGACGGAGGAGCGCGGGGCCTATCACCTAAAATCCGTCGCCGACAAACCCGGCTGGGAATGGACCAAAACAGCGGTGCATTGGCACTGGTGGATCAACTCGGATGTGGAGATCGGCGACTTCCAGGCGGGCGACCGGATCATCATCACCTATGGCGACACGAACGAGCACCCCTTCGGCGTCCGCATTCAGCCGTTTCCGGAGGGGCAGACGCGCCCGTTCATCTGCGTGGTGGATGTAGAGGGCGACGGAGAGCTGCGCGAGGTTCCCGGATCGCCGATCCACGTTAGGGTGTTCAGCGGCCCCCCGGAGCGGATCATGGCGGCCGTTCCCTCCATCGTGAGGCCGGGAGAGGCATTTACGGCGCGCGCCTCGGTGATGGACCGCAACCTGACGCATCCAAACAAGCGGTACGCGGGGCCGATGGAATTTTCATCGGGCAACGATGTCTTGAGTCTTCCCGACGCTGCCCCTGTGCAGGAGGGCGACAGTCGGGCGCTGGAGGGCATTAGGGCCGTTAGGCCGGGGATCGGGGTCCTTCGTGTCACGACCGATGTGGATGAGATCGAGACCAATCCCGTCCTCGTCACTGCGGACAAGAAGGAGAATCTTTACTGGGGCGACATCCACGCGCAGTGCGTGTACCATCAGTGGAAGCCGTTGGAGGGACGGGGCGATTCTACCCGCACACCGGCGGAGATGCACCAGTATGCCAGGGAGTGCAGCCTCCTCGATTTTGTTGCCAACTCCAACAGCGGGTGCCCCAGTCCCAGCAATCCCGGCTGGCAGGAGACGCAGCAGGCGATCATTGACTTCTACGAGCCGGGGCGATATGTCACGTTCAAGTCGTGGGAGTGCGGCCTGGGCGTCCAGGGCGACCGATGCCTGATCTATCGAGAGGCGGAAGTCGAGCCGAATTTTGAAAGACCCGCACGGCGGGCCGATGAGCCGACGAACGCCCACGCCGTCCTGCGATTCTGTCGCGAGAGTCCGTACCACATCATGGCGATCAACCACTCGTTCATGAAGTACTTGGATTGGAGCGTGTTCGATCCGGAGATTGACCGCGTCGTCGAGGTCTATTCGTGCTGGGGTTCCTATGAATCGCGCGAGGACAATCCGCTGAATTCAAAGCGCAGGCCGAAGAACCAGAGCCTGATGTACATGCTCAGCCTCGGCTACACGCCGGGGATCATCGCCGCGGGCGACAGCCACGTCGGCTACCCGGGGCGTTCCCTCATGTTCTCCGACCCCAACTGGTGCCAGAACTGGAAGGCGGGCCTCGCGGCGGTGTACGCCCCGGAGCTGACGCGCGAGGCGATCTGGGATGCCATGTATCACCGACACTGCTACGGCACGACGGGTGCGCGGATCGTCCTGCGGTTCCACCTCAACGGCGCGCGCATGGGATCGGTCCTCGAATACAAACCCGATGACGATCTCCTCTGCAAGCGCGACATCAAGGTAACCGTTTGCGGCACGGACTACATCCGGCGGATCGATATCATGAAGAACAACGGCCTGCTCCATCGCGTCTGCCCGAAGGACGACCACGCCGAGTTCACGTTTACGGACCGACTCGACGCGCCGCCTCGGACGCGGGACTGGTATTACGTCCGCGTCTTCCAGGCGGATAACAATGCGGCATGGTCCAGCCCGATCTGGGTCGGGCCGGAAGGCGTCACAAAGCCATCGCAGTCTCTTGGAGAATAGAACCGTTTTCCATAACGCATGTTTCCAGGGCAAAATTCACATTGGACACATAATACCACACTTCCTGTCTTCAGGAAGTGTGGTATACGTAGTAAGAGATATTGTATGACGATATGCTGCATATTGGCAAGATGGCGTTGCTTTTCGCGGGAAAAAATGTGTCCAATGTAAATTTTGTCCCACCCATGGCGGGATTGCGGGCATCGCCCGCGTTAGTACCTTACCGCTAAGATCATTGTCAAAATGGTCATGATTTTTGATTCATGCAATAGCGTTTTGAGTAAACCCTGGGAGAATGACCATCTCTCGAAGCTTGAGGGCCATGGCTGTCACGGTGC
>JBFMAD010000049.1:0-53590 GCA_040755855.1 Planctomycetota bacterium | reverse complement strand
CGTTCGACAAAACTGTTCATAGCCCAACTCTTCCACTCCACTCGACATCTTTCACCGCCCCTATAAATACCATGACCCCTACGAAAAGCAAAACCTGTTTGGTTCCGGCTACGCCGGGTTATGCATTCGTCATTTGTCATTTACTTTTCCCCCGGCTTCCGTCCCACGGGGAAGATGTAGAGCGGCTCTTCGGTTTTCAGGCCGAGCACCTTTGCCACCTCGTCGTCGCGGAATGCGCCGATGGCGCAGGTGGCGAGGCCGAGGGGCTCGCACTGGAGGTAGATATTCTGCCCGATGTGGCCGGCCTCCATGAAGACATACCGCGCGGCGCGGCTGCCGTAGCGCTGGGCGGTGCGCTGGAGGATGCCGGTGATGACGAGCGTCGCGGGCGCGTCGGCGATCATGTGTTGGTTGAGGCACGCGACGTCCAGCGCCTTGCGGATGTCCTCCTTCTTCGTCCGCCAGAGGGCGTGGTCGAGGATGTCGTAGTGGTAGAGGCCCGGCTCGACGCCCTCGACGTCGCCGACGACGAGATACATCTCGATGGGGAACGTCGCCCCGGCGGATGGGGCGGCGCGGTAGCCCTCCTTGTTCGTGACGCCCTGGCAGGCCCAGAGGAGTTGGGAGACCTGGTCGAGCGTGAGGGAACCCGTGGCGTATTGCCGGACCGACCGACGGCGCGCAAGCCCTTCCTCGATCGACATCGTCCCCTTCAGGTTCGGCTTGGGAAGCACAATATCGGCCGCAGACAACTTGGCCGCGGCAAACGCCACAATACACAGCGCTATCAGCGGACACGCAGATCGAAGGACGTTAACCAGCATTTCACTTCCTCCCGCTCGAGATCGCCAGACATGCCGCCATCCATTCCGCTTGGGCCGCGACGTCCAACCCGACTTTCTCGCGCCATGCGCTGAGCAGGCGCAGGTAAACAGGCCCCGGCGTTCCACTCCCCACGGGCGCGCCGTTGAAACGGGTGACGGGGAGCATGCAGAACGAGGTGGCGGTGACGAACGCCTCATCGGCGGCGTAGACATCCCATTCCGTGAGGCGGCCTGCCCGCGCCTCGATGCCCAAGGAATCCGCGAACTCGATCACTTGACGAGCCGTGATGCCTTGAAGGGCGTCTATCATCTCCGGATAGAGCAAGCGGCCCTCTCTCACGAGAAGGATGTTCGCGCCGGGGCACTCCGTGATAAGGCCCTGGTCGTCGAGGAGAAGCGCCCATGCGTCGAGCTCGCGTCGTGCAGCCTCCATGCCGGCCCGGCGATAGTGGAGACGGGTTCGGCTCTTCACCTTCGGATCAACGCTGTCCACGCGCGTGGAACGCGTTGGAACGACGACCAGCGAGATGCCGGAGCGATAGCGCTTGGCGCGGCCCGCCAATCCAATGGCAAGCGGCCAGACGGTGATCATGACCGTGGCGGGCGGACTGTCAGGCAGCCGATGGGCATGCATAAGCCCGGGGGATATGTTGTGCTCAAGCCACCACTCCTCGCCCGGGCCGAGCAGATGATTGTTCCGCTCGACGACCTCGACGCTGATGTCGTGAAGCTGTTCCTGGCTCAGGCCGCACTCGATGTGGGTGTATCGGAGTCCGTGCCATAGCCGCTGGATGTGGTCGCGGAGGCGGAACGGCTTCTGGTGAAAGGTTCGCGTCACCTCAAAGAGGATGCTGCCGGACTGGATGCCTTGATCGTAAACGTGAAATTTCGCCTCTGCCTCGGGCGCCCAGTTGCCGTTGACGTACACCTCGGATTGATGGCCCAGATAGATCTTCCGCGGCTCGCCGAAGTCACAGGAACCACTGCTATGTTTCTTATCCCGCAATCCTCACCTCCGTAGCTGAACTCGCCAGAGTTCAGATCGAGACGCCAGGAACGCGCAAATACAAAGCGTCGGAAGTCCGGCGACTTCCGCTACCTTCCGATTATCAGCGTGTTGGATACACTATTATAGCAGATTCCCCCTCGACGGGGCAGACATTTTCGCAGATGCCGCAGCCGATGCACTGCGGCTCGAGGACGAACGGTTTCGGGACGCCCTCGCCCGCCCGCATCTCGATCGCCTCGTATGGGCAGGCGTCGTTGCACACCAGACACCGAACGCCCTTCGCCCACGGCCAGCACGCCTCTCGGTTGATCCCGGCGAGGCCGATCTGGACCTCGGCCTTTTGCTCCTGGGACATGGCGCGGATGGCGCCGGTGGGACAGGCATTCCCGCAGGCAACGCAGCCGTACTCGCATGGGCCGACGCGGGAGACGAGCTTCGGCGTCAGGAGCAAGAGCGGACCGGCCTCGAAGAGGACGGGGCGGAGTCCGCCCGTGGGACAGATGCGAATGCACTCGCCGCATCGGGCGCAGGCGGCGGCGAGGCGGGCCTCGTCCTGCGCGCCGGGGGGGCGGATGGGAGGGGACGCGTTTTTGCCGGGAAAGCGGAGGCCAACACCACCGGTAAGACCCATACCCACCGAGGCGAGGAGGGAACGGCGGGAGATTTCGAGCGATCTGATTTTGGAATTTGGATTTTGGATTTTGGATTGGTCCGACCGGCGGAAGGAAATTGCCTGTTCGGAGCAAATGCTCATGCACCTGCGGCATTGGAGGCACTCGGAAGGGTGGTATGCGCCGAGTTCCATGCCGATGGGACAGGCACGGTCGCAGGCCTTGCAGTCGTTGCACTTCCCGCCGATGCGCCTGCGAAAAGGGGTGATAACCGAGGCAAAACCAAGCAGTGCGCCGAGGGGGCAGAGGGCGCGGCACCACAGGCGACGGCCAACGAGTTCGAGCAGAATGATGACCACAAGCACGGCCCATGCTATGGCAATGGCCGCCGGAGCGCGTGCGATGAGGCCGATCGTGAAGGCGCGGGATAGGAGGGGGATCGGATCAAAGAACCATGAAAGGTTCATGCCCGCCGCCGCCGACGCGATCACTGCAACAAGAACAGCGTATTTCAAACCCCGCAGTTTGCGACCACGCTGCTCCCGCCTGCCGACCCGGTCCCTCACCCAGCCGATCAGGTCGAGGATGCTTCCGAGAGGGCAGAGCCACCCGCAGAAGACGCGGCCCGCTAAAGCAGTTAGCGCGAGGATTGGCAGCGCCCAAAGGATGCGTGTTGTCACGGTGCGAGACGAGAGAGTCGCAACGGTCCCGGCCAAGGGATCGAGGCGGAGAAACAGGTCCGGCGGCAGGCCCCAGACGTGGACCTGAGGCGCAAAGAGGATGAGCAGGAAGAAAAGAACGGTTAAAACGGCCTGGACGAGCGGTCTTGTCTTTCCGGGACCGCCGCAATTTCTTTGTTCATTGATACCCACGGAGACGTATGGCTTGCTATCTTCTGTGACAATGTGACGATTTTTCACATCGGATTATCTCTCTGCCGATCTACGCGGCGCAAAAACATATCTATTTCTCGCGTCTCCACTCCTACGCATCAAATTAAGGATAGCATGTTTTGGCAGCGATTGCGACGTTTCGTTTATCGCAGGGAATAGTGATTGTTATGTTTTTTAATTGCTTTGGGCATCGGTTTTTGGTAATTTTACTCCCTCTTGTGTTCGTATTAAGGTTTTGTCGGAGTTGTTCCCGGAGTGAAGTGATGGGGAAGATCAGATTGGCCATCGCCGGCGTCGGCAATTGCGCCAGTTCCCTTCTGCAAGGCATCGAATACTACCGCCGCCTGGCGAACAGACCAAAAAAGCAGCGCGAACTGGGATTGATGCACTACTCGCTCGGCGGATATATACCGTCGGACATCGAAGTGGTGGCGGCTTTCGATATTGACCGTAGAAAGGTCGGAAGACCGTTGTCCGAGGCAATCTTCGCCTCGCCGAACTGCACCGCCACGTTCGTTCCGAGAATCCGAGGCCGAAACGTTACCGTCCAGATGGGACCCGTCATGGATGGCTATGCCGGTCACATGGCGGAGTACCCCAGGGACCAAGTCTTCCTCCCAGCCAAGCGCAAGCCGTGCGATGTCGCCAACGTCCTGGAAAAATCGGGGGCGGATATCCTGGTGTGCTACCTTCCTGTGGGATCGGAGAAGGCCACCCGTTTCTATGCGGAATGCTGCCTGAAGACAGGTGTGAGCCTCGTCAATTGCATCCCCGTCTTTATCGCATCCGACCGCGCGTGGGCGAGGAAGTTCGAGAAGCGCGGCATCCCCATCGCCGGGGATGATATCAAGGCGCAGGTCGGTGCCACGATCGTGCACCGGACGCTGACGAAGCTCTTCGAGGACCGAGGGGTTCGGCTCGACCGCACCTACCAGCTCAACACCGGCGGGAACACGGACTTTCTGAACATGCTGAAGCGCGAGCGCCTGAAGTCCAAAAAGATATCGAAGACCGAGGCCGTCCAGTCCCAGCTTGCAGAGCCGCTGCCGCCGGACAACGTCCATATCGGGCCGTCCGACTACGTTCCGTGGCAGAAGGACAACAAGGTCTGCTTCATCCGCATGGAGGGCCGGGGTTTCGGCGGCGTGCCGATGAACCTGGAGCTTCGGCTCTCCGTCGAGGACTCGCCCAACAGCGGCGGCGTGTCCATTGACGCCATCCGCTGCTGCAAGGTGGCGCGGGACCGGGGGGTCGGCGGGGCGCTGACATCGGTCTCCTCGTACACCATGAAACACCCGCCCATTCAATGCAGCGATACGGAAGCGCGCGCGCGCCTCGAGCAATTCATCCGCGGCGAGATCGAACGCTAAGTACATGATTCCATAGGTCCGTTTTGTAGCTGTGTGTGCCACGGCTTGCTTGTCAAGCCGTGAGAGGCGTCGCCCCGCAGCACGGGTTGCAAGCAACCCGTGGCACCCCCTGCTTACCCTATACGGACTTACGGAACGGTGTACCAAATTATGATTTTTGCCCAGACCATCGGCCGCCTGTTCATGCGCTGGCGCGACGCCATCGCGTGGGGATTGTGCCGCCTCGGCGTCCATCCGAACATCCTCACTGTGGCGGGAGGGTTCTTCACCCTCTTTGCCGGCGTGGCCATCGCCTGCGGGACCCGGCATACAGCCTTCGCGCTCCTCGTCCTCGCCGGCGCAATGGACATGCTCGACGGCGCCGTGGCGAAGGTCGGCGACACAAAGACGCGCTTCGGCGGCGTCCTCGATTCATGCGTCGATCGTTTCTCCGACGGCGCCCTCTTCGCCGGCATTATGGTTTCCTTCGCGTCCAAAGGGGAGACGGCCAACGTCCTGGCGACCGCGATGACCATGATCGGCGCGTTTTCCACCAGCTACGTCCGCGCCAGGGCGGAGTGCGTCATCGACGAGTGCAAGGTGGGGTTCTGGGAGCGCGGCGAGCGGGTTGTCCTCATCATGATCGCCCTCATGTCCAAGCGCCTCGCCACGGCGATGTGGATGTTGGCCGTGCTTGCGAACTGGACGGCCATCCACCGGATCTATTACACCTGGATCAGGCTCTCCGACCGGCCCCACGAGGCGCAGGAGCCGGGGCTTCCCCTCCACAGGATCGAGGCGGCGGTTTACGATCTCCTCTTCTGGAAGTACAACCGGTGGTCGTGGCAGTACGATCTCGGCGTGGTGGCGAGCATCGCCTTCCTGCTCATCGTCGATGTCTGAGCAGAAGCCGGGAATATGGCAGTACCTGGCCTCTGAGGCGTGACGGGCAAAGAAGGCATCCGCCGGCAACGGAGGGGCGCTACGGCGCCGGCGAGAGCCGGAGCAGACGCACGCTGTGTCCCGGCAGGTCGAAGTCGAGCGTCACGCCGCCGTCGGACACAGGCAGAGGTTCGCGATCGCGAAGCATGTGCACCGCGGCCATCTTTGCGTACTCCTCACGCTTCGGCCACAAGACCTTCACGGCGCGGTCGCCGTAATGGAGCGTGACGGCGCCCTCGTAGCTGCCGGCGGTGGGGAGCGGCGTCAGGCCCGCCGCAGCGCAGTCGGCGTCGAAGGCATAGGCCCACACGCCGTGCTCGGCGTCGATGACCTGCTCGGAGATCACCCATTTCTCCCGGGCTTTCATGCCGGGGTCCCGGATCGTCATGTGGACCGTCTCGCGCACCTTCGGCCGCCGCATGAAGTGGTGGTTGTAGAGGAGCACGATCAGGTCCTGCCCCTTCCGGCAGGCGATGGCCCCGCAGGAGTTCGCCGACTCGGCCTGCACATCCACCGCCACCCGCCGACCGCCGACCATGCCCTGAAGCATCTCGATCACGCGGGCGCGGGGGTGCAGCACGTCGCAGGTGGTCTCCGACCATTCGTAGACCTGCTTGATGTCGTAGCCGTAGACCCGGTCCGCCAGGGCGGCGTAGAAGCTCGCGGCCCATTCGGTGGTATCGCCGCCCCACAGCCGCCGGCCTCTCTCGTCGTGGAGGACGGCGAACTCGCCAACCACCAGCGGCATGTCGGCAAACTGAGGATAGGGCTTGAGGCGGTCGCGGATGGCCGTCACCGCCGAATCGAATGCGCGGAGGGGCTGGCCCACTCGGCCATACCACGAGAAGGAGAACCAGTCCATGCGTGTGCCCCTGGTCCCGGTGCAGGTGTTGGTCCCCGCCCCGGCGTGGTCGATGATATCCAGCCCCCACTGCTTCCGGGTGGGGTTGCCGAACTCGCCCCCGGCCGGGTTGAGGATGTTGCCCGGCCCGATCTTCGCCTCGGGCAGCACACGCCCCACCGCCTCCACGGTGGTGTCGTAGTGGGCAAAATACTGTTCCCGCGTCCCCGCCCAGTGCGCCGGGCACAGGTCCGGCTCGGTGCCGACGCGGAACCACCACGTGCCGACCGTCTCGCGGCCGATGCCCTCGACCATCGCCCGCACGGCCGCCTCGACGTACTGCCCCCAGATGCGCTCGTCCTTCGGAGGGGCGGTGTTGCCGTAGGTGTTTTCCTGGGGCGGGTCGCTCATGTTATATGGCACGTTGTCCAGCACCACCCACGGCACATACCCAACGTCCAACACCGCCTTGAGTTGGGCGACCATGCCTGTGAAATCGGTGCGGATGCGGCCGTCCTCCCCCATGCCGAGATACCAGCAGTTCTTGTCGGTGTACCGCCCGCCGAGGAGGTAGACCGCATTGACCTGTTTCATGAAAGGCCGGCTCGGTCCCATGCGCTTCACGTAGGCGGGATCGAGGAAGAGCTGGGGCTTGTTGCAGTTGCCGACCGTCCAGAATGGATAGCACTCGCCCAGCTCCTTGTCGGCCTGGACCGTGATGGTCCTTGTCCCCGGCGCCAGCTCGGGCGGGAGGAAGGTGCGAGTCGATAGAGCGATGTCGTTCAGCATGCCCTGCCATGGGGTTCGCGTGCCGCGGACGCCGACGGTGCAGGTGGCGGGCCAGTCCTCGATCAGCCGACCCAACGCCGTATCGACCAGCCGACCGTCCACGGTGAGCAGGAAGTCCACATCCCTGCCGATGCTCCGCCAACTGAATTGCACGCGATGCCACGAGCCGGGCTTCCACTCGCTCGCCTGGCGATAGCGCGTGGACGCGAAGTAGGCCTCGCCCCCTTTGTAGACCGCCATGAGGATGCCCTTCCGGAAGAGGATCGTCACATGGATATGGGCCTGCTCGCCCAGGTGGAAGAGCGCCCGATCCTCATCCACAGGCCATGGGTCGGGCACCCGGCAGCGCAGGTCGATCGACCCGGATGCCGCCGTCAGGTTCCCGGCGGTGGGGACCGTGAATCCCCCCTCTGAGAGAAGCAGCGCCCGACCGTCGCCATCGGCCACGGACTTGACGCTCTCGTGGGCCGTCACCCCATCGAGCAGCGCGGCCAGGCTGCCGCCGTCGAGCCGGATGTCTGCGACGGCAGGAGAGAACATGCCAACAATACACGCCATGGCGGCGATACAGAATCGCCTGCGGTTCGCGCTAAGACAACTTGCCACATTCAGCCTCCGTTCATTCCTGTCTCCCGCAACATGGCTGCCGGCAGACTACTGGGGTATCGGATACCGCCCGTGCTTCTCGCGCATCTCCAGGACAAGCATATACCGCTCCAGCGGCAGGCCCTTGAAGGCCACGTTGGTCGTGCTGTAGATGTATCCCCCACCCGGCATGCCGTGCTCCAGGACGTACTTGCAGTTCTCGACGATCTCTTCCTCCGTCCCCGTCTGGAGCAGGCTGCACTGCACCATGTTCTCGCCGTTGGGGATGGCGTAGGTCCCGTCGCCGTGGACGATGTGCAGGTACTCGTCGCCGACCATTTCCCGAATGAGGCGGATGTTCTCGATCATGCCTTCTTCATCGGGCGAGTAGGTATCCATGAGGACGCAGTAGTCGAGCCGCTCGGCCACCTCGACGAGCAACTCGGCGTTCTCACGGAGCATCCGGTTGCGGTCCTGAGCCGAGGCCCCCTTCCAACAGTTGCCCTGATGGTATTCCCTGCCGAACATCTCCTGAACGAGCTGGAATTGAAGCTCGATCGTGGGGACCAGCCCGGGCTGGGGCGGGCCGAGCGTTAGGGCATTGATGGCCAGTTCCTTGTGCGTCATGTGCATCCTTTCCTATGTGCGGATCAGACCCGGCAGCCAAAGTGAAAGTTGGGGGATATAGGTGACCAGGAGCAGTGCGACAATCTGGGCGACGACGATCTTTATGGCGGAGCGCGACACCGTCGCCAACGGCACATCGGCAATGCTGCTTGCCACAAACAGATTCACCCCCACCGGCGGCGTCACCTGCCCGATGGCCAGGTTCACAGTCATAATAATACCGAAATGGAGGCGATCTATGCCCAATTCATCCACGACGGGAAGCAGGATCGGCAACAGGATGTAGAAGATCGAGATCGCGTCGAGGACGCAGCCGAAGGCGAGCAGCATCACATTGATCAGGAGGAGCATGACGTACCTGTTTGATGTCAGTCCCTTGAGCGAGTCGGCGATGCCCTCCGCGATGCCCTCCGCTTCCAGAACGTACTTGAAGATGGAGGCGCAGGCCACGATGATGAGCACCTGCGCCGACGTGCTGCCGGCCTCGGCAAGTATCCGCAACCCGTCGCGCAGGGCCATCTCGCGGTAGATGAACACGTCAACGACCACGGCATATACCACAGCCACCGCGGCCGACTCGATGGCCGTGAAGACGCCGCTGTAGATGCCCCCCAGGATGATCAACGGGGCGAGCAGGCCCCAAGATGCCTTGCGGAACGCATGCCCGATCTCCCGCAGGCTTCCCCGGCGACGAGCCTTATTCATCGCCTCCGTTTCGGGTTGAAATCGGATGACGCCGATCAGGGCCAGCCCGACGATTACCCCCGGAAGGACGCCGCCGATGAAGAGCTTCTCGATGGACGTGTTTGCGATCACGCCATAGATAATCAGGGCGATGGACGGCGGGATGATGATGCCCAGGCTCCCCCCCGCCGCCATGAGGGCGCTGGTGAACCCCGGATCGTAGCCGGAGGCGATCATGGCGGGGATCAGGATGATCCCCACCGCCGCCACGGAGGCCGGACCGGAGCCTGAAATCGCCGCGAAGAACATCGAAACAATCACCAGCACGATCGCCAGACCGCCGGGGAGATCCCCCACAATCAGCGACGCAAGATTGACGAGCTCCCTGGAAATTCCACTCTTGCCGAAGATGGACCCCGCGATGATGAAGAGGGGAATCGCAATGAGGGTGAACGAGTCAATCTGGCTGAAGACACATCGGGCGATCTGATCCAGCGGCGCCGACCCAAAGACCAGCATCGCAACTACGCCGGACAGGCCGAGCGCCGCGGCCACCGGCGTCTCGAGGATCACCAGCACGAAAAATATGGTGAAAATCAGTATCCCCGCGGCCACAGGTCACCTCCCCCGAAACTCGGCCCAAAGGGCCTGGATCGCCCGAAGCACGATCAACGCGCTCCCGACGCTCACCGACACGGACACCCAGACAACTGGCCAGCGAAGGGCCTCCGTGCGCTGACCGGCTTGCAGGCGGATGACAAGGGCGTTGGACACAAAGACAATCGCAAACAGGACAATCAACGCGACCTGGCCGAGGATTGCCGTGAAGCGCCGCAATCGCGGATAGACGCGGCTCAGGCAGACCATCCCCAGGTGCGCCTTGCGCTGCGTGGCCGAGGCCGCGCCGAGCATCGTGGCCCAGATTAGGAGGCCGCGGACAATCTCCTCGCTGAACGAAAACGACGCGCCCAGCAGATCGCGCGCCACGACCTGGGCAAAAGCCAGCAACGCCATCACAAGCAGCACGCCGGCGGCGAGATAGTCCTCAAGATAGCCCAAGTTTTTTTTCATAAGTTGTTCTCGCTGCTCCCTCTCCCCCGTCCCGCGCGGCCGCGGGACGCGGGGGAGAGGGGAAAGGGGTGAGGGATCAACGGCGTCGGTCCCTCACCTCACCCCCTACACCCCCTCTCCATGAAATGGAGAGGGAGACGGGGAGAGAGGCGGCGCGGCAAGCCACCCGTACCTCATTCCCCCGCAGCCTTCACAAAGGCGTCGAGCAGGTCGCCGCCGATCTTCGACCGATAGTCGTCATAGATCTTCTTCGACGCCTCCTTGAATCGCTTCAGTTCCTCCGGCGAGAGCGTTGCCACCTGCATGCCCTTCTCCGCCAGCTTGGGCAGGAGGTCCTGGTCGGCCTGGCGGACGAGGGCGCGTTCGTGGTTCATGGCTTCCACGGCGGCCTCCCGCATGATCTTCTGCAGGTCGGGCGGGTAGGACTCCCACCTGTCCTTGTTGAAGCAAAGGATGATCGGGTCGTAGGAGTAGTTCCACACCGTGATGTGGTTTTGCGCCTCGTAGAGGGCCTGCGCCCAGATGACCGAGAGAGGGTTCTCCTGCGCGTGCATGGTCCCCTGCTTGAGCGCCTGGAAGAGCTCGCCGAAATTCATCTGGCTCGGGTCCGCGCCCAGATGCCGAAAGAGGGAGATGTACATCTCGATGGACGGCACGCGAATCTTGAGGTGCTTCAGGTCTTCGAGTTTTGTGATGGGCCGTTGGTTGTTGGTGATCTGGCGAAACCCATTCACGCCATAGGCCAGACCTACCAACCGCTTTTCCCCCAAAAGGTCCAACATCCTCTTCCCCAGCGGGCCGTCGCACACCTGTTCCGCCGCGTCGTGGTCCTTGAAGAGCCAGGGCATGCTGAAGACGGTGAAGCGGTCGTCGAGGATAGTCAGCAGGATCGTCGATTCGAGCGACGCATCGAGCGCGCCGCTCTGGACCATCTCCAGCTCCGCACGCTGGTTGTTGTTGGAAAGGGACGCATTCTCGATGATGCGAATTTTCAGCCTGCCTCCGCTGCGCGCCTCGACCAGCTCCTTCCACTTTGCCACGCCGCGGTACCAGTCGGAGTTGCGGTCCAGGATGAGGCTCAGCTTGATCGCTCCTGGCTCACGGCCGCAGGAGGCTATCACCAAACACAAGAGAAGGATAACAGCTATTCGGCGCATGTTACGACCACTTCTCCTGACACACGATTTCCTCCAGGCCCTTTCGCGGCGTCGGCGACGGGACCGATTCCGGATACCCCAGCGTGAGCAGGGCAATCACACGCGGCCCGTCGGGAATGCCGAGCGCCTCCTTCACCGGGGCCTCATCGAAGGCGCACACCCAGCACGTGCCGAGGCCGAGTTCCATCGCGGCAAGCGTCATGTGGTCCACCGCGATGGCCACATCAATCGGCCCCGCCTTTTGGCCGCACGACATGACCCGCTCCGCGTCCACCGCGCAGCAGGCGATCACCACCGGCGCCTGACCGACGAAGGCCTGCTTTTTGGTGGTGGCGGCCATGAGCTTCTGCCGTTTCTCGGCGTCGCGAACCACAACAAACTTCCACTCCTGGATGTTCCGCGCCGATGGCGCCAGCCGGCCGGCCTCCAGGACCGCGTTGAGTTTCTCGCCCTCGACGGGCTTGTCGAGATATCGCCGGATACTCCGCCTCGTTCGAATGGCTTCTATCACGTTCACAGTTCACCTTCCTTCATTCAAAGGACCCCTATTCCAGGCATTGATGGTACCAGAAGAGCCCTCGCCTTTTCAAGCAGATGATTTTCGCAGATTCCCTCTTGTGCTTATCGAGAGCGATATGTTAGATTGAACATATCGCTGCGGCGAGCGATGAGGCCCAGCCTTCAAGCACGAGGACCCCGCGGGTGGGGCTTTCCCGCGAAGATAAGAAAAGAGTGGCGGACCCACACAGGAAGGAGAGAATGAATGCCGAAGGACGAGAGGATGCTTATTGACGGAAAATGGCGCCCCGCACAGAAAGGAGCGACTTTCGACGTGCGCAATCCGGCCGATGGAAGGCTGGTAGGACGCGTCGCCTGCGGCTCGCGCGCCGACGCCCGCCGGGCGATTGAAGCCGCTCACAAGGCGGGCAGAGACTGGGCTGAAACTACGCCGCGAGAACGCGGGAAGCTCCTCGCCGCCGCCGCCGAGATCATCCGGCGGCGGGCGGACGCTCTGGCCCGGCTCGTGACGCTCGAAAACGGCAAGCCCCTGCTCCAATCCATGGCCGAAGTGAACGGCTCTGTGGAGAACTTTACATGGTACGCTGAAGAGGCGCGGCGCGCCTACGGCCGGATCGTCCCCACCGCTCGATCGGACAAGCGGTGGCTCGTCATCAAGCGTCCCGTCGGCGTGGTGGCGTCCATCAGTCCGTGGAACTTCCCCATCCTCCTCCAGGCGCGCAAGGTGGCCCCGGCCCTCGCGGCCGGATGCACCGTCGTCATGCGGCCGGCGAGTTACACGCCCCTCGTTGCCGTGGAGCTGGCCAGATGCCTTGTGGACGCGGGCATCCCGAAGGGCGTTGTGAACCTGGTAACGGGGCCGGCCCGCGAGATTGCTGAGGAGTTCCTGCAGAACCCCCTCTGCCGGAAAATCACGTTCACCGGATCCACGGAAGTCGGCCGCGGGCTGATGCGCGGTGTGGCGGATCAGGTCAAGCGCCTCTCGCTCGAGTTGGGCGGGCATGCGCCGTTCATCGTCTTTCCTGATGCGGACATCCAGCAGGCCGCGGAGATGGCGGCAGACGGCAAGTTCCGCAATACAGGACAGACGTGCATATCGCCGAATAGATTCTACATCCATGCTGATGTCTATGACGACTTTCTGAGGCGGTTCGTCGCGATTGCGAAGAAGATGAAGGTTGGCCATGGCCTAACCCAGGGCGTTGAGGTGGGGCCGATGATTGATAGGGCCGGCTTCGAAAAATGCATGGTGCATATCGAGGACGCCGTCGCCAAGGGGGCCAAGGTTCTCTGCGGCGGAAAGCGATTGACCGGCGGCGCCTACGACAAGGGTTTCTTTCTCGCCCCCACGATCCTCGCGCCTGCGCGTGAAGACATGCTCTGCATGACGGAGGAGACCTTCGGACCTGTGGCGCCGATCGCCACGTTCCACAAGGAAGACGAGGCCATCGAGAAGGCGAACAACACGATCTATGGCCTGGCGTCCTACGCATTCAGCCGGGACATCAAGACCGTCATGCGCGCAGCGGAGCGACTGGAGGCGGGGATCATCGGCATCAACGACGCCCTTCCCGCTGTCCCCGAGTGTCCCTTCGGCGGCGTGAAGCAGAGCGGCGTCGGGCGCGAAGGCGGTAGCGAGGGGCTGGACGCCTTCCTGGAGACGAAGTTCGTGTCCGTGGTGCTGTGAACACGCGTAAGATTCATCCCCTACGAAATGGCAAGAGGAGGTGTGCAATGGCGAAGGCGGAGAAGATGCTGATAGACGGGAAGTGGGTGGCGGCACAGAGCGGCAAGACGTTCCCCACGCTCAATCCGGCCAATGGGCGGAAGATCGCCGACGTCGCCGAAGGCGACAAGAGGGACATCGACAGGGCGGTCAAGGCCGCACGAAAGGCCTTCGACGGCGGGGCGTGGACCCGGATCGATGTCATCGAGCGCGAGCGCATCCTGCGGCGGATCGGCGACCTGATTCTGCAACACCAGAAAGAGATCGCGCGCCTTGAGGCGCAGGACGTGGGCAAGCCCATTCGCGAATGCGAAGGGGATGTCCAGAACGGCGCGGCCTTCTTCGAATTCATGGCCGGGGTTCCCAGCAAGCTCAATGGCATGGCGCCGCCGGCGCCGGAGGGGTTCTTCGCCTATGTGACGCGCGAGCCGGTGGGAGTGATAGGGCAGATCATCCCGTGGAACTTCCCGTTTATGCTGGGTTGCATCAAGATTTCCCTCGGCCTCGCAACGGGGAACGCGCTTGTGGTAAAGCCGGCCGAGGATACCCCCCTGACCACGCTCATTCTGGGGCGTCTGTGCATGGAGGCGGGCGTGCCGCCGGGGGTCGTCAATATCGTGACGGGCTTCGGCCCGACGGCGGGGGCGGCGCTGTCGGAGCACCCCGACGTGGACAAGATCTCGTTCACCGGCTCCACCGAGGTGGGCAAGCTCGTCATGAACGTGGCTTCGCGCGACCTGAAACGTGTGTCGCTCGAGCTGGGCGGTAAGGGCCCCAACGTCGTCTTCGCCGATGCCAACTTGGCCGACGCTGTCAGAGGATCGCTTTTCGGCATCTTTCTCAACAGCGGGCAGGTATGCTGCGCCGGATCGCGTCTGTTTCTTCACAAAAAGATACAGAATGACTTTCTCGCCGAATTTGTGGCGCAGGCGAAGAATATCCGCGTGGGCGATCCGCTGAGTCGCGCCACGCAGATGGGCCCGCTCGTCTCGAAAAAGCAACTGGAGCGCGTGTGCGGGTACGTTGAGGCTGGGAAGAAGGAGGGGGCCAAGCTCCTTCTCGGTGGAGATCGTCCGAAGACGCCGGCGCTAAAGAACGGGTGCTTCCTCAACCCGACCGTCTTCGACGGTGTGACCAACACGATGAAGATCGCGCGCGAGGAGATATTCGGCCCGGTTGTGTCGGTGATCCCCTTCGAGGATGAGGGCGACGTGATTCGGAAGGCCAACGCCACGACCTACGGCCTCGCGTCGGCCATCTGGACGAAGGACATCAAGCGGGCCTTCCGCTTTGCAAAAACCGTCCGGGCGGGGAGCGTGTGGGTGAACACCCATCACATGTTTGGCCCCACCACACCATGGGGCGGATTCAAGGAGAGCGGCATCGGGCGGGAGAACGGCCTGTACGCCATCGAGGCCTACACAGAGCTGAAGACCGTCTGGATTCATACCGGAGAAGCGGGCATCAACCATTACGGGACGTAATCGGCGCACAACGTTCACGGGGGACGGTTTGCCGGGCGACCGTCCCCCGCCCTCCGGTGTGTTTCCCCTCTGCATCCCGTCATTGGAGGCGACTGAGCACGCAGACAAGCCGTGCAAATCCTGCCTCGAAATATTTTCTCCAACCAATTGTTCAATAATCGTTTAACGCAAACCTCCCCGTAGAGATGCGGGTCGCCAGCAGAAAAAACCAAACACCCACGAAAATCCCTCGTCTATACGGACAGAGGGAGGTATAATGAATATGAGTGAATTGGCTGCCGTTTTGGACGATGCGAGTTGCAGGGAATTGGCCCCTGTCATGATATTAACCGATGATTCAGAACTGGTAAGGAAGTGCCAAGACGGCGACCAAGCGGCCTTCTGCGAGCTGGTGGACAGGCACAAGCGCCAGGTCTATTGGATCGCATACGATATTACCAGCGACCGCGAAACAGCCCGCGACATCTCCCAGGAGGCCTTCATCAAGGCCTTCAAGTCCATCGCTGCATTCAACGCGAACAACAGCTTCGCCGGCTGGCTTCGAAAGATCGTCACGAATCTTTCCATTGACGAGCTTCGCGCCCGCGCCAGAAAGCCGGACGTGCCGCTCGACGCGGTAGCCAATGGCGTCGAGATCCCCTCCGTCGGCGACCAGACCCCCGCCAAGCAGGCACAAGCCGAAGAGGAACGAATCCTCGTCCTAAAGATGCTGGACAGGCTCCCGGCGAAGTATCGCACCGTGCTGACCCTCCGCGATATACATGGCCTGTCCTACGAAGAAATCGCACAAATGACATCGCGCCCCAAGGCGACGGTGCGCTGGCGAATCCACAACGCCCGCAAGCTGTTCAAGGACCTCTGGGAGCGACATGTATTGGCCGGGGGCGCCAAGGAGGAAGAAGGATGAATTGCAGGAAAGCACAAAAGCGCCTGTCGGCGTTGGCCGCCGGTGAGCTGCCCGAGAATCAGACTCGCCCTCTGCGAGAACACCTAAAGGAATGCCCCAATTGCAGGGCCGAACTCGATGCCTATGAGAGAAGCCTCGCGGCGCTTGGACGATCCAAGGACCGTGAGCTCCCGGACGGCATGTGGGACGGATACTGGGAACGCATCCGGGACGAGGCCGTCGCGCCGCAGTTGGAACGGCCTGTCATGGTGCGCATCGCACTGCGTCGGGCGGCAGCCTTTGCTGCCGCGGCTGCGATTCTCGTCGCCGGGCTGGTGGGATGGAGCCTGATGCGCATGGGCGATCAGGCGCCGAAGGAGGAGGCGCGCCCGCCGCTTCTGGCGGAGAAACCGAAGCCGGAGGACGGCGAGCAGCCGCTCCGGGTCGTCGGCCGGATTGATTCTCCCATAGGACGCGAGGACGGCGTGCCCCGCATCTATATGCTCAACGACATGGCGCGGCAGGTCCGCGCGCCCGACTGGGTACAGCCGCTCCCCGACTTCGGCAGGGGCGGGAGATCGGATCGTCACTACGGTCTCGGGCGGATCAAGCCGGCCGATAAGGACGAAAGCAAATATGAATTCTGATCCCACAGGAGGTGATGACCGATGAAACAACTACAGATTTGCTCCTTCGTAATGGCGTTGGCGGCCGTTCTTGTCGCTGGCGCGGTCGCGCAGGACATCACGGCAATGGAAGATCACATGGCGAAAATCGCCGAAACGGCCAGGCAGTCCGTCGTCCGCGTGAGCGCCGAGCGCGCCTGGCCCGAAACGGGCGACGCCGTATTCACGACAAGCTATTCCGGTGTGATCTGGGACAGCGACGGTCACATCGTCACCGCCGCAGAGGCCGTCCTGGGCGCGGGGCGCGTGAAGATCGAGACCCTCGACGGCAAACGCCTTGACGCGAAGGTCCTCGGTGCGGATGAGGCCACTAACACCGCCGTGGTCGAAACGGACGCAAAGGACCTGAAGCCCATTCTGCTGGGCGACTCCAGCAAGATGAAGGTCGGCCACTGGGTGCTGGCCATCGGCAATCCATTCGGCTTCATGGGGTCGGTGTCCCACGGCATCGTCAGCGGCGTGGAGCGGCAGATCGAACGGGACGGCCAAGCCCTGTGGAACATGATCCAGATCACCGCGCCGATCAACCCCGGAGACACGGGCGGGGCGGTCGTAAACTCGCGGGGCGAGCTGATCGGCATCATCCATTCGACGTATGGCCGCGCTCCATCCGTCGAGAGCTTCTGGCTGGGTACGAGCATCCGTCGGCATCCGATCGCTTCCAGCACCGTGGGGGGCGAAGGCATCAACTTCGTTATGCCGGTGAACATGGTGAAACCGATCTTTGAGCAGGTGGTCAAGCACGGCGAAGTCCGCCGCGGGTGGCTGGGCGTCGCCATCAAGACGATCACCGCCTACACGTCTGCCGAGGAGCGACAGGGGCAGGAGGCGGGAGTGATCGTGGTGCGCGTTCTCGCCGACTCGCCCGCGATCAAGGCGGGCATCGAGCCCGGCGATGTGCTGACCAACTGCGACGGGCAGCCGGTCCGGAGCGCCCCGCAGCTGGTTCAGATGGCGACCCACACCGAGCCGGGAAAGACGGTCGAGATCAAGGGATGGCGGGGGGGAAAGCCGATGGCGTTTTCCGTCACCGTTGCTCCGGCGCCCAAACCGAAACTTGATTTTCATGAGATGATGAGCGACCTGATGCCCCTGTTCCCCGCCGGCTGGCTCGGCGTGCACGTGGAGAACCTCGGTCCGGGACAGGCGGGGGGACCGGCGGCACTCCCCGGGGCGGTGGTGGTCGAGGTCCTGCCGGGATCGCCGGCGGAGCGGATGGGTCTTCTGCGCGGGGACGTGATTGTGAAACTGAACGACAAGGACATCCATGACGCCCTCGAATTGAGGCAGGGCGTCCTGTTGAGGCCGCCCGAAGACATTGCGAAAGGCGTCTTCCGTCTGGAGGTGATGCGCGAGGGGAAAAAGGTCTCGATGTCATCGAAATGATTATGTAAGATGGAATGACTTAGGCAAGGAAGGAGGTTGTTGCGATGAGGAAGAGACTGGACGTAGGAATCATCTGTGCGGTGCTGGTCGGGGTTGCTGTTGGGCTGGTGCTTTCCGGCTCGCTCGACTGGATGAACCGAACCGCCGCGCAGGATGAGGCGCAACGCGCTGCGCTGCAGAAGGAGCTCGACCAAATCACTAAGAGCGCGCAGGCGTTCACGCAGACGTTCCCGAAGCTGGCGAAGCTGGTGCGCCCATCGGTGGTCACGATCTATACGGAAAAGAAGATGAAGGCGACGAAGCAACACCACTCGCCGAAGGAGCTTAGGGAACTGTGGAAACGCTTCGATCGGGAGAAGCCGTGGTGGTTTGATGAGAACATGCCCAAGGAGTGGTTTGAGTTTCGCATTCCCGATGATCTGCGCGCACGCGGGCAGGGTTCCGGCGTCATCGTGGACGCGGCGGGGCACATCCTCACCAACGGTCATGTGGTCAAGGGCATGGGCGAGGGCGAGATCAGGGTCAAGCTCCACGACGGGAGCGAGCACGACGCCAAGATCGTGGCGATGGACTCGAAGACGGACCTCGCCGTCATCAAGATTAACGCCGGAAATCTGGCCCCTGCGATCTTCGGCGATTCCCGCGCCCTTGAGGTCGGGGAGTGGGTCGTCTCGGTCGGGAGTCCCTTCGGCCTGGAGCAGAGCGTGAGCGCAGGCATAATC
Source organism: Planctomycetota bacterium (assembly GCA_040755855.1). Taxonomy (GTDB): domain Bacteria; phylum Planctomycetota; class Brocadiia; order JAADGH01; family JAADGH01; genus JAADGH01. The sequence goes on along the minus strand of JBFMAD010000049.1, from coordinate 34,799 downwards.
AGCGCGAAGGGCCGCCGCGGCGTTAACATCATTCAGAACCAGTTTGCCCAGGAGGACTTTCTCCAGACCGACGCTGGCGTGAATCCCGGCAACAGCGGCGGGCCGCTGGTGAACCTGCGCGGCGAGGTGGTGGGCATCTGCACGGCCATCGCCACCCGGAGCCAGGGCGACGACCGCGTCGGATTTGCGATCCCATCGCATATTGTCACCAACGTGATGAAACAATTGATCGAAAAGAAGAAGGTGACGCGGGGCTACATCGGCGTCGCCATGTTCAGCGTCGCCGACGATGACGCGGCCAAGGGCCGCGAGTTCGAGGGCGCCGCAGACCTGCAAAAGAAACTGAGCCTGACCGGCAAGGACGGCGTCTATGTGGACAAGGTGATGTCGAAGAGCCCCGCCGACAGAGCGGGCATTCTGCCCCAGGATGTGGTCGTCGAGTTCGACGGCGTAAAAATCACGGACTCCAATTCTCTCCAGGACGTGGTCCGCAACACGCCGGTGGGCAAGAAGGTCAAAGTGGTTCTGATCCGCAACGGCAAGCCAACGACCTTGGACCTTGCCGTGGACGAACAGCCCGAGGGCGGAGCGGCGGTGGCGCAGCTTGAGGAGAAAGAAGAGGAGGAGCTGGAGACCTCGGACCTGGGCGTGACGGTTGTCGCCGTTACGCCGGAGCTCGCCAAAAAGTATGAGCTGGAAAATGAGAAGGGAGTGATCGTAACTAATGTCGAGGAGGGCAGCCCTGCTTATGGATCGCTTCAGGAGGGCGATCTGATTCAGAAGGTGAACGGCAAGGCAATCTCCACCGTGGACGAGTTCAAGGAAAGCGTCAAGCCCTTCGCAAAAGGCGAGCCTATCACCTTAATCGTTCGAAGCAAAGACGGCCTGCGCGCCGTACGGATGCGGCAAAGCACAGACTGACGGCCTCTGGCGCGAACGAGATCGGAAGGCGGACGTTCCCCCGTCCGCCTTCTTTTTTTTACCGGTCCAGTTTGTCCTTGCCGGGAGATTTTCCCTGTGGGGCGTCCTTTGCGCAACGGAAACCGGTGTACTTGGTTCGGGTGTTCGGCTCATAGCCGCCGCGCTGGGTTAAGGTCATCGTTGTAGGGCTGTGGTAATGTCCGCCGCGAATGGCGCGGCTGGACTTGTTTTCCTCATTCAGCCAACTGGACGTCCACTCCTCGGCATTTCCCATCATGTGGAAGCAGCCGCACAGGCTCTCCCCGATAGGCAAACTGTCCACGGGGGCGATCCCGGCGAAGCCGTCGGCGTTGCTGCTGTTCACCCACTCGTTGTCGGTCTTGGAATTGCCCCATGGGAAGGACCGTCCCGAAGCGCCGCGTGCGGCCCGCTCCCACTCCTCCTCCGTCGGCAGCCGTTTTCCTACAAAGCGCGCGTAGGCATAGGCATCGAACCAATCCACCTCCACCACAGGACAATTCGGCCTCTCCTTCAGCGCTGTCTCCCACTCCTTTGGCCTGTGGTCTTTGTTCTCCGGCTCGTCGGGATGACAGAAGGAATGGTCATTGGTTCTCTTGACATACTTGAGGAACGCGGCGTAGTCCGCATTGGACACCTCGTATTTGTCAATGTAATAGGCGGGAAGTTCTTTTTCTTCATCCTTCTGGTAGATGAACTTACCGGCCGGAACCAGCACAAGCCTGGCCTCCCCGTCGGCGCGAGCGGCGCTGATCAATTCCAGGTCTTCAATGTCATACCGGTGCCTGACGCAGGCCTCCGTATCGCTGTAGTCCGCTTTCATTTGGGCCAGGATGTCCCGTGTTTTCTGCCAATCGCCCCGGGCGTTGGCCTCCCGGGCAATTTGTAGCATGTCCTCAACCGCCTCGTTTTTCTTCCAGGTTTTGAAAAGCCGCACCTTCTCGATGAGCGACGTCGCATTGACGCCCTTCGCCTGCGCGGCTTCGAACTCCGGCTCGGCCGAATCCAGGTCGCCGTTGTACAGGAAGAAGATGCCGCGTCTCTTGTGCTGCTCGGGGGTGTAGGTCTTGGCGCCCTCGGCGTCCAGAGAGAGAATTTCGGACAGTTTCAATGACGAAATGGACTTCTTATACCCCGACTTGAGCCGGATGACGCTATCCTGGATCGAGGCAATTTCACCGCTGATGCCCGATATTGTGAACCGCTTGCCCGTCAGCCTTTCACCGCCCGTGCTGACTGATTTGTAGACATCCCGAGTTACGCGGAGGCCGTCGCAGTCGGCCGCTATTTGGGGTTTTGCGAGTTCGAGTTCCGGCTGGGTGGACAACTTCTCGCACTCAGCAATCGCCTTCTCATAGGATCGTTCCGCCGCCAGACGGAGCACCGGACGCATGGCCGCGTGATAGGCCTCCATGGCCTTCTGGATGGCCGAAGCCTGGGCCGCGTTTTGCACCTCATCGAGCCCTTTCAGCTCTCGCTCGATCTGCAGAAGGACCGTCGGTTCGCCCAGCGCCTTGGCCGCCTCCAGCGTCTGCCGCGCCTCCTCAAATCTGCCGCCCTTGCTTAGGAGGTCGGCGCTTGCCCGGAATTCCTGAAAGCGAAGCAGGGCTCGGGCCCTCAGGTCCTTGACGGCTGTTTGGAGGCGCGCTTCTTGATCGGGCGTTGCGCCCTTCATGGACTTCTGAAGCAGGTCTACGGCCTCGCCGAATCGGTCGTCCTTGGTCAGCTCCTCCGCCTGAGCCATCGCCTTGTCAATCCCCGCCGTGGCCTCGCTTTTCAAGTTTTGTCTTATTTCCTCGATGCGGCGTCTGGCCTGGGCGGCGGACTCCGATTTCGGAGACACGGTTATTACGGCCTCGAACCTCTTGATTACCTCTTCGGCCTCGTTGGGATGGACATAGGCATAGGAGTGCGCCTCGTCGAGCAGGCGCTTGGCCACCTCGACGCTCTGCTCATTTTGCAGGCTCTTTTCGATCACCGCCGCCGGTGGGGAGGGGATGGCCGATTCCTTCTCCGCCGATGCGGTCTGCTTTTCGGGTGGGGATTCCGGCTCCTGGCCGCCTCGAAGGTACATCACGCCCCAGGTGATCAGACCGCCGAGAAGCAACACACCCACCGTAATCACTGCGGCGTTGGCCAACCGCCGTCTCTGTTTTCTCTTCAACGTATGCTCAGGCGGCGCGGCTGCTACGGGCGCGGCCACAGGCACAGGTTCCGGCGGGAGGGGGATGTCAATGGCGGTCTCTTCGGCCATATCGCGGCGGGGTGTGGCCGGCAGGGGCAGGTGGGTGCTCGATATGCCGGGCACGTCCACCGGTTGGGGTTCGACTTCCGTTTGCAGTTGCACCGCGCGTGCCATGCGGGCGAGGACGGCGCCCGGCAGGCTGCGCGCGTGGTTTCGCAGGGCGAAGAGCATCTCGTCAATGGTGCTGTAGCGGCGCTCGCGATCTGCGGAGAGGCTCCTTTGGATGATGGAACATACGCTTTTCGAGAGGCCGGGGACGATGGACTTGGGCCAGGGCGGGCCCTGCTCCCGGGCGGCTCGAATCTCGTCGTCGCTGCCCTCGAATGGAGGCCGGCCTGTCAACAGAAAGAAAAGCAGGGCGCCGAGGGAATAGATATCGCTTCGGCCGTCAATGTCCGGGACTCCTCGGTCGAGCTCGGGGGACATGAAGCTGGCCGTGCGGATCTCGCCCTCGGGGGCGGCGGAGGGGATTTTGCGAAGCATCATAGGCTTGGGCAGGCCGAAGTCGCAGAGCATCGGGTTGCCGTCCTTGGCCATGATTATATTCTGCGGTTTGATGTCGCCGTGGAGGATGCCCAGTCCGTGGGCGCTTTGCAGGACGTCGGCCATAGCGGTGGTGATGTTGACGGCGCGTTTTTCCGGGAGCCGTCCCTCTCGCCGGACGATCTCGGCCAGGTTTTCGCCCTCGACAAACTGGCTTACCATGAACCAAAGTCCCGCGGACTTGCCGATGTCGAGGAGAGTCGCCGCGTTGTGGTGCATCAGCGTGGAGGCCCGGCGGGCCTCATCGGTGAGGGCCGTCACGAGGGCATCGTCCGACGTAAATCGCACCGGGAGGACGCGCAGGGCAACGATGCGCCTGAGGCTGGTTTGCTCGGCTTTGTACACGACTCCCATCCGCCCCGAGCCGATTTTGCTGATGACCTCGTAGTTTCCGACCCGCGGCCGCCCGCCGCCTTTGATGATGGGGCTGAGGAGGTTGAGCACCTCGTGCTTCGACACAAACCCTTTGTCCACCGCCACTTCGTACAGGGAGGCGCGGAGGCCGATTTTCTGCGCCGCCTCGACGGCCCTCCGGCATTCCTCTATCTGATGGGGCATGAGGATGCGTTCGCGAACGGCCACCTCGGCAAATAGTTCGTCAAGTCCTGAGGTCTCCAATTCCAGGCCCTCCTGAGTTCAGGTGACTGTGTTACTGGTGCGATGGAATGCCCGCTGTTGCCTTACGAGCCCGTTCCCCGTTATGAAGTTATACTTGGCAGGTGCAAAAGGTAAGACACTTGCGGCATGCCGCCCATCTCCCCAAGTATCCGGCTTTGTTGCGTGCGTGGCAACTCCATATTTTATCGTAATATCTTCTCGATTGCAAGAAAAATTGGCTCGACGGCGTCAGAGCCGTTCATTCCACTTCCACTCGGAAATACCCGCCATGGGGGATGACGAGGGTTGAGAACTCCGGCCCAAATTTTCCCTGTGCGATTGCGAGGGCGTCTTCTATCCGATCTACCGGCGTCATGCCCATGCGCCGGACCGCGGCGTTTGGAAGCTGCGAGAAGAGGACAATGGAGGCCCGGCGGGTCTTGCAGAAGAGGAAGTAGGCCGTCTGAGCGTTCATGCCGCCTCTCCGGTAGGTGGCCTTTAGGCCCTTGGCGAATTTTTCCTCGGTGTCGTATCTGAACCAGTCGAGGAAGCGGTCGTTGCCCAGCCCGCGGGAGCAGGCGCCGAGCACCAGCATCACGCCGCCGTCGCGCAGGGCGCGGAAGGCGTAGTCAATGCTCTTGTGCGTCTGGATGAAGTTGATGTCCTTGGGATATCCCCCGCAGCTCACGATCACGAGGTCGGCCTTGCAGCCGGCTCGGACGCAGTAGTGTTGGTCATAGAAGCGGCAGCCCTCCTCGAAGGCGGCGTGAATGTCCCCGGCGAAGACCTTGACCAGCTCCTGTTTTGAGTTTACGACGGTGTTCACAAGGAAGCACGGCTTGACCATGTTCGCGGCCTCAACCATATCGAGGTGAGTCGGATTGCCGTCCAGGTTGCCCACCCGCGCGGCCGGATGGCAGCCCTTCTCGACCGTCGTGAGGGGCAGCATGTGATTGGTCAGAATTCCCCTTGCCCCGGCGACGCCGGGAAGGATCCCCTTTCGTCCGCCGCCGAATCCGGCGAAGAGGTGATACCCGATGGTCCCGGTCACGATCACCTTGCTGCTCTCCGCCACCAAGCGATTTACGGCAACTTCGACGCCGGAGGACGTCTTTCCGAAAACCACGTTCTGCCGCGGGTCGCGGGCGTCGTGGTCAACCATCTGAATGCGATGCGCCACACGCACCCCGACGATCTGCTGCTTCTCGGCCATGCTGTTGGGCGCGTGCAGGCCGAGGGCGAAGAGTATGGCGATGGAGCTGTCGTCCACCCCCGCCGCGTTCAGGTCCTCCAGTAGGACGGGAAGCACGACGTCCGACTTGGCCGAGCGGGTCAGGTCCGGCACGATGATTACCACACGGTCCGTGGAGGCGACGAGGTCCCTCAACCTTGGGGCGCCGATGGGATGGTCGAGGGCCTCTCGCACGGTAGCCGCCTCGTCGGGGGCGCCGGGCGGCTCGTTCCCGGTCAGTATCGTCGGTGGCGCGGGGAGCTTGGAGGGGTCCAGCTTGAGGATTTGTTTACCGTAATTGAGTTCTATCATGCCCGTCTGTCCATAGGGTTGACGAACCTTTATTGGTTCGGCGCCGACGATGTGATCTTTTCGGGGATGCGGAGGAGTATGGGGCCGCCTTCTTGGCGGGTGGTCACGCGCTTCTCGCCGGAATCGCCGGCGAAAAAGCCGGTGAACTCCCAGGTGGTTCCACCGCCGATGCGGCTGCCGTCATGAAAAAAGTTGGCCGCCGAGCCGGTGAGGACGGCGGCGTCGTTCTGAGCCGTCCAGACCAGCTTATCGCCTGTGGCCTCAATGGGCTTCTGCTCGCGCCCCGCCTTGTCCCGGGGCATGTCCGAGACGATGACATTGTCGAAGGCGCGCATCTCCTTGGGTTCTTCATTTTCATCCAGGTAAATCTCGAGCCGCTGCATCTCCATCCGCCTTGTGCCGCTTGTGACCACTACGTAGCCAAAGAATATGGCCTTTCCCTCGCGCCGGGGGAAGATGAGGCGATCGCGCCATGTCACGTGAATCTTCTCCCCAAGTTCCCTTCCGTCCATGAGTTTTTTCTGGGGATTGTCGAGTTCCAGAGTCCCTGCGCCCTCGGCCTCCATCCTGTCCTCCTTCTGGAATTGCCGGACGATCGAGGACTGGATCCAGAAGCCCTGGTCGGTCTCCATGACGGCCGGCTTGCCCTCGAGCTGCACCTGGCCGGTGGCGGAGTTCCATGAGAAGATGTCCCCGGTACCCTTTCGGCTCCCTTCGATCAGTTCGACGCGGTCTTGCGCGACGACGTTGCGGACCTCGCGGTTCTTGTCGTCGAAGAAGACGTCCACGTGGTCGGCGTTGATCTTGCGCTCGCCCTGCCGTGCGCGCACGTTCTTCGTGAACGTGGCCTTATGGCGCTCCGGGTCGAAGTTCATCGCGCCGGCCCATGTTACGTTCACCTCTTCTCTGGTTTCCCCCGGCTTTTCCTTTTTCTCTTCGGCCTTGAAGACGAGGTGTCCGCCGTTTTCAGTGCGGATGGATTCGGTCTTCTGCGACATATGGATCACGGGGGCCTTGATGAAGCGGTTTTCTTCCTGGCGGATCTCCGCAGGTTCCGTTCCACCGTAGAGGACGGCCTGCTCCGTGGCGGCGTCGTAGATCGCCTTTTCGCCCCGGCCGGTTTGCTGGTCTTGTTCTACAGTAACGTTCTCTACGGCAATGATCTTCTGGACCTCTTTGTTTTGATCGTCGAAGAGGATATCGAGCCTTTGCGCGCGTAGCTTTGCCTCCCCCCGCGCCGCCTCCACGTTTTTCAGGAAACAGGCGCGATGGTTCTTCCGGTCGAACTCCATCTCCCGTTCCCAGATGACATGGATCGCCTCGCTCTTCTTCTTTTCATCCTTCCCCTTGCTGCCGGCCAGGAAGCCCGCGCCTTCCGCCTTGATCCGGTCATCGGTTTGGGAGAAGCGAAGCGTCTTCGCGGTGATTTGGTTGTCGGCGTCGGTGACGGTTACCGTGTTTGCGCTCGTCAGGACGCCCGCGCCCAGGGCGGCGTCCCATTCAAAGCGGTCGCCCCTGGCGGTTCGGGTCTTGTCGTGCAGTTGGACATTCCCCTCTGCAACGACCTTTTCGATCTTGCCTCGATCTTTGCCGAAGGACGCGGTCAACGCGTCGGCGTCCAGGCGCATGCCGTCCTCCTCTGTCACGTTCACATCACCCCGGAAGACGGCCTGGTTGGCATGGTAGAGCATGTCCTGCTTCCAGGAGACGGCGATGGTCTTGGGATTCGGCTTCTTGCCATCCTGTTCCTTATCGGGCTTGAGGCCCGTCTTGCTCTGGATCAGGAGGCGGCCGACGCCGTCAACGCGCATCTCCTCCTTGGCCTGGTAGAGATAGATCGTCGCCGCCTCGAGTTGGTTGGGACCTTGCGCGACCTTCGACATGCCTTTGCTTGTAAGCGTGATGTTCTCTTCATCCGCCTGCCAGACCATCTTGTCCGCATTTCCCTTCACGTCCTTGTCCGCGAAGCGGACGTTGCCCGTGGCGATGACCGTCTTCACGGAATCCGCTTCCTTCGCAAAGGTGATCTCCAGTTGATCGGCCTCGATCCGCGATTGGCCCTTGACCGCGACCACGTTTTCGTTGAAGGTGGCGCGGTGAGAGGTCTCCTTTGAAAAAACAAAGACAAGGTCTTTGCTGCTTGTGATGGTGATGGGTTGGTCGAGCTTGGTCAAACTTCCTTTATGTTCAGCCCCTTTATCTTCGGTTTTCTTTTCCCCCTTTTTTTTCAGGGAAAAGCCTTCGGTCCCCCGGATGATCACCGTGACGTCCTTCTTGAGCCGGATCACTTCGGTATTCAGGTCGGCTTCGATGCCTGTCCCCTTGACGCTGAGGTCCTTGCCCTCCAGTTCGACCTTCTCTTCCGTGAAAACCTTGTTCTCTGTGGGAATGTAGGAAACCGCCTGGGTTCTGATTCGCGTCTGTGGATCAACCTGGATTTCCACGTCTCGTCGCAGCTCTGCGGCGCGGGTAGTCGGATCATACGTCCCCTCCGGCGACTGAATGGTGATGATGCCTTTATCCCCTTCGTACTGTGGGCGCTTCTTGTAAATCTCGATTTCCGTGTTTATCAGTTTGACAGGAGCATTTTGCATCCCCATCTGCTCAAACGCTTCCTTTGCCTTTACCACGTATTTCTTCTTTCCCGCCTCGTCGTACTCGGGGTATTCCACATCGGTGATTCGGCTGCCTGTCGGCTGGGTCGGTTTCTGATCGGTTTTCTTGCTTTTTTGTGGGTGTGGGCGAGGCGCCGCCGACTGGGTCTCATCCTTCGGTTTCGGCTGTGGAGGCTTGAACACCTCCATGGACGCCAGCACGATGAAAACCGCGCAGCTCACGATGATGCCGATCAGGATCAATCGCCTTCTGCTCATGTCAAGGTATCTCGATTGCGCAACGTTGTCCCGGGAAAGAGACGTGGGTTCTCAAACAGAAACATGCAAATCGCTCTACGCGCTCTATGTCGTTCCCCATTTTACCATAACGACGTGAAAAAGGTCAAACCTCAATGTGGACCGCCTTGCCCGTCTCGATGGATTCCAGAGCGGCCAGGGAGGTCTCCAGGGCGATGAGGGCGTCGCGCCCCGTGTTGCGGGGTTCGGTGTCCTCCTCGATGCATTTCAGGAAGGCAGCCGCCTGGGCCTCCTCGCCGCCCATCGCTAAGTCCTTCAGCACGGCCTCCTCGCCGCCCTTGATGATGGTCAAGGTGCGTCCCCCCGGCTTGAGCATCCCCTTCGGCCCGATGATGTCCTGGTAGCTGCTGGGCTTGGTGCCCCGAGGCAGGCCCCACGTGATGCTGTACACTCCGATGTCGCCGGAGGCGAAGGTCACAATCAACGTGGCCGTGTCAACGGCAATGTCCTTGATCCCCTTGAGGACCTCCGAGTCCCTGGCGATGGACATCCCGGCCGCCTGAACCAGCACCGGTTCGCTGCGGAAGATGTAGCGCCACAGGGTGAAGGTATGCGGGCAGATATCGTTCACAGGCCCATTGTTGCCGGTCCTGCTGTGCATGGCGAGCTTGGGGCGAATCTCCGCCGCGCTCAGCATCCGCGCCATCACGGGCCGCCCGATCTCGCCGTTGTCCATCATCTCGCGCAGCTTTTCCGTGATCTCGTTGTACTGCGCCTGGAAGCTGAAGGAGAGCTTCACCTTGTTTCGCTCCACGGCGTCAATCATCCGCGCCCCATCGGTGATGGTGAGGGCCATAGGCTTCTCGCACAGGACGTGCTTGCCGCGATCGGCCGCGAAAACCGTCGGCTCGGCATGGTAACAGGCCGGCGTACAGACGGAGATGATGTGCACATCGTCCCGATCAATGGCGGTCTTATAGTCTTTGGCAACGTCGGCGCCGTATTCCTTGCCGAGGAGTTCGGCCCGCTCCCGGTCGGGGTCCGTTACAGCCTTGATGGACACATGGTCCAGCTTGGCCCAGGCAGCGGCATGGGCCTTGCCTCTCGCGCCGCATGCAATGATGGCTACGCCGTATTCCTTCCTCGCACTCATCTCTCTGTCTCCACGGAGTATGCGCAAAACAGTCATTATATGCTTACGGCTACTCCAAAATCAACTACTGTTTTGGTCATCCTGGAAGGATTATCGTGTTGAATGATTTGTCCTCCTGTGGTATGATTCAAAGGGAGTTATGGTTCTGTTCATGGGATCGGATGCTGCCGCACGAGAAGGACAATCAAATCCCCGAACCCGAGCGTCCGCCGGAGAGCCTGGAGCAGAAACGCGACCGCGAGCGACGCCGGCGAAGTGGAAGACGCTCGTGGTTGCCGACGGTGGTTTTTCTGTCGCTTCACGCGTTGCTGCTGTTTTTGGGGATAGTTTATCTTATCCCGTGGATTCAGAATCGTCTTCACAAGCCGCCCCCGTCCGCGCCCGAACCGATCGCGCCGCCCCCGGTCAAACCGACCCCTGAACTCAAGGCGCCCCCTCTGGCGCCTCCCCCCACCCCGTCGGTGGTCGAGCCGCCCAAGCCTCCGGAGAAAGTCGTTCCATTTCCCCCGCCGAGCGCCTCGGAGGAGATCACAAAACTGATTGATCTGGCGAGAAATGGGATCAAAGGTAAAGTCCTTGTCGTGCGCCAGGGGGGTGGGGGCTATAAGACGATCGGCGACGCGATGAAGGCGGCCGCCGACGGCGACACTGTCGAGATCGCCGACAACGGGACGTACCATGAGGCTGTTGTCATTCGAGAGAAGAAAAACATCCTTCTGCGCGCCGGAAAGGATGTAAAACCCGTTATTGATGTGGAGAGTCGCCAGGATTTCTGCATCAGGGCCCTCTCCGCCCCGGGGGTGGTCATACGCGGCGTGATCTGTGTGAAGGCCCGGGATACGGCCATCTCCATCGGTCGGGGGTGCGAGCGAGCCGTGGTCGCCGAAAATCTGGCCGAGCACAGCAATTTCGGAATCAGAGCGACATCGGCAAATGTAGCCATTCTTGCCAACGTATGCGGCAGCAACCGCGTGGGCATCGCCGTCGAGCAAGGGCCGCAGTCGGTCATCGTTGACAACGTGTCCACCGAAAACGAGTGGTCGGGCGTGAAGGCCGCGCGCTCGCCCGGAACAATCATCCTGAACAACATCATCAGTTTTGCCAGGGGGGAAGAAGGAATCAAAATTTCGCATTCGGACAATTCCATGATCCTGAGGAACACGATAGTCGTCTCCTACAAACCCCTGATTCGCGTGGAGCAGTCGAACGGGGTCGGGGTGATGAACAACATCGCCGTCCGAGGCAGCCAGGCGGCCATCTCCTTCGACCCGGCCGTAAAGAATGCCGTATGCGACTACAACCTGATCCACGAGATAGACTTCATAGGTCACTGGCAGGCCAAGCAGTATAATGTCTTGGAAACATGGAAGAACGCGACGGGACATGATGCGCATTCGCTTTACGACGCTCCTGGATTCCTGGAGGATGACAGAGACTTCCGACTGCGGCCCGACAGCCCCGGCAGGGGGAAGGCAAGCAACGGGATGGACCTTGGGGTCTGCTGGGACAAGTCGGGGCTGACGTTTCTTGACGAAGTCCTTAAAGATACAAAACCAACGCGGACGGGACGGCGCGGGAACGATTAGCGCTTGACACGTCTGTATGTTGTGGTTACATTCTTTCCCGTGTCTCGTCGGTCGGAGCAAAAGACAACAATGGAGGAATAGAGCGCTATGGGTGCTGACCAAGCCTCGAATCCCTGGGGGGCGCGCGTCGCTGTGGGTGTGATCATGCTTATTCTCATCGGCGGGGGCGTGTATTACTACGTAAACGTCATGCGACCGCAGAGTGAGATTGCGGGCCTGAAGAAAACCATTGAGACGGCCGCCAATCCTATGGCGAAGGCGCAGGCGATCCGCGAACTTGCAAACAAGAAAGATCCCGACACCGCCCCGATCTTCATCAAGCGCCTGGATGATGCCGATGCTGCGGTGAGGCGCGCCGCCGCTGATGCGCTCGGTACGCTGGGCCAAAAGACCGCCGCCGAGCCGTTGATGGGCCTGCTTGCGGATAAGGATCCCAAGGTCCGCCAGGCGGCCGTGACGGCGCTGGGCCTCATCAAGGCCCAGTCGGCGGTTGATTCTATCGTGAAGATACTTAACGACAAGGACGCGGGAGTCCAGCGAGAGGCAGTGTTTGCCCTGGTGCGGATCGGCGACAAATCCGCCGTCGAAACACTGAAGAAATACAGCAAGACGCTGAAAGATATGGACTTCAAGCGAACAGTTGATGAAATGGCCATTTTCCTGGAAACCGGTCAGATGCCGCGTTAGATCGTGAAGCGGCTATTTGGCTGCCGCGGCGGGATTCGTGTGACCGACGCCTCGGTGTGGTGCTTGGCTTTCGTTCTTGGGAAGGCGGCTGTCGTTGTCGTACAAACAACAGGATATGCATATGATAAGAAAAGCTTCCTCTGAAGGGGTCGGCTACTCCGTTGTTGACCTCAACAAGGTCAAACATGTGTTTGCAAGCGCTATCCCCCGGACCGGCGGCAGCTTCCTCGACCAGGCTCGCGACGCCCTCCAAACCGTCGAGTCCGTTGTGCGAGATGAAACCACCCTCGGCGCGATTGTCCGCCAGGCTGTTTTCATGCGAGACATTACGCAACGCGAGGAATGCCGAAGGATTATCGAGGACTTCTACGGGAAGACATTGCCGGCCACAAGCTATGTCGTGCAGCCCCCATGCGGCGGCAAGGAAGTCGAGATTGAGGCATGGGGGGTCGGGCGAGTCGGAGAAGGCGTCGAGATCCAGCGCTACTCCGACAACCTGGTTGTAGTGAGCCACGACGGGATCCGGTGGGCCCATTGCGCGCGAATCGTGCCGCAGACCAAGGCCACAAAGGTTCACGATCGCGCCCTCAATGCCTTCAAACGGATGCGGAGCGTCCTGGCAAGCCAGGGCTTTCGATACGATCAGATCGTCCGCACATGGCTCTATCTGGGCGACATCGTCGGGCCGGAGGGCGACACGCAGCGCTACAAGGAACTCAATCGCGCGCGCACGGAATTCTACGAAAATATCCGGTTCCTTAGAGACCACGTGCCTCCGGGCTTCAAGGGAGCAATCTATCCGGCGAGCACGGGTATCGGCACATGCGGCACGGACGTGCTCATGGGGTCCATCGCCCTGGACACGGACAGAAAGGATGTGATCCTTCTTCCCATGGAGAACCCGCAGCAGACGGCGGCGTTTGACTACGGGACGGAGTACAGCCCCAAGAGCCCCAAGTTCTGCCGGGCGATGGCCATTGTGTCAGGGAGATGCGCCACGATACTCATCTCCGGCACGGCCAGCATTGTGAACTCCGAAACGAAGTTCATCGGCGATGTAGAGGGACAAACGCATCAGACCCTCGACAACATCGAGGCCCTGATCGCAAGAGGCAATTTCGAACGCTATGGCGTATCCGGCATGGGCGCGACGCTCAAGGACCTTGCCATGGCCCGGGTGTACATCAAAAATCAGGGGGACTATAAAAAAACACGAGCCATCTGCGAGAAACGGTTGGGAGAGCTGCCCACGATCTACGCCATGGCGGATGTCTGCCGTCCCGAGTTGCTCGTCGAGATCGAGGGGGTCGCGTTCGCCAGGCAATGACCGACAACTCAGGAGCCCCTCAATGAGACGTTTCCGACTTATCGCTGTTTTCCTCGTTTTCCTTGTTGCGACCGGAGTCCCGCTCCCTGTGGCGAGTAGCGCCCCTCCGAAGCCCCAACCGGAATACAAATCGCCTGCCTGTGTGGCCTGCTCGCCCGACGGGAAGTTCGTATATGTGACCAACCAGACGGCGAATTCGATCTCCGTGATCGACGCGAACTCGAAGCAAGTCACGAAAGAGATACCCGTCGGCAAGTACCCGACCGGGATCACCGTCAGCCCGGACGGCAAGACGGTCTTTGTGGCCAACACACGCGATCATTCCATCAGCTACGTCGAGCCCGCGGGCGCCAAGGCCATCGCCGCCGTGGCATGCGGCTTCGAACCCAACGGGCTGTGCCTGTCGCCGGACGGCAAGACGCTCTACTCGGCCAACTTCATCTCCGGCGACGTGTCCGTCGTGGACGTGGCCCAGCGCAAGGAAGTCGCCCGCATCCCGGTCGTGCGCGCCCCCACCTTCATGGCCATCACGCCCGACGGGAAGACCATCCTCGTGAGCAATTTCTTTTCCGATCAGCCCGCCACCAACACGAAACTGACCGCCGTGATCTCGGTCATTGACACGGCAAGCCGAAAGGTCGTCGGCGAGAAATGCTCCCCCGGAACCATGCTCATGGGCCAGGGCATCGCGATCTCGACCGACGGCAAATACGCCTATGCCGTGCACCACCGCCCAAATTTCAACATCACGCCCTCGCAGCTCCAGCAGGGTTGGATACACACCAATGCGTTGACCATCATCCCGCTGCAAGACCCGAACGAGAAAATCGTTACCGTCCTCCTCGACAACGTGAACTCCGGTGCGGCCAACCCCTTCGGCGTAGCGATCTCCAAGGACGGCGGCACGCTGTTCGTCACGAACCGGGGCATCCACAAGCTGTCCGTCATCAACCTGCCCCGGCTGCACGAACTCATCAAGAACACCCCGCCGGAGCGGCTCGCGTATGCCCATGTCAACCTGGGCTTCCTCTGGGGCCGAGACGGTGTGATCAAACGCGTTGATTGCGGCGGTCTCGGGCCGAAGGGCGTCGCCGTCTCGCCCTCCGACGGGACGGTGTATGTGGCCAACTACTTCTCCGACACGGTGACGGCCCTCGATCCGAAGACATGCTTGGTCAAGGCCGAGATTCGCGTCGGCCCGCCGGTGGAGATGACGGTGGAGCGCAAGGGGGAGTTCCTTTTCAACAGCGCCCTCCATTGCTTTCAGAACTGGCTGAGCTGCACGAGCTGCCACCCCGATGAGGTGCGGGCCGACGGCGTGAATTGGGACCTGCTCAACGACGGCATGACAAACCCGAAGAATGCGAAGTCGCTCGTGTGGTCGAATCGGACGCCGCCCGTCATGGCGCTCGGCGTCCGCGCCACCATGGAGGTGGCCGTGGAGAAGGGCTTCACCGTCATCCAATTCGCCCAGCCCACCCGGGAGGAGATGGACGCCGTGTCGGCGTATCTTCGGTCCGTCAAGCCCATCCCGAGCCCGTGGCATCGCAACACGGATGGGTCACCCGACGAGGCGGCCAAGCGGGGCCAGAAGGTGTTTGTGAAGGCCGGCTGCAATGTGTGCCATCCGCCCCCGCTCTACACGAACCTGCAGATGTTCGATGTCGGCACGCATGGGGAGAGGGATTTCAAGGACCACATGAAGTTTGACACCCCCACGATCCTGGAGATGTATCGCACAGCGCCCTACCTCCACGACGGCCGGGCGGCCACGCTGGAGGAGGTGCTGACCAAATACAACAAAGACGACCTGCATGGAAAGACGTCCAATCTGTCCAAGCAGGAAATTGACGACCTTGTGGCGTTTCTGATGACGCTGTGAGACGGGGCGTGTAACGCTCAGGGAGAAGGCATCTTGGTAAATCAATCGCTCCTGAGAAATGTTGTCCTTACGGTTCTGCTGCCCATCGCGGCCCTTGCCCTCGATGAGGGCGAGTTCATTGAGCGAATGAACCACGCCTCGCGCTGCATGGCGGAGCAGAAGTGGGCCGAGGCCGACGCCGCCTTCGCAGAAGTCCTGAAGTCCCAGCCGGACAACCCGCACGCCCTGGCGGGCCGGGCGCGCCTCCTGATGCGCAATCAGCAATTCAAAGAGGCGATCGCCCTCCTCGAAAAGGCCCAGAGCAAACTTCCCCCCCAGGCGGATTTCACCCTCGTCAACGACTGGCAGATCATCGGGCCGTTCTATAATCCCTTTGACGGCAAGGGTCTTGACATCGCCTATCCCCCCGAGAGCGAGATCAAACTCGACGCCGAGTATGACGGCAAATCGGGCGATCCCGCAGCCTGCAAGGCGGCCTGGGCCAGGCTGACGCAGAACTGCAACGAGTGCCACAACCTCTGCCGCGGGAAGGGCATGGATTTCGGCAAGAGGACCATGCCGAACATGCAGATGGCCTATCCGAAAAACAAAGAAGAGATGATACAGCTTGCCGACAGTCTGAATGACATCCTGTCCATGATGATGGTCCTCCAAAACGCCTGCAAGCCTGGGACGATCAATGCGAACGACGGCGATGTGTTCGCGGCGGCCTACTTCGCCGAGATTATGAAAACCGTTCAGGACCGGGCGAACCGTGTCTTCGCGGACAAGAAGGAATTCGTCGCGGCGGGGAAAGACTTCTGCGCCCTTTGCGACGCCGTCATGGCGACGCGGGAGCCGCCGCGCAAGGTCAAGTGGCAGAAGATGAACGCGCAGCAGGCCCGCGAACTGGACAAGACCTTGGGGCCTCTCGGCAACGTGGTGTTTTACGGTTTTGCGAGCATCGTCTCCGAGAAGGATCAGACGGTTGAACTCTGCATAGGCAGCGGCGACGGGTGCAAGCTCTGGCTGAACGGCAGGGAGATCTGGATTAACCGCACGCGCCGAAACGTGAATCCGGACGACGATCACATCTTCGTCAAACTTGCGAAAGGGGAGAACAAACTCCTCATAAAGATCGAGCAGGCCCTGGGGACCTACGGCCTGGCGGCGAAGGTCGTCCGCGCCATGTCCATGGCCGGCCCCCTCCAATATGCCCGGCAGCAATGGGGCAAGGTCAAGAACATGGCCCTCGTCCGCATGAGCGAAGACGGCCTGCGGCCGGAGTCGCAGCGACAGTACTGGATTTACAAGGGAGCGCGCTGCGTGAAGGTGGCTGCAGCCGGCAAAACGGAACCGCTTCCCCCGGGGCCATACACGATCCGGGTTGGGTTCCCTTCCGGTTACGTGCCCAAGGACTTCGACCTCAAGGCCGGGGAGGTGTTCACCATCCCCACCGGCCTTTTCACCTTCCGCCAGATCACGCCGGACGGCCTCGTCAGCACCGTCCCCCAAATCCTCTACGACCTGGAGAGGGGGGAGTATCTCGCGACGGGATACCAGGGCCAGACGGCGCGGCTCTATCCCGGCAAGTACCGGGTGTGCTACCAGGATATGAACGACGAGCAGCCGTCGCTCGCCTTCGGTCCGTGGCATGTGGTCGGCCCCTTCCCCAACCCCACGCAGGGGAAGAAGCTCCACCTCGGTTTCGATGTGGAGTACCCGCCGGAGAAGGAACCCATCCCCGACCTCAAGAAGACCTACGATCTGATGGGGCAGAAGGTCGGCTGGAAGATGATCGAGGACTACCCCCAGATTCACATCTCGGACGGGATCCCGGGCTGGGGTATCGGCTACGCCACGGCTGCCGTCCATTCCGACGCCGACCGGGACGTGGAACTGGTGATAACGTTCATGGGCGGGGTGAAGGTCTGGCTCAACGGCGACTTGATCAAGACCGCGCCGCCGGCCCCTCCCTTCTACTATGAGCGACGAATCCACACATTTGCGAAACTCCACGAGGGGCCGAACTGTCTCCTGGTCAAGATTCCCCGTGCCACGAATGAATGGCCCCTGAGTGCCGTGGCGATTAAATGGAAGATATATGACGTGGACATCACTGCCGACAACAAGTGAAGAAGGTGGAATCCGGAGGCGACCCATGAGACGCAGCATCCTGCTTGTCCTGTTCCTGGCCTTGCCCGCGCCCCTGCCGGGTGCGAGCGCGCCCTCGAAGACGCCCGAGGTCAAGGGCATCGTCTTCTGCCAGGTCCCCGACTACCCCAACGGCCGATGCCGACTTCACATGGAGCAATTCAGGATCGTCCGCCGTCCCGATGAGGCGCGGCTCTGCACCCTCATCCCCGCCAGGCCCGACGGCAAGCTGACGGACCTGACGAGCAAGGATTTCGCCTCGGCCATCCAGCCCGACCTCTCCTATGACGGCAAAAAGATCATATTCGCCGCGAAAAAAACCAAGGACCCCAAGGAGTTTTTTAACATCTATGAGATGAACCTCGACGGCACGGGCCTCCGCCAGATCACCAAGGACATGAACGACTGTATAGACCCGTATTACCTCCCCAACGGAAAGATCGTCTTCAGCTCCGGCAAGCCGGGCTTCCGCGACGAATACGACCGCGACGTGGCGAAGCTGCTCTACACCTGCAACCCCGACGGCGCCGGCGCGGAGCGAATCACCTTCAACATCAGCTCCGACACGGCTACCATTGTCCTTAACGACGGTCGGCTCCTCTTCACCACTTGGCAGCACCACGGCGACCACCAGGGCGTGGCCGGGATCTTTGCCTTCGGCACCTGCAACCCCGACGGCGCCGTCTTCTTCCAGTTCGTGGGCAACCAGCGAGGGTTCCACGAGGGAAACAACACGAAGTCCTACCCTCAGCAACTGGCCGACGGCCGCGTGGTTTACGTGGACTCCGCCGGCCACCGCATGTACAATTCCGGCGGCCTAAGCACGATTCTGCCCGAGCGGCCGAACCGATCCCGAAAGATCCTCACCCCAGGCGTGCTCTACGACGGGAACAACATGGCCGGACGCTACGCCTCGCCCTATCCCCTCCCCGACGGCGGGATGCTCTGCGCCTTCTCGCCCGGCCGCGCCACCGGCGCGCTCCAGGAGGACCCGGCGGAGGATCCCCACCTGGGCATCTACCACTTCGACTTCAAGACGGGCCGCCCCGGCAAGATGGTCTTCGACGACCCGAACGCCCAGGACTTCGATCCCATCGCCATCTATGAGCGCACTCCTCCCCCTGTGATCCCCAGCGCGCTGATCCCAAACGCAAAGACGGGCACGATGCTCTGCACCAACTCCTACCTGTCCGACCGGCCCGTGCAGGATAAGCGGGTCGTCGTCGGCGAGCTGCCCCCCGCCAAGCCGGGCGAGATCAAACACGTCCGCGTCATGGAGGGATTTGGTGTGGAGGACACGGATCCCCGTCGGCATCGCGGCATCGTCATTGACATCCTCCAGATGAGCTTCGGATCGGGCACCAACGGCGGCAACAACTTCGAGCAGAAGAAAATTCTGGGATATGCGCCCGTCGAGCCGGACGGGTCGTTCCACGTCGAAGTGCCCGCCGATACCGTCCTGGCCCTGCAGACCCTCGACGAGAACTACTGCGCCATCGAGACGCAGCTCACCTGGGTCTGGGTCCGGCCCGGTGAGAAGCGCCTCTGCGTCGGCTGCCACGAGGACCGCGAGATGGCCCTCCCCAACACCGACTGCCTGGCCATGCACAAGCCGCCGCATTTCACGGCCCCGCCGAAGGAGGAGCGGCGAACCGTGGACTTCCGGCGCGACATCATGCCGATCATAGAGAAGAAGTGCGGCGTCGCCAGTTGCCACGACGCGCAGACAAAGGCCGGCGGCCTCGACCTCCGGCCCGGCTTCGAACTGGTCTTTCACCGGAAGGGCTGCAACGGCCGCCCGATAAACGCCGCCCTGTTCAACCAGGCCTACGAGTCGCTCCTGCAGGCGGCGGACAAGAGCCGCATGGGCAAGTATATCATCCCCAGCGCGGCGCGGCACAGCCCCCTCATTTGGCGTCTTTACGGGAAGCAACTTGCCTTCAGGGACGAGCGCGTTCCCTGCAAGTCGCCCATTACACAGATGCCCCCCGACAAGTCGCTCACCGACGCGGAAAAGAGGCTCTTCGTCGAATGGGTGGACATCGGGGCGCAGTGGGACAATATCCCCGCCGAGGACGACCTGCCGTGCTACGACGCGGAGGAAAGCAAAAAGATGGCGGTCGCCGCCGCCGAAATGATCAAGAAGGAGATCGCCGACGCAAAGGAAGCCTTCGACGTCCGATGCACCGAGTGCCATGACTATGAGTGCCTGAATGTGGCCAAGCAAAGGAAGAAGTCCGAACAGGAATGGATCGAGTGCATCGCCCGCATGGACCAGAAGCGCAAGGGCTGGATTCACCAGGGCGAAATGCCGCGCATCACCCAATACATCCTGGACCAGTATTTCATCTACAAGAAGAAGTAACTCACCCCATGCAAAGGAGAGAGGATGGACCCGAATCGCGTTTCCACGTGCAGCTATCCCCTGCGTGAACAGGATGCGGAACATGCCCTAAAAGTCATCGTCGCCGCCGGATTCAAGAAGGTGGACCTCTGGGGCCGGATGCCGCACTTCTCCGCCGACCCGTCGGAATGCGACCACAACGTGCTGACGGCCTTGGCCAGGAATCTCGGCGTGAAAATTGCTAACCTTGGCACATATCCTGGTGGCACATTCTCGAGCGAATCCGAGGCGGAGCGCGAGGCGGGCCTGAAGGAGATGTTTCAGACGATAGACGTCGCCGCGAAGATGGGGGCGCGCTCGATCCGCGTATCGCCGGGCAAGGGAGAGGACGGTGCGATTATTGACAAGATCGTTCCCTACTTCAAAAAAAGCGCGGCGTATGCGGAGAAGAAGGGGGTTTATCTCGGCATGGAGAACCACAAGGGCAGCATCGCCGGCTTCCCGAACCTGTGCCTCGATCTCTGCGAGAAGGTCGGAAGCAGGTTCTTCGGCGCGCTTTACGAGCCGTGCAACCTGATGCACAACAAGCAGGACTACAAGGAGGCGCTCGATATCCTCAAGGACTACATCACCCACATGCACCTGAAGGACGGCAAGTGGGCCGACGGCAAGTTCGAGCGGACAATGCTCGGCGAGGGCGACATTGACGTCGGATGGGTCGTCGAGAATCTGAACCGCATCGGCTACAAGGGCGACTTTGCGCTGGAGTACGAAATCTGCGACAAGGTCCCGATCGAAAAGGGCCTGCCCAAGTGGCTGGACTATTTCATGCAGTTCTGAACAATCATGGCCACGTTGATCCTCATCCGCCACGGCGAGACGGACTGGAACCGGGACAAGATATTTCGCGGTCGGGCCGATGTGCCCTTGGGCGACCGCGGCAGGTTGCAGGCGGAGCGTGTCGCGGAGGCGCTGAAAGATCGCCTTTTGGAAACGATCTACAGCAGCCCCCTTCTGCGTTCCGTGCAGACAGCGGAGGCCATCGCCAGTCGGCATGGCCTGCCCGTGACCAAGCTCGACGCGATCACTGATATTGACTGCGGCAACTGGCAGGGGAGATCGGATAGCGAGGTCCGCGCTGCGCAGCCGGATCTCCACGCTCAGTGGCAATCCGCGCCGCACAAGGTCCGTTTTCCGAATGGCGAGAGCTTGGACGACGTCAAGCAGCGCGCTCTGCCGGCGGCCCTCGATGCGGCGACCCGGACAGGCGGGGAGATCGCGGTAGTTTCCCATCGCGTCGTCATCAAGATGATCGTCCTGGGCCTCCTCGGACTCGGGAACGAAACCTTTTGGAACGTGAGGGTGGATACATGCAGCCTGACTATCTTCGACATTTCGGAACGCCGAGCCGTCCTCGTGCGTCTAAATGATATAGGCCATCTGGCGGGCCTGCGCGAAGAAGCCGCGGCTGATTTTTAGCGACAGCGACATGCTCAAGATTCAATGTGAAAACCCGGAGTGCGACGAGCTGATCGAGGTGATCTCCTCGTACGGTGGGAAGTCAGTCATCTGTCCCCGATGTGGGTGGGAGACGCGAATCGTGGGACCGGATGACGACACCGTCGGCCCCGTGGAGGACACTCCCGGCAGCGAGGCCAAGACGCTTGTGGACACCCGCCCGGACGGCGAAGACTCCCTAATCGGGCAGCAGCTTGCCCACTACCAGATATTGGAAAAGCTGGGCGAGGGGGGCATGGGGACGGTCTACCGGGCGCGGAACCTTAGCCTGAACAAGGCTGTGGCGCTCAAGGTCCTGCCCGAAATTCTCACCCGGCGCGACCCGAAATTCGTCGAGCGATTCCGGCGCGAGGCCCAGGCGGCGGCCCAGCTCGACCACCCCAACGTCGTCCCCGTCCACTTCGTCGGCGAGGACCGCGGCCTGCATTTTATCGAGATGGCCCTGGTGAAGGGAAAGACCCTCGGACAGGTTTTCAGGAGAGGCGAGCAACTCACGCTGGAAGAAGCTATTCGCATCATCCAGGAGGTGTCTCGCGGCCTCGCCTTCGCGCACAAGCGCGGAGTCATCCACCGTGACGTCAAACCCGACAACATCATGATTGACACCGAAGGCCGCGTCATGATCTCGGACTTCGGCCTCGCCAAGTCAGTCACGGAGGAAACGGGGCTGACCCTGACAGGCCAGATCGTCGGTACGCCGTTCTACATGTCTCCCGAACAGTGCGACGGAAAGACGGCGGACACCCGCAGCGACATCTATTCCCTCGGCGTCTCGTTCTTCGAGGCTGTAACCGGACACAAGCCCTTCGATGGCAAGACGCTGATGTCCGTGATGTACCAGCATAAGAACCAAGCCATGCCATCCCCGAAGCAGTACAACCCAAAGACGCCGGACGCCGTCTGTCGGATCATAAGCAAGATGACGGCCAAGGACCCGGCGAACCGCTACCAGACCTGCGAGGAAATCATTGCGGACCTTGCGCGGATAAGGATACAGGACCGGCTCCGGTTTCTGGGACACATCATTCGTCTTGCCGCCTGTCTGCTCGTGCTGGCCACAAGCGCAGTGGGAATCTACTATCTGCTGAATCGCCCAGAGGTGCAGGAAGCGGTGGATTGGGTGAAGGATGCGCCGAAGCCGCCGCCGGACCAGGGGCAAGCGCCGAGCGGCGAGCCTTCGCCCAAGACCGAGGGAAAAGCGGGCGAGCCAATTCCGGAACCGACGCCCACCGCCCCGCCGGATGACACAACCCGGCCGGGCATAGTCGTTGTCGAGCCCCCTATCCTACGGCCCGGCCCGGAGTTGGTAATGCGGCCGACACCCGCCCGGCCGGAGCCATCACCGCCGGCGGCGACTCCGGTCGTGAAACCCATTGTGGAGCCGCCCAAGCCGGGCCCTCAAAAGCCAGGGCAAGCGAAACCGGAACCGGCCCGGCCGAGACTTCCCGATGGCATGGTCCTGATCCCCCAGGGACGGTTCCTGCTCGGCGACAAGAATGTCTCCAACGCCGGCCCACAGAGGGAAATTGTCCTGGATGCCTTCCTGATAGACATCCATGAGGCGACGAACGAGGAATACCGGAAGTTCGTGCAAGTTACAAAACATCCCGCCCCGGAGTACTGGACGAACGGCATGTATCCGGAGGGTAAGGGGGACCACCCGGTTACGCACGTGAGCTGGCGCGATGCGACGGCCTACTGTGAATGGGCGGGGAAACGTCTTCCCACCGAGGCGGAATGGGAGAAGGCATGCTCGTGGGACGGCGAGAGGGGGATCAAGCGCGTGTATCCCTGGGGCAATGAATTTGACCGGGGCCGGTGCAATTGCATTTATGATCTCGGCTGCCCGGAGGACGACGTGCAGCGGTGGGTACCGGTGTGGCTGTTCGGGTCCAGCCGCGAGGGGATTTGCGCCTTGGGAGGGAACACGACTCCGGCGGTCTCCCCGCAGGATGATGTTTCGACTTGGGGTGTGCGCGGCATGGGCGGCAATGTGTCGGAGTGGTGCGCCGATTGGTTTGAGCCGGATCACTACAAACGGGCCGTAAGCCATAACCCCGCCGGGCCAGCCTTCGGTACGCTCCGCGTGGTGCGGGGGGGAAACTGGTTCAGCCCGAAGGAGGAGATTCAGGCCGCCTATCGCCGGGGCATTGACCCCCATACCCAGGGCAGCCTGATCGGCTTCCGATGCGCACAGAACTACCCCGCCCCGCAGCGCAAGGCGCGATAACCCCGCACCTTTCCCGCTCTCACCCCTCCGGCGCCGTCCCTTTCCTCATGCCCAGCGCCATGCAGAGGATGATATAAACGCAGAGGCCGAATACCAGCCCAAGAATCAAGACCAGCGAGCACAGGTTGAGAAGGGCGTCTTGGGAGGGGAACCAGGCGCCGATCTGCTTCAAGACAACGGAAATGGCGCACCCAATCACTCCACCGGCGAAGGCGTACTTGATCCCGGAACCCTTCACATATTTCGTGGCGGTTGCACCGATGTGGGCGCCGAACGATGCGCCCGTGAGCATGATGATCGCGGCGAGCAGCTCGGCCCGGCCGAACCGGGCGTAGGTGTAGGCCCCGTACATGCCGGAGATCATGATGGTGAACAGGCTCGTGCCGACAGCGACGTGCGCAGAGCAGCCGACGAGGTAGATGAGCGCGGGTAGGGCGATCAACCCGCCCCCGATTCCGAGCAGCCCTGCCGTGACGCCTATGACAAGACCCACGCCAACCGGGAGCCACACAGAACAGCGAACACCGGCCCATTTGAAGTCCATCACCGGGGGGAGCGGGATTTGCTGAAAGGCCTTGTACCACTGGATGCCGTTCCCCTCGTCGGCGCCGTCCCCCGTGCCTTTGCGGCCGGCCTTTCGAATGTCGCTGAGGATCAGCCAGGCGACCAGGGCGAGGAGGACCACGTACATGAGGCTGATGCCCGCCTCCACCAAGCCGATACGCTCCAGCCACATCACAACCGACGCGCCGATGCGCAGGCCGATCATCGTGCCGACGGCCATTACGGCGCCCATCCTCGCGTCCACATTGCCCAGTTTGGCATGGCGCATCGTCCCGACCACGGAGACGCCGGCCACCTGCATCACCCCCGTGCCGATGGCGAAGGTCATGGGGAAACCGAGGATATTCAGGCCCGGCGTGACCATCCATGCGCCCCCCATGCCGAAAAAGCCGCCGATAACCCCCACCCCCAGGCCCAGGATGACGAGACCCGGCCAGAAGATGTCAACCCCGGAGATCGGCATCGTGACGTGGAGCCAGTCCATCATTCCCCCGCCCGGCGGTTGCTGCCCCGCTTCCCCAATTCAATTCGGCTCTCGATGGGGGCGAAGACGACCTCCGCCAGCCTCGATAGAAGCACGCCCAGGACGGCGATCACGACGACGGAAATGACCGCCGACCAGAAGGGGCTGGAGTTATGCAGGTTCACCCACCAGGTCCTGATTGGCCCCATATTGCGCATGGCCGCCGTGGCGCCGATCCCATTGGCTTCCGCCCCGCCATCCGCAAGGATGCGGCCAGGCCATGAGACCACAGCCAATGCGCCCAACGCAACCGATAGGGGGATTCCTTTCATAAATCTTAGGACCTTGTTCCGCAATCGGCGGGGCAGATCTCCACGAGCTTTCGGTCCATCAGCAGGCCGAGGAACTCGATCACGTCCTTCTGGAGCACATCCCGCTCGACCTTATACTGATCGAGGAGGCCGTCAATGATCTCTCCAACCTTCCGGGGCGACTCGATCAGATTCCAGATGGCGCTGCCCACCTCGTCGAGCGTGTGGAGCATGCTGTCCTTCGCGGAGAGGATGATGACCTCTCCGGCAATATCCCGGCTGGCGGCGTTCGACGTCCGGCGGATGGTTGTGTCGGGTGTAATCACGGGTTGTTGGACCTCCTAACAGTCACGGCGGTTGCCTGTTTATCCCTGCTCAGAACTTCAAAGATGCGGCGGTTTACTCGGGCGATTCGACAAGCATCTTGCGCCGGGCCGCAAAGCCCCGCCCCCTCGCTGTGGGCCTGGCCGGGGCATCGGAAGCAGAACTTGCGATCCGCGCACGCCATGCACTCCTTTGCGTCGGTCACGTGGAGCCGACGGAGTTCCTTCAGCATGGGCGCATTATACCAAATCTCATCGAACGATTGCGCGGTCAGATCGCCGACGACCTCCTGGATTTCGATGCAGGGATACATCCTGCCCGATGGATCAATCCGGGCGGAAGCCAGGCCCGCGCCGCAGAAGTGGGCGTCGTCCTTGGGCAGCGGGTAGGAATCGCACGAACTGAGTTTTTCCTCTGTGCCGGTGATGCGGATGATCTCCATGAACAGGTCAAACAGCTCGTCGTCGGAGAGGCGCCAGTCGTCAAAGTGGTCGGTGGACATGTCACGCCGCGGCGTCATGGAGGGCGACGCCCGCAGGTAGATCCCCAACTTTTCGGCGAGGTCAAACATGCGCTGCGGCGACTTGTGGTTGCACCGGCTCCATGTGGTCTTGATGGCGAGGGGGAATCCCTTTTCCCTCATCCGTTTGAGGGCGGCGATCTCTTTCTCAAACGCGCCCGGCGAGCGGCAGAACCTATCGTGCACGGCGGCGTCGGCGGCATGGATCGTGGTCTCCACGGCAAGCAGATTGGCCTCTCGAAGGCGATCCATATCCTCTTCGGATAGCGTGGTCAGATTTGTGAACAGGCGGACGGCGAAGTTGTGCCGCTTGGTCAGTTCCATGAAATCAAAAAAGTTCGGATACAACGTCGGCTCGCCTCCGGTTACGGTGAGGACAAACACGCCGTGCCGGGCCATTTCGGCGAGGATTCGGTCCCATTCCCTCACAGAAAGCTCTCGTGCTCCCGGAAGGATGTAGCAATGGCGGCAGGCGACGTTGCACCGGTGGGTTAGCTCGATAACAATGTCGAAGGCCCTGCCGTTCTTGACGGCGCGATCTTGGGCGAGGCGCAACAGGCGGGAACCTGGGGAAGCGGAAGAAACGTCGTTCGCGGCAGCGGCATTTTCCAACGGCGAACCCTATTGCCGATTCAACTTGTTATTTCATTATTCTGACCGGAACGAAGAACCGCAGTCCCGCGAGGCGCGGGATTTAGACTCTTCGCTGCGCTCAGGGTAACAACGACAGGGATAAACGCTCAAGACGCAGTTGCCGCTCAAAAAATTGGAGCAGCACTATGGATGGCAGGAAGCCCCATCGAGAGTCGAACCACAGCCGGGCGTATGCCGAGTCTCACGAACTTGCAAAGTCACAGATGTTAGGATGCTGTTTGAGAGCCTGATTCGTGAAGACTGCGTCGAATGGCGCCTGGTTGCACGCCAGGGCTGCCTGCTCGAAGACCTTCTCCGTGGCAATCGTGGGCTTCACATAAGGCTTCTTGTCGCGTTTCTCGTTCACACCGTTTCTCCAGATGCCGGGTTAGGACCAATACACTCCGTTCCAAGACCGCATAGCCACACCCGCTGGCCATGTCCTCCATCTTGAGCGCACAAGAATTCAGATCGGCAAGATCTGTTGCCCCCTGTAACAGCGCCGCGTGTTCAAGACCCCTTCTCGCGGGCCCGCACGGGAGCGTCGTGCAGACCCTATCACCGTTCAGGAACTCGTGAAGCCGCAGCCGCTCTCAACGGTGCCGCTCTTGAGGCTGGTCTGGGGGCCCACATTTCTGACGACGCACGACAGGGCCGCCTGCTCGAACACCTTCTCCGTGGCAATCGTGGGCTTGGCGTAAGGTTTTTTGTTGCTTTTCTCGTTCACACCGTTTCTCCGGATGCCGGGTTAGTACCGCGATTCATTCCGTCAGGAGATCGAACCATCTCAGCCGTCGGGCGCATCACCGATCTTAAGGACATCGGGATTCGCGTCAGGCGATCTTTGTTCAAGAGCTCACGAAGCGGCAGCCGCCAACGGTGGTGCTGACCTTGAGAGAGGTCGTGCCGGCGGTGCCCAGATCCCTGGGGATACACGACAGGGCCGCCTGTTCGAACACTCTCTCGCTCTTTAGCGTGGGTTTCCTGTAGGCCTTTTTGCCGGTTTCTCTCTTCATATGCCGTCCGCTCCGCATGGTCAAACCGATGTGAAACACCCGACCGCCCAGAGCCTCGTGGCGAAGCTCAACTGCAACGCACTGTCCGCAGCCGGGACGCAAACCACTGTCCGCCTCTTACGAATGGGCGAACTCGCAGACTCTGACGTTGTTCTTCAGCGTATTCGCCTGCGCCGCCGGCGGAGTGCCCATGTCCATCCCTGAACAAGCCAGGGCCGCCTGCTCGAAGATCTTTTCGCTGACAATCTTCGGTTTCCGGTAAACGTTTCGTTGCCTTTGTTTCAGCATGAAAGCTTCCCGTTTGATCGAGGACTGGAAGAACTGCCGACACGCCATCGCATCAATGACGTACCGTTCTTTCACAAGATGTCAAATTTGACCACATTCCCGAAACGGTGTCAAGGTTTTTTTTATGAAAAAACAGTCCCATCCTGAAATGCCCATTCCTTAGAGCTTGGCCAGGCGTTGATCTTGCCATCCGGCTGATTCTAAGATATAATGCAGTTTTTGGGTGGGTGTCAAATCCAGAGAGGGACGAGGTCCCATCGTGTTTGAGTGTGTCTGTTCAAGCCATCTCATGCCACATAGTTCCCCGGCCGTTCGGCTTGGATGGGTATGGCCGGCCCTTTTCGCGGTCGTCGCATCCTTTTCGGGCTGTTCGGGAAGAGGAATGGACGGCGTCAAGACGGCGCGGGTGGGGCGCGGACCATTTAACGTGGTCGTTGTAGAGGAAGGCGAGCTTCGAGCGGTGAGGCAGACTACCATTACCGCCAACGTCAGCGAGAAGATTGAATGGCTTGTCCCCGAAGGCGCCGAGGTGCAGAAGGGCGACGTCCTGGTCGAGCTTGAAAAGAAGGAATACGAGGAAGAGCAGGAGAAGACCGAGGTGGGTCTGAAAGAGGCCGAAACCCAGCTCGAAGATCTCGTGGATACCATCGAGTCGCAGAAAAAGGAGCTTGAGGACCAGGTTCGTGTGGCGGATGTGGCGCTCAAGGTGGCCGAGCTGAAACTCAAGATGCTCAAGGAAAGTCCCACAGATCGGGAGAAAGAGGAGGCCGAGGCCGACCTCGAGAGCGCCAAGCTTCAGGTGAAGGAAGCGGAGCTCGATCTAAATCGCACCCGGAAGCTGGCGGCGGAGGGGATCGCGCCGGATATTGACCTACGGAAGGCTCTCATGAAAGCACGGATCGCCCGGGCCGAGGCCGACGCGGCCGAGTTTGCCAGGCAGACCCTCCTCAAAGGCCCCTCCGATCTCGATCTTCGGGAGGCGGAGCTGGCGGTGGAATCGGCCCGGCTGGAACGAGAACTCGCGTCGGAGACATTTGTCTCGGCGCGAGCAAAACTTGAAGGGGATGTGGAAGAGCTTACGGCCAAGGTGCGCAAACTCAAGGGCAAGATTCGCCGGACAAAGGCCAAGATCGAGGCGCGCACGGTGCGCGCTCCCCACGATGGCATTGTCATGTACCACAAGCAATGGCACAGGGAGTCCAAGGCATCGAAGATCGAGGTCGGCGCCAGGGTTTGGCCGGGGATGGCCCTGATCGAGCTGCCGGACCTTCGGCGCATGAAGGTCCTGACCCAGGTCAGCGAATTTGTGATCCGATATGTCCGCGTAGGTCTTCCCGTTACGGTGAAAGTGGATTTGATTCCGGATAGAACCTACGCCGGCAAACTGACCTGGATAGATCGGTGGGGACGCGACAAGAATGTGCGAGAGGAAGACACGACCGGGCGGAGGCAGGGGTTGGCCGGCTTCAATGTGTTTGCTGTGGAGGTGGAGATTCTGGAAGAAGACCCTCGCCTGAAGCTTGGATTCAAGGCCCGTTCGACCATCCCCATCAAGCAGCTCGCCGATGCGGTCCACGTCCCCAGGGAGGCCATTTTCCTCCGGGATCACCAGCCCTATGTCAAGCTTCTGCAGAACAACGCGGTCATCGAGCGCGAAGTCGTTCTCGGCGAGGAGAACGAAGAGAGTTTTGTGATTGTCAGCGGCCTTGCCGGTGGCGAGGAGATTATTCTCCCATAAGATACATGTCAGTCGAACGTGAAACAACCCGACCCCGACGAAGGCGACCGACGCGACCGACGAGTGTAGGTGCGGCCCTGCTTGCGCTTGTCATGGCTTCCTTTTTGGCGGGGTGCTCCCGAGGCGAGACGCCGACGGCGTCGCCCACCGTCATATGTCGAAAAGGCACCTTTCGCGTCGTGTTGCGCGAGAAGGGACTCATCGGTGCCCTTCGGGAGACGACCATCAAAAGCCCTACGAGTCGGCAGATTGTGCAAATTGCGCCGGAGGGCGCGACGGTCCAGGAGGGAGACATATTACTCCGACTGGATCCCTCCGGTCTGGAGGAGCACATCAAGGATCGGAAGGCCGACCTCCAGATCGCCAGGGCTGAGCACGCCCGGCGGAAGGCCTCGTTCGATGCGGCCGTGCACTATGCCGAGCAGAACGTCCTGTCCGCTCGAATGTCGCAGGAGCTGGCCAAACAGGAGCTTGCCAATGCCTGCGCGGGGTTGCTTACGCCGGAAGCGGAGAAGATCATGGCGGCCTCGGATGTCAAGAAGTCCAAGATTGACGTTGAAGATGAGACGCGGAAGCTGACTGTCGCCAAGGAGTTGCAAAGGACGGGCGTCGGGGAACAGCGCGAACTTGATGTCCGAACGGTGGAGAAGGACATTGCAGAGGTCTTCCACCGAAAGGCGCGGGTGATTCATGGCGACGTAATGGATGGTCTGAGCGGCGACGAGATTCGCGAGTATGAGTTCGAGGTTGAGCTTGCGAACTTTCGCTTAACCAGCGCGGAGAAGGACTTGAGGGCTACGAAGGAAAGGAACGAAAGGTATCTTAAGCAAGCGGAACGGCGAATCGAGTGGGCCGCGAAGGCCCTGGCCAAGGCGGAAGAAGAGTATGCCGAGACCATCGTCCGATCCCCCGCCAAGGGGGTGGTCCTTATCAAGTCCAACTGGGGACAGAAGTATACCCCCGGCATGTGGGCCTACAGAAACCGCGAAGTGATCGGATTGCCCGATCTGTCCAAGATGAAAGTGGCTGCCTTTGTGGAAGAGTCAATGGCGGCCCGCATCCAGAAGGGGCAAAAAGCTCTCATCCGGGCGCCGGCCACGGGCGACAAGATTCACTATGGCACAGTGATCAGGGTGGGTGGACTCCCAAAGGATATCTCCCACGATCTGGACTCCGCGGAGAAGCTGATCGTCGCGCGCGCTGAGCGGCGTGTGTTTGAGATGGATATTGCCATAGACGAGGCCGATTCGAGGCTGAAGCCGGAGATGCATGCGGAGGTGGAGATCATACTGGAGGAAGCGCCCGACACGGTGGCCATCCCCCGCAGCGCCGTCGAGTTCGACGACGGCAAAGCCTTCGTCAACGTGATATCCGAAGAAGGAATTAGACGTCAGGCCGTGACCATTGCGGCTGAAGGGGAACAGATGGTGGCCGTGAGCGAAGGATTGGAAGATGGATCAGAAGTGCTCCTCTCCTCGGACTAAGCTTGTTTCGTTGATCCGAAGCATGCGGACGGCGACGCTGTTGCTCGCCTTGACAGTCTGCGGGGCGAGTCTCGCCTTACCCTTCATCCACCTCCGGGGCCATGCCGCGGAGGGCGGGGGCGCCGTGCGGGTCGGCAGGAAGGACCTTCGAATCACGTTGACGGAAAAGGGAACCGTGGAGGCGAGTGAGACGCACACGGTCTATACCCAGGTCTTCGGCGAGATCGTCCACCTGATCGAAGAAGGCACGGATGTCAAGGAGGGCGACGTCGTTGCCCGGCTCAGCAATGAGGAGATCGAGGAAGAGTACGAGGAGGCCAAACTGGACCTTGAACTCGCCGAGTCCCAATTGAGACGAGCAAAGGAGGCATTCGACCTTCTGAAGAAGAAACTCGACCTTACGGTTAGGCAGAGGAAATCCGAGACGGACCTGGCCAAGTGGGAGCTGGAAAGTGTGCGCCGCCAGGCCGATGAAACCGAGATCAAGCGCCGCGAGATGGCGGCGGAAACTCGGAAACTGCAGTTGGAATTCGCCGAAATAGAACTCGAATCCGCCAAGCGACTGAAAGACACCATGTCGGTGGGGTCCATTGAGGACTACATGCAGAGGGAAACTGCCAAGCGGGAGGCCGAGGTGGAATATAACCGGGCCAAGGAACTCTACGAAACCGCCAAAAGCGAGCCGAATCGCAAACGGCTGGAGGTGGCCGTCGGCCGGCTCCACCGGGCCGAACGGGGTCTGGTGCAGGCCGAACTGGATCGCAAAGAGCGTGTTGTTGTTGCGGCCAAAGATATTGATATACAGGCCGCCAACACGGAGAAGATTCGCGATCAGGTGGAGCGTCTCCGGCAGGAGATCGAACACCTCGCCGTCCGCAGCCCGAGCGACGGCAAGGTGGTATACCCCGAGGTGTTCAAGGGGAGTTCCGAAGAGCGTTCCCGCGTCCGCGTCGGGGAGACGCGCTGGCGAAGCGGCGACCTAATGGTTATTTCCAACGTCTCCACCATGATTGTCCGTGTGCCCGTCAACGAATGTGACGCATCGAAGGTCAAGGTCGGGCAGGAGGCGACTATTCGGCTTCTGGCATATCCCGAAAAGACCTATCGGGCGCACGCGGTCGAGGTTCTTCCTTATGCCATGGACAAGAACGTGCGTCTTGGATCGCTTGCCGTCGCGCGCGACGGCCTTGCAGGGATCGCCGTCGTGGATGTCCTCCTGGAGATCGAAGACAGTGATGATAATATGCGCCTCGGCCTCACGGCCGAGGTCCAGATTCTGGTGGACACGGTCAAGGATGCCCTGGTCATTCCGCACACGGCGGTGACTCATCCCGCCGGCAACGCAGTGTGCCGCGTGATTCGCGATGGGCGAGCCGCCGATCAGGAGGTAAAGCTGGGGCCGTCCAATGAGTTTGATGTGGTGGTATTGGAGGGTTTGTCCGAGGGAGATGCGCTTCTCGATGGGCTCTGCCGAGAATAACCTGATCATCAAGACCGAGAAACTCTGCAAGACCTACGGCGTGGGAACGGTCGCGGTCCGTGCGGTGATAGACATAGATATGCAGGTGCGCCGAGGGGAATTTGTCGCCATCATGGGGCCGTCCGGCTCCGGCAAGTCCACGCTCCTTCATGTGCTGGGGTGCCTGCACAAGGCCACCGCGGGGCGATATGAACTTGCCGGCATTGATGTCAGCAAGCCGAACGACACGCAACTTTCACAAATGCGAAACAAACAGATCGGCATGGTTTTCCAGAAGTTCAACCTGCTTCCCCACGAGGACATTGTCAGGAACGTGGAGCTGCCCCTGGTATATGCCGGCGTGGGAAGGCGCGAGCGCCGGAGGCGCGCCGAAGGCGTCCTGACGGCCTTGGGCCTGGGGGAGCGCCTCCATCACAAGCCGCCGGAACTCTCCGGCGGGCAGGATCAGCGCGTCGCTATCGCCAGGGCGCTCGTCAACGATCCGGCCCTCATCCTGGCCGATGAACCCACGGGCAACCTCGACTCGACGACGGGGCGCGATCTTATGGCCCTCCTCAAAAGCCTGAACCAAATCGGTCGCACCATTGTCATGGTGACGCACAACAGGAATATCGCCAGCTACGCCGACCGGATTGTTCACCTGAAAGACGGGCGGATTCTCAACGAGGAGGCCGTCTCGGAACATCCTGAAGTGAAAGAAAACAGTCTCGACCTGTCGTTCTTCGGCGCGAACTGCGGGGAGCCTGCCGAACGATGAACACCGTTCAATCCATGCTTATCGGGCTGAAGGGCCTGCGAGTCCACAAAATCCGCGCCTTTCTCTCCACCCTCGGCATCGTCTTCGGGGTTTCGTCGGTGATGGCGGTGCTTTCTGTAGTGGAGGGCGCCCGGGAGGAGGTGCTAAAGCAGCTCCGCGCCCTCGGCGCGAACAACATCCTCGTCACCGCGCAAGGTGTGGACAAGGAGATCCTGCGCAAGTCCAAGATCGTCTCCCCCGGATTGACGGCGCGCGAGGCGGACATCCTGCGGGAGACCTGCAATACCATCGAGGCCCTGGCCCCCGTCAAGAAGGCCGATGTGAAGGTCAACCTTCGCGATCAAAGCGTGGACTGCGAGGTCGTCGGCACCACGTCTGACTTCATTCGCGTGTCCAATTTCGAGATCGCCGAAGGGCGCTTTCTCACCCCGTCCGACGAGAAGGAAGTCCGCCGCGTCTGCGTCATCGAGGAGGCGATTCGGCGCGAGCTGTTCCCCCTTCGGGACCCCATCGGGCAGACGATCTGCATCGCCTATGAACTCTACACGATTGTCGGTGTGCTCCGAGGCAAGGAGATCAGCGAGAGCAAGTTCAAGATCGTGGACATCCAGAAGTTGAATCGGCGAATCTACATCCCTCTATCCTGTGCGCTCCAGCGCACGCCTCAGCCGGCGCTGGATCATCAGATAGACGAGATTACCATCAAGGTCGCCTCGTCCGACCAGCTCCGTCCCACGGCGCGGGCGATCAACAGCTTCCTTGTCAAATCTCATCACTTTGACGATGCCCGGCCGGAGGACATGGACTTCGCCGTTAAAGTGGCCCTCGACCTGTTTAAGCAGACGCAGAAGACGCAACTGATATTCGACATCGTCATGGGGGCCAGCGCGGGCATCTCGCTCATCGTCGGTGGGATCGGCATTATGAACATCATGCTTGCTAATGTCACCGAACGCCGACGCGAGATCGGCATCCGACGCTCCGTGGGGGCGAGGGAACGCGACATCCTCAAACAGTTCCTTTGCGAGGCCCTCGGCATCTGCCTCTTCGGCGGCGTTCTCGGCCTCGGCCTGGGGCTGGGGCTTACGTGGGGTATCGCTCGTTTTGCCCAGTGGAAAACGCTCGTCAGCGTCAACGGTCTGTTGCTCTCCCTTGTCGTATCGCTGGCCGATGGAGTGATCTTCGGCACCTATCCCGCATGGAAGGCCGCCAAGATGGACCCAATCGAGGCGCTGCGGTATGAGTAGAGCCTATCCGTGGGCTGCCTGCTCCCGTCACAGATTCTCGACAAACTCCCTGCCCTCATCGGGGAAATCCGTAAACTCGATGTTCATTTGCCCCACTATAAACCTCAAGTAACCATTTAGCCAAATGTAGCGGTAAGGATTTGATAACGTCATTCCCGCGAAAGGGGACTTCCAAAAAGTCTCTCGTGCAGAAATTTTTGGACAAGTTGCGATTTGTTTGATATATACGCGCAGCTTTGATGAGAGTATTCGTGAGGAGAAGGCGCTTATGCTGCGTTTGATAAGTGACAATCGTTCGCAAGCCCTGTGGGTGACGGGTTCGCTGGAGAGTTTGCTGCCAGGCAATTCGGTGGCGCGGCTTATCTGGGCGGCGCTGGAGCAGTTGGACTTTGGCG
>JBFMAD010000048.1:0-56713 GCA_040755855.1 Planctomycetota bacterium | reverse complement strand
TGCCGTTCGACAAAACTGTTCATAGCCCAACTCTTCCACTCCACTCGACATCTTTCACCGCCCCTATAAATACCATGACCCCTACGAAAAGCAAAACCTGTTTGGTTCCGGCTACGCCGGGTTATGAGTGTTCAATGAAGGTTGCTGTCGTCGGGTGCGGCGGGATTGGCATGGCCCATGCGCGGGCTTATCGGCAGGTCGCCGGCGCCGAGCTGGTATGTGTGGTTGACAGGAATCTGCTTCTCGCGGAGCAGAGGGCCGCCGAATTCGGCTGCCGGGCCATCGGCGACGTCTCGGAGATTCCCGATGACGTTGAATGCGTGAGCGTGGTCACTCCGCCGTCAACGCACTACGGCATCGTGAAGGTCCTCCTGGAAAAGGGCCATCATGTGTTCTGCGAAAAGCCCCTGACGATGGACATCGCCCAGGCGAGGGAGTTGGTCGAGCGTTCCCATGCACACGGCCGGAAGCTCGGCGTCGGCTTCAAGATGCGCCACGAGCCTATTTTCGCAAAAGCGAAAGAGATCGTCTCCGAGGTCGGTCCCGTCCATCTGATTTCGACGTTCAAGCAGCAGCCCTATCACCCCCGCGCGGGATGGGACTGGGTGCCTGAGGTGGGGGCCATGTATGAACTCTCCGTCCATGACTTCGACCTGGTTCATTCCATCTGCGGCGTGACGCCCCGCCGAATCCGCGCCGCTCGTCTCGACCACTCCTACGGCTGGCCGGGCGAGAACGCCTTCGCCGTCACCGTGGAGTACGACAACGGGGCGACCGGAGCGTTGTCGGGCATGTATGCGAAGGAGGGCAAGTGGACGGGGCGGGACTTCTGCCTCACCGTGCTTGGCGAGAAAGGCTACATGCAGGTGGAGCGCAACGAGCGGATCGTGCTGCACACCGACGCCGTGCGCGTCATCGAGAAACCCGCCGAAGCTCCGAACACGTTTGCAATCGAACTCGGGGAGTTCCTCGATGCCGTGCGCGACAACCTCCCTGTTCCCATTGACGGTGCGGCGGGATACTATACCACCGCGATGGTTGAACTTTCGGTGAAGGCGGCGCGGGAGGAACGCCCCCAGGATATTCCACCCCTCTCGTGAGGGAGAGAACCTTTCCATAGACACGGGAGCCGACGACGCAGTATAATACCCTACCCAGCGTGCTGTGGAACGGCGTAGATTCCCGGGCGGAGTGATGTCTGATGATCCATCATCCCTTGATTCTTGGACCGAAGATTGCCTTCCTGGTCCTGCTCATCGCGGTGTTGGTTGTCCTGCACGCATACCTGTCGCCTGAGCAGTTTCACGTTGCGGCGGTGATATCAGTCGCCGTCTTCGTGTGTTTTTTAGTCATCTTCTGGATCATCATCGCGCGGATGCTGGCCGACCCGGATTCAAAACTGGCGCGGCAAGTGGTCCTGTCGAGCCAGCAACGAGTCGAGAATGGGTACCGCGCGGCGTCGGAGGATATGACGTCCCTGGTCGGACAGTGCGGCGTGGCGCTCACCCCCCTCCGTCCCTCCGGCACGGCGGCGTTCGACGAGCGGCGCATAACCGTTGTGGCCGAGGGCGAGTTCATTGACCGCGATGCCCGCGTCGAGGTGATCGCAGTTCAGGGGGCGCGCGTGGTGGTCCGCCGCGCGGCGCAGCCGGCAGGCGGGCCTCCACGAGCCTCGCGAGCATGAACAGGAAAGAGACCCCCATGAGCGCGAAGCGTCTTATCGGCATCGTCGGCGGCGTCGGGCCTTACGCAGGGATTGATCTTGCGCAAAAGGTCTTTGATCAGACGAAGGCGTCGTCCGACCAGGAGCACCTGCCGGTGGCGCTTCTCTCGCTTCCCGAAGAGATCGTGGACCGGACGGAGTATCTCCTGGGCCATGTGCACACCAATCCGGCTCATGCGATTGCCTGCGTCATCCTCCAATTGGATCAACTTGGTGCGGCGGTCGTCGGCATCCCCTGCAACACGGCCCACGCCCCGGCCATCTTCGATGTCATCCTCGACGAACTGGCGAAAGCAGGAAGCGCGGTGAAGGTCCTGAATATGATCGTGGAAACGGCTGCCGTTATTTGCCGCGAACACCCGCGCATCAGAACAGTCGGTGTGCTATGCACGACGGGGACGGCAAGGTCCGGAGTTTACGCCGATACGCTGAGGAAAGCGGGGTTAGAGGTCGTGATGCCGGACTCCGCGCTTCAAGAAGCCATCCACCGCGCAATCTACGACCCGAAAACGGGAATCAAGGCTCAGGCGAATCCGGTAACGTCGGAGGCGATGGAAGTTCTGACCGGGGCAATTCACGCGCTGCAACAACAGGGCGCCGAGGCCGTCCTCCTCGCCTGCACCGAGATCCCGCTCGCCGTCGCGCCCCGGTCCTTCGCGGATATGCTGGTTCTCGATCCCACGCTGATCCTCGCCCGCGCCCTCATCCGGGAGATCAATCCGAGCAAACTCAAGCCCTGGGGGAACGGATAGCCTCTCACCGTCGCAGGGAAAACGCTACACGCCCGCCGACTGCACTGTGGAGAGGAAGCGCACGAGTTTGTCCTTGTCCTTCTGTCCGGGGCCGGACTCGACCCCAGAACAGACGTCAACGGCGAAGGGCCGCGCAATGCGGATCGCCTCGGCTACGTTATCCGGGTTCAATCCACCCGCGAGGATAATCGCGCCGTAACGGTTCGCGTCGGCGGCGATGGTCCAGTCGAAGGTCTTCCCCGTCCCGCCGGGTTTGCCGGGGACGTAGGCGTCGAGGAGGTAGCCATCCACTTCGTACCGGGTGAGCCGTTTCAGGTCGGTCCGCTTCTCGATGCGGAAGGCCTTGATGATCTTGAGGGGACGGAGATCGGCGATGTACTCGGGGCGCTCATCGCCATGCAGCTGCACGGTGTCAATCCCGCATGCCTGGCAGATGTCCCAAACCATGCGCGCCGTTTCATTGACAAACAGCCCGACGGGCGTGACAAACGGCGGTAGCGAGGCGACGATGGCCCGGGCGCGGTCCTTCGTGATGAGGCGCGGTCCCATGGAGAAATTGAAGCCC
This sequence comes from Planctomycetota bacterium, assembly GCA_040755855.1. GTDB lineage: Bacteria > Planctomycetota > Brocadiia > JAADGH01 > JAADGH01 > JAADGH01. Next base: position 53,673 of record JBFMAD010000048.1, on the reverse strand, counting down.
AGGGCATGGGCGCCGTGCCGCACCGCGAGGCGCGCGTCGGTGGGATTGGTGATTCCGCAAATCTTGACCCTGACCATGACAAATTCTCGTGTAAGGGGGTAACGCCGTTATCCAATGGCAGTTTAACAGTCCCCTGTCGGGGGAGTCAACCGCAATATCGGAAATGCGCCAGGTGGAAATGAATTTTGTTTGAAATAAGGCAGGGTGACTGCTATACTCTTGCGCTTTATTCAGCGCCATACGGCATCGAAGCAACCGATGTTGCGAAATAGTTCCACGGAGGAAAGGAGTTCCTGTAAATGGCAAAGAAAGTGAAGTATGTCTATTCCTTCGGCGGCGGCAAGGCCGAGGGCCGCGCCGACATGAAGAACCTGCTGGGCGGCAAGGGCGCGAACCTGGCCGAGATGGCCAACCTGGGCCTGCCCGTGCCACCCGGATTCACCATCACCACCGAGGTGTGCACCTACTTTATGAAGTACAAGGGGACCTACCCGGCAGCATTGAAACAAGAGGTCGAGAACGCCGTCAAGGCCATGGAAAAGGTCATGGGCATCAAGTATGGCGACCCGAAGGACCCGCTCCTGGTCTCCTGCCGGTCCGGTTCACGCAGCTCCATGCCGGGCATGATGGAGACGGTGCTCAACATCGGCCTGACGACGAAGACCATCCCGGGTCTTGTCGCCAAGACCGGCGACGCGCGGTTCGTCTATGACGCCTACCGCCGCCTCATCACGATGTACTCCGACGTGGTGATGGAGAAGGCTGCGGGCATCGAGCCGAAAGGCGATCGCGGCATCCGTAAGCAGCTCGAAGAACTGATGCACCACATGAAGGAGAGGGTGGGCGCGAAGAACGACGTTGATCTTACCGCTGCGCATCTGGAGGAACTCTGCGAGCAGTACAAGGCAAAGATCAAAGAGGTTCTCGGCAAACCCTTTCCGGACGATCCAGTGGAGCAACTCTGGGGCGGGATCGGCGCGGTGTTCCAGTCCTGGAACGGGAAACGCGCTGTGTCGTACCGCAACATCGAAGGCATCCCCCACGACTGGGGTACGGCCACCAACGTGCAGGCCATGGTCTTCGGCAACATGGGCGACACATCGGCCACCGGCGTGGCCTTCACCCGGAACCCCGCCACTGGCGAGAATAAGTTCTACGGCGAGTGGCTGCCCAACGCCCAGGGCGAGGACGTGGTGGCGGGCATCCGCACGCCGAATCCCCTGAATGAAGACACCCGCTCCGACGGCACGGAGCACCTGCCCAGCCTCGAAAGGGCCATGTCGAGGGTTTACAAGGAGGTCGTGGCCATCCGCAACAAGCTTGAGGCGCACTACAAGGACATGCAGGACATCGAGTTCACCATCCAGGATGGCCGCCTCTGGATGCTGCAGACCCGCGTGGGCAAGCGCAACGGCCGCGCCGCCGTGCGCATGGCCGTGGACATGGCGAAGCAGAAGGGCTGGAAGATCAGCAAGGAGGAGGCGGTCAGCCGCGTCCGTCCCGATCAGCTCGACGAATTGCTGCACCCGATCCTCGACCCGGAGGCCGAGAAGAAGGCGAAGGCCATCGCCAAGGGCCTCCCGGCCGGGCCGGGCGGGGCGAGCGGCAAGATCGTCTTCACCGCCGATGACGCCGTGGCCTGGGCCGAGAGGGGCGAGAAGGTCATCCTCGTCCGCGAGGAGACAAACCCGGAGGATGTGAGCGGGATGCGCGCTGCGCAGGCCATCCTCACGGCGCGCGGCGGCATGACGTCGCACGCGGCTCTCGTGGCCCGCGGCTGGGGCAAGTGCTGCATCGTCGGCGCCGGCGACATTCACATTAAAGATAAATCCATGGTGGTGGGCGACAATGCCTATACCGAAGGCGAAGTAATCACGCTGAACGGCACCAAGGGCCTCGTCTATGAGGGGCAGCTTCCGACCATCATCGGCGCAAGCGACAAGTACTTCACCGAGTTCATGAAGATGTGCGACGCCGTCCGCAAGCTTGGCGTCCGCACCAACGCCGATACCCCCGCCGACGCCAAGAAGGCCCTGCAGTTCGGCGCCGAGGGCATCGGCCTCTTCCGCACCGAGCACATGTTCTACGGGGAAGGCGCGGAGAGGCCGCTCTTCGCCCTGCGCAAGATGATCCTCTCCTCCACCGAGGAGGAGCGCCGCAAGGCGTTGGAGGAACTCTTCCCGTATGTAAAGAACGACATCAAGGCCACCCTCGAGGCGATGGACGGTAAGCCGGTGACGATCCGTCTCCTGGACCCGCCCCTCCATGAATTCGTCCCCGACAGCGAGGAGGAGCGGCAGAAGCTGTGCCAGTCGATCGGCATCTCGATGAAGGACTTCGAGGCGCGTGCGAGCCTGCTGCACGAGACGAACCCGATGATGGGCCATCGCGGCGTGCGGCTCGGCATCACCTATCCCGAGGTGTCCGAGATGCAGGTCCGGGCCATCCTCGAGGCCGCGGCGGAGCTGAAGAAGGCGAAGAAGCGGCCCATGCCCGAGATCATGATCCCCGTCCTGGGCGAGGCGAAGGAGTTCGCCCACCAAAAAGAGATCGTCGCCCGCGTGACCGACGAGGTTTGCGCCAAGTACGGACTGAAGAAGGCGCAGATTCCCTTCCTGCTCGGCACGATGATCGAGATTCCGAGGGCCTGCCTGACGGCCGGCGAGATCGCCGAGATGGCGGAGTTCTTCTCCTTCGGCACAAACGATCTGACCCAGATGACCTTCGGCTACAGCCGCGACGACGTGGGCGGCTTCGTGGGCGATTACATTGACAAGGGCATCCTGCCGAACGACCCGTTCAACATCCTCGACCAGACGGGCGTGGGCGAGATGGTGAAGATCGGCATCGAGCGCGGGCGGGCGACCCGTCCGAAGCTGAAGGTGGGCATCTGCGGCGAGCACGGCGGCGAGCCGTCGTCGGTCGAATTCTGTCATCGCGTCGGCATGAACTACGTGAGCTGCTCCCCCTACCGCGTGCCCATCGCGCGGCTGGCGGCGGCGCAAGCGGTGGTCAAAGAGAAAGCGAAAGGGAAATAACTGCCATGAGCAAACCAAAAGACGTCATCAAGGTTGGAATTGCAGGGCTGGGACGAAGCGGGTGGCACATCCACGCCAAATATATCGAGACACTGCCGGAGAAGTTCCAGATCGTGGCGGTCACGGACCCCGACGAGGTGCGGATGAAAGAGGCCGCCGACAAGTTCAAGTGCGCGACCTATCCCGACGTCAAGGCCATCCTGAAAGATAAACAGGTGGAGCTTCAGGTCGTGGCCACGCCTTCGCACCTGCACGCGCCCTGCGCCATCCAGGCGTTGAAGGCGGGAAAGGCCGTCGTCTGCGAGAAGCCGATGGCCACCTCCCTCGCCGACGCCGACAAGATGATCGCGACCGCCAAGAAGACCGGCAAGCTGCTGAGCATCTTTCAGAATCGGCGGTATGCCCCGGATTTCGTGAAGGTGAAGGAAGTGCTCGATTCGGGCAAACTGGGCCGAATTGTGATGATCCGCATTGCCGTCCACGGCTTCGGGCGGCGGTGGGACTGGCAGACGCTCAAGGAGTACGGCGGCGGGTCGCTGAACAACACCGGCCCTCATTTCCTGGACCAGGCGCTGCAACTCATGGGCGGCGACGAGGTGCCCGAGGTCTTCTGCCAACTCGAACGCACCCTCACCTGCGGCGACGCCGACGACCACGACAAGGTGATCCTCCGCCTCCCAGGACATCCGATGATTGACATGGAGATCACCGCCGCGTGCCCCTACAGCCAGCCCACATGGCTCGTCATGGGAACGCAGGGCGGGCTGTCCGGTGGCGGGAGCGGGTTGAAGTGGAAGTATTTCGACCCCAAGGACCTTCCGCCGCGCGAAGTTGACCGCAAGCCCACCCCGGACCGAAGCTACAACCGCGAGGATGTGCCGTGGAAGCCGGAAGAGGCGTGGGACCCAAAGCAGGAGCCCGGCCCCCCCGGCAATCAGTTCTACGTGGACCTCTACGAGACCATCCGCAACGGCAAGCCGTTGCACATCACGCCGGAAAGCGTCCGGCGGCAGATGGCCGTTCTCGAGGAGTGCCACCGGCAGTGCCCGTTGGAGTAGCGGATTGGCCGGACTGTGCTCAACAGACCGCATGGGGCGCAAGGGCAGTAACATTAAAAAAAGGTTCATAATTCGCTTGACGCCTCCATCGGCAAGTTGCTACGATAGTTATGGTGGCGGGGGCGGTAAATTCCGGCGAACGAAGGGTCAGTACTCCACAGCGGAACACAGTTTGGCGAGATCGCAGGAATCAAGTTGCGCCGATCTGGCCGGCGCACCACTCACGGGAGCGAGGGAGGGGGGATTGCTGTTTTGAAACCGCCGAGATACGGTCTTCCCGCGTTTCTCCTCGTGGTCACGGGCGTGGCGCTCACCCTTGCCTACCACTCGACCCAACGCCCCCGGGCCTGCATCAAACGCGGCGACCATGCCTACGTCAGAGGAGATCGCGATCAAGCGCTGGACCTCTACGCGCGGGCCCTTCTTCACGCGCCCAGGAACGAACAGGCCCTCCAAAAACTCGCCTCCGTTGCAGAAGAGATTGGCAGATACGAACTTGCCGCCGATGCTCTTGAGACGCTGACATCATTGCGCCCGGCGGACGATGGATTGCAGGAGAAACTGGGCGATGTCCTTTCCTGGCAAAAGGAGCATGTCCGCGCGGCAGGGGCCTATCGGAAGGCGCTTCAGGGACGGCCCGACAGCAGGGAACTGCGCCTCAAGTTCGCCCAGGCGCTTCAATGGGCGGGCCGATACCCGGAAGCAGTCAAGGAATTTTCCGCGCTTGCCGCCCAGGGGGCCGACGATCACGGCATACATCTGGAACTCGCCCGATCTGCATTCTGGGGGAAGATGTATCCCCAGGCCCATGCCGCCTATGAGGGATATCTGTCTCTGCGCCCCGCCGACAGCAAGGCCCGCCTCGAATACGCCGACTCCCTGACGGCTGCGGAGCAGTTTGAGAAGGCCGTGACGGTGTACAACACCGTCCTGGCCATGTCGCCGCGGTCGAACGAGGCCCTGGTGGGGCGGGCGCGGGCGCTGCTGTGGTCCAAACAATACACGGAGGCTGCCAACGCCTTTGACGCCATTCTGAAAACCGGCGGGGGGGAGGAGGCCGTGCGCGGCCTGGCCCAGGCGCACGTGGGCGCGGGGGAGATCGAGAAGGGCGTCGCCCTCTACGAGACCATCCGGTCGAAGCATCCCGAAGACGACGACGTCGCGCTCACGCTGGGCCGACTCTACCTCTTCCTGGGCCGATGGGACAAGGCGAGGAAGGTCTTCCTGGACATGAAAAACCGCCGCCCCAATGACAAGGAAGCCCTCCTCGGACTGGCGCACAGCCACATCTGGGCGGAGGAGGTCGCCGCAGCGGTCCCATACTATGAAGCGGCGTTACTGCTTGACAAAGACGATCCGGCGCTCCGGAGGGAACTGGGCCAGGCATATCTCTGGTCGGAGAACTATGCGAAGGCCGTCCCCCTGCTGGAGGAGGCCGCGGCATCGGACCCGACGGACCTCCGCATCCAGGCCGACCTCGCCCGCGCCTGCGCGAAGGTCGGGCAGGCGGAGAAGTGTTCGACGATCGTGAACCGTCTGCTGTCGCAGGGGGCCGCGAAGGGCGAACTGCTCCGGGAACTGGCCGAGACCCAGGCCATCGCGGGAGACATGGCGTCCGCCGCCGATCTCTACCGAGCGTGGGTGAAGGGCCATCCCGATGATGTCGCGGCCAGACGATCCCTTGCCGGTCTCCTGCGCGCCCTGGAGAGACACAAGGAGGCATGGCCTCTTTATGACGAACTCATCCGGCAGAATCCGCAGGACATCGCCTTGCGGATCGAGGCCGCCGAGGAGGCCGCGTGGTCGGAGAACCGCGAGAAGGCAATCGCCCTCCTCGAGGATGGCCTCCATACGGACCCGAAGAACGATGAGATTCTCAAGCGGTTGGTTGAATTCTCCTTCCAGGCCAAGGACTACGCCCGGTCGGCGAAGTACAGTGAACTGCGTGACAAGCTGAGGAAACCATGAGGCCCATCCTGGTTGGCATCACCGTCGTTGTTCTGGCCTCGCGGGTCGCAGCCCAGGCGCCGGAGAAACCGCTCACGAGAGAGGAACGCCTCAAGTGGGCGAAGTCCCTCGAGCTGTCGAAAGACCTCAAGAAAGCCGCCGAGGTCCTCGCCGCGCTGCACAAGGACTTCCCACAGGACGCACAGGCGCTGGAGGATCTGGCCGGCATTCGCGTCCAACTTAAGGACTTCAAGGCCGCGGCTCAGGACTACGAGGGCCTTGCCGCCCTGCAGCCGGCCGAGCGCAAATGGCAGATCATGGCGGCGAAGACGCTCCTCTGGAGCGGCGATCATAAGGGAGCGCGGGGAAAGGCGATCCAACTGCTCGAAAAGACGCCGACGGATGCCGAGTTGGTCCGCCTCCAAGCCGATGCGAGCTTCTACCTCAAGAGATACGCCGAAGCGGGGGAACTCTACGCCAAGCTCCTTGCCGCGGCCCCAGGCGATCCCCTGCTGCGCCGGCAAGCGGCGCAGGCGTTTCTCTGGTCGGAACGGCCTGCGGATGCCGAGGCGCACTATCGGTGGCTGATCGAGCAAGGCAAGGCCGATGCCGTCCTTCGGCAGGAGTTTGGGCAGGCGCTGAACGCCCTGCAGAAATTCGACGAGGCGGCGGCGGTTTTTCAGGGCCTCCTTGCCGGGGGAGAGGAATCGCCCGCCGCGCTGCGCGGGCTGCTCGATGCGCAGATGGGGATGAAGGACTTTCCCGGCGCGATCATCGCCTCCGAAAAACTCCTCGCTCTCGCCCCGGGAGACGGCGAACTTCGGGAGAAGCTTGCCGATCTGCTCATGTGGGCTGATGAGCCGAAGAAGGCGCTTCCCCATCTCGAGCGGCTCGTCGCCGAGGACCCCGAAAACGACGCCCGGCGGCGCAAGCTCGGCAATTGCTACATGGCCGCCCACGAGTTCGGGAAGGCGGTGGAGCAGTTCCAGCGCATCTGTGAAAAACACCCCGGCGACGCGGAGGCCGAGGGCGCCCTGGCGATGGCGCTCTACCTGAACAAACAGTTCGATGAGGCCACGGCCCGTCTGCGGGCCGCGCTCGAACGCGCTCCGAATGACCTGAAGACGATCCGCCTCCTCGCCGAAATCGCAATGGAACAGGAGCATTTCGATGAGGCCATCGCGCTCTTCCGCAGGGCTATTGATGTGGGCGACACGGATCGCGACACGCTCCTGCGCTATGCCCGGGTGCTGAGCTGGAACAAGAACTACAACGAGGCCCTCGCCGCCTACGACCGCCTGACGCAGCAGCACGGCCAGGACTGGAGGATTGAAAGGGAAAAGGCCCGCATGCTCGGTTGGGACCGCCGGTACAGCGCGGCCCTCGGACTGTATGCCCACATCGCGGACGAATACCCCGAGAACGAGCCGGTGCAGGCCGAGATGGCGGCGAAATGCGCCTTCTACGACGAACGCGATGAGCGCGCCATCTCCGAGTATAACCGGCTTATCTCCCTGGAGCCGGAGAGTCTCGAGGGTCGCTTCGATCTGGGCCAGGTTTACTCGCGGCAGTCCATGTGGCCCGAGGCCGAACGGGCCTACCGCGACGTCCTGGACATCTATCCCGGCCATTACCGGGCGCGCGACGCGCTGGATAAGGTGCAGGCCATCTCTACGGCTACAGGGATCAGTCCTCAATATACCTACCACCATCGCCGGAGCAGCGAGCGGCTGACGGACTACAAGGAAAACGCCTACGGCGTCGCCGCCGACCACTGGCTTACTCCTCGGCTGCGCGCCGGCGTGGACTATGAGTATGAAAACCTGGGCTTCATCGGCTACCATGACGTCCCTGCCAATGTCTATCAACTATCGCTGGACTATTATTCCCATCCCGCGCTCGATGCGGGGATCGCCTTCGGGGCGCGCGAATACTCGAACACGGCCCAGGATCACTGGAACTACGAGGCGGACATCGGACTTCGGCTGTTTGACGTCGCCCGCGTTACCGCTGTCGCCCGCCGCGCCGACTTCATCGAGAATCTCACGACGCTCCTCGATGGCGTCGAGCGGGATGACTATGGCGTTGGCCTGGAGTTGCGGCCCACGCGCCGTGCTTTCTTGGAGGCCGACTACCTCTACTCGGACTTCACCGACACCAATGAGAAGCACACGCTCCGCGCCGAGGCCCGATATCGTCTCTTGTGGGAGCCGACCCGCCTCGACATCGGCCATCGCTTTGAGCACTGGAATTTTCGCCGGGACCTCGGAACCTACTTCGCCCCGCATGGCTTCCAGATGTACACCGCCTATGTGGATTGGCGCCACTATCTGAACAAGCACGAACTTTTCTGGGGCACGAAGGACACTTACTATAACCTCGGCTATGCCTTCGGATGGGACTCGCAGGGCGAGACCACTCATACCTTCCGCACCGGAGTCCATCACGACTTCTCCCATCGTTTTTCTCTTGATCTGGATTATCTCCTCACGCGGGGATCCGTCTACGACGAGGACTACATTATGGCCACCTTTACCCTTCGCTTCGGCGGGAAGACGCCCGGAGCCAAACCATGAGCGACCACGATCCGCGCCGGCCCGGCGACGAGGCCGAGGAACATCGGACGCCCTCGCGCGCCGTCCTGATTGCCGCCGGCAACCTGCTGGTGGTCGCGGCGTGCGTCTATCTCGTCGCCCGCGGGATGCTCCTGCTGTGGGCGGAATATAAGGTGGCGGACATGATACTCGCCATTCTCCTCCTCCTCAGCGAAATCTTCGTCATGTTCCACTCCCTTTCCTTCATGATAGATCTCCTCAGCGCCGCCAGACGCCGGCCGCCGCCCATACGCGGACTCGACGCGGCAAACGCGCCGTCCGTCGCCGTCTTCGTGCCCGCCCGCCATGAGCCGAGGGATGTACTGGACGCCACGTTCACGTGCCTGGAGAACCTGGACTATCCGAATAAGATACTCTATCTTCTGGACGACTCCTCCCTCCCCGAATACCAGAAGGAGGCCGAGGATGTGGCCGCAACCCACGGCGCACGGCTCTTCCGCCGTCCCGAGCGGCGCGGCGCCAAGGCGGGCATTATCAATGACTGCCTCAAGACCGTGGACGCGAAATACATCGCCATCCTGGACTGCGACCAGAATCCGCTGCCGGATTTTCTGAGAGCAACCGTGCCTCATCTTGAAGCCAATCCCCGCCTCGCCTTCGTCCAGACGCCACAGTTCTATACGAACATCGCCACCAGCGCCGTAGCGGCGGCCGCGAATCTGCAGCACTGCATCTTCTACGAGTACATCTGCGAGGGCAAAGGGAAGCTCGGCTCCATGATCTGCTGCGGCACAAACGACGTCATCCGCAAGACGGCCCTTGAGGATGTCGGCGGCTTCGACGAAACCTCCGTCACGGAGGACTTCTCCACCTCCGTTGACTTCCAGATGAAGGGATGGGAGAGCCTTTACGACGGCCAGGTGTCCGTCTTCGGCAAGGGACCCGAGACGCTCGGTCCGTACCTTCGGCAGCAGTGGCGGTGGGCGCGGGGGAATATCGGCGTCTTCAAGAAGATTCTCCGCTGCCTGCTCACCCACCCGCGGGGCATGGGCTTCTGGCGGTGGTGGGACTACATCGCCACCGGCACCTACTATCTCATCGGCTGGGCCTATTTCTTCCTCATGCTCTGCCCGATCATGTTTGTCTTCTTCGACATCCCGTCCTTCTTCATGCGGCCCGAGGTGTATTTCCTCACCTTCCTGCCGTACTTCACCCTCTCCGTGACCCTCTTCTATGGCAGCATGGGGAAGCGGGGATACAAGCTCGGGCAGGTCCTGATGGCCCAGGCGCTCGGCTTCGTGGCCATTCCCATCTATATGATGGCGGCGGTCTCGGCCCTTCTGAACCTGAAGGCGGCGTTCACGATCACCACGAAGTCGAAAGTCCGCGCCACACCTTTGCGAATCATCTGGCCCCAGGTTGCCCTCTGGCTGGCGAACTACGCGGCCATCGTGTGGGCGATCAACCGGGCCGTCGCCGAACGGGACCCGGCGATTCTGCTCAGCCTGGTCTGGATACTCTATCACTTCGCCTTGCTGTCCGCCGTGTTCCCGTTCCGATACGCGGGGCACGAGGAAAAGGCCGATGTTGACCCGAAGAACCTGGACATGGAGGCCGCGCGACCATGATCGCCAAGAAGGACCTGCTCCAACGAATTGACGACGCCATCCGAACGGAGGAGAGCGTCCTGCCGATCTATCTGGACAACTATGCGGCGGCCATGGAATGGGTGGAACACGACGCCAAGAAGCGCGCTCGGATCGGAAACGCCATGAAGCGCATAGCGCGCGACACGGAAGGACACAAGAAAACGCTGCTGCGGATTCGCGAGAAGGTCCTCGCCGACCCGCGGTCCGACTACTGACAGATTTCGGGGGAAGCAGAGGCAGATTCTCTGGAAACGGGTAAGGGCCTCACAGGAGAGGAAACCGATGTTCTCAAGAGCGGAATTCAGACGCTTCCTGCGGCGACTTCGCCGATTTGAGCAGGAGATGGTCCGTGCCTACGGCGAAATTCTGCGCGATCTGGAGGACGAGGACCTTCGTGAGACCTTTCGGGCCCTGCGTGATGCCGAGCGTCGGCATGATGGGATAGTGAAAAGCCTCGAAGACGTGCTGTAACGACAGCAGATGGCCGTCGTCGAGGAACACCACCAGCAGCGCCGCCTGGATTGACGAATTGAGGGACTGCATGACGTCCAAGTCGTCCGGTAAGAAGATGGCAGAATCGGTATTGCCGGATGAGTTTACCTATCTCGAGAATCGAGAGATCTACGAGGCGGTCGTTCTCGGCGGCGTCGCCCGCGCGCGGCGGAGCATCGACATCGCCACGGCGAACGTCAAGGACATGCACGTCGAGTCGGGCCGGCGCTTCGTCTCCATCGTGGCGATCCTCGACCAGCTCTGCCGGAAGGGCGTTCGGATTCGGTTGCTCCATTCCGGTCGCCCTTCCGGGCCATTTCGCCAGGCTCTAAACGACTCGCGCCTGCTCGACCGTCCCACGTTCGAGATGAAGCGATGCGTGCGGGTGCATTTCAAGGCCGTCGTCATCGACGGACGCGATGTGTACCTCGGCTCGGCCAATCTTTCCGGCGCGGGCATCGGGGCGAAGGGGGAGCATCGGCGCAACTTCGAGATCGGGTTCCTCACCAGCGACGACTTCATCCGGCGGCGCGTCGCGGCGCTGTTCGACGAGATTTGGGAGGGTAAGCATTGCCCGAAGTGCGGTCGACGTCGCGAATGCGTGCAGGCGGAGATCGCGTCGAAGTCGGAGCAACAAAAAAGCCGCTGCGGAAGCCATAACATCCACAGCGGCTTTAGTTTCGATGGTCGGGGTGAGAGGATTTGAACCTCCGACCTCTTGGTCCCGAACCAAGCGCTCTAGCCAGACTGAGCCACACCCCGATGCGCCAATGACTTTTATTGTATCCGTTTCGGCGCGATTGTCAAGGTCAATTTCACGCCAACCGTAACCTATGTCGCACGGTCGATCATTTCCTTCGTGAGTTTGTTGACGGGTTCCTTTCCATCAAAGAACAACTCCAGGTCTCTGGCAATGGACAGACCGATGCGGTGGTAGGTGTCCTCGGTGTGCCCCGCCTTATGGGGGGTGAGTACCACATTCGGCAGGCCGAAAAGCGGGCTGCCGGGGGGCGGCGGCTCCTTCTCGAAGACGTCGAGCGCCGCCTTCACCTTGCCCTCCTTCAACTTTTCGATCAGCGCCGCCTCGTCAAAGATTGCGCCGCGCGCGGTGTTGACGATCACCGCGTCGTCGCGGAGCAGGGCGAGTTGCCTCTTGCCGATCATGTGCGTCGTCTCGTTGGTGCTTCCGGCATGGATCGAGAGCACTTCACTCTCCCGCATGAGGCGATCCAAGTCCACCTTCGTCCCGCCGAGCTTGGCGGCAATCGCGTCCGGCAGATAGGGGTCGTAGATGAGAAGAATGACCCGAAAGGGCTGGAGCAATTCGATGAACTTCCGCCCCACGGCGCCCGCGCCGATCACGCCCACGGTTCGCCCGGTCAGGTCGCGCCCCGGCTCCGCCCGGAGCCACTTCCCCTGATGCAGGTGCGCATTGAGGGGCGTTATGTCCTTCAAGAGAACCAGGGCCGTCGTCAGGGCGAACTCGGCGACGGAGTCGCCGATGGCCGTGGCCGTGTTTACGATCGTGACGCCCTTCGCAAGCGCATGATAGGGCGATATGTGTTTCACACTCGATCCGACAAGCGCAATGATCTGCAGATCGGGGGCGGCGTCGATGTTCTCCGGCGTCAGGCCGCCGTCTCCCCAGCCCGTGACCAGCGCATTCGCCCCGCGCATGAACCGCGACTTTTCCTTGCCCTCCAGCTTCCGATCTTCTGTGTTCCAGAATGTCTCCCCAAGCGCCTCGATCCGCTTTCTGACATCAGGTAAGATCTCTCGTTCGCAGGCAGACTTCGGTATTGGCACAACAATCTTGGGCATCCCATCTCTCCTACTGGCCGACATAAGGCATGAACTCTGGGTTATGTGTATCATATAAAGACACAGAAGGCAAACCTTCTGGCGGAATTCCGTGTAAACATCGTAGTGAGATATTGCGCCGACATCGAGGAGAAGAGAGGAGACCGATGGGTTTGAATCGCCATCAGATCGCCGCTATCCTGATTGGACTGTTGCTACTCGCGGCCTCGGCCGTTGCGCAGCCTGAAGCGCGTCCCCCGTTTTCCGTCGGCCTGCGAATCGTCCAGTTTGAATATACCTATCCTGATGGCCGAAAGCGAGTTATGACGACGGCTGTCTGGTATCCAACTTATGCGAAGCCCGCGCCATACACATATCCCGAGCGCGTCCCCGCCCAGGCAATGCGCACGGTTGAGGCGCCGAGGAGCGCCGTTGCACTCGACGCGGAACCCGCCGCGAAGGATGGACCGTTCCCCTTCGTGATGTTCGCGCACGGTGCGTTCGGCTGCGCGATCAATGCTGCTTTTTTCACGGAATACCTGGCGCGGCAGGGATTCGTCGTCGCTACGACGGACTTCGAGGACACCGTTCCGCCGGATTTTACGCAGCAGCTCGCCTTCAGCCGCCTCGGCGAGGGCAATGTCACACAGCCTCTCCTCATGTTGCGCGTTACCGGTAAATTTGTGGAGACGTTCAACACCGACCGATCGAAGTGCCTCTGGTATGCGACCCGGTTCCGTTGGGAGCCGGCCCGCTTCATCATTGACCAGGTACTCAAGGAGAGCAAGAACCCGAAATCGCCTCTCCATCGTCTGATTGACGAGAAGGCCGTCGGCATGATGGGCCACTCCCTCGGCGGCCTGACGACGCTCGGTCTCATCGGCCACAACCCGGCCACACAGGAAAAGCGCATCAAAGCCGCGCTGATCTTCTCCGCCCCGGTCTATCCATTCGAGAACGATCTCGGCAAGATCGAGATTCCACTCCTCACCGTGTATGGCGACAACGACCCGAATGGTCTCGGCCCCGACTACCCCCGCTCGCTCCTGTATCAGGGCATCAAGTCGCCTCGATTCGAGATGATTCTGAAGGATGCGAACCACTTCACCTTCAGCAACCCGCATGGCGGCGATCTCTCGACCGCGCGCGAGTCGAATCTTCAGGTTCGTGTGATCCAGGACTACGGCGTCGCTTTCTTCCAGCGCTATCTCAAGGGTGAGCCGCGCGCAGAGGACATTCTAACCGGCACAAACCCCGCTCTCGTGTGCTACAGGTGTGAACTCGCCACCGGGAAGGAGCGCGTATGGGGCGAGCCTCCCGATCCGAAAGGCGACGGCAGCACCGGCGGGATACGCCAAGAGGTCAGGAAACGTTTGCGCCGGCATGGGCGGTAGTTGGAGAGCGCAACGTGGAAGATGCTTCCAGCCTCCTCCACCTCGGCCTACCGGCAATTCAAGAAGTCGAATACTTCTCAAGGACCTCCGCCCTGAACCGCACCCCATGCCCCGGCTCATCGGGCGGACGGGCCATGCCCGCCTGGAAGGTCGGACAGTTGTCGAAGATGTCTTCCTGGAAAAATGGCGCGTGCTCCAGCAATGTTAATGTAAAGCCCAATCGCCGATTTCACGACCTTGACACTGCTTACAACGAATGGTAGGATGAGAGACCTTGTATTCCTTCACTTCGTTGCGAAAGGTCGGGTCCACACATGTCATCTCGCTCTACCGCCTCCGACTGGCTTCGCCGCGCGCGCGGCATTGTCCTGGACGCCTACTCCCCGCCGTTCTTTCCGGAGATCGAATACGACGCCGTCCAGACGATCCGCATGATGAAACGAATCGGCGCGGATACGGTCTGCCTGGGGGCCATCGGGAAGTGGGCCTACTTTCCCAACGAGTTCATCGCCCCGCATCCGGGGCTGGGCCAGCGCGATCTGATCCAGGAGACCCTCGACGCCGCCCGCGCCGAGAAGATGTGCGTGGTCGTCTCATTTCCGATTGGCGGGGCGTTTCCCATCGAGTTTGTCGAAAAACAACACCCCGACTGGCAGTGGATCGGATTGTCCGGCAAGCCGCGTTACGTCAACCTGTTCGGCGGCGCGCCGGTGACGCCGGTTTGCCTGAACACGGAATACCGCAAGGCCCTCCTGCAGGCCCTGCGCGACTTGACCTCGCGCTACAACCTCCATGCCATTGTCCTCGAGTCGGTGGCCGTCGCCGAGGAGATCATGGACGACCTCTGCTACTGCGCCGCGTGCAACCACGCGATGGAGGAGCGCTTCGGGCGGAAGCTGCCATCCGCCGTTTCAGCAAAAAAGGAGGATGTGGAGATACTGACCCACTTCCGGTCGTCCTATCGCCGCCTTCGCATCGAGACGCTGAACGCGGGGTGCAAGCTCGTCAAGTCGGTCAAGGACATTCCCGTGCTCTACGGGCAGGCCGAGGCCGGGCGGCGCATTCCCCCTGCGGCCGTCCGCGAGTTTGACGCCATGGTCAGGCCCGCTGAGGCCGGCTTCATGGACCACATCACCCAGGCGGCGCTCCGGACGGGCGGGAAGGAAATCCTTCTCCAACGCATCGGCACGCATGATTCATGGCCGCGCGTCCTGCTGAACCCGAACCAATTGACGCGCGAGATCATCTCGACCTCCGCCTTTGGCCTTTCCCCCCTCATCGCCCACAGCAACAAGCTATTCTACGATGAGGTCCAGGCCGCGCCCATCGCTCGCACCTTCGGGTTCCTCATACGAAACGAGGCGGACTTGGCCGATCTGCAAACCGTCAAGTTTGCCGCGATCCTCACACCGGACGCCGACCCGGACGCCATGAACGATGAAACCCGAGGCCTCGCCGTGGCCCTGACCAACGCCCGCGTTCAGGCCGAGCCCATCGGCCCGTCCATCCTCGACGACCGCGACGCGCTGTCCAGTTACAAGGTCCTCTGTCTCGGAAACATCGGCTATCTGGCGTCTGAGCGCGTGGAGACGATCCGAAAGTTCATCGCGGCGGGGGGCGGATTGGTTGCGACGTTCCAGACGTCCTTCCGAGACGAATCGGACAAGGAAGCCGGTGAGTTCGCGCTGGGCGATGTGCTGGGCATCGCCCCGATGAAACCGTCGCTGGAGCAACTGGCCAGAATCAACGAGCACCAATCCCAGGGCGAGCCGATGGATGTCTATCTTTGCGTTGCCCAACAGCCCCCCGGCGCGCTCGAGATTCCCGCGGTGCCCCAGCGGCTGCCGCAGGCCCATTTCATGCCGATCACGGCCCGTGACGATGCGTTCGCCGCCGCACACACGGTCTTGGGCGGCGATTCCGAGCCGCTTTGCCCCGCCATCACGCTACGAGAGGTGGGCGAGGGCCGGGCCGTTTACATTGCCGGCGCCCTGGCCTCGCTCTACCTGCGACATCGCCTGCCGGGAATGCGCGACCTTCTCGCCGCGTGCGTGAACTGGGCAGGCGGTGGGGAGATGCTTTCCATCTTCGGCCCGGCCTCGCTCTTTGCTGTAACGAAGGAGAAACCGGGGACGCGCGTTCTTTTTCTCATCAACTGCACGGGCGAGCGGCACGACCCCTCGGCGGCTTCGGCGGCCCATTTTGCCCCGTTGCACGACGTGCAGCTCCGCCTGCGGACGAGCGAGCCGGTTGGGCTGGTGCGCGATCTTGTGTCGGGGAATGATCTCGATTTTGATCGGAAGGGCAAGCTCGTGCGCGTGACGGTCCCGAAGATCGAGGAATTCGCCGTCCTGGCCTTCTCCGCCGAGGGACCGAAGGCGGATGCGGAGCTGAAGTTGTAGCCTGCGTTGCGTCCGCTACCTTGTGAAAGGAGCATATAAATGACCGGCCTGGAACGTGTTATGACATCGCTTCGGCACGAGGAGCCCGACAAGGTCCCCCTATGGGAGCTGATCGTCAATAAGCCTGTCATCGAGGCGCTCTACGGCGACATCTCCTACCTTGACTTTTGCGAAAAAGAGGGTCTCGACGGTGTCACGATCTTCGAGACCCACAGCATGGAGGACCTCGGCAACGACACGATCAAGGACGAATGGGGCACGATCTGGAAGATCGAGCCGAACGGCATCCCCTACCCCATTGGCGGCCCCATCCGCGACGAGTCGGACCTCGACAAGTACACCCCGCCCGACCCCGACGCCGACTACCGTCTCGACGCCCTCCGGTCCGCGGTGAAGCGCTTCGGCGGGGAAAGGGCCATCGTCTTCCTCGGTCACGAGACGTTCGAGTTCTCCCACTACCTCCTCGGCGGCATGGACAAGTTGCTCATGCAGTACATCCTGAACCCGGAATTCTGCCACCGCCTCTCGGAGATCATCTGGGCCTACAAGGGCCGTGTACTGGCGAACGCCGCGGACGTGGGCGCGGACATCCTCCTCACCGGCGACGACGTGGCCCAACGCAAGGCGACGATGATGTCGCCCGCGCACTTCCGGGAGTTTATCCTGCCCTACCTCAAGAAGGCGGTGGACATCGCCCACGCAAAGGGCAAGCCGTTCATCAAACACACCGACGGCTACCTGTGGGAGATCATGGACATGATGGTCGAGGCGGGCATTGATGGCATAGACCCGATCGAGCCGATCGCCAACATGGACATCGGCGAGGTGAAGCAGAAGTACAAAGGCAGGCTGGCCGTCTGCGGGAACGTGGACTGCACGTGGATTCTCCCGCACGGCACAAAGCAGCAGGTGATTGACGCTGTGAAGGAGACCATCGCCAAGGCATCGCCCGGCGGCGGGCACATCCTCGCCTCGTCGAACAGCATCCATCCGGGCGTGAAACCGGAGAACTACCGGACGATGGTCGAGACGGCGCGGGAATTCGGGACGTATCCCCTCGACGAGAAGATGGTCGCGGAATATCGGCGGCGGAGCTACGTGAAGGAACTCGATCTGTAGCCTGGCCTTTCATCTCGACGATCTACATGTGGCCTTTGCAGGCGGGTTATCGGAGGTCAACGGATGGCGACGGAAACATACCTGTTTGCCGCCGGTCTATGCCTCCTTGCTGCGCATGGTCTCGGCCTTGCATCCGCTGGCGCGGCCGATCCACAGATGGTCGTCTCCGTACAAGCCGCCGATGACGCGACCCTGACGCGGGTGGCCGCAATGGGTGCCTCTGCCCTCTTCCTCCCACCCGATCCGGCAGCCGCCACACAGCAGGCTGTTGCCCAGACATGCGCTCAGGCGAAGAAGCACAATCTCAAAGTCTGGGTGGGTGTATCCTTCCCCGGGACAGTCCCCCAACTTCCCGAAGGCCAGATCGAGGGCGTTGCCCTTATCTTTGCTCCGCCCATAGGCGAGCCCATTCCCAATACGGACTTGAAAGCCTTGCTCATCCGAAAGCAGAACGGCGACGCGCTGGCCGACGCGATTCGCCGAATCAAGAAGGACCTTGGCAAAAGCGTCAAGCTGGCAATCTGTACGGATGCCACCGAGGTCGCACCGGAGACGTCACGGACGTCCTACGTCCCGGTGGCAGACCTGGTTCGCGACGGCACGGTGGATGTGGTCTGTCTAACCGGCGCCGATGGTTTCAACTTCCATCGCCTCTGCCTCCTCCGCGATGCGCCGTTGCAGGCGGGAATGGCGCTGGACGGGCGGGCCACCGATGAAAAGACAGCGGGGAGCATCATCGGCCGGGCGATCCTGGCGGCCCTGAAAAACGAAAGCTGCGAGCGCCTTTGGTTCATCAATCTGCCTGTTGAGCTTGTCGTTCACGTTGTCCCGGCCACGATCAACGGATACCACAAGACTGTTTCCGAGCAGGACGCCATCCAGTCCGCGATCGAGAAGGGCGAACTCGTGATAGATCAAGAGGTAGATCCGGCAAAGTGCAACGACCAGGCGACGATCCATGGCGTCGGGCAGAGCTTCATGCCGTCGCGCGATGGGCTTTGCCCGATGATCCAGATTTGCGCCGCCCTCCGCGGGTGCAAAGGGCAACTGCCGCCTCCGTTGAAGGTGGATCTGCGGATGAACGATCGCAACATGCCTGACGGCGCGTCCATCGCGCAGGCGACCATCGCCGCGAACGCCTTCGGCCATGAGCCGACATACCGCTGGGTCAATGCCTATTTCAATCCGCCCGTCCCACTGAAGAAGGGCCAGAAGTACTGGCTCTACCTCCCGAACGCGCAACATCCGGAGGGCAGCTACGTCTGGCGGATCATCAAGGACGGCGCCACGCCGCGCGGCAACGCATGGAGCGAACGATACAAGTACACAGACCACACATGGGTCTTTCGGGTCTATCTGAAGAGACAATGACATGACTCGTTTATCGGCAACGCTCGTCGCATTGTCCATCATTCTTTTCACAGTCCATTGGCTGGAGGCCCAAACGATGCTCCACTGCTCATTCGACGGCAATCTCAAGGATGCCTCTGGGATCGAGCCGCTCCGGGCGGACGCCGTCTCCTTCGTTGACGGCAACGTCGGGAAGGCGGCCATCATCAATCGCCCGGCCCTGCTCGCCTACCCGACGAAGGGATTCAATTCAGAGTCCTTCACGATTTCCTTGCGCGTGAAACACGAGAAACCGCTGCGCGATTACTTCTATCGTCGGCTTACCTACTTTTACCACGAGACGCCGGATATGAAGAACCGCATCGGCATCCTCAAACGCGACGGCGCGAATTACTTCGTGTTTTTCATGAGCAACAGCGAAGGCCGCGCAAAGGGCCGGGACTTCGGCGGCGACTGGTTCTCCATGTCCACTGCGCCCTTCGACTGGGAGGCGAACACCTGGCACGAGTTCGTCTGCACCGCCGACAAGAAGGCCGGCAAGGCGCAGTTTTTCGTTGACGGCAAGAAGGTCGCCGAGGCGACGGGGACGCAGTTCCCCGAAAAACTTGGAGAGGCGTTCTGGGTCGGCAGCGAGCAAGGCCACTCCTGGATGCGCGGCGCGATGGACGAACTCAGGATCGAGTCGGTTGCGCACCTGAAAGATGGGCCGGTCGAGAGGCCGTGGTCCGCCGCTATTCCCCTGCCGCTGGCCCGTCCCGTCATGGAGCAGTCGGTCGGAAAGGCGAGCGGGAAGGAGTTTACCATCAACCTCGATTTCTTCGACATCTGCATCGGCACGGACACGTGGGACATGCGCGACTGCGACGGGGAGATGGAACGCCTCATGGCCATGTGTGCGCACTACGGGGTTGATCGCGTGTTCTTCCGCGTCTCCGTATGTGGCGTGGACTGCTATCACACGGAGGTCATGACCCCGGCATACGAAGACGCCTTCAAGCAGTACGAAGGCAAGGACATGATAGACGGCTGCTGCGCCAGCATCCCGTCGCAGATTCCGCGCATGGCTGCCGTCATGCGCCGGATTGACCCGATGGCGAGCTGCGCGAAGTATGCGCACAAGCACGGGATGCAGGTCTATGCCTGGGTGACGATCTTCGACAGCCTCTACTACGCTACTGAGAAGGAGTTCTTCCAGAGGCATCCCGAATACACATGGGTCAGCAAGGACGGCGCGAAGCACATCCCGGGCGTGCCGTGCTACGCCTACCCCGAGGTGCGCAAATACCGCCTGGATCAGATGAAAGAACTGGTGGAGTACGACATTGACGGAATCATCCTCTGCCCGCGTTCCCACTCGCCCTGGCCTGGGCGCAACGCCGGCGGGGGCAACGACGGTTCGCGGGGCTACGGATTCAATGAGCCGGTAGTCAAAGAATTCATCCGTCGCTACGGCACGGACCCGCGCGAGGCCAAGCCGGACAGCCTGGAGGAGCTGCGCTTCGTCCAACTCAAGAGCGATTTCCTCACGAGCTGGCTGCGCGAGGTGAAGGATCTCACGTCCCAGCGCGGCAAGAAGTTGGCGATCAACACCAACACCACCTACTCCGACCCGGTCCTCGCCAACTGGATGTATTTGGACGCCGACACGCTGGCCCGCGAGCGGATCGTGGACGAGCTGTGCCTCATGAGCCGCACGAACCACGACCTGAACCACTGGCGAGTGCTCGCCGACGGGAAGATAAAGGTGACGACGTGGGCGGCGATTCACGGCAAGACCTATGAGGAGTGCCTGAACAGGATGCGCGCCGAGTTCCCGGCCATGCTGACCAATCCCACCAGCGACGGCAGCACATACCACGAACTGGCGAACCTCATCTACCCCGATTGCTGGGAGGAGGCGATTGTGGATGCGCTTAAGGAATGGCAGAACGCAAAAACCGGAAAGCAGTAGCCTGCTACGCTCCCTTCGACTTTGGCGGCCGCATCTCCGGATGATGTTCCTTGAACCATTCCAAGGACTTGCGCAATGCCTCGCGCGATTCGTGCGGCGGGCCGTAGCCCAGATCCTTCTGCGCCTTGCCGATGTTGAAGGTCATGCTGGGGTACATGAATTTGAGTTTGAACCGGTTGAGGAGCGGCGGGCTGCCCTTGCCCTTGAGTTTCCCGAAGAACTCGAAGACAGGACACATGGCCTGCGCAAGCCAGGCAGGTACGCACTTCGTCGGTTTCTCGTATCCCATCACGTCGCAGATCAACTCGACCAACTCGCGGCGGGTGATCGGCTTGCCATCGGTAATCATGTATAGCTGCCCGACGGCCTCGTCCTTCACCGCCGCCAGGACGAGGGCCTCGACGACATTCAGTGCATAGACCAGCTCGAATGGATTGTTCCCGTCGCCGATGTATTTGAAGACGCCGTCGCGGAGGGCCGTGCAGATGCGCGGGAAGAACTGCCGGTCACGCGGCCCATAAATGTACGGCGGCCGAATGACGACGATGGGGAACTTCTTCTCTCTCGCGTATTTCATCGCCAGCGTCTCCGCCTCGATCTTCGTGTAGTTGTAGTTGTCGCCCGTGTGGACGTACGGCGCGGTCTCGTCGAGGTTGTCCTGCCTGCCCATGCCGAGGACGGCCATGGACCCAACGAAGACGAAGCGCTTCAGCCGGTCCGTGTCGCAAGCATCCATGAGGTGCCGCAGACCGTCCACGTTGATGCGGTACATCTCGTCGCGGTCGCCCCAGTCGTCCACGTTCGCGCCGATATGGAAAATGTATTGCATGCCCTCGACCATCGGCTTGAAGGTCTCGGGCGCGCCGGCCAGATCGCCGTGGAACAATTCAACACCGCCAAGCGCCTTCAGAAAAGTGGTATCGCTGCTCTCGCGGACCAGGGCGCGAACCCGGTATCCTTCCTTGACGAGACGCTCTACCAGATGACTTCCCACCATGCCGGTTGCGCCGGTGACGAGTGCGGTCGGCTTGTCGCTCATGGTCATTCCTCTTGCGGCCCGGATTTTATCCGAATACGATGAGGCACAATGCTACCATCCCATTGCGTTGGTGTCAATGCCGGTCATTTCACTTGACTCGTCTTCGGGGTTCGGATACGTTTGTGTTGCAAATGCAGTGAAGATGCTATTTGTTGCGTGAAGGAGCGTCCCATGATCCAGCGTTCTGTCGCCTTTGCTCTCACACTCCTCCTCTTCGGCGGAACCCTTGCGGATGATCTCGTCCTCAAGGTCGAGCCAAAGCATTCCGGGCGGAATGTCCCATGCGCGGCGCGCGTGGAAAACGCGCAGCCCGGCCCACCTGCCCGCCTTGTGGACGAGGCAGGCAGCCGCCTTCCCTGCCAATGGGGTGTGGCGGACGGCGACGGCGCACCCGTGCTCCGCTGGGTGGAGCCGGATCTGGCGGCAGGCAAGGCGCTCACACGCAGGCTCGTGTCCGCAGAGGATGTTCCCGCCGACGCCGTGAAACTCACGCAAGCCGATGGGAAGGTTGATGTTGCCATGAATGGCGCATTGTTCACTTCCTACAACTTCTCCCCCTCCGACCCTAAGCCATACTGTTGGCCCATCATCGGGCCGACGGGCAAGCCGGTCACGCGCGCCTTCCCGATGGTGAAAGACGTCCCCGGCGAGCAGCACGACCACCATCACCATCGCTCGTGGTTCTTCACGTTCGGCTCGGTGAACGGCACGTGTTTCTGGTCGGAAACGGATAAGAGCGGCGTCACGCGGCACCTCAAATTCGAGCGCCTTGTGTCCGGCCCCGTGTTCGGCGAGATCGTCGCCCGGAACGCATGGGTCACTAAAGCGGGGAAGAAGGAACTGGAGGATGTGCGGACCTACCGCTTCTACAAGGTAACCGACGGATTCCTCGTTGATTGGGAGATCACGCTCCTGGCCACGGAAGGACCGGTGGTCATGGGCGACACGAAGGAGGGCATGGCGTCGTTCCGCGTGGCTTCGTCCATGATTGACAAGAACGGTGGGAAGTTAACCGACTCCGAGGGCCATGTCAACGCCGACTGCTGGGGCAAACAGGCGAAGTGGTGTGACTTCTCCGGGCCGGTGGAGGGCGAGACGGTGGGCATTGCCATGTTCGATCACCCCGCGAGCTTCCGCCATCCCACGTACTGGCACTCCCGAACCTACGGACTCTTCGGCGCGAACCCCTTCGGCCTGTCGCAGTATCTCAAGGATAAGGCAAAGGACGGGAGTCACACGATCCCCAAAGGAGACTCGTTGAAGTTCACCTATCGCGTTTACGTCCACAAGGGAAGCGCAGAGGAAGCGAACTTGGCGGAGAAGTATGCCAGCTACGCCGAGCCGCCGAACGTGACCGTGATGAAGCAATAGTCATTCGCCGAAGATCAGCGTGAAGGCCGTTCCCTTGCCTTCCCGCGACTCGACATCAATGGTCCCCCCATGGTCCTCGACGATCCGCTTGCTGATGGATAGCCCCAGGCCGGTTCCCTTGGCAAGGCCCTTTGTCGTAAAGAACGGGGTGAAGAGCTTCGACCGGACCTCCCTGGACATGCCGACCCCATCGTCGGCGACTGCGACCTTGACCTTGCGACCGTCGGCCCACGTCCGAATCCGAACGGTTCCTTCGGGTTTCGACCGGCTGAGAGTGGGCTCGATGGCGTCGCGGGCGTTGAAGAGCAGGTTCATGAATACCTGGGCCAATTCGCTCGGGTCGCCGGAGATGTTCGGAAGACCTTCGGCAAGGTCCGTCGAAATGCGAACATTGGACTTAAGCAGGGGTTTCTGCACGAGATCGAGAACATCACGGATCACGTCGTTGACATTGACATCGTCCTCGCGGCGGTGCTCGGGCCGGGCAAATGCCTTGAACTTGTCCACGTATCGGGCGCAGTCGTTGATGGAGTTGAGGATGCTTTCGAGATCGTCGCGCGTGACATGAGGCCCTGCGTCCTCTTCGAGGAGGGCGACGGTGGTGATTTTGGCGGGCTGGATCTTGTTGTTGATCTCATGCGCGAAGCTGGCCCCGATTTCGCCGAGAGTGGCGAGTTTCGCCGACTCATGCAGCGCGCGCTCGCTGTCGCGAAGTTCCACCAGCGCCTTCTCGCGCTCGGCCACGGCCTCCTCCTTCTCCTCGATGGTGAAATGGAGTCGGCTCATGGTCCGGTTCAGGTTCTCGGCCATCTGACGGAAGGCTCGTGTCAGGAGGCCGACCTCGTCCACGGCGTCCGCCTCGTCGTGCATATCTTCAGCCAGCTTGTCGAGCAGGCGGTCAAAATCGTGTTCCTTCCCGAAGCGTTCGATGGTCGCCGTAAGACGATTCAGAGGCTCCGAGACCTGCCGGGCGCAGTAGTTGAACACCAGCAGACCCACACCGAAGCCGGCGAGCGTGGTCAACGCAAACACGAAAAACGACGTTTGTTTGAAATGCTCCCGGTCGGCAACGTTTGCGTCAACTACCTTGAAATCTTCCGTCGAAATGACGATCCTCGTTATCCCCCATCGCCCTCCTTCTACATAGAGGGGCATGACATATCGCTGGATGTACTCCCCATCGCCGCCGTCAGGGCGGCTCACCTTCGTGAGCTTGGCCACGGCAGCCACCTCCCGCAAATTCATCTCGGCGAAATACCGTTTTGCCGCCTCCTCGCCATAGGGCGCGATGCGCAGAACCGAATCACCCACAGGCGCGACCAGGTCCACATAAATGATTTCCTCGTTGAAGGCGCATTTCTCCCACAGCCGTCGCTCGACAGCGCTCTTCATTTCGATCACCGTCGCGTCCTCCTTCGCCCCAGAGCAGTAAAACGCCGCCTTCAGATCGTTCAGCAGGGGCAGGCGGCCCAGTTCGAACGCGAGGAACCGGGCGATTGTCTCCACCTCTTTTGCCTTCAGCCGTTGCGCGAGGTGTCGCTGCTCAAGGATGTCCTGCCGGAGCTCATTCATCAGGAAAGGCAGGTAGAGGAAGATGATGCCAAAGAATACCGTCAACTGGATAATGCCGGCGAGGATGAGCTTCTTCTGAATCCCTCGCCGCAACATGGCCTGTGTCCCCTCGTTTGCCAGATTCTGTTCATCCGACATGTCCCGATCCTCTATTCCGAAATGAAAACTTCCGCGCGCCGGCGCGCCATTTCCAGCCTTCTTGCGAGGGACTTTCGCTCCAACTCCCCTTCGATGAACGGTGCAAGGATCGCTTCCTTCAGCGCATATTCCACGATGTCATTGACCCGTTTGTTGTGCGGGCGATCCAGGAAACGAATCCGCGCGGTGTCGGCGAAAAGTCCGAAGGCCTCCACCGTCCCCGGCCCGAGATCCTCGATCTTTTTCTGCGCCTTCTCGGACAGTTCGATCTTGCGCGAGGGGATGTAACCGTGATTTGCTGCCAGCCATTCCTGCGCCTCCGCGCTGGTCAGGTCGTTCACAAACTCCTGGATCGTCGCGACGACTTCCGCGCCGCTCGTCCACTGGTCCTCTCGATCCGGTCGCTGACTGATGACCCATCCCCAGGAACCGATGTTCGACGCGCTCACCTTTTCCGTCCCCCTCGGGACGGGGGCTACGCCTACCTGCTGCGGGGCGACAGTGGCGTCGGCGTACTTACGCATCTTGTCCAGCCGGTTGTCCCAGTTGATCATGAAGACCGCCTCGCCCGCGGCGAAGCATTGAAGCAGCCGCATCTCCTCCCGCCCGAAGCGCTCCTCCAGTTCCTCGGCGGTCGGCGTAAAAGGAATGCGTTCTCGTTTGCCGATGTGGACCAGGCTCTTGAGCATGTAGAGCGCGTCCATCGCCCGAGCGCGCTTCGCTTCGTCAGCCGAAAGGATCTCGCCGCCGAACCCCCACATGATGGGATAGAAATCATTCGCCAGGTGCCGCCAGTGAAAGAGGAGGCCATACTTGACGTTCCGCAAGGCCGGTTCCTGGTCGGTGAGCGAGCGAAGTTTCTCGATCTGTCGGACGAGTTCATCCCACGTCTCCGGCGGCTTCGCATCGTTCAGCAGCTTCAGCAGGTCTCGACGATAGAACAACAAGTTTCCCTTCGCGCTGAACGGGATGGCGTACAATCTCCGTTGCGCGCCCTCCCCGAGATAGCAGACCTTAATGAAATCCTCTTTGAACTGCGAGGCGCGCCACCCCTCGCCATCGAAGGGAACCAGCCACTCCGGCTCGAAGGTCTTGAACCAATAGAGATCCACAAAGTACAGCCCCGCCGCCGGCCGCATTGTCGCCGTCTGGGCGGAGAGGGCGAGCGTCAGGACGTCATCCGCGCCGCGGTAATCCGGGCTGGGCAGCCGCGCAAAGTGATACTCGCGTCCGTTGCGCGAAAATACCTTGGTTCCATCCGGCCGAATCTCGTACTTGCGCAGCCCGTTCATGCGGTCGTTGATGATCTCCTCCGTGTCCTCGTTCACGCCCGCATACCTGATGACAATCGGCGGGGGGGAACTCACCCGATTGCACGAGGCCGCAACCAGTGCGATCGTCAACGCGAACAAAATGCGTCGGCTCATGATCTATCTCCATCTTCACCGAACACGAGCGACAGCTCCTCGTTGAGGCGCTTGCGGTATCCGGCCATGCTGAACCGTAGCAGGAAGATGATGCAGACGAGCATCCCCACCAGCTCGATCCCGAACACGGCGGCGTACGATGCGGCCTGCCGGGCGGTGAGGGCATAGGCCGCGTCGTAAATAGCGCCGCCGCTGAACTCGCCCAGCGCCACGGCCAGGCCTCCTACCGCGCCCCACATGCCCAGCAGCAACCCCCCGATCTTGCGATCCACGAGGTCCATGATCATAAACGCCAGACCCACGTTGTAGATACCCTTCCCCAATCCGAGGATGAACACGGCGAGGAAGACCAGACGAGTCTCGCTGAACGCCGCCGCCGCGGTAAGCATGGCAAAAGACGCCCCACCGGTGAGACACCCCCCGATGAGCACGCGGCGCTTGTTCACCTTCGGGATCAGGTTGAGGACGCAGCCCATGCTTGTCATGCTGATGAGGACCCCTCCGCCGTAGAAATAATTATAGGATGTGGTCTCACCGACGGGACCCTCCAGCACATGCCCGCCGAATGCCTCAAGGATGTACTGTTGCCCGAAGAAAGAGAAATCGGCGATGGCAAGGAACGCGAAAAACATTCGCGCGTGGGGATTCACGGTGATGGCGCGAAGCGCCGCCATCAGGCCATACTTCAACCGCATGGATGTTGCGTCCCCACGCTGCTTCTCCATGCCGAATATTCCAAAGAGCGTAAGGAATACGACGCAGATCGGCGCGACCGAGAATAGGAGCAGGAGTTCCTTTTGATTCGCGGCGTTCGTGATGTCGTAAACTGGCAGAAACCACGCGAAAATCGCCCCGCCGACGACTTGTCCCAGGATGGCCATGCCCCAGACAAAGGTCAGGACGCTGCCGCGCGCGTCCCCCTCTAAGCGGTCGGCCAAAAGGGCGCTGATGAGCAGGTTCGACGCCTTCACCCCCAAACCGAAGATGAGGAGCGTGACTACGGCGAGAATGAAATAGACGGGGCCGCGAAGCATCCGAAAGCAAACTATCGGCATCAGCGGCACTGTAGCACATGTAACCAGAGTCCAAAAGATGATGTATGGCGCACGCCGCCGCCCGGCGATAGGGAGCGTGTCGGAAAGATAGCCCGTGTAGATCGCCAGGGGACAGGCGAAGTTCTGGAGCGAAAGTACCAAACTGACCCAGATGGCGGCCATCTTGCCCTCAACGATCAATAGCCGGTTCAGAACGCCCGTCGTAAGGATGACGAGCAGATTGGCGCCGAACCGGACCAGGCTCAGGCGCAGCAGGTCAAACGACGTGAAGGAGTCACGTTGACTCATCGCCCCCTCCTTCCCACCGTCGGGCGAGGGAGTAGAGAATTGTTTTGATTTCAAATGGTTTCAGATGGGGATGCTTCGACAAGATCAACGCGATGATCCCTGAAATGTGCGGGGCCGCGAAGCTGCTGCCGGTGTGGCGCATGACGCCCCCGCCGGGGACGGGCGCCTCAACGTTCACCCCCGGTGCGACGAACTCGATGCGGTTGGCCGGAGCATAGAGGAATCGAAGCGGATCTTGGATATTGTCATAATCAACCGAGATTAACGAGGAAAACGTGGAAGGGAAGCTCCGCCGCCCCGTGTTCTCCGCCGCCGAGACGATGATTGCATCGTTGTAGTAGGCAATCTCCGCGAGTTCGTGCAGCGCCTCGAAATACCGTCTGTCCGTTGTGCCAAGACTGACGTTGATGACCTGGCATTCCTGCTCAAGTGCCCAGGCGATTCCGGCGACAAACGTCCGCCCGCTTGCGCCGCTGGCCCCGATGACTTTCACGCTCACGATCTCCGCCTCGGGCGCGATCCGGGAGATGATGCCGGCGCAGGCGGTGCCATGGCCGGAACTGTCGCGGCCATCATACTTTGCATATTCAATGTGGTCATCCGTCTCGCCGATCACGACGCCCCCCGTCACACGCCCTCTCAAGAGTGGATGCTCGCCGTCCACGCCGCTGTCCACAATGCCGATCCTGACCCCGCTGCCGGCGCTGCCGCCCCAGGCGGCATCAGGGTTGATCCTTCCGAAGATGTCGTCGAGGTCAATCGGCACCTATTTACGCTCGCTCAAACCGCGGCCTTCGATTAGCTTGTCCAGCCCTCTGCCCGTGAGCAGGCGATGAAACTCCGCCAGCGTCTTCTCGCAAAACTCAAGTTCCTCCGCGCCCTGTTGCCCGATGTCGGCAATCAGCCCGGCTATCCGAAGGGCCCGCTCCTGGCCGCCGGAGAGATTCACCTTCTCCAGAGATGCGCGCAGCGACTCGATTGCCTTGTCGGCGGTCCCTGTCCCGGTTTCGACCTCCGCCCCGACGGCCCGCCGCAATGCCCCCAGGAGAAGGTCCTTTACGCGCGCCCCGATTCGATTGTCGGCAATTGCCATTCCACCCAGCCGCGCCAGCGAGGTTAGGAGGGAGACATCCCGCTTGTCAAAGCCGTCGGGCTTGTCAAAGACTTCGACAACCCCCACTCGGTCCTCCCCGCTTGCCAGAGGCACGGCAAGCACCGACCGCCGGTCGCGCTCGACGCACGCGCCCTGTTCGCCCATCTCCCCGGAGCCGCAGATGATCTGGCCGGTGTTCGCCACTTTTCCGGCGATGCCCTCGCCAAGGGGAAGCGTCTCGTCTCCCGCCTCGACCCCTATGCCGGCGGCGAAGTGGAGCGATTTGCCCCCCTCGTCCATCAGGAAAACAGCGCCGGCCTCGGCATTCGTAATCTCCACCGCCAGGCGAAGGATAGACTCCATCAGTATGGTCGGCTCGGCGCTTGAGGTGATCCGCGCCGTTGACCGGATGATGCCGAGCGTCTCCTGCAATTGCGACCGGAAGCCCTCCAGGGACTTGCGCATCTCCCGGGCCTCGCGCTCAAGGCGTCGGAGCTTCAGGAGGTTCTCGGCGGAGTTCAGGAGCTCCGCGGGGTCGAAGGGCTTCTTGATGTAGTCGCGGACGCCGATCTTCAGGGCGCGGATGGGCGCATTCTCCTCGGCAAAGCCGGTGATGACGATGCACGCCACGTCCGAATTAAACGCCTGGATCTCTCGGATGGTCTCGATGCCATCCTTGCCCGGCATGACCACATCGGCGACGATCAAGTCAATAGGGATGTCCCTTGCAACAGCGACGGCCTCCGCCCCGCTCTCGGCGGTGTAGAGATCGTATGGGGTGCGCTTGGCGAAGTAGTTTTTGAGCGCGTCCCGAATTTTCGCCTCATCTTCGAGGAACAGAATTTTTTCAGTCATCGTGCCTTTCCCTCAACATGGAGATCGGAAGGATTGGGGAGATGGAAGACTGGAAGATTGGACGGTTGGAAGATTGGAAGGCTGGCATCATGTCTGCGCTCCAACCCTTCCCCCCAACTTTCCATCCCCCCATCCTTCCACTCTTCCATTCTTCCATCCTTCCATTCTTCCACTCTTGCCTCCATCATTTCTTCCCTTGCCCACCCCGCATCATTCCGGGTAATAGACCGGGCTTGTCTTTTTGAACTCGCGGGTGCTGAACAGAATATCGTAATCGCTTATACCCGTTGCTTTTGCGATCCGTTCCGCCACCGCGCGGCATGCCTCCCGCGTGCGCCCGTGGATCATCGTATAGAGATTGTAACGCCAATCGGGGAAACGGGGTCGCCGATAACAGTGGGTCACCTCGGAAAATGAGGCCATCTTCTCGCCGATCTCGCGGCACCGCTCGTCGGGCACATTCCACGCCCCCATCCCGTTCGCCTCAAAGCCGGCCGTGCGATGCCAAAGGACGGCGGCGATGCGGCGGAGGTATTTCTTTTCCTGCATGCCCCGGAGACATTCGATCACCTCGTCCTCCGAGACGCCCAGCTCCCCGGCCAGGACGGCGAAGGGCCTCGGGACGATTGGAAGCTGGTCCTGGAGCCTAATGATCAACGCCTTTTCAAGATCGCTGGCCAATCGGTTTCCCTCACATGGTGAACTTCACATCCACTTTATAGAACTCAAGGGCGGGGAGTTCCTGGATGTCAATAACCGCCGGTTTCGCCTTCAGTTCCTCCAGGATTTTCCGCGCCCGCTCCTTCGATGTCGCGGTGAGCGTGAACCAGAGATTATAGACGTGTTCGCGCTCGTAGTTGTGCGTGACTTCCGTGTATTCGTTCACGACCGCCGCCGTCTCCGCCAGTTTCCCCGGGGGCACGCGGGCGGCGACGAGCGTGGAGTAGAAACCAAGATCGCGCGACGAGAATACCCCCCCCAAGCGGCGGATGATGCCCTCTTCTTTCAGGCGTTTAATCGCCTCGATGACTTCCCCCTCGGTCGATCCCAGATCGTCCGCAATTTCCCGAAAGGGGCGGGCGACGATGGGGAAATCGGATTGCAGACGATTGAGCAGCCTTTTGTCGAAGTCGTTCATTGCGCTATGCGATTCCGATCTCCAAGTCGGTTAGATAGCAGGCCGGCTCGGCGGCCCAGACGTCGCCGGTGACGGCCTCGGCCCGGACACGGAAGTTGCCGGCGCAGATGTCGAGCCACTTGCAGAGGTGGCATCGGCCCTTGACGTGCTTCTTCTTCTCCTTCAGCTTCGCCATCAGATCGTTCGACGTGTCCATCCAGATCTCGCTGAACGGCCTCTCCCGCACGTTGCCAAAGGAATAGTGCCGCCAAAACTGGTCGGCATGGACCTCCCCCGTGTTGCCCACGCAGCCGATGCCCACGCCGGTGCTGTTGCCGCCGTTCATTTTCAGGAGTTCCATCACCTTCTCCGCTCGGTCGGAACCCTCTCGTTTCATGCGCAGGTAGAGATACGGCGCGTCGGTGTGGTTGTCCACGGTCAGGACCTCGACTTCGATGCTTCGATCATGCAGGTCTTTTGTCCGGTCGATAATCAGGTCCACGGTCTCCTGCGTCTCGTCGTGGGACAGGTCCTCCTCGATGAGCCTGCTGCCGCGTCCGGCGTAGACGAGGTGGTAGAAGCAGACGCGGGGGATGCCCCGCTCCTCGATGAGGTCGAAGATGGCCGGCACGTCGTGGAAATTATGCCTGCTCATGGTGAAGCGCACGCCGACCTTAAGGCCGACGGCCTGGCAGTTTGTGATGCCCTGCATGGCCTGGTCGAAGGCCCCTGTCACGGCGCGGAAGCGGTCGTTGGTCTCGCGCATGCCGTCGAGGCTGACGCCGACGTAGGAGAGACCCAGGTCTTTCAACTGCGCGGCCGCGTCCGTATTGATGAGCGTCCCGTTCGTGGAGATGACGGCCCGCATGCCTTTGCCGACGGCGTGTTTGACGAGCCGGGGCAGGTCCGGGCGCATGGTCGGCTCCCCGCCGGAAAAGAGCATGACGGGCGAGCCGAAGGCGGCAAGGTCGTCAATGAGCGCCTCCCCTTCGGCGGTGGAGAGCTCGCCCTCAAAGGCCATGTCCCGCGCGTGGGCGTAGCAGTGGACGCACCGCAGGTTGCATCGCCGGGTGCAGTTCCAGACGACGACGGGCTTCTTGTCCTTGCTGAACTGGAGGAGGTGCGAGGGCAGACTCTTGCTCTTTCGTCCGTAGCGCAAGGCGTCGGACGGCTCAATGGTCCCGCAGTAGAGTTTTGAAATGCCGATCATGTGGACACGATATGCAGCGCGAAAACCTCTTGGTATGTTCTTCTTCTATAAAACATTATAGCAGGGACTCGTCCGTGGAGTCAACAAGACGGAAATTTCACAAAATGCCGAAAGAAAGGGTTGCGCCGCCCCTGCGAGTAGTGCTATAGTAATGAAAGATAAACCATGACCGGGGAGGAACACTCAAGAAGGAGGAAGGATCATGCCGAATCAGGGCAATCTGAATCGCCGGGACTTTCTGAAGACGGCGTCGCTCACGGCCATTGCCGCCGGCGCTGCGACCACGGCCGCCGCGCAGGAGGCGCAATTGGAGCGCAAGAACGAGCAGCCGGACATCATGCGCTACAAACGCTTAGGCCGGACGAACCTGAACGTGAGCGTCATCGGCTTCGGCGCAATGTTCATCAGCACAGACATGAACAACGCGCGGATCATTGACATGGCGCTCGAACGCGGCGTCAACTACGTGGACACCGCCTGGGCCTACACCAAGCAGCAGAGCGAGACGGAGATCGGCAACCTACTGAGCGGCAAGCGGGATAAGTTCTTCCTCACCACGAAGGTCAGCCCCTATCGCGGGGCGCGGATGAAGATGCTCCGCGACCTGCAGGGCAGCATAAGCGCCGCCGAGAAGGCGGAGTTCGACAAGAAGGTCATGGCCGCCGCCATCGCGGCGGGCGCCAAGGAAGACGAGATCAAGGCGCGCGGCAACAATCAGAGCAAGCGCGTTTTCGGCCAGATGCAGGGCAAGCTGCTCGACGCCCAGTATGGGGCCAAGCTGGACAAGGCCGAACTCATCGCGGCCATCGAACAGTCCCTGGAGGAAAGCCTTACTCGCCTCAAGACGGATCATGTGGACGTCCTGTTCCTGCCACATGGCTTGGACTCCCCCGACCACGCGCGGTATGCGGACGTGCACGAGGCCTGGGCAAAGATCAAGAAGGCCGGCAAGGCCCGATTCCTCGGCGCACCCAACCACACGGACACCGTCGCCACCTACGAAGCGTGCATCGAGACGGGCCTCTACGACATCCTCATGCCCTGCTATTGCCCGCTTAACTACAACAAACCCGAGGACCAGGACGCCGTGCTCAAGAAGGCGAAGGAGAAGGACCTCGGCGTCATCGCCATGAAGACCATGGGCAGCAAGGCGCGCGACGAAGGGCGCTTCAAGGACGTGCTCGCCGGCAAGACCTTTGCGGAGAAGATCACCGAGATGTTCCCCGGCGAGGGCACCGGCTATCAGAAGTCCATCGCATGGGTCCTGAGCCGACCTCTTATTGACATGGCCCTCGTCGGAATGAGCAGCCAGCAAGAACTGGAGGAGGACTTCGGGGCCTTGAAGATCAAGATCGCGTAAACCTTACTGGAATTTTTCAGAATTCGCATGTTGTAGGAGGGGAATCCTTTCCCCGACGAATCGCGGAAGGGATTCCGCTCCTACTCCCACCATCAGCGACGGGATACTCGGTCGGGGGTTTTTCTTTTGAAAAATCCTCGCTTCACGTTATCATACCTCCGCAAGACAAGCGACCTCTTGAGAACCTTACTCCGTGACATAATGCCAATTTGCGTACATGTTTCCAGGGCAATCCCGCGCGGACGCGGGATCACATTGGACACATTTTTCCCCGCGATAACTAACGTTATCCTACCGATGGAGAGATACACCGTTCCGAAAAAATCTCCTTTTGCGTATACCACACCTCCTGAAGACAGGAAGTGTGGTATTATGTGTCCAATGTGAATCTTGCCCTTGGGTTGCGGGCGTAGCCCGCGTTATGAAGGAACATGCTATGAGACGATGGTTCATCCCGACGATTGCCCTGTGCATGATACTCTCCTGCGCCCCCAGCCTGCCGCGGCGCGGGGAAACGAAAGTGACCCATGAGCAAACCACCGTTGTGGTCGAAAACGACTTCTTCCGAATCGTCGTCGCCGCAGCCAACGGCAACATCACCGAGTTTTTCGACAAGGCTTCGCGCAGGAACCTGATCTCGCCCAGCCTGGAGAAGAACGTCCTCTACCGCATCTCCGCCGTGGACGAGAAGGGCGAGGCGAAACAGTTCGACAACACACAGGCCACGGATTGCTCCGTGACGTTCGACGACCATCGCCTGACCATTGCGAGTTACGAACACGCCGGGCAGCCGATTTCGGTCATTGCCACGTGCGACGTATCCGACGACTCGCCCCTGACCCGATGGCGGCTCCGCATCGAGAACAAGACGAACCTGACGATCCGGCGGATCGCTTTCCCCTGCGTCCTCATGCCCCCGGAGACGGACTACATCCTTTCCCCATACTGCGACGGCTGCCTCGTGGAGCGGCCGGGGCTGGACCTTCCCAAGGGCTACGCTATGGGTCCCGAGTATCCGGGGTCCGCCTCCTGCCAGGTGACGGCCGGCGGGATCGGCGGGACGGGGCTTTACCTCGCGGCGCACGATGCGCGGGGGTACAAGAAGTCCTTCGGCATGTTCAACACCGGGGCGGGGGTGGAACTCGCCGCCGCCCACTATCCACGGGCCGGCGTCGGCAACGACTACAAGCAGCCCTATGACATCGTCGTTGGTCCCTATCAGGGGACATGGCACGCCGCGGCGGACATCTACAAGGCATGGGCGGTGAAACAGCACTGGTGCAGCAAACTCCTCGCCGACCGATCCGACATCCCCGATTGGCTGAAGCGCGCCCCGATGTTCATCACGATCAATTTTCTCAAGCCGCAGAAGGACCAACCGCCCGCCAGCATCTATGACAACGTCCGCCCGAGCGTCAAGAGCTATTCCGATTACCTGAATCGGCCCATGTGCGCCCTGCTCGGCGACTGGCACGGCCGCGGCTACTACATCGCGCCGCACTACTTCCCGCCCTGCGGGGGCGACGAGAAGTTTACGGCCTTCACTCGCGGCCTCGTCGAGGACGGCAACCGCTCTATCGTCTTCCTGTGCGGCATCTTCTGGACCGTCGAGAAGCGCCCCCCGGTTATCCATGAGCCGTACGACGATTGGGAGCGATTCAAACGTGAAGGGGAACCGCACGCCATTATCGGCCCGGACGGCAAGGTCGCGTTCACCGGAGTTCCCGACAAGAAGATCGGGCAGAATGCCACGCTCTGTCCCGCCACGAGATACACGCAGCGACTCATGCGCGACATCTGCAAGCAATGCCAGAAGCGGGGGATCACGATGGCGCAGATCGAGACCGTCGGCGGCGGCGTTCCGATGTGCTACTCGAGCAAACATAATCACAAACCCGGCGGGGGGAATTACCACACCACGGCCATATACGACCTATACAAGTCCGTCCTCCACCGAGGCCAGTTTCGGGACAAGGAGTTTGCCCTGTCCATCGAGGAGCCTGCGGAGTACTACATCCCCGTGCTGACCGCCTACCACAGCCGCGACGACAGCGAGCGCCACTGGCCTCGGAGCGGGCTTGGCATCCGCGGCGTCCCACTGTTCACCTATCTCTATCACGAATACAGCCTCGGCTATGGCGGCCACGGTCCGAATGTCTCCAGCAAAAAACGCAACCGCGCGGGCGAGTACATGAGCGCGGCGGATTTCGTCTGCGGGAAGATCCCGGCCCTCTCCTATTGGAGCGCCCATGTGGATGCGAAGGACGTTGACCCCGATCAGATGAAGATCATCCAGAACATCGCCGCCATCCTCGACGGCCCGGCGCGGGAATATCTCCTCTTCGGTAAGATGCTCCACCCCATCCCGCTCGACGCGCCGGAGACGAAGATCGGCTTCTGGAACGAGGCGGCGAAGAAGGCGGATCAGCTCGCCTTCCCCGCCGTCCTGCACAGCGTCTGGCAGTACCCGCCCCTTGCCAGGGAACCGATGTTCGGGAAGAAGGACGAGACGGTCGGTCACGGATACGCCTTTGTGAACATCGCCGAGGAGGAGGTGGAGTTCACGGCCGCCATGCCGCCGCCCCTGCCGGGCAAGATGTATTCCGTGCAGGAATACGGCCCGTGGCTGGGGCCGCGTCCCGTGGCGCGCAACGCCGCCAAGCCGATGACGATGACGCTCCGGCTGAAGCCCGGCGAGGCGCGGTTTGTGGAGCTGCTTGCCCGTTGGCGCAATCCCGTCATGCCGGGACCGGAGGAATAGGTAGATCGTGCAATGGGGGTTCTGTTCTATCTGCCCCCGATCAGGACGTCCTTGATGCGGACATGCGGTCCGCCGACGGCTGTACGTAGAGGGCTTTGATTCCCCTTGCCGCATCCGCCGAGGCCGCCATATAGTTTCAGATCGTTCCCTACGACCTCGATACTGCTAAGCGTCTCAAACACGTTGCCCGTCAACGTCACATCACGCAGCCTGCGGCCGATCCGGCCCTTTCGAATCTCATAGGCATCCTCGGCCGCAAAGGTGAACATCTCCGCGTTGGTCTGGCCGCCGATCGCGCCGACGGCGTAGATGCCGTCGCCCACCCCTCCTAATATCTCTTCCCATGTGGCGTCTCTCGGCTCCAGGAAAGTGTTGGTCATGCGGACAATCGGCTCGAAGGCGTACCCCAGGGCGCGGGCGTTGCCCGTGGGCGCCTCGCACAGCTTTCCCGCCGTCTCACGAGAGTGCAGCCGCCCCACGAGGATGCCGTCCCGAATGAGGACCGTCCGCTGCGTCGGCGTCCCCTCGCTGTCATAGGCCATAGTGCCGGCCTCGCCCTTCAGCGTCCCGTCATCTACGATCGTGAGATAGTTGGGGCCGAACCGCCTCCCGATCACCATGATCTCCCGCAGCCGTTCGTTTTCATACAGAAAATCCGCCTCGCTCAAGTGGCCGAACGCCTCGTGGACGAACACGCCGCACAGCTCCGGATCAATAACGACGGTGTATCGCCCGGCCTTCACCGGCTCGGCGCTCAACAAGTCCACGGCTCGCTTCACGACCTGCTCGCACTTCTCCTCAAAGCCCAGCACATTCCCATAGCCGCGGAGGTCCCCGGCGGATTCGTAGGCGCGCTGGACATTCATCCCGTCCTTGGCTATGGCCAGGACCGAGACGCCGCAGAAGGTCGCGCTCTGGACGATGAAGCTGCCGTCGGAATTGGCGAAGATAACCTGCCCCGAGGCGTCGCGGTAGCTCACGCTCGACGTCTGTATCTTTTTGTTTGCAAGGATGAGGGCGTTATACTTTTCGCATAGCGCGTGTTTATCCGCGAGAGGGACGTCGCGTGGGTCGAGTTCCGGTTCCATGCAAACCCTGTCGCTGCAAGGTGTTGCGGGCGAAAGGCGCACGCCTGCGTCGCCGACGAGGCGGGCTTGCTCGCACGCCAGGTCCACGTAGGTCGAGAGACGGTCCAGGTCGTTGAACGATGCGAAGCCCCAACCGCCGTTGACCAGGGCCCTGACGCATCCTCCCAGGCCGGTGCTCTCGCCGATATCTTCCAGTTCCCTCCCTGCGTAGTGGATTCCCGTCCCCGCGCCGTCATGGACTCGTATCTCCACATAGTCGGCGTTTGCGCGGGCGATGGCGTCTTTGACCTGTTGTTCCATTACGCCTCGTTCCCCGGGGCTTCGGCATGCTGCATACCCACCCCGGCAAGGGCCTCGTCATAGCGCGGGATCATCCGCTCCCATCGGAACCGCGCCACCGCCTCGGACAGATTCGTCGCGCGGGTTGCGTCAATGTGGCGCACGGCATGATCCAGCTTCCGCCGCAGGTCCGACTGGGTTTCATACAGATGGGTTTCATGGGCTGGTGATGGAAGCAGCTCGGGATAGGAGAGGCGGTTCGGCAAGAGGGGGAAACAGCCGCAATAGACCGCCTCCACCACCGAGATGCCGAAGAACTCGTGAATGGCCGTGGAGACGACGATGTCCGCCTCGTGGAGAATCCGGGCATAGTCGCGCCGCGACGGGAGGTATCCGAACTGGATAATGCGGTCGGTGAGTCGTAGCCGGGCCTCGTCGAAGATGGCCGGATAGGTGCGGAAGGTCTCGCCGACAACGGCCAGGTCGAAGCGCAGCCCCGCCTCCGCCAGATCGAACAGCACGGCGAAGAAATCCTCCGGGTTTTTGTCGTACTCCCAGCGATGATTCCATAGGATCAGGGCCGGCTGGTCGCCGGAACGCGATGCGCCCTGACAGTCGTCAAAGGCGCTGAAGTCCACACCCAGCGGCAGCGTGCGCGCCCTGGCCTCGATCTGCCGGACGGCCTGATCGGGGCGATGGTCCGGCATCTTGTGCAGGAACCGTGAGGCCGCTTCGAGGAACGATGTGCGGTGGAAATCCGAATTGAAGAACACGGCGTCGGCGGCGAGGCAGGTGGTGATATTTGTGAACGCGAAGTGATGATCCCGCTCCTTTTCATCGAGGACGGGATAGGTGAGTTGGTTCTCGTGGAAATAGACGGCCTTGGGGACGGGGGCGAGCCGCCGCGGGCGAAGGCCCACCAGGTCGGCCAGGGAGAGGTAGTCCGAGCAGAGAAGGAGGTCTATGGGACCGTCGTAGCCGTCCAGCATCTCCGCGAAGGCCAGCGCTGCGCCGCGCATCCGCCATTTCCATTTCCGCGCGGGGAGGGAGAGGAGAGTGAAGTCGTGGGCGCTGTGGCGGACCAGGCCATCCAGAAAGGCCTTGTGCGACCCGCCGTAATATGGCTCCATGGCAAGGATGTGCATTGCTGAAATGGTCTCTCGCTACCTGTGCGCGCTCACGCGCACCATCTTTCCCTTCATGTAAACCGGCTGCACCTTGCTGTTGATCACCAGCGTCTTCGCATCCGGCGCTTCTATCCATATGTCGGACGGCGCGCCGCGGTGGGATTTCGCCGCGACCAGCAGATCGGGGTGCTGTCGAAGCAGGAGATAGGCCGGCCCATCGCTTGCCAGATTTCCGCCTTCGACGACATCGAAGAAGGCTGCGGCCGTTGTGCCGCTGGCCGGATCGAAGAAGACGTGGGCGGTCGAGTCAAGACGCAAGAGTTTGATGAGGCCCGCCTCCACCGCGCGGGGCGTCTGTTCGAGATCCAGATTGGGGAAACACACCGCAGCAAAGCGGTCGTTGCGCGCGTGGTCAATGGAAATGCGCCCGTAACCGTTCCCCACACCCTTAAGGATTAAATCAACCGAGTAAGGGAAAACATAGGCGGTTTGCTTCGTATGACACCATGCCACATCCTTGAGCTTTATCTCTTTCCCCAGGGCCGGGAAGTCCATAGATCGCAAACCGCGAGAACTCTGGTAGGTGAACCGGGCGCCGCCGGTGCGAAGCACGGCAAGGGACGTCTGTAGCGCAGGCGGTTCGAGAGTGGCGGCAAACTTGCCGTCGGTAAGCTGTTCCGGTCCGTGCTTCTGGTCCAGCGTGCTGGTGGCGAACACGCGCCCCTTCGGAGCAAGGTTCACCGCGCCCGGTGGAACCACATTCGGATCGTAGATGGGGTCGCTCTTGTAGAGCTCGACCTCGGAAATTTGCGTGGTGAAGCCGTCCGCGCCGTATGGGAAATACAGCCGGTAGTAAGGCACCTTGCTTCGCCGGAGACGATAGGTAAAGCCGCCGAGCGGCACGTCGCCGGACTTGGGCAGGTCCTCCGGTTTTGCCTCCCTCACCCGCGTCCACGTCACGCCATCGGGGGACACAAGGAAGTAGATGTTTCGCGGCACGCAGTCCAATCGCCCCCGATAGACGCGGAAGTAGATGCGAGCCAGGTCTATTTCCACAGGCTGTGGAAAGACGAACGTGATGCACACCCGGTGGTCCGTGGGGCTTGCAGACCAGCCGTGGTTGCGAAGATCAAAGGATTTTGTCTCGACGCCCGACGCCGAAAAAATCATCTTGTCCTCAAAAAAAATCCAGGACTTGTTGGTGGCGAGAAAGTTGTCTTTTCGTTTGATCCGCAGTCGGACTCCCGCAATGGCCGCCTGGCCGTCCAGCACGGTGGCGTCGGCGCACGTGGTTGCGGAGCATTCGCGGGCGTCGTATTGCCCTTTCGGGTTTGCGACAAATTGGGAAAAGGTGCAGCCGGAAAGGAGGGGTTCAAACTCCGGCAGCAGAAAAAGCAGGTTCGGGTCGTTCGCTGTGGATCGCACGTTCATCGGGACATCGAGCTGTGAATAGTCTATTGCCCGACCTTTTCGGAAGGGGAATCGAAGCGAGCCAAAGAACGATGGACGGCGCACGGCCAGATACCCTTCGTCTTCGAAGTACTTCGTTTCGACATCCACGCCGCACGACGGCACGCTCGCCACCTGGGAGATGAGACGATATACATCTAGGAGATAATAGGCGTTCTCCTTGCGTCCAAATGTATGCTGAACGACCTCGTCATAGGCGAAGCGCCAGCGCATCGTCATGTCCGGTTGCGCGGCAGTAAGGTGGGCCACGGTCGCCACAATGTCCCGCTCCACCTGCCCCGACCATTTTCGTGGACTGTGATATGCGAGCAGATCGGCGCGGCCCTGGTAAACCGTCCATGAAATGAAATCACGCATGATGTCGTGGACAGGTCGAAGGGCGTCGGCCGGCAGGGCGAGTTCAGTGTCCAGCGTGAAATACTGATACTGGCTGATGGCGGCGCAGTATTCCGCGGCGTCTTCGATAGAAGGCCCTCCTTCCGGCGCAATTGTCCCAACCGGCTTCAGAGCCAATTCGGCCATTTCCTTCGCGGCGGTGTGCAGGAGCCGGTCGTCCTCGAAGCAAGCCGCCCCAAGGAGCGTATATAGCGCTCGATCCACCGTGGTCGCCTCCTGGCGCACGAGAAGATGCCGCAAGGTATCCTTCATGTGCACCCGCACGTCCTTCGACAAAAATTCCCCGACCTGGGCGAGCCATCGGCACAGATTTTCCCGCCGGTGGAAGTAGGGCTGGGGGACGTCGTAAACGGACTTCACATCCGACAGCGCCACCTTGCGATCCAGGGCGCTGTAGGCCTGCTCGATGCATCGGAGCACGCGCTGGCTCTGATAAAACCGTCGCCCCTTGCACCAATATGCGGAGGTCAAGACGTGGATTGCCTTATCCGCCTTCTCGCGGGCCGCCATCAGCGCCTGCCCGCCCATGGTCCCCTTCTCCGGCTGACCGAAGAAGCCATGCCAGGAGGACTCCGGGTCGCTTACCTGCTCCTGAAGCAGCCGTCCCGTTTCATACTCGATCTGCCCGGCAAGCTTCGCAACATCGGGATTATCCCAGTCCTGCTCACTATATCGGACCAGGTCGAGGTAGCGTTGACGGATCATGGAGAGGGACGCGCTCGGCTTCGGGAAGACGTCTGCCCCGGTTGATATCGAACGCCATGCCGGGACGAGGGCAAACACGAGAGCTACTCTCATCGCCGTCTTGTAGAATAGTTCTCTGTATTCGTTCGCTACGGGCATCGGAAGTTCTGCAAGGTCAGCCTATAATCGTACCCTCAACATGCGGCGCATGAGAGTACCATATTTGCTCCGCCATTTCAAGTTGCGCCGTGGCGCGAAAATGATTGACTCGCGGAGGCGACACTGGTACGATTGCATCACGTTGTTAATATCTTCCGCAACCTTTGGAGAGTGTCAAGCCCATGTCAAAAACATTGCTTGTTCCGATTACCGCCTCCCTGTTTCTGGCGTTCGCCGTCGGCGCCGCTCAGGAGCGAATCGCCGTTGTCCGCGGCACGTTCACAGAGGAGCGCGACGCCGAAAGGGAGGGGAGGGGCGTCCCGCGCTATCTGGAAACGGTCACATCATGCCTGAAGCAGATGAGCATGCAATACGATCTACTCACCGACGCCGACGTGGAGGCGGGCAAGCTCGCGGGGCGCAAGTTCGCCTTCTTCCCATACAATCCCCAGCGGACGGAGAAGTGGGTGGAGGAGGTCCTCAAATTCATAGACGGCGGCGGCAAGGTATTCATCTTTTGCAGCGTGGACCCCAAAATTGCCGGCGCGCTGGGCTTTACGCCCAAGACCACCGTCAAGCAGAAACAGCCGGGCGATTTCGCCTCCATCAAGTTCGTTCCGGGGATCATCCGCGGCGTTCCCGAATTGGTCCTCCAGGGAAGTTGGAACATACTGGTCGTCGAGCCGACGGGGGATACGAGGGTCCTTGCCACATGGCTGGACGCCAAAGGCGCGGACACGGGGTATCCGGCCGTGCTGGTCTCCGACAAGGGTTTCTATATGTCTCATGTCTTGCTACCTGAAGACCTTACAAAGAAGGCGCGCTTTCTGTTCGCCTGCGTTGCGCATTTTATACCGGATCTCTGGCCCCAGGCCGCCGAGCGGCGGATTTCAGACATCGGGAAGGTGGCGGGCTTCGCATCCATCGAGGAGATAAAGAAACGCCTCGAAGCGGAAGCTGCCTCGCGGCAGGTATCGGAGAAGTGCGCCGTGCTTCTCGGCGAGGCCGAGACCAAAGCGAAACAGGCCGACGCGCTGGCAAAGGAACAGAAATACGAGGAGGCCATTGCCGCTGCGGAGGCGGCGCACGACGCCGCCGTCCGGGCCTACGCCTACCTCGTCCCGTGCCGGGATGGAGAGTGCCGGGGCGTGTGGATGCCGTCGAAAATCTGGACCACGTGGGACGCGGCGATGCAGAACCTGAAGGAAAACGGCTTCAACGCCGCCTTCCCTCACATGTGCAGCGGCTACACGGCCAACTACGAGAGCGAGGTCCTCCAGCCATCGGACATGATGAAGGAATCCGGCGACCAGCTCAAGCTGTGCCTCGAAGCCGCAAAGAAACACGGCATCCAGGTCCACGTCTGGCGAGTGAACTGGCGCGCCTCCGGCGCGAGGGAGGAAGACCTGGCGAAGCTGGAGACGGAGGGCCGTCTCCAGCTCGGTGTGGCCGGCGAGAAGGACGACGGCCACGACGGGCGGTGGCTCTGCCCGTCGCACCCGCTCAACCAGAAGCACGAGATTGACGCCATGGTCGAGATCGTGCGAAAGTATCATCCGGACGGGATTCACTTCGACTACATCCGCTACCCGAACTCTAAGTTCTGTTACTGCCCCGGATGCCGGGAGCGATTCGAGAAGGCTCTGGGGCAGGCGGTCGCTGAGTGGCCCAAGGACGTCCTCAAGGACGGCGCACACTTTGCAAGATTTGACGACTGGCGCCGCGACCAGATCACACAGGTGGTCGCCGCGGTGAGCGAGCAGGCGCGAAAGGTTGACCCCCGCGTCAAAATTTCGGCCGCGGTGTTCCGCGACTGGGCGGCCCACCGACAGAGCGTGGGGCAGGACTGGAAGCTCTGGTGCGAGAAGGGCTACCTCGACTTCGTCTGCCCCATGGACTACACTGACAGCCCGGACCGGTTCCGCAAAGATGTCGTTAGCCAGGTGGATTGGGTGGCCGGGACGGTCCCGTTGTACCCCGGAATCGGGGCCTTCTCGTCGTCCTCGCGGTTCCCCGACCCAAGCCATCTGCTCCATCAGGTCGAGATCGCCCGCAATGAGGGGGCCGACGGGTTCCTAATTTTTCATTATAATGAAGATCTGGCGACCCGCTTCCTGCCCGCCCTGCGCCTGAGCGCTACGGCAAAAGACACGTTCTTTCCCCACGACGCCCCGAAGGTCCGCTTCGAGTTCCCTGATCCCTTTCTCCCCGACCGCCCGCGGACCTATCGTCAGGCCGAGGCCACCAGCGTCAAAATGACGTTCGCCGACGGCGTCATGGGCCGCGTGGAACATGAGGGATGCGATGGGCGCAGCATCGCCTCGCTCGACGCCATCCTTGCCGAGGACAAGCGGGAGCGCACGGTTCGGCTCGAAGTCCCCGAAGGCCGCAGCCGAATCGCCCTATACGGCCAGATAGTCCCGGAAAAGGGGGATCCGGTTTCGTATGTCGCGCGGAGCGCCCCTATCGTCGGCCTGTCCCAAAAGGAGGTGGAGGAGATTCAGCTAAAGACCGGCCCGGCCGCCGCCCCGCCCGGCGCGGGGATTCGCGTCGGGGTCGCCGTGGAAAGCTACGGCGGTATGAGCATCCTGAACGCCCTTCGGGGCGAGAAGAACATGCGGGCCTTCCCGCTCTACAACTTTATCCCGGACAGTCTGGCCGCGTGTGACGTGATCGTCATCCCGCAGTTGAAGGAGGCCGGGCGGATTGACACGGCGCTGGTGGGCCGGCTCCGCGAGTTTGTGGAAAAGCGCGGCGGCGGTCTGGTCGTCACCCACGACGCCGTCGGCTACCGCAATTACCCGGCGATCATCCCGGAGATCGCGGCGAAGGGGACCAATCATGTAAAACAAAATCAGTGCAAGGTGATTGCGCAGCATCCCATCACGGCGGGGCTTGTTGCCGAGCAGACCTTTGAACACACCTACTACGATCATGTCCTCATCGAACCCGGTGCGAAAGGGACCGTAGTGGTTGCTGACGCGGAAGGCAAGGCTGTCGTTGTGGCGGGGGAGTGG
This sequence comes from Planctomycetota bacterium, assembly GCA_040755855.1. Taxonomy (GTDB): domain Bacteria; phylum Planctomycetota; class Brocadiia; order JAADGH01; family JAADGH01; genus JAADGH01. The sequence continues at coordinate 9,412 of JBFMAD010000048.1, read as the reverse complement.
GGGAGCGGGCGGTACGTCGCCGACGGGATGGCGACGGGCCTTGGTGCGGCGAACGAAGACGTCCCTGTCGAGGGGGCCGAAAAGCAGCTCCTCGTCAACATGGTGCGGTGGGCAGGAAAGGAAACAAATTGAACATGCCGCAACGTATGGTCAAGTTGTTGGCGCTTTTGTTTGCGTTGCTGTCTCTCCCCGGAGGCGCGATGGCGGTGGAGCCGGGCTTGGCGGATAAGGCCGTTCAGGCCATGAAAAAGGCGACGACGTATTTCACCACTCAGATCTCGACGCGGGGCGGCTACCTGTGGGAATACTCGGAGGACCTCAAAACACGGGCGGGCGAGGGCAAGGCCAACGAGTGGCAAATCTGGATCCAGCCCCCCGGCACGCCGTCGGTGGGGCTGGCCTATCTCAAGGCATATGAGGCGACGGGGGACAAGCAGTTCCTCGATGCGGCAGTCGCGGCGGCGAAGGCCCTGGCGTGGGGGCAGCTCGAATCCGGCGGATGGGATTACAAAATTGACTTCAGCGAGAAGGGGGGGCAGAAGTATTTCTATCGCCGCGACAAGGACACCCAGGACCCGGACGTTCGGAAGCGCATCAACGTCACGACGTTCGACGACAACAATACGCAGGCGGCCTTGCGCCTGCTCATGACGGTGGACCAGTTGGTGGACGACCCGGAGGTGCGGACGGCGACGCGCTACGGCCTGGAGGGGATGTTGAAGGCCCAATACGCAAACGGCGCATGGCCGCAGCGATACCCCGTCCCGCCGCCGACCGAGCCGAAGACCTTTGAAGTGAAAAAAATCTATCCGGACGGCCGCGAGGAAATTCTGCATCCGCCGAAGCAATACGCCCACTACTACACCTTCAACGACAACGCGATGAACGATTGCATCACTGTGATGCTGGAGGCCCGCAAGCGCTACGGGGAGCAGAGGTTTCTCGACAGCGCGAAGCGGGGCGGGGACTTCATGATCGCCTCGCAGCTCAAACCGCCGCAGGCCGGCTGGGCCCAGCAGTACGACATGAACTTGCAGCCGGAGTGGGCGCGAAAGTTCGAGCCGAAAGCGGTGTGTCCCGCCGCCACGTCGAGGAACATTCGGACCCTTGTGACGCTCTACCTCGACACGGGCGAGGAAAAATACCTGAAGCCGATCCCCGCCGCGCTCGAATGGCTGGAGACATGCAAGGTCGGCGCGGACCTCTGGCCGCGCTTCGTGGAGATCGGCACGAACAAGGCCCTCTACATGACGAAGGATACCTACCACCTCGTTTATACGGACGACAACCTACCGATGCACTACAGCTTCAAGAGCGAGTACGGAGTTCGTGCGGCCGCGGCGCTCTATAAGGACGTGCTTGCGGCGGGGCGGGACAAATATCTCGAAACGAGAGACCGCCAACTGTCAGCCGAGGAGAAGAAGCAGCGCGCCAAGGGGATGGAGTTCGATGTGCAAAAGGTCATCGAGAAGCTCGACGACCAGGGGCGCTGGCTCGGCAAGGATCGCCAAATCTACACGAACATGTTCATCCGAAACATGAACCAACTCTCCACGTATGTCAGCCTGATCCACGAGTCAGACAAGGCGGACAAGTAGCGCCGATAGTTACCGACCAAGATCATGCCTTCCTACTCTGACGGCGGGGATGGGGGAGCCTGACCCTCGCGGATCAGGAGAAAACAGCTTCTCTTGCCTGAGCGGTAGACGTCCTCCAGGATAGGAATGATGTCGGCGACGGTTGCGGCAGGCGCAATATGCACCGAGCAGGCGTCGGTTCCTGCGGAAGGGGGGTCGCTGGAGAGACCGACCACGGCGACCGGCGCCACGCCAAGTTCGCTCATCTCGTGCGGCTCGAGCGGGATCTCCTCGTTCTTCGGACCCACGAAATGTGGGGTCTTCGTCGCCAGCCAGAGCGTTTTCCTCCCGCTTGCCAGAAGTGGATGTAGGACCCGATGGAGGAGGTCCACCGACAGGTCGCCGTGCGCGGCGACGATCAGATGGCAGTGCTCGCCTCCCTGAGCGGCAAAGACCTGCGACTGGCCTGCCTTGTCAATGACGACGAGATCGAGGATAGACCGGTCGGCGAAGAGCGGCGCTGGCACGCTGTCCCGGCCCCATTGCTCCTCAAGGAGCGGCGCTCCGTCTATCGGGTGGTTCAGGTTGCTTTTCGGCAGCTCAATGCGTCGCGACATGATCTCGACCAGCGCCTTCTCCACCGGTCCCGCGTTGACCCGCCAGACGATGAAGTAGACAATCAGAAAGACCGCCGCGGCAATCGCGAGGGGAAAACCGATGCGGATCGAGGCCCGCTCGCGGGCCATGTGCCGCCTCAGCATGTCCTCCAATTGATTTTTCGATTCGTCGTCCTGCATCGAGACCTCCGCAACGTCCATTATACGTTCCGCCCGGGTTCTGTCAAAGGACGATCTCCTCCTCCGCCAATTTTCCCTTGTCCAAGCAAAAGATTTTGATAAACTTGCACGAGCGCAACAAAACGGTTTCGTGAGGAGGGAATACACATGGCGATGCTTTTCGGGAAGAAGGTCAAGAGGTCCGAACTCCTGCAGCACGTGGGCCAGGTCGAGCAGATCGCGGGCGCGAAGCTCTGCGAGCTGAAGGACGGCCCGGAGAAGGGCGTCTCGGCCATCATGGTCAAGACGGGCAGTGGCTTCAACTTCATGGTCCTGCCCGACCGCGGGCTGGACGTCTCGGCCGCCGACTACTGCGGCAAGTCGCTCTGCTGGCGATCGGCGACGGGCGATGTGGCGCCCCAATTCTTTGACGAGCGCGGCCTCAAGTGGCTCTATGGATTCTTCGGCGGGCTGCTCACCACCTGCGGCCTGAGCTACTGCGGCGCTCCAAACCATGACCAGGGCCAGGAGCTCGGCCTGCATGGCCGCGTGAACAACACCCCGGCGAAGAATGTCTCCGTGTCGTGCGACTGGAAGGGCGACGACTATATCACGACAATCATCGGCCAGGTGCTGGAGACGTTCGTCTTCGGCCCATGCCTGCAGATGACGCGGACGATCACGGCGACGATGGGCGAGTCGCGCCTGTTCGTGCATGATGTGATCGAGAATATCGGCTACGCGCCGTCGCCCCTGCAATACCTCCAGCATATCAACCTGGGCTATCCCGTTGTTGCAGATGGGTCGGAGTTGCTGATCCCGAGCGTGACCGTCATCCCACGCGACGCGGCTGCGGAGGACGGTCGGGAGAACTATAACACCTTTGACGCACCGACGAAGGGCTATGCCGAGAAATGCTACTACCATAGACTGGCCGCCGACCGGCGGGGCGATTCGTGCGCGGCGATCGTGAATCGCAAGTGCGAGGATGGCTTCGGCGCCTACATCAAGTTCCCGCTCAAGGAGTTTCCATGGTTCAACGAGTGGAAGCAGATGGGGCAGGGGGTCTATACCGTTGGCCTCGAGCCGGCCAACTGCGGCGTCGAGGGCCGGGCCAAGGACCGCGCGCGCGGATGCCTTGAATCCCTGAAGCCTGGGCAGAAACGCCACTTCCATGTCGAGATTGGGGCGCTCGTCGGACCGGAGGAAATTGCCGCATTTGCGAAAAACGTTCAGACCATGACCGGCGGAAAAAAGCCAGCCTTCGCCAAGAACGACTGAGCAAATGCATGTCCGACGAAGGCAGAACGGACAACGATCGAGAGGAACTGTATAAGGGGTGGCCGCTTCCCGGAGAACTGTCGGCGATAGACGAAGAGCAGACGGCGCCGCCTCCAAGGGGCTGGACAAGATTCTGGTGCGCAGCCATGATCATCCTCGCGTGCGCCGCATGTCTTTTCTCCGCGCTCGGCAGGTTGACCCGTTCCTGGTACTCGAGAGGCGGCGTGGCGCTGGTCATCGTGGACGATTTCTCCGGGCAGGGGAGCCACGGAGCGGATGTGGAGCGAGCAGCGCAGTCGGCGCTTTTCGCCAAATGCACGATCCAGCGCGTCTCATTCCAGGGCGGAGAGTCCGGCGCCCTGCGGAAGGCGCTGAAGGAAGTCCTGGCCTTCCATCACGAACACAAAGACGAGCGCATCGTCCTCAACTTCAGTTTTGGCAGCTACTCGCGCAGTTCCATGGAAATGCGCGCGATCCATGCCCTGTCGGGCAGCCGCACGCTCATGGTCGCCGCGGCAGGCAACGACGACACGGATCGGCCCATGTTCCCTGCGGCGTATGACGCGGTGCTCGCGGTGGCCGCGGTGACGCAAGCCGGCGCCAAGACGTCCTACTCCAATTACGGCAAGCACATTGGCCTGTCGGCTGCGCCTGAAGAGATCGTCGAGCGGAAGTTTGAAGGAATTGAATTCCATGCAGGCATGGGGCTGGCGCGCTATACCTATATGATTCGGGGCGGGACTTCGCTCGCCGCGCCGCGCGTGGCGGCCGTCGCCGCTTCAATTTGGTCCATCCGCCCGGACCTGACCGCCGATCAAGTGAAGGAGATCATCCTGAAGACATGCGATCCGGTTGCCGGAAACGATCTGGGGCGTGGAATCCTCAGTGTGAGAAACGCGCAGGCCGAGGTGCTTCCTTCGTCGGTGCTGTGCGAAAGCTGTGCGCGGTTCTCGTTTGTTGCCGCCGTGGCCGCCCTGTTTATCTGGGGGTTGGCATACGGTCTCCGCCGCCCGCGGCGAGAGGCCGAACCGGAAGAAGATGAAATCGACGAGGAATAGCGCCTTGGCTGTGCCACGCGCAAGGCCGCGTCCTCGCGGGCTTGAGCGTGCGAGTGCGCGACCGCTCGGTGACGGCAAGACACGCTCAAGCCGAAGCTTGAGCGTGGCACATCGGTTGTCGTGAGCATCGCACTCCGACTGCGGATGGCACGGGAACTCCGCTGTCCGAAGATCACGCTCAAACAGGTTGGATCATCAGCCGCCCATGACACGCTGTGATGATCTCAAAATAAAGGTCTTTTGGAGAGGTCTTTTTGACTTTATCAATTCGGCGCGTGCCCATTCGCCATGCGGATTTCCGCAACGGCGGTGGAGAGCCGAATGTATTGACATCACGTATATCATGGATGCCCGCCAAATGCGAAGTGACCAAATTACGGCGCGTCAATACATCGGATGGAACGGCAAGAAAAGTCGCCATCCAATGCTACGAAACGGACGCGTCCAGGAATACTTTGATCGAGGGTGGCGGCCAAGAGTCGTTTGCGATTCACAAAAAACTCGACAGCAGTGCCGACCTTGCGAATAACAATGGGGGTATTTTTTAAGGAATTCAGTGAAAATTGCAGACGCTGTTCTCCCATGTTTTTGTATACTTGGGAACTCTCATTCCACAAAATAAATACGATGGGTATTCCGTTCTTTTCGTTCAGGATTAGTTGATAGTAGGGGTGTGTATTTGATTCGCCGATGGAAAACACGATGCCAAACGAAGCCTGCGGCGACTTCTTGGGCCAGGACAAGCGAAACTGTATTTCATAATCACCATAGACTTGTGCGGTTGTAAGACTCCCACTACCAGAAAACCAATCCGGGCCGACTTTGCCCTGGATTTTGTTGTGCGCCCATTCGATTTCCGCCGGTTTATCCGCCGCGATGCAGAGCAGAGCGAGCGCGATAATGAGCTTCTTCATGGCATCTCCTTTTAATTAAAGTATATCACCAGGGCGGCCCGTGTCAAGGTCCAAAGTATATGTAATGTCCCCGATAGCGGCAGGGCCATAGTTGCCATAAACAGCCTTTGTTTCCCTATCGGGCTAAATCATCGTTACCGATTCTGTCCGGCGATACGCCTTCTGGATACGAAAGAATTAGTTGCTCGTTCCGCTTGGTTACACAAACCTGATTCACTTCCCTGTAATTTACTTCCCTGCGTGTGCGAGATCGCGAAGATGACCTGACGGCGACCGGACATAGGGAAAATGCCGGTGGCCGTAAAGCGTAAAATTTTGGGGGCGCGGGGCAAAGCCCCCGGGTGTCGGTGCTGAGAAGATCCTTTCACCGTCGGACATGGGAAAGAGCAATGCAAACTCACAGGTTTGGAACAAAGCCAACAAGATTGAGCATGGCACACAGTCCCGCGCGGACGCGGGATCAGAGTCGGAAGTCTGGCGACTTCTGCTACCTGGTTCAGTATTTCGTGGTTGGAGGGGGCTTGAGGGGGTGGGTGATGTCCTGCTCCAACAAGGGGTCCTTTCCCGCCTGCAGGAGCGGGGCGATGCAGCTATCCAGCAGGGCATCCATCTCCGCCGCCTGATCGGGCAGGGCGTCGGCCAAGTTGACCACCTCATTTGGATCACTTTCCAGGTTGTGGAGGCACCGCGGGGGCATGGCATTGTAGTGCGCCTCCATCCGCATGTACTTCCACGGCCACCGCATTGCGGCCCGCTGCTTCTGGTAGGTGTTTTCGCTCACGAAGATGGCGCCTCGTCCTTGAAGTGATGCGCCTTTCAATGCAGGGAGCAGGCTCACGCCGTCCATCTTCGTCGGGTCTCGTAGATCGAACATATCGACCAACGTCGGCATGATGTCCACGAGTTGGAATCGCTCTCTCACCCGCAGGGCCGATTTCACCGGGCCGCCGGCGATGATGAGCGGAACATGCAGGTTGTCCTCGTTCAGGCCGATGTGGCTGAAGCACCAGGGCTTGCCCACGGCCATCCGGGGCCGCGCCAGGATCTCGCCGTGATCCGAGGTGATGAGGACGACCGTGTCGTCGGCAAGCTTCAGCGCATCGAGTTTCTCGAGGAGCATCCCGATTGCGTGATCCGTGTAGGCGATCTCCGCGTCGTAGGCCGCGACGACATAGTTTGGGTCGGTAATTGGCTTGCCGAAGATTTGTCGCTGAGGGGCGCGGACGTTCGGCGGCATGGAGTCCAGCCGCGGGTCGCAGGGATCGCCGCCGTCGTAGAAGCGATAGAACTCCTTCGGCGCCTTGTTGTAGGGGCCGTGGGGGTTCCAGATATGGACGAAGAGGAGGAAGGGCGACTGCGCCTCCTTCTCCAGCCATCCTCCCGCCATCTCGGCGACTTCCAGCGCGGGCTGATAGAACCCCTTGTTCCGGGGGTAGTCGTAATGCTCGTAACCGCGTCGGAACCACGGGTAGTGGGGATGGCCCAGGGGAACCCACCCGTCATACAGATTGTCAATGGCAGCGGTCCGATACCCCGCGCGGGCGAATGTCTCCGCCATGGTCGGAATCGCCTCGGATAGTTCCACCCGAGTCCAGTGGTTGACGATACCGCTGGACTCGGGGAACAGTCCGGTGAACATGGCCGTAAAGCCGGGGTGCGTGCAGTTGCCGACGGAGTGGAACTGCTCGAACAGCACCCCGCGACCAGCCAGTGCATCAATGCGCGGCGACGTCGGCTTCGGATATCCGTAGCACGACAGATGGTCCGACCGCAGCGTGTCGATGGCGATGAAAAGTAGATTCATCAGATCTTTATCGGCACAGCCTTCCCGTTGCCCTTGGCCGAGCACATGGCCGCGTCAATGAAGGCCATAATCTCGAGCGTCTCCTGGATGTCCACGGGCGCCTTGCCGGTGGTAAACATGGTAACGATCTGCTTGCAGAGCTCCCGGTAGATCAGCCCAGGGTTGATGGACGATTGCTTCACGCCCTTGTCGCCCCAGACGGTGAAGCCGTAGGCGTGCGCGCCGGCGCGGGTGCCGCGGATCGTGCCGAGGCGGCCGTCCTGCCACAGGCCGATGACGACCTCCGCGCCCTCCTGCTTCACGCACCAGACGACCTGCAGGCCCGGCCCCATCAGCGCGAAGAGCGGCTCGACGGCGTGGATGCCGTAGTGATACAGGCCGGGATTGCGCACATGGAGCGGGGCGGGGCTGTAGCAGTTCGCGCCGACCACCTTGCCGACGGCGGGATCGTTCTTGGCCTGGACGAGTTCAACGGCGAATCGCAGCGACGACGACGACATGATGGGGACGTTTGCCTTCTTCGCCATCTCGACCATCTTCTTCGCGTCCTTCAGTGAGGTCGCAAAGGGTTTGTCAATGTAGATCGGGAGCTTCTTCTTGAGGAACGGCGTGGCCCGCTCTAAGTGCACGCTGCCGTCCACCGACTCGATGAGGACGCCGTCCACCTTGCCGATCATATCCTCCGGCTTCTCGACGACCTCGACCCCCATCTCGCGCATCTCTTTCTCGTACTGGTCGATGCGGGCCTGATCGCAGATCATGGATGTGCCCTTGAATCCGCAGACGATCTGCGCGCCGTCAACCCACTGGTCCTGCTCGATGTTGATGTGGTTCATGCGCTTCGTGAACTGGACGACGTGCGACGTGTCAAAATCCACAATACCCAACTTAATCATTTATTTCTCCTTGAGCAGAGGGAAAACAGAAGCCTCGGTTCTTACATGTCATTTGACAATTCCCCGCAGATACGCCGCAAACCGGGGGATGGTGATGATAGGGTCCTCCGGGTCTTCGTATTCGATGGAAAGGTATCCGTTGTAGCCCGCGCGGTCGAGGATTTCCACCACGCGGTAGTAATCCACAGACTCCCGCTCCTCGCCGCGGCGGATACTCACCTTCGCATGAGTCGTCACGGCGTGCGGGGCGGTCATCTCGATTTCCTTGTAGGGGTCCTCGGACTTGTAGTTGCCGCAGTCGAGGTTCACCCCGAACCAGGGATGGTTGACGTCTTTCACCAAGTCCAACACCATTCCGGCCGTGGTCGTGATGCCGCCGTGGTTCTCCATGGCAATCAATACGCCCCGCGACTGCCCATACGCCGCGCACTCACGCATGGCGGCGACGGCGCGGGCGCGGACCGCCTCCTCGTCGGCGTCCTTGTCAATGGCCCCGGCAAAGACGCGCAAGACCGGCGAGCCGAGCTTCTGGGAGATCTCGATCCATTCCTTGACCATCGCCACGTGCGCGGCCAGTTTCCCCTCATCGCTCTCCGTGAATCGCCCCCCGACGGCCGTGCCGGAGATGTTGAGACCGTTCCGGAAGACCAGGCGCTTCAGGTTGTAGAGGTAGGCGTCCGATGTCTCTGCGAAGTAATAGGACGTCAACTCCACGGCATCGAGGCGGATTTCCCGCGCCGTGTGGATGAAGTCCTCCAGCGACATCTTCTGCTGTGTAAGCAACTCGCGATAGGAATAGGCGCAGCAACTGACCTTCATGGCCCTTTCTCCGTTCAAGCGACAATCCCCGATGCCAGCAAGGGTAACGGCATAGCGGGCGAATGTCAAGGGTTAGTCGCACAAATCCGATTTGGTAGGGGCCGGCCCATGTGCCGACCCCTACGACGCAGGTCCCCGCCTGCAGGGGCGGCCACATTGGTGTCTTGCCACGAGTTTCAAGTGGAATTTTTTCGGTGATTTTGTGGGGGACTTCTGTCGATCCACAAGCCCGTTTCTCCTCCTCTTCGTTGCCCAGGGAACCCTCCGAACCGCCAACGAGGAGCGGT
>JBFMAD010000047.1:0-57779 GCA_040755855.1 Planctomycetota bacterium | reverse complement strand
TTGGCCGTCGCTTCCAGTTCATTGCGTTGTCCTTGGGTCAATTCCATCTTCATTCACCTCCTCTACTCTCTTATACCACATCAGGAGGCAAATGTCAACTTATTTAGTTAATCACCATTAGCCTGCGGCTACAGGAATAGGCTTTTTCAACAACCCCACGGGGGGTAGTTCATTGAAAGGCGGCACACCGTCATTCCCGCGAAAGCGGGAATCCACATATTGCGGCACGGTCTCCAAAGCCCTGGATTCCCGCTTGCGCGGGAATGACACCTGTTTCCCCCCGTGACTGAGGCCTTACTGAGCTGCCATGGTTCTTCTTGCCTCGGAGGGCTTCGTTTGATAGGTTGGCTCCGGGAATCGTCTTGGAAAATCCTTGAGCAAGGAGAATTCGTCATGCCGGACAATCGCCCCAACGTGCTGCTGTTCACGACCGATCAACACCGCGGCGACCACCTGAGCCTCGCGGGGCATCCCGTGGCGGAGACGCCGAACCTCGACGCGCTCGTCAACCGCGGGGCCTACTTCCCCAACGCCTTCACCGAGATTCCGTCCACCCCCGGGGCGCGGCGGTGCCTCCTCGGCGGGCAGGGGAGCCACGAGTGCGGCCTGATCGGCTACTCGGCTGTCGAGTGGCATCCGAAGACGACGGTCGCCCAGGTCCTGGCCGACGCGGGCTATCACTGCCTGAATGTCGGCTTCCGGAATCTTCACCCACAGCGCAAACTCTACGGCTTCCATCACGTCATCCCCCACTTCCACCCGCGCCAGGACGGGCCCGACGCGCCGACGCGCCGCGACCCCCTCGTCGGCGAGGACGACTACGTGGAATGGCTTCGGGCGGAGCTCGGCCCCATGGCCCACGACCGCGGCACAGGCTGCGACATCAACGGCTGGCTCGCCCGACCATGGCACCTTCCCGAGCGCTATCACCCGACGGTGTGGACGGTCAACACCGCGATCCAGATGATCGTCAAGCGCGACCCGACGCGGCCCTTCTTCATGTGGTGCTCCACTCTCCGGCCCCACTCGCCGTACGACCCGCCGCAGGTCTTCTGGGACATGTACATCCACCGCGCCCTGCCGCCGATCCCCGTCGGCGATTGGGCCAAGAAGTACGACCTCCCCAACCCCGGCCTGCCGCGCGACGCCTTCTGGGGGCGCTTCACCCCCGAGCAGAACCAACGGATGCGCGCGGCCTACCTGGGGTGCATCACGCAGATTGACTACGAGTTCGGCCGCATGCAGGAGGTGCTAAGGCGGTACGTGGACATGGACAACACGCTCATCATCTTCACCTCCGATCACGGCGATATGATGGGCGACCACCACCTGCACCGGAAGGGCTACGCCTATGAGGGGTCGGTCCGCATCCCATTCCTCGTGGGCTACCCGAAGGGCCTCGACCTGCCGAGCGGGAGGTTCGACCAGATCGTGGGACTGCGCGACGTGATCCCCACGATCCTGGAGGCGTGCGGGGCGGACTGCCCGGATCAGGCGACGGGGAGCAGCGTCTTCAAGGCGATCCGCGGCGAGGCGTGGCGCGAGTTTACGCACGGGGAGCACGGCCCTGTCGGCGCGCCGCACATGGCGATGCAGTATCTGACCGATGCGAAAGAAAAATACATCTGGTTCCCCTGCACCGGCGAGGAGCAGTTCTTCGACCTGCGAAAGGACCCGAAGGAGTTGCGCGACCTGGCGAAGAAGCCCGCGAGCGCCAAGCGGATAAAGATCTGGCGCAGCCGCCTGATCGAGATTCTCGGCAAGCGAGGCGACGGCTTCTCCGATGGGAAGAAGCTGCTACGGAAGGACGCGGGGTTCAGCGCGGTGGTGGGATAACCCGAAGTAGCGGAAAGCAAATATCCGCCAGAGCACCCTAATGGTTTTGCAATATATCATATCCTCATAACAGGAGTCGAGGACTGTACAGTGGGTGGAGCAAAAAGGATACATCCGGACAGCAGAAATGGAGTATTTATACTCCACTCCGAGGCATTCTTGGGGGCATCGTCCCCTTCAGTTCCATGTCGTAACTTATGTTATAACAGTGGCTTAGGCATATCTCGCCCTGTCCCCCCATCGGCCGACCTCCACCGGCACGGTGCTTGCGCTTAAAAAGCGTTGAAGAAAGTGCTGAATAGGCTGCGGTATCGGGTCAAAATGCAGGAGAAGTCACAATGGACAGAATCATTGACTGGCTGGGTGAAGAGGACCATTTTTGGCCCATTCTGACTTTCATTGTCCTGCTCCTGATCGCACTCAATATGGCATCTGCCCCCGGGGCCGGTCCCGAAGCGGAATCGCTTTCCGCAGCAAAGACCGCTTCTTCCTCCGGCCTGGGACAGGTGATCACATTTTTCAGAGATCACAGATAGTCCCGCGGCATCTCCTTCCCTCCACCTTGTCGAAATATCTTTCCTGTTCGGATGTCGCGTTGCGCCTGCGATGCGGTGTTTGACTTTCGACGCAGTTTGCGATAGATTATGTGATGTGGCGCAGGCCGACTGCGCCGCGCCAAGAACAAGCGGACAACAGGAAAGCAAGATGCACCGCCGCCCGCCACGGCTCCAACATGCCCTCCTCCTGCTCTTCCTGGGGTGTGCGGTGTTTGCCGACGACCCCGCAAGGCCGAGCCGGGATGACCCGCCGTCCAAGCGCGAAGTGGACGATCTGAACCGCCGCCTGGTTCGGCTCTACGAAGAGGGGCAGATCACCGAGGCGGTTGATGCGGCAAAGAAGGCGGTGGACCTGGCCCGGTCGAAGCTGGGGCGCGGCGATTCAAGCTACGCCGATAGCCTGAACAACCTGGCGGCCATCTACAAGTCCGCCGGCCGGTATCTCGACGCGGAGCCGCTCGCAAGACAGGCCCTGGAAATCACACGGAAAAACGTCAGAACAGAGCACCCCGATTACGCCGATTGCCTGAACAACCTGGCCGTGCTCTACAAGACCATGGGCCGCTACGAGGACGCCAAGCCCCTCTACCAGGAGGCGCTGGAGATCTGGCGCAAGACCGCAGGGGAAAACCACCCCAACTACGCCGTGCTCCTGAACAACTTAGCGGGGCTTTATTTCTCCATGGGGGAATACGCCGAGGCCGAACCCCGTTACGAGAAGGCCATCGAGATCAAGCGCAGACGGCTCGGAACGCGCCACCCCTCCTACGCCACCACGCTGAACAACCTGGCCGACCTCTACCGCGCCACCGGCCGCTATGAGGAGGCCGAGCCGCTCTACGGCGAGGCCCTCTCCATCCGCCAGGACGTCTTCGGCAGCGATCACCCCGACTATGCCATGAGCCTCAACAGCCTCGCCGTGCTCTACAGCGCCATGGGCCGCTACGCCGACGCCGAGCCGCTTTTCCGGAAGGCCGCGAAGGGCCTCGCCCGCGCCCTGGACGAAAACCATCCCGACCTCGCGGCAATAGACAGCAACCTAGCCCTTCTCTATGACGCCATCGGGCGCGAGGACCAGGCCGAACCGCTCTACGAGAGGGCGCTAAAAATCCGCGAAAAGGCGCTCGGCGCGCTTCACCCGGACTACGTGACCAGCCTTGTCCACCTGGCCGCCTTCTATCACGCGCAGGGCCGGCGCGGCGACGCAAGAAGGCTCTACGAACGGGCCCTCGACATCAAAGGAAAGGCCGGCCCTCCGGACGATCCCACGTCCGCCGCGATCCTCTACAACCTGGCCCTCCTGGAGGGCGCCGGAGGCCAGGCGCGCCAGGCGCTCGACCTCGCCCGCCGCGCCTTCGACATCGAATCGGCCGGGCTGGGCCGAACGCTACCCATCTCCTCGCAGGGACAAAAAATGCGGTTCCTCCGCACCCTGTGGCCTTTCCACCGCGTGATCCAGACGCTGGCCTTCCAACTGCCCGGCGATCCCGCTGCGCGTTCAACGGGACTGGAGGTCCTCCTGCGCATGAATGCCGCTCCGTTGGATGATCTCATCTGGGAACAGCGCTGCCTCCTCCAGCAGGCCGATCCCAGGATCGGACCGCGACTTAAACGGCTCAGCCAAATCCATAGCCGCCTCGCATTCCTCAGCCTCACCTGCCCCGAACGAACGTCCGCCGACGCCTGCTACAGCGAGATCAAAAGGCTTGGAGACCTCGGCGGCGCGCTCGAAGCCGAACTGGCCCTCCTCAGCGATGAATTCGCCGCCGCCCGCCGGGCGCGGCAGGTCACGGTCGCCGACGTCCGGTCACGGCTGCCGGAGGGCGCGGCGCTGCTGGCCTACACCTGCACACCCCTCTTCGACTTTGATCGGCAGCAGATGCGCCGCCCCCACTACCTCGTCTATGTGCTGCGGCGGGAGAGCGACGCTCCGACGCTCACGGACCTCGGCGAGGCCGACGCTATTGACCGGGCAGTGGTCAGACTTCGCAAAACGCTCCATGAACGGGCCGACGTCCGGGATGCGGCAGAGGCCCTATACCGCCTCATACTCTCCCCCGTCGAGCGGCACATCCCGCCCGGCGCCCATCTGTTGATCTCCCCCGAGGGGCTGCTGGGCCTTGTCCCCTTTGAGGCGCTCCGGCAGGGAGGAGAGTCTTCTCCGGGCGGCGGTCCCGTTACCTACTTGGATGCAAGCCGCGACATCCTGCGACTCGACGCCCCGCCCGGGCAGATCGAGAGGGCGATGGTCGTGTGCGATCCCGACTATGGTGAGAGGCCGTCGGAGACGTCGAGGCCCCCCGCCGGAGCGAGCGGCATCGGAGGCCGCCGGTTTGATCCCCTCCCGACCGGCGGCGAAGAGGGCCGGGCGGTTGCCGATGTCTTTCGGTCCCTCGGCCGGGCCGTTCGGCAGTACGAAGGAACGAACGCCGCCGAGGGTGTACTTGCGGAGGGAGGGCGATATTCCGTGCTGCACCTCGCGGTGCGCGCCTTCTTTCTTGGCGACACCTTCGGCAATGCGCTCCGCGCCGAGCCGCTCGACGAGGCGGCGGGGCTCGGTCACATGGCAAGACAGCCGCGCTTCTCGCTCGTGTTGCTGAAGGAGGATCCCCTGTGTCGCTCCGGCCTGGCCTTCGCCGGGGCCAACCGCGCCGCCTCATCGGATCCCGAGACCCGGGACGGCGTCGCCGCCTCGTTGATGCTTTCCCGGCTCGACCTGCGCAACACGGAGCTGATCGTCCTCAGCGGCTGCGACACGGGGAACGGGGAGGTGAATGTCAGCGGGTCAATCAGCGCCCTCCGCCGCGCGCTGGGGGCCGCCGGGGCGCGGTGCATCCTGATGAGTCTGTGGCAGGGCGACGCCGCGGCCACGCGGCTTCTCCTGACGCGCTTCTATCAAAACTGGCTCTCCGGCAGGTCCAGGGCGGACGCCCTCCACGAGGCAAAGACGTGGCTCAGGAACTACGAAGACCCTGCCACGCGCCAGAGGCCCTACACCCACCCCTACTACTGGGCGCCCTTCATCCTCGTCGGAGACTGGCGGTAAGCAATTCCGGGAGCAAGACTATTCCCGTCGCACGACCTCCAAACCGCACAGGATCGGAGGATGGTTGGCCGTCTCGGACTGGAAGCGGACGCTCAGTTCATCCGAAACCTTGACGTTTGCGATCTCCCTGACCAGACAGCGATTCGGCCCGCCCGCCTCTTTCACAACATCGAAATTCTCCAGTACGGAGGCATCCTGCACGAAAATCGAGAACACCCGGTCGCCCGCCCCCAGCGCATCCGGCTCGGCGAAGTGCAGGCGGACCGTGTAGGTCCCCGGCTTCACCCGCAGGGCGATCTTCTCGATCCCCCGGCAGCCCGATGCCGCGACCCAGCACAGACCGTCGCCTTGGACCGTCGAGGAATGGCGGCAGAAGTAATCCCCCCCCTCGATAGTTGCCTTGACCGGCCAAGACTCCCCTCCGACGATGATGCGCCCCTCAAAGCGGGGCGTCGGATACTCCAGCCAGAGCGTCCCGTCCTCGGCCAGGCGGTCGCCGGGCGCGCCGAGGTTGAGGCCCACCCGCGCCGGCGGCGCGGCTGGCGCGTCGGTCGTGTAGGTGGTCCATATCTCATTCTCGGGCATGTGGATGAGACCGAGCGACGTCTGGTTCTGATAGCTGCACGTGCAAGTCGCCGAGAAATCCGGCGCCGCGAGCACGCCGTTCGCCGCGATCAGATTGATCGAGCAGCCGGACTTGAAGCCGCCGAAGTTCCCCGTCCCGCCGTCGCCAGCGAGGTCGTAGAATCCCGCCGAGGCCGACCGGAACGTGAGCAGGCGCTTCGCCCCGGCGACGGTGTTGCAGCCGTAGTTGCGGGTGAAACTCCACGCCACCTCCTCCCCCGTCACGGGATCCGTCCGCATCCTGGGCCTGCCGGTCCGCAGGTCCCACGCCCCCGGCTGGGCAATGATAGTGTCGCCGTGGAGGATCGGAGGGGCGCGGTAGCCCTTGATCTTCTCGTCCCACAGAACGTTTCCGTCTTTCGCGCTGAAGGCAGCGAGGCGGTCCGTCACCTCCCCGCGCATCCCATCCCCCGGCCGACCGGACAGGAGGAGGATGCCGTGCGGTTCGGACAGGGCGAGGCGTGTCCCGAAGACGACGTCCCCCTCCTTCTCCCACAAGAGGTCGCCCTTCCGGATGTCGAGGCACAGGAGTTTCGGTTGGACCTTCGATTTCCCGCCCCGGCGCGTCAGGCGGTCGCTCTCGCCGGGGGAATGCTTGTCGAGGCAGTAGAGCCTCCCCCCGCCGGCGACGATGCCGTTGTGGAGGAACGAGGCGGCTGCGTCTCGGGTCCAGGCCGCTTTGCCCGTCTTGCGATCCATGACCGCCAACTGTCGGCTGCCCGAGCCGTCGAACGTCGGCGTCGAGCCTGCGATAAGCAGGTCCTCCCACACTCCGACGAACCCCCAGAACGGCTTTTCATCGCCCGCAAAGGCGGGAAGGGCGAAGACGGCCTCCTTTTTTCCCGTCGCGGGATCGAGCCGCAAACACTCTCGCCCGTTCACTGCGTAGAGGGCGTCGTCCGCCGCGGCCATGATGCTGCCGAGCCGGTTCACACCCGCCGAGTGGTAGTCGGTGCTGTAGCGATAGCCGACCCCGGGCAACTGCGCCTCCCAGAGCACCCGGCCCGTGTAAACATCCACTGCCCGAATAAGGTCAACCCCCGACACGAAGATGCGCCCGCCCGCGACCAGTTCCGTCGGGGGGTGGCCGTGGCGGCTGATCATGCCCGCCGGCGGCGGCCCGCCGAACCAGAGGACGCCGAGCGGCAGGCGGACGCGATCGTCCTGCGAGCAGAGCGTGTTCGCGATATCCGCGTCCTGGTGAGTCCAGTCCGCCGTGTCGGGCAGGGGACCATCGCGCCGCTTGATCGCTATCTCCTCCCCCGGCAGGCAGAGCGCCCCGCTGTAGGGACGGAGCGAGGCAAAGAGATGCTTCGCCGCATCGTCGGACAGCTCGGACTTTTCGGTCGAGATAAGACCGGCAATGTATGGCGGCAGGGGGAAGTCCTTCGGGTCGCCCACATGGACGGCGACGCGATGGCCATAAAGCCCGGCAGCGTCGAGGCGCTTTCGGATAGCCTCAACCTTCTCCGCAGCCGGGTCAATGGCGATGACGTGGAGGTCTGTCCTCCGCGCCAGTTCCTCGGCCAGCCTGCCGGTCTCCAGCCCGGCGACGACGCAGTAGCCCTCGCGGATATTCGTTTTTGCGATAATTTGGTCCGCCAGTTCGGACCACTTGTCGGCAGGCGGCGGTTCCGTGGTCATGACGGGATAGGTCTTTGCCTCGGCCCGCTTCTCTGCGCCGAAGCAGTAGATACGGCCCTCCAGCGTGACGGCGAACAGCCTGCCGTCGGCGGCCAGAAGTCCCCACGGCGTGCCCTGCACGTCGGCGGTCCAGCCGACTTTCGGCTCGCCGCCCTTATCGGGGATGTCAATCGCGGACAGCGCCCCCTTGCCGCCGACGTAGAGCCGCTCCCCGGCCTTGATGAGGGCGTAGCGCCCGTCCACCGGACACTCCCATAATTTCTGAACGTCGGTCTTATCCTTCTGTGGCACGATCTGATACGACCCGACGGGATTGCCCATTGTGTAGATGGCATCTTCGGTCAGGGCCGGCTCCTCGCCCACATCGGCCAGCCGCTTGCCGGAGGCGAGGTCATAGACGTAGGAGTGCGGCTTGCTGCGGTAACTCTCGATCTTCCGCCCGTCGAGGGCGTCGTACCGGCAGCCGGCCGCATTGAACGCAAGCCGGTAATAGACCATGCTCGAATCGTGCCGGTCGAGATAGATCTCGATGGACTCGTCGCCGGTCACGTCTTCATCGGGTTCGTCCGCCTTGATCTTCAGGTCCGGCGCCGTGGGCTGCTCGCACTCGAAGCCGAGGTAAATCGCCTGGGCATCGCGGAGCACGGTGACTGAGGTCGCAAATGCCGCCGGCTCGGAGTAGGTCCCCACGGCAAGGAATCCGCTCAGGCGCAGGCCCTTCCGCCATGCAGGATCGGACAGCGCGCCGTCCAGCTTCGGCGCACTATCGAGGACCGAGGGGACGACCCACTCCGTCTCCGCATCATCGAAGCCGATGGCGGCGCAGTACTGCGCATCCAGGGGATAGGCGCTGGGCGACCAGACGCTGCGGCGGTGCGGGCCGGCGGCGCTCAAGATTTTGTCCTTGTCTTTTTTCAGGTCCTTCGGGTTCAGGCTCCTGGACAGGGCGGCCTCAAACTCGTTCCGGTCGTCAAACGCCTTGTCTTTGAGGGTCTCCAGTTCCTTGATCGTGCTGCTCGACATGCGGCTGGTCTTCAATGCGCCGAGGGACGCGGCGTCAATGACGAACTGCGGCGACTTGCGGTACGCGCCCCGACAGAAGTTGAAGTGCCACACGGCGTCCGGCCCCGGCGGGCCGCCGACCGTCGCAAAGGGGACCCGGACGGTCGCCGTCCATTTGCCCTTGTCCACGGATGTCTTGACCGACCACTCCCCGTTCCACGCCTTGCCGAGGGTGGTTCGCGTCTCCGCCATGCGGGTGCTGTTGAAGAAGCGGTCGCCGAGGGCTGCGACATGCGAGCCGCCGTCGGACTTCCCCGCGGCATGGTTGAAATAGAGCAGCCTGCCTGTGCGCCGATCGAGGCACGCTGGCACGGCCCGGCCGTTGGGGACGAGGAGTTTGTCCCCTGCCACGACCAGCGCCCCCTGCGGCGCGAGGCCGGAGAAGGCCGGGCTGTCGTGGGGCTGGAGGATGTAAATCTGCCCGCTGCCGCTGTTGGTCCAGATGATCTTGCCCGTCTCCGCATCGACGGCATGGACAAAGACACCCATGAAGGGCCAGACGCCGGCGGCGAAATAGACCACTCCATCGCCGAGCGCCGGGCCGCCGCGCGCAGGCCAGGTGGAGATGAGCCGGTCGTTGCCGAGGACCATCCGGTCCGACGGGCCGCCGCGGACCTTCCAGACCAGCGCCCCATCCTTGCCGTTCACGCAGTAGAGGCAGCCGTCGTCGGACGTGAAATAGACCTTGCCCTTCCAGGCCACCGGCGCGAAGCGCACCGGCCCATCGGCGTAGAAGGTCCATTTCTCCTCGCCCGTGTCCGCGTCGAGGGCGACCACCTTGTCGGATCGGGACGAGCCGACGTAGAGCGTCTTGCCCTCCACCACGGGTTGATAGACGCGGTCGAAGGGCATGCGATGGGTTTCGAGGATCGGGTCGGGCCAGGCGGTCTTGAGCGGGGGATACTCTCGGACCCATTGCAGGTGCAGCGTCGGCGGAAGGGCCTCGTCCGTCGCCGCCGTGCGGCCGGCGTCGCGCCGCCACATGGGCCAGTCGGCGGCGATAGCGAAGGACGTCAGGAATGCAAAGAGCAGGACGTATGCGAAGACCGCGCGGGAACGCAGGGCCTTATTCAAACGCTACTCCTCTTCCACATGACGATGCCAATCGCCCCGACGAGGACCACGAGCGCCCCGACGGCGACTGCCACATTCCGCGCGACATGGGATTCGAGGGTGGGTTCGGGGGTCGGTTGATCCTGGCTCGGCGGTTGCTTCGGATCCTTTGCCTGCGCAGCCGGTTTCTTGGGCTGGACCTTGGGGGCGGGTTTGTCTTCTTTCTTTGTGAGCGCGATGCCCAGGGGCAGGGGCGCGGCCTCGCCCTCTTCGCCGCCATAGACGGCCCCCTCCCAGTTCCAGTTGGTCAGCAGGTCCACGCCGCCGAGGTAGGCCTTGACGGTGCAGGTGCACGGCCCGCCGAGGACCATGACGGCCTCTTCCAGGTTTTCCTTTGAGATGCCGTCACCGACATAGGGCGGCAGGACGTGGCCGCGGCCGATGACGGGAAAGACCATCGGTTCCTTGCTCTCGGCCAGATCCTCCTCGACGGCCATGAGCTGCCGGACGAGCCAGAGTTCCTTGGGGTCGTTCCGGTCCAGTTCGATGACGGCCAGGATTTCGGAGGCGATCTCCGAGGCGGAGAGTTCCTTCACGACGGCGGCTGCGGCCTTGTCCGCCTCGGCGTTGCCCGATCGGAGGAACAGAAAGACGATCTTCTCCTCCTCGCAGATTTGCTTGGCCATCTCGTTTCGTTTGGGGGAGGACAACATCGGGTCGAGGTCCTGCCGGGTCAATGGCCCGGCGTAGAAGACGCCGCCCAAGGGCGATGTGGCGACGAAGTGGGGGAGTTTGGCCTTCTGGTGCTGCTCCCAGAGCTTGCGGGCGGTGGAGCGCTCGTGGAGTTTGTTGATCTCCTTGACATCAACCCGTTTGAACGAGACGTTGGCGAAGAACCTGTCGTCCGGGGTCCGGTCCAGGATGCGTTCGATCTCCGCCTCCGCTTCGGTCGGCTTGCCGTCGGCGTAGCAGACGATGAAGCAGGTGTCGCGGTCCCAGCGTTCGAGGGCGTAGCGATGGACGGGCAGGTCGCAGGCCGATGCAGCCGCGGCGCTGAGGACTGCGGCGAGGAACAAAATCAGGCAGAATCTCGGCAGGTTTTGATTCATGGTCGGTCCAATCATTCGATGTCCACCCCCTATGGGTAGATTACTCCAGAAATGCGGTGGGAGTCAACAGCAAAGTTCCCTTGCATCCCGCTGAGCGACCGGATATGCTACGGGGGGTGGAATTTCAGAGCCTTGTTCATTTCGTAACGTGGCGCCATTTTGCGTACATCTTTGCCGGGAAAAATTCAAGTTGGGCACACTTTATTGAATCGCCCGGTCTTGGGGGCGATTCAATAAATCTTCGTCCCCGGCCCAAGATACGCGCGGCGGATCAGGGAAAAGAGAGGAAGAAAACAAAACCCCAAGGCGGGTTTTGTTTTCTTATGTGCCCAACTTGAATTTTTCCCTTGGGTTACGGGCATCGCCCGCTTTAGGATGGGAGAGAGAAATCATGGACAAGCATATCGTCGTTTTCGTCACCGCTCCGAACGGGGAGGAGGCGGCTAAGATCGCAAGGGCCGTTGTGGAGGAGAGGCTCGTCGCCTGCGGAAACATCACGCAGGGCATCCGCTCGATCTACCGTTGGCAGGGGAAAGTCTGTGATGACGCCGAGGTGCTCCTCATCATGAAGACCCGACGCGACCTGTTCGAACGTCTCGCCGCGCGGGTGAAGGAGCTGCACAGCTACGAGGTGCCCGAGATCATCGCCCTGCCGATCGTGGCCGGATCGGCGGCCTACCTGAAGTGGATTGACGAACAGACGCTGTCGCCGTGAAGATCGGCGGTTGGTAAGCCCAATCAGACCAACCGCTGGGTCTTCCGGACGATCCATTCCAGCGTCAGGGCCGCGAGGAAGATGTAGAGCACCCATCGGCTGCTCCAGATGGGCTGCGGCTCCGTTCGCTTGATCTCGATACTGGCATCGCGCGACAGCAGTTCCTTGAAGAGGTCCTGGACCGTCTCCGCGGTATAGGGCTTTCCGCCTGACAGGGAGGCGAGGCGGGCCATCGCCGCCGGGTTCGCCGCCGGGCGCTCCAGCTCGACCTCGGGCACATAGGCGAGGAACCTGGCCATGTCCTCGCCCAGAAGCGCGCCGTCAGGCCCGTACGCCTTCACCTTCACCTGATAGTCCCCCGCCTTCGCCGGGCGGCAGGGAGCGACGTACTGATCTTCACTAAGGCGAAACGAGAGCGGCGCGCTCTCTCCGTCCGGCGGGACGATCTCGCCTTCCACCTTTGCGTCGGAGACGTCGCGGCCGAGGGAATCCTCCACATGGACGCGGACCTCCATCTGCTCCCCCTCGACGACGCGCAACGACTGGAGACCTATCCAGACATTAGCCCGGCCCAGCCCCTCCTTGTCGCCCAGCCACAGCAGCACCTGCCGCCAGAAGCGGCGGTGGAATTTTTTCGTGTCCTTTTCAGCGAAGGCCCACCGCCACGTCGTGTCCGCCGCGAAGGCGAGGGTCCGCCCCTTGCCGTACTGCTGCACCACGAGGATCGGCTCGTTCTTGGGGCCGCAGGCGAGGACGTGGGCCCCGGGCTTTGCACCGCTGAATTGGATGCCCCCGGCGAGGGGCCGCACCTCGGCCCATGCCTTCTGGTTGGCCTCCGGGTCCTTGTCGAGGCGCGCCATGAAATGGCCCAGCCCGGCGGGCGTGAAGTTCAGCCGATATTCCCCCTGGAAGGGCGTCTCCCCCTCCAGCGTCACCGGCAGTAGCTTCGCCACGGGGCTGCGGGCATATCCCCCGGCTGAGAAATTGCGCGCCCCGGCAATCATGCCGAAGCCGATTCCGTTCTGCGAGACAGCCAACTCCAAGGCCCGGAGCTGGGACAGGGAGAAGACATCGGCGGGAACGTCCCCGAACAGCACGGCGTCGAACTGCTTCCAATCGGCCTGACTCTTGGGTGCGGCGATCTTCTCTCCGAGGGTGGTCACGGTGGTCAACTGGATGTCCTTCCCCTCGGCGAACGCCTGCCGGAGGAACTTGAACTCGCTCCTCGGCCGATCAATGTAGAGCGCCTTCAAACCTCCGGTCAGGACATGAATATACGAACTCATGCTGTTGTTGGTCGTGATGATCTCGCCCTTGACCGGTTCGGCGCGCACGGTGATCTTCCGCGGACCCGGCGTGTCGGGCGTGAATGCGAAGTCCACCCGATGCGTCATGTCCGGGCCGGCAACCGACACGACCTGTTCGCCGGCGGGCTTGTCGTCAACCTGGAGGACCACCTTCACTTTCTCCCTCTGACAGTAAACGAACCGTATCTCGGCGGTCACGGGGACCATGCTTCGGGCGAAGGCCGAGGAACTGAGGTCCAGCGACTCGACCTTCACGTCGCGCACCGCCTCGCCGACCTCCTCCTTCCCGATGACGACGGGGTAGATCGGGATCTTGCGCGACCCGAAGTCGCGGGCGACGGCGTCCGGGTCGCGACCGAAGTTGTTGGCCCCGTCCGTCAGGAGGATGACGCCCGCCATGTTCCCCACCGTAACCTGCTGGCGGGCGAGGGTGAGCGCGTCGCCGATCGCCGTCACGTTGCCGGAAGCGGCGTATCCGTCCAACGCCAAGTCCGAGATGCTCCTATCGAACTGGTATTCATTGAAGTGATACCTCTCCGCCAGCCGCTTGCGCTGAGAAGATGAAAGGCGGAGGATATTCTTCACTGCCTCATATCGCGGTCGGCCGCCTACGCCGTCCAGGACGGACATGCTCCTGGACGCATCGGCCAGGAGGACCAGCCCCAGTTTTTCGCGGATCGTTTCCTCCTTCAACCATGCCGGCCGCAGGAGCAGAAGGGCCGCCATGGCGACGATCGCCATCCGAAGGAGAATCAACGCGGCCCGCGCGATGGGCGAAAGGGGCTGCCGCACGGGGACGAGGTATGCCCCAACGCACCCCGCCGCAAGCGCCATGACCACGGCGACGGCCAGAGGCAATGAAATCGCGCTGTCAAATATCACGTTCGCGCCCACGTCAATCCCTGTAAAACGTGTTGGCCACGACGACCTCCGCCAGGACGAGCAGGAGCAACGGCCAGAGGAACATATGGGCGAATTCCTCGCCGATCCGTAACTCGCGCTCGATCCGCTTCAAGTCCGCCGAGTCGCGGGCAAACCGAATCCGCGCCCCGGGCATGGATTTTGCGACCATCTCTATGTCAATCCTCGACAGATCCGACTCCGCCGCGTCCACATTCGCGACGAACCCGTGCTCCTGCTTTTCCTCGGCGGAGGTGATGGTCGCCACGTAGCCCCCCGGCTCCGCCGTCTCCCGGAACACGGCAAAGGACGTGGTGCTGTCCACGAGTGCCTGGATGCTCCGCGCCTGCCCCGGCGGGGTCACCTCGACGACCTGGCCGAGTGCAGCGCGGATAGGCGCCGGTTCGCCGACCCGCACGTCCGCCGGCCCCTCCGCGACCTGCGCCACATAGTCCAGCAGTTCATGGATGAACGGGACAAAGCATGGGGTCTTCGGCAGGTTGTTCCATCCCTGGGGGATCGGCTCGGCCGTGTCCGACGCCGCGATGCTGCTGGCGAGGAAGAGCACCTTGCCCGAAGCGATGTTGTTTTCCAGCAGGGCCGGCGAGTCGTCGCTGAAGGCGAGAATGGTCCTCACCCGGCTCTCGGCGCTGCCGGGGAGGAGCTTTAGGTACTTGCTGAAGCGGGGCAGCGTCAGGTCGCCGTTCCGTCCCCCACGGAATGGTTCGAGGAGGGCATGGGCGTAGTCTCCCGGCTGGAATGTGACCCCCGTCGGCTTCTGGGCAATCTCCAGCTCACCCATCGGCAAGAGTCCGCTGTTGCGAGGTAGAAATTCCCTCAAATCAGTGCGGCTCCCGGCGATGATCACGACGCCTCCACCGGCGGACACGTAGTTTGCGATCCTCGCCGCCTGGCCGGTGTCGAGCTTCGACACATTCAGGAGAAAGACGGCCTGAAAGGGACCGAGATTTTTGTTCATCAGGTCCCTCGGGGCCGCCCAGACCGGACGCACCGTCCGACGCTTGGGGGCGCCGGTCGGGTCGAGGGCGTTCATCAGATAGAAGGCGTCGCGCTCCTCCTCCGACACGCAGAGCACATCCGCCGGCGGGCGGACATCCAGGACGAAGTAGCGCTTGTTGTCCACAGGGAGCGGGTCCTCGCCCGCAAGCTGGATCGCCCCGAAGTGAAGGCCCGGCTCGCGGCCTGTGCAGTTGAAGGCGCATGTGGCCGACCCGCCCTGTAGATCAACCTGCTGCTGGTCCCGCTTTACGCCGTCGAGGAGGAGTTCGACCAGACGCGGCGTCGCGCTTCGGCCCCGGATCGTCGCCGTAATGCGCGTCGGCTTGTTCATCGGAAGGGTTCGCCTGACCTGTGTCATGGACTCAATCCACAGGTTCTCACTCTTTTCGACGCCGACATCCACGAAGCACCAGTGAGTCTTCGGATCGGCCTTCAGCGCCTCCCCCGCGGGCCAGGCGTTCCGGGTCATGTCGGAGAAGACATAGACCTCCGTCGGCAGCGACGCCTCCTCCGCCAGCAACGCCTCCGCCCTCCGCGCCGCGGCCCAACAAGCGTCCGCGCGGGCGGTGAGGGGCAGGTCGCCTATCTGTTGGCGCACCCGTTCTATGTCCACCGTAAAGCTCCCCGTCCCCTCGGATGTGCTGATGACGGCCGCCTCGCTGCCGAGATCGAATGAATTCAGCGCCTGCAAGGCCAGTTCCTTCGCCTCGTTCAAACGAGAGACCTTGCGCTCCACGTAGCCCATGCTGAACGAGTTGTCGAAGATTAGGACCGCCTTCACCTTCGCCTTCCCCCGGACCACCTTCTGCTGGCTGCGCACGTAAGGACGGGCCAGAATCAGGACGAAGAGCGCGACGATGAGCATCCGCACAAGGAGAAGGGCGATGTGTTTCATCCTGAACCGCCGGGAGGTCGCTTTCTTGGATCGGGAGATGAAGCGAATCGGCGGGAATTTGACCCGCTTTGCCCGGCGGCGGAAGAGCAGATGGATGATGACGGGGATCGCCGCGGCGCTTGCGAAGCCCAGCACGCCGGGGTTCATGAACGCAATCTCCCCACATCCGGCGCAGGCAGAGCATAGACCGAGAGCGATGGAAAGCACGATCCCTCTGGTCGGCCTGCGATTTGTCACGGCATGGCGGTTCCCGGTGGTTTGGTTCCGATGCGGCGCCAACCTATCAAAACCCTGGCGACCTGTCAAGATATATAATGGGGTCAGGTCTTCATTCTACATTTTACTATGCAATCTCGAATTGTGGGAGGATAGAATAAATGCCTTGTAAGCCGCGCGCACCAATAGGTTGCGGCGGTTTTCCGTAAAATGTAGAATGAAGATCTGACCCCAATTACACGCGGGCCACAATGCAAAAGGGCTTGACCCGCATCACTTGGGCACGTAAACTGTAAACAATGAGAAGCCACTACGACTTTTCCAAGATGAAGGGGCGAAAGAACCCCTATGTCAAGAGGCTGAAGCAGTCCGTCACGATCCCCCTGGACCGGGACACCGAGGACTACCTGCTGGAACGAAGCCCCCGCTTCCGCGCCATGCTCGACAAGGCCAAGCGCGAGCGCAAATCCATGTCGCTGGCGGAGTATCGGAAGTCGAGGGGGGTGTGATCCAGTCTTTCTCGCGGATAGGGGTCTTGAGGGTTTTGGCGGGATTGGTTCGGCGGCAATATGCGGGGAGCAATGATGCAGAAGGAACGAGAACGTTACCTTTTTTTCGTGAAGTGTGCAAATGTCGTCATAAGCATTGTAATCGGCATCATGCTCTTGGTAGCGGCGGCAGCGAATTTATTTTCGTGGATCGTTTTCCCGTTCAATAATCGCCACGATATCCGAGAAGCCTTGGGATTGGCGGCTTCATGCATTCTCCTCCCTGTCAGTGTGATTCTCTTGGTGATCGGCGTTCCCTTAGTGCTCGTTGTCAATATGAGCTCGAACTTTACTCCTTTGGGCAGAAAGATACTCACCGGTATGATCTTGCTCTCGATATGCTCAACAGGCTTTTCGTTCTTGGTATTGTGCGTGTGGTTCTACATCAGATAGATGTAGCCCCATTTCGTTACACATCAGTAGTTGGCTACGAGCGCGGAAAGCGGAAAATCCCCCATCCAGATAATTTCATGCGCAAATGCCTGCCACTCGTTTGTTGCACGACATTCCACACCCCCCGCCATTTCGCCATCGCCTCCTCCGTCGTCACGCCCTTTTCGCTCGGAAGGCCCTGGAGGATGAGGCTGCGGGGATCGCCGTTCAGATAGCCGGAAATGCGAGCGGTGGCAATGCGTCCTTGACTTGTCCGCAATCTCAGGTAGAATTATATCAGAGAGAGGTTAAGTGTTGCCGCTGCGGCGCCGTTGATCTTTGCGTCAGGCGACAGGAGACAAAGCGCCCGATGGGGAAGTTGTTTGAAAGGATTCGCAAACTCGTCGCGGAAGGGAAGTATGTCGTTGGAGAACATGCGGTCGAGCGGCTTGAGGAGCGCGGCATCCTTGAATGGCAAGCTGTCGTCGGGTTGGAGAATGGGGAGTTGATGCTCGATCGCCCCGCAGAGAAGCCTAACCCCGCTATCGAGGTGCGAGAGATGCTCCCTGACGGGACGGAATTCAATGCCGTTTGGTCCTATCTGCCGCGCAGCGGCGTCGCAAAACTGGTCACGGTTCACTTTTTCGACGAGGCATGACCATGAAAATTCCCGGCAAGCGAATACCGCGCACAAGATTGGTTCGGACGCAGCGCTTCGTTGTGGCAGTTGACGTGGAAGCGGTCATCCCGGAGGATGATCCGAGCGAGCCCTGTTACGAGGCTGAAACCGTCCAATTGCTGCGCAACGTTGAAGAGCACGCAGAGCGAGGCGACATCGAATGGCTTCGGCAACACGGTAAAGTCTATCAGGCCCTGGAAGTTGGGTGATGCCGACGGTAGGAACGGTTTAACGTTCTGCCTCCTGCTCTGGACGCTCAATTCCCCTTCCACACCCCACGCCACTTCTCCATCGCCTCGTCCGTCGTCACGCCCTTCTCGCTCGGAAGGCCCTGGAGGATGAGGCTGCGGGGATCGCCGTCCAAATAACCCGATATGCGCGCGGCGTAGGCCAAGATCGTCTCGCCGGGCTGGGCGGGGATGGCCCCCTGGTAGAACTTGCCCTTCGCGCGGACGCGCGACAGGACGTCCGCGAAGTCGTACATCTCCGGGTTGCCGAAGTTGATCCCGCGCACGCCGTCGGTCTCGATGATCGCGTCGAGTATCTGATGGCCGCGTCCGCAGAAGTGATACCACCCGCCGCCGAAGGGCTTCAGCGCCCGCGCGACATAGGGCTGGATGAACTCGCGATAGGTCGCCCCCGACACGTTGATCGCCGAGTCGTCGCACAGACGCACGCCGCCGTTGCCCATGTAGCCCGCGGCGTGGTAGCCGCTATCCAACAGCTCGCCGATGGCCTTCTTCATCACCTTGGACACCTCGATGTAGGTCTCGGTGGTTAGGTCGAGGAGGCGGTGGACGAAATCGGGATCGTCGTAGATGTCGGTATAGATGTCGTGCCCGCGCAGGAGGTGGGCGATGTCGAACGGTCCCTGCGTGTCGGCGAGATAGACGTGGGCCTTGCCGTCGAGTTTTTCCTTGAAGTAGGCGATCATCTCCAAGCACTTGGGCATAAGGCCGGCGGTGCGCACATCGGGCATCCTTGCCTTCGCCAGCTCCTCCTTCGAGGGATGGCCGACGATCCAGGGCATCTGGTCCTCCTGGACGAACTTCGTCTCCATGCCGAACAGGCTGGGGATGAAGCCGACGCCGAGGTTCGGCCGGATGGCGAGCTGCCCATCGCTCGTCCCGCGCGCGAGGGAGATCATCCCCCACAGGTGCTCGACGAGCATCTTCTCCTTGTCGTCGAACTGCTCGGCGAGCGTGTAGTGGCGGTAGCTCTTCTTCTCCGGGACGGCGCCGCCGCCGGAGATGACGGGGACGGCGTCGGGGGCTTCGTTGCGCCATATCTTGGCC
The DNA here is from genome assembly GCA_040755855.1 of Planctomycetota bacterium. GTDB lineage: Bacteria > Planctomycetota > Brocadiia > JAADGH01 > JAADGH01 > JAADGH01. The sequence goes on along the minus strand of JBFMAD010000047.1, from coordinate 38,901 downwards.
TGTCGCTCGCGGCCGCGGGCGAGGCGGTCTTCGTTGGGTTCGAGCAATGCGAGGATTTCGTCAACAGGCGCGTCGGTCATGGTTCAGTTCTCCACTGATATAATCCACGAGAAGAGGTAGACGCAGATTTACGCAGATGAACGCTGATTTGAATTTTTGGTGAAGACACACCTCTATGCCGGTCGCCTTCAGGTAGTTGACCAGTTGCACTTCGTGAGATTTGTCCAAGGTGGCAACCGACTTGAGTTCCACCAGAATCCTGCCATCCACGATAAGGTCGGCCACATAGTCACCAACTATGGCCCCTCTATATGATACCTTCACGGGCTGTTGCTGCTCTGCCGAAAGCCCGACTTCGCGGAGTTCGATGGCCAACGCATTTTCATAAACCTTCTCAAGGAATCCGAACCCAAGGGTGTTGTGGACTTGGTATGCAGCCTTGATAACCTTCTCGCTAACCTCGGCGTACTTGTACTCTTCAGCCATTCTGTATCTTCATTTTCTTATCTGTGTTCATCTGCGTACATCAGCGTCAAAATCTTCATCTTACCCGCGTCGCTGCCTGAATCAAGGCAAAACTTCGCGGCTGCGCTCGTTAGGTTATTGAAAGTGCCGCCGCAAGATGGTAGCATAGGTGCTCCGTAATCCGTCCGTCCTGAAGCAAGGGAAATGGCATGGCCTCAAAGGGTGAGAGCGTCCTGGACGCGCGAGACATCGCCGAGAGCATCCGGCGGATTTCCGACGAGATCCTGTCCCGCGGGCGCTGCGGCGACATTGCGATCATCGGCATCAAGGCGCGGGGGGAAATACTCGCCCGACGCATCGCCGACCATCTCGGCGAGGTGTGCCATGAGGACATCCCCGTCGGCGCGCTGGACATCACGCTCTACCGCGATGATCTCGGCGGGGGCCGCGGCAATCCGGAGGTGCGGGGGACGGAGATTGACTTTGACGTGAACGGCAAGGACATCGTCCTGGTGGACGACGTGCTCTACACCGGCCGCACGGTGCGGGCGGCGCTGGACCAGATCATTGACTTCGGCCGGCCCAAGCGCATCCAGCTTGCCGTGCTGATAGATCGGGGGCATCGGGAGTTTCCCATCGCGGCGGATTATGTGGGCAAGTCCCTCGAGGTCAGTCCGCTGCGCATCATTGAGGTTCACCTGAAAGAAATGGACGGGGAGGATGAAGTTGTCATCAAGTCATCGTCGCGTTAGTCCCCGGATTGCCGGGTGCGCCGTCCTGTCCTTGTTTGCGATGGGGGCGCTTTTCGGTTGCGCGGCCATGGACGGCGCGGTTAGCCGCGAGGCCAAGCGGCATGTGGCGGAGGCGAAACGGCTCGAGACCGAGAAGAAGGTGAAGGAGGCGTTGGCGGAATACAACAAGGCCATTGACGCCAGCCCCAACTACGTGGATGCCTACCTCGGGGCGGGGGCGTGCAGCGTTCGGCTGAACCAGCTCGACAACGCGGAGAGCGCCTACAAGCGGGCCATAAACCTTCGGAACACGGACCCGGAAATCTACCACAACCTCGGCATCGTCTACGCCCAGAAGGGGGACCTTGCCGCTGCGGCCGAGAACTTGCAGAAGGCCGTTCGATACGGGTCGAAGGACTCCAACACACACGTCTTCCTCGGCATGGTCTACAAGGACCAGGGCAAATTCAAGAACGCCATCCGCGAATACGAAAAGTCCCTGAAGATGGACGCGAACAACGCCTTCGCATACAACAACATGGGCATCGCATACGTGGCCATGAAGGAGTACGACGAGGCCGAGGCGGCCTATCTGAAGGCCGAGCAGGCGGATGCGGACTTCGCCGACGTGCACTTCAACCTCGGCAAGTTCTACGACGATGTTCTGCCGAACAAGGCGAAGGCGCTCATGCACTATCAACGGTATCTGGATCTTACCAAGCAGCAGGACCCGGCGATCCTGAAACGCATGGCGGAGATCATCCGGGAAAACGTTCGATAGAGAAGTTCGTCCCGCCGTCCCGGCCCCACGGTTTGGCGAGGAAAGGAAGATATGGACCGCACGAAATGGACGCGAAAGGACCTCCTCGGGCTTGAGGACCTATCGGCCGACGAGATCGTCGCCATCCTCGACGCGGCGCAATCGCTCAAGGAGCTCTCCACGCGCAGCATCAAGAAAGCGCCCGCCCTGCGCGGGAAGGTGGTGGTGAATCTCTTCTTCGAGCCGAGCACGCGGACGCGCGTCTCCTTCGAGCTCGCCGCCCAGCGCCTGAGCGCCGACGTCGTGCACATGGCCGAGACCGGCAGCAGCGCCCAGAAAGGCGAGACGCTCAAGGACACGGCGCGAAACATCGAGGCCATGGGCGTGGACATCGTCGTCATACGCCACTCCGAGGCAGGCGCGCCGCACATGCTTGCAAAGATCCTGGAGCCAAGCGTGGTCAACGCCGGCGACGGCCAACACGAGCACCCGACCCAGGGCCTGTTGGACATCTTCACCATCCGCGAGCACAAGAAACGGATCGAGGGCCTCAAGGTCGCCATCGTCGGCGACATCAGCCACAGCCGCGTGGCGCGGTCGAACATCTGGGGCCTGACGAAGCTCGGCGCCGAGGTCACCGTCGTCGGCCCGTCCACCCTGATCCCCTCCCACATCGAAAAAATGGGCGCGAAGGTCTCCTACAACTTGGACGATGTGATCGGGGAGTTCGACGTCATCAACATGCTCCGCATCCAGCTCGAACGCCAGAAGACAAAACTCTTCCCCTCGATCCGGGAATACTCGCGACTCTTCGGCCTGAACGCGGAACGGCTGAAGAAGGCGAAGGAGGACGTGCTCATCATGCACCCCGGCCCCATCAACCGCGGCGTCGAACTTGCGGCCGACGTCGCCGACGGGCCGCACTCCGTCATCCTGAACCAGGTGACCAACGGCCTCGCCGTCCGCATGGCCGTCCTATACCTCGTCAGCGGCGTGAAAGGAGGGATCGAACAGAGATGAAGAGCATCCTGATCAAAGGCGGAAAAGTCTTCGATCCTTCCCAGAACCTGGAACGCGTCGCCGATGTGCTGATCGAGGCGGGAAAGATCAAGTCCGTCGGCAAGGCCGCCAGGAAGGCGTCCATCACCATTGACGCGAAGGGCCTCATCGTCGCGCCGGGCCTCATTGACATGCACGTCCACCTGCGCGAGCCGGGCAACGAGGACGAAGAGACCATCGCCAGCGGCTCGGCGGCGGCCGTGGCGGGCGGCTTCACCAGCGTCGCGTGCATGCCCAACACCGACCCGCCGGTGGACAACGAGGCGTCGGCGGAGTTCGTCTTCCTCCAGGCCGAGCGGGCGCGCATGGCGAACATCTACCCCATCGGCACGATCACTATGGGCCGCGAGGGCGTGGATATCGCGGAGATCGGCCAGCTCAGTCGCGGCGGCGTCGTAGGCTTCTCCGACGACGGCGACACAGTCCAGAACGCGGGAGTCATGCGGATCGCCCTGCAGTACGCCAGGATGTTCGACCGGCCGATCATCTCGCACTGCGAGGACAAGAACCTCGTCGGCAGCGGCGTCATGCACTCCGGCTACGTCTCCATGGTCCTCGGACTGCCGGGCATGCCGAGCGCGGGCGAGGAGATCATCGTCAACCGCGACATCACCCTCGCCGAGACGACGGGCGCAAAGCTGCACATCGCCCACGTGAGCACGGCGGGATCGGTGGACCTCATCCGCCGGGCGAAGAAGCGCGGTGTGAAAGTGACTGCTGAGGTCACCCCCCATCACCTGGCCCTGACAGACGAGTGCGTCCGCAGCTACGACCCTAACTTCAAGATGAACCCGCCGCTGCGGACCGAGAAGGACCAGAAGGCGCTCCTCAAGGGGCTGAAGGACGGGACCATAGATGTCATCGCCTCCGACCACGCCCCCCACACGGTCGAGGAGAAGGACGTGGAGTTCGGCCTCGCGCCCTTCGGCGTGATCGGCATGGAATCAACCCTCGGCGTCCTGTTCAAGACGCTGATTCGGAAGAAGGTCCTGACCCTCTCGCAGATGATCGCGAAGCTCACCGTGGGTCCGGCCCGTGTCCTGGGGATTCCGAAGGGCACGCTCCGGCCCGGCGCCGACGCGGACGTGACGATTATTGACCCCGACCTCGAATGGACGATTGACGCCTCGAAGTTCAAGTCCAAGAGCCGCAACTGCCCCTTCCACGGATGGAAGGTGAAGGGCAAGGCCGTGAGGACGATCGTGGGGGGGGAGATACGTTGCGAGGAATAGGCGCGAAGGGTCGTAAAGGAACAGCAGATGCCGGAGAGCATATATTGGAGACATGAGCGTTATGTCAAAGAGATCGGAAATTGAGCATATTGACTATGCCATAATCGCTCAGGCCCATACTCCAATGTATCTCATCCACAAGTACTGGGCAAGGAAACCCCACAACGTGGTTTCGGAGTACATCAAGCGCTACTCCAAAGAGGGTGAAATCGTCCTCGACCCGTTCGGCGGCTCCGGCGTCACGGCGATGGAGGCGATAAGGGTGGGTCGAAAGGCCATTTCGATAGATTTGAACCCGATGTCGGCCTTCCTGATTGAGAATACCCTGAGTCAAGTGAGTCTCCAGGAGATAGAGGAAGAATTCAGGAAAATCGAAGTCAAACTGAAAGACAAGATCAACGAACTGTACGAGACAAAGTGCCCGAAGTGCGATCAAAAGGCCACTGTCCTTGCAACCATATGGGAAAGGGGCAAGAAAAAACCAAAGGAACTAAGGTGTATATGTCCTGACTGCAAGAAATATGCAACAGAGCCAAAACATAGAGATTTGAATCTCTTAAGCAAAATCGAAGGATTGAAGTCCAAGAAGCATCCCAAGAATAGGTTGGCATACGATGGAAATCTTTTCAAGGAAGGCACGCATCTGCCTGAATATGAAACAATAGACTCCCTCTTCACCAAGAGAAATCTGTGCGCACTATCGCTTCTTTTTGACACGATAGAGAAAATCGAGAAAAGGAAACTCCAAAATGTTTTCAAATTTGCGTTCACCGCGATACTTCATCTTGCAAGCTTAATGTGTCCTGTCGCAAAGGAAGGCGGCAAAGGGCATTGGAGCGCTCTAAGCACCACTTCGTTCTGGCCGGTCCACCGATATTGGATTCCTCCCGTGTCAATGGAATCCAACGTCTGGATGCTGTTTGAAAGCGCGGTTCTTGGCAAACAAGGTCTGGTGAAAGGCAAAGCGGATGCCGCGGATCAAATAAAACTCTATAAAAAAGCGCAAAGCCTCAAGGATATCAACGACGGCGCGAATCTGCTGTTCCAGACCGCTAACGCACTGGAGCTTTCCAAAATCGTCCCTCCGAATTCCGTGGATTACATCTTCACCGATCCGCCTTACGGTGGAGCAATACAGTATTTCGAGTTAAGTACGCTTTGGGCGGCTTGGCTGGGCATGGATTTGAATTATGCCGACGAGATAACCATAAACAGTCAGCAGAGCAAGGACTTCGAGTATTACCACAAGATGCTCAAATCAGCATTCAGAGAAATGTATCAGGCGCTGAAGGCGGGAAGATACCTCACAGTGACCTTCCACAGCGCAGAGATTAAGGTCTGGAACTCAATCATCAAGGCAGTAGTTCTCAGCGGCTTTGATTTGGAGAAAATCATTTACCAGCCCCCTGCCAGGCCGTCGGCAAAGGGCCTTCTCCAGCCGTACGGCTCGGCAGTGGGAGATTACTACATCCGTTTCCGGAAGCCCGACACCGGGAAACTGTCTTCAGAAGACGCGGTCGACAAGGAGACCTATGAACGTGAAGTGGTGTGGGCCGCGAAAAAAATAATAGAGGAACGCGGAGAACCCACCATATATCAGCGCATACTGAACAGCATCATGGTGGAATTGAAGGGGGGTAGGAATGCCCCGGTCGGGGCAAGGAACATCGAAGACGTCCTCAAAGACCACATTGGCAATGAATTTGAACTCATTGACATCAAGAACGCCAAAGGCAAGAAGGCGGGCAAAATGTGGTGGCTGAAAGGCCGGGACTTCACCAATTTCTCCACACCATCTCTCAGCGACAGGATAGAAAAGGTAGTCCTCCATGTCCTCGACAAGAAGGTCAAAGCGTCGTTTGATGACGTGCTGCAGGAGATTTTCATACAGTTTCCAAACGCCCTGACGCCCGACACCGAGGACATAACTTCAATGTTGGAGGAATATGCAGTCAAGGCCCGCGATGGCAATTGGATGCTAAAGCCGGGGTTGCAGGAGAGTCAGAGAGAAACCGTCCACAACCTTATGGTTTACCACCTGGCTAAGCTTGGGAAGAAGGCTGGTTATAAGGTGTGGGTGGGTTCGCAGGAGCAAAAGTTCCAGGTCAAAAACAAACCACTATCCGAAATGTGTGACCACATCCCTGTCTTCCGTTTTGTTCCGCAGGACAGCGTGAGTCTTGACAGGATAAGACAGATTGATGTCTTGTGGCTTGAAGACGGAAGAATAAAATACGAATTTGAGGTTGAGAACACCACAGGTATTTCAGAAGCTATAATCCGAGGCTCCAACATCCCCGAACAACTCAGCCCCAAAAGGTTCATCATAATTCCCAAGGAAAGGGAGAGATTCCTTTTCAGGAAGCTTCAGGAGCCAATTCTTGCCGAGACCATCAAGAAAACCAAATGGAACTTCATCCGCTATCCGGATCTGGAGAAAGTGGCCACGGACGCAGGCAAAACCTTTCACCCAAGCCATCTGGAGGCGGTCGCCAGGATGCCGAAAGAAAACCCCGGAGAAAAACAACTGTCTCTGTTATAGTTTCTGGCCTGTTCACAAATGTAGGCTATAGAGAAGACCAGCACCTGATGAAAGCTCACAACCTGCTCAACATCGCCCACCGCGGCCAGTCGGGCATCTACCCCGAAAACACCGTTCTCGCCTTCCGAAAGGCCGTCGCCCTCGGCGTGGATATGATCGAGTTCGACGTCTGGCCGACAAAAGACGAGCATCCCGTCGTAATGCACGACGAAAAGGTGGACCGCACCACGAACGGCAAGGGCGCCATCGCCGATCTGACGCTCGACGAGATCCGCGCCCTCGACGCCGGCTCGGGCGAGCGCGTGCCGACATTGGCCGAGGCCGTCGCCGCCATCCCTAATACCATCTTGCTCAACATCCATGTCAAGCGGATGAAACGGGAGCTGGGCCGATACGTCCAACGCTTTAAGAACGCGCTGGTCGAAGCGGACTGTATCGGGCGGGCATGGCTGGCGATGGACGACCTCGACGCCATCGAGTGGCTCAGGGACTGGCGGCCGGACCTGAATTTCATCCTGCTGGATGGCAAATTCGCGCAAGGCTACGTCCAGGCCGCCCTCGACCTAAGGATCAAGATGCTCCAGCCCGGGCGCGCCACGATGTCGAAGGAATTTATGGATACGGTCCACGCCAACGGCATGACGGCCAACGTCTTCTACGCCGACACGCATGAGGATATGCGCCGCTTCATCGGCATGGGCGTGGACGGCATCCTGACCAACTACCCCGAGCGGCTGAAAGAGCTGCTTTCGGCCGCCTGATACTCTGAGAACCATGCGTCTCTTTATTGACGGATACAACGTAATCTTCGCCAGCACCAAGCACGCCTTCAATATGGACAACCCCGAGCGGGCGCGGATGCAGCTCATCTCGCTCCTCTCGGCGTATCGCTCCATCACCCGCGACGAGATCACCGTCGCCTTCGACGGCCATGCCGACGGCCGCATGTACCCACAGACCCAGAAGGTGCACGGCATCACGATTGTTTTCTCGGAGGCAGACGCCGACGCCGACACGCTGATCAAGCGCCTCCTGGCGAAGGAGCCGAACCCGAAAGCGGCGGCTGTCGTCAGCTCCGACAACTCGCTGCGCGACTTCGCAAAACGCCTCCGCGCAGGGCAGATAGACTCGGAGGAGTTCCTGCGAGAACTGGACAAGCGACTCAAGTCCGCCCACGCCGAGCGCGCCGACAACGACCCCATCGAAAAATACGAGGGGCTCTCGCGGAGCGAGGTGGACTACTGGATGAAATACTTCGGCTTTGGCGCCGGGGGGAAGAAATGAACCGTCTCGTGGTCGTCATCATGCGCTGGCTCGTCGTTGTCTGCTACGCCATGTTGCTTGTCACCGTCTCTCCCGGCCGCCTCCTGCCCCCCCAGGCCGCGCAGATTGTCGGCGTGGACAAGTTGCTCCACCTCGTTGGGTATGGATTCCTGTGCCTACTGGTCTGTCGCGCCCTGGTGGCGACGCACGGGCGGAAGCTGGGACCCCCCATGCTCTTCCTCGCCTTCATGCTGACCGCGCTCTACGGCGCGTTCGACGAGGTCCGTCAGGCTTGCGAGCCGAATCGCACCGCCAGCGTCTTCGACCTGTTCGCCGACGGGATCGGCGCGCTGATCGTCGTCTGGATGTGGCCGAAGATCACCGCCAGGTGGCGTTTTCTCATGCAGTAGGATTGCGCGATGCTCCTCAAGCTCATACTGCTCTTCACCATCACGCCCCTCGTCGAGCTGGCGCTCCTGATCGAGGTCGGCAAGCACATCGGCTTTCTGCCGACGCTGGGCATCGTCATCCTCACCGGGCTGATCGGCTCGCTCCTCGCCCGGAGCCAGGGACTTCGGCTGCTGCGACAGATTCGTCTCGATCTCTCGGCGGGCATCCTCCCCACCGACGCCCTGCTCCACGGCTTGATGATCCTCCTCGCCGGGGCGCTGCTCATCACCCCCGGCCTCATCACCGACACGGCGGGCTTCCTGCTCCTCCTTCCCCCCGCCCGATCGCTCCTCGCTGAATACATCAAACACTGGCTGCGTAGAAAGATAGAGGAGGGGACATTTCAGGTTCAAGTGGACCTCCGAGAACATGACATCGCTCCACGACGGGACGACTGGGATGAACACAGGTAGAGCCATCCTATTGTTCTCCATGATTGCTCTCGCGGGCTGCGGCGCGCCGAAACCGCTCCCTGTGGAACTGCGCTTCGCGCCGGGCAAGTGGCTGGACCTGATGCAGACCGATCCTCTCACCGCGTTTGCCGAGGCCCGTCCGCATATTCACATCGTTCAGGTCGAGGATGCCGCGCAGGCGGATGTCCTGATCCTCGACAGCCTCGCCGTAACCGAAGCCATCCGCGAGGGAAATCTCCTGAACATCCTCCCGAAGATAGAGACCGTTCACTTCGATCTCCGGCAGTTCCTCGCCCCCGACATCCGACACGGGGAGCGACCGGACCGGTTTTTCGCCCTGCCTGTGGGCGGGGGCGGACCGGCGGTGATCTATTTCAACGCCGACCTCTTCAGGGTCCGGAACATCCCGCCGCCCGCGGAGACGTGGGAATGGGCCGACTTCCTCGCCGCCGCCAAGGCGCTCACGAAGGACTTAAACGGAGACGGCGAGCCGGACCAGTTCGGCTTCCTTGTCGAGCCGACCGCCGACGCGCTCCTGCCCTGGGTCTGGCAGGCGGCGGGACTCTCCGCGCGGATTGATGACCCGGACGCCGTCAAAGGGATCGAGTTCTACGCGGACCTCGTCCGAAGGCATAAGGTGTCCCCCGTTCCTTCCGACGCCTCACGATCTCCCGTCCAGATGCTTATGGAGCATCGGCTTGTCATGTTCCTCGGCGGACCGGAGCACGTGAGGGACCTGAAATCGGCTTCCTTTGCGTGGAGCGTCCAGGTCCCCCCGAAGGGCCCCTCCGGCTCGGCCACCACCGTGCGCCAGTTCTTCTGCGCAATACGCAAAGACACGACGCAACCCGATGCGGCATGGGAGATGGTAAAGTTCCTCACGAGCAGCTACATCGGCATGGCCCTGATGCAGTCGGGCCGCCCGCCCGCCCGCGCCGAGATGTTTCGCGGGTTTCATCTCGATGGCGTGAAATCCGACTGGGACCCGGCGACATGGAGCAGGGCCTACCGGATGGGTGAGCACGTCCCCTTCGCCCTTGCCCGCGACGCCGCGCGCGAAAGCCAGGTCTCCCGGCATCTGATCCTGCTCCTGGAGGGCAAGGCAACCGCCGGCGAAGCGGCGATGGCCCTCGCCCACATCGCCGGGGCGGTTGCCGACTGAAGGAGCGGCGCAGCCCATGTTCATCCCCTCTCCCAATGACAATCCATGGAACGCCCGGACGGGCCGTTGAAAAAGGTTGAATTGCTGATTACGAAGATGATAGAGTATGCACAGCGCGGCTCGGTCAACATGGTTCTACATGACTATGTCGGCAAGAACGCGCACTCGACGCGCCCCCAAACAGAGTTTGGGTGCGGCGCACACTTGGTATCAGTCGCTTGTGATTTGCATAAACGGTCTGAGACGCCATGGCCTCCAAACCGCTTCCGGGTTATTCGGAAAAACGAAAAATCCTGTTCTCGAAGACCATGCCCGCCGAGGAGATTGACTCCTCCGGGCAGGCGTTCCTCGACGAGGGCCGATTGAACGAGGCCCTCGATCTATTCGAGCAGTCGGGGAACAAGGAGAAGGTGAAACAGATCGTCGCGAAGGCCCGCGAGGCGGGCGACGTGAGCATCTGGCTGCGGGCAAAACGGATGCTCGGCGAGACGCCTGCGCCCGAGATGTGGGAAGGCATCGCCGAACAGGCCCTCGCCTTCGGCAAGGAGAACTTCGCCGCGTGGGCCTTCGAGCAGGCCGGCATGAAAGACCGCGCCGACGCGCTCCGCAGCGAGTGGACCCGCAAGAAGGCCCAGCAGGCAAAAGCAAAGAAGGAGGAGGTATGAGCCGGCGAACATGGCTTCTCTTGGCCATCCTGATGTTATCCCTCGCCATCGGGGGTTGCGGCCGGCGCGTGCAGCGGGCGAAGCAGAAGGAAACGGCAAGACCCGCAACGGACAGCGCGGCAGACGCCGGGTCGAAATCAACCGCCGCGCCCGCGGAGAAGCGCCCGACGGCCGCCGAGCCTGCTGCTGCCCGTGAACTGGCGCCCTTGACCCGCCGCGACACGGCTGCGACTATCGTGCAGGATCTGGAGGACGAGAAGGAGGCCCACGAGAAGACCAGGAAGGACCTGTTCATCCTCGCCGAAAAATATGCCGAGGCGGAGCGCGAGATTGCGCGACTGCGGGCCGCCCCGCCCGCGCCGCAGCCGGAGGCCCAGCCTGCGTCCTCCGAAGCGGTTGACTCCGCCCAGCAGCGCCTGCTGGCCCTGGCGCGCGGCTTCTACGACGAGAACCGGTATAGCGCCGCGAAAGAAATCCTGGAGACTCTGGTCAACATGGGCCACAAGGGCGGCTACGCCCGCTTTATGCTCGGGCGATGCTATTCGGAGCTGGGCCTCCCGGAGAAGGCGATCGAATGCTACAAGATGGCCTGCGACTTCTATGAACCCGCGGACCCGAAGCCGAAGTACTATCTCTACGCCCTCAACAACCTCGGCGCGCTCCTCCGCGACCAAAAGCGATACGCCGAGGCGAAGGTGGTCTATGAACGCGCCCAGGCTGCGAACCCGGACTACGCCGCGGCCTATTACAACCTCGGCGTCCTCTGCGCCGACTACCTCAACGACAAGCAAAGCGCGATTCAGCACTTTCAAAAATACGTTGATCTCAAGGGCGAACGCGCCGCCGACATCCAGCAGCGCATTCGCAAGCTCCTCGATGAACTGAAGGCCGAAGGGCAGAAATAGATGGGGAGGCACAGGTCCAAGGCATTCGTTTACCATGCGCCCCGCGACGTCCGCGTCGAGACGCTGGATATCGAGTGCGGGCCGACAGACATCGTGGTGAAGGTCCTCGCCTGCGGGCGGTGCGGGACCGACAAGGGCATCTTCGCAAAAGGCCATCCCAAGGTTGACCCGAACGCCCCTATCGTCCTGGGCCATGAAATCTGCGCCGAGATCGTGGACGTGGGGCCTGACGTCACGCGCCTCACGGAGGGCATCGGATACAAGCAGGGCGAGACGCTTTCCCCGGAATACCTCAACTTCCGCCCCGGCGAGCGCGTCACCGTGCAGTCGCGGATCGCCCAGTACGAGAACGGCCTTCTAATGCTCGACCCGGCCAAGGACATCACGATCCTCAGCTTCCGGATCAACGCCGGATACAGCCAATACATGAGGGCGCCGAAGGAACTGATTCAGTCCGGCTCCGTCCTTCGCGTCTCGGACAACGTGAGCGACGAAGAGGCCGCGCTGGTCGAGCCGGCCGCGTGCGCCCTGGAATCCATCTTCTCCACCGTCCATCCGACCGGCGTGGACGGCGACGGCCGCCATCGCTTTTGCGCAGGACCGAAGCAGGGCGGCAAGGCGGCGGTCATCGGGTCGGGCACGGTAAGCCTGATCTACGCGCGCCTTCTCCGCATCGAGGGGGCGGCGCAGGTGTGGGTCTTCGTTCGATCCGAGGCAAAGGCCCGGCTTGTGCGGGAGATACTCGGCGATGGATTTGAAGCGCTTGTGATGGGCGACAAGACCGAGGATCAGGTCGTGAACGCGGCGGCGAGCGCGACGGGGGGCCATCTTTTTGACGACGTGGCCGCCGCCTGCGGCGATCCCGCCGCGCAACGGCTGATGCTTCGGCTCTACACGCGGGACGGCGGGGCCTGCGGGGCGTGCTTCGGCGGCGTGAGGGAACTGGTTGACGGCGCGGACCTCGACGTCCACCACTACCGCGCCGCGGCCACCGTCGGCAGCTCCGGCTGCTCGACCCGGACGATGGAGACGATCATCCGATGGATCGAGGAGGGGCAGCTCTCGCTCAAGGGCTTCTGTTCGCCGAAACGCTACTCCCTCTCGACGCCGCCGGAGGAGTTCTTCACGGCAAAAGGCAACGGGCTGAAACCGATTCTCTATCCCAACGACGGAGAAGGTGCAAAGAAATTGTAGGCGCACCCTTTACGGGTGCGCAAGAGCGTCGTGGATCGGCGCGCAGGCTGAAGCCTGCGGCTACAAATTCGATTTCTTCACATCTTCTACGACATGGACCTGACGGAGCAAGAATGAAACAAGCAGTTGTGATCGGCGCAGGGGGAGTGGGTCTGGGCTTCATCGCCCCGGAACTTCACCACGAATACCATATCACCTACGTTGACGTTGACGCCAGCGCCGAGATGATCCACATGATCCAGTCCGGCAAACCGTTCTCGATCAACATCGCCGGACCGAGCGTGCAGGTGGTGGCCATCTCCGGGGCGAAGGCGCTGAACTCCGACATCCCCGCCGAGCGCAAGAAGGCCGTCCGGACCATCGCATCGGCCGACCTGCTTTTCACGGCGACCGGCGCGAAGTTCCTGGCATCCATCGCCCCGCTCATCCGCAATGGAATCCTTGAGGCCAAGAAGAGAAAGCGAAAGGCCCCACTGCCGATCTGCTGCTGCGAGAACGGCAAGGAGATCGCCGCGACGCTGCGCCGATTCGTCTTTGAAGGACTGCGCCGGCGCGACTTTCCTTTCGTCCGGTTCAGCGACACCGTCATCGCCCGGATGTGCCAGGTGGAGGACCTGGAGGAATCGCGCCGGAGCCTCCGCGCCTGCGGGCACGACGCTGTGGCGGACCAGCTCCGGCCCCTCGCGGAGGGGATGAAACGCGCCGTCGTCGTCGAGCCGTACTTCGGCATCGTCATCGAGGCGCAGGCGGTGCGAGGGGCCGACATCCCGCTCGACATGCTCCGCGTGGCGACGGCGAAGGAGTTCAAGGCGCTGGACGACCAGAAGACCTTCGTCCACAACGGCGGGCACGGCCTGATCTCCTATCTGGGGCATCTGCGCGGCTACAGGCAGTTCCACGAGGTGCGCGAGGACCGCGAGATATACGAAATCGCACGGGCGGCGATGGTGGACGAGGTCGGGGCGGCGCTCGTGGCCGAATACGCCCCGATCCTCACGCGGCACGTGGTCCGCAACCACGCGCACGACCTGCTGCGGCGGATGACGTGCCCCTACTTCAACGACTCCATCGAGCGCGGGGTGCGCGGGTCGCTGGCAAAACTCGGTCCGCACGAGCGATTCATCGGCGGGGCGCGGCTCTGCGCGAGGCACGGCATCGCGCCGACGAACCTCGCCCACGGCATCGCGGCGGGTCTGGCGATCAACGCCGCCGATCCGGCCGTGAAGGGAAAGAAACTGGACGACATCCTCCGAGACGTCTGCACCCTGGACCCCAAGAAGGAACGGGCAATCTGCGAGTGCGTCCGCAAGGCGCTGGAGGGCGATGCCGTGGGAGCACGGAAACATGGCCGACGCTAACCCCCGTCTCCGAACCGACCTCCACGTCGCCCGCGGGCAGGCCCAGGGCAAGCCGGTCATCATTATCCAGGACCCGACCGGCGTCATCGAGGAACCCATCGCCCTCAGCACCGAGTTCGCCGCCGTCCTTGCCCTCCTCGACGGCACGCGCTCCATCCGCGACATCCAATACGAAATGATGCGCATGCAGGGCGGGCTGCTCATCTCGAGCGACGCCATCCAGGACATGGTCAACCAGCTCGACCAGGCCCTCCTCCTCGACAACAACCACTACCGTCAGGCCCTCCACGAACTGGCCGCCGCCTACACCCGCGAAACCATCCGCCGGCCCATCCACCCCGGCCAGGCCTATCCGGAGGACCCCGCGGCGCTCCGCAAATACCTTGACAGCGTCCTCGCACAGGCGGAGCCGAAGACGGACATCAAGCCTGATGCCGTCGCCGCCCTCGCCGCCCCGCACATTGACATCAAGGTCGGCGAGCGCGTCTATGCCAACGCCTACGGCATCCTGAAGGGCGCCGACTTCGACCGCGTCATCATCCTCGGCATCATGCACCGTTCCGACGACGGCTTGTTTTCGCTATCGCAAAAGGGCTATCTGACCCCCTTCGGCCTGACCGAGACCGACCAGGAACTGGCGGGCCAACTGGCCGCCGCAGGGGAGGCGGTTCTGAGCGACAACGACCTCGCCCATCGCACCGAGCACTCCATCGAGTTCCAGGTCGTCTTCCTGCAGCATGTATTCGGACGTCCCGACATCAAGATCGTTCCCATCCTCTGCGGCGGCATGTCGCACATGCTGGAGCAGTTCAATCGTCCCACGGACATGCCCGACCTCAAGCGATTCCTCGACGCCCTCCGAAAGGCCGTTGAAGACAAGGACCGGAGAACGCTCCTCGTCGCGGGCGTGGACCTGTCGCACATCGGGCCGAAGTTCGGCGACCACATGTCGTCCCACGCCATCGTCGCCGAGTCGGAGAAGCACGACCGCGCCCTCCTCGATGCGCTGTGCAGGCTGGACGCCGCGGCCTTCTGGGCCGAGTCGCGCCGAGTGAAGGACCGATACAACGTCTGCGGCTTCCCCGCGCTCGCGTGCATGACCGAGGTGTTGTCCGACGTCCGGGGACATCTCCTCGATTACCAGATATGGCACGAGGAACCCACGCGGTCGGCGGTCAGCTTTGCCGCCGTCGCGTTCACGGCCACCTGACACAACAGAGAGGATTGCCATGGCAAAGCCTTTGCAAAAAGGAAGGAAATCGTACGGCGCGTCAACTCGCATCGTCCGTTTGGATAAGCACTTCAACTGGCCGGGCAAGAAGCAAGAGGACCCGTGGTGGGCGGAGCTGGCCGAGAAGGCGCGCAAGTACCCATCCGGCAACCAGACCTCCTGGGGCATCCCGTTCCGGATGGCGGAGGCCGACGGCCCGCGCGTCATCCTCGCCGGCAAGTCGCACGACCCGGTGATAATCCCCCTCAACGCCACAGCTACGCATCTGTGCTTCCTCCACGAGTGGCATCAGGTCTCGTCAAGCCTTCGGCGACTCGATCCGACGGAGGGCCTCGTCGTCGCCGAGTATGTACTGACCTACGCCGACGGCACGCGGCACGTCCAGCCGGTTCGGGCGCGCTTCGAGGTCGCCATGCAGGAAAGCCCCGGCCCGCCGTGGCTGGCCGTGCCGTTCCACATGCCCGATACCGCCGATCCTGTTGCGCCCCCGCAAGCCACGCCCTGGGGCCGACTTCAGATGGGATTGAGCCGCCAGGGCGGTGTACCCCTTCTTTATGCAATGGCGAATCCGCACCCGGGAAAGAAGGTCCGGTCGCTGACCATCCGGGGGCTGGTGGAGTCGCCGCTCCTTGTGGCGGGCCTGACGCTCTACACCGGTTCCGCCCATCCCCTGGCGCATCTTCCTCGCAGGACCTACCGCGTCAACACGGGCGGGAAGCCGGCGAAGGTGAAGGAGGCCCAGGTTGATCTTGGCGGCGTAGCGCGCGTCTTTCCCAGCGCAGGGCCGCGCGGTAAGGAATGGGTCGCATCGGACTACGCCGGCGCGACCATGGCCCAGGAACCGACCAAAGGGACCGAGGACCTCATCGAGGCATTCGGCGCGAGGGATGCGAAGCTGTCAGTCAATCTCGACGGACAGAAAAAACCGGTGGACTTCTCCCTCGGCGAGGCCTTCGAGAAGGGCCGGAACAAGACCGGCCGCATGTCGCTCGAAGCGCTCGGCCGGCGTCGGCAGTGGATGCAGGTCCGCGTGATTGACGGCTCAACCGGCAGGCCGACGCCCGTGCGCCTCCACATGTCCGGAGCGCGGGGCGAATACATCGCTCCCTACGGCCACCACTCACAGGTCAATGCCAACTGGTTTGAGGACTACGCCGCCGACCTCCTCGTGTCCGGGCGGAGCTACGCCTATGTGCCGGGCGAGTTCCCGACGGACCTGCCCGTCGGCGATATCTATGTCGAACTCTACAAGGGCTTCGAGTACGAGCCGACCCGAACGAAGGCGCGGATCAAGCCCGGTCAGAAGACGCTCGAACTCCGCATCGCCCGATGGCGGGACCTGCGCAGCAAGGGCTGGGTGACGGCCGACACGCACGTCCACTTCATCAGCCCCCATACCGCGTGGCTCGAGGCGCAGGCCGAGGGGGTGAACGTCGTCAACCTGCTCGCCTCGCAGTGGGGGCGGCTGTTCACCAATGTCGGCGACTACACGGGCCGCGTCGGCATCGTCGAGGACGATACCATCGTCTATGTCGGCACGGAGAACCGCAACCACATGCTCGGCCACATGTCCATGCTCGGCACGAAGGGCATGCCCGTCTTCCCCATGTGCTGCGGCGGGCCGGGCGAGTCGTGGGTCGGCGACCCCGACTTCGTCGCGCTGGCCGAATGGGCCCGGGAGAACAAGCGCAAGGGCGGCGTCGTCATCCGGCCCCACTTCCCCTACTGCGGCCACACCGAGGACCCCGTGCCGATCCTGAAGGGCTTGGTGGACGCGCTGGAGATTCGCATTGATCGCGACCAGGGCTTTCCCGTCCAGGAGTGGTATCGCTATCTCAACTGCGGCTACCGCGTGGCGGCGGTCGGCGGCACGGACAAGATGGGGGCCTACTGCGCCCTCGGCTGGCTGCGCACCTATGCGAAGCTCGATACGAACAAACCCTTCACCTACGACGCCTGGGGCGACTCCGTCCGCGCCGGGCGGACGATCTCGACCAACGGCCCGCTCCTGGACCTGACCGTCGAGGGCCGCGAGATCGGCGAGGCGATCTCCATGCCGACGGGCGGCGGGACGGTGGAAGTCCACGCCGCGGCGGAGGGCTTCCTGCCGCTCGGTCGGCTGGAGGTCGTGTGCAACGGACAGGTGGCCGCCGCGGCCGATGCGTCCAAGGGCGCGAAGAAGTTAACGATCAGGCAAAAGATTCGCATCGGCGGCAGCGGGTGGATCGCCGCCCGGTGCTCGGGATTCGCCGGGCATCCCGGTTCGTACTCGGCGGCCCACACGTCGCCGGTGTATATCAAGTGCGGCAGGACGCGCGCCTTCGACGGCCCGGCGGCGGAGCACATGCTGGCCCTGGTCGAGGGCGGGATCGAGTATCTGAACACGCTGGCCACCGTGTTCGACGAACGTTCGCGAAGGCGAATGGTCAAGCTCTTCAACGAAGCACGGAAGGAGCTGAAGGGACGGCTGGTCGTGGAGGCGAAGCATACCCACCACCACGGCGACGACCCGTACCACACGCACGGCCACGGCGTGAAACAGGATCATCATCACTGAGGAAAGGAGATTATTCGTGAATGTGAAGAATCTGAAAGAGGAGATCATCGCCGCCGGCATAAGCTACGGGGCCGTGTCCGTCGCGCGGTCGCCCGCCGTCGTCGAGCTGATGGGGCTCGTCGTCGGCTACCGATTCGTCTGGATCGAGATCGAGCACGGCTCGGCCGTCTGGCCCGACGTGGAGGACCAGTGCCGCGCGGCGGAGCTCCGCGGCCTGTGGCCCATGCTCCGCGTCGCCAGTGGCCAGCGTGAGAACGTCCTCCGCGGGCTGGAGGCCGGTGGGAAGATCATTGTCACGCCGATGATCAACACCGCCGAGGACGCGCGAAAGGTGGCGGAGTACGGCAAGTTCCCGCCCCTCGGCCTGCGCGGGTTCAACCTCGGCTCGCGCGGGATGGACTACACCGTCGGCGGGTCCATCGAGGAGCGCCTCGCCGCCGCCAACGCGGGGACCGTCCTCCTCTGCCAGATCGAGACTATCGAGGCCGTCCAGAACGCCGAGGCCATCATCGCCACCCCCGGCATTGACGGCATCCTCATCGGCCCGGGCGACCTGTCCGCGTCTATGGGCATCCCCGGACGGTGGGACAGCCCGGAGCTGATGGACCGCTGCGTGAATGTTTTCGCAATTGCGAAGGAACACAAAAAGATCACGGCCACCGTCTGCCCCACGCTCGACATGACGAGGCGCTGGAAGGAGATCGGGGTGAACCTCCTCTGCATCGGTTCCGATGTCGGCCTCCTGCGCGACGCCTTCCGCCAATGCCTCAAGACGATGCGGGAGTTGTAGTTGTTGCCGGGCGGAATGGAGAAAAGTAACCGTTTCGCCGCGAATTGATGGAGAGGCCTATGTTTGAGGTAGTTGCATCCACAGAGGGGACAATCACAAGGTTAGGTCTGCACGGGCGGCTCGACGCCACATCTTCCCCAGGCCTTGATTCCAAACTGGACGCACTTCTAACCGCGGGCGTCAGGCATATTGTGGTCGAGTGCGCTCAGTTGGAATACATCAGCAGCGCAGGACTCCGCGTTTTCCTGACGTTCGCAAAGACGCTGAGAAAACGGAAAGGCCAGATGGCATTCTGCGCGATGCAGCCGATCGTCTACCAGGTCTTCGAGATCTGCGAATTCACCGATATCCTTCCCATCTGCCAAACGATGGAGGAAGCAACGGCCAAGGTCCGGGAAGGCGACCATCCGTCGCGCCATGGCCGCCACAGTTAGGGGGGATGATGCAGCATGCCCCACGCCGATAGCTCAACGGAATCGTCCACGCGCGCCGGCGTAATTGCAGGACTTGTGGATAGCTTGCTCGCGTTGGGGGCGCTGATCGGCGCGCGTTCGTGCGTGGTGCTTGCCGATTTCCTCGCCACTTTCCTCGAGCTCGTTGCGGTGCTCCTATCCTACCTGGCCGTCAGGAAGATGAGCCGGAAAACGCACCACGAGTTCGAGTACGGCATAGGCAAATTGGAAAGCCTTTCCAGCCTGTTTGTCGGCGTCCTGATGGTCGTTTGTCTGTTCATCATGGTCGGCAGCGCCGCGCACAACCTCATTCATCCCATCCATATCAGTGGAATCGGCGTATGGATCAGCATGGGCATCCAGATCGTCTATAGCGGGGTCAACGGCCTGCTCTGCCGGCGGAGTCATCTCGCGGCGAAGGCCGAGTCATCCCCGCTCATGGCCGCCCAGGCCCGTCTGTTCCTCGCCAGGATCATCGGCAACGTGTTCATCCTGCTCTCGCTTGCATTGAGTCTGTTATTGCGCTGCTACAAATGGTCGTTCTACATAGACCCCGCCGCCTCGATCGCTATTGCCGGATCCACGCTCCTGGCCGCGCTCGGCATCTTTTCGGGTTCGTTCAACGACTTGCTCGATAGGACGCTCGATGAGTCCTGCCAGTTCATCATCCTGCGCGAGCTCGCGCGACATTTCCACGACTACGAGGCGCTGCACGGCATTCGTTCGCGCCGGGCTGGCAGCCATGTATTCATCGAAATCTTCCTCGAGTTCGATCCCGAGAAGAAATTGGCCGAGGTCCAGCCGATTGCGGACCGACTGCGGCGCAACATCGAGGAAAAAATCCGTAACAGCCGCGTCACCATCGGCCTGACGAGCGAGCGCATTCGCTGATCCGCATAATTGGGGTCAGGTCTTCATTCTACATTTTCCGTTGAAATCCGAACCGCGATGGGATACAATAAGGGGGTCAGGTCTTCATTTTACATTCTATGTCGAAACCCGGATTGCAGGAGGACAAGACAAACCATATGGCCAGACCCTTGCGAATCGAGATTCCGGACGGCGTCTATCATGTCACCAGCAGCGGATTGGAGAAGCGCCGCATCGCGGCCGACGACGCGGATCGGGAGAATTGGACCGAACTGCTCGGCGCCGTGTGCCGGCGGTTCGATTGGCGCGTCTTTGCGTGGGCCTTGATGGACAACCATTTTCATCTCTTCCTCCGCACTCCTCACGCGGACCTTTCGACCGGGATGCACGATCTGAACAGCGGGTATGCATCGCGGTTCAACGGTCGTCACCGCCGCTCCGGCCCGTTGTTTCAGGGCCGGTTCAAAGGCATCCTGGTGGAACGCGATTACCATTATTGGGAGTTGACGCGCTACATCCACCTGAATCCCGTCCGAGCCGGGCTTGCGCGAGACCCGGAAGGTTATGCGTGGAGCAGTTGCCGCTGTTATTTTGAGGAGCGAGGCGCGCCGGAGTGGCTGGCGTGGGAGGAGGCATTGGGAGAGCACGGCCGATCCCTGCGAGAGGCGCGGCGGAGGTATCGGAAGTATCTGGCGGAGGGAATATCCTCGCGGGCGAAGTCGCCGTTGGAGGAGGCGAGGGC
Organism: Planctomycetota bacterium; assembly: GCA_040755855.1. Taxonomy (GTDB): domain Bacteria; phylum Planctomycetota; class Brocadiia; order JAADGH01; family JAADGH01; genus JAADGH01. The sequence continues at coordinate 18,060 of JBFMAD010000047.1, read as the reverse complement.
GTCAACGCTCCTGGGGTCGGCGGACTTCTTGGGAAAGATGGGCGAATGGCTTCGCGATCGGACGCCGGAACGGGACGTGCCCGCGGCGCGGGAACTTGGGGCGGCGATCTCGGTGGAGGAGATAGAGCGCGCGGTGTGCAGGGCCTATGGGATTTCGCCGGAGGCGCTGCGGAGGCGTGGGAGTCGAGGGAACGAGGCGCGTGGAGCGGCAATCTATCTCAGCCGGGGATGGACGCGGCTGAGGGGGGAGGAGTTAGGCGCGTACTTTGGAGGAATAAAGGGGCAGGCGATCAGCAACACGGTGGCGAAGATAAGTCGCGCGCGCCAGGGGGTCTCGGCCCTTGATGCGCGGCTGCGGAAGGTGGAGGCGTCTCTCCGCAAAATCTAACACGATGGGCGTGTCGCCCAATCGCTACACCCGTGGCGGAATCCCAAACCGGTTTCGGTATGGGCAAGTCCGCGAGGACGCTGCCGGGATGGGTCAAGACGCGCAGCGCCTCGGTCCCGCCCGCTAAACCCCCTCGGCCTTGGCGATGAACATCTCCTGCTCCTTGGGCGACAGATCGGCGAATCGGACATTCCAGCCGCAGAGCCGCACTTGGAGGTTAACGTATTTCTGCGGGTTCCGCTGGGCGTCGCGCAGGGTATCGGCGTCGAAGATGTTGAACTGGATGGCCATTCCGCCCTGGTCGAAGTGCGTCCGGATGACGGAGATCATCGTTTGAATCCCCTCCGCGCCCCGCACCGCGGTGGGATGGAACATGACATCCAGCACCGTGCCATTGGGAAACTGGGCAAGGTCTATCTTGGTTACAGAGTTGATGAGCGAGGTGACGCCGTCCCTGTCCATGGCCACCATGGAGCCGGTGTTGATGGCAAGCGGCTCTCCCGCGCGGCGGCCGTCCGGCAGCGCGCCGGTGAGCTTGCCGAAGCGCTGGGCGGTGGGGAGAATCGCATAGAGAGCGGCCTGGAAGACGCCGCCGCGGGCATTAGGCTCGCGGTTGATCCGTTTTCCCGCAAAGCCGGTGATCGCCACGGCGAAGCGATCAACGCGGTCGTCGTTGTTCCCCCACTTCGGGACGCGGTTGCGCGCGGCGAGACGGAGTTCCTCGAAGCCCTGCCAGTCGGCGGCGAGCGCCGCCTTGAGTTTGGCGAGGGAGCAACGCCTCTCGCAGTAAACCAGTTGCTCGATGGCGGCCAGGGAGTCCACCGCATTGGCGAGACCTGCGAACAGGAAACCGGTGGTGTTGTATTTGGCCCCGGCCTCGGAGACGTCGAGGCCCTTTTCGAGGCACGAGTCCATCGTGCCGGAGAGGACCGGCGACGGATTGACGCGCGGCCACAGGCGCTCGCGCCGCCGCGTCTGGTCAATGGCAATAGCGATCTGCGATTCGAGGGTACTGAAATAGGCGGCCATGAAGTCGTCGAAGGCAGCGGGGTCCCCATCGGCAAGCGTCAACTCGACGACCTTGGCGAGATTCACCGCCGCCGCCCCGGAGCAGTTCAACTCTTTGCCCATGACCGCCGGTTCATAGCAGCCGATGAGCAGATAGTCCTCCGCGTCCTCAAGGCGCTTGCCGTTCCGGCGCAGCATTTCGATCTGCCTCGGGTCGTTGACAATCACGACGCTGGTGCAGCCGATCTGGATGCACTCGACCACCTTTTCGAGGAAATCCCTCGGCGTGCGCTCGGCAAGCCGGACGTGGAACTTGGGATCGGCGGTCTGCATCTCACGATAGACTTCAAAACCGAGATAGGAGAGTTCGTTGACATCAGGCCCGAAGAGGAACGGCTTGCCGAACGCCTTGCCCTGGGTCTTGGCGTAGAACTTGATCCAGAAGAACTTGAGGAGTTCCTTGGCCTGGTCGCGGGTGAGGCGGCCGGCCTTCAGGTCGTTCGCATAGAAATCGTAATAGAGATGATCGAAGCGGCCCATGGAGCGAAGCGGCTCGCCGTCCATTTCCTGGATCTCATGGTAGAGATACGCGAGTTGAAGCGCCTCGCGGAATGTCTGCGGCGGACGCTCCGCCAGGGCCGAGAGCGGGGCGTTGCCGGAGGCTTCGCCGAGGCGCCTCGCCAGCGCGGCGGCGCCCTCATAGACCATAGCCACTGCCTGATAGAACGCTCCAGGTCGGGCCGCCGCCCGGTCGCGAAGACCGATAAAGCCGTATCTCAGGAGGTTTCTCCAGTCCGGCGAGGTATGGCTCAGATCAAGTATCGAGGTGAGGGAACCCGGAACGGTCGGCGGCTCGTTCCTGAACTCCCTCCCGTGCTCCTCCCGCGACCACTCGTTCCGAAGATTCACCAGCATGTTGTGGTGTTCGACTTTGTCCGCGAAATAGTCCTCCGGGTCGGGCGCTATCCGTCCCTTGGAACAGATCAGGCGTAAAAGCCACGATCGGGTCAGGATTCGCGGTTCGTCGGGATGCTCGGCGCGATGCCGATTGAGTTCCGCGAGGAGTTCCTCGCCGGAGCGCCCGGATGCCGGGTCGAACCGGACGTCGAGATACTGCTGTTCCAACCGGCTGCGAACGAGATCAAATGGCTTAATCATGGCCGTATTTCTCCGACAGGCGATCCATTGTTTTATCCCAATCCTGGTTGACCACCTTGAACTCCGGGTTGTCGTTGTAGAACCGGATGCACTTGCGAATTCCCTGCGCGAGACTCGTCGTGCAGACGAACTCCGGAACAAGCGTCCTGACCTTGCGGCTGTCGAAGACGCCGTTTCGGGAGAAGGAGATGAGCTTCTCCCCGAAGTCCCCGCCGAGTTCTAACCCCAGGATGTGCGCGGGTATATGGCAGAGCTTCGTTTTCACGCCGAGCGCCTCGCCGATCATCTCCGCGACGCGGTTGTAGGTGAAGTGCTCATCGGAGGTGATGTGGAAGGCCTCGCCGAACGCCTTCGGATTGCCCATGAGCCCGACGAATGCCTTGGCGAAGTCGGCGGCGTAGGTGAGGGTGCAGAGCGCGTTGCCGTCGTCGTGCATGAGGAGCGGCCTGCCCCGCAGGATGCGATCGGCGATGGTCCAGGAGTAGTCCTGGTGGCCAGGCCCCACCGGATGGAAGATGCGGAGATTGTTGTAGGTGAAGGATGGGCGGACCACCGTGTAGTTGAGGCCGTTCTTCTCGCGCTCCTCGCGCAGGCGCATCTCGCAGAGGATCTTGTTGCGGCCATAGGACCACAGCGTATTGCCGGCCATGGTTCCCCCCTCGGTGATGACTTCGCTCTCCGACTTCGTCCGATACACCGCCGCCGAGGAGATGAAGATGAACTGGTTGAGACGCCCCCGGAAGATGTCCAGGGTCCTGTCAAGCTGCTCAACGCCATACGACAGGAAGTCGGCAACCACGTCGAAATTCATTGCCTTGATCTTCTCTTTGACCTCGTCCGGTTTGGTGATGTCGCCCTGGATGCAGTGCGCTTGCGGCGGGATGAACTTCGTGCGCCTGCCGCGATTGAGCAGATAGACCTCGATGTCGCTCCTCTGCGCGGCAAGCGCGGAGATTTCGCTGCTGATGCAGCCGGTTCCGCCTACCATCAAGACCTTCATGATTATCCCTCCGAGTTGTAGGCGCACCCTTTACGGGTGCGCTCTGCGAGGCCGGTTATTGCACCGCAGGCATAAAGCCTGCGGCTACATTTGGGTTTCCTCACACCTGCTCCCATACAACGGGTTCGAGTCTGCCGCTCTCGATTGAGCGGAAGATCGCGTCGCTGATGATCTCCGTCCTGACGGCGCTCTCCAGCGTGCACACCGGCTGACGCCCCTGGAGCACGGCGCCCACATAGTCCTCAATCATCGGCAGATGCCAGTTCTCTGCCGTGTGGGCCTCAAATTTCTCCGTGCCTGCTTTCGTGATCTTGAAGACGGGTCCATTGCCATGCGGCGGCCACTCCGGCCAGTAGATGCGCCCCTGCGTGCCGAAGAACTCCAGCTCGTGCCGGGTCCCCGGGGAGTTGCTGTTGAACACGATCGTGAACAGTTCGCCGCCGGGGAATCTCAGGACCACCGTGGCGATGTCCTCGACATCGTTCCGGGCCGCCTTGTCGAGGGTGCCGGCCTGCGCCATGACGGCGGACGGCATGCCGAGCAGGTTCTGGACGATGTCAATGATGTAGAAACCCAATTCCTTGATCCGGCTCATGCCCAGCGCCTTGCGGACGGGCGCGTTGCCGGGGTTGAAAAAGGGCGTGGAGTAAACGGCCCAGCCGCCTGCCGGCTTCCCGATCTCGCCCCGTTTAAGCATCGCCTCCGTTGCCTTGTACTGTTCGGAGAGGCGGCGGTAGTTGGAGCAACTGGTGATGCGGTCGGATTTGCGCGCGGCCTCCAGGAGCCTCAGACATTCCGCGCCGTTCAGGCCGAGCGGCTTTTCGCAGAGGAAATGCTTCCCGGCTTGCAGGGCCTTCAGGCTCATTTCGACGTGGGTGTGCTGCGGGGTCGCAATGTAGACGGCATCGGCCCCGCTCTCGGCGAGGGCCTGCGCATAGTCGGCAAAGACTATACTGACCCCACATCGCTCGGCCAGTTTGACGGCCTTCTCCTTCTTGATGTCGCAGATGGCGACGAGTTCGGAATTCCCGGCCTCGACCAATGCAGGGGCCACTCGCCTGGCGGCGATATCTCCGGCCCCGACCAGCAACCACCGTACCTTCTTCATACCATGCACCCCTTACACCAGTATCTGCGCCGCGCCTTCGAGAAGCAGACGCCGCAGCTCGGAGAGCCGTTGATCCCCTGAACGAAACGCAGGCGCATACATGCCCAGCACTGCAACCAGGTTCCCGTCCGTGTCCAACAGAGGAACTGCGATGGCGGCGACAGAGTCTCGCGCAAACTCGCTGGTCCCTCTCTGCCGGATCTCCGCCAGTTCCCTGCATAGTGCCTCCTCGCCCCCCGATGCTTCGGGCCACTCCGATTCCGACGGCAGACCGTGATTGGCGATGAAGCGCTTCTGCTCTTCGGGAGAGGCGAATGCCAGCAGTGTGCGCGTCGTGACCGCGCCGTAGGCCTTGCCTTCGTCTACCACCTCCACCTTCACCGCGATCTCCGCGCCCCCGATGACACGGCAGATGAGGAATCGCCGCCCATTGAGGAGAACCGCCAGGCCGAAGCTCTCCCCCGTTGCCGCCGCCAGCCGGTTCATCACAGGCAGGGCCATCTCGCGCAATCCGACATAGCCGCGGCTGCCCTGGGCGAGCGTCTCGCAACGCTTCCCAGTCGTATAGATCCCCCGGGCCGTGCGACGAAGATAGCCGCAGTTCTCCAGAGTCCGCAGCAGGTTGCGCGCGGTGCTCTTCTGCAGGCCCAGGTGCGCCGCAATGCCGGGAAGCGTTGCCTCGCTCCGCCGCAAATCCTGCTCCACAACGTATTCAAGCGCACGAAAGGCGTTGACCACGGTCTTAATCATGGGCCAGAATTTCCCTCGTATTCATTAATAGTGAACAGAGCGATTTATAGATGAATATACGCTGATTTTGAGGGAAAATCAAGCAAAAAATAGCCGGAATTTGCAATGGCTCAGAAGGCGTGAAAAAATTGCAGGCGACAATTGCAGTTGGCCCCTCCGAAGTTTTTCAACAATCCCATCGGAGGAGAGAATCCAGAACTTTGTCTCCTGAACTCGTCCGTTCATCCGTGAAAATCAGCGTAAATCCGCGTCTGTTCCCTTCCGCCGTGTCCTCTCTGCGTTTTGCGGTTGAGGGCGCTCAGGGATGGGGGTAGCGGCGGAAGTAGTCCCGCGTCTCGCCGAGGATGACCGGCAGGAGGGCCAGCGTGGCGATGAGGTTCGGGATCGCCATGAGACCGTTGCAGATGTCGGCAAAGTTCACCACGGCCTCCAACTTGTGGACCGACCCGATGAACAACACTCCCGCGAAGATGATCCGGTAGGTCTTAATCCCCTTCTCGCCGAACAGGAAATCGGCGCACCGGTCGCCGTAGTAGGACCAGGAGATGGTCGTGGAGACGGCGAAGAGGACCACCGCCGCGATGACCACATAGATGCCGACCCAGCCGAGGACCGATCCGAAAGCGAACGACGTGATGGCCGCCCCGTCCACCTTCCCCTCGATCTTCCCCTTGATCAGCACATGGTCGCCCGCGGCCACCTGCCCGGCCCAGTTCAGCTCCGGCGGGCTTTCGGCGAAGAAGGTCTGGTGCATGCCGTCGCCGACCTTGACCACGATCTGGTGCTTGAAGGGAAAGATGCGGACATCCACGACCTCGCCGGCCCATGCGACGGTCCGGCCCGAGGCTTTTCGCCCCTCGACCACTGTCGGTCCTTCCGAGGCGGGTCGGGAGTCTGCGGCGATCCTGGTCATCTCCTCGCCGCGCACCCGCGGGGCGTCGCCCATCCGCCACGTCCCGGTGACGACGATGACGAGGGCCGTCATGGAGCAGATGAGGATGGTGTCAATGAACGGTTCCATCATGGCGACCAGTCCCTCGCGGACAGGCTCGCGGGTCTTGGCGGCGGCGTGGGCGATGGGCGCGGAGCCGAGGCCGGACTCATGGGAGAATGTGCCCCGGCGCACGCCCTGCTGGAGGGTGGTCCAGACGGCGATGCCCGCAAAACCTCCGGCAGCCGGTTCGACGCCGGTGAAGGCGGCGGTGAAGATAAGGCGGATGGCCTCGGGAACGGCGGAGGCCCTCGCCGCGAGCACGGCCAGCCCTCCGATAATGTAGAGCAGGCACATGAAGGGGACGAGCATGGAAGTAACGGCGCCGATGCGCTTGATGCCGCCGACGATGACGAGCGAGACGAGGACGACGAGGACGATCCCCGTCAGCCAGGTCGGGATAGAAAAGCCCTCGCGCAGGGCGTTGGCCATCTGGTTCGCCTGGAACATGTTGGCCATGCCGAAGGAGGCGGTGATGGTGAACAAGGAGAAGGCCACGGCGAGGGGCTTCCACCGCGGGCCGAGGCCCTTCACAATCGTGAACATGGGGCCGCCGGAGACGGTTCCGTCCGCATGGATTGTTCGATACTTAAGGGCAAGGAGGCAGGTGGAGTATTTGATCGCCATGCCGACGGATGCGGTGAGCCACATCCAGAACAGGGCCCCCGGCCCGCCGAGGGAGATGGCGACGGCGACGCCCGCGATATTGCCCAGGCCGACGGTGGCCGAGAGGGCCGAGGTGAGGGCGCGGAAGTGGGAGACTTCGCCCTCTTCGTTCGGATCGTCATACTTGCCGGAGATGATGCGCACGCTGAGGGGGAACTTTCGGATCTGGACCAGCTTGAGCAGGATCGAGAGGAGGATTCCCGTGCCCACCAGGAGGACGATCAGTGGGATGCCCCAGACATGGCCGGCGGTCTTTTCGAGGATTTGATTGAAACGATCCATAACGCTTCCTTCATTGGGGATGTGCGGCAGACTGAGATTGAGGCGCACCTCGGGTCATCACGATCGCATTGGAGTGATGACCCGAGGCAACGTTGTCGCAACCGCCCCGTGCTTTCTCGGTTGAGATCGCTTCGTCTACTTCTTGCCCTTCGCCAGACCGTTGCCCGTCAGGTAGGCGTAGCTCTTGACGACGGCCTCCATCATGTCCGTGGCGCAGCGGTCGAGCTCGACGATCATCCATTTGGTGTTCTTGCCCGCGGCCTGGACGATGGCCGGGAAGTTCACCTTCCCCTCGCCGACGGCGGTCATGGGGACCTTCTGCTCGCACGGCCCGTCCTTGATGTGCAGGAGGGGGGCGCGGGCGCCCATCTCCTTCACCACCGCCGCCGGGTCGCACCCGCCGGTCTGGACCCAGTAGGTGTCTACCTCGAAGAAGGCGTCGGGCGAGAGGTTCTCAAGCATGACCTTATAGACAAGCTTCCCCTCGACCGTCAGGAACTCCCACCAGTGGTTATGGATGCCGAAGGAGAGGCCGTTTTCCTTCGCGGCGGCGGCGGCCTCGTTGAACTTGTCGCAGGCCTGCTTGGTCCCGTCGAGGGTCTTGTACTGATCCGGGCCGAAGCCGCTGATGAGGCGCTTGCATCGGAGGGTCTTCATGGTGTCGAGGACCTCCTGCTTCTTCTCGCCCACGGGCATGGGGGAGTGGGCGCTGCAGACATCGAGGCCGAGTTCCTTGAAGAGATTGGCTGCGGCCTGGGGCGACGTGCCGGGAAAGCCGGCGGTCTCGACGCCCTTGTAGCCGATGTCGGCCACCTTGCGGATGACGGCCTCCGCGTTTTGGGCCATGGCTTCACGAACGGTGTACAACTGCAATGCGATCGGTGCGGGCATACTCTACTCCTTTCAATTCTCAGGTCCAAGTTGGATATGGTGCCGTTTCATGTAATCGTCCAAGATACGTCGGTCAGCAACAAACAGATCCATATGGTCGGCGGGGGAGGTCTTCTCCTGAAGCTCAAGCAATTCGAGAATCCCCAGATTGTATTTCTCCATTAGGGCGCGAGTGTAGTACTGCGCTGCCTGAATCCGTTCCGCCGGCGTCAGCGACAGCATCCACCGGATTAGCGTGAGGTCCACGCCGTCCTCGCTGTGCGTGGGAAGCGTCTGGGGCTGTCGTTTGCGAGGCATTCTTCTCGGCATGGGGCGCTTCTGTCTGGGAGTCAACACGATTTCCTTTTTGTAGCCCGAACAAGTCAATCAATGTGGAATGGGGGACCAGTCGGTCCAGTTGTTTAGATACTGGCTAAAATCATGCGATGAGCACGTAACAGCGGAGTCCCTATAGATAAAGTTGAGAATGAGGTCGTTACTCTTGCTGAGGCTGCCGACCTGATGCTGCACGTAAGCTTCGTATAGGCGGGAGCGCCCGATCAAAACAAAGTTATCCCATCGCTCGAAGCGCCGAGTAACAAAAACGTAGGTCAAATCGGGCGTACGACCGAGTTCGAGTTGATCGAGGGAAACACTAAAACGAGCAGAGTAACCGTTTCGCAAGGGCCTGCAGTTTGCCGTCTTTACCTGTATGCGCGATAGGTCCCCGTCAGCGTCCCTCACAACGAAAATGTCATCGCCCACGTCAACTTCCGGAATCGCAACATTCCATCCCCTGACGAGAAACTCAGACATGACGGCCAGTTGCCCCCCTCTGCCAGTATACAGGTTACGTTTGTGAGACATGATGACGCGGCCGGGACTTGTAGAGGTCGCGATTAGCTAGTACATCCATAATGCGATACCCGCCGAGCTTGTCAAGTTCATCCTCCGACAATCCCGTGAGCATGAGCGCCACATGCTCCCAAACAGGACCGTGGATGGACTCAAACTGTCCTTTCGTATCGAACCCGATAAAGACGCTGTCAGGCCCCACCATCCCCGGAAACTTCTCCAGAATGCGATCGCGGCTCTTCGGATGAAGACGACACGTATATCCGTGAGACTGCCTCCCTGCGATTATGACGAGTCTGCGAGTCATTGGAACACCTCTTCGGTCATGAACCCTTCGCTTGCACTTCGCCCCCCGCCCCAAACGCCACAATCTTTCCATGCACGAATTGTACTGCTTGCTGTAGCCCGTGTCAACAGATCATCATGAAATTCACAGAACTGAGTGAACAGTTCACCCTTTCAGCTTCCTCAATTGCCTCACCGCGCTCTCGGCCATCATCTCCCCCGCCTCCGGCGCGGCGCGGCTGGAGCGGGCGAGCCAAGTCTCGTACCCGCCCCCCTCGAAGGCCCGCTTCGTCGGGATGTAGCCGATCCAGTCGTTGGCCAGCTCGACGACGAAGGTTCGCTTGAACGGCGAGCGCTTCTTGATCCCTAATCCGATCTCCGCAAAAATCTCCCCCGGCAGGCCGACAATCGCCAGGTCGCCGATGCGCATGGCGCTCACATACGTCTCGTCCTCCATCGGCTGGGCCTTGAGGACCTCGTGCTCGCGGCTGTAGGCCTCGTATGTCGCCTCGCGTCCCCCTATGAGGTCGCAGTCGCGCTTGATCCGGGCCAGCTCCTCGCCGCCGGGCGCGCGACGCTTGATCGTCAACTTCTCCAGCGACGCCCCCAGCGCGGCCTCCGCCGAAAATTCCATGAACTCGGTCACCTTCAGCGCCTCCGCCGCCAGCACCGTCGCCACGTGCCGCATCTGCTTGAACGGCCCGGTCTTTCGGGGGACGCCCTTCACATAGACATTGTTGATGTCGCCGCAGCAGCCGTTGGCCAGGATGGCCTGGAAGCGCTCGCCTTTCAACTGCTGGATCTTTTCGCAGAACACCGCGAAGTAATCCGCCGACACCGTCTGGCTCTCCGCGCCGCCGACGTAGTGGAGGGAGTAGTTGCAGAGGAGCCCCGCCGTGCTCTCGTCCGGACGCCTGAAGCAGAGGACGTTCACATCCGGGTCAATCGGCCCTTCCGGTTCGAGGCGGTTGGGGTCATTGATTCCCGGATTCATCCGCACGCCGCCCTGCTTCATCCTGAAGCGACGGCACGAGACGAGCCGGTCCTCGTGGCCGACCCCGCTTCCCCACTCGACCGGCTCCATCCGCTTCAGGGCCAGGCGGACGGAGTCGGCGATCTTTCGGCGGACGCCGAGCATGTATTCCTCCTCCCGCGCGACTACCAGGATGTCGTCGGGGGCGGGGCCGCTGTGGGTGTGCGTGCCGCAGATCATCACATGGTCCGGCGGGATGCCGCACTCCTCGGCAATCATGGCCTTGGCCGCGTCGGTGTCCTGCCGGATTATGAGGATGATGTCGCACACGGCGATGACGAGTTTCGTCTCGCCGCTGCCGATGACCATCGTCTTCGCGTGCAGGTCGTCATGGATGTCCGCCGCCTTCCGGTCGGTAAACGATCCCGCGAGAGAGACGCCGAGTGGAGGGGTGATGGGTACCTGCGCCGCGCCGAATTGGAGGTCAGCCATGGGTTTGTCTCCGCAGAAAGTTATTGCCTGGCAACGATGGGATTACACTCTACCCACATGCGCCTGGAAATTGCCACCAAAATCCGTGGCGGCGGCCTTTGTCCGAGGCAAAATGCACATGCGCGCATCTCTTTCGGAAATTCCGGGGCCGGATGCGCCTTTGTCAGTATAATATCTATAAATGATTTTATATCAAATGGTTAATTAGACCTGATCTACTCAGGGGATGATCTACTTGGGGGAGGCTTGATTGATGGCAACGGGAGGGGGGTTATCCCTGGCCGGTGATTTTTCTGATGGCTTCCTCGGCGGCCTCGCGGACGAAGAAGTTCTCGTCCTCGGCCGCCATCATGAGATAGGGCATGGCCGCCCGGGCGGCGGGACCGAGGTTGCCCAACTTCTCGGCCGCCGCGGACCGCTCGCCCCACTCCCTGCTCTCCAATTGGTCAATGCAGGCCTTCAGTTCGGGGGCCAGGTCCGCAGGGGGCGGCGGCGCGGGCGCAGGCGGCGGCATGGGCGCCGCGGGGCGGGCGGGCGCGACCGGCGATGGGGGGGCGGCAGGGGCGGGCTCGCCCGGCGCTTCCGTGGGAACGGCCACCCCGAAGGACAGGATGATATTTTTCTGGAACATTTCGCGCAGCACCGCCAGGGCGTCGTCCCCGCTTTCGAGGAGCGGGCGGACGTTGTGCCAGACGTCCTCCTCGCTCAGGCCGAGCTTTTTGTATCGAAGGATGCGCGCCTGCGGGGAACTCAGCGCGAGGATGTTTGCCCCGAGGGCGTCCTGAAGCCAGGCGGATGCCTTTCCGTCCAGACGGACGACAAGGCAGTTGCCCGCGGGATCGCCCCCGCTCTGGGCCGATACCATAATCAATCGGATCACAAGGACAGGGCTAAGCCCGATCAACACATGGACGTCGTCCAGCGCCTTGAGCAGCCGGGCCAGGTCAATGGCGCTCACGCCCGATCCCAGTTGGAGGGTGAATCCGGTGGTATCGAGGGCTGCGCGGGACGATGCGGCGTTGTCGCTTTCCGTCGGGGCTTCGGCCCCGCCCTCGATGAGCGTCTTTTCGGCGTCGGTCATGACGACGCCGGCAAGGTCGGCGCCGTTGAAATTCGCGCCGCGCAGGATGGCGCCGCGCACATCCGCCCGCCGCAGGTTTGCGCCGCTCAAGTTGGCTCCCTGGAGGTTCGCGCGCTGAAGGAGAGCGCCGGTGAGGACGGCGTTGCTGAGGTCGGCCGATGACAGGTCGGCCCCGACCATATTCGCGCCGCGGAGCTTGGCGTCGGAGAGTTTGGCGCCGGACAGGTTGGTCCCGATGAGGAGGGCCATGTGGAGGTTGCAGCCGGTCACGTTGGCGCCGGACAGATTGGCCCCCACCAGGTTGATCTTGCTGAGGTCCAGCCCCACGAGCATGATGGGCGCGCTGGGGTGCTTTTTGCGCCAGGCCTCGATGGCCTTCGCCCCTTGCCGGATTACGTCGGCGATGTATTCCTCTGCCATGACCGTCTCGCATCCTGTGCGTTGTCGTTGGGCCCCTGCCGCAACGAGCGGCCCGACGCACGCGCGCCTGCGCCTGGGTAGCCGCCTCTAATTTTATCATGCCGCGCACGGTATGTCAACCCGCGCAAACGGCGCTCTCGAATGCGGAGTGCGGAGTGCAGAGTTCGGAGTTTATCTTTATTCCGCATTCCGCACTCCAAAGCCAGATCGTTCGCAGGCGCGCAGGGCAGGTTCACTCGCGGAGGGAAGTTTTAACGGATAGTTTGCACACCCATGCCCCGGCCACGACGAGGCAACAACCAACCAACAGATCGGGACCGAACCACACCTTCAACAGGGCGCAACTGATAAGCGTGGACAGGACAGGCGTGAAGAACGAGAGCGATCCGAGGAGGACCACGTTGCCCCTCCTCATGCCGGTTTCCCAGAACACATACCCGATCGCTCCGGGCAGGACCCCGAGATAGGCGACGCCGAGCGCCGCGAGGCCGGACCATGTCGGCGAGTGGTCCGAGAGGGGGATGAGCAAAGCAAACAGGCCCCCCGACGCAAGGGCGAAGAGCGGCGTTCCCGCCGCGGCGTCCGGTTTCGAGAGCCGCCGCACGAAGTTCGAGTATAGCCCCCAGAGTATCCCTCCCGTCAGGCCGAGGAGATAGGGAAGCGGGGAGGAGCGGATGCCCGCGAAGAAGTCGGCCAATGAAAGGCTCGTTTGGCTGCCTGCGGCCAGGGCGATTCCCGCACCCGCAATTCCCATCGCCGCGCCCGGCGCGAGGAGCGCCCATCGCGCGCGGTAGCGCAGGATGGGGACGGAGAACACGACCACCAGCGCGGGCCAGAGGTAGTTCAGCAGGCCCACCTCGATGGCCTGCCGACGATCCTTCGCCAGCCCCAGCCCGCCGAACAGGCACGCCATGTAGGCGACGAACAGCAGGCCGCAGACGATCAGGTAGGTGGGGGGTATCTCGCGAAGGCGCCGAAGGCTGCGCGACCGCGCAAACTCAATGGCGCAGAGCAGGAAACCGGCAAGCAGATACTGGCACGCCACCGCCCTCGCGATGCCCAGGTCCTCCATCACCAGACGCGAGAAGCCCACTGTGGACGACCAGAGAACGATGGCGACGACGCCGAGGACGTTCGGAAACCAATCCCGCTCGCCGCCGCCGTCCACAGGTGCGTCTTCCATCTTCGCAAGCATGGCTTGCGCACTCCACAAACGTAGAAGAGGCGTCTCGCCTCTTCATCGCTCCGATTCCCAACCTCCCGGAGGTCGGAACCTCCGGGAGGTTTCGTTCATCCGGGCTATTCCGTGTATTTCACAAAGATCGGCGACGCCCAGGCGATCTCGCGCTCGCCCTCGGGGCTCTCCGGGTCGCGTTGGAAGAGACGGACATAATAGTAACACTCGCCGGGCTTTACGTCCTTGTCCACGAAGTCGGCGCGGAACTCCTTCGCCTCCGGCTTCTGCGTCCAGATGTACTTCCCATCCTTGACCACGTCAACGCGGAGGATCGTGTCGGGGGCGACAGCGTTGATTGTGAGGACCGGCGGGGCCGACGCCTTCGCGCTGAATTCCTCCCCCACCGTGCGCTCGCCCGCGGTCATCGTGAGCACGATCTCGTCCGACGCCGCAAAGGTGCGACGGGCGAGCATGGCCTCGATTATCCCTTTGCGATTGGGTTCATCGGCCCATATCCCCGCGTAGCTGTTGTGCGTGGAGCCGTGGTCGCTGAAACTCACAAAGCCATATCGGTTGCCGACGGCAAGGGCGTCCTGCGCAAAATGGCCCTTCTTGTCCGTCTGCGTCGGGCCGCGCTTCTCCTCCGGGGGCAGGTTCCATGCCTCGTAGCTGCCGCGGCAGCCCTGGTAGATCTCGAGCAGGCAGTCGAAGGGGGCGTTCGGCCAGTCCCAACTCGCCAACGGCCCGGAGGCGAAGGTGTGCGGCACGATGACGCACTTCTGCCCCTGCTGGGTGAGGACGTTGGCCTCGATCCACTTCCACAACTCCGGCGGCTGATTAGCGGGACTGTCCGGTTCCTTCTCGCCGCGGTCCACGGCGCGGAGCGGCGCGCCGCGCTTGAGGAAGAGGATGTTGCGGTGGCCCGCCGGGGAACTCATGCTGTGCTCGTAGCTGTAGATGCCGACGAAGCGCGGCGGGCAGTCGAAGAGGTCCACCGCCTTCTGCGTCCACCACCATTGATAGTCCCGCAGGCCGTCGGGCCACTTGCCTCCGAAGATTTCATTATGGTCGCCGAGGCCGAGGAAGTCGAGCTGCGCGGCGTCCATGGCGTAGCGAAATGTGTCGAGGATCGAGCCGTCCACGGCGCTGTGGCCGCGGACGTCGGTGTGGCGGTGGCAGTCGCCGTACATCAGCGTATAGTTTTTCCCGCCGACGGCGAGCGTGGCGCGCGGGCCTTTTGAGAATTTCCCCGCAGGTTGGGGTAATTTCGCCTCCGCGGTCTCCACATCGGACAGTCCTTCGCCTCGCGCGAGGAGCGCGGCGTGGATGCTGTAGACCAGGGCATGGAACTGGTCCTTCGGCAGATTGTCCGGCGACCGGAGGTCGCTGGCGAAGACGACCCGCAGCGAGCCATCGGGGGCGGGGGCGATGTCCGCCCACTGCGTGTTGCGGCCCGAGCTGCTCTTGAAGCGCCACGGCAGGGACCAGCCGTCGGGGGTCAGCCGGGTGGCATAGACGTGATAGATCTCTGTCGGGCGAGGCTCGGTCCAATGGCGGAAGACCATCCACACCGTCCCCGCGCCGTCCGTTGCCAGTTGCGGGAGTTCGATGTAGCGCTCCATCCGGCCCGTCTGGAGCTTTGCAAAGTCAATCTTCGGGTCCAGGACCCTCCCGTCGGCATAGACCCGCACGCCAATGGTCCGGGAGTAATGAAGGCCCCGGCTGCCCTCGGCGGCGCTGGAGCGCGAGAAGTCCTTGCCCCAGTTCTCCCCGCCGTCGTCCCAGGCGACCCAGACGCGGTCCTTCCGGTCCACGGCGACGGTGGAATGGAACTGCGCCGTCGGCTCGGCGGTGATCGGGACCACCGGACCGAGGCCGCTCCCGTCGAGGCGGCGGAGGAAGACATCGTAATTGCCGTTCACATAGCTGTCCCAGGAGATCCACACCGCGCCCGTGCTGTCCTGAGCGAGGGCGGGTTCCCAATCGTTGGCGTCGGTGGGGGACACGCGGATTTCATCCCCCCATTTGCCGTCCGCCAGGCGCCGGGCGAAGATGTCGCTCTGCCCTGCGCGGAGCGACTGCCAGACGACCATCGCGCGCCCGTCGCGCCGGGCGAGAAGGCGGGCATTGAAATCCGAATGGGGGGCATGGGTTAGCTGTTCGATGCGCTGCGCCTTGCCGTCGGGGGAGACGCGGGCGGAGTAGAGTTCGAAGTTGCCCTCCTTCTGGCCGGACCAGACGACCAGCGCCTCCTCGCCGATGGCTGCGACGGTCGGGCGGTAATGGTCCCAGCAGCCGTCGTCGAGGATGATCGGCGCACCCCATGTTCCCCCCTGCGGACGATGCGTGAGGACGATGTCGTCCCTGTCCTTTCCGTTCCATCGCACGCAGGCCATCCACGTCGCCCCGCCGGGGGTGACGGCGACGGCGGGCCAGTCGTGCTGGATATTGGGGTCGGTGATCCGTTCCGACTCGATCTCCCCGGCGATCTCGGCGGGCGGGACCTTGGGTTTCAGGCTGCGGCGCGCGCGCTTGTCCTTCCCGCCCGGCCTTTCGCCGCCCTTGTAGATCACGACGTTGCCGTCGAGGCGGGCGATGCCTTTCTTGGTGGCCTCCTTCAATGCGAAGGAGAACGTGCCGCCTTTCGTCGTGAGGGTGATGACGGCGTCGGGGGGGGCGTCAACGGTGAGGATCAACCCCTTTTCCGCCGTAGGTTTTTCGGCTGTTGCGCCGGGCGCGATGCCGCGGCCGTAGACCAGGCTCCAGGTCATGTCGGGACCCACCTTGTCCATGGGGCCGGAATCGTTCTCGATCTTCAGGATCTGGCCCTCGGTGATCTCGGCGGCGCCGGACCAGTCCTGTTGCCTGAGATTCTCCTTGACGCTCAGGGCGATGTAGAACGTCTGCGGGTCGTCGGCGCGGGCCGTGGCGATGAAGAGGGCCAGGGCGAGTACGGGCGGGAGTCGTCGGATCATGATCTTATCCTCCGTATTGGGGTCTGATCTTCGTTAGACATTTTGCTGACCCCCCCAAAGCGGGCTTCGTCCGCAACCCAAGGACAAAATTCACATTGGACACATTTTTTTCCGCGAAAAGTGACGCCATCTTGCCAATGGGCATTATACCCTCATGCAAAATCTCTTTTCAACGCATACCTCACTTCCTGAAGACAGGAAGTGTGGTATTATGTGTCCAATGTGAATTTTGCCCTGAAAAACATACTCGCAGTTTGGCATCATGTTACGGAGCAAGGTTCTATTGACGCTTCTGGCGATACAGCCATTCCGGTAGGGCGGGGTCGGCGAGCGCCTTGTTCCAGCACTCATGGTCCTCATCGGGATATTCGGTGTATTCCGGCTTTCCGCCGGATTGCTGGATGGCCTTTATCATGTTGCGCGACCTTTCGACCGGAACGGTCTGGTCTCTTGCGCCGTGAAAGGCCCGGATGGCGATGCTCCCCAACAGACCGGCCTTTGACTCGTCTCCTCCCCCGCAGATGGGAACCCCGGCGGCGAAGAGGTCGGGATACCGGCAGAGCATCTCCCACGCGCCGAAGCCGCCCATGGAGATACCCATCACGTATATCCTATCCTTGTCAATCGGGTATTGCTTCGTCAATGACTCGATCAATTCCCGCGCCAGGCGAATCGGCCAGTTGGGTTGTTCGGCCATGCGATACGGCTCGGACTGCTCGTCCATGCCGGTCCACTTGTCCACGTTCTCCGGACACTGCGGGGCGACCACGAAACTGCGGTGTTTGATGGCCGCCTTGATGAAAAACTCCCGTCCGTACGTCAACTGGCCTTCATTGTCCGTGCCGCACTCCCCCGCGCCGTGAAGGAAGAGAAGCAGGGGATAGCGCTGCTGGGGATCATAGTCCATCGGCTGAACCAGCCGGTACGGAAGCGTCTTGCCGTCAGCCGACCGGTATTCCTTTTTCTGGAAGACGATTTTATCCCCATCCTCTTCCTGTCCCATTGCGGGCGACAACCGCCCAAGCCATATCCCCAGAAAAACCGCAGCCAGATAGAAGCGTTTCATTCTTGGTCTCCAACCCTTGCCGAGCAAAATGAACGCGACCAAAAAGTTGCCCGACCCTTTATTCCTACCTGTGCGCCTCAGCATACAACATTCGACATGTCATGGTCAGCGCGAACGGAAAGCCGAGAACGAGTACCGCTGCTAAAAAATATATTGCGAGCCAGTATGGCCACACTGACCAAAGGAAGTGCGGAAGGCCGGGTCTGCCATATATGCCAATCAACATGCTTGCCGAAAGGACACACCATCCCAGCGCAAGCCAGAACAGCAAAGTTGCTTTCGCGGCAATTAGGAGAATTCGCCGTAAACGGCTGATGTGATTGAGTAGCGCAAACATTCCTGTCATTAACACTATGCCCATGAGCATGCATATCCCAAAAATTAAGGAAATTCATAACCCGGCGTAGCCGGAACCAAACAGGTTTTGCTTTTCGTAGGGGTCATGGTATTTATAGGGGCGGTGAAAGATGTCGAGTGGAGTGGAAGAGTTGGGCTATGAACAGTTTTGTCGAACG
>JBFMAD010000046.1:0-58191 GCA_040755855.1 Planctomycetota bacterium | reverse complement strand
GATCTTCATCGGCGGGGACGATTTTGTTGGACGGATGGAGCGCGCCTACGGACGTGAGATTTGGCCGCGGTATCGGCGATTATTGAAGCGGCTGAACGACCTGCGCAACGCGACACTGCCGGAGTAGTTAATCTTCTGAATCTCACGAGGCCCTTCCCACAGGGGCGGTCTGCCTGATGCGGGCGGATCGTCTTGTTGACGGGGCATTTCTGCGGAATCGCAAGCCCAGCAGCTGCCAGCGGTTTCTCTTGCCCGTTCGATCTCTTCGTGCGACCTGGCAAGACGAACTCAAGAGCGGGGAAAGTAGTAGTAATGGGGTTGTTGAAAAACCCTGTTCTTGTAGCCGCAGGCTTCAGCCTGCGGGGCCGTGATGCGTCAAACCGCACCCGTAAAGGGTGCGGCTACAGTCGGTGTTCGCCTCGCGGGGGTTTTTCAACAACCCCGTAATAACTACTATATTATATGGGTCCGATTATATTACTATTAATCACGCCGTGCCACACTCCTTCGCCGTGGACTGTGGAGTGAATTCATCATCTGAATTCCATGATGCCAGAGGGTTTGGGTATGGCTGTGTTTCCGGTGGCGCTGCTTATATATGTCCCATGCCCCACAGGTCTGTAATAAGTACATCCATAACATATGTATTATTAGATAGTTAAACAGGTACGATTTATTACGATTCCAGTTATTGTTGAAAACCGCGCCTATCCCGTTTATGATAAAAAAAGGATTCCTTTCTAAACATTAGCGACCAACGCAGATGAAGAATCAAAATGCATTAATCGGTTTCTTGATCGCCGCCGGGGTGGTGGGGATCGTAGGTCTTTTCGGCACGGCGTATTCGATCTACGCACACCGCGCGAGGATGAGCATGCTCGGCGAGCTCTTTGAGGGAGAGGTGCAGGCGGTCGAACGCGACACTGTCTCGTACTATCCGACGGTCATTTACGATCTCGACGCCTATAACGTCGGCTTCCGTGGGGCGGAAGGCGAGGCCGCCCGATCGCCCGTGCCGGACCTGGGGGCCGAGCAGGAGAAGCCGAAACACGAATGGGCCGATGGCGCGGGAAAGGATGAGCTGGAGCAGCGCATCCGCCAGCGCGCCGCCCTCGACGGCGTGACCGCCCCCACCATGGCCGTGCGGCTGCGCACGCCGAGCGTCTTCCGCGCCCGGCGGCCGTCGAAGAAACTCTGGATTGCTTATCCGCCCGACGGCGCGCTTTTCCCGCCGGACTTCTGCGCTCCCTGCGTGGAATGGGAAGACGGCCGTAACAACGCGTGGCAGGTGATCGTCCAGATCAAAGGCACGGGCAAAGAGTGGAGCCAGGTCACAGAAGAGAAGCAGTGGTGGTTCCCTGCAGACATTTGGAGGCAGGCGCTCGCGGATGGCGTGGAGCATGATGTCCGCATCGAGGTCAGAGGCATCCGGTTTAACGAGGAGACCGGTCGACGGGAGGGCGAAATCCAGGTTTCGACGCCGGTGACAGTTCGTGTCTCTCGGGACCCGGCGGACCGTTACATCGTTTACCGCCTCGTGAGCCCGCCGTTCTCCACGTTCAAGACTCCCGATATGTTCGTCCGGGACATAACGTCCTTCGACACCCGGCTCTTCCTATCGGCGCGGCGGAGCTATTGCTTCAACTGCCACACCTTCTCGTCCACAAGCGGCGCAAGCGGCAAGCTGAGCATCCAGTCGCGCTACATGGTCCCGCGCGGCGAAGAGTTGTTTCGCACCTACTTTGGGGTCTTCGATATTGACAAACAGGAAGGTCGCAAGTTCAAGCTGCCGTTCCAGATACAGATGACGACGTTCATGGCCTGGTCGCCCGACGCCACGAAGCTGGCGATCTCGGCCAACCAGCAGGTGACGGCCTTCGAACCTATCGTCTACGAGACCCAGTCGGCGGGGGAGCCGACGTCGGACATCGCCGTCTTCGACCCGGCGCAGGATACCGTCGCCCTGCTGCCGGGAGCGAGCGACCCCGATAACCTGGAGATATACCCGCGGTGGACGCTGGATGGAAAGGCCATCGTGTTCTGCTGGTCGCCGGCGGGCTATCACCCGGAGCTGACCAAGTATGACCTCCATGTAGTGGCGTTCAACGACGGCAAGGGCGGGACGGCCGTTCCGATCAAGGGGGCGTCGCAGAACGGACGGAGCAACTACTACGCGCGGTTCTCCCCGGACGGGAAGTGGATGTCCTTCTGCCAGTCGGACGGTGGATCGCTCATCAAGTCGTCCAGCGACATCTACCTGATGAAGAGCGACTTCACGGGCGAACCGCGTCGCTTGGAGAGCAACATCGAGTATGGGGCCGACTCGTGGCACAGTTGGTCGTCGAACGGGAAGTGGATCGTCTTTGCGAGCAAGCGAGACACTGTGATGGCTCGGCTTTACATGACGCACATTGATGAGGAGGGCCGCGCCTCCCCGGCGATCCGGCTTCCCCTTGAGCATGCGCCCATGGAGAGTTTCAACATCCCTGAGTTCCTCCATGACTACCCCCGGGTGAGGGAGAAAGACCTCTACAATACGATTCGCGTCGAGACGCCTCCGGTGGAGGTGGTCCAGGTCCCGAAGAGTCCATGATCGTGGAACAGGAGATGACCCCAGAGCAGGATACGCGCCGGCGCGCTTGGACTATCGGGGGTCTTATCTTTGGGATCGTTCTTGTTTTCGCGCCGTGCTGGACTGCTTCCATCTTCATCACCAATGAGGACAGCATCCTTCGTCTGCCCCTGTTAAGCACGTGGCGCAACCTGCCGATCATCTTTTCCCAGCGCTTCATGATATTCTCCGACGGCATCTATCGGCCGCTCGGCTACGGGCTGATTGCCGTGCTGCGAACATTTGTTCCCGCAGAGACGGTGTGGTTCTGGCATACAATCCTGATCGCCCTGCACGGCCTGAACGTGTGGCTGGTTTTCAGGATCGTCAAACACTTTGTCAAACACGATGGAGCCGCTCTCCTCGCCGCGGCGGTGTTTGCCTGCCATCCGTTGGCGTCGGTCCTTGCGAATGACATAAACGAACTGCACCTGCTGATGGGAAGCACGTTCTACTTCGCCGCCCTTGCGTGTTTCCTGTCTTACCGCAGGGGAGAGGGAACCTATCGGCTGCTCGCGGCCTTCCTCCTGTTCGCAATTGGACTGTTGACGTCCCGCGTGGTCGTCACGCTGCCCCTCGCGCTGGTCGTGCATGACCTTGTGTATGAGAGACGAAGGCCCGGCAGGGAGACGGCGTGCCTCCTGCCCTTTGTTGCTCTGGTTCCCGCGGCCATCGGGCTGTGGGCCTGCCTTGGTCCCCACCCGATCCTCTACACCTACAGCGCCTCGGCGGGCGGCGAGTGGCCGAGCTTCCTCTCCATCGTCGCCGGGAGCAGCTACTACGCCTGCGGCCTCCTTCTGGGCGAGGGGATGCCTACGCAGGTATGCGACATGCTTGCGGGCCTTCTCGGTCCCATCGGCGGCGCGTTGCCTGAGGGACTGCGCTTGGGCGCGGAGGAGATCCTTTCGCCTCTCGGCAAGGGCATCCCGGTCGTCCTCCATGATGTGGTCGGGCGAATCTTCACCCCCGCCTTTCCGGCGTTCATCCTATGGGCCGCGCTCCATGTTGTTGTCCTCTTCTTTGCTGTGACGCGCGTCGCCAGGAGGCAAGCCGCGGGTCTTGCGATTCTCCTGATCTACATCGGCCTGCTCCCATTCATGACCACCGCCTTCAATCCGGTGAATGAGTACGTCTCCTGGGCATACCTCTATGTCCCCCTCGCCGGCCTGTGCCTCCTCATCGCTGCGCTGGCGGGGCGGGTCCGGCATTGGCGGCGGTCCTGGGCCAGGATACTCGCATGGGTTGCGCTATGCCTGCTCGTTCCGATGTATGCCTGTCAACTTCTCCACCTGAACTGGGCTGCTCGGTCTCCGGTTCGGTACTGGACCCTTGCCGTGGAAAAGGGACCCGAGAGCCAGACGGCCCAGGCAGCCCTCGGCGGGGCCTATCTGGCTGAGGGCGATGTGGACCGCGCCATGGAGCATCTCTTCAACCGATCCAGCGTCGAACTGCGCGAGCCGTGCCGCCTCATGTGCGAATACTACCTTGCCCAAGGCGATATCTTTGCCGCAACAATGCACGCAAGTTTCAGCAGAAATTCCGCGACAATGGCCTCGCTCTTTTCTGCGATGGGGGCGCTGGATCACGCGGAGAGCCGCCTCGGCGTGCGGCTGGCGCGCAATCCCTACGACACCGCCGCCATGAAGTCACTCGCGGACATCTTCACAAAGAAGGGATTCGTCGAGGACGCCCGGCGGTGGCTCGGATGTGTCCTGGAGATTGACCCGACCGATGCCGAGGCGAAGCGCATGTTGGACGCCTTGTCCGAGATGGATCAAAGGACCTTCATCTCCAGGCCGCCGACAGCGGACTGGCTCCGGTTCATCGTTACGAACAGGACCACCGCGCGCCTCCGCAACGAGATCATCGAGAAGGGCAAGGGCTATCCGAACGATCCCATCGTGCAGATGCGCGTCGCCCACTGCCTGATGGAAAACGGCGACGTGCCGCGCGCCATGGCTGTCTTTGAAAAGACGTATGGCCTGCTGCCATCGTACGCGCCGCTGGCGTCCATGATCTCCTGGGCCTTGTCGGCCTCCGATAAACCGGAGGGTGGAGCGGAGCAGTTTACGAAACGGACGGTCGAGCGCTCCCCGGAGGCGCTGCGTCACTACGACCTCGGGACGGCCTTTGCCAGCCAGGGCCGGTTGGACGAGGCGATAGCGCAATTCCGCATGGCGCTCGAAATTGATCCCAACGATCCGCAGACGCATTACCAGCTCGGCCTGGCGCTTTCGCAAAGCGACAGGCTCGACGAGGCCGTCTGGCACTACAGCGAGGCCCTGCGCGCCGAGCCGGACTCCGCCGACGCGCACTACAATCTGGCCGTTGCCTGCTTCCAGAAGAGCGACTACGCGGCGGCATGGAAGCACGTGGAGGAGGCCCGGCGTCTGGGCAAGACGATCCCGGCGGATTTTCTGGACAAGCTGCGGGCGAAGACGGAGCGAACGAAAAAAAAGTAGGTGGGTCAATTTGCCCGCAAGAGGACCGTAATTGCAGGCCTCTTTTCCCTTGCCGTGAAATGTGCCCTTTGTTAGAAAAGTCTGATATGAGAGTGAGTTCCCGGAGCCTTCGACAGGACATAGAGACATGCTTGACACCGTTGACCAGAGACTGACCAAGAGACAGAGGAATGCGGTGCTCCAGGCGGCCGTGTCTGTTGGGCTCGACCCTCAACGTTTTGAATGGTCGGAGGAGCTGTTTGGGTTCACGCTTGATGCCAATACTGTGGTCTCAAGGGCTACCTACCAAGGTACTACTTATTTCTTCCTCTTCGGCCGCGAGGGGGGCAGATTCTATTCCCGGTACTCGCCAGGAAATGAGCTGCGTGAGGAGGAGCGCGAAGAGGATACCTGGGCAGGTCAGTTTTACCATGCCGAAGGATGGCTGAAGTCTTTGAAGGCTGAACTGGACGCACCAGATCTCTGGGCTGAATTGCCCAAGATTGCGCGGCTTCTTGACGGGGTCTCGCACTTGCCGGAGTTACAGACACAGTTTGCGTCAGAGGAACAAGATCGGATTGCCGAAGGCCTCAGCTTTCTCATAAACGGTGTGAGAAATGGAAAGCTGTTCGAATGTGCTGTGGTAGATCGGGCTTCATCTGAGGAGAAACTCGAATACCTCATTCACGAGTCAAAATCTCAGAAACGATGGAATTGGATCTGTTTGGCGGTGGCCGTTGCTTTCTTTCTTGGAAAGGATGTCGAACTTGGCCAAGCAGCCGATGTTTTTCTGCGGTTCCTATCCTGGATCGCAGGCAATATCGGTCCTCTGCTTCCAGGTTTCAAGAACTTGCTTACACCATGACCTGTGACTAAACGATTCTCGATGCGCCTTTAGAGTTACCTCGGAATGATGCGGATGCGGACGGTGGTTGTGAATTCCTCGCCCGAGGGGAGTTCCTTCATCCCCTCCTTCACCGGGGCGGCGTCGCTGAGGGCGTTGGGGAGGCCGCACCGGGGCTCGAGACAGACAAACCCGGAATCGGGCGGGGAATAGACCGTGACGGTCTCCAATGCCCGCGCGTCGAATTCAACCCGAATGATCTTGCCGACTCCGGGGCACTCGAGTTCGGTCCAGGGGCCTACTTCGGTCAAGATGTTTTCAAGATGATCCACAGGCAGATGCATTCCTTCTACGAACTTGCTTGAAGCGTCAAGTTGGCGTCCGGTGGGCTGCCCCCCGGACATCTCCCATATCTTCCTGCCGGGGATACGGATAAGACAATCCTCCCGCCTGCCGTCGCCGATGGGGGCGCGGAAGTAGGGATGGTAGCCGAAGCAGAAGGGCATCGTCTCCCCGCCGAGATTGCGGACCGTGGCGATGAGACTCAGGCACGCGCCCTCCACGAGATACTCAATGGCCAGTGAGAAATCGTAGGGATAGGATCGAAGCGTGTCCTTGCCGGACCGAATCTCGACGGTGACGCCCGCCCTATCGGCCGTGCACTGCCGATCCACTTCCCGCCACGGTCGGTCCTTGACGAAGCCGTGGATGTCCATGGGGTAGATCGTCCCGCGGTGGCGGTAGATTCCAAGTTCGCCCTTCTCGAAGGACCGTCCCACGACGGGAAAGAGGACGGGGATGCGGCCCTTCATGGCGCCCTCGGTGAAGACGTTCGCCCGATGCAGCAGTTCGTGCTCGCCGTGGCGCAGGCTCGCGCACGCCCCGCCGAAGCCGGGGGCGATGGCGGCGGCGAAGTCGGCGGAATCGTCTTCGAGAACGATCACCTTCTGCCCGGCAATCGTCTTGTCGTGGATGTAAAACAAGGTCGGTCCTGCCCTCAAACGTTGTAGGTGAACTTGGGCTCGACCCGGACGACGACGCCGAATTTGGGGAATCGTTTTTTCATTTCTTCGACGATCGCCTGCCGGGTGTCGTAGATGTCATACTCGTCCAGGCTGTCAGCGACGGCGATGTCGAACACGACCCGCGTCCGGCGGCCGCGGCCCACGATGCGCAGGTCGTGGAAGGACGTGATGTGCGGGTGTCCGCGGACTATCTCCGCCACAGCCTGTTCTACTTCCTTGTACCGTTTGTGGTCCTTGTTGAGAGGATCAATGTGGACGACCACGTTGCCGTGCACATCGCCGCCGACGGCGGCCTCGACGTCCTCGGAGATCTCGTGCAGCTTCAATGGGTCGTCGTCCCCCGCCACCTCGATGTGAAGGGAGACCAGCGTTGTCGAGCCGTACTTGTGGACGATCACATCATGCACGCCTTTGACGCCCTCGACCTTCCTGGCCGTGTCCTCGATGCTCTTGAGCGTCTCGGGCGAGGGCGGCTCTCCGAGGAGGGGCGAGACGGCGTCTTTTGCGATGAGGAATCCGGTATAGGCGATGATCATGGACACGAACACCCCGGCCAATCCGTCGAGCCAGGGATAGCCGATATCCGACGCGATGAGGGCGACGATCACGAGGCCGGTGGCGATCACGTCCGTGCGGTGGTGCCAGAAGTCGGCGGCGATGGCCTGGGAACCGATCATCTTGCCGAGATGCTTCGCAAACTGGGCCAGCAATTCCTTGATGAGCAGGGTCACGACGAGGACGCTCGTAAGCAGCACACCCGCATCCACGTGCGTCGGATGGATGAGGCGATAGATGGAGGACTTGAGCAGCTCGACCCCGGCCACGGTGAGGAGGACGGCAATGATGATGGCGGCGACGGCCTCCATGCGCCCATGGCCGAAGGGGTGTTCCTTGTCGGACGGCTGCCGGGCGATCCGGAAACCGACGATCAGGACGACCGAGGTGACGCAGTCGGACAGGGTGTGAACGGAGTCCGCGATGAGGGACACGCTGCCGATGAGGAGGGCGATCCCGCCCTTGACAACGAACAAAACGATGTTGATGACAACGCTGACCCATCCCTCGAGCACGCCGTAGCGGGCGCGGACCTTCAGGTTCGACGTCTTTTCGTAATCGGGGATGTATCGCGCCGCGATTCGGCGCGTCAGTTCCTTCAGCATTTGCACACTCCAACCTGTCGCTGCACGGCAAGACCCTCTCTATAGTCTATCAGGAGATCGGGCGCGTGTCACCAGGAACTTGCGCCTTCCCCGGTTTTTGTTTGCCCCTCTTCCACCGGGCGATTTCGAGCATATGAGGGACCATGCAGAGGGCATAGACGAACCCCCAGGAGGCATAGGCGATAAACACCGCCGCGACGGCGCCCGGGGCATAATGACTGCGAATCAGAAACACCGATGAGACAGTCAGGGCGCTCGCCCAGGCCACGTTGGCCCAGAACACCACCCGCACGCGCCCCTGCGAGATGGAGAGCGCCCATGCGGCGAAGCCGATGCCGATGATCGGGCAGGTCCATGCAAGTATCTGCGTCAGCCGGATCGCCGAGCGATACTCTTCTCCATAGATGGCGGGAACGAAATACGGGGACAGAAGATAGAGGAGCGCGCCATAGGCGCACCCAGCCACGATGAGGCCGACGGTCGCGTTCCGAATGTCCCTCAGCAACCGGCTCTTCTGGCGATTCCTCGCCAGGCGGGACCATTTTGGGATGAGGGGCACGATGAATGCGCCGTTGAGCATCTGCTGGTAACTGATGAACCCATAGGCAAGGATGAAGCATCCTGTCTCTCCGTGGCCGGCGTATCGAACAGTGAAGACCCGCGCGAGGGAAAGGGCCACGTTATCGAGGATGCAAATGAACCAGAGGGACAGCCCCGCCGCCAGCAGGGGGCGGGCCGCGGCGGCGTCGAACCGCAAGCGCCAGCGGGGCAGGCCGGCTCGCCTGCGGAAGAGCATCAGGGGAAGGACGGCTGCGAACCCCCCGATCCCTACCAAAACGGAGAACCCCCCGAGGCCGAGGTCCTTGAACCAGATGCACCCGATCAGGGCGAAGGCAACGGGCGTCAGGCCCACGCACGCGCTTGCTGCGGACCAGAGGCCGAGCCGTTCCATGCTCTGAATCTCGGCAAGGATCACGTACTGCAGGGGCAGCGCGGCGATAACCGGCGCGCACACCAGCGCCGTGGGCAACTCCAGGCCGGAGATCTCGCAAAACCCTGCGCTCGGTCGGAGCAGCGCAAAGAACCCCGCCACGCCCATTCCAGAAAATCCCAACGTGAGAAGGACGGCGGTCGAGACAATCCGGCTCACTGCCGCGCGGTCGTCGCGGCGAGGGACCATAAGGGCGGGCAGGATGGAGGAGAGACAGAGGTTGCTCGCCGTAAGGAACATCACCTGAATCGTCAGGATCATTCCGTATTGGCCGAATACGTGCCTTCCCATTACGCGGGCCAGCACGATGGAGCTGACGAAGATGGCCGCCTGCACGGCGATTGACGACGCCAGAGGGTAGCGCGCCCGCCCCGCAATGGCGACAAGCACACCGGGCCGCATCGCAAACGAAACATTGCGAAGGCCGGTCCGGAGGATGCGCGCGAAGGAACGAGGGTCCTGCATATTCCTGAATCTCGGTTCTTATAACTCATATAATTATCTAAGGAACATCGGTCTATCTCATGTTCGACTGACTTTGTCAATGCAAATCGGTTTTGACTTGACAGCCCTCGCCTCGCAACGATAGGCTTGCTTGTTTGCGACGCGCCATCCGTAATCTTTGAGGAGACGTTCTCATGGCCAAACGGCCCAACATCCTGTTTGTCTTCGGCGACCAGCACCGCGGCCAGGACGTGCGCTGCATGGGCAACGCCGACGTCATCACCCCCAACCTCGACAGGCTGGCCGAGGGCGGGACTATCTTCACCAACGCAATATCCAACTGTCCCCTCTGCGTGCCGGCGCGCGGCTCGCTCATCACGGGGCGGCATCCCCTCTCGCACAAGGCGGTCTCGAACGACCTGCCCCTCTCGACCGACGAGGTCGGCGTCGCCGAGCTGCTCAAGCCCCTCGGCTACCGCACCGGCTACATCGGCAAGTGGCACCTGGACGGCGTGCCGCGCGACAAGTTCACGCCCCCCGGCAAGCGGCGCTTCGGCTTCGACTACTGGGCGGCGTGGGAATGTCACCACAACTACTTCAAGGGGCGCTACCACCGCGACACCCCGCAGGTACTCCCCATCGAGGGCTATGAGCCGGACTTCCAGACCGACCTCGCCATCCGCTTCATGGAAGAGGGCAAGGACTCGCCGTTCTGCCTCTTTCTCTCGTGGGGTCCCCCTCACAATCCCTACGAGCTTGTGCCCGACCGGTACAAGGCGATGTACGACCCGGCGAAGATCGGCCTTCGCCCGAACGCAAAGGACCCCAACCGACGGGCCGTCGCCGACTACTACGCCGCCATCACGGCGCTGGACTGGAACATGGGCCGGATGATGGACGCGCTCGACCGGCTCGGCCTCGCCGAGGACACCATCGTTGTTTACACCTCCGACCACGGCGACATGCTCTGGTCGCAGGGCGCAATCAGGAAGGAGCAGCCGTGGGAGGAATCCATTCTCATCCCGTTCATCATCCGATGGCCGGGCCGCATCCCCGCGGGGCGGCGCGCCGATACGCTGCTCAGCATTGTGGACATGGCGCCGACGCTCCTCGGTCTGGTCGGCGCGGATGTGCCGGACCGGATGGAGGGAGCGGACCTGTCGAAGGCCGCGATCGGGGAGAAGATGGATGAACCCAAGTCCGTGTTCATCTACCTCCCTATGCCGGCGGGCGAGGCGACAGCCAAGGGCCTCGGACCCTGGCGGGGCGTCCGGACTAAGCGGCACACCTACGCCCGGTGGCGCGACGGCAGCGGGTGGGTGCTCTACGACAACGAGAAGGACCCGTATCAGCTCACGAACCTGGTTGACGATCCGGCGTCGCGGGACCTGCGCAGCCGTCTGGAGTCGGAGCTGCAATACTGGCTGGGGCGGACGGGCGACAAGTTCCTCGCGGGCGACGACCACCTGCGCGCCCTGGGGCTGGGCGAGCTGTGGAACGAGAGCGAGAAGGTCCTGGGCGGGAAGATGCCGAGGTGGATCCGCTAAGCATACCAACCAGGGCAAAATTCACATTGGACACATTTTTTCCCGCGAGAACCAACATCGTCCCGCTGACGAAGGGCCATATCGCTCCGCGAAATTTCTCTCTACGGATACCACCCTTTCTGAAGACAGAAAGGGTGGTATTATGTGTCCAATGTGAATTTTGCCCTTGCGATGTGGGCGCCGCCTGGTTCAGTATTCCGTCACGTCCGAGAGCTTGGAGATGCTGATGATCTGGTCCTTGCGGATTTCCACGCGCTCGCGGTTGCGCTTGATGCCGAACTTGAGGGCGTCGTGGATATAGACCTCCTTCCGCGTCTGGCTCTCGGAGGAGTCATAGACGTCGCAGCCGGTCAGGGTGATGAAGTGCGCGCCGATCTTCTGGAGTGTGCCGATATAAACCATGGACGACATCGTGTCGAGCACGACCTCCTGGCCGATGTATTCTTGCAGTTCGTTCGCGTCCGATTCCATCCTGCTTCTCCCGCTGTAACCAGCCTAAATGAAAACATCGGGACTGCGAAGAGTCAAGATTTTTCTCCAAAAAGGTTTCGGGTTGACCTGGCGACCGATCCGGGTTAACCTTATACGCACGCATTGTCACACGATACACGGAGGCGGGAACATGAGCAAAGAAGAAAAATCCGTCGAGCGGGAAGCGGGCGTCCAGGGATCGCGATGGAGCACGGTCCACGAGGGCTACTTCAGCAATCCCGATGTGGCGCAGCCGCTGGTGAACGCCATCTGCCGCGCCATGAAAGACCGCGCACCGACGGTCCTCGCCGACCTGGGCGGCGGCACGGGGTTCATTCTCCACCAGGTGCTTGCGCAGAATCCCTGCGAGGGCGTGCGGGTGGAGGACGTGGACATCTCTACCCGGCAGCTCTCGGAGGACCACGACCCGCATGTTGTGAACCTGGCATATTCCGCCGCCGATGTGACGCGCGCCAACCTCTGCCCCCGCCAGGACGACCGGCTGATGTTCACCATGCGCTCCCTCCTCCACTACTTCGGCCACAAAGGATCGCGCAGCCTGCTCCGCCATCTGAGGGAGCAGATGAAGCCCGGCGAGGTCTTCGTGCACCAGAGCGCCTGCTTCGAGGACGCGATCGGCGCCAAGTGCCTCGACCGCATCTACGCAATGATGAAAAGCGACAAGTGGTACACCACCGTGGACGACATGGCGAAGGTGCTCAAGAAGGAAGGCTGGGCTGTGACGAAGATCGAGGCCGCCCCGCCGATCCACCTGACCTCCGCCGACCTGGCCGACCGCTATCACCTGAGCGATGCGGACGTGAAGGCCATACGCGACGACGTAGCCTCTCGCTATGGGACGATCCCCGGCGTGTTCGATCTCACGGAGGACGGCTTCTCGTCCTGGGGTCACTACCGCATCTTCACCTGCACGGCGGATTGACAGCCGCATGCCGGTGGAGACGCCATCGAATCGGAGGGAAGACCTATGCCGAAACAGTTGCGTTCATGCCTGTGGCCTCTTTGCGTAGCGCTGTTCGCCGTCCAGAGGATGATAGCCGGCGCGGATATCGCGCAGATGCGCATCCACGCCTTCCCGGACACAAGGCGCATCGAAGTGGAACTGACCGCCGACCCGAAGGCGGTCAAGCCCGAGGAGCATTCCTGCCGCGTGACCATCGCCCCGAAGGGACAGAAGCCGACGAAGACGATAGAGCAGCCGACCCTCGCGCCGAAGGGACCGACCATCGTTGCATTCGAGAAGGACGATGTCCCGACCGGCGACGTAACCATCGCCGCTGCGGTGCTGGACAAGGCGGGCAAGACAGTGTTCGAGGGAACGTGCGACCTCTCGGACCCGCTCAACCCCTGGTGGCTGCATGACGCGACCGGCGCGGAAGGTGCGATCCTTCCTCCTTATCAGCCCTTGAAGATAGAGGGCAATGCCATCCGTCCCTGGGGGCGGTCGTATCGCTTCGGCCCCTGCCTGCTGCCGGCGGAGGTCGAGACGCGGGGCGCATCCCTCCTCGCAGGTCCTGTCGCACTCAGAGTATCCGTCGCTGGTCGGGACCTTGCCTGGACCGGCGACGAACCCAAACAAAAGGAACAAAGCCCGACGAAGGCCGTCTTGGACGGCCGCGCCGAGTGCGATGCGTTTTCTCTTTCGGGAACAGCCCTCGTCGAGTATGACGGCATGATCCGGATTGATCTGGAACTGACGCCGAAGGGCGAGCCGATTGTGGATGAACTGATGCTCGAAATCCCGATCAAACCCGAACACGCCGAATACCTCTATCACTTCCCCGGCAAGTGGCGGTCGGTGGCAAATTCCGGCAAGCTGCCCCCCGAGGGATGGAAGCACCCATTCAAGCCCTTCGTCTGGCTCGGCGACAACGACCGCGGTTTCTGCTGGTTCTGCGAGTCGGCCGAAAACTGGCTGCCCGAGGACCGGGAGGATGCCATCACGATTGACCGAGAAGATGGCCGCGTGGTCCTCCGGCTTCATCTCATCAAGGGGGAGAAGGTAGCGTCGCCGCTGCGATACACCTTCGGCTTCGAGGCCACCCCGAACAAGGAGGTCGAAAAGACGGTCTGGGACTATCGCATCAGCCACGCGGGCGGATACGGCGTCCAAAGCAAGCCGGCGAGCGCCGCGGGCGCATCTATCCAATACCCGGCGGCGGGGAATATCCGGAGCGATCAAGGAACGGCGGAGATGTGGCTCGCCCCCGCCTTCGACTCCGATCCCGCCGAGGCGGGCAAGAAGGACCACACGCAGGTACCGAACGTCACGTTGTTTTGGATTGACGTGGACGAGAAGACCAACTGCGGCCTCTTCTGGTGCGGCCCGTCGCAGGAGCTGCGCATCTGGTCCCGCGTGGACGGCAAGGTGCTGACCACCCTCAGCGCCCCCGTCAAGTGGAAGAAGGGCGAACTGCATCACGCGGCGTTCAGTTGGGGCGACGCGCTCCGAATCTACCTCGACGGCGAGCTGAAGGCCGAGAAGGAATACAAGGGGCTTACGCCCAAGGACCTGGCAAAGGCCGCGCTACACATCGGCAAATCCGGCGCGCCCCAGTTGGTGGACGAGATTCGCGTGTCCGACATCGCCCGGGCGCCGGACCTTGCCAGGCAGCCCTACGCCCCCGACGAGCACACGCTCCTCCTGGATCATCTGGACCAGGGCATCAAGACCTTCTACACGCAGAAGACGGCGCCGGCCGTCGCCACGGGCGGCCCTGGGGAGCTGCACGGCTCGCCCGAGAGCGCGCCGGCCAAGCACGGCAACGGCGTTCGGCTGCGCACGGGCCGCGAGGGCTACACCCTCCTCGATCAACTGGCCGACGCAGGCGTTCGGACGCTGTGCTTTCACTCGCAGTGGTCGTGGATGGGCTACCCCATGCCCCCGCCGGAGAGCGAGCAGGACCTGCGCGACCTCGTGAAGGCGTGCCACGCCAAGGGAATCCAGCTCCTGCTCTACGCCTCGCCGCTCACCGCCGATGAGGCGCCGGAGTGGGAGCTGTACCACAAGTACTTCCTGATCGAGCCGAAGAAGTGGCCCTATCGCTACAAGGAGGGGCACGTCGCCCCCGCCTGCTGCTGGCAGAGCCGATACCGGAACCTCTGGCTGGCGCGGCAGGCGAAGCTCGTCGAGGACTACGGCATTGACGGATTCTATCTCGACGGCTCCGAGTGGCCGCTCGATTGCCAGAACCGGCAGCACGGCTGCGGCTACACCCGCAAGGACGGGAAGACCGGCATCACATGCAACATCTTCGCCACGCGCGACTACATGAAACGCCTCTACGCGGCCGTCAAGTCGCGCAAGCCCGATGGGCAGATCAACATCCACAACTCGACCGTCATGGTCATCCCCACGCTCGGCTGGGGCACGTCGAGCTGGGGCGGCGAGCAACTGGGGTCGCTCTCATGGGACAAGGGCGGCGCCGTCGAAAAGCAGGCCTACGCCTTGAATGCGCTGCCGCTGGACGCCTTCCGCACCGAGTTCATGGGCAGGCAGTGGGGCGTGCCGTCGGAGTTCCTTTGCTACGAGCGGCCCTACACCACGCCGCAGGTCCTCTCGATCACGCTGCTCCACCACGTCCTCGTCCGGCCCAACATGCCCCACCTCCCGCGCATCTCCGCCATCTGGAACCTGCATGACAAGTTCGGCATGAAGGAGGCGACGTGGCATCCATATTGGAGCAACGGCGACCTTTTCAAGACAAGCGCGGACCACATCAAGGTGAGCGCATACCGCCATCCGCAGAACGGCCTGCTGATGCTGGTCTCCAACCTGTCCGCCGAAAATACAAAGACGCAGGTGCAATTCGACGCGGACAGGCTCGGCATGAAACGCGAGGGACTCAAGGCGCGAGACGCTGTCTCGAACGAGCCGGTTGATCTCCTGGAACGGCAGGTCCTCTTCGAGATGGAACCGTTTTCGTATCGCTACATTTGGGTCGAGTAGCGAAGGGCGCTATTTACCGCAGTTCGCTGATCTTCACCGGCCGGCCCTCCTCGGCGGAGATGTCCGCCGCGAAGCAGACCTCATGCGTCTTCGCCGCGTCCTCGAAGTCGGGGAAGGGGCGCTTGTCCCCGAGGATGCAATCGAGGAAGTGCGCCGCCTCGCCCTGGAAGGGATGGTGGGCCACGTCGGCGCTGTCGGGCAGGATGCAGGGAACCTTCATGAAGCCCTGCTGCTCGGCGCAGAGCTTGGGGGCGAAGAGTTGGTCGTTTCGGATCGAGCCTTCGGTCCCATAGACCCCGATGTTGAAGACATAGGGCATCTTCGCGTCGAAGGACGTGCCGCTCCGCCCGATCTTGCCGTCCGCAAATTTCACGTTCACGGAAATCGTGCCCGGATACTCGATGGGGTTCTCGGTCTTCACCTGATACGCGCACACCTCCTCCACGTCGCTCCGGGCGAACCACCGCAGCGCGTCAACGGCGTGGCAGCCGCCGGTGATGATCGCCGTCCCGCTGATCTCCCGGCTGGCGAGCCATTTCTGCTCCGGCGTCACCCAGATGCGGTGGAGGTAGTCCACCTCGACCATGAAAATGTTCCCGAACACCCCCTGCTCGATGAGGCGGTCAATCGTCATCAGCAGCGGGTTCCAGTGGAGGACGAAGCTCACCAGGCTCTTGACTTTGTTCTTTTTCACGGCCTTCTGCTGCGCCCGCACGTCTTCGAGGGTGGTCGCCATCGGCTTCTCGACCAGCACGTGCTTCTTGGCCTCAGCCGCCGCCAGCACGTAGTCCGTGTGGGCGTTGTGGGGGGTGCAGACGACAACGATGTCCACGTCGTCCTGCTTGAGCATCGCGTCGGCGTCGCTCCGGATCGAGCAGTCCAGGCCATACCGGTCGCGGTATCGCTCCGCGTTCGCCCGGTTCCGGCTGACCAGCGCGCGGACCTCGGACCGCTTGTCCTTTTGAAACGCCTTGACGTGTTCCTCGGCCACCCAGCCGCAGCCGATGATTCCGACGCCTAATTTTCGCATCTGTTCACTCCCTCCTCTTGACTCACGGTAACCATTTAGCCAAGTGTTGTCATTCCCGCGAAAGCGGGAATCCAGGTCCTCGACCGATCGTGGATTCCCGCGTACGCGGGAATGACGGAATGGAAAATACATAGTCCCCACACTTGGCTAAATGGTTACGATTCACGTTCCGCCCTCCACAATCGCAATCTCCTCGTCGGTCAGGCCGTAGAGATCATATACGAGGCGGTCAATCTCGCGGTCGAGGGCCGCGCATGTGCGCTCGTAGTAGGTTTTTTCCTTGTCGATCCATGCCTTCGCCAACCGCTTCTTCGCCTCTAGCATCTGCTCCACCAGCCGGACCATCTGGTCGTGGCGCGATTGGTCGGCAACCACGATGGGTAGTTCGCCGAAATACTGTTTAGTACAAGTAATCCATCCGCCCCGGAAGATGTTGCTCATCTGCTGGAGACGCCAAAACAATAGACGCGAGTTGAGGAGACCAAGCAGATATTCCGCGCGGACAGGACAATTCGCCGGTAGGTTTATGGTGAAACCACCGCTCGCCATGGGGCAGAGTTTTCCCCGGAGGGGTTCCGGTATCAGGGCGAATCGCCCGCGCTCGGCCAACAGGGGCACGGCAATCTGTGCGCGGTCGTGCAGCGCCAGATTGCGGGGTGCGCTGAATGCATACCATTCCGCGTACTGCTTTCGGCGTTTGAGTTGCGCCTGATAATTTTTGAGATGTGTGTAGGCTTTGGGATAGCGCTGCCGCAACTGGGACTCGGACATCAAACGCGATTGATTGCCGCGGACTTCGTAGGGGAAAATGACGCGCCAAGTTGGATTGGCGTCAAAAGCATACCTGTTGAAGTCTGTCGCATAGACCGGGATGCGGAGCGCCTTCTTCTCAATCCTCGCTTTGGCCGGCACAACGAAAACCTCGTCATCGCCCGTGCTGCTGCCACGGCTCATGTCCACCGGCATATCAAGCAGCCGTGTAGAGCATCCCGCCAATCTGCGAATCAAGGCGGCGACCCTCCCATCGGTAAAAAGCCAGGACGTTTTAGCGAGCATACTGCTGGCAACGGTTCTAGATCTGACGGAGCCGAGTGCTTCGGCGGAGGCGAGAACTTGGGCATAACTCAACCTGTCCTGTTTTTTCTTTGCGAGGAATAAAAGGCACGTGTACGTAGTTGCATCGAACACCTGACTCGCCCCGAAGTCTACAATTTCGCTGACTGCGTGTTCGGCCGCCAGGAGTTCCCGCAACCCAATGCCGTAGTCGGTACGGAAAAACTTGTTCGGCACTATGTATCCCAGCCTTCCGATGGACTTCAAAAGAGCATACGCCCGCTCGACGAAACTGACGTAAAGGTCACAGTTGCGCGTCGCAGAACGATATCGGCGGGTCAAATATCGGATTTGCTCGCGTGGGAAGCCTTGAATCCGCACATACGGCGGATTGCCGATGACAGCGTCGAAGCCCCCGCGCTTCATAACTTCGGGGAAGGCGTCCTCGAAGTTCATGGGATTGAGTTTGCGCTCCTCGTGGTTGGCGAACTCAAATTTGCCGTCGAGAATATCCCTGCCGATGAGCGAGTTGCCGCAGACGATGTTCCTGCTGAGATCGGGGAGGAGTTTCTTCATCTCCGCGACCTGCTGGAAGTCGAGCA
Organism: Planctomycetota bacterium; assembly: GCA_040755855.1. GTDB lineage: Bacteria > Planctomycetota > Brocadiia > JAADGH01 > JAADGH01 > JAADGH01. Next base: position 40,002 of record JBFMAD010000046.1, on the reverse strand, counting down.
GGTATTGCTGGGCGCTGGCCTCCGTCTCTTCCTGCAAGAGTTTCAAGTAGAGCGAAAGTTGGCAGACCTCGACCGCCTGGGCGTCTTTGTCCACGCCATAAATGTTGTTGAGCAGGATTTCCCGTCTCTTGGCGAGCGAGGGGTAGAGTTTGCCGTCGCGCTCGACGCAGTCGCCTTTGCGGGCCTTGTCGGGATTGTCATTGTAGTATTGGCCGTGGTACTTGAGCAACACGTCGAACGCCCCGAGCAGGAACGAACCGCTGCCGCAGGCGATGTCGGCAAAGCGCATCTCGGCGATCTGGTCCGGCGTCTTACCGGCGATGAGTTTGCCGATGGTGTTCTCGACGATGTATCGAACGATGTATTCGGGGGTGTAATAGACCCCTCCGGCCTTGCGGACTTCGGGTTTTTCTTCGACCCTGACCCGCTTCGCGGTGGCGACGATGACCTTGCCGAGGAAGCGTTCATAGATCGAGCCGAGGATGTGGATTGGGATGGCATTGAAGTCGTAGGCGGATTCGCGGTGCGCGAGGCTTTCGCAGACATCCGCGAAGGCGGCCTCGTCCACGCGAAAGGTATCGCCGTCGAGGATGTCGTGCCGCCGATAGACGATGCCATTGTAGATGCCGTCGAGTCGGCGGCTGGCCGCGATGAAGTCCTCCCACGGCGCGCCTTTTCCCGCGAACTTTTCCACGCGGCGCGACGGCTCGATGCCCTTGTCTTCGAGAAAGCGTAGGAAGACGAGTCGGTCCAGCGTGCGCTGGGCGAGTTCGGTCAGCGTCTCGCTGTCGAGAACCGGATTGTGGCTCTTGAACGACCGGGCGAGGGCGGATCGGTATTTGTCGAGATCGGCGAGAAACGATTCGTCAATGTTCTGGGCGCCGCCTGCGGTGAGGCCGCGCGGCCTGGCCTTGCCGCGGGGTTTGGGGAGTTCCTCGGCAAATTTTTCCAGCGACCCGGCGGCGACGGCCTCGCGGGAGAAGAGCCAGTAGATTTTCTCGAACTTCTCGCGCTTGGCGTAGTCGCTGTAGTGGTAGGTGTCAACGGCTCGGTTGAGCACGGCGTCAATATCGGGCTTGAACCGGCAATCGAGGACGTGGAACTGCTCGAAATCCGTGAGAACAGCCACCGGCGTCTCGCTGTTCCATGCGTAGCGGATGAGTTGAAAGTAGTTCTCCTTCGTCGCGATTTCAACGGAAGGTTTCTTTGCCTCGACGAAGAACCGGACGTCGTGAAAATTGGGCGCAAGATAGAAGGCGTAGTCGGCCCGGCGCTGAGCGGCGCCCATTACGACGCCGCGCTCGACCTTCACCTCCTGCTCGTAGGGGTTAGTCTGTTGCTCATGGTTCACGTCCCATCCGAGGGCGATCCAGAACTTGTCAATGAAGTCCTTGCGGGCCTGGGCCTCTGAATAGTCGGCGGATTTGTAGTGCGCCTCGTTGTCTTTGAATGACCTCACGAAGTCGCGGATGTTCTTGAAAGCCGTGTCAAAAGCGGACATGTGCGTGTGGTTTCCTTGTAAGATCTTTGGGCGGCGCGCCCCGGATTTGGATTATATACCATATTTGGCGAAATGCGAAGAAAAACTCGCGCAGGGACGTAGCCACGTCACCGCGCGCTCGCGGGGACCAGCAATCGCTCCGGCGATGTGGCCAGATAGGGACACGCATCCCCGCCCAGCCAGAATGTGACGTCCTGGGCCGGCTCCACGCGCAGCGTCCAGATTCCTCCCGCTTCACCGGGCCGGACCTCGATCTCCGTCTCGCCGCCCTGGTAGTTCGCCTTGACGTCATAGGCCACGCGACCGGTCGGGGACGTAACCACAAAGCGCGCCGGCTCGGTCGGCCCGCCGTCCTGCGCCCCGAGTAGGATTCGCTTCGCCCCCTTCGATACGTAGAAGGATCGGGTGATGGGCTTGACGAAGAGCGACAGGGGCGTCTGGCGCGTGGCTGCCTCGACGCAGCCGCGATGCCCCACAGAGATTTCGCACGATCCCCTCTCCGGCGCGACCTCGATGCGATAGACGCCCGTCGCCGGGGCGTCGCGCTTGATGACCTTGCTCTTATCCACAGCGACCTTGCCCTCCTCGACGACCTTCAGGTCCGGATCGAGGAGGCGATAGCCCAGCTTGTCCGTGTACTTCGTCACGCGGATATTTTCAAGGGTGATCTGGAGCGGTCTTCCCGCGTCGGCGTGGAAGGCGAGCGTCCCGCGCTGCCGGATGCATGCCCGGCTTTCCTTCGGCGGCGCCTCCCATGCGCCCGCCTGGGCCGAGAGCGGCTCCAGGGCGTCCAAGACCGCCACGTGCACGTCGGCGAAGACGGCCGCATCGGCGATGTCCGCGTGGTTGCCCGTGCATCGGAAGATATACTCGCCGGATTTGATCCCGGCGGGCGGCGTGAAGGAGACCTGCACCTTCGTGTTCTCCAGCGCCGGGGCGGTGAGCGATGCCTTGTCCGGGGCCGCGCGCCATCCCTCGGGGCTGTCCACCGACAGACGGACCCCGACCGGATCGGGCGACCAGTTTCGGATGCGGAGGTCCGCCGTCCCCGTCCGCCCGGCGATGACCGCCGCCGGCGCGCCCTTCGCCGTCAGCTCGTAGGGGCGGTTGGCTTCGAGATGGAGGATGTCGGTCAAATGGAAATCCACCCCGTCCTTCGATGCCTTCACGCTCCCGATCATCGGGACCATCCGCTCTACATAAAGGCCGTCCTTGAGCGTGAGAGTGGTATGGGAAACGCGCGCGCCGGCCGCCTGCGTTTCATCGGCGCGGAACGGAGCGATCTCCATCTGCCCTTCCCGCCAATCGCCGATCGCAAACAGCTCGATGCTATCCAGAGACCGGCTCGCGTTGCCGACGGCCAGGAGCGTCAGGTCCTTGGGGATGCCGGGGGCGAGCCATCGGTGCTTTGCTTGCAGGACGACGTCTCCGGCAACGTGGGCGGATGCGAGGGCATGGACCCGCTTGTGCAGGGCGGCCAGGCCGATGACCGGCGACAGTGCGCCGGGCAGGTCGTTGAATCGCCGCGCTGTTTCAATGAACTCGCGGGTCAGCGCCGCCAACTCCGCCGCTCGCCTCTCGGCGGGGACCGACGCCAGGCCGATCAAGCGCGAGGCGAACGGCTCGATGCGCCGGGCGATCTCCTTGTCGCCGGTGGCGACCAGCCGGTTCACATCCTCCGCGTCGAAGCGGGCATAGCCCACATAGCACGCCCCGCCATCGGGGAGGCGCACACGGTCCGTCGGGGGTTCGGCAATCGAACGGACGACCTTGGCGGAATCCACCATGCTGACGACGACGACCCCCGGTTTGGCGAATTGGAACTCCGCGCGGCCGGGTGCGATGCAGAGGAGATGGCCGGCATCGCCGGACAGGACGAGCACCTCGGATTTCCCCGCCGCCCGCACGGTATGCGGCAGCTTGCGCATCAGCAGGAACGGCTTCTTGTCCAGGTCCCTCGGCAGGCCCTGTCCCTCCGCCTTCGCGCCACGGACCTCCGCCTGGAATCCCTCGCGGGGTTTCAGTTCTCCCGTTGGGTCCCAGGTGCAGGCCGTGGCCTTCGTCCCATCGGCTGTGAGGACGTTGCGCACCGGCCCGTCGCTGCACGCCCAGAGGGTGCCGGCCTCGCCCGCGACCTCCGGGAACGGCCCCTTCTCGACGACCAGCAGCTCCCAGGGCGTATCATCGAGGCGGCGCACCTGCATCGCGCGCTTGACGTCGGCCGTGACCACATAGACCGCCGCCTGGCGCGGGGCGAGGCGGATGGTATGCGCCCCGTCGGCCTGCCCTGCATCTTCCGGTTCGAGCGGCCACGTCCGGACCAGCCTCGCCCCATCGGCGACGCCCAACTTCTGTCCGCGCACCGTCAGCTCGGCGGTCTGTTCCTTATCGCTGATGTTCAGCATCACGACGCCGACGTCTCCCCCGCGCTCCCATGCCGAGGCCATGACTGCCGGGCCGGTCCAGATGCGGCGGTGGCCCTTGCGGTGGGTGTAGCGGACCACGTGGCGGTCCGCGGCCAGTTCCAGTCCGCAGGCGCCCGGCCGGGCGTCCTTCGGTCGGACGGCGATGCGCAGCCACTTCCCGCCCATGAGGAAGCGTTGGCCCGCGACGTAATAGGCCCGCGTCGCCTCGCGCAGGATCTCCGAGGCCGGGTCGCCATCCCTGGGGACGGGCGGCTCCATGGTCGAGTTCAGCGGCTGCGAGCCCCAGATGAACTGCTCGCCATAGACGAGGGCGAAGAAGTCGGGATCGAGCGCGAGGTTCGCGTCGCTGCCGAAGTTGATCGTGTAGGGGTGATACACGGCGGTGAGGATCGGCCAGACCTGCTCCGTGTCCGGCAGATAGGAGCGGGAGATGTCGAGGGTGAGGAAGCCGTCCATGCAGTCGAGGAATATCTCGTCAATTTCTTCGGTGAAGAACGCGGCGCGCGGGTCGAGGCGGCGGATGTCGCGGCGGAGGTCAATCATCAGTTTCCGGTTGCCCTGGCCCTGGTAGTTGCCGCCGTGGACGGGGTGGCCGTGGTTCGGGTCGTAGCATCCCATCGCGCCGCCGGCGGCGAGGACGTCGAGATAGACGCCGTTCATGCCGTGCTCCCAGATGAGCTTGCGGCAGGTCTCGCGCATCTTGGCGCGCCACTGCTCCGTGGCGGGGCACATCCAGGCGAAGATCTCCTGGCCGATGGACCAGGGATAGATCTCGCCGGCGTCGTTTTTCATGGACGACGGCAGGCCGTTCTCCCGAATCCACGACTGCGTGTCCGTGTCCCAGATCGTGGAGAGGACGTAGGGCATGGGCCGGACGCCGAGGTCCTGCGCGTCGCGGACGCCGTCGAGGAGGTAGGGATCGGGCGGCAGGTGCTCGGGGTCGTTGTCGTTGAAGGCGGTGATGTGGTAGCGATAGTAGTGCGAGGCCATTGGGACGCGGAGCCACTTGCGATAGGCGGCCCACTCGGGCACGATCTTCGCCGGCTCGTGGTAGTACTTGGCCCAGAAGCCGATCTCGCGGAACCACGGGGGCGTCCACATCATCAGCTCGTCGCTGTCGGGGGCGGGCAGATCGGTCGGCCATGCGTCCGCCGTCCCGCGCCGGCACCAGACCTGGCCCTTCGCCCATTCGAGGTAGATGGCCGCGGCCTCGTGGTAGTCGCCCCGGAAGACGCCGACGGCGATGGGATAGGGGGTCTTGTAGGCAATCGTCCTCTGCTGCCCCGGCTGAATCGGCCAGCCCTCAATGGGCGGCAGGTTCTCGATCCGCCAGCTCATCTGTCCGGGGATATTCTGCCTGCCGACGCCGAAGCGCTTGAAGTAGATTTTCCCGTCTTCCGCCGCCAGATACAGCCCTGCCGCGTCGGAGCGGTCGGGCGCCCAGCCTGTTTCGTTTGTGTGGTCCGCGTCCGTCTCGAGCGAAGGCGACCGCATATCGGGCGTGCCCCAGTAGGAGAGGAACTGCATGGACGCCGGCTGGGGGTAATTGAGGGCCAGGTTCCGGCAGTGGTTCGTCGGGTCGCGGACCAGTCGGCCCCAGAACTGCGGCAGGCTCATCTCGTCGTCGCCGATGGAGCGGATGCCGTGGATGCGGGGGAAGTCCACCTGCCACAGCGCGCCCGTCGCCGTCCCGGCAACCTCAATGGTCCAGTAGGATTTTATCGAGTCGGGCGGCAGGGAGACACGGACGATCACGGCGAGGTCCGTTTTGGCTTCCGCGCCGGCGACGCCCTTCCAGGTGATGGCAACGCCATCCCTCTCCCGCTGTTCGGCGACCTCGCGCGCGTTGGCCGGACCGACGCGATGGACAACGCCCTTCGCATCGCGCACGTGGAGGAGCCACAGGGAGCGGTCCTCCTCCGTCCCGTCAGGTCGGGGGGCGATGAAGTTGACGCCGCAGGCCCGGTTGCCGATCTGCGTCACGGCGTAGCCGTCCCTGGGGTCGAGGGAAACGGCGAGACGTTCGTTCGAGAGTTCCGCCGCCGCCGTGAGACGGCACAGACACGCCAGAAGGCACAGCACGCCGATTTTCCGCCGAGGGTCCATATTGCTCCCTATCCTGCTTCACCTGTGGATAGGCATCGGACCTTCAGCGCCGACTGCGCGTCAGGCCACGATGCTCTCGTTGATGTTGAAGGTGGTTGTGGTGAGAATCAGTTTGTAGTTCCCCACGCCATCCGCGCTTGCGACCCGGATGGTGTATTGCCCATCCGCGTCGAAACGGTATCCCACCACAGCCGCGCCGCGGCGGTTGCCCGCGCTCGTGCTCAGGAGATTGCCGGATGCATCGTAGAGCGCGAGGAGGGGCTCGAAATTCGTGCTCTGGGACACAAAGACGACTCTCCGGTTGGAGGCTGTCACATGGAAGGTGTAATAATCCTGATCGCTCGCATCCGCGATACACCCGAACACCTGCGTTAAGGGCGCGTCGGCGAGCTGCTCTGCGGTGGGAATACTGTCGTTGCTGTGGGCTCTGCCCACCTCCGCTTCATTGATCTTGAGCGCGCCGCGGCGCGATGTCCGGCCGTTTATTGAGCCGAGCACGACGCCGTCAACGATCTCGATCTTCCCGCGGATGCAGGCGCCTGTGATGTCGTTGAAGTCCACATTGCGGGACGCGAGGCTTGCGGCCTTTCGGTTCACATAGAGGTTAACCAGCGCTTCATCGCCGGAAGTGGGGCTGAGGCCCAGGGAGCCGTCTATTGTTATGACTCCGTCGGATCCAGTCAGGGTGACTCGGTTGTCCCTGTAGGGCGACGTCCCCTCCTGCCATGCGAACTCGACGCCGTCGAGTATGTTTGTTTCCACTATTCCCCAGATCGTTCCGCCGACGGTGAGGGCGCCGGGGCGGATCGTTTGGCCTGCTCCGGCGGCGGCGATGCGTCCCGTCGGCGCCACATCGTTGCCGATATGGATCGCGCCCGTGAAACTGCCCGATCCGCCGATGGACCCGACGAGGTCCCCTCCGATGCTGATCAATCCCGCCATATCGCCGCGCAAGATCATGCTGTTGAAATCGCCCGCGGAGGAGACTGAGCCGCCGGTCGCGACGCCGCCGGCCGCGACGAGGCCGGTAATGCCGCCCTCGGCGGACACTTCGCCGAGGATATTGTTGCCGATCAGGAGGTTCCCCGCCAGATCGTTTTCGAAGGACATGTCGCCGACGTCGCCCATTGAGCCGCCGGGCAGTGTTGAGATCGTCTCGCCCGCTGCGAGCTCGCCGCCCATCCACCCTTCGATCCAGCCTTGAACGATAAATGTTCCGAAAACCTGTCCAGCGGCATACACGCGGCCCGCGGTGGTCGCCCCATTGCCTTGGGCATCGGCGACCAGTATCTCCACACGGGATGCCTCTGTTGCGCCAAGGTAGCGGATTCCCACGATGTCCAGGCCCAATCCGGCGGGAATGGCGCTGATCGCCAGCAGGCTGCCCGAGTCGCCGTCATAGGTCGCCGCGACCTCGTCCCCATCGCTGTCTCTGAAGCGCACGCTCCCTCCGGGACCAAGTTTGAAAACCGTTGCGGCGGACTCATAGGCGCCCATGTCCACCCCGTCGCCCATGGGACGGGCGCGACCGACGGCGTCGAAACTCGGCGCGCCGGCGGCGGCGGCCGCGTCAATGCCCGGGCTGACGCGGATCACGTCGAGCGCAAGCCCGTCATCGGCGGTGCCGAAGACCCCGTCCGCCCCTGCGGGGTCCGAGGCATTGACGAATAGAGGATCGGAGTTGATATTGCCGCCGTTGTCAATCCCCAGCGAGGCATTCCACGCGGCGCCGCTTCCCCCGCAGCCCTGGATGTCGGAAAAGCCGATCGCCGGCAGGCTGCCGGTAAAGTTCCAGATTTCGTTTCCCTGCGCGCCGGCGGTATCGCCCCACAGGATGCTGTTTGCCAGCGTGGGCCTGGAGGAGTTGGTATTGGCCATACCCCCGCCGTACATTTGGCCTACATTCCGCGAGAATGTGCAATTGGTGAGCGCCGGCGACGATAGCGAGTTATACACTCCTCCGCCGGCATAGGAAGCCGCGTTCTGGTTGAAAACGCAGTTGTTGGCGGTCGGTGAGGAAGTGGAGTTGTACAACCCCGCGCCGTTGATCCCCGTGTTCCGGCTGAAGACGGAGTTGACGACCGTCAGGTCGCTGCTTTTGTTGCACATCCCTCCCCCCGAGCCGTTGGACGTGTTTTCGGTAAACAGGCAGTCCGTGACCAGCGATCGTGCGGAAATCAGGTGATTGTATATTCCACCCCCGCCCACCTTTGCGCTGTTCCAGCGGAACGTGCAGTTCGCTATGGTCAGCACGGCCGAGTAGGAATTGTACATCCCTCCCCCGTAGTCGGCGGCGAATCCGCCGTTGGCGTTTCCGCCGGAGACGGTGAAGCCGTCGAAAACGGCCGTGACGCCCTTCGCCGTCACGACGTGGTAGCTGTTCTCGCCGTTGTTGGTGAAGCCCGCGTCATCGCCGTTCAGGTCGCCGCTCAGGGTGGTTATGTTCGTTATCCAGTCGCGCTGGCTCCGCGCCGTCTCCGCGCCGTCGAACCCGCCGTACAAGCTTACCCCCGATGCCAACCTGAATGTGGCTGTGCGATCCGCCGATGTTGTCGGTTTGTAGGTTCCCGCGGCGACCCATATCTCGTCTCCCGATGCGGCGGACGCGAGGGCGGACTGCAGGTCCGTATACGCATCCGCCCAGGCGGCGCCGTTGTCGGACCCGGCGGCGTTCCAATCCACGAAGAGTGTAGCGGGGGCGACTCGACGCTCGAGTTCTTCAATTGAAAGCAGTTTGTGGATCCGAGACGTTATGGTCATTCCTCTACTCCCTCAAAGAATCCTATGAACAAAGATGCCGCCGAAGCTCGATGCCCGACTCCTATAACGCAATAATTTATGATCTTCATATCTCTTATGCGCCTGGCGCCCATCAGGGCCGATGCGGGTAAACACGGATATCCCGGTTGCGGATCGGGAAACACCGACCAGGCTTGGAATTTGGGTAAGTGGTCTTAGCCGTAGGTAGGAACTGCACTACAGCCGCCGATCGGCAAGGAAGTCTTTTCCACGGACATGACACTTCCTTTTCTTGCCGACCTGCGCCGTCGGATCGCGCCGGCCCCCCGGCGCTGGTTGCAGTTTATCTCAGGCTCCCTTGGACGTAAGCCTTATGGCCACGATTTCAGTATATTATCGCTTTGCACCGAAGCCGTGTCAAGGGATTTTTCCAGAAAAAGGACGTGCGCCCTCCGCGAACGCATCGGTCGTGCGGCGTTGCTGACGGCAGGACGGCCCATTTTCAGGGATAAAAACGGCTCGCATCCGTCGGCGCTTCGGCACTTTGTCGCTTGACAAGGATGTGGTTTTGGTATAGACTTGTCAATAGATGGCGCATTAAGGTGCGCGAAGGGCCTGAGAACAAACACTCACCACTTGGATCATAGTCATAAAGCGTGACCGGAAAAGCAACGGATGGCTTTTCGATAGACAGGTCGGAACCTCCATGGTTATTTTCAGAACGCACGGCTTAATTTGTGTACTGGCAATTAGTTGCGTCCTCGCAGGCAGGGGCTTGCCCGGGGAGGACTCCCTCCTTCTTGGGCCGGGCGATACGATCCAGATTTACGTGGAGGGAGTGAAGGACCTGGAACAGAAGGTGACGATCCTGGAGGAGGGTGTTTTTGCCTTGCGTCCGATCGGCACAATCTCCGCAACCGGTCGCACCGCCAAGAAAATCGAGGAGGAGATAACCAAGAGGCTGGCCGACGGCTATGTAAAGGACCCCAAGGTGACCGTGGTGGTCCTGGAGGCCGCGAGCCGGTATGTCATGGTGATCGGCTCGGTGGCAACTCCCGGGCCGGTCAAGGTTCGATCCGCGATATCCATGTTGGAGTTGCTGTCGCACGCGGGCGGACTCAACGAGGCGTCGAGCAAGGAGGCGATCATCATTCGGCGGAAGCAGCAGGGCCGCCCCGAGCATGAAGTGACTCGGATATCTTTGACGCCGCTTCTGAACGGGGATATGAGCAAAGACGTTGCGCTGTCCCCCGATACGGTTGTGATATTTCCATCGGTGGAGGAGATGACCGAGAAGGTGAACGTGTTGGGGTGCGTGACTAATCCGGGGGCCTTTGCCCTGGTCAAGGGGATGAGGGTCGTTGACCTGGTGGCGCAGGCGGGGGGGCCGAACCAATTTGCGGGGAACTTGCTTACGATCATCCCGTCCGGGAAGCGCGAGGGGGGGCAGACCAACGGGGCGAGGTCCTTTGAGCTGCAAACGGTGCTTGCGGGCGAGCAGGCCGCCGACATCGAGTTGATGCCCGGCGACACCATTATGGTCCCTTCGTCCGAGCAGCTCCTGATGAACTTCTTCATCATCGGCCATGTGCAGAAGCCGGGCATGTATCCGTGGCGGGAGAAGATGACCGTCCTCAATGCCATCTCTATTGCGGGCGGGCTGACCGATCGGGGCACAACCAATGGCATACAGATCATCAAGGAGGGCGGGGCGTCCAAACAGGCGCCGCTCAGGGTGGATCCGAGCCACCCGGTGGAGCGCGGCGACACGATTGTTATACCGGAGGGATGGTTTTGACGGGGTTCCTTTGGCGGGATTTACCGCTTTGTCCGTCGGTTGCGACAAAGATTGTTATTTTAGAAAAAGTTAGCGCGTGGAAGCAAGGATCAATATCAAGGAAGAGGGGAGACGGACAAGAGAGCGTATCGTCGTCTTGAAACGGTTGGGACTCATGGGCGCTGCGTTGCTTGCGACAGGGGCGGTGTTTTGCCTGTCGGCACGCGGCCAGGATGCGCCGCAGCGCTTTACCCCGGCAACCACGGCGACCCAGCGATTCAAGAACTGGCGCGGCGCGGATCGTCTTCCCAAGGTGGACCTGGCGAAGGAGCCGGGGGCGGAAGGGGCGGCGTATCCGGAGACGGACCTTGCCGACCTTGTAAGGGTGCGGGGAGGGGTCGGCTATCAGATGGAGTTTTCGGACAATCCATTTCTTCTGAGAGGAGGCGAGGTTCCGGGGCGTCACAAGCGGCCGAGCGACATGTTTCATGTCATCTCGCCCAACGTTCACCTCGAGATGCCGGGGATACTCGCCCCCATCATCCTTGACTACACCACCGATATCACCCGGGCGGGCAGCTTCCATGAGTTCGACGCGGACGAACATTACCTCTCGGGGATAATGGACGTGAAGGTCGGCCATGGGTTGGGATTTCGCGTGCGCGATTCCCTGTCCCACCAGATGTCTCCGCCGAGTTTTCCCAATCGGTGGGCGATGTGGAGGGACCCCGCAACCGGGGGCGTGCGAGAGTACAATCCCACCTATGAAACAAGACACCTGTTGAATTACTTCTGGACGAACACGGCGGAGTTTGTGGGCTACTACAAGTCTCCGAACAAGCTGAGAATCGAGGGGCGGTTTATCCATGACCTCGCGCGCTTCGAGGCGCGACGCAACCGGGAGGCGAACTACGACATTACCACCGCGGGCGGCGAGCTGTCCTACAAGATCCTGCCCCGGTCGAATTTTGTGTCGGAGTACTACCACGATTGGGACCCCTCCAGAGGAAGGGAACACGACCGCCTTGCCGGCGGCTTCGATTGGGACATCAGCGCCAAACTCGCGGGGAGAGCGGTGGCGGGATATGAGTGGTATCATACTCTGCGCGGTCACAATGTCGGCGGATGGGTCGGGCATGCCGAGCTCACCTACGAGGCCACCAGCAAGCTGCGGCTTGGCTTCTACGGAGATCACAGCATCGCGGAGGTAACCTCCCTCGAGGGCGGGGTCAGCAAGGCCAGTTTTGAGTCAACCTCGTTGAGTCTGGACGCGCTCTACAGGGTCACGCAGAAGATAGACTTCCTTGCCGGCATATCCTATATCCTGGACGATATAGGGGAGCCGCCGGGGGCGACGGACGAGCTGTGGGTCACCAACGCCGGCATTCGGTGGCGCCCGCGAGAGCAGTGGTCCTTTGAGACGCGGTATCAGTATCAAAAGTACGGCCCCTTCGTGAGAAGCGGCAACTTCGAGGAAAACTTGTTCACCTTGAACGCCATCTACGGCTTTTAGGGGAGGCAGGATAATGATGAGCAAGGCAACGGTGCTTCTGTGGAACGTGTTGGTCCTGGCGGCGGTTCTCGCACAGGATAAGCCGAAAGACGCGCCGCCCGAAGGGGGGGCAAACGGGCAGGCCATGGCCCCCACGCGGATCGTCCTCGAGGAGAAGCAGGTTACGGCGAGCGCCAAGCCTCTTGAGGTGGAGATGGAAAGCGGGGCGCGTGTGCGACTTCGGATGGGCGCTCAGGCAATTGTGACGAAATTCGAGATGTCGGACAGCAGGGGCAAGACGCTCGATGGAGTGAAAATCAGCGAAGGCGAGGTGGAAGTGGACTGTCCCCCCGGCAAAAAGCTGAGCGTCTGGGTGCCGGAGGGGGACATAGGCCTCGAAGGGGGCGAGCACGCCTTCGCGGTGGTCAAGGACGGATGGCGGCAGGTGTGCCTTGAACCTGTCGCTTTTGTGGACGAGAGAATGACGGGCGCGAAGTGGCAGCTGGGCGAGCAGCAGAAGGCCCGCGTGGAGAGGGCGCAGCGATGCGTCCTTATCACCCATGAAAAAGACAGCCAGGGAAGGGTGTACGTTTTTATTCCTGCGGGTTGGATCGTGCATACGCTCAAAGGGGAAGACCTCAAGAGCGATGAGGACAAGGTTTTCTCTGGAAGAGGAATTGACGAACTGCCGGAGGAGAAGCCGATTAAGTTGCCGATGATCGTGCGGCTCGATCCCGCAGACGCCGTCCTGATCGTGCCCCCCGATCTGCCCGCAGGAAGAGAAGAATTGGAAAAGGTGGTTGAGCCGCCTCAACGGGCCGTCATTTCGCCTATCGGCCCCGTATCCCCCGTGCGTTGAGGGAACGCCTTGCGCAGGGCATGCATGATTGCAGCATTGGAAAGGCCCGAACGGATAATGGAGATGATCCAGGGCAAAGGGAAAGACGAGGACGGCCGTGCGTGGAGCGGCGAGGAGTTTCGCCGGGCGCGGATTGGTCCAGCGTGGAGCCGACTCGAGTCCTGGAATCGCTTCTTGCGGCGGCATGGGCGGTTGATCGTCTCGGTAACTCTTGTCGGTCTGGTTGCGGCGCTCGTTCTGCTGATAACCGCCCCCAAGCGCTACTGCGCCAGGGGGCGACTTTTATTCACTGTGTCCGCTCCTCCATCGGATGGGCCTGCCCCGCCCGGCGGGAAGGCTGCGCCCCGGGCCGGGGGGACGGTATGGGAGTGGGACATGGCGACGCAAATGACGTTGCTCAAGACCCGCTCCCTCGCCGAAGCGACGGGCAAAAAGCTGAAGATGGCGGACAAATGGGAGCTGGAGGACGATGCGCATGGATACGTCTCCCGCGGCGTCCTGGCCGTTCAGTCATGGATCAAAGGAACGATCGAGACCACCTACGGCAAGAAAATAACGACGCAGGAGCGCGAATCGGACATCGCAGGGGAAATCATGGATCGTGTCGGCGCGACAAGCGACGCGGATGGTCGGACGATCGAGGTGTCGTTTGTCGGAAACCACCCCGAAAAGATCGTCCGGATTCTGGACGCGCTGATGAGCACCTTCATTGAAATGGATGCCGAGAGGCGCCGCAGCCACGCCAACGAGGCCCAGGAATGGTTTCTGGCCAAGCAGCACGAACTCCAGGCGGCCATAGCGCAACGCGAGGAGAATCTGAAGAAACATGCCAGGCATGAGAAGCCGATCTCTGTCCCCGGCGAGCAGAGAGAAGAGGAAGGTTTTGAAAAACTGAAGGCGTTGAGCCATGCGCTTGTCGAAGCGGAGACGAGGAGTATCCAGACGGAGGCGCTGTACCGGCACCTGTTGGAAAACGCCGATCTCCTCGAGAATCCGCCTCGCGGCGCGGGCGGCGAGGAAATTCAAAAGTTGAGGGTCAAGCGCGGCGAGCTGATTGCGCGTCGCGCTGCGCTTGTTCGGAAGTTCGGGGAGAAATGGCCCGACGTTGCGAAGGCGGACTCGGAGCTTGCTCGTGTGAACGAACAAATCGAGGCCGAGAAGAAAAATGTGCTGTCCTCGGCCAAGACGGCCTGCTCTCTTGCGAAAGAAGAAGAGAACCGATTGCGGAAGGCTGTAGAAGAACAGAAGCAGCAGATGATAGCGATCAATCGCAAGGCGTTGCAGTCGCACGGCATGGAACGGGAGATCAAGGCGAGCGAGAAGATGGCCGACGTGCTTCTGGCGAGCGCCAGGCAGGTTCGCGGCGGCGGGGAGGGCGATAGGAGGCAGGTCGTCATCGCCTCGCCGGCTCGGCTGGTTGGCGAGGAGGGAACGGCGAGAAAACGGGTGACAGCGGCTTGTGTTGTCGCGTCCGCCGTTCTCGCGGGCATTGGCTTGGCGCTGATCGCCGAGAAATGCAATCGGGCTGTTCGAACCGAGGATGGCGCCGGGGAATGGAAGAGCCGAGGTGGGTTTTATGATAAGCGGTAATGCCGTTGAGATCGGAAGACATGACTTTCGCCTCGGCGGCGGGTGCGGCTGGCGGCATGCGGAGGACAGGAGCGCCGCGCCGGTTGCGCAGGAAGCCGCATGGTACGCCGTACATACCAGGCCTCGTCACGAGAAGCAGGTGGGAGAACGGTTGAAGGCGAAGGGATTCGAGGTCTTCCTTCCCCTCATCCGTCGGAGCCGCCTCTGCCGCAGGCGCCGAGTGGAGGTGGACGCTCCTCTTTTCTCGTGCTATTTGTTCGTGAATGCGCCGGCGGACCGGCTGCTCGATGCGGGCTGGACCCCCGGTGTGATCCGCATACTCGGGGCCGGAAACGGCCGATACGCCGCTGTGCCGTCCGAGCAGATTCGCGGGATCCAAATGGCCCTTTACGCGGGGCTGCGGCTTGATCCTCATCCGTTTCTGAAGGAGAGGCGCCCGGTGCGCGTAAAGTCCGGCCCGCTGGCCGGCGCTGAGGGCGTTCTGTTGAGGAGAGAGCGACATCACCGGCTGGTGATCGCAATTGACCTGATCGCCAAAGCGGCGTCGCTAAGCATCCGAGCCGATGATGTGGAGCCCATATAGATGTGCGTCGCCGTTCGGCGGATGGAACTGCGGCGGGGAGTCGTTTGCAGAGGGGGAGTGTAATCGAGGGGGCGGAGCTGTGTACAAGGCATTCATGTAACCCCAAGAGGGCAAGAGGAAAAAGCAATGGGTGTTGACTTAGGGGAAAGAGATTACGACCAGGGCCAGGAATCCGGAGGCAGGTCCATTGAGGAACAGTGGCTGTCGCCGCGTTACTATCTTTACGTCCTGCGCAAACGGCTGACGGTGATACTCCCGTTTGCGATTTTCGGCGTGGTATTGGCCGCGCTTCTTGTCGTGAATACAGATCCCATGTATGAGGCCAAGGCCCAGCTTCTCTTTTCGGTCGGGCCGCCGAGCGCCAGAGGGGAAGTGGTCGAGAAGGACTATGCCGGCGTGGGGCTAAGCACTATCTGGGAGCAGGACGCATACCTTGCCACGCAGATAGAGCTGCTGAAGGGCAGGGGGCTGGCCGAAGCGGTGGTGCGCAGGCTGCAACTGCAGGATAACGAGGAATTTCGGGGGGCGCGCGGGGGGGTGATTTCCAGAGTCCGCGCCTTTGTATCCGGGCTGATCGGGAAAGGCGCGAAGAAGGAATCGCAGCCGGCGGACATCAACACCGCCGTTGGTTTGTTTCTCAGCCGCATTGATGCGACGAGGGTGAAGCAGGACCGAACGTCGGACAGCAGAATAGTTACCGTTACTTTTCTCGGAAACAATAGTGAAACCGTCAAGAGCATTCTTACTGCGACGTTGGACGTGTTCAGGGAGCAAGACAAGGAAAGACGCTACAAGGCCGTGAGCGAGGTGCTGTCGTGGCTGGGAGAAAAACAAGAGGATGTGCAGCTCGCCGTCAAGGAGGCGGAAGATAAGGTCCAGGAATACATCGAGAAGGAAAACCTGGCGGTCATTCCCCAGCAGTTTCAGGGGGAGGTGTATTCTGTGGACCAGGAGAAGCTGGCCAAGCTCAATACGGCCATCGTGGAGGCAAGCACGCAACGAATCCAGGCGGAAACGCTTTACCGGAGCCTGGAGGAGCTTGCCAAAAAAGACCAGCCCTTTCCAAATGAACAAGAGAACATCGTTGTCCAGGATCTTAAGAGCCGCTGCGCCGGGTTGGAAGTCAAGCGAGCCACGCTGGGCAAGCGCTTCGGCGACAAGTGGCCCGAGGTCCAGGACATTGACCATGAGATGGCGGCCATCAAGAAGCAGATTCAGGAGGAACGCAGAAAGTCCCTTGACGCCGCGAGGGGCGCCTATGAATTGGCCAAACAGCAGGAGGAGCAACTGAAGCAGACGTTGGCGGAAGAGAAGGCGGAGACCATCATGCTGCGGCGAAAAAGCGTAACCTACCGGATGTTGAGGGGAGAGGCCAAGGCGAATGAGCAGCTGTTTGATATGCTGGTGGAAAACGCCAAGGAAGCGAATATCGCCCAGAGCATAGACCGAAGCCAGATTGACGTGGTGACGCCCGCTTACATCGCCGGCGAGAAGGCGGTGGCGCGGGCCAAGAAAAAGGCCCTCGGCTTTGTGGTCCTGTTTTTTGTGGGCGCTTACGGCCTCGCCCTCGCTCTCGAACGGCTCAACCCCACCATCCAGATCGAAGAGGAGGCGGAAGACCACCTCGGCGTTCGAATGCTGGGTTCGATCACGATGATTGACAGGGACACCCTCGACGGCAACGGCAAGTACTTTTCGGTCATTGCCCGCGACCATCCAAGATCGGTTTTCGTCGAGCAATTCCGAAGGATCGCCACGAATGCTGTCGCGCATGCGCTCAGCAACGACAGAAAGGTCCTGCTCATCACCAGCATGCTTCCCCAGGAGGGCAAATCGTTCGTGGCGGCGAATCTCACGGCCTGCCTCGCCAGCATGGGGAAGAACGTGTTGTTGATTGATGCGGACATGCACCAGCCGAAGCAGCATGAAGTCTTCGATTGCGAGGGCGACGTGACGCCGGCGGTCCCGTTTCACGACTGTCTGCCAAGCACGGGATCGGCCCGCAGGCTGGGCTTCGCCGGGCTTCTCCAGAATGTTACCCTGTGTGAGGACAGCATAATTCGGACCAACGTCCGCAACTTGTCGTTGTTAGTAGCCGGGGAGAGAGAGGCCCGCCGTCAGGCCACGCCCTTTTCGGTCCAGCGGGCCGCCGCGGTATTCGCCGAGCTTAAGAAAAATTTTGACGTCATCATCCTGGACTGCGCGCCGGTCGGCGTCGTGGCGGATGCGCTTACCCTCTCGCAGGCTGCGGACGGGGTTCTCCTTGTCGTAAAGAGCGGGAACTTGCGAACGTCGGCGGCGCGCCACCTGCTCCGCCAGATGAGAAACGCGAAGGTGGACATACTGGGGCTGATCCTCAACGCGGTCCCCCCAAGACTGCGCGGCTTCCGGTGCTACTACGAGTACAGTTATTACTATCCGAGCCGTTACTATGGATACTATGGCGATGACGGGGACGGACCGTCCGGAGAAGGCGGGCCGGTGAAAACAAAAACAAAAATAAAGAAAAAAAGCGGGGCGGATTCCGGCGGCGGCTGACGCAGGCCCATATCATTGAGATCCACGATGCCTATGACAACCGCAAATATCGAAATTGACGTGTCCGTCGTCGTTCCGGTTTACAATGAAGAGGACAACGTTCTTCCCCTGTATTCCGGCGTTAAAGAGGTTATGGACGCGAAACTGAAGGGCCGTTATGAACTGATCTTTGTGGACGACGGCAGTTCAGACGGCACGTTTGACAAACTGAGGCAAATCCATGCCTCGGACGAGCGCGTGGTTGTGATACGTTTCCGGCGCAACTTCGGCCAGAGCGCCGCCATGAGCGCGGGCTTCGACTACGCCCACGGCAAGGTAGTCGTCCCGATGGACGGAGATTGCCAGAACGATCCCTCCGATATTCCCCGCCTTCTGGCAAAGCTCGAGGAAGGCTATGATATTGTCGGCGGCTGGCGAAAAGAACGAAAGGACAAACTCCTGTCCCGAAGGTTCCCTTCGGCGGCGGCCAACTGGCTGATCGGGAGAGTCGGCGGCATAAGATTGCACGATTACGGATGTACCATGAAAGCATACAGGGCGGACGTCATCAAGGCGGTCAACCTGTATGGCGAGATGCATAGATTCATTCCTCTGCTGGCCATGTGGGCCGGGGCAAAGATTACGGAGATGCCGGTCAAACACCATCCCCGCCAGGCGGGCAGGACCAAGTACGGGTTGTCCAGAACCGTTCGCGTGGTCCTGGACCTTGTCACGGTGAGTTTCCTTTTGAGGTTCATGACGCGCCCCCTTCAGATATTCGGATTGTTCGGCTTGGGCGCTCTTTTTGTGGGCTTCCTGTCGGGCATCCTCACCGTGTACATGAAACTCGTTTCGGGCGTGGATATGACCGGCAATCCACTGCTCCTGCTCACGGTGCTGCTATTTACGGCGAGCGTTCAGTTCATCTGCATCGGGCTTCTGGGGGAGATCGGTGTGCGGACCTACTACGAGAGCCAGAACAAACGGCCCTATTTCATCCATACGGTTCTCGGTCCCCGCAGCGCGGAGGCCCCCCGCAGCAGGGCTTGACCACCCGTGCATCAACCGCAGCGGCCCCGCGTAGGAAAGGAATCCTGAGGAGCGAACTTACAGCGATGGCACTTCGATACGCCGAGTACGCTAAAAGGGGGGACTATCACCAGGAACTGGACCCGAATTGGGCATACTACCCGGTCTATGTGCCCAAGATGGAATTCATTCGAAAGTTTCTCTACGAGCGCCCGCCCAGTGCGAAGATCCTGGACCTCGGATGCGGCGAAGGAGTTCTCGTTCGTGAGATGCGCGGCAAAGGTTATGATATGACCGGGGCGGATCCGAATTACGAGTCCGATTTCGTCATCAGGAGTTCCATTGCCGATGTTAACCTGGAATCCGGTTCTTACGATGCGATCATTTGCTCGGACGTGCTGGAGCACCTCAACGTGGACGAGCAGGAAGAGGCAATAAGAAAGATGCACGGGCTTCTAAAGCCGCGAGGGGCGTTGCTGATTACAGTGCCCAATCTCGCGCATTTTTCATCCCGACTCTGCTTTCTGCTCACGGGTAGACCGTTGAGGACGTCCACGATCGAAAGGCACAAAGGGGAGCGGCCTATACGGGAGTTCATTGACGTCCTGGAGAAGTATTTTTATATCAGCAAGAGACAGGGACTCTTTCCCACGTTTCCCCTCTCGCTCCTCTTGACGTACCTCTTTCCGGGCAAAGTCCTTCCGTTGCACAGGCTGCTTAACGCGCTTTTTGCATATCCGAATTGGTGTTTCCTGAATTTGTTCATCTGTGAACGGCGCGAGAAATCCCCACCCACGAGACAGGTGTGCGAATATGTCCGGTTCTCCTGAACTATCTGTGGTGGTTCCGGTCTTCAACGAAGAAGGCTCGCTCGAACCGCTGCATTCACAACTTGTGGAAGTCCTGTCCGGGACAGGCAAGAGATATGAACTGATCTTTGTGGACGACGGGAGCACGGACGGATCTGCGGCGCAGGTGGAGCGACTGATCTCCAATGACCCCGCGACCAGGCTTGTCCAGCTCAGGGGAAACTACGGAAAGTCCGCCGCCCTCGCGGCCGGTTTTGACGAGTGCCGGGGACAAGTCATTTTTACCATGGATGCGGACCTCCAGGACGATCCAAAGGAGATCCCAAGATTCCTGGCGAAGCTCGACGAGGGCTACGATCTGGTCAGCGGATACAAGAAGGAACGACACGACCCCTGGCACAAGGTTTACCCATCCAGGGCGTTTAACGCCATGGTGAATTTCGTCACGGGCGTCGGCCTGCATGACGTGAATTGCGGGTTCAAGTGCTATCGCCGTCCGGTTGTCGAGGAGATTGACCTCTACGGCGAGCTGCACCGGCTGATCCCGGTGCTTGCGCACTGGCGCAAGTTTCGAGTGGCGGAGATTGTGGTGCAGCACCATCCGCGTCGGCATGGCGTTTCCAAATTCGGCGTCGAACGGTTGTACCGGGGATTCATGGACATGCTTACGGTGGCCTTTTTCCTTCGCTATGGAAACAGGCCGTCCCACTTGTTCGGCAAGGTGGGCTTTGGGTTCGGGGCTGTGGGGTTTCTGGCGTGTCTCTATCTGACTGCCCTATGGTTCATGGGCTACCGGCCCATCGGCAACAGACCGCTTCTGTTCCTGGGAATCCTGCTCATCACGGTAGGCGTACAGTTCCTGGCCTTGGGAATTATCTCCGAACTGTTGACGCGCGCCGCGCGGCGGACGGAGAAGCCCTATGCGATTGTTCGCAAGGTGCAACGCGAGGATAGAACGCAGGAGAATGAAAGATGAGCGAAATCGGCGACCTGATCAATGCGCCGTTCACGGGCCGCACCTCAGTTCTGGAAACACACTATGCGCGGATCAGGCGCCGCCAAATGGACGATTTCCGCGCCTACAGCCTGCTTCGTTTGGTCTCCGGATACCTTCCGAGCAGAGGTTCCGTGCTGGATGTCGGATGCGGCACAGGGGGATTGTTGATCTTCCTGGCCAGGAAAGGCTTTGATGTCAGGGGCATTGACAGATCACCCGAAATGATATCCAATGCCAGGGCATCCCTGACCGAAGCCGGGCTGTGCGCCGATCTTGTCGGGCTTGACGATCTCAAAGACATCAAAGGCAGGTTCACGGCAGTGACCGCGCTTGATGTGATCGAGCATGTCGAAGACGATTGCGGGATGCTCCGCGCGATGGCCGATCGCGTCGAGGAAGGGGGACGCCTCATTGTAACCGTCCCGGCCATACCATGGTTTTTTTCCCGGAAAGACATTGCAATGGGACACCGTCGCCGTTACAGTCCCAAGGCCCTTTACAGCGCTGTCGCCCAGACGGGGCTGAAAACGGTCAAACTGCGATATTGGAACTGCTGCGGGGTGATCCCTACCCTCATTGCCACCAAGATTTTTCGGCGGGCGGTGAATGAGCAATTCCGGTATGATCCGTCGCCCAAAGCGCGTTTCCTGAACAGGGTCCTTCGCGCCTGGCTGACGGGCGTGGAGAACCGCGTTGATATGCCCATAGGCTTGACCCTCCTCATCGTGGCCGAGAGGTCAAAGACCTAAGATGGCGTCCCGGTTGCTTCGCCGGCGAATTCATTCCGATTGCGGGTAGGCGCATCATGGAGCGGATGTCGGCCAATGCGAAGAAGCACCTCAGCAGGAACCCGCTGAAGCGCTATTTCATAAGCCGGTTTGAGGGGGCGTTGATCGAGATGTTGCTGGCCAGAAATCCTGAATCCATCCTGGATATGGGCTGCGGAGAGGGATTCCTGACCCGTTCCTTCCGCCGGGCGCTTCCGTTGGCCAGGATCGTGGGCGTGGACAGCGATCGCGCGGCCATTGAGATCGCGAGGCAGCGAAATCCGGATGTGGAATTTCATCGGGAGGACGTCCTGGGGCTTTCCTTTCCCGACCATGCATTTGATATGGTAATCTGTTCCGAGGTGCTCGAACACGTGCCGGACCCGCATGCGGCCCTGAGCGAGCTGTGCAGGGTCAGCGCAAGGCATGTCATGCTCAGCGTGCCGAATGAGCCTCTTTTCCGAATCAGCAACCTGCTGGCCCTGAACCATCTCCGTGATCTGGGCAACGCGCCGGGCCATATTCACCACTGGGGCCCGATATCCTTCCGCAGGCTTATTTCGAGTCATTTGACTGTGACGGAGATGCGTCTTTCCTTTCCGTGGACCATTGCGGCGGGAGTGTGTTGAGCCGTGCCCCATAGACGCATTGTATTGGCGCTGATATTGGTTGTGGGATTCGGCCTGCGCCTTTGGGGGATTTGGAATGTGGATACCGGGCTCGAGCTGGTCGAGACGATGGAGGCGATGCGCATCTGCGCCGGCCGGCCTAACACGAATCGTTTTTTCAAGCGCGTGTATTGCTATCTTCTTGCGCTTGAGTACGGCGGCTACTACGGCGCGCGCCGCCTTGTCAAGGCGTGTGAAAGTCCCATGGATTTTGCCGCGCAGGTCGTGAGGAATCCGCGTCCGCTACTGCTGATATCCCGGTTCACAAACGTCGTCTTATCAACTTTGTGCATATGGATTTGTTACAAACTTGCCGAGATCGGCCGGCTGGGCGGGTCGGCGTCTCTCGGCGCGTTAGGCGTCGCGTTCTGTCCGGCAATTGTCGCATCCGCAAAGGTCGGTTCGGTTGACACCACGCTTGTGGCGACGGTGCTTCTCTCGCTGTTTTTCATGCTGCGAATCGTTTACCGGCGCCCGTCCGCATGGAACTACCTGTTTGTCGGGGCATTTCTTGGTCTGGCCTTTCAAGTCAAGCCGCAGGGACTCATGGTGGTCCCCGGTTTCCTCATCGCGCACATTTGGGCGCAAGCGCGAGAGGGCGGCTGGCGCAAAGTCGCGGCCATTCGCCCCATCTTTATCGTCCTCGGCGGTTTCATGTTGGGCTTCCTATTGGGAAATCCCGTGATCGTTATTTCGCCGCGGGCGTGGCTGTCGGACATGTTGGACCTGGTTAAATGGTATTCCGGTAAAATGCGGCTGGCGCCGATTGACCAGGCCACGTCATTTCCTGTCTATTATTTCCTGACTGCATGGAGCCAATTGGGGCCGCCGCTCTGCATTCTTGCCGTCTTCGGTTGTCTGATGGGTGTGAAACGGCGCGAGCCGTCGCTTCTGATCATCGCGGTCGGCGCGCTGAGTTTCATGCTGGTTATGGGTTGCGCCAAGAGCCAGTACCTCTTATCGCAGCATCAAGCGCTTTATAGCCTCGCGTTGCTGTGCATACTGGGGGGGGCGGGAACCTGCGAAATCCTGGGATGGATCAGGGGCGGACGGCGGCTTGTGTGGCAGACGATCCTTGTACTTTGTG
This sequence comes from Planctomycetota bacterium, assembly GCA_040755855.1. Taxonomy (GTDB): domain Bacteria; phylum Planctomycetota; class Brocadiia; order JAADGH01; family JAADGH01; genus JAADGH01. The sequence continues at coordinate 17,055 of JBFMAD010000046.1, read as the reverse complement.
TGCTCGGCTTTCCGGCATGCGGGGCAACGAACATAGTGCTCTCCTACAGCGGCCGGAGCACCCGCAAACAAGCCGAAATATGGATCAAGGCCAACATCCCGCCGGGGTCGAAGGTTCTCATGGATTCAGGTTCCCATATCAATACCTTCGCGCCGGACATCCCGGAATCGCGCCAAAACATACTGGACGCCATGAAGGGCCTGGAGGAGGAGCTTGCCGCCCAGGGACGCAACGTGGATCGTCTGGGCGGCAAATGGGACGAGCACGGCCTGCTCCACTATCGCCTCCGCCTGCAAACCCTCCCGGACGAGACCTATGACATCACGTCCACGAAACTCGGACGAGACCTGCAGCCAATCGAGCACTACCGGCAACATGGATTTCAATACATCGTCACCTGTTCCTACGTCAAGGCGACCATCCAGGGAAGAGACAGGCGGGAATACCCGATTAGCGCCGGATTCTATGACGCCCTCGATTCACCGGACTCGCCGGCGCATCGCCTGGCAACTTTCGAGCCGGACATGTTTCACAACGGCCCCGTCTTCTCCGTGTATGCATTGGCGCCGGCGAAATCAAAAGAGGCGGGGAATGAGTAAGTCATGACTGTGGCGCAGAGAATAGAACGAGCGGACCGAGACATCTCGAAAATGTCCTGCCTTGAGGGAGAGATTATAGAGAGGGTTGGCGCGCCTCCCGCGCAGGTGAAGGCCCGGCGGCAGGCAGTCGGCCTACAGAAGCGAGAGGTAATCTGCGTCCTGCCAGGAATCCCGGTCAGGAGGAGAGAACTGTCCCGCCTTCCTGTCAGCCCTGTTGCCCGTCTCTGCCGGGTCGCAACGAACCAACGCCGGCCGAATGAGGATTATATTGTCGTATTGACATGATTGAAGCGCTGTTCTGGTTATCTGTCGCCTCACTCCTGTACGCCTATGCGGGGTATCCCCTGCTACTCGGCATAATAGCGTCCTTCCGCCGGCGACAGGATTTTCCCGAAATGGCGGGCGAGGCGCCGCAGGTCAGCATTCTCATCGCCGCATATAATGAGGAATCCGTTATCCGCAACCGAATTCAAAACGCTCTCGACCTGGACTATCCAGCGGATCGGATTAATATCGTCGTCGGCTCCGATGGGTGCAGCGATAGGACAGACGACGAAGTGAAGAGCATCAGCGATCCCCGCGTCCGACTCCTTTCCTATCCCGATCGGGGAGGGAAGGCGTCGGCGTTGAATCGGTGCGTCCCGGAGACGGAGTGCGAGATCGTTGTGTTTACGGACGCCAATACATTTTTTGAACGCGACGCCCTTCGGGCGCTCGTGAGGCCGTTCGCCGATGAGCGCGTCGGCGGCGTTTGCGGAAGGCTGCGGATGAGGAGTCACGGCCAGGTGATCGGCGGCGCCAACGCCCTGCACCGCAGCTACGAAGACTTCCTTAAATCAAAAGAAAGCGCGATCCATTCCTGCACGGGGGCAAACGGCGCAATCTATGCCGTGCGGAAGGAGGCATATCCTTTTCCCGATCCGGACAGCGTTACAGAGGATTTTGCCATCACCTTGCAGTTGGTAAAGGATGGATGGCGCGTCGTCTTTGCGGATGACGCGGTGGCGTACGAAGAGTCCCTGGGGGACGTTCGCCGGCTCCTTCGCCAAAAATCTCGGATTGCCGCCGGCACATTTCAGACGCTGTGGCGTTTCCGCAGCCTTCTGATGCCGGCGCGGTCGCCTATTGCATGGCAGTTGTTTTCCCACAAGCTGCTTCGCCACCTGAGCCCCTTCTTTCTGTTGGGCGCGTTTGTGACCAGCGCCCTTTTGATCGGCGATCGGCTATACGGCGTGTTGTTCGGGGCGCAGGTCTGCTTCTATGCCGCCGCGATCGGGGCGTGGCTCCTGGACGCCGCCCACCTGCCATGCGGCTTGCTGAAAATTCCGTACTTTTTCTGCTTCATCAACCTGGCCGCGCTTCTCGGCTTCGTCAAGTTTGTGTTCGGCCGGCAAAGGGTCACCTGGCGGGGCGTTAGGCAGCCATGACGGCCCGCAGCGTGTAGCGAGGTAAGGTGCTTAAAGACGCAGACATCATCGTATTCGGAACGGACTACGGCCGACACCCGGACTGCGTTCAGCGCATCATAACTGTGCTGGCGGAGACCAACCGGGTGCTTTGGGTCAACTCGGTGGGCAAACGGACGCCGCGGCTCTCGCGGTATGATCTGAGACGCAGTATCACAAAGGCCCTGGACGTTCTCACCCAGCCGCGAAGCGTGAACCCGCGGATCGTCGCCGTTTCGCCGGCGGCCCTTCCGCTGTATCGCTCCCGCCTCTGGCGGGGGATCAACAGGCGAATTATCGGGAGCATTGTTCGAAGAAAAATGCAGTCGTTGGGGTTTCGGAAGCCGATCATGGTCGTGTCTGTGCCTACGGCTGTCGAGTATGCGGATGCGATCCCTCACTGTCTGCTCGTGGCGTACTATATGGACAACTATGCCGAGATGCCTTTTGTCAATCGCGCTCTCATGCGGGAAATGGAAGGAAAGCTCCTGTCCGGATCCGATGTGAGCTTCGTCCCGTCGGAGAACTTGTGGCGCGAGAAGCATGCCTTGGCGCGCAGGATGATCCACATCCCTCACGGCGTGGACGTGGAACACTTCCAGGCCGCCTATCTGCCCGCGCCCGCGGAGATGAAGAAGATACCCAGGCCCGTGGCCGGTTACGTCGGCGCGATGCATGCCTGCCTCGATCTGGACCTCATTCGGGACGCCGCAAAGGCGCTGCCCGGCTACTCTTTCGTTCTCATCGGCAACATCGAAGAAGGCGTGTTTGGGGCGCATAAGCCTCGCAACATATTCATTCTCGGCCGTAAGCCGTATGAGGTGGTGCCGGCCTACACGAACGCCTTTGACGTGGGACTGATCCCGTATACCATGGACGCTTTTACAAGATATGTTAACCCGGCCAAGCTGATCGAATACCTTGCTTGCGGCCTGCCGGTCGTCTCCCGACCGCTTCACGATGTGTTGCAGTACGGCAACCGGCTCGTCCACACCGCAGAAAGCGCCGACGATTTTATCGCGGCGATCGAACGCGCCGTTCGGGAGGATTCGCCGTCGCTCCGGGAGGAACGAAAGCAGTTCGCCAGGGAAAATTCATGGCGGGCGCGCGCGGAGACCTTCAGCCAGGAAGTCCTGCGTGTTCTTGATGCAAAAAGAAGTCGGCCGGGATCGGCGCCCTCGCGGAAGGACAGTCGTGCGTGAAGAACACCTGAGGTATCTGGTCTGTCCGCGCTGCCAAGGCGATCTTGAGATACTCGATGGACGCGCCGCGGGCAGCCCATCCATTGAGACGGGCAGTCTGAAGTGTACAACGTGTCGGAAGACATACGAAATCGTTCGGCATGTCCCGCGCTTTGTTCCGGCGAAAAACTATGCCGGCACCTTTGGATTGGAGTGGACCAGGCACGCAAGAACGCAGTACGACGGCCATACCGGCGCGAATATCTCCGAGACGCGGTTCTTCGAGGAGACGAAGTGGCCGCGTCGGCTGGAGGGGCAGCTTGTCCTCGAGGTGGGAAGCGGATCGGGCAGATTCACAGAGCAAGCCGCCTCCACCGGCGCCATGGTGGCTTCGGTTGACTACAGCAGCGCCGTTGACGCAAACTACGCCTCCAACGGGGGCCGCGAGAACGTCCTCATTGTGCAGGCCGATTTGCGGCGCATGCCGTTCAGAGAGAACTTCTTCGACAGGCTGTTTTGTTTCGGCGTCCTCCAGCACACCCCCGACCCGGAAAGATCGTTCATGGCGCTGCCCCGATACCTCAAGAGCGGGGGAAGCCTGGTGGTTGATGTCTATCGCCGACGGGGAGCGGTCCGGCAGGCCCTTGCGACCAAATACTGGGCCAGATTGTTTACGAGGAGAATGGCGCCCGAACGGCTCTACAGATGGTGCGAGGCTTATATCCGATTCATGTGGCCTGTGGCAAGGCTTCTCCGGCGACTGCCGCTCGGACGGGGCCTGACCTGGAAACTGCTCATCGCCGACTACTATGGGGTGCGCGATCTCCGTGAAGAGATGCTGATCGAATGGGCGATTCTCGACACATTTGACATGCTTTCTCCGATGTATGATAATCCACAAACCGTCGAGACCGTGCGGGAATGGTTCAGAAAGGCCGACATGTCCGACATAGATGTTCGCTGCGGGTACAATGGCGTGGAGGGGCGCGGCACGAAAAATGGATGAGATGCGCCAGCCACGCAACCGGCCCGCCCTGAAGGACGTCATCGAGGTGATCCTGCACATGCTGTCTCCCACGGCCATCCGCGCCTATTTCTCGATGTTCGGCTACTACATTCACGACCACGTGGCCCCGCGGGCCAGGATGCACAAGGGGAGGAATGTGCGAATCCATCCCACCGCCTCCTTTCGATGCGGCGAGAATATCCGGCTGGGGGAAAACTCTCACGTGAACCAGTACTGCTGCGTTTGGGCCAGTCCGAATTCCCGCATCGTCATAGGCGATAATGTGTTGATGGGGCCAGGCGCGTGCATTTTCTCGTCGAACCACAGCGCCGATCCCGATATGCCGATGAACGTCCAGCCCTGGGTTGAGAAGGATATCGTTATCGGAAATGATGTGTGGGTCGGCGCCAACAGCGTGATTGTGGCGGGAGTTCGGATCGGGGACGGCGCGGTCGTTGGGGCGGGCGCCGTGGTCACAAAGGATGTTCCGCCGTACACAATCGTCGGCGGCGTCCCGGCGCGCGGCATCGGCAGGAGGGGGCGCCGGCGCCCTTCGCCGGCCGATGGCCCCCGGGGGGAGAATCCGGCGGATGACGGCAAGAAACCTGCAAATAAGGACTCACAGACGTGAAGATCCTGCTCGTATTCCCTCCATTTGAAAGATTGATGCGCGTCAAAAACGACTTCTTCCCCTTGTCGCTTGGCTACCTTGCGGCCGTGCTGAAAGACGCGAATCACCAGGTTCGGATCTACAACGCGGATATAGGACCCGAAACTCCGACGTTTGAGCGGCCCTGGCTGGACGTTCAGAGGATCTCCGGTCAGGATCGGTACTTGCAGGCGCTGGCCGATCGTTCTCATCCCGTGTGGGATGAGATTCGGAGCGTCCTGAAGCAGCAGAGGCCCGACATGGTCGGCATCAGCATCCAGAGTCCGGCCCTTCCCGCCGCGACGGTTGTGGCGCGTCTGGCGAAGGAGCAGCTTCCCGACTGTGTGGTTGTTGCCGGGGGGCCTCACCCAAACGCATGTCCCGAAGAGGTCATGGACGATAAGAACATAGACTTTGCCGTCCGGGGCGAGGGTGAAGTCACAATTGTCGAACTGGCAAAGGCGCTTGAGGAAGGCCGTTCGGTCGGGAGCATCGAAGGCATCTGCTATAGAGAGGGGGGGCGGGTGATCGTAAATCCTCTGAGGCCCTATATCCAGGACCTTGACGCCATCCCGTTTCCCGCCAAGGACCTGGTGCTCTTCCCCGAGCTTTATTCCGCCGCCCATATGGGAGTAATTATGGGATCGCGCGGATGCCCCTATCGCTGCACCTTCTGCGACTCCCACGGCATATGGGGAAGAAAGGCCCGCTTCCGATCCGTGGACAACATCATCGCGGAGATACGGCAAATCGTGAATGATTTCGGATGCCGAAGGTTTCGCTTTGTGGACGACACCTTTACGCTGAACAGATCCCGCTTGCTGCGTTTCTGCCGGGCCATCCGCGCCACGGGGCTTGGATTGGAGTGGGCGTGTTCTTCAAGGGCCGACGCCATAGACGCGAATTCGTCGAGGATACTCCGGCTGTCCGGCTGCACTGCGGTCCTGCTCGGGGTCGAGTCGGGAAGCGAGCGGATTCTCCGAATCATGAAGAAGGGGGTTGATCTGGACAGATTGCGCAAGGCCGCCAGGCTCATCCGCCGCGAAGGCATGCAGGTGGTTACCACATTCCTCATGGGGACGCCGGATGAAACCGAAGAGGATCTTCGCCAAACCATTCGCTTGGTTCGAGAATTGGAGCACGATCTGGTTTACGTCAATACCTACGTTCCATACCCCGGCAGCGAAATGCACGAGCAAGTCAAAAGGATGGGCCTGATTGAGAACCGCCCGGACTGGTCGAGGCTTTCGCACGCCAGCTCGCTGTCGTGGTTTGCCGTCAATATACCGAAGGAACGGTTCGCCTCCCTGCGCCAGGAGCTTTTCAAAGCCGCCTACGAGCGCAACACACGGTTGACCCTCTTCAACGTTCGGCGGTGGGTTCGCGAGAGTTTATATCTGGCCCGGCATGACCCGATGGGGTTTTTCAGACGCATCGCTCATACGATCAGGCTGCGTCTGCACCTCCTGTGTTCCCACTTTTCCCATGGCTCATAGGTCGGGGCCTCGCGTCGCTTCATCAATGCCGGCGACGAAACATCAACGGAGATTGTGCAGAAAATGACAGAACCAAACCTGACAGACAGGCAACGGCGTGAGCGCGAGTATTTCAAAGGCTATGCCGAGGGCTACAAGGACCGGCCCAGAGTGCGTCCGCCGGGCTTTTATGATATGATTGAGAGCGGGAAAAGGCGCTGGTGGGACCACCGGTGGGCGATGTACACCCCCCTCCTGCGGGAAAACATTCGGAACAAGAAGGCTCTCGTCGTGGGATGCGGCGGGGGCGCGGATGCGTTTCGCTTATGCAAGATGGGCGCCGAGGTCCATGCGTTTGACCTCAGCCCGGATATGGTCGCTCATGCCAGGGGCACAGCCGCCATGGAAGGAGTGAATCCGCACTTCAAGGTCATGCCGGCGGAGAGCATGGAGTACCAGGACAATTTTTTTGATTGCGTGGTGGTGGCCGGCGTGCTCCACCATTGCAATATTCCGCAAGTGTTGGGGGAGATACGCCGCGTATCGAAATCCAGGGCGCTCGTTGTGATTGATGAACCATACGCGCACACCGCTGTGCAGAAAATCCGGCACTCCAGATTCGTGGAAGAGGTCGTCTACCCGCGCGCCGCCGAGATCGTCCTCAAGGACAAAGAGCTGATCAGCAGCCCGGACGAAGCAAAACTGACGCAGCATGATGTGGCCTACATCGTGAACAATCTTCAGTGCGCTCGGTTTCGGTATTTCAAGTTGCTGTCCAATCGCCTCTTTCCGGACCGCATGGTTCCCCTTGTCAAGATGGATCGAATTATCCTGGCCCTTTGCCAGCCCATCGCGCACTTCTTTGCGGGGCGGGTATTGATCGAGGGAAGAGTGGGCAAGTAGCCCGACGGCGGGCGTCGTATGGAGTCCTTTGTGGCCATCACGAGAGCATTTAGTTTCACCCGCGGGGCCTTGGGGAAGCTTGCCCGATTGGGCATGGAGCAGCCCGATTACGCCCTGCGCAAGCTGCGGAAGGAACTGCACCGATGGCTATTCCTCCGGCGGTTGGCGCGCAAGTCCTGTCCCTCCTCTCCCTCGCCGTTCACAGTATCGTTCAATCTCACGTCCCGCTGCAACCTCCGGTGCAAGATGTGCGGACAACATGGCGAAACGGGAATCTATACCGGGCCGGACCGGACGAGGGCCTGCCATACGCTTGACTTCGACTTGATCCGCGCGGTCATAGACGAGATTGCCGCCTACCCCCACCGCCCCGATGTGTGCCTCTGGGGAGGCGAGCCCTTGCTGCACCCGCAGTTCGCGGAAATCCTCTCCCTCATCAGGGAAAGGAAACTCTTCTGCGTCATCGAAACCAACGGCACCCTTTTGGAACGATATGCAGGCGAGATCGTTCGCTCGAATGTGAACAGCGTGAACGTATCCATTCTCGGGCCGCGCGATATACATGACGCCATCTGCCGCGTGCCCGGCGCCTTCGACCGCCTCTCCCGCGGCGTGCGGAAGATCGTGGAAGAAAGGAGGCGTGCGGGACGTTCTCGCTCGCTCCTGAAGGTTGTCTGCGCGATCACCCCCGACAACTATACCCACTTGACCGAGGTGGTAAGGCTGACTCAGGATTTCGGCGCCGACGTCCTCATCTTCCCCCTGGGCTGGTTCACCACGGAGGCGCTGGGGAAGGCTACCGATCGTCTGTACCGCAGGATCTTCGGCTGCGATTGCGCCTCATGGCAAGGCTTTGCAAGGGAGGAGCACGGCTTCGATCTGGACCATCTGCAAGACGAGATTCGTTCCCTCTATGCCATGGACACAGGGGACCTCTATGTAAAATTCTCGCCGAGCCTGCCTTTGGATCAGATTGCGGAGTACTATGAGAAGCCGTCCAGGCTCATCGGCAGCCGGTATTGCCTGTTTCCCTGGATGCTGGTTGACATCCGCCCGAGCGGTGACGTTGTCCCCTGCCCGGACCACCCGGATTACGTGGCGGGAAACATCAAACAGCAGTCGCTTCTGGCCATATGGAACGGCCCGAAGATGAGGAAGTTCCGCGCCGAGTTGAGCAGGAGGGGAACATTTCCGATCTGTTCTCGCTGCTGCGGCATGTTCACCTGATCGCCCCCTAAACCATGACGACAAACGGCATACAAAAGAACGTCAAAACGGTCGCCCGGCACACCGCGGTGTATGGACTCGGCATCGTCGCCCGAAAGGGCATCGGCTTCTTCCTCATCCCGCTCTATACCCACTACCTGTCCCCCGCAGAGTACGGCATATCTCATTTGGTGGTCTTGACCAGCGCGTTCATCGTGTTCTTCATCTCCCTCAACATGAGCTATTCCCTCCTCAAATTCTTCGCCGAACACGAAGGGACCGAGACGGAGAATCTCGTGGTGTCCACGGCCATGATCTCGGTCACGACAATGGGAATAATCGCATTGATTGTGGTGCTCCCGCTGTCCCGCCTCCTTTCGCTGCTCGTCACGGGCGGAACGGACAGCTCCCACCTGTTCATGCTCATGGCGTGCTATAATGTGTTTGAAGTCATCGCAACGTGCGGCCTGACCTACCTTCGGGCGTTGCGCAAGTCCCTCGCCTTCGTGCTCATCTCGATGGCGGAGTTTATTACCACCATCAGCCTGAACATCTATTTCATCGCGGGGAAGGGCTACGGCATTACAGGGGTCTGGCTCAGCTTTGTCATCTCCCAGGGCTGCGTGGCCTTGCCCCTTGCCTTCTGGGTACTGAGTCGCAAAGGGGTCGGCTTCTCGCCCCCATTGCTCCGCCGGATGCTCCGCTACGGCATGCCGATGCTGCCGGGCAATCTTACGGAGTTTCTCATGCACTACATTGACCGGCCGATGCTGAGGTTCCTGGGAAGCCTTGGGCTGGTCGGCACGTATTCACTCGGCCACAAATTCGGGGCCCTCGTGAATGTGTTCATCGGGAGCCCCTTTGAACAGATCTGGAGCGCGCATCTGTTCAGCGTGGCGCGAGAGACCAATGCCGGGCGCATCTATGCCCGGATTGCCACAGCATACCTGAAAGCGCTGGTCGCCTGCGCGCTCGCAGTGGCGATGCTCGCCCCCCTGGCCCTCCGGTTGGTGGCGGACCCCAAGTACCACGAGGCTTCATCCGTGATCCCCCCGCTTGCCGCCGCCTACACCCTTCTTGCCGTGAGCCGGATTTTCCGCACGGGACTTCTGCTGAGACAGCGCACCGGCGCGGTGTCCTGGATCACCCTGAGCGCAATTTGTGTGGAGATCATCCTGGACCTCATTCTGATCCCCCGCTATGGAATTATGGGGTCCGCCATTGCCTTGCTTGGGGGATTCCTGCATCTGACGGTCGCCACCTGTATCGTTGCCAATTGGGAATACGCCATCCCCTTCGAATATCGTCAAATGCTCTGCGTTGTTCTTGGGGCGGTGGGATGTTTTGCACTGTCGAGTCTGCTGCATCCGGAGCGAATGACAAGCGATATCGCCTTGAAGCTGCTTCTCCTGGTGGTTTTTTCGGGCGCCCTGGCCGCAAGCGAACACGCGATGCTCCGAGAGGGCATCGCGCCGCGCGAACCGGCGCTTTGATCCTGGTCGTGGAAAAATTCTTGGGTTAGGGATTTCACTCGGTGGACCGAAAGCTTACCATCCTTCAAGTGAACCAGACGAGCGGGACGGGAGGCTCCGAGCGGACGGCGTTCGCCCTCGCCACGAATCTCGACCCGAAGCGCTTCAACGCGATCGCCTGTGCGTTGGGCGGCGGCGGCGCCATGCGCAAGGCCTATACGGAAGCGGGCATCCCCTTCCACGACATGGGAAAGCGAAAGGGAATTGATATTTCGTTGGTCCCAAGATTGCGGCGGCTCATTGTCGGATGTCGTGCGGACATCGTGCACACCCACGACTATGGCGCGGTGAACTATTGCTTCTTTGCAACGCGAATGCTCCCGGGCGCCTTTTTGATCCATACAAACCAATGCCTGCTCGGCGTGTATTCGCGGCCAAAGCAGAGAACGCTCTTGCGCTGGGTGCTGCCGCGCGTTGACGCCCTGGTCAGCGTGTCGGAAAATGTGCGTCGGGACTACCTGGAGCGCGCCCCCGCCGCTCGTGAGATGCGGGTCATATATAACGCCGTTGACCTGCCGCGATTTGAAGTGGACTTGAGCGTGAGGGAGGCGCGCAGCCGCCTGGGATTGGGGCCGAATGATTTCGTGGTCGGCTGCGTGGGGAACCTTCGCCCGGAGAAGGGGCAGGATATGCTGCTGCGGGCGTTCAGAAAGGTCCTGGATGGCGCGCCCAGTGCACATCTCGTTTTGGTGGGAGGGGGCGAGTGCTTCGAGAAATGGCAGCGCCTGGCGGGTGAATTGGGGCTTGGCGACCGGGCGCACTTCCTGGGGGTCCGGCATGACGTCCCCCAGATCATGCGGGCGCTGGATGTGTATTGCCTCTGTTCGCTCTGCGAGGGGATGCCGGTGAGCATCTTAGAGGCGATGGCCGCAGGAAAAACCATTGTCGCCACGGACGTTCCGGGGACCAATGAGGCCGTGGAAAACGGCAAGAACGGCCTCCTCGTCCCGCTGCACGACTCGGACGCCCTTGCCGCCGCGCTGCTCCACCTGCACGAGCATCCACCTCTCGCTCAATCGCTCGCCCTGGCAGGGCGCAAGAAGGCCGAGGAGCAATACAGCCTGAAGAAGATCGTAAGCGAATACGCCAGGCTCTATCACGACTTGGTGTTTGGCGACCGGGGATAAAACAACGATGGACAAACGGCAAACAGACCTGCGACTGCGGTGAAACAAGACAGCGAAATAAAGGTGATCTGCATCGTTTCCACGGACCGCGTGGGCGGACCGGGGAAGAACATACTTGAGTTTCTCGAACGGGAGGCGTCGCTTGGGGTTCGGACCCACATCGCAACGTTTGTCCGGCGCGGCGAGACGACCAACGATTTCATCTCTGCGCTGCGGGAGCGGGGCCGCCCGGTCACCTTGCTGCGCGAGGCGTTCCGTTTCGACCCGAGGCCGATACGCGAGGTCGCAAGGCTCTTTCACCGGACGGGGGCCCATATCATCCAATCCCACGGCCCCAAGGCCAACACGATCTGTTTTGCACTGAGAATGCTCGGCATTCCGTTCAAATGGATCGCTTTCTTTCACGGCCGCACCTACCAGAACATGAAAATCAGGGCTTACAACGCCCTCGACAACGTGCTCTTCCGGTTCCCGGACCATGTCGTTGCAGTGACCCGGGCGATCGTGCCCGAGTTTCGGCGGTTTGGCATCCCCCCGTCGCGGATCTCCGTGATCCCCAATGCCGTGGATCCGGCCGCGTACGTCAGCCGCGCGGATCCGCGCGAGGTGCGCCGCAGCATCGGCGTCTCCGACAGCGATAAACTGGTGGGCGTCTTTGGCAGGCTGAGCCCGGAGAAGGGCCAGCGCGAGTTTGTCCAGGCTATGGGGCGGGTCGTGTCTCGCCGGGCCGACGTGAAGGCCATTCTTGCTGGCGAGGGACCGCTTGAGGAAGAGCTGATGGCCGCCATACGGCAGAACAAACTCGAAGATCATGTCAAACTTCTCGGCCATCGCGCCGATGTGCCGGAACTTCTTTCCGCGTTGGACGCGTTGGCGCTTCCCTCCTGGAGTGAAGCGATGCCGAATGCCATTCTCGAAGCGATGGCGTCGGGCACTCCCATAGTGTCCACCACCGTCGGCGAGGTCCCGTATATGGTGATGCACGGCCGGAGCGCGTTGCTCGTGCCCCCCCGAAACCCGGAGGCGCTGGCCGACGCCGTGCTCGAGATGCTGTCCGATCCGAAGATGGCGCGGGCCTTCGCCCGGCGCGCCAGGCGGGATGCGGCCCGATATCATCCCGACGTTCGGGCGAAGAAAATCGCCGATCTCTATCGAAGGCTCCTCCGAGACACATGACTGCGGAACCGGCAAACATCCTAACCGTTGACGTGGAAGATTACTTCCAGGTGTCTCGCTTTCGGAACCTTGTCCGTCCGGAAAATTGGGGTGGTTATCCCCTGCGAATCTCCGAGAGCGTGCACGCGGCGCTTGACCTCCTTGAAGAATCCTGTACACATGCCACGTTCTTTGTCCTCGGATGGATAGCTCGAAAGCGCCCGGACCTCGTGCGCGAGATCAAGACGCGAGGTCACGAGATCGCCTCGCATGGCTATGCGCATCGGCTGGCTTTCGAGCAAACGGAAGAGGAATTCAAAGAGGATGTGAAAACGGCAAAGATTTTATTAGAGGACCTCACAGGCGGCCGGGTCCTGGGCTATCGCGCCCCGACCTATTCTATCCTCAAGGCCCCATTCGCCGCGTACGACATACTTGCCGAGGTGGGATATCGTTACGACTCGAGCGTCTTCTCACCCGGCCGATGCAGGTGCGGCGGGGAGGGTGGCAATTACATGCCCTATCCTATTGAGTGCGCCAACGGGCGGCGGGTCCTTGAATATCCGCTTGCCTCTGCAGCCCTGTTCGGCGTGAACATGCCCGTCGGCAGAGGCGGCTACCTGCGATTGCTGCCTCTCCCGCTAATCAAGGCCGCCGTGCGCAAGATCAATTTGCGAGGCGCGCCGGCAACGATGTCCTTTCATCCGTGGGAACTGGATGAGCACCAGCCGCGGATGCCCGTCAGCCTGAAAGCGAGGTTCTGTCACTACCTCAACATTCACACAACCAAGCCGAAGGTTCGGGCGCTCTGCTCATCCTTCCATTTCGGGAGGATATGTGATACCCTCGATGATTATCTTGATTGCGAATCTCCTCGCCGCGATGACACATAGCAACCCCCAACAGCGACAAGCGCGCAGGAAGCCGTCTGCTTTCCCGACGATGAGGGACGCCGTGAAGCACCTTGTCCTGGCATTATACGTCCACGTGTGGGCGCGCCTCAGAAATCGGGTCTTATCGGCGCTCGGAAAGTGCCGTACGGCTGTCCTGTTGTACCATAGCGTGAACGATGACTATCGCAATCCCCTCACGGTCGGCGTCGAGCAATTCAAACGCCATCTCTCCCTCATCAAGAGGCATTACGACGTCCTGGACCTGAAAACCTTCCTCGCAGGCAAAGACCGGCCGCGAAGTCGGCCCGCCGTGGTAATCACATTTGACGACGGATATGCGGACAATTATCAGGCGGCAGTTCTCATGCGGCGGGAGAACCTGTCCGCCACGTTCTTCCTGAGCACCGGCATAGTCGGGACCGAGTCCCCCTTCCCGCACGATATCACCTGGTTTGGCCGCCGTTTGCCGTCGCTTTCCTGGGACCAGGTCAGAGAGATGGCGGACTGGGGCTTCGGTTTTGGCATTCACACCGTCAGCCATGCCAATCTGAGCGCCATTCCGGAGGATGACGCCCGCGAAGAGATCCTGTCGGCCAGAAAGCGCCTTGAGCAGGAGCTGGGAACGAGCGAACCCATAAGCTGGCTCGCCTATCCTTATGGCGGGGCTGCAGACATCACAGATCGCGTCAGGGATTCCCTGAATTCTGTGGGGATCAAGTGCTGCCTCTCCGCATATGGCGGCGTCAATCCGCCGGATTTTGATGAACTGAATATCCTGCGCTGCGGCGTGGATCACAACGCGAGCGACCTCGCGCTGCGCGCAGTAATCGAAGGATGGCAACGCCCTTTGCGCGGCTGATCCCCGGTACGAGGTGGAGTTTTCATGATCGTTGTCAGGCGAGCCACACTGGCCGACAAACCCGCGATCTTTGAATTCATCCGGGCGGCCTTCGGGGATGCGTCTCGATTCAACATTCCCGAACGCTGGGAGTGGCAGTACGAGAACAATCCCTTTCGGGACCCGTCGGAACTGCCCGTGTGGATCGCCGTGGACGAGGACCAGGGCAAAATTGTCGGGCAAACCTGCGCCATGATGGAACCCCTCAAGATCGGCGCCGACGCCTACCGCGTGGGCTGGTCTGTTGACACCGTTGTCCTACCCGAATGCAGGGGGCAGGGCATCGGCTATCGCCTCCAGGAAGCGAACCACAAGGGCAACGAGGTGTTCATGAGCCTGGTCATGTCCGAGACGAACCGCAGGATCAAGGCCAGGCTGGGATCCGCGCCGATAGATCCTGTGGCGCAGTTCGTCAAGCCCGTGAATCTCCGGCCGGGAGACATATGGAGGGTCCTTGCCGAGCGACTCACCCCCGGCAACGGGCCTCTGGGCAGACTGGCGAGGTGGGCGCTCCGATGGCTCCTCCTCGGCCGAATCATAGCGGGTCTCCTGAACCTGTGCCTGGAAGTGTTGGACCTATGGCTCATGCGAAGTTCGGACAAGACCGTGGTTCTCACCCGGGTGGCGGCGTTCGGCGAAGAGGCCGATCAACTGTGGCGGAAGGTGTCGCCGTGTTTCCATGCCCTCGTCAGGAGAGACGCCGCTTATCTCAACTGGAAATTCCTTCGGCAGCCCCACGTGGACTACCTGAAATTCATCGCCCAAAGGGATGGGGATATCTGCGGCTATTTGATATTGCGGCGCGGCAAACCTCCTATGCCGAACGAGGGAGTCATCGTGGACTTCCTTGTCTCCCCGGATGACGCAGCGGCCATTCGCGCCATGCTGGTCTTCGCGGCGCGGCGTTTCAGAAAGGAAGGGGCGACGTTGATAAGGGCCGGGACCTCGGTCGCGCCGTATCAGAAGTGCCTGGCGGAGTTGGGATTCTGGAAACGGGGCGAACTCACCCCCCTGTTCCATTGCATGAACAAGGCGCTGAATGACGAAATGGCGCGGAGCTCGGGCGTATGGCTCCTCGGCAGGGGGGATCACGATTGGGACCCGGGACCCATACCCATATGACATCCTCAGTGGAGAGTGATTATTCGATGTCGGACCTGACAGGAAGGCAAGCTCCGTTGACGCGCAAGGTCCTCGTTCTGGGGGAGGACGACCGGAGCTTCCTGACGGTCGTTCGCTCGCTGGGGCGCCGCGGCCTGCGCGTTCATGTGGGGTGGTGCCCTCCTTCGTGGGCGGCGCTCCGCTCAAGATACGTGGCCAGGGTTCACGATATTCCCCCCTACGATCCGGCAGACGACCGGTGGAAACGCTCCCTCATTTCCATAATGCAGCAGGAGAAGTTTGATCTGGTCATTCCCACGAATGACAAGGCCCTGCTCCCCCTTCAGACACACAGGGCGGATTTTGCCGAATACGCCCCCATATACCTCTTGAACGAGCGGGCCTTTGAAGTCGCTTATGACAAACTCAAGACCTGCGAATTGGCCGCATCCCTCGATATTCCGGTCCCGCCATGCGTCGTTATGTCCCGGACTTCGGAAGCGGACTCCGTTCTGCGCGAGTTGCAGCCGCCGGTCGTCCTCAAACCCCGCGCCTCATACAGCCTGAGCGATCTTGCCAACAAGAGATGCGTTCGGAAGGCCCATACGAAGGAGGACCTTGAAGCATACCTGGCGATCATGCTCCCCGAAGGAAAAGTCCTGGCCCAGCAAGACGTCCCCGGCAGCGGGGTGGGCGTGGAGGTCCTGGCGCGCCGTGGGGCGATTCTACTGGCGTTTCAGCATGTCCGAATTCACGAGTCGCTGATGGGCGGCGGCACATATCGCAAGAGCGTCGCCGTCCAACCGGAGCTATTGGACGCTGTGGCCAAGTTGGTCAGGGCTTTGGACTACACGGGCGTGGCCATGGTGGAATTCAAGGTTGATTTCAAGACCGGAGACTGGTTCCTCCTGGAAATCAACGGCCGTTTCTGGGGATCGCTTCCCCTGGCGGTGGCTGCCGGGGCCGATTTTCCCTACCACCTTTATCAGCTCCTCGTGGAAGGAAAACAAGCCTTTCCGCAGAACTACAGGAAGGGAATATACTGCCGCTCGGTGTTCGCAGACATCCGATGGATGCGGCAAAACTTCAGGGCAGATCGCTCGGACCGAACGCTCCGTGTTCTTCCTTTCTGGCAGGTGGCGCAAGAGGTAATGAACATCTTCACATTCCAGGAGCGATCAGATACTTTCGTCCTGGACGACTTGAAGCCGGGTTTCGTGGAGCTATGGCGTTTCGGTCTCGACATGGCCGGCAGGATTCGGCTGCGGCTGTTATCTGTTCCGGTGATCCGAAAGGTCCATGCCAGGAGAGCCCGGCGCGCCCTGCGCAAGGCCGGGGCAGTGCTGTTTGTCTGCCATGGAAACATCTGCAGAAGCCCCTTTGCCCAGCTCTATGCCCGGCGCGTCCTTCCCGGTTCTGTGACGGTTGCCTCATCCGGTTGCTGCCCGGAGGAGGGGCGCGCCTGCCCCCAGGCCGCGATTGATGCGGCGGCGGAGATGGGGATTGACCTGACCCGACACCGCTCATGCGCCGTCAGCGAGGCCGCCCTCCGCGATGCGGACGTCGTTTTCACCTTCGACGAAGAAAACTATAGAACCCTCCTCGCCAGGTATCCCGCTGTGAAACAAAAAATCCACCGCCTTGGTATCTTCCTGTCTCACGGCCATGTCGGTATCCGCGATCCATACGGCGGAAGCCTTGACGACTTCAGGGCCGCTTACCGATCCATCGCCGATTGCATCGAGATAATTGGGTAATTGGGGTCACTCATATTCCCCGGGGTCAAGGAAAAAAATCTCCCTCCGCGAAGCCGAGCGACGGCTTTGTGTAGGCTTGCGCGTCGTAAGACCTATCTACCTATGCGAGCTCATCCACCGTCGGGACG
>JBFMAD010000045.1:0-58367 GCA_040755855.1 Planctomycetota bacterium | reverse complement strand
TGAAAAACCCTGTTCTTGTAGCCGCAGGCTTCAGCCTGCGGGGCCGTGATGCGTCAAACCGCACCCGTAAAGGGTGCGGCTACAGTCGGTGTTCGCCTCGCGGGGGTTTTTCAACAACCCCACATATCACCGATTTATCCGGATATTGAGGAATAGACGGCATTTATTCATTCGCGCGACAAGCAAGCACGAGAAGAGTCTATCACACTTGGCGGAGGTTGTCAAATGCCCGACAGGATACGGCTTGTGCACTCCATGCAATGACGCGCCCGCCACTGCCTTGCGCCTTGCGCGGGGGGGGCTGGTATTGGTATAAGGTTGTCATGCAATAACCCTGGAACAAGGAGCGGACGGATGAAGTTCATCTTCACTTCCGACGACGTCGGCGCGGCGCGCGGCGAGGAGCCGATCGGGTGGTTCAACGCGGTCGTGGATTGGCTCGACGGTCGGGGAATCCCCGGCACATTTTTCTGGGTGCCGAAGCCTGGCGGACGGCCCGCCGACGATGACGTCGCATGGCTGAACCCGATCCTCCAGGCCAAGGCCGACGGCCACGACTTCCAGCTCCACGGCCTGACGCACCACTGCCTCGAATTCGGCCTGCCGCAGAAGAGCATCCGCCGCCACGCGCCGACGCACTTCGAGGAGTTCGAAGCCCATCGAGAGAAATACGACAAGGAGCACTCCCTCGACGAGCAGCGGCGGAAGTTTGTCGAGGCTGCCGCCATCTACCGCCGCGCCTTCGGCGAGTCGCCGGTGATCTTCCGCGCCCCGTGCTTCGGCATGGGGCCGACGGCCTACCGGGCCATGTATGAGGCGGGCATCCGCTACTCCTCCAGCCGGTCGGTCAATCCCGCGGCGACGGGCTACATGATCACGCGCAAGCCGGAGCTGGAGCCGTGGCAGCCGGACTACGACGGCCGCCCCTTCGAGGAGCCGCCGGGCGCGACGGAGATTCCGTGCTTAGAGGACATCGTCATCGCCGGCCTCAAGCCCGAGGAGTATGACTTCGCGCTGAACCTCTACAAGCGCGAGATTTCAAATTACATCGCATCGCTCGGAGACGCGCCGTTCGGCGTCTTCCTGTCGCACTACCAGCGCGTCGGCAGGCAGGCGGACCTGATCCCGCGGTTCTACGACGACCTGTTCGGCTGGATGGCCGCCGAGCACGGGATCACCCAATGGACCACGTTCAAGGCGGAGTTGACATGACCATGTTTCGGCGATTGATGCTGACCTTGGGAATCGTGATGACCTTGCTCATGGCCGCGTCGTGCGAGGAGGAGGCGACGGAGCGGATCCCGCTCGCCATTCGCGGGGCGGTGCGTGTGTATCTGCTTCCCGATTCCGACACGCTGACGATCCGCATCCAGAAGCGCGACCTGAACATCTACGAGAACGAAGATGTGCTCGATGCGCGACTGCTCGGTCCCGACCGCGCCATCGTCGCGGCGGTCTCCATCCCCGACGACGGCAACGCGGGGAAGGGCGGGACGCCGCAGAAGGTCCAGCAAAAAACGATCACCATCCCGGTTGCACAACCGGGGGTGTATCGCCTGCACATCGGTCCGCAGGGCGGGAGCGATCTCGTCTATGGCTTCCAGACCGACTGCCCGCGATATGTAATTCAAGGCCCGATCACGCTGAACGATGCGTCGCTCGGCGGGGATGTATTCTTCATGCCGCCGAAGAAGGCGTTCAAGATCACGGCTGCCGCGATGCACGGCGGCGGCGTCCAGAAGCTCCGCCTCGCCGACGCGGACGGTAAAGAAGTCCACACGTTCGACCTCGTCAAGCCGATGGAGGCCGCGTCGTATGTCGTTCCCGCAGAACGACCTCGGGGAAGCGGGCTGTGGATGTTCCACGTGGAACATCAGGACGTCCGCATCGAGGTCGCCGGGGTCGGGCACTGGACGAACCGGGCCGAGTCCTACTTCCCCGTCGAGAAATCCCGGTGGCTCCTCACGCCGTTCGCCGAGCGGGTCTTCCTGGAGCCGGGCGAATCGGCGGAGGTCGTCTTAGAGATACGGAACGGCTCGGACTCGCCGGGAAAATTCGCCGTGACGAAACAGTCGCCGGAGGGCGTCTCGCTCGACATCCTATCTCCGACCGGGCCGGTGGAGTTGAAGCCGGGCGAGACGGCGGAGGTCCGGGCGCGGGTCCGCGTGGGACCCGGCGCCGCTCGCGGGTGCAAGGCTCTATGCCACATCCAGGCCGCCCGGGTGGACGACCCGACCTGCACCGCCGGCGCCGCGATCCGCGTCGAGGTCGGCGAGTCGCTCGTCTCTAAAACGCTGAGGCTTCCCATTACGCTCCGCCCCTATGAGCACGAGAACGCGCAGTTCGGCTACCGGCCCGACTATCCGTGCAATCCGCCGTTCTTTGATCTTGCCAACCGCCCCTACATCCGCAATCGCGGGTCGAACCACGATATCTCCACGGCCATCGCGACGCTGGAGGGAGGCCGGTGGGTCGAGCGGTCGTTCATCGAGGCGATCAAGGCCAAATACCCAAACTTCCTCCGCACGGAGAAGGCCGGCGGATGGGAGGGGACGAAGATCGTCTTCGACGGCGACAACCACGCCTACACGATCCTGCGCATCCGCATCGCCCCGAAATCCATCAAGCCTCTCCTGCTCTACTCACCTGATGGGTTCAAGACGATCCAGGTCTATGATCTGCCGCCGGGGGAGCACGACACGGAGCACTTCGTCGGCCACAACGCCCTGCCCGATCCGGCGCCGATCCTGATTTACGAAAAAACGAAAGATCATCCCGCGCGCTTCTGCAGCTTCTTCAATCTGAAAATCCTCCTGCCGCAGAAGAAGGACGGCAAGCTCGTCCTCGGCGAGCCGATCCTCGTCTCGGACAACTGCTTCGGCTTCTGCAAGCACTCCGGCAACCCCGCGCCCACGGCCACGCGCGACGGCCTCACCCACATCGTCTGGGGCGAGGTGGACGACAGCGACGTCCCCGGCGTACCGACGTACGTAGCGACCCTCGACCACAAGACGCGCACCGTGGGCAAGAAGGTTTTCCTCGCCCACGCCCCGCCGGTGAACGACTGCCACAATCAGACGGGCATTGCCCAGGACAGCGAGGGGTTCCTCCACGTCGTCGCCGGCGCGCACGGGCAGTCGTTCCGATACCTCCAGTCGCTCAGGCCGAACGACGCCTACTCGGGGTGGACGGAGCCGGTGGAGGTCCTCAAGACCGGGCACATTGACCCGAAGACTGGCGGGGAGCAGGGGCGGCAGACGTATCTATCGCTCCTGTGCGACGGCAAGGACACGCTGCACATCGCCTTCCGGCAGTGGCGGTGCGGGAAGGAGAAGCACCTCGGCGGGCGGCAGCACGCGGCGCTCTCGTATCAGCGAAAGAAGAAGGGCCAGGCGTGGGAGCGGGAGGCCCAACCCCTTGTGGTTGCGCCGGTGACAGGCTACAGCATATGGTATCACAATCTGGTCCTTGACCGGCGCGACCGGCTCTATCTCTCCTACTCCTACTGGTCGGAGCACGAGATGTACGCCGACGACCTTCCCGGCCGCTACAACTACCGCGCTGTGCTCACGTCAGCCGACGGCGGTGAGACGTGGAAGCTGGCGGAGACGGGGGATTTTGAGGCGGGGATGAGGTAGCCGGATTTTCGATTTGCGATTGTCAATTTTCGATTTGAACCGCGGATGGACGCGGATGAACGCGGATAGCAGGGTGCGCCTGCAATTTTTGTCACACCTTCTGAGGCGCTGCCAAAAATGCATAAATCCATTTGCCTATTGTGGGCGCAGAGCGTATACTTTTAAGGGGACTGCGCCGCCCGGGGCGCAGCAGCCAGGATTGGAATCAACGAGGTGAGACAGCGATGGATCAAGCCCAGTTTTACCTGAACACGGCAATCATGTACGGCAACATGGAGATGGCGAAGAGCCTGGTCGAGAAGGGCGCCGATGTGAACACGCCCGACAGCGACGGTTTCTCTCCGCTGGGCCGCGCGGCCTTCTACGGCCACCTCAGCATCGTGGAGTTCCTGGTGGCCAAGGGGGCGAATGTCAATGCAAAGAACAACGACGGCTGGACGCCGCTGCAGCAGGCCTCGGGCAAGGGCTACCAGGAGATCGTCGCCCTCCTCCTCCTCCGCGGCGCGGATGTCCATGCAAAGAACGCCAACGGCCACACCGCCCTGCACATCGCCGCCTTCAAGGGCCATGAAGGCGTGGCGCAGGTCCTCCTTAACCACGGCGCCGACGTGAACGCCGCCGATACCCACGGCCACACCCCGCTCTACAAGGCGGCCCTCCAGGGAAACTGGGAGGTGGCAAAGCTCCTCGTCGAGAAGGGCGCCGATGTGAACGCAAAGGACCAGATCGGCATGACGCCTCTGCACGCCGCCGCCCACGGTCACAAGGACATCGCCTACCTCCTCATCCACGAGGGCGCCGAGGTAAACGCGCGGACCTCCTATGCCCATGAGACGCCGCTGCACGTCGCCGCCGCATCGGGCCACGAAGGCACCGCCGAACTACT
Organism: Planctomycetota bacterium; assembly: GCA_040755855.1. Taxonomy (GTDB): domain Bacteria; phylum Planctomycetota; class Brocadiia; order JAADGH01; family JAADGH01; genus JAADGH01. The sequence goes on along the minus strand of JBFMAD010000045.1, from coordinate 53,843 downwards.
CCTGAGCAACGGCGCGAACATCAACGCAAAGACCAAGTACCTCGAGGAGACCGCCCTCCACATCGCCGCATCACGCGGGCACGCGGAGGTCACTCGCCTCCTCCTCCAACGCGGCGCCGACGTGCACGCGAAGGACGCCGCCGGCCGCACCGCCCTCGACGACGCCGAGCGATACCAGCACGCCCTCATCACCGAACTCCTGCGCGACGCATCCGCCGGCGGGAGCAGCCGACTCATCGCCCCCAGCGACCTGGAGCGCGTGGACGAACTCCCCGGCCTGGCCGAGGGAGACGCCTCGGCCGATGAGGACGAGAAGCCCAAAGACGCATAGCGCCGTTGAAATGATGAATGTCGAATGACGAATGACGAAGGAATGACGAAGCCCGAATGGATTTCGTCATTCGTCATTGCGCCGCCGCCGCACCGCGACGGCCTCGCCGATCAACAGCGCATAGAAGGGGACGTACTCCGCAAGGCGCACCCCAAACGTCCGCCACCATTCGTGAAGCTGCTCGTTCCGCGCCGGATCGGGAAGCGCCTGCCAGAGGGCCGCGTCGCCCCGCGGCCCGAAGGGGATGTGAACAACGACGGGCCGGATCAGTGTGTTCCACACCCAACCGTCGGCGGCCGCCGAGGGGGGCACATGATAAAGATATACCAGCCCGACAAGACACGTGAGCAGCAGCCACGACCGCCTCGGGAAGACGCAGAGAAACGGCGCGATCCAACAGAAGTACCACGCATTTGCTGTCGGCCCGAGCAGAAGCAGCGCGCCCAGCACGATGAACATCCTCCGCGCCAGGGCGATATCTCCGTCATCCTCCCGGCGGACCAGCCAGGCAAGCAGCGCCAGAAAAACCGCCCCGGTCGCGAGCTTCGTCGCCAGAAAGGGATCAATTGCCCCGTGCGGCGGTGGCAGGAGCCGCTCCGCGACGTTCTTCTCAAATAGCGTGAACAGGCCGCTGTTGAATTCCCATCGCTCGGCGTAGGCGCCGAGGCCCTGGAACATCTCGCCGATGCCGAGGCCCGCAAACGGCAGGTAGAAAAGGACAACGAGGATCGCAAAGGCAATCACGCCCCGCCGGCCCATGCGCCGCCATGCAATCGGTATCAGAACCATCGGGAACATCTTCGTCAGAAACCCAAGCGCCAGGGCCGCGCCCGTCATAACCCTCCGACCACGCAAGACTAACACCAACGCCCCCACCACGCAACAGACGGCGATCGCGTCGCAGTGGCCGGTGTTGGCGAACTCCTTGATGACGAGCGGCGACCAGGCATAAATGACGCACAGACACGGATTCCGGCCCAGCATCCGAAGCAACACGGCGATCAGCACACCCGTCAGAATGTCGAAGAGAATCACGAGGCCCTTCACGGCCATCATGTCCATCGGCTTGACCCACGACGCCGCGGCGAAGACAACCTGCGCAAACGGGGGGTAGATGGTGGGGATGTGCGGGTGGTTGATGGCCAGAAGCGCCTCGCCGTACCGCTCCGTGTCCCACAGGGTCGTTAGATTGTTGAGGGCAAAGCGTTCGCGGCGGGTCAGCTCCTGCAATCGGGCGAGCCGTGCCCTGTCCTCCTCGGTCAACCCGTCGGCGCCGAGGAGCCTGCCGATCTCCTCCCGCGGCATCCGGCAGACCTGGTCCCGAGGCAAGCGGGCGGAGGGGATGTCCACCCCGTCCCAGGCGGCGAACTGCGCGACCTCCACCGGCGCGAACCGGAACGGGTTCTGCCCGTGGGCCGTCACATAACCGTCCCAGAGGTAACGATAGATATCGTCCTCAAGGATCGGCGGCGTCTGCCACATCGTGAGCCGAAATGCCGCGCCGAAGACGGCGATGACGGCCAGGGCCGCGGCGCGGCGCTTGACTCGGGATGCAAATCGAATCCCCACGAAGTATAGTGCAAAGGCGATGAACCAAAGCGCGAGGAAGCCGACGATGGGGTGCTGATCGGGCGGCGTATCCAGCGCAAAGCGATATGCCATCGGCCGCCACGCGAAGAGGTAGAGAAGCGCCGAGACCAATCCGGTCCCGATGAGCGCCGGCAGCGCCCATCGCTGGGGACGACCTTCGTGGGATTCGTGTCTTTCTTCCACGATGAAAATACCTGGGCGAAATCGGAATTTGGCTGCGCCAGGATGATGAGGCGGCGCCGAGGCGCCATCTAACCCCATGCCGGTGTATCAAGTCAAGGAAAAGATGGGGCGGGTGGACGGACCGCTTGACAGAAAGAGGAAGGCAAGCGTGGGTTTACTGCATCAGAAAATCCAGGACTGTGCGCGGGATTTCCATCCGCCGAGGCGCTTCCGCGCCCGCCGCGCGCTGCCGTAGCTTCGCGCGGAAATAAACCCACTCGCCGACCGTAATGAATCCCCCGGCCGCGACCAGAAACCCCATCACCAATCCGACACATGCACAGGCGTCAATCCACATCGCATCTTTCTCCTTTGTGTTTGCTGGTTTCCTCTCCCTCCACCGCAATAGAATACACCAAGAGACCGACAAAAATGGCGAGGGCGGACGCACGGAAAGTAAATCAGATCTTCCTAAGTAACTATAACAAACCATGATACGCATATACTGTTTACGCTTCCTGCCCGGCGCGGAGGAAATCGGATGCAATTGGCGGCCGCTGTAATAATCTTAGGCGTAACATGCGGTGTTGTAATGAGTTAAGAAGACATGACCCATTTCACGCCATTGATGCCTTGCTGAAAAGCCGATTTTCCATCTCGACATCCTGCAGAGAATCTGATAGGATACAAATAGAGGCTGGGAAGCTTCGCCCAAGAGACGTACGTAACGTCCTGCCCCGACCGAGGCCGGGCCCTTGGCCGGGGCAGTCTTTTCCCGACTCAAAAACCATGAGCACAAGCCAGAAGACAAATCTTCCGCCGGTGAATGTTGCCGCGGCATGTGATAAGGAGTTCACGAAGAAACTGCTCGACTCCCCCGTGGGCGAGTTCATCCGCCGATGCTTCGCCTGCGGCACATGCACCGCCGGCTGCCCCATCCGCGAGGTGGACGCCCGATACAATCCGCGCCGCATCGTCCGCATGATCCTCTACGGCATGAAGGACGAGTTGCTTCGCTCCGACTTCGTCTGGCTCTGCGCCAATTGCTACACCTGCCAGGAGCGCTGCCCGCAGGGCGTCTGCCTTACCGACGTCATGCGCGTGCTGCGCAACATGGCCGTGGCCGAGGGCGCGCCGCATCCCTCACTCAAGTTGCAGGCCAAGGCGCTCTGCACCCACGGGCGCATGTACGAGATCGAGGACTTCGACAACAAGAAGCGCGTCAAAGCAGGCATGGCCGAGTTGAACACCGACCTCGCCGACTTGAAGACGCTCCTCCAAAAGGAAGGGCTGGATGACAAGCTCAAGTAAATCCTACGTCCTCTTTCTCGGCTGCACCATCCCGGCCCGGGCGCAGAACTTCGAGATCTCGGCCCGCAAGGTCGCTGCCACGCTCGGCATCGAGTTCGGAGATGTCCCCGAGTTTGGCTGCTGCGGGTATCCCCTTTCGTCGGTGAATCCCGAGACGCCGCTCCTCATGGCCGCGCGCAACCTCGCCCTCGCCGAGAAGGCCGGGGCGGACCTATGCACCCTCTGCACCGCCTGCACCGGATCGCTCACCGAGGCCGCGCATCGTCTGGATCACAACGCGGCCTTGCTCGATCAGGTCAACACAAAGCTCGCAGAGATCGGCCTCAAGTACTCCGGCGGCGTGCGCGTGCGGCACTTCTCCCGTCTTATGATTGAGGAGGTCGGTCTCGACGCCATCCGAGCGAAGGCGACGAACCCGTTGAAGGACTTCCGCATCGCGCCGCACTACGGGTGTCATTACCTGAAACCATCCGCGGCTTACGACGATTTTGATGACGTGGAAAATCCCCGGACGGTGGACCAGATCATCGAGGCCATCGGCGCGACGAGCGTGGACTACCCCGGCAAGCTCCGATGCTGCGGGGGCGGGGTGCTGGCGATTGATGAGACCGTGGCCCTCAAGGTCACGAAGAATAAACTCGACGCCGTGCGCGACGCCGGCGCCGACGCCATCGCGCTGATCTGCCCCTTCTGCAGCATCATGTATGACACGAACCAGAAGAAGATCGAGTCCATGACGGAGACGGAGTATCAGATCCCCGTCCTATTCCTGACGCAGGTCATGGGCCTGGCCTTCGGCATCCACCCGAAGGAGTTGGGCCTGCAGATGAACCGCGTGAAGGTCGCGCCGCTGCTGAAGAAGATAGGAGCGCTGTAGTTGATTGACGTAAAGCGTGACAAGACCGATGCCGTGGGCGCGGCCGTCGTGGTCGGAGCTGGCATCGCCGGCATCCAGGCGGCGCTCGACCTCGCCGATTCAGGGATCAAGGTTTACCTCGTCGAGAAGTCCCCCGCCATCGGCGGGCACATGGCCCAGCTCGACAAGACCTTCCCGACCAACGACTGCTCCATGTGCATCATGTCGCCCAAGCTCGTCGAGTGCGGGCGGCACCGCAACATCGAACTCCTCACCTGCTCCGACCTGACCGGCCTCGAGGGGGAGGCGGGGAACTTCACCGTCAAGGTCCGCCGCCGGGCGAGATACGTTGATCCCGAGAAGTGCACCGCCTGCGGCGACTGCGAGAAGGTCTGCCCCGTCTCGCGGCCGAACGCCTACGACGAGGGTCTGTCGCAGCGCAAGGCGATCTACAAGCAATACGCCCAGTGCATCCCGAACGTCTATGCCATTGACAAGCGCGGCAAGTCGCCGTGCCGGTCGGCCTGCCCGGTGGACACGCCCGCGCAGGGCTACGCGGCCCTCATCCGCGAGGGGAAGTACGAGGACGCCTACCGCATCATCCGCGAGGTGAACGCCCTGCCCGGCGTCTGCGGGCGGGTGTGCACACACCCGTGCGAGTCGGCCTGCCAGCGCGGCGACGCGGACGAGCCGATCAGCATCGCCGCGCTCAAGCGATTCGTCGTGGACGAAGTTCGCAAACGCAAAATTTCGACGGTCCCCGAAAACCCGAACAAAGGTGCGCGCGGGAAATCGGTCGCCATCGTCGGGTCCGGGCCCGGCGGCCTACAGGCGGCGAACGACCTGGCCCTGCTCGGATACGATGTCAAGATCTACGAGGCCCTGCCGAGGCCCGGCGGCATGTTGGCCTACTGCATCCCGGAGTACCGCCTGCCGAACTCGATCGTCCAGGGCGAGATCGCCGACATCCAGGCCCTCGGCGTCGAGGTCCGGTGCGACACACGCATCGGCGACGACCTCTCGCTCGACGATCTGCGAAAGAAGCACGAGGCCGTCTTCCTGGCCACCGGCGCGGACGTGAGCCGCAGGCTCGGCATCGAGGGCGAGGAGGCCGAGGGGGTGATCCATGCGGTCAACCTGCTCCGCGATCACGAGCTTGGCAAGGACGTGAAGATCGGAGGCCGGGTCGTCGTGGTCGGCGGCGGCAACGCGGCGATTGACGCGGCGCGCACCTGCCTGCGCCTCGGCGCGGACGACGTGACGATCCTCTACCGCCGCACGCGCATGGAGATGCCCGCGGCCCATGAGGAGATCGAGGAGGCCATCGAGGAGGGCGTGCGCATCGAATTCCTCGCCGCGCCGACGAAGGTGCTCGCGGAGAACGGCAAGGTGACCAGTCTCCAGTGCATCCGCATGGAACTGGGCGAGCCGGACGAGAGCGGACGGCGGCGGCCTGCGCCGATCGCCGGCTCGGAGCATACCGTCGAGGCGAACGTCGTCATCCCCGCCATCAGCCAGGATGCCGACCTGGGCTACGCGGGCGAGGCGCTGGGCCGGACGAAGTGGGGGACGATCCAGGTGGATGACCGATACGCCACGAACATCGCCGGTGTCTTCGCGGGGGGCGACGCATGCACCGGGCCGGATACCGTGATCGAGGCCATGGGGGCGGGGAAGCGCGCGGCGCAGAACATCCATCGCTACCTCCAGGGCGAGGAGTTGATCGCCTTCCCCAAGCAGGCGCCGGCGCACTACGACGAGGTGAGCAGCGATGTCGAGAAGGCCCCCCGCCAGCATCAGCCCATGCCCGACGCGAAAGAGCGGGTGAAGGCCTTCGACGAGGTCCGCGGGAACTTCACCGAGGAGCAGGCGAAGGCCGAGGCCGCGCGCTGCCTCAACTGCGCCGTCTGCTCCGAGTGCAAGCAGTGCGTCATTGCCTGCAAGCCGGGCGCGATCCTGCACGGCGAGCAGGATGAGGAGATGGAGATCAATGCCGGGGCGGTCCTGCTAACCCCAGGCTGCGAGGAGTTCGATGCGACGCTGCTCGGCGAGTACGGCTACGGCCGCCTGCCGAATGTCGTGACGAGCATCGAGTTCGAGCGCATCCTCTCGGCCACCGGCCCGCACCAGGGCCACGTGCTCCGGCCGTCGGACCATGCCGAGCCGAAGAAGGTGGCCTGGCTGCAGTGCGTCGGGTCGCGCGACCATCGCATCGGCCGCGACTACTGCTCCTCGGTTTGCTGCATGTATGCGACGAAGGAGGCGGTCATCGCGAAGGAGCACGCGCACGGGTTGGAGCCAACGATCTTCTTCATGGACATGCGCTGTTTCGGCAAGGGCTTTGAGCAGTACTACAACCGCGCAAAGAACGAGTACGGCGTGCGATACATCCGGTCGCGCGTCTCGCGGGTCGAGGAGGATCCGAAGACCAGGAACCTGCTCATCAACTACGAGGACGAGTCGGGCGAGCTGCACGCCGAGGCGTTCGACATGGTGGTCCTCTCCGTCGGCCTCGGCCCGCCAGAGGGGGCGCGGGAGATGGCCGAGATGCTCGGCATCGCGCTCGACCGGTATGGCTTCGTCGCGTCGGACGAGTTTGACCCGCTTGCCACGAGCCGCGAGGGCGTCTTCGCCGCCGGGCCGTTCTGCGGCCCGAAGGACATCCCGGAGACGGTGATGGAGGCCAGCGCGGGGGCGGCACGGATCGGGACGCTGCTGGCCGGGTCGCGCGGAACGCTAACCACGGCAAAGACTTACGCCGAGGAGCGCGATGTCGCCGGCGAGCCGCCGCGCATCGGCGTATTCATCTGCCACTGCGGCATCAACATCGGCGGCGTGGTGGATGTGCCGGCGGTGGTGGCGCACGCGAAGGGCCTGCCCTTCGTGCGACATGCCGAGGAGAACCTCTTCACCTGCGCGCAGGACACGCAGGAGAACATCAAGAAGAAGATCGAGGAGCACGGGCTGAACCGGATCGTCGTCGCCTCGTGCACGCCGCGCACGCACGAGCCGCTCTTCCAGGAGACGATGCGGGAGTGCGGCCTGAACCCGCACCTGTTCGAGATGGCGAACATCCGCGACCAGTGCTCGTGGGTCCACATGCAGCAGCCGGAGCAGGCCACAGCGAAGGCGAAGGACCTGGTCCGCATGGCCGTGCGCAAGGCGGCGCTGCTGACGCCGCTGCACCGGCAGAAGACGCGGATCATCTACAAGGCCCTGGTCATCGGCGGGGGCGTGTCGGGCATGACGGCGGCGCTCTCCCTGGCGGATATGGGGTACGAGGTCGCGCTCGTCGAGCGCGAGGAGGAGCTGGGGGGCAACGCGCGGCATATCCACTACACGGCCAATGGGGAGAATGTCCGTCAGTTGCTTGTCCGCCTCATCGGCTGCGCAACGGAAAACCCAAAGATTCAAATTTACACAAAAGCGAATGTGACGAACATCGAGGGATTCGTCGGCAACTACAAATCCACCATCAAGCGCGATGGCCAGACTACCGAGTTCGAGCACGGCGTCGTCATCGTCGCCACAGGCGCGGCGGAGAAGAGGCCGGAGGAGTTTGAATACGGCAAGTCCGACCGCATCATCACCCAGCGCGAGCTGGAGAGACGCCTGGCTGACAGGGACGTGGACGGGGTCGAAAACTTCGTGATGATCCAGTGCGTCGGCTGCCGCAACGACGAGCGGCCCTACTGCAGCCGCATCTGCTGCCAGGAGGCGGTGAAGAACGCGCTGAAGATCAAGGAACTCAACCCCGAGGCGCGCGTGTTCGTCCTCTACCGCGATCTGCGGACCTACGGCCTGATGGAGGACCACTACGCGAAGGCCCGCGAGCAGGGCGTGCTCTTCGTCCGCTACGACCCGGAGCGCCCGCCGGATGTGCAAGTCGCCGCCGACGGCGCGGTGAAGGTGCTGGCCTTCGACCCGATCCTCCAGCGCGAGGTCCTCTTGCCCGCCGACCTGCTGGCCCTGAGCATGGCCACGGTCCGGAACGAGGACAACTTCGCTCTTGCGAAACTGCTCAAGGTCCCGCTCGACAGCGACGGATTCTTCCTCGAGGCGCACATGAAGCTGAGGCCGGTGGATTTTTCCACCGACGGCGTTTATCTGTGCGGCCTGGCCCACGGGCCGAAGCTCATCCCCGAGTCCATCGCCCAGGCGGAGGCGGCGGCGGGCCGGGCGGCGGTGCTGCTCGGCAAGGAGCATCTCGAGACGGAGGCGCTCGTCTCCTACATCAATCCGAAGAAGTGCGAGGCCTGCGGCCTGTGCGTGGCGCTCTGCCCCTACAAGGCCATCGAGAAGAACGAAAAGATCAACGCGGCTGAGGTGAACCCCGTCCTGTGCAAGGGCTGCGGTGTGTGCGCGGCGTCGTGCCGATCGGGCGCGCCGGACGTGGGCGGCTTCACCGACGCTGAACTCCTGGCCCAGATCAAGGCGGTGTGAGCGACGCCCGGCAGCCCGCACTGAGAGCCTAAGTTCTCCACTTGCGAAGCCAATAGGCGAGCACCGCCACCGCAGAGACAGTCGCCATGCCCGCCACAATCCAGAAGGCGACGATGTGTTCCGGCAGCGGCAACGGTACGTTCATCGAGAAGAGCGCCACCACCAGACTGGGCACCATGACGGCGAGGGTGATAATCATCAGGTTGCGCATGATGACGTTCAGATTGTTGGCCACAATGGAGGCGCGGGCGTCCATCAGGCTGGCGATGATATTGGAGTGAATCTCCGCTTGCTTGAGGCACTGCGCGTTCTCAATGATGATGTCGTCCAAAGCCTCCATGTCCTCGGGGGTGAGGCCGATGCGCGCAGCGTTGTTCTTCATCTTCTCGAGGAGCAGCCCGTTGGAGTGGATGAAGTTGAGGTAATAGACCAGGCTCTTCTCGATCGTGAAGAGGTGGATGAGGTATCGGTTCTCCATCGCCCGGTTGATCTTTTCCTGCACCTCGTCGGCGATGGCGGCGACGACCTTCAGGTGGCCGCGGAAATGGATGATCGCGGCGAGGATCAACTTGAGAAGCAGGGCCGTGTGGGTAGAGGCGCGCCCCACGTTGATGGTCTCGAAGATCACGGGATCCTCCGTCGTGATCACCACCAGCCGGTCCTTAAAGAGAAACGCGCCGACGGTCCCCCCTTTGAACAGGAACTCGTCAGCGGCGGAATAGTTCTTGGGGACGCTGTAGATGGCGACAACATGCTCCGGATCGAACTCCACGCGGGAGAGCTCGTCCGGGTCGAGAGACGATGTGAGATTGTGCTCGTCAATCTTCAGGTCCTCCAGGATGTGCCTCTTCTCCTCCTCCGTCGGCTTGGAGAAGACGGTCACCGAGCAGGGGCCCCCGTCGTTTTCCCGGAGCTTCCCATTCACCACGCAGTACTTCTTCTGCATAGGCCATCTCCTGTTGTTCGCGGTGCGACGGCGTCGCGCAACAGACCGTCCGACACAAGTGCATTATTGTACGGCAGGTCGAGAGGCATTGCAAGCAAAAGAGGAGAAACGGCCCGACCTCCCGGAGGTTCGGAACCACCGGGAGGTCGGAAAGGTGAATACCGCCGTGCGCAGGCCCTTCAGTGGCTGTTGTTGATGGTTACGAAGTTGGGCGCACGGTGGTTGTTGTTGATCGTCACCGCATTGGTCCCGCGATGGTTATTGTTGACGGTCACGGCGTTGTCATCACGGTGGCTGTTGTTGATTGTCACAAACGGCGCCGGGCGGTGGTTGTTGTTGATCGTAACCGCATTCGTCCCGCGATGGTTATTGTTGACGGTCACGGCGTTGTCATCGCGGTGGCTGTTATTGATCGTCACGGCGCGGGGGTCATCCGTGTTGTTGCTAAAGAGCCCCCGAGACGGCGCGATGGGGTTGCGTTCCAGCCGGCCATGCCCGCCGTGCTTGTGCATCGGGGGCATCTGGGCCACACCTTGCGCGTAGGTCACTGTCGCTGCGAGCATCACGGCCACCATTGCGGTCACGAACTGTTTCATCTCATTCTCCTTTGTTCGCTGATTGCCAATTCATTTAACACACACACCCCGCATTAAGCAACGGATGTGCCAGAGATTTTGCGCAAGCATAAAATAGTTATATATCGCTAATAGAAGCGATGTTAAGACAATTATGCTGAAATGGATATGGACGCGCAACTCGTCAAGCGCGGAGCGTGATGTAAAATTATATTTCACTATCGGTGTCGAGCAACAGGGAGAATCACCGCTCTGGAACCCTCGCCGCGCCGCGCCCACCCGTCTACCGGATAATGTAATCCACCGCCTCCGCACCCGGCGTGATCGTCAGACGATCGGCGGACTCGGTTTTGGCTTCGACCTTCTCGCCCTTCTCGTTCCGGGCCTCGATCTGGAGGGCGGCGGGGGCTTTGCCCATGAGGGATTGGGTGTCAATGGAAATGGGACCGCAGCCGCGGTCGGCGGGAAGGCCCTTGACGCGCCGGTCCTTCTGAAACTCCGGCAGGCCCGGCGCGGGGATGATCTCCCACGTTCCGAGGTAGCCGCACGGGATCACGCGCAGCCCGCCCCCCTCGCGCTTGATCCAGACCGCCCCCTGAAGCTCGACCGCCTCGACCCTGCCCGGCTTGTCGCCCGTGTTCAGATAGACATAGTCGGGGCAGCGCGCGTAGTCCACCCGCCGCCCGGCGATGAGCGCGCTGAAGACGAGGATTTCGTTCGGCTTCTCGATGAGCCAGCCGTACGGCGGCAGGTCGTAGCCGCCCACGGTCCAGCTCTGCTCCGCGTTGTAGTTGATGTGCACGGTCAGGCCCTTCGCGTAGCGCACGCGCACTCTGCCCAGCTTCTGCGTGTCGTCGAGGAGGGCGCGGCTGGTGGAGACGAAGTCCTTCCCGTCGTGGTAGCAAATCTCCGCTACCGTGTCGGTGAGGTATTCCTTCTGCGCGCCCTGCATCATGGCGTAGAGCTGGATCATGCGGCCCAGGGGCGGGAAGTAGCTGTAGCCGGTCATGAGCATGTGCCCGTAGCCGAGGCTCGCGCAGACGTATTGGTGGAACTCGATCGGCGCGGGGTACGTGCCGGGGTCGCCGTACATCTTGCGCAGCTTCTCCGACTCTCGACTGAAAAAGATGGACGGGCCATAGCCCATCATCGTGCCGAGGTTGAGCGGGTGAATCTTCAGGAGATCAAAGTCCGGGAAGGGCTGCACCTCGTCCGCCGGCCTGCCGAGGAAGACGGAGGCGTAGTCCATATCCACGATTCCCGCGTACATCCACCGCACGCGGCCCTCGCTCATTGTTGAGGCGTACCACTTCTTCGTCTCGAGGATGCAGTCGCCGTTGAAGAAGACCTGGTCGCGCGCGATGCCCGCGCCCGGCACGCCGGCCTCGAAGTCGCACGCGATCGCCCCGACGCAACTGTGAGTGTCCATGTAAACGCTGTCGGGCGGGTAGTGCTCGCGCACCTTCTCGCCCACGAGCCGGGCGAGGACGGGCATGTAGTTCGGTTTCGTCCGATGGTTGCCGTACCACCCGTCCACCAGGTCGCCCTTGGGATCGAGCGAGACGCAGTTCGCGTCCCAGAATTCATTCAAGGGGAACCAGTCGCGGATGTCGCTGTAGGCGGCGAAGAGGTAGCCCAGGTCCTTCGTGTGCTTGCGGTAGTCCTGGATCTGCTTCATCGTCAGCGAGGGGTGCGGCCGCCATCGCCCCGCGAAGCCGGCGGCAAGGTTCTGCACGTAGAACTTGGCGAAGTCGCAACTGATCACATCGTCAATCCCGTAGCGTTTCAGCGTGGTCAGAAACGTCGGCTGCATGCTGCCCGTCATCATGAACATGTAGGGCGAGAGGCGCTTCATGTCCGGCGACGCGGGGTGCGGGATGTTGGGCAGGATGTCGGCGAACTCCGGCGAGACGGTGACGAGCACGCGCTCGCGCATGTCGTTGCGGCGGCCATCGGTGAGGGGCATGTACTCCGTCCCCGTCATGAGGCCGACGCACCCGTCTCTTGACTTCGGCACGCTGCTGTTAATGAGACTGCAATCGCAGTGATACCAATCGGCCAGGACCGACACGAAGAGCCCGCCCCCGCACGCCACCGCCGGCCCATACCCCATGCCGTAGGTGAGATACGGGACCTCGATCGCCCGGCCCGCGGGCAAGCCCTCGACCTGCCCGTAGCCCAGCCCCTCCGCCGCGCCGCCCTTGCACTCCACGTCCACGACGAGCGTCCGCCCGCTCAGAGAGTACGCCGCCTGCCACTCGACGCCGCGCTTCCATCGGACGATCAACTTGTCCCCGTCGAGTTTCGAGGAGACGATCTGGGGCTTGGCCGTCACATCGTCGGTCGCAAGGTCAATCCGCATGTCGCCGCCCGCCATGGGCCGGAGCGACGGGCCCTCCTGCCACTGCGCCGACACGCCGTCGAACATCCCCTTCTCCGGCTCCACACGGAACCGGAGCGCGCCCTGCGGCGACTCGCACGTGAGGACCGCCCCCTGCCCCGCGGCCTCGGCGCGGACCTTCGCCTCCGCCGGAGGCGTGGGGAGCATGCCCTTGTCGGAGATCGGGAACGGCGGCGGCTGGGGCCGTGTGTTCTCGACAAAGGGCTTCCGGTTGCGCTGGTAGAAGGCCAGCGATTCGAGATAGAAGTGGCGCGGGCGCTTGTCCTTCTCATCCCTCGGCGGGCGCAGCGAGAGCGATAGGCCGATAAACTGCATGGGCCATTTCGCCTGGACGAAGCAGTGGCGCTCGAGCACGCCGTGCTGGAGGACCCAGAAGGAGTTGTTCACGCGGCCCAGGTCAAGGGCGAAGTCGCGCCCCGCGCTGTCTTCGAGATACGCGACGACCTGCGGGTGCATGTCCTTCATGCGGTCGAAATCGGCGTAGAGCCACAGGTCCGCCGCGTCGAATTGCCCTTCGATCCGGACGGGCTTGGGCGGGCGGAGGAGGATCGTCGTCGGGCCTGTGCCGTTCGTGGCGCATAGGTCGCCGACCTGTCTGCGCCAGAGCCGCTGCGCGACCGAGGCCGAGAGCGAGACAGCCATGTCGCCGCTCACGAGGACCGTCCAGCCCTTGAGGTCCTCGAAGGCGACCTGCGCCCGGGGCGATTCCTGCCGCCCCGACCACTCGACCTCGTACGGCCGCGGGCCGGGGGCGGCGTCGGCCGGCAGGTCCGGTCGGACAGTGGCCTGCTTCATCGCCGACGTGTCCTCGACGGCCGCGCGGAGGCGGGCCACGTCCTCGGCCTTCAGGACGCCGAACTGGATGTCGTTCAGCACGAGCGGGGCGCGGTCGCGCTTGATCGCCGCGGGCAGCGAGGGAATCGCGTGCTTGAATCCGATCTTGACGGCCTCGCCGCCGCTCACCAGGCCCGTCAGGTCGAATATGAACTCCGTGTCGCGGCCTGTGCCGCCCCATGTGATGGGTTCTTTTTCGCCGAACATGGTCATCCATCGCGCGGCGCGCGGGTCGTACCATGTGAAATGGTACTCCGTCCCCGGCGGGTCGAAGAAGGGGAGTTTGTTCAGCAGCCGCCGTCGCAGGGGCGACTCGGTGAGCGGCGCGCTGTTGATGAGCGCCTCCATGACGAAGTTGCATCCGCCGCCGGCGTCGGCGTAGGCGCGGAGGGCGAGGACGGGGCGCTCGTCGGGGGCGATCTCCGGCAGGGTCACGCGCCTGGACCATTCCTGCGCCGCCTCGATCTCCAGCTTCCCCTCATGCACCGGGATCGGCTTGGCGATTGCGGGGACGGCGGGTTGCTCGGCGGCGGGCGCGGTTCGGGCCGACATAAGGCAGGTCGCAGCGAGCAATGCAAAGATCATGCGCGGTTTCATGGCTCCTCCTCATGGTTCTGGCATACGACAGACACTTGGGGCCATGATAAGCTGCGCCGGGGAGTTGTCAAGCGCTTTCTCGCAACGCGGGCTATGCCCACAACCCCGCCAACGGCGGGGCAAAATTCACATTGGACACATTTTTTCCCGCGAAAAGCAGCACTATCTTGTTAACGGACGGAATATCATTACGCAAAATTTTTTTCTGCGTATACCACACTTCCTGAAGACAGGAAGTGTGGTATTATGTGTCCAATGTGAATTTTGTCCCGCAAACATGCACGCAATTTGGCATCATGTTTCCGGGGAAGGTTCTAAGCGTCACTCGTTCCGGCGAAGGACCACGAGGGTGATGTCGTCGAATTGGTCTTCGCCCTGGAAATCGTTGACGGCGCGCACGATGATGTCGCAGAGCTTCGCGGGGGCCTCGCCGGCGTGTTGTCCAAGAAGGGCCTCGAAGCGCTCATCCCCGTAGAGCTCGTTGCTTGAGGAGTGCGCCTCTGTCACCCCGTCGGTGTAGAGGACGAGCAGATCGCCGACATCGAGGCGGATTTCTCTCTCCTCATACTGCCTGTCCGGCAGGATGCCCAGGGCGGGACCGGTGCCGCGCATGGGCGGGCCGAGCGCCCCGTTCCGATCCACCCGATAGGGCGCATTGTGCCCGCCGTTGGCGTAGCGCAGGGCGCCGGAGTGCGTGTCGTAGATGCCGAGGAAGATTGTCACGAACATCCCGCGCTCGTTGTCCTCGGCCAGGATATTGTTCGCCTTCGTGAACGCCTCCGCCGGTCCCAGGCCGCTCTGGATGAGGTTCTTCAGGAGCGTTCTTGTGACGGCCATGAAGAGCCCTGCGGGCACGCCCTTGCCGGAGACGTCGGCGATGGTGACGAGTAGCTGGTGGTCGGAGAGGAAGTAGAAATCGAAAAAATCCCCCGCCACGTACTTCGCCGGCACATTGATCGCGTGCAGGTCGAACTCCCTCCTCTGCGGGAAGGGCGGGAACGTATGCGGCAGGAGGGACGTCTGGATGCTCCGCGCAATCCGAAGCTCGCTCTCCACCGCCTCCCGCGCGGCGGTCGTGGCCTGAAGCTCCACGATGTGCCGCTGGAGCATGTCGTACATGCCGCGCAGCGCCCCGGCCAGCTCGCTCACCTCCCCCTGCCGGGCCTGGGCGATGCCGTCCATGCTCTGCAGTACCTCATCGCCCAGCTTGAAATCCTGGTCCACCAGCACCCTCGTGTAGCCCTTCAGCCGGACCAGGGGGTTCACAATGTGGTCAATCATCACATACTCGATGAGGAACGAAATGAGAAAGAGGGACAGGCCGATGATGGCCGTGTGCCGAAGCGTCGCCCACAACTGCGCGTCCAGAAAGGCCAGCGAGATGTCTGCGCCGATGACGTACGTCTTCTTCCGCGGCGTGGTGAATGGGATGAAGACGGAGCGGAACGTGCCGTATATGTCGGTATATTGGGCGAACTCGGTCTTCCCCTGCGCGAAGACCCTGTGCAGGGCGGGGGGCGCGGTGTCGTAGTTATCGAAGAAATCGTCTTGCGTCTTGTCCTGGATCTCCTTGACGGCGATGCTGCTGGCGGCGAAGATGATTTGATCCTCCAGTTTCACGCAGACGTAGAGATAGGTGAGGCCCGTCTGATCGGCGTAGCGCGTCAGGATGCGGAGGTATCGCCTGGCCTCGGCCGTGGGGAGCGAGTCGCGCGTCTCGAACCGGTCGTAGAAGTCCGACGGGATGATGTGCGACACCCCGTAGGCGGCAGTCGTCAACTGCTCGTCCACCAGGCCGACGATGGCGTCTCTCTGGCGGTTGTAGTAGTAGCAGGAGAAGGCCAGGGTGAAGGCAAGGTTGATGAGGAACAGGAGCAGGAGCAGTTTCGGTTTGATTCTCATCGGCCCGAGACCCATGAATCCGTCGCCAACCCAGGATGCAAACCATCAGGGAACGGCGCGTCATCCTATCACACCCGCCGACCGATGGCAACGGGAATCCACGCCTCGCCACGGAGGATAGAGACCGCGGCGCTACCGGCTGTATCTTTCCATCAGGGCCTTCAGGTTCTCGCCCATGATCTTGCGCTTGTCCGACTCGGAGATGCGGGCGTAGAGCACCTGCGCCATGCCCCAGGCGATGGGCAGGTCGGTCAGGTCCGACCCGAACAAGATCCGGTCCGCGCCGTAGAGCTTCACATACTGCTCCGTCTGCCGCCAGTTGAGGAACGGGCAGGTGCAGATGAAGAGGTTGTCCACCTTCTTTGTCACCGCGGTGTAGGCGGCGGTCGAGTGCCCGGTGAAGAAGCAGGCATTGGGATACGCCGTGCACAGCCGCTCGATCTGCTCCGCCGAGCCCCAGTGGTGGTTCAGAATGAACTGCCCGTGCTCGTGGGCGAAGGCGCAGGCGATGTCAACCAGCGGCCCTTCCGTCGGGTAGCCGTGGTAGGAGCAGATGAGTTTGATGCCCTTCATGCCCATCGCCAGGCCGCGCTCCATCTCCTCGCGCATCAGTCGCTCGCCGTGGTTCGGATTCAGGAGGGTGAAGCCGACGAAGCGGTCTGGGAACTGCCTGACGGCCTCGGCCGTCAGGTCGTTTCCAAACGTCTCGTCGGCAAAGACGCCTTCGATGCTGAAGACGCAGCAGGCGCGGATGCCGAACTTGTCCATCTCGCGCACGAGGTCGGCGGGCGCGTCCTCGACGACGTGATGCGGGGTGCTGCGGCCGATGTGGCCGTGGCAGTCGTAGAACTCCTCCCCGCGCAGGGACAGCCGCTCGCGGACGGCGCGGTGGAGCGGGTCGTCGGGTTCGGGCAGATTGACCGTCTCGCCGACGAACTCGATGTTTTCGTTCCACGACAGCATCTGCCGTATGTTCCCGCCCGCGATCAAGGCGAGCTCGCCCTCGGAGATGTCGGAGTAGTTGATCTGCATGATCGGCACGCCGGCGTTGCGCTCAGGCAATTGCGAACCCCAGACGAAGCGGTCGGCGCCGAACTCGCGGCAGATGAACTCGACCCGTTTGTGCAGCCACAGGGCGGAGACATCGAGCTTGAGATTGGGGCACTCGGCCATGGCCGCATAGACGGCCCGCTGGCTTTTATAGATCCGGTTTTCCGTGACCACCACCGGCAGGTCCGGGAAGCGGCGGCAGACGCCGACGACGCCCTCCCAGTCCGTGGCGTTCACCTTGCCCGGATCGCGCCAGTCGCTGGGGCAGAGGAAGAGCGGCACGCGGGACTCGGCCAGGACCTCGAGCAGGTCGTCCACGCCCCAATCGCTGAGGCGGATATCGTACTGGCCGTAGAAGAGGAACAGCGCGCCGACGGCGAGTTCGCGCATCTGGGCGACGAGATCCTTCGGCGGCGGTAGTTCGCGGCTGTGGGTCATCAGGCCGACCCACGCGGGATGGAGGCGCGGATGGTTTTTCGTCCGCTCGATGATCCGCAGGTTGCCCGCCATCGGGCTGCTTTCGCGGGAAAGGTAATCCACCATGAGGGCCTCGTGGATGCCGAAGTGATCCATCTCGGCGAGGATCGCCTCGGGCGTCTCGGGTGTTCCATCCGCCATTCGGACCGAACGGCCCAGATAGCAGCAGGCGTCGAGGTAGGTGATGTTGCTCATGCGTCTCAATCCTCAAGGTCGTTGAAGAAGTACGGCGACTCGATGGCGGGGTGGAGAGCGTCACGCAGCTCCGCCACCATGTCGGGGCGCTTATCCGCGAGGTTTGTCAGTTCGTCCGGGTCGGCGGCGGTTTCGAACAACTCGATCTTCGGCTCGCCTTCGTACATCTCTACAATGGTCTTCCACAATGCCGAAAACGTGAATCCCTCTTCCGGATATTCCTTGAGATGAGATCGCAGGCGCAGCCGCCATCGCGCCGTGCGGGCCGCGACCTCGATGCTCTTCCAGATGCGATCTTCGAGGAGATACATCCCCGTCGAGACGACATGCTTGCGGGACCAGTCGCCCGATCCGTCCAGCAGGGGGCGCACGCTCCTACCCTCCATCGCTGCATCCGTCTTGACGCCGAGGAGGTCGAGCGCCGTCGGCGCGAGGTCGGTATGGGTCGCCAGTGCGTCGGTACTTCTCGGCTTGATCCCCAGCGATCTCGCCGGCTTCATGATGAACGGCAGATGCGTGCAGGCGTCGAGCGCCTCGACATGGCAGAAGTGCGTCACGTGGTCCGCCATCGTTTCGCCGTGGTCGGCGGTGAAGAGGATGTTCGTCTCGTCATAGAGGCCGAGGGACTGGAGCTTCTCGAACACGTCGCCGAGCCGTTTGTCCAGAAACAAAATCTCCCCGTCGTAGGCCCCGATCATGCTTCGCGCCCCCTGCACGCGCTTGCCCGACTGGTGTTTCATCGCGCCGCCGGCCCAACCGGGCGCATCCAGCGCATCAAGCGATCCCCAGCGGGGGATGTACCGGACGCCGCTCGGCGCCTCGCAAATGTGATCGTTCACGTCGTCCGGGTCGAAGGGGAACAGGAACTCATCTGGCTGGTTGTACGGCTGGTGCGGGTCCCAGTAGTGGACCCAGAGGAAGAACGGCTCGCGCACACGTTCGAGCAGGGGCAGCAGGACGGCGTTGATGCCATCGGCCGTGGCCTGCGTCACGAAGCTCTCCGGATTCGGGTTCAGGTATTGATCAAAGCCCCGGACGAACCACGACGGATGGCAGGCGAAGTTCATCAGATTGTCCACGGCATAGGTGTGCACGCCGCCGCGCACGAGAAGCTCCGCCAGGACCGGGGTCTTGTCGGACAGCCGCCCGCTCGGCGTGTCGGGCACGCAGTGGAGCGTCGCCACCGCGCCCGTCTCGAAGGGCGTCTTGCCCGACATCATGCTCGTGAAGGACGGCAGCGTATGGGCGCACTGGCCGATGAAATTTTTGAAAAGGACGCCCTCGGCCGCCAGCCGGTCGAGATTCGGCGACGTCTTCCGCCAGTAGCCGTAGGCGCTCATGTGATCGGCGCGGAGCGTGTCGGCCGTTATGAGAAGCACATTCATCGAACAACCTCCTGGGGCGTCCGGGCAATTGATGCCGCGGCCTCGTTGATCGTCTTGGCGATCTCTGCGCATTTGGCGTCGTTCCACGATCCGGAGACTCCAATGTGCACCGAGCGCGAGAGAAAGTCAAGCGTCTTCGGGCACATGTCCGGGTGGTAGTCGGGCAGCGCGCCCTTGTAGTAGGGGCAGGTGAAGGGGCAACCCTCGGCCGTCAGCGTTTTTCGCTCCAGGATGTGTTCCCAGTTTGAGTAGATGTGCCAGTCGCGGACGGTGGCATCGAATCGCCCGCCGGCGGAGACGCCTCGTTCCTTCAGCGCGGCGATCAGGGCCTTTGCCTTCTCGGGGGATGGGGCGAAGACGATCATGGCAATGGCCGTGTCTCCCGCTGGGTCGGGCTGGCGCCGGAGGGAGAAGCCGCCGGGCAGGTCGAGCCGGTCGCGCACGGCCTTCTTCGCCCGACGCAGACCGTCGAGGTAGCCCTTCAGCTTCCGAATCTGCGCCAGGGCGACGGCGCCCTGGAGCTCGCTCATGCGGTAGTTCTCTCCGCAGAAGAGCTCGCCGGGCATGCGCTCGCGGGCGTAGCGGTCGGGCCGCCAGCAGGCCGCGGTGTCGTGCCAGCTCTGGGCGCGGGTGTGGAGGAACTCGTCATTCGTAATCACGAATCCTCCCTCGCCGCTCATGGCGATCTTGTAGAAGTCGAAGCTGAAGCACCCGCAATCCCCGAAGGTCCCCAGCATCCGCCCCTTGTATGACCCGCCGCAGGCCTGGGCCACGTCCTCGATGACGCGCAGCTCGTGTCTGCGTGCCACGGCCATGATCTCGTCCATGTCGGCGCACAGGCCGCGCATGTGAACGACGATGACGGCCTTCGTCTGCGGCGTGATCTTCCGCTCCATATCCTCCGGGTCAATGTTCAGCGAGTCGTTCACCTCGCAGATGACGGGGATCGCCCGCGAGGCGACGACAACCGACGCGGACGCGAAGAATGTGTACCCCGGCACGAGCACCTCGTCGCCGGGCCCGATGCCGCACGCCGCCAGGGCCGCCATGAGCGCCGACGTGCCGGAGTTTACGGCGAGGGCGTGTTTGGCCCCCATCGTCTCGGCGAAGAGCCGTTCGGCCTGCTGCACCTTGCCCTCCGACTTGGGGTCGTAGCGGTTGTAGCGGAACAGATGCGGGGGCGGCACTTTCTCGGCAAGAAGAAGTTCGCGGATTTTGCCCTGTGTCTCCGCCGAGTAGTTCCACAGATCAATCAACTCCATCAATTCTTCATGGTTGGCTTGCATGGCGCCGGCTCCTTTCTTCTCTGGATTATGGCCCGTTCATTCCACCGACCCTATTCTGACCCATGCGCGGGATTCTGCAAGGGGAATAAATTACGAAGGGATGCACGAAATTACGGTTGGGGGGATGGAAGAATGGAGGGATGGAAGATTGGAAGAATGGAAGGATGGAAGGGTGGAAGGTTGGAAGAGTGGAAGGATGGAAGGTTGCGGAGGGCCGCCATTGCTCCATCCCCCATCCTTCCAACCATCCAATCTTCCAATCTTCCATTCTTCCATTCTTCCATTTTTCCACTCTTCCCTCCACCCGTCACCCATGCCGCGCGCGGAAGACGGACGGCGACATGCCGTGGATGCGGCGAAAGGTCCGCGAGAAGTAATGCCCGCTCCGGAAGCCGGTCTGCCGGGCGATTTCCTTGACGCTGAGTGTCGCGCCCAGCAGCAGCTCCTCTGCCTTCTTCATCCGGATGGAATTCAGGAACGTGAGGATCGTCTGGCCGGTGTGTTTTCGGAAAAGCGAACAGAGATAATTCGGCGACAGGCGGACGTGGTCGGATAGCTCCGCCAGCGAAGGGCTGTCCGGGTAATGATCCCGGATGTGTTCCATCACCTCGTCAACCACCCTGCTGCGCCAGTCCCCGCGCTGCGTCGTCTCCGTCTGCAGGCAATGGTTGAGGACCAGGGAGCACAGCTCCAGAAGCTCCGCCTTCAGGCGGATGAGCGATGCGTCCGCGACCGGACCGCCGGCGATGTCCAGCAGGTCCTTCGTCAGCCGTGGGGCGGCAACGACCGTGTCGCAGAAGGTGCGGAAGAGCACGTTGAACCCCGTGCGGCGGGCGTATCGCGTCAGCTGCGCCCCGATCCGCTCGCGGTCCAGGCTGAACCAGAGGAGGGAGTAGGGCCGGTCCCGACGGACGAAGGCGTCGCAGTGCCCCAGCATCGGGGGAAAGACGCAGATGTCTCCCTCCTTCGCCTCGATCCACCTCCCTCCCATCTTCACGAGGCACGCGCCGGCGATGACGCACGCGACCTCGGCGCGTTCGTGACCGGCATCACCATACGGCATATCCGTCGGTCCCCGCCGTGCGCGCCGCCGCGTCGCAGCCCCGAGGAGCGCGCTTCCGGCGGAAAGCCTCCCGATCAGGCGCGGCGCGTCACAGGAGAGAACGCGCACGATGGCCCGCATTCCGGCGGGGTCGCCGGCTGCTGATGTTCGATAACTCATGCGTTGCGTTTTGCGTCCCATGGTCCTGACCGTGTCCTGAACTCGGAGGTTACCCCCACAGGTTCCGCAGCAGTTCCACCGTGCGCCGATGGTCCTCCATGAGCGACTGCGTGACCTTGACATCGTTGCGGTGCCACAGCTCCGTCGTGAGCCAGCCGTTGTAGCTGTTCTTCTTGAGCACATTGAGGAAGGCGGCGACATCCATGTCCCCTTCGCCGAGCCATTCAACCGGCACGTCGCGGCGCTGGTTGCGGAGGTGCAGGCCGCCGAGGCGCTTGCCCAGCCGCCGTGCGCAGGCGACGGGGTCGTCCTCCGACGTCAAGGCCCAGCCGGTGTCGAGGCAGACGCCCACCGACGGGTCGGCGTAGTCGCTCACGCTCTTCAGGTCGTCCAAGTGGAGCGGCTTCGTGTTGGCATGGTTGTGGAGGAGGATGCGCAGGCCGAGCGGTTTGACCTCCCTGGCGAGGCGCGAGAGGTTCTCGCCCTGCCGCTTCAGCTCGTCGTCGCTCTTTCGCTCGCGCTTGCTCCAGTTCCCCTTGGGGTCGCTGTTGACGCACAGGTAGTCCGCGCCGAGTTCCCCAAGTTGCCGGGCGACGGCGAGCATCTTTTCCGTCGCGATCTGCTCCCAGGGCAGGTGAAGCGGCCCGCCGACATACCCGCCGCATACCTTGAGGCCGCGCTCCCGCACGATGGCGGCGACGTCGCCGACCTCCATGACAAACTCAACGGCTTCATAGCCCGCTTCGGCCGCCTCCTTCAGGAAGTTTTCGACGGTCTTTTCCTCCTGTGGGCGATTTGCCTCGGACGACCAGGGCCAACGATTGGTGGCAATGCCTTTCATCACGATCCTCCTTTCAAGATGTCCCACAAGCCGCGTGGGTTCAGAATCAGAATGTCGCCGGGTTTCTCGACGGCAAGGATTTCCTCGTCGCCCGTCACAAAAACATCCGCGCCGCAGGCCAGCGCCGACCCGAGAACCAGCAGATCATCGGCGTCGGAAATCGGCAGGTCCGGTCTGTACGCGGGCCTCGGCTCGACATGGTATCGCCGGAGCAGAGCAAGGATGCCGCCGACCGTTTTCGGAGGCAGGCCAATGCGGCTCGTCAACACGTCTTCAAGCTCGGATAGAACTATCTCGCCCGTGAGGAACTCGTGCTCGGCGAGGACCACGCGCAGCACGTCCGCGCAGAGGCCGCGAGTGGCGAAGGCGCTCACGAGGACATTTGTGTCGAGGAATATCCTCACGATATGTCTCTGAACACGTCCTCGTCCGTCAGGTATCCTCGCGCCTCGGCGAAGGGCAGCGCCTTTCGCCTCAGTTCCTCGAACATGAGGATGGAGAGCTGGCGCTTCAGCGCCTCCCGCACCACCTCGCTCTGGCTGCGCCTGGCCCGGCGGCACACCTGGCTCAACATGCGCTTCGTTTCTTTGTCGAGTCGAATTGTGATCGAGTCTTTCATGTCTTACATTGTATTACGTCACGTTCTCGATTACAAGAAAAATCGAGAATCCGGCAACAATTCACGCTCTCCCTCACATCCCCATCACACAACACCCCATCCCCTTCACCTCTGTTCCATCGGCCAACTTGAACGGCTTGCTGCCGAAGTTGACCGTGACGGTGACGCCGTTGGAAAAGGTCGTCTGCTGCACGTCGCGGTCGGGGGTGAGGAAGCGGTGGTCCGTCATCTCCGCGTAGCCCACGGCGCGCACAACGGGACACACGGCCTTGTAACTCTGCACGAACCGCGCCTTGCTTTCATTCCATATCTTTCGGTTGAACATGAACATCGGCGGCGTGCCGTAGAGGATGTTGAAGAGGTCGCGCTTGTCCCACAGTTTCGGCAGCTTGTTGTTGTAGTCGCCCCAGTACCACTGCGCCACGACGCAGTCGTGATACACCAGTTCCCACAGCGGCAGGCGATAGCGATGGCCCATCTGGAACTTCTCCACGCGCTCGGGGACCTCGTCCCAGATCTCCATCATCTTGCGCCCCGCGTCGGCCACGCGATAAGGCCCCAGGCTGAGCATTCCCTCGAAATAGTGAAGATAGGGGACCGACGCCTCGTGTCCCGTCTCGCAGCCGGTGACCAGCTTCATGTCCTCGCTCATGTAGCGCAGCAGTTCCATCTTCCAGCGTCGGCTCTCGCTGCGGGTGAGCGGGTGGTCCGGGTGGTAGCACTCGCGCCACGGCGAGGCCGTGGTCGTGTCAATGAACCGACATCGGTAGGGATGCTCCGCCAGGTCCTTCGGCACGCGCTCGCGGGCGTAGTCGGGGGCGCGCCTGTCGCACAGCACGCCGCAGGGATACATCACGCCGTCCCGTCCCTTCACCTGCCAGCCCTTGCGCCAGTCGCCGCGCTCGTCGAGCATGATGTCCTTCGGCCAGCCCTCCTGCGTCCAGTCCGAGTGCAGGTGTCCGCCCAGCTTCTCCTTCACCGTCTGCGGGTCCATGAGGTCCTGGTAGATGTCGTATCGGCTTGTCAGGACCTCGGGCATCTCGTTCATTGCCTTGATGGATTCCGGGGTCCCGCGATTGCTCCACAGGATGCGCGCGATCCCCGCCGCCTGCATCTCCTTCACGATCGCCGGCGCGTCCTTCTCCCAGCACCAGACGTTCACCGCGCCGATGAGGAGATCAACGTTCGGGTTCTCCTTTCGCTTTTGCGAAAGTGTCTTCACCAGGCCCGCCTGCTTGGCGTGCTCGCGGTAGCGCCTGCACATCGCCGCGTGCCCGCCCTTGTCGAGGAAAACGTAGCGCAGCTTCCGCTCATATCCGAAGCGCCCCTTCTGCGCATCCCACATCGGCGCGACATAGAGCCTGCCGTCAATCCGGCCGATCTGGATGGAGGCGTCGTCGGAGGTCTCGAGGATCGCCATGCATCCCTTCTCGCCGTCCGTCGCCCCGAAGAATGCCATGCAGATGCCGTGGCCGCCATAGGCAACGAGGCGCATCGGCTGGATGCTTTCGTCATCAACTGGGTACGAGATCCCCTCGTTCATCGGCACGACGAGATAGGTCCCCTTGTCCGTCACGAAGGGATGGGGGAAGCTCAGGGATTGGGCCAGGTCGCCCTCGGCAGAGAGCGTCACGGCCAGTTCGGGCCTATCGCCGTCGAGTTGAATCGTACCCTTGACCTTCAGGTTCGCAGATGGGCAGAGCAGCTCGACGCCGATCTTCCCGAAACTCTCTCCCGCCCTCATGAGGATGTTGTCCGCGGACACGGCCTTCTGTGTCCACGTCTGTCCCGTGCGTTTGTCCTTCACGGATATCGTGGCGTCCGCCGTGTGGAGCGTCACGTCGAGCGCGGCATTGCCGATGGAGAGGGCTTCCGGCATGTTCTTCGGTCGCATGTCCATGACATTTCCCTCCTTCACAATTGCGAAATCGTCCACCCAGATGGTGGCTGGCTCGACGCCGATCACGCGCGGCTCGATTGTGGCAACCCCCTTGGGGATAACGAACCGCGAGCGGAGCAGCCGCCAGTCGCACGGGCCGCTCGTCGTCTGCCCACCATATGTCCAGGACGTGGGCTTTCCTTTTGCGTCGCGCGTCGTGGCGCAGCTCGTCACCCGCCCCTGGCCCTCGACCTTCACCCATGCCTCCTGCACGAAGAGGTCGCCGGGCTTCACCTCGATGGGCTGGCCCGTGCTCAGGCTCCAGTCCTTCCCGCCCGTGTGTTCGATGCGGATGGACTGCGCCCCGCCGTGGACCACCTTCGCATCGAGGGCGGCCTTGCCCGCGTTCGGGTCGCGGGTCCAGAGGTCGGTCCAGCCGACGGGCCCGCCCTCCTCGACGCGCTCGAACGTCCCATCCACCAGGCTCGTCCGGTGCTCCTCGCACGACAGCATGAGCGCCAGGAGCAGCGCCCCTACCGCGACGGTTCCATATCTCCGCATGGCCATCCTCCTCATAGGAACATTGTTCCGTATGTCCGTATCAGAGATAACACACCCCCGCCAAAAATCAACCTGTTTTCGTCGGCAAGAAGTCTCTTTACTCCGACCCATCCGGTTGGTTCAATACGTCTGCGAGGCCAAGTACTCCAAATCGAAAGGAACGCCATGCCAGCGCCCTATGCAAAAGTCGAGATGAAAGACGGATCGGCCGTCATTGACACCGATTGCATCTCCGCCGTCGTCTGCCCGAAGGGATACGTGAGCGGGGTAAAGTCCGGGACCTTCCGCGACAGGCGCACCGGCGCGACGGACCTCGGCCACGGACTCGACATCGTGGATTTCCTCATGCAGCCCGGCCCGCACCCGAGGGAGGGCGAGCTGCCGGAGGCGCAGCAGTACAACCGCAACACATCGGTCCACGGCGCCATCGAGAAGCACTACGTCGAGCTGCCGCAGATCTGCACGCAGGCGAAGAGCATCCCCATTGACATCGTCCAGTCGCAGAACTTCGTCGCCGTGAAGCAGCACTGGACGTGGACCGTCGCCACCTTGGGCTACCGGCCCGGCTCGCGGTGGGATCAGACACTTGTCTTCCCCAAGGGCAAGCGGTTCTTCTACTCGACCGACGTGGTGACCAGCGCGAATGACGCCGACTGCCTCATCCTCCGCATAGACTTCCCCGGCCACCTGAAGCACAAGCAGGGCGATACCTTCGAGGAGATTTACCTGAGCTACCACGGCCGCATCCCCGCGAGCGAGTTCCTGGCCGACTTTACTCCGGACGCGAAGTTCATCTACCAGCGCCCGAAGCGCGGCGCGGTCGAGAGCATCATTCGCGGATACAAGATTCGCGGCGGGCCGTGGCTGGCGGGCATCGCCCTCGACCCGGCCATGATCTGGGAGGCGTGGTGCCACCAGCGCGGCTACGTCTGCTTCATCACCGAGATCGGCGGATATCCGATTCGCAAAAGCGAATCTTTCGGCGCGGTCTACATCATCGGCTTCTTCGACTCCATCGAGGAGATGCACGCGACCTACGACCAGCACCGCGGCGTGAAGAGGCTCGAAGTGGACGGAGGTACGTTCCGACTGGCAAAGTGAGGAACGGCAGACCCGCACGCCTACCCGTCATTCCCGCGAAAGCGGGAATCCACGACCGTTCTCACCACAGAGGACACGGAGGACAGCGAGAACGGCCAAGAGTATAGACGCAGATTTGCGCTGATGTTCACTGATTGAATTTCCTACCGCGTCCATCTGCGTGAATCAGCATCTGATCTCTTTCTTCGTGTCCTCCGTGTGCTCTGTGTCCTCTGTGGTGCGCTGGGTTTTGCCTCTCGCTGAGCGCCTTCACTCAACGTTCCTCGTCTCCGCCTCGCGCTTCACGCGACCGCTCAACGGGTGATCGGGGTGCAGGCCCATGACGCGCTTGGCTTCGCCGCCGGGCTTCGGAAGGTGGAAGACGGGCAGCCAGTTGATGGCGAACTCGGGAAAGTCCCTCTTCATCGTCTCCACTCGCTGCCAGTTGGCGAGCACTCGCGCCTTCGCGTCGGCGTCCTGGCCCTTGCCGGCCTCGAACTTCTGCATCCATGCGCGGGTATCCACGACAAGCTTCGTGTAGTCGAGACCGCATCGGACGAAGGCCACGCGCTTTCGGTATTTTTCCGGCGCATCCTTCAGCTTCGCCGCCGCCTGGTCGAGCAGGGACTCGGCCTTCGCAAACCACTCCGGCGTGTAGCGGCTGTGGATGTCGAAGGCGCGGTAGCGGTTCGGTATATCTTTGACGAAAGCCATCCGCGTCTCCTCCATCAGCGTCCAGTAGGCCCTGAGTTCCGCCGCCGCGGGCCCGAAGCCGCGTTGGTAGTAGTCATCCATGATGGCCTGCGCGTCGGCATACGGGTTCCAGGCAAGTTGCGCCAGCAGGTAGTAATACGGCCCCTGCGTGGCCCAGTGGAACCAGAGCAGGTCGAAAAAGACGCCGATGCAGCGGTGGTCGGCGACGAAGCGGAAATCCTCGGCCGTCTGCGTGAACGCCACGTCGGGCATCCCCCATTCCTGGCCGGCGGGGTTACCGAGATTGGGCCGCCACATCAGGCGCTTCGCCTTCTTCGCCCAGTCAGCGAACTGTTGCATGGATTTGGTTCGATCGTCGCGCACGCCGTCGCCGCGCAGGTGGAAGTTGGCCACGCTGGAGATAATCACATTGTCATCCGGCACAGCGGCTATCGGCGCGGGGCGCGAGTAGCCGTAGGCGTGAAGCTGCGCAAAGAGCTGCCTATCGGGGAAGCGATCCTTGAGCATCCGCGCCAGCGTGTTGGCAAACGTCACCTGCCGGTCCGAGATGGCCGGGCGCTCCTCGCTCTTGCCCTTCCAGCGCCACGTGAACTTCTCGCCGTCGGGATGATCCCACGCGAGGCACTTCTCGCACACGCAATGGCCGTAATCGTAGCCATCATTCGGGGAACAGTTGAACACGCGCAGCGTGGGATTGACCTTCAGCGCCTCCTCCACCTCTGCGAGCCATTGCCGCCAGACGGCGGGATTCGTGTCGCAGAGCTTCGTGTTTCTCGGCGTGAACGGATTCGGACTGCGCGCGCCGTCGGGCTGCAGCGCAAAGTACTCCGGGTGCTGCTCGTGATACTTCTCCCACCAGTGGCCGAAGGCGTGGCCGCCCAGCAGTTCGAGCGAGTCAAGCTGCACGCGCTGATAGCGCGCCCAGAGCTCGTCCGGTCCCTCCTTGTTGTCGCCGAGGGAGAGCTTCACAAACATACCGCTCCGCGCGCGGAATTGCGGATGGTAGCGATACTCGAACGGCGCGAAGGCGATGCGCTTCTGCAGCACGATGTCCTCGCCGACCTCGCCCGGCCAGAGCCAGCGCACGCCGAGGCGGTCCTGCAGGAAGGTGTAAACCGCGTTCGCCGTTCCATATTCCTGCTGCATGCCCGTCTTCATCGCGAGGCGTCCCTTAGCCTCCATGTGCTGCGGGTCCCAGCGGTCGCGTCCGGCAATGACGAGATGCTTCTCACTCGCCGTAATGAGGATTTCCTCCGGGTGCTTGAAGTTGAGGTTGGGAAAAAGCCCGGTCAGCGCAGGTTGGAAGCCGACCCATACGGCCCGTTCGGGAATCGGTTTCGGTTCGCCTTCGATGATCTCCGGCCGCGAACCGGTGGTCTTCTCGATGTAATCCGCCAGGGTCGTCGCCGCGTCGCGCGTGCGGGGCGGAGCGTCCTTGAAGATCACGATGGGCGCGGGACCGACGCCGGCGCCGGCGTCCACGAGGACGAATTCCGCGGCCAGCGCGGTGTGAGACCAAATCACCGCGCCGCATAGAACGCAAAGCGTCACAACAGCAATCAACACGGCTCTCATTGGTGTTTCCTTCCGCTCTTGATGGTCAGCGGTGCTTCGGAATGCGCCTACTTCCCCCGCCGCTTCCGTAGCGCGGAGGCCAGGTCGCGCAGTTCCTCGATGCGGAGAATGAGCGAGGCTATGAGGAACACGACCCCGCCCGCCGCCATCGGGACAATGACGCGGGTCAGTCGGACCGTGAGTCCTGCCGTATCGGGCAGGAACCGCAGCGTGATCAGGCACGCCGCTGCCATCGCGATCGTGGCCGCGCCCGTGCGCAGCGCAGAGACGAGCACCGCCCGCGCCCCGATCCGCCCCATCCGCCGGTGAAGGATCGCCCCGAGGAGGAGCAGGTTCGCCATGGAGCAGATCGAGGTTGCCAGGGCCAGGCCCGCCTCGCGCAGCCGCGTGTGGACGAGAATGAGATTCAGGACGACGTTCGCCAGCACCATAGCAGCGGAGACCTTGACCGGCGTCCGGGTGTCCTGCTGGGAATAGAAGGCCCGCGTGATGACATGGACGCTGCTGAACGCCCAGATGCCGATGGAGTAGAGGCTGAGGACCCACAGGGCCCGCAGCGTGTCGTCGGGGCTGAACTCCCCGCGCTGGAACAGCAGCTCGATCACCGGCCGCCCCAGGACGATCAGCCCGATGCCCGCCGGCACGCACGCAAAGAGGACGAGGCGGATGCCGTGCTGGAGCGTTTCGAGGAACCCCTCGTCGTCCTTGCGCGCGGCGCAGGCGGACATCTCGGGGAAGACGACCGTCGCGATGGCGATGCCGAAGACGCCGAGCGGGAGCTGCATCAGCCGGTTGCCGATGTAGAGCGCCTTGTTCGCGCCGTCGCCCGGGACGAGGGCGTAGGCGATGATGCGGTCGCACATGACGTTGATCTGCATGACGCCGAGTCCGAGCATGACCGGGGCCATGAGGCCGACCGTCCGGCGAATCTTCTCCTGCGCAAAATCGAAGCACGGGCGGAGGCGGACGCCCTTGAAGCGCAGCGTGACGATCATCAGGCCGAGTTGCAGGATGCCCGCGACGACCACCGCGACGGCGAGGCCCTGGACGCCGACCCACGTCCGCACCACATAGAGGAGGGCGAGGATTTCGCAGACGTTGAGGAGGATCGCCCCCGACTCCGGGATGCCGAAGACGCCGAAGGCGTTGAGTGTGCCCGCCAGGAGCGCGGTCATGCAGATGAGGATGATGTAGGGGAGCATGATGTAGAGCATGCGGAACATTTCGCCCGACGCCTTGTATTGCGGGACGAAGATATGGAGGCCGACGGCGAGGAGGTACGACGCGGCGGTGACGCCCGCGAGGACGAGGAAGAGGAGCGTGGCCGTGCCGTTGATGAGCCGGCGGGTGGAGGCGTCGTCGCCGTGCTCCATCTCCTCCTTGAGGACGGGGATGAAGGCGGCGTTGAGCGCGCCCTCGCCGAAGAGTCGGCGGAATAGGTTGGGGAATGTGAAGGCAACGTCGAAGGCGTCGAAGGCGGCGCTGGGGAGGACGTAGGCCTGGAGCATGTCGCGCGCCATGCCGAGGACGCGGCTGCCCATCGTGAAGAACATGACGGTGAGGATGGATCGGATTCGTTTCAGTCTATCGGCCATACAATCCCCTACCGACACAGCTCCACCACGAGGCATTCGAGCGCCAGCGCCGCGTCCATCGCCCCGGTCTTGTTCCGCAGGTCGGCGTCGAGGAGGAGGCGATATTTTCGGCGAAGCTCGTCGGGGGCGAACGGCCGGACCTCCTGCATGTAGGCGGACAGCCACGTCCGGGCGAAGGGCGCGGCGGCGATGATCTCCGCGTCCGGCGCGCCGCGGGCCATGAGCCGCTTCACCGACCAGAGCGTCCGAATCTCGCGGGACAGGACGGCCACGAGCCAGAACTTCGCGTCCTCGTCGCCGGCCAGGATGTCGCGCAATATCTTGAGCGCGGCGGCGGGCTGCTTCTTTCGGACGGCGCTGCCCAGCTCGTAGGACGCCCGCTCCCGGTCGGGACCGACCAGCGCCTCGACGTCGGCCTCGGCGATCTCCTGCCGGTCGCCCACGTAGATGGACAGCTTCTCGATGTGCATGGCCAGTTGGAAGAGATCGGTCCCGGCGTTTTCGAGCAGGATGCGGCAGGCTCGCGGCGCGATTCGCTTCCCGCGCTCGGTCGTCTGCGCGACGATCCAGCCGGCGGCGTCCTTCTCCCGCATCCCCTTGCAGGCGACCAGGGCCCCCGCGCTTTCGATGGTCTTTGCGACGCGCGTCCGCGAGTCAATGCTGTCGGCGATCAGGACCAGGATGCCGGTCCTGGAGGGCGACTCGAGATAGCGAAGGATGGACTCGCTGTGGTCCTTGATGAATGCCTGCGCGTTGCGCACCAGGACGACGCGCCTCTTGCTGAAGAAGGGCAGCGTGCGAAGTTCGTCAAAAACCGCCGCGGGGGAGAGACCCTCCGCCGCGTCGCGCTCCACGCAGCAGGCGTGCGGGTCCTCGCCTTCGAGCACCTTCTCCTTGACCAGACCCACGGCCTGCTCGACGAGGAATTCCTCCTCCCCGTAGACGCCATAGACCGGTAGGGGTTTTGATTTTTTCAATTGCGAAACAAACGCGGCGAATTCCATGTCTTCTCACTCCGGAACCATTTCGCCAAATATAGCGGCGGCAACGTGAATCCGCGAAAGGCGCTGTCATTCCCGCGAAAGCGGGAATCCAGGCCCTCGATCGCTCGTGGATTCCCGCGTACGCGGGAATGACGATCCCGCCTTTTTTCCTGCGCTACACATCGCTAAATAGATTCCTCACTTCAACTTTATCGGCAGGCCGGAGACGAGGAAATAAACCTCATCCGCCTCGCGGGCGAGGGCCTGGTTGGCGAGGCCCTGCGCGTCGCGGAACCGCCGGCCGAGGGCGTTGTCCGGGACGATGCCGCCGCCGACCTCGTTGGAGATCAGCACGACGTCGGACTCCACCTCGCGGCAGACGCGGCAGAGGTCCTTGATCTCCCGCGCGATGTAGCCTTCCTTGTCTGCGGTGTTCACATCATCCAGCAGCAGGTTCGACACGTAGATCGTGATGCAGTCCACCATAATGGCTGAGTGGATCGTCGCCGCCTCGCGGACCGCATCGTCCACGCCCTTGGGTCGCTCGATGGTAGTCCAGGTCTTCGGCCTTCGATCGCGGTGCTTCTGGATGCGGGCGCGCATCTCGTCGTCCTCGATCCGGGCCGTGGCGATGTAGGCCACGTCGTCGCGGCCCTTGAGCAGCCCTTCGGCGAAGAGTGACTTCCCGCTGCGCGCCCCGCCGGTGACGAAGATCATCTTTCCCATCGCTCAACCTGCAACCGAAGACAGATGGGTTGTCGAGAAACCACATTCCTGTAGCCGCAGGCTTCAGCCTGCGGGCGCTGGGCGGGCCAAACCGCACCCTAAAGGGTGCGGCTACAATTGCGATTGGCCTCCTGGAACGTTTTCAACGACCTCACAGTCCCAATTTCGCCGACACAAAAAACGCCAGGAGGAACACCATCTCGCTGACCTCGCACACGGCGCCGAGCGTATCGCCCGTCATGCCGTTGATCCTCGATTGGATGTAAATAATTACCAGGACGACGACGGCCAGGACCAGCACGAGCATGAGCAGGCCGCCCAGGCCAAGGCAGACGTATCCGAGCAGGGCGACGACCGGCGCCCACGCGGCAAAGTGCCACGTCCTCGCGGCCTCCACCGCCGCCCGGCCCGTTCCTTCTTCGTCGCGGGCGTACGAGGACATCCCCGCCGCAAGGAGGATGCACCACCGTCCCACCAGCGGCGTCATGAGCGCAATGCAGAGGGCGGCGCCCATACCGCGCGCGGCGATCGAGGCCAGGGCGAGCACCTTGAGTCCCGTCAGAAAAACGATGGCCGAGATGCCGAACGTCCCCACGCGCGGGTCGCGCATGATCTCGAGTTTGCGCTCGCGCGTCGCGCCGCCGAAGAGGCCGTCGGTCGTGTCGGCCAGGCCGTCCAAGTGAAGCGCGCCGGTGGCGACCAGCAGGGCCAGGACCGTCAGCGCCGCGGCGATGGCCGGCGGAAAGACATCGCCCGCGAGCCACAACACTGCGACGCACAGCCCGCCGAGCAGCAGCCCCACGAGGGGGAAGCAGAGCAGCATCCCCTCCATCCGCCCCGGCTCGATCCGGTTGCGCGTGTCAATAGGGATGATCGTCAAGAACTTGATGGCCGAGATGAGCGCCTTCATGCCGGGTATGATACCGACGAACAGGCGCGGAGTCAAGCGGTTGATCTATTGCCCGAACCGGATTGAAGGGCGGGCCCGGCTCTCAGCGCCTGCGCCTCTTGCGTTTCAGCCGTTGCGCGTAGCTCTCGACGGCGTCCTCCTGGGAGGCGGTCTCGATGGAGCCGGGGCGGGCGCGGCGGACCTCGGCGATGGCGTCCTCGGCCGAGCGGCCCTTCGACACGAGGTAGCAGGCGAGCATCGTGCCCGTCCGCCCCTTGCCCGCGAAGCAGTGGATCACCACAGGCCTGTTCCTGCGCACCACCTGTTTCACAAATGCGACGAACTCGTCAATCTGCCACGGCTCCGGCGCGGTGAAATCGGCGATGGGGATGTGGCGATACTCCATGCCGAACTCGTCAATCAGGGCCTGTTGGAGGGGTGTCTCGGTGAGGGAGACGATGCCGCCGACGCCCTCATCCTGGAGGAACTCCAGGTCTTTCCTCAGATCGAGGGGCCTGCCCATGCCGGCGATCTCGCCTTTGATGAGCCAACTGAAACTGCGCGGCATACGGTTCTCCCTTGTTCAGCCGACCATTCGCGCCAGGCCCATGAGGAGGAAGATCAGCCCGGCCACGATGCCCCAGGCGATGACAAAGCCGATGATGTCCACGGCCGTCAGCCGGGGGACCTCGAAGTCCGGGTGATTGATGAGCTTTGGCCGGTTGGGGTCGAGGACCAATTCCCCGCCCTTCTCGTCAGCGACGCTGCAGTGGAGCTGGGCGTAGAATTTATCGAGGCGCTTGTCGTCGGGGCGCTTCGTCAAAAGACTCACGAGGATGAGCAGGCCGAACTCAATGGGCACAAAAAGCGCGACGCGGCCAGGGGTATCCCATCCCAACTTGAAGTAGGCGATCGCCCACGCGGCCAGCGCCCCGAGCGACCCGGCCCACGCGCCCCATGCGTTGGCCCGCCGCCATGCGATGCCGACCCAGAAGCCTGCCCCCATGAAGGCGATGACCTCCATCGAGACCTTCAGGACGTCCGTCAGAGACGGCATGGCGAAGGCCACGACGATCCCGCCGACAAGCATGGCGAACGATGCGAACCGCCCGACCCACAGGTAATGGCGGCCCCCCTTCTCCGGCAGGACGTGCTCGTAGAAGTTGCGCGTGAAGATGGAGGAGCCGACGACCATGTAGGTCTCGCACGCCGTCACGCCGGCGAGCATGGCAGCCAGCATCAGCCCGCGGAAGCCGGTGGGGAGGAGCAATTGGATTGACCGCCCCCAGACCTCGTCCGACTTGGCGTTCGTAAGCGTCGCGGCGAACAGGGCGAAGCCGATGACGCCGATGAAGGCCCAGGCGATGGTGAGGAAGCGCTTGATGAAGTTGCCGTAGCACATGCCGAGGCGGGCCTCCATCTCCGTCTTGCCGCTGCCGGTGGCGGTGAGGGTGTGCGGCTGGACCACAATCCCCACCAGGCAGAGGAGCGACATCATCCCCACAAAGACGAGATCGCCCTCCTTTGCGCCCGGCGGGGCGACGATCTTGAGCATGTCGGGCTTCTCGGCCAGTTTCGCCGCCAGCGCCTTCAGACCGCCCACCTGACTGATGCCGAAGGGGACGAGCATGAGCGACAGGAAGATGATGAGGATGCCCTGGATAATATCCGTGTAGGCGGCGGCGACCAGTCCGCCCGTGAGGACGTAGATGACCGATACGGCCGACAGGATGATGATTGCGTAGTGGAGGGCCAGCTTCCCGCCCGTCGCCCCGGCGATGGCGTTGCCCGCCCCGAGCATGACCTGGGCGATGGTCATGATGTAGAAGGCGATGCCGATGACGGCGTAGAGACGTTCGAGGCCCGGCGAGTAGCGCTCGCGGAAGAAGTCGCCGGTCGTGATATATCGCAGCCGCCGGGTGATGGGGGCGATGAGCCAGTAGAAGGGAGTGAGGAAGAGCCACATCCACTGATACCAGATGCCGCCCAGGCCGGATCGGAAGCACGCGCCGGAGACCTGGACGGGGTTATCCGTGTGCGTGCCGGTGCAGAGCCAGTGGAAGATGAGGACGGACTTGCCGAACTTTCGGCCGCCGATGAAGTAGTCCTCCTCGGTCTTCACGCGGCGCGACATCCACAGCCCGAAGGCGATGATGCCCACGAAGTAGAGCACCATCATCATCACGTCCACGATGTGCAGTCCGGCGATGGTCGGCATGGCTTGACATTCCCTTCTCGTGAGGCATCCAATCGAACGGCCAGGCGAGGGAATTTAACATCTGCGCACGGCGCGATGCAAGGGAATATTCGGGAGGAGGTATCAGCGCCAAATTATTCACGAGCAGGATGCGGATTATCGCAACCCCGGCGCCGGTTTGTCATCATTGCGAGGAATTCCGCCAAAGGCGGGATGACGAAGCAATGACGGCAAGCATCAGAAACCAAATGTGAAAAATGCCTAAACGGGTTCAGCGCCGTCTACATTGCCCCCGCAATCACCCTCTGCGCGGCGGCGACGCCGATGCCCGGCTCGACGGCATGGCCGAGTTTCGCCAGCGTCAGTTCCAGCGCCGAGAGCGTCGTGAGGACGTCGAACATGTCCACGTAGCCCATGTGCGAGATGCGGAAGACCTTGCCCTTTAGTTTGTCCTGCCCGCCGGCGATCTTGATGCCGTGATCCTTTTCGAGGGCCTTGGCAATCGCCTCGGCGTCCACGCCGTCGGGCGGCGTCACGACCGTGAGCGCGTTGCACGGCCGGTCGGGGAATATCCTGAGTCCCATCGCCTTCACGCCTGCGCGGCAGGCCTCGGCCATGATCGCGTGTCGGTGCCAGACGCTCTCCATGCCCCCCTCGAGGAGCAGGTCGAGCGATCTTTTCAGTGCGCGGATGAGCGTGATGGCCGGGGTGTAGGGCGTGTCGGCGTCGGGCAGTTTCTTCCGCGCCGCCTTCAGGTTGAAGTAATAGGCGGGGGATTTGACCGACTCGATCTTCTTCCACGCCTTCTCGCTGACGGCGAGGAAGGCAAGGCCGGGCGGGAGCATGATCGCCTTCTGCGACCCGACGATGAGGAGGTCCACGCCCCATTCGTCCATGCGCATCTCGGCCGCGCCCGCGGCGCTGATGCCGTCCACGGCGAGGAGGGCCTTGTGTTTGCGGACGATGGGGCCGATGGCCGCGATGTCGCTCTCCGCGCCGGTGCACGTCTCGCAGAGGGTGGTGAAGACGACGGCGATGTCGGGATGTTTCTTGAGGGCGTCGGCGATGGCCCGGGGTTCGGGCGACCGGCCCCATTCGAGGTCGAGGGGGACGACCTCGATCCCGTTGGCCTTGCAGATCTCGCCGGGCCGCTCGCCGAACTTCCCGCCCTGCGCGACGAGCGCCTTGTCGCCCTTGCTCATGGTGTTGACGACGGCGGCCTCGATGGCGCCGGTGCCGGATGAGGCGAAGGTGATGACGTCACCTTTTGTCTGGAAGACCTGTTTCAGGCCGTCATTCACTTCTGCGAACATTTTTTGGAAGCGCGGCGTGCGGTGGTGGAAGACGGGCAGGGCCATTTCCTGCAACACTTCCGGCGGGACCTCGGTGGGTCCGGGGGTCATCAATCTCTGTTTCTTCATCTCGCCAACACTCTCTTTCTCGGAATCATAAAGGCTCGCAATTACTTGGAACCAAACCGTTAGGCATGTTCAGCAGTCCGCGCGGAGCGACCATTCGACTTGGGCTGCCACTCTCCGCACCAACGGCTAGGTTTTACCTTTGGGAAAGATGAGCTGAGATAGGAGCTTATGCCCGTCTGCGCATCGTTGGTTACGTTGACGATTACTCTTGGTGGGTACCTCCGACATTCTCCCTCGATCTCTTCGGCGGCCAACTCATCACCTTCAGGGCGCATTTCATCAGCAATTCCTACCTGAGCCATTAAGAAGTCCCCGACCTTTTCGGCTTCGTTGCGCCACATGGCTGGTTCTGCCCACTCTGCCCATTTACAGCATTCGCAGGTAGGATGTTGGACGAACAGTTCCCGCATCCTGGGATTAGGAATATAGATTACGCCCTTCTTACAGGCCTTGCATATGAACGTGGTTCCCGCGTGTTCATCCACGACTTCGTACTCAGTATCGCACGCTATGCATTTCACCTTTATCATAATGTCCCTTTCGCTGTTCTGATGCGGACTACCACTCCGCCACCATAGCTGGGAACCATTGTGCTCACAAGGACAGAACTGACCAGACAAGAATATCCGCCGCTCACGGCCGGATGTCAACTGGAAAATCGGCGGGGGCGTCGCCGACGGGTTTTGCGCCGTCGGTCTTGGGGGACTTCGGGGCGGGGGGCTTGCGCGTCGGCTTCGCTTCCGGTTCGCGCAGAAGCAGATGCGGGAGCACGTCGTCTATGGTGTCGGCGGTCAGCACATGCAGCTTGCGCCTCACCTCCGCCGGCAGCTTGGCCAGGTCCTTCTCGTTCTCGCGCGGGATGATGATCGTATAGACGCCCTCGCGGTGCGCGGCCAGGAGCTTCTCCTTGATCCCGCCGACGGGCAGCACCTTGCCGAGGAGCGTGATCTCCCCCGTCACCGCGATCTCCCGATTCGCCGGGACGCCTGTCAGCGCCGAGATCATGGCCACCGTCATCGCCACGCCCGCCGACGGGCCGTCCTTCGGCGTCGCCCCTTCGGGCACATGGACGTGAATCTCGGTCTTCGAGTAGAGCGCCGGGTCCACGCCCAGCTCGTCGGCGTGCGCCCGGACGTAGCTCAGCGCCGCTGAGGCCGACTCCTTCATCACGTCGCCGAGCTGGCCCGTGATCGTGAGCTGGCCCTTCCCCTTCATCGTCGTCACCTCGACGGAGATAGCCCGCCCGCCGTACTCCGTGTAGGCCAGGCCCACCACCGCGCCGACGGCGGGGGTCTTGTCAATGGGCGTGACCGCAAAATCGGGGACGCCGATGTATTTATGCACGTTGCGGGCGGTGATGCGGAAGGTCTTCTTGCCCTTGCCGACGATCTCCTGGGCCAACTTGCGGCAGAGCGTCTCGATCTGCCGGTTCAGGTTGCGCACGCCCGCCTCGCGGGTGTAGTCGCGGACCATCCGGTCAATCGCGCCGTCGGCGATCTGGACGTCCTTTGCCTTCAGCCCGTGTGACTTCAGCGCCTTGGGGACGAGGAAGCCGGTGGCGATGTGGCGCTTCTCCAGCGGCGAGTAGCCGGGCAGGCGGATGACCTCCATCCGGTCGCGCAGGACGTGCGGGATCGCCGTCTCCATGTTCGCCGTGGTGATGAAGAAGACGTCGCGCAGATCGAACTCGACCTCGAGGTAGTGGTCGCTGAAACTGTAGTTCTCCTCCGGGTCGAGGACCTCTAAGAGCGCGGAGCATGGGTCGCCGCGGTAGTCGTGGGACAACTTGTCAATCTCATCGAGCAGGAAGACCGGGTTCTTCGTCCCGGCCTTCTTGATGGATTGGATGATCCGGCCCGGCAATGCGCCGATGTAGGTCCGGCGGTGGCCGCGAATCTCGGCCTCGTCGCGCACGCCGCCGAGGGACTTGCGCACGAACTTGCGTTTCATGGATCGCGCGATGGACCGCGCGAGAGACGTCTTGCCCACCCCCGGCGGCCCGACGAAGCAGAGGATGGGGCTTTTGGACCCCTTCGTCAGTTTACGCACGGCGAGGTATTCGATGATCCGCTGTTTCGGTTCGTCGAGGCCGTAGTGGTCCTCTGCCAGAATCTTCTGGGCGCGGTTGAGGTCGAGGCAGTCTTTCGTCTTCTTGTTCCACGGCAGGGAGATGAGCCAGTCAATGTAATTGTGGCATACCGCCGCCTGGGGCGAGAAAGGCGGGGTCTTCCGGAGCTGGTCCAGCTCGCGCAGTGCCGCCTCCTCCGCCTCCTTGCTCATCTTCGCCTTCTTGATCTTCTCCTCGATCTTGTCGAGGTCCAACATGTCGCCGCGGCCTCCGAGTTCCTCCTCGATGACCTTGAGCTGCTCCTTGAGGTAGAAGTCCTTCTGGCTCTTCTCGACGTGCTTGCGCACGCGGCCGTCGAGTTCGCGCTGGAGTTCGAGGATCTCCGTCTCCGGCCCCAGCACCGCGAGGAGCCGCCTCATCCGGCTCGGCACGTCGCGCTCCTCGAGAAGCTGCTGCTTGAGTTCCACATCCACCGTCAGGTGATGGCACACCACGTCCGTCAGGTCCTCCGGCGACCGAAGGCTTCGCACGGCGAGGACCGCCTTGTCCGAGAGGTTCGGGTTCACCGCCACGTATCGCTCGAACGCCTTGAGCACCAGCCGCCGCATCGCCTCGGTCTGCTTGTCCGTCTCGACGCGGTCGTACCACAGGTCCACCTCGACGTTCAGCCGGCCGCCGGTGGCCTGGCTCCCGACGACCTGCCCGCGGCAGATGCCCTCGACCACCGCCTGGAGCGTGCCGTCGGGGAGGGAGATCGTCCGCACCACCACGGCGCACGTGCCGATCTGATAGAGGTCGCGCAGCGAGGGCGATTCCTTGCTCGGGTCGCGCTGGGTGAGGAGCATGACGCGCTGGCCCGACTCCGCCGCCTTCTTGACGAGGCCCATCGAGGGATTTCGCCCGACGAGGATCGAAACCACGGCATGGGGAAACACCACTAAGTCCCGCAGCGGCATAACCGGCAGCAACACCCGTTCGGGCGGCACAGGCGCCAACGAGGTCCCGTTGCTCTTCACCGGAGGCGGATTGGACGGTGTTGACATCTGATTTTATTCCGAAAGAAAACAAGACCCAGCCTGCGCGGCCGGGTCCGTCGCACGCCTTTCGTTCTATAAATAAATTTTACCAAACCACACTGCCGGAGTCAATCGTCATTTGACTGGGAGGATACACCCATCCCCTCGTTGCCGAGAGGCAGAGCCGGAGGAAGAGACCGTCCCCCGGCAGAGCCAGGGGACGAGGTAATGTATCCCCTCCGTGACGGGGGATTCGCACCGCTGCCGTGCCTCGTCATTCCCGCGAAGCTTGTCCCCGCAGGCCGTAAGCGGGGAGCGGGAATCCACGTGTGGCAGAATGGTCTGCGAAGCCCTGGATTCCCCCCCCGTCCGCGCAGGGCGGGAATGACACCCCCCCCTCCTCACCGTAACTGAAAGAGTACTCAAGACCGGAGATTGCTGTTGCGGTCGCGGGGCGGCGGCGGTAGAATGTCGCGGCATTCAGGAGGGATTCATGCGCAGGTTCATGTTCGGCATCGTCGTCGAGATATTCTTCGAGACGCTCTGCTTCTTCATCGGCGAGATCGTCATCTACGCCGTCTCATTCGGGCGGTGGAAGACCTCGCTGCAGAAAGGCAACCAAACCCCCCGCCGCCAGATCGTCACCGCCCTCATCGGCCTGGCCGTGATCCTCCTCGCCATCGCCCTCGTCGTCTGGTCGCTCTGGCCGGAGGCCCCACCGCCAGACGGATCGGTCAGCCAAGCCGAAGCGCGGTGTGAGCAAGTGTTTTTGCTTTTGTCGGGAGGACATGGTATAGTAAAGACAAGTATTTCATTGCCCTGGAGGTCCGGGCCATGAATTCCGCCCTAAAACGAGAATATGATGATTTGAAGGCCAACGCCGTGATATTCTGGCCTTCGGAGCTGGCTGAGAGAGAACACGCATCCAGCATCATCCCATTGCTACTGGACACCCAGGATAAGTTCATTAGCCTGCTGCACGTGGCTGACACCAGACCGGATGCTTGGAAAGAGATTCTGCCGGCAACAGCCGGACTTCCCGCGAATCTTTTTCTGAAACACATCATGGTGCTAAGCGATGTGGGCGGTGAGAAACTCAAGCGCTTCAAGACCGAGCTTCCCAGCGTATTTGATGCGAACACGATGCAGTACGTTTGGCGTGAAAACACATATGATTACAGGTTCCAGACCTTAGCGGGAAAGGGCAATTGGGGAAACGTTTCTCTTTGTGTAGATGGGCCCGGATTGCAGATGTCATGTCCCCTTTCCCCGCTTCTCGAAGACGTCATAATGCTGTTGCTCTTTGGTTCCACTGCAACGAGCCCTGACACTCCTGATGTAATCCTTGAACGGTGTATCCTTGGCACGCTCCTTGGGAACAAGGCCGAACTCAACACGTTCGTGAGGCAGCGCTACATCTGGGTCAGTCGGATCACAGGTGGAGCAACGGCGAACACCATGGGGCACCTGGCGCAAGCATACGTGAAAGAGCGTCTCATGTCCGCTCTCCCTGACTGGGACTTCTCGCGCTCATCCATTCCTGGCATCAGTCACAGTGCGGGGCGGACGCAGATGGCGTTCGATATCGTCGCCCAATCGCCTTCTGGCAAGTATTGTGCAATTGAGATTTCCTTTCAGGTAACGACAAACAGTACGATAGAGCGCAAGGCCGGGCAAGCTCGCGCGCGCCAGAGTTTACTGCACCGGAAAGGCCACCAGATTGCTTATGTCATTGACGGTGCGGGTAACTTCGAGCGCCGGTCAGCCCTATCAACCATTTGCCGGCATAGTGATTGCGCGGTTACGTTCGACCCCGCAGAGATCGAAAG
Organism: Planctomycetota bacterium; assembly: GCA_040755855.1. Taxonomy (GTDB): domain Bacteria; phylum Planctomycetota; class Brocadiia; order JAADGH01; family JAADGH01; genus JAADGH01. Next base: position 12,287 of record JBFMAD010000045.1, on the reverse strand, counting down.
GCTTGTGACCTTTCTTCGCGGGATGGCAGAATGATCTCGTGACGGTTCTTGGGTCTGAGATGGACTAATGGCACACTGGAGTGAATCAGCAAACCGACTTGGCCAGCGTAGACGGGAAGTGTCCAGCCTGGAGGAGCTCACGCATATCCGAAGTGCGGCTCCATCAGTATGGGCGCTCTTACTTCCCTTCGATCCATGCTATCGTTGTAGCTCTCCGGAAGACTGGACACACAGGATAAGCGATTTCATCCGCGGCATCCATACCGGTAGCACAATCGCCTTGCTGATGTCACCTTACGATGCCGCGGCTCTCTTGCCAAAACTCGAGGGAGAGTGCAGATTTCAGCTATGGGTTGCTGTCAAGCTGAAGCAGCCGGTGGCCAGAGCGGGCCATTTGCCTTTGCACCATGCGGCACTCCTGATCCTGACGAAGTATAACGCGAGTCTGAGACATACCAAGACTCGCATCGCTTATGCCTACTGTCCTTCATGTGAACGAACTGCGAAGGACTACGGAGGGAAGAAACACACATACCACGAATACGGGACACTCATGTCGGATGTGTGGCGAGATGTATCCTGCGAACCCACGGATTTCCCGAAGGAAGTCGTTTTCAGGCTCAGAGACGTTTTTGGCTTGGCGCCCTACAAACAGGTAAATGTGATAGATCTTCGTTCCGCCCTGTCATGCCATCCGACCGTGGAGAACGCAGACCATCCCGTCGAGGGCAGTGCTGTAAGCACCACGCTCCCTCAGCCCATGCGTAACAAGCTGATAAACGAAGACTGTCTAAAGACACTTTCAAATATTCCCAGCAATTCCATTGACTTCTGCTTTGCCGACCCACCCTATAACCTCAGCAAGCGCTACGACCGATGGGACGATTCGCTTGACATTGTGCGGTACTTTGAATGGTGTGATACGTGGATTTCGGAGCTTGCTCGGGTACTTAAGCCAAGCAGAACGTGCGCGATCCTGAATATCCCCTTATGGGCTGTGCGGCATTTCACGCACATGCGAACCATCCTCAACTATCAAGATTGGATCGTCTGGGAAGGCTTGAGTCTGCCGGTTCGGATGATCATGCCAGCGCATTATTCAATAGTCTGCTTCTCAAAAGGCCCTGCGAGGCCCGTGCCGAGTGTAACGACGCCTAACCTCTCGCCAGAAGAGATCGGGGCATTGACATGTGACAAGGAGTTCTACTGCCGCCGCGCCGACTGCGTGAGAACCCGTAGGCTCCTTCGAGAGGACGACACCGCTCGGATCACGGATCTCTGGTGGGATATTCATAGACTCAAGCATAACAGTCGCCGCACGGATCACCCGTGCCAGTTGCCGCCAGACTTGATGCGTCGTATCATCGCGCTCTTTACTGAACAACGCGAATGTGTGCTCGACCCATTTAATGGTGCAGGCACGACGACTCTGTGTGCAGAGCAGATGCGCAGGGACTTTATTGGCATCGAGCTGTCGCCCCAATACCATGAGCTTGCTTTGCGAAGGCACGAAGATCTTCGAAAAGGAACCGACCCGTTCCGTAAGACCGCGAGGGTGCCAAGAGCCAAGAACAGCCGGGTACAGAGACTCAAGAAACAGAAGTATCAAGTGTCAAAGAAAACGTTGCAACTGGAAGTCAAGCGCATTGCCAAGGAGATCGGAAAGCTCCCCAGTAGAGATGAGGTTGCCCGGCTAAGCCCATACCCCATTGCCTACTTCGATGACTACTTTGTCAGTTGGGGTGAGGTGTGCGCGGCAGCGCGATCAACGGGCATGAAAGAGTTTAAGCACGAGCGGCGCGCAGCCAAACAGATTGAGCAACGCACGTTGTTCTGAAAGTATCGCCAACGCCCCCTGCAACAACACGCGTGATGCTTTGGAAGATTTTGCTTGAATCTCTCCTTTCGCCTCCCAATAGCGCGGGAAAGAATCACAACAAGCGAAATATTGTTTTCAATCTGGGATAGAGGGCGCGGAAGGCGCGATACTTTTCCTCGTAGAGGGCGCGGTTCGCCTCGATCGGTGACGCGCCTTCGCCGTACGAGACCGCGCGGCGACATGCCTCGGCGACATTCTTGAATACGCCCACGCCGACGCCCGCGAGGAGGGCCGCGCCGACGCCGGCCTGCTCCGCCACATCCACCGTTACCAGGTCCACACCGAAGACATCGGCCTGGATCTGCCGCCACAGGGGACTCCGCGCCCCGCCGCCGGAGGCGATGGCCTTGCGGTAGGTCACGCCAAGTTCCCTGAATATCTCCAGCGAGTCGCGCATGGCGAATGCCACACCCTCCATGATCGCCCGGGCCATGTGCGCCCGCCCGTGCCGGAGGGTGAGGCCGACGAAGCAGCCCGTCGCCTTCGGGTCCATGTGCGGCGTCCGCTCGCCGACGAGATAGGGCAGGAAGATCAGCCCGTCCGACCCCGGTGGAATCCTCTCCGCCTCCTCGGAGAGTTGGGCGTACGGGACGCCGTCGGCCATGTTGTCGCGGAACCATCGGAGCGACAGCCCCGCCGAGAGCATGGCCCCCATGATAAACCACCGGTCGGGCGCGGCGTGGCAGAAGGTGTGCGTCCGGAGCTGCGGGTCATACCTCGGCTCGGCGAGGGGCGCGAAGAGCTGCCCGCCGGTGCCGATGGTGGCGAGGAGGATTCCCGGCTCGATGACGCCGTTCGCAATCGCGGCGATCGGCTGGTCGCCGCCGCCGGCGGTGACGGGTGTGCCGGGAGGCAAACCGAGTTCCGCCGCCGCATCGGGGACCAGTTCCCCCGCCACATCCCACGACCGGATGATCGGCGGCAGGATTTTCATGGGGAGGTCGAGCGCCTCGACCAGCTCGCGGGACCAATCGCGGTTCTTTGTGTCGAAGAGGAGCGTGCTGCATGCATCGGACGGCTCGGAGGCGACTTTCCCCGTCATGCGGTAACGCACGTAGTCCTTGGGCAGGAGGACATGTTTCACTTTTGCGAATGTTTTGGGATCGTTCTCCTTCAGCCATAGGACCGACGCGGCCATGAAGCCGGGGGCCACGGGGTTGCATGTCAGCTCGGCCAGTTTTTTCCGTCCGACGGTCTCATAGATCCTCCTGCACTGCTCGGCGCTGCGCTGGTCGGCCCAGATGATGGCCGGACGCAGGGGCCTGCCGCCCTTGTCGAGGAATACCGCGCCGTGCATCTGGCCGGAGAAGCCGATGGCCTTGATCGCATCGGGACCGGCCGACGATTTGCGCACCGCTTCGTTGATAACTGCGCATGTGGCCCGCCACCATGTCTCAGGGTCCTGCTCGGCCCAGCCGGGGTAGGGCGTGTCAATGCCGTACTCCTCCTGCGCGACGGCGGCGACCATTCCCGTCTCGTTGATGAGGACTGCCTTGACCGAGGATGTGCCGAGGTCTATGCCGAGCAGGTGGCCCATGCCGTCACGCCGTGATGTGCCGCGCCAGGAGGTCGGCGACGAAGTCGCGCGACGCCTTGAGCAGCGTGAGCGCCTCGGGCGAGAAGCACAGGTCCACGCACCACCACTCCGGGTTGTACTCCGCATCGAGGATGGCGGGGACGATCTCGTCGAAGTCGAGCACCCCCGTCCCGAAGGGGGCGTGCGTGCTGGTCTCGTTGTCGTGAAGGGTGTTGTCGGAGTCAATCAGGTGGACGCGGCCGATGCGGCCTTTGAGCATGTGCGCGAGTTCGACCACTCCGCCCTTGAGCGTTTCTATCGGCTCGGCCTGCCGCGCCCCCTGCACCGCGCACATCTGCGCGTGGCAGGTATCGAACATGACCTTGGAGTTCGGCTGGCCGACGTCCTCGACCATCTTCACGGCCTCGCTCGGTTTGTTGAACATGAAGCCCGGCTCGAACTCCCAGACGATCGTCACGCCACCGGGCTGCGCCGCCTTCGCCGCCCCCCGCCATGCCGCGACGACGCGGTGCCACGCCTCGTCGTAACCGACGCCGGGGGGCAAAGGAGGAGGCAGGGCCGTATCCACGCGGAGGGTCTTCGCGCCGAGCGCCTCACATACGGCGAGGTACTTCTTGAACTCCTTCAGGTAGTCGCCCACCTCGGACACGGCGGGCGGGCGAGCCGACATGTCCGCCCCGTAGCCGCAGATTTCGAGGCCGCAATCGGCCATCCGCTTGACGAGCGCCGCGCGGGATCGCTTCGTGGGATAGCTGTCGGGGTGGCCGTGGGCCGGGTGGGGGGCGATCTCGATGCCCTGGTATCCGCACTCACCGGCCTGCTTCGCCAGGTCGTCGAGGGCAAGGGGATTCTTGGCGAACGGCCCGGCGACATAGGCGCCGCTGTTGATGGCAATTTTCGGAACCATGGCTGTCTCCGATAGGGCAGGTCAATACCCCAGGCTCTTGAGATACTGGCGGTTTTTCTTGACGGCCTTGGCGGGGTCTTTGCCTGCCGCCTCCGATTCCTCCTCGGCCATCACCCAGCCTTCGTAGCCGAGGTCGTCGAGGAGGCGAAGGATGGCCGGGAAGTCGCACACCCCCTGCCCCAGCATGACGTAGTTGCCGTCGGCGTCGCAGTCCTTGAAGTGGACATGCGTGATGCGGCGGAAGTGCTTCCGAAACATTGCCGGCACATCCAGTCCGCTGCGCTGCATGTGGGCCGTGTCGGGACCGAAGTGGAACGCGGTGGGGTCGGTCAGCTCCATCAGGCGGTCATAGTCCTCGGGCGAGTCAATGATTGTCCCGTGATGTGAGTGAGGATGGCAGCCGACGACGATGCCCCTCTCGGCGCCGATATGGGCGATGCGGTTGTAGGTCTCGCACATGGTCTTGAATTGCACGTCGCGGGGGATGTCCACGTCATCGAGGAAGTTGCCGCCGGCGAAGACGAGCTGAGAACAGTTGATGCCGCGCATGAATCCCATCAGTTTCTCGGCCTCGCGCACGGTTTTCTTGGCCTGCTTCGGCTCGGTGAGGACGCCGACCAGGGTGGTGACGGGCATCGCGAGGCCGTGTTTGTTCAGTTCGGCGACGAGGGCGTCGGGCCGGTTGAAGTAACGCTTCAGCATCCAGCTCGACACCTCGATGCTGGCGTATCCAGCTTGGGCGGCGGTGGCGAAGACGTCCTCGACGGTCCCGCCCCATTGCTTCCATACCATCTCCCAGGTGTAGCCCTGGCATCCGATCCTGATTTTGCTCACGACGGCTCTCCGCATCGAGTTGTGTAGGGTGGGGCTTCCTTAACGATCGCTTCAAGCGCGGCTATCAACGGTGGCAAGTCGTCTCTGATCGTATCCCATAGCAAATCCAAATCAATGACGTCGTACCCGTGAACAAGCCGGTTGCGCATCCCGATGATCTGCGCCCAGGGGATTTCTGGGCGCTTCTGTTGAGTTGGCGCAGAAACCCTGTTGGCCGCCTCGCCGACGATCTCCACCAGCCGCGTCAGCGCCAGTTGCATCACCCGATCCCGCTCCAACTCATCCCGACCGGCCGCGCCCAGCAATTCCACCGCTTCCCGTGCATGACTCAACATGTCCTTCAGGCTGACCCGGTCATCGTGCTTGCTCATACTGCACCTCTGCCAGGTCCAACACCCGATCCCGGAAATGCGGGTTCAAGCCCTTGACCGTGTGCATTTCCGCCTTGCGCCCCAGTATCTGACCCAACTCGATTTCCATGCCCGCCAGCGTAATCAGCCCCACCCGCGCACCCGGCTCAAACTCCACCAGCACATCCACGTCGCTGTCCGGCCCAAAATCGTCCCGGAGCACCGAACCAAACAAAGACAGCCGCCGGATACGGTTGCGACGGCAAAAGTCTTCTATCTTTGCTTGCGGGATGTCAATCTTCGCACTCATGTCTGCACACCCGAGAACATCCGGGCCTTGAACACGGGACCCAACGCCCCAGCGGATACTGACCATAGAATCAGAATGTCCCCCTTTCCATGCCGAGGAAAACGGCTCAGAGATGCTCCAGCAGCCACTCCACCGCCAGGTCCTGCACGTGGCCGCCCTGGTCGCCCATCCAGAAGCAATGGGGCGAGCCCTTGATCCGTATCAGGTCCTTCACGTCGCCCGCGGCGGCGTAGAGTTCCTCGCCGTGGACGATGGGGACGGATTCGTCGTCCTCGCTGTGGATGAAGCGAATCGGCCGCGGGGCAACGAGGCGCACAAGACCGAGGGGCTTGAAGTTCACCAGGCTGTCCGCCGAGCTCAGATACACCTCGCGGGTGAACTGCGGATACCGGGCGAGGAGCTGGTTCCAGCGTTTCTGATCCTCGGGGCGGAAGGCGAGCACTTCGCCGATGGGGACCTTCTCGGACCGACCGGTCTTCGCCCGCTCGACGCGGTCAACGGCCAGCCGCTCCTGAAACGCCTCCCATGCCTTCGCGCCCCGGCGGGTGGTCCAGAGGTGTTCGAGCCACCACGCGCCGTCGGCGACGGGGGCGAGGGCCACTGTGCACTTCACCCGCTTGTCAATGCCCGCCACGTAACAGGCCGTGCCGCCCCCCACGCTCATGCCGACGACGCCGATCCGGCGCGAGTCCACCTGCCCGATGGATTGCAGGTATGAGACGGCCGCCAGCGAGTCGGCGGTCCATTCCAGGTGGGGGACAATCCGGCCGGGTTCGCCGCTGCGACCGCAGCCGCGGAGGTCGAAACGGAGGGAGACCATGTCGTGTGCGCGGAGCTTCTCCGCGAGTTCCACGAACCCGGTCAGCTCGTCGCGGAAGCTTGCATAGCCGTGGACGAGCACGACGCCGGGACACTTCAGCCCCTCCGTTGCGCCGTCGGGAATGGAGAGCGTCCCCTGAACCTTGACGCCTTCGCTATAGAATGTTACATCGCTTTCCGGCATGGGAGGCTCCTTGACGTAGGCATAAACTCAAGAGTCCGCCTCAAGTGACAAAATGCTACCACAAAATATTTCGCCGCGCAACACAAAATGGCGTCGCCGGATTCCCCTTGCCTGTTTGTTCACGATTCGGTTAGGATAGGTGAGGCGTCGTTTGGCCTTTCGGATATGCACATTGCCCATTCGCCAGACTTGCCCCGTGGTATCCTTCAATAGACAACAAAATGCCTTGCCCGCAGCAGTCGCCGCCGCAGCCTTTGGGTGCGCAATGCTCGGCGGCATGCCCAGCGCGTACGGCTACGTCGGGCCGGGGGCGGGATTTGCGTTCATTTCTTCCTTTCTCATGTTCTTGGTGGTGTTCGTTCTCGCGATTCTCGTCTTCGTCACGCTGCCGTTTCGCATGATCGTCCATGTGATTCGCAGCCGCCGGGCTCGGAAAAGAAGCAGATGCCGGAGGGTCATTGTTATTGGTCTCGACGGCATGTCCCCCAGGCTGGCGAAGGAAATGATGGATGATGGTGGGTTGCCGAACTTCTCGAAGCTGGCGGAGATGGGGGCGTTTCGGCCGCTTCGCACCACAATCCCATCGGCCTCCCCCGTGGCCTGGTCCACATTCCAGACGGGCGCGAATCCCGGCAAGCACAATATCTTCGACTTCCTCACGCGCAACAAGAGAACCTATCTGCCCGAACTATCCTCCGCGCGCATCGAGCCGCCCCGCCGAAGTCTCAATCTCGGCAAGTACCGCATCCCGATGGGGAAGCCGCGCCTTTCGCTCCTGCGAAAAAGCCGGCCCTTCTGGACGGTCCTCGGCAAGCATGGGATCTTCTCGATGGTCCTCCGCGTGCCGATCACCTTCCCGCCGGAGAAGTTCAACGGCGTGCTCCTCTCCGGCATGTGCGCGCCCGACCTGCGCGGCAGCCAGGGGAGCTTCACCTACTTCAGCACGAACCATACGGAAAAGTACGCCGACCCCACCGGCGGCGTGCGCCTCGCCGTCGAGCGCAAGGGGAATGTCGTCACAGGATCGCTCCCCGGTCCGCCCAATCCGCTCCTCCCCGACGGCGGGCCGCTGATGGCCCCGTTCACAGCCACGCTGAACGAAAAGGACCGATCTGCCGCGTTGATGTGCCAGGGCAGCCGCATCGAACTGAAGGAACGGCAATACTCCCCCTGGGTGCGCGTGACGTTCCGCGCCGGTTTTGGATTCAGCGCGTCGGGCATCTGCCGCTTCTACGTGCGGCGGGTCGAGCCGGAATTCGAGCTGTATGTGACGCCGATCCACATCGCCCCGGATCGCCCGTCGCTGCCGATCTCGCATCCCTTCACCTACGCCCCCTATCTGAGCAAGGTCTTCGGACCCTTCGCCACGCTCGGCCTGGCCGAGGACACGTGGGCCTTCAACGAAGGGATCATAGACAAGACGGCGTTCCTCGAGCAGACCTACGCCATCCACGCGGAGCGCGAGAAGATGTTCTTCGACGCCATCGCCAAGGTCCGACAGGGCATGGTCGTATGCGTCTTCGACGGTATTGACCGCATCCAGCACATGTTCTGGCGCGACGGTTCCCGCGACGGGGCCGTCGAGGATGTCTACAAACGCATGGATGATATGCTGGGGCGCGTGATGGCGAGGCTCGGCAAGGACGATCTCCTCATCGTCATGTCCGACCACGGCTTCGGGTCGTTTCGCCGGTGCGTGAACCTGAACGCATGGCTGAAGGAGAACGGATTCCTGCATCTGAAGGACGGCGCCGATGGGTGCGAGGGCTATTTCAAGGACGTGGACTGGCACAGGACGAGGGCCTATGCCGTCGGTCTCGGCGGCGTCTTCATCAACGAGACCGGCCGCGAGGGACAGGGCGTCGTCCAGCCGGGCGACGAGAAGCAAGCCGTCAAGAGGACCATCGCCGACGGCCTGGCGAAGCTCGTGGACGGGCCGTCGAACGTGAAGGTGGTCAATCGCGTCATTGACGCCGCCGAGTGCTACTGGGGACCGTACTGCGGGAACGCGCCCGATCTTATCGTTGGCTTCGCCGACGGATACCGAGTGTCATGGGACTCGGTTACGGGGAAGTTCGGCTCGACGGTGGTTCACGATAACGAAAAGGCCTGGGGCGGCGACCACTGCATGGACCCGGACCTCGTGCCGGGGGTCTTGTTCTGCAACCGTCCGGTAGCCGCCAAGCGGCCGGGCATTGTGGACATTGCGCCGACGGTGCTGGATGCCTTCGGCTTGACGGTCCCGAAATATATGGACGGCAGGCCGGTCCTGTCGTGGAAACAGAAGGAATAGGGGAAAGATTCGCAAACACAAAATGTCAAATCGCTCCGCACATATCACCCGTCGTACGTTCCTGAAAGCCGGCGCAGCCGCGGCCATAGCCGGTGGGATGGGGGCCGCTCACGCCGGCGGCGCGCCCCGCAGGCGCGTCCTCGTCCTCGGCATTGACGGCATGGACCCCGGGCTGCTCCAGCGCTACGTCGCCGAGGGGCGGATGCCGAACTTCGCGCGGCTGATGAAGGAGGGCGGCTTCAAGCCGCTCCGCAGCAGCATCCCGCCGCAGAGCCCCGTGGCGTGGTCGAACTTCATCACGGGCATGAACCCCGGCGCGCACGGGATCTTCGACTTCATCCACCGCGACCCGGCCACGCTCGTTCCCTATTTTTCGACGTCGCGGACATCGCCCCCGACGCGCGCGCTCCCCCTCGGCGGCTGGCGCATCCCCATCGGCGGCGGGAGCGTCGAACTGCTCCGCAAGGGGCCGGTCTTCTGGAAGATTCTCGCCGACCGCGGCGTGCCGTGCTCGCTGTATCGCCTGCCGGTGAACTTCCCGCCCGTCGAGTGCGGCGCTCGGTCTATCTCGGGTTTGGGAACCCCGGACCTGCAAGGGGCCTATGGTATCTCCACCTACATCAGCGATGTCGAGCCGCCCGACCGCGGCAAGATCACCAGCGCCGCCGTCGTCAAGGTGGACATGTCCTCGCACAAATGCGAGGCATACCTCACCGGCCCGGAGAACACGTTCCGCAAGGGCGCGCCGGCGACGCGCGTGTCCTTCACGATCCACCGCGACCCCTCGAACCCCGTGGCCCGCATCACGATCCAGGGGCAACGGATTCTCCTGAGGGCCGGGGAGTGGAGCGACTGGGTGCGCGTGCGGTTCACGCTCATGCCGTGCGCGGCGGGGGTGAGCGGCATGTGCCGTTTCTTCCTGAAGGAGGTCCACCCGCGCTTCAAGCTCTACGTCTCTCCGGTGAACATAGACCCGGCCGACCCGGCCCTGCCCATCTCGACGCCGTCCGGCTTCGCGGCGGAGCTGGCGCGCGAACTGGGGCCGTACCACACGCAGGGCATCGCCGAGGACACCAAGGCCCTCTCGTCCGGCCTGCTCTCGGAGGATGAGTATCTGCAGCAGGCGATGACGGTTTACGAGGAACAGATGCGGGCCTACGACTATTTCCTGCGCGACTTCCGGCAGGGCCTGCTCTTCTTTTACATCTCCAGCATAGACCTCAACAGCCACATGTACTGGCGGAGCATGGACCCGCGCCACCCGCTCTACACCCCGGAGCTCGGTCGGCAGCACGGCAAGATCATCGAGGACCTCTACGTGGAGATGGACGGCGTGCTCGGTAAGGCGTATGATCACATGGACGACGATACTACGCTGATCGTCATGTCCGATCACGGGTTCGGCCCGTTCTATCGTATGTTCAATGTCAACTCGTGGCTGCTCGAAAACGGATATGCGAGCCTGGTTGATCCATACCTGCGCGGTCAGCAGGAATTGTTCGCAAATACAAACTGGCAGAAAACCGTCGCCTACGGCCTCGGCATCAACTCCATCTATCTGAACCTCCAGGGGCGGGAGCGCAACGGCGTTGTGCCGCAGGGGGCGAAGGCGGATGCGCTCGTCAGTGAACTTGTGAAGAAACTGGAGGCGGAAAAGGACCCCGAGACCGGCGAGCGAATCCTTGTCCGGGCCTACCCCAAGGCGGAGGTCTATCGCGGCGAGTGCGCGCCCGATGCGCCGGACATCGTCCTGGGCTACAGCCGGGGCTACCGGGCATCGTGGGCGACGATCCTGGGGACGTACGAGAAGGCCGTCGTCGGAAACAACGACGATAAGTGGAGCGGCGACCACTGCATGGACGTGAGCGGCCTGCCGGGGGTGTTGCTCTCGAACCGGCCCATCACGTCGGATGATCCCGCGTTGATAGACCTCGCCCCGACGATCCTGGCCGAGTACGGCATGGCGCCGCCGCCCGGCACGGAGGGAAAGGTCGTCCTGGAACGGAAATGAATTGAAGGAATAACTATGTTCGGACCGAAGATCAAACTAAGCAAGGAACTTTATCGGCGGCTGACCGAGTGCGCCGAGAAGGCAGGCTACTCGTCGGTGGATGAATTCGTCATCCACGTCCTCGAAAAAGAGGCCGACCGAATCAGCGCCGAGGGCGTGGACGAGGAACAGGTGAAACGGCGACTGAAAGGCCTTGGATACATCTCCTGAACAATGAACGCTTTTAATACCACCCTGACCCGATTCTTCGACGCCCTGCTGTATCCCTTCGCGGGCCTGCCGCCGCTTTATGGAGTGATATTCATCTCGATCCTCACCGGCGCGGCGATGGTCTGGCTCTTCGGCAAGCTGACGAACCAGCAGAAGATCCGCGCCCTGAAGGATCGAATCCGCGGCCGCATGCTGGAGATGTGGATCTTCCGCGACATCCCCCGCGTCGTCCTGAAGGCGCAGGGGCAGGCGTTGTGGGGGCTGATGAAGTATGCCACCTGTTCCCTCCGCGCCCTCGTCGTGTTGATTGTTCCGGTGGCGCTGATCATGATCCAGCTCCAGGCGCGGTGCGGCTGGCGACCTCTCCAGCCGGGCGAGGCGGCGTTGGTTCGAATCGTTTACGCCAGGCCGCTCCCGCTCGATGCGATGAACGCCTCGCTTGAACCATCCGGCGCCGTTGCGGTGGAGACGCCGCCATTGCGCATCCTGGAGATGCGCGAGGTGGACTTCCGTATCCGGGCCGGTCAGACAGGGGAGCATCAAATCACGGCAAAGGCGGAAGGCGGACCGGCGGCGAAGACGCTTCACGTCGGCGACGGCGGCCGCGCCCTCTCGCCTGTGCGGTCGCGCAGATGGACCGCGCGGCTTTTCCATCCCGCGGAGCCGGGCCTGCCGAGCGGTCCGATTGAATCCATCGAGATCGAGTACCCGTCCGAGCGAGTATCCGTTGCGGGGGTGCGCCTCCACTGGCTCTGGCCGTTCCTCATTGTTTCGATTCTTGCCGGACTCCTTCTGAAGAGGCCGTTCCGGGTGGAGTTGTAGGCTATGGGGTCAGGTCTTCATTCTACATTTTACGGAAAAACGCCGCAACCTGTTGGTGCGCGCTGCTTATATGGTGTTTGTTATCCTTTCACAATCCGCGCCTTCATAGTAAAATGTAGAATGAAGGGCCT
>JBFMAD010000044.1:0-59488 GCA_040755855.1 Planctomycetota bacterium | reverse complement strand
CGAACTGGCAAAAATGATCTGTAGCCGCAGGCTTTAGCCTGCGCCGTTTGGCCGTGCGACCCCGAATCGCGCAGGCTAAAGCCTGCGACTACATTTGGGCAACGCGCCCTGAAGACCTGACCCCAATTGCACATGAGAATCCACGCCCTCGCACCACGAAGTTGATGCCGCTGGGAGGCGCAATTGACAAGCGATGCGAAACTGTGCTACACTTGTATTAGCCAATTATACCTTGCCGCATCGCGCGGCGCAGGTCCACGTTGGAGCGGAGGTTACATGGGCAAGATTCACATTGGGTTTTGGGCGCTTCTGGGTGCGCTGTTCATCTCGTCCACCTTTGGTGTTGCATTGGCCGACTGGCCCCAGTGGCGCGGGCCGAACCGCGACGGCAAGTCGCTCGACACGGGCCTGCTCAAAAAATGGCCCGATGGAGGCCCTCCCCTGGTGTGGAAGGCTGACGGCATCGGCGCGGGCTTCTCCAGCGCCGCCGTCGCCGACGGCATGGTCTATGTCACTGGCGTGAAGGGGCGAGACCTCGGCATTACCGCCTTCAACTTGGAGGGCGAGAAACAATGGGAAAAGCCCCACGGCCCTGCCTGGACCGCGAACTACCCCGGCTCGCGCGCCACGCCGACGATTGACGACGGAAAGCTCTACCTCATGTCGGGTCTGGGACACCTGGCGTGTTACGATGCGAAGAGCGGAGAGAGAAAGTGGGCCGTGGATGTTGCAAAGGCATGCAATGCCCAACCGCCCAACTGGGGCTACGCCGAGTCCGTCCTCATTTATAAGGATACCGCCATCGTCACGCCGGGGGGCATGAACTGCATCGTCGCGTTCAAAACGGCTACCGGCAAACCCGCCTGGCGGAGTAAGGGACTGAGCGACCCGCCCGGCTATGGCTCGTGTATCCTGTTCGAGTTCAAGGATGTCCCCATGATCGCCAACCTGACGGCGAAGGGGCTGGTGTGTGTGGATGCGAAAAAAGGGACGTTCCTGTGGCGGGAGGATCGCTGCGCGGGGAAGACTGCCGTCTGCCCGACGCCGGTGTACTTCGACGGCTATGTCTTCGCGGCCAGCGGCTACGGCAACGGCGGGGCGTGCGTGCAACTGGGAGGCACCGGCAAGCGAATCAAGGCCAAGCAGGCGTGGGAGACCAGGGATATGGTCTGCCACCATGGCGGATACGTCGTTGTTGACGGCTACATCTACGGAAACAACGAGAACGGCTGGGCCTGCATCGAGTTGAAATCGGGCCAGACAAAGTGGAAGGAACAGGGCGTTGGCAAGGGGTCCATCTGCTACGCCGACGGGATGCTCTACACCTACTCCGAGAACGGGGGCGTCATCGGCCTGGTCGAGGCCAACCCCAAGAGGTTCAACCTCGTCAGCCAATTCCGCGTCCAGGGCCAGGACAAGAGCTGGGCGCACCCGGCAGTGACGGACGGGCGGCTCTACCTGCGCTACGGCGACACCCTCTACGTCTTTGACGTGAAGGCGAAATAGTGAACCCCTGCAACGTCATCATATCCAGGACTGCCGCGTCCGACCCCGAGAAGCACGACTTCGAGGATAAGCTTGCGGACCAATGCGCCGCGAATGGGCTGCGGACCTTAGTCGTGCCGGACATCTACCCGGCCTCTCCCAGTGCGAATGCCGTGCTGGCGATCCGCCAGATCGAAGGGCCGATCCTCCTCTTCAGTTGGCTCCAGCCCCGCGCCGCGTTCTGGACGCTGCGGCAGTTCGGGGTGAAGGGCGAGAGGGCCGAGGTGCTGCCCGCCGGGCCGTTCCATCCCGACAAGCGCCCCATCCTTTGCTACCGGCTCTCCGACCGGTGCTGTCCCGGGCGGTGGGTGGAGAAGATCGAGGAGCTTCTGGGCGGACGGCTCCCCGGCGGCAGGGGCGCCATTGACCGAATCGAAGAAACCGTCGCCGACCGATGGTATCCCGTCATTGACTACTCCCGGTGCGCCAATTGCCAGGAGTGTCTGGAGTTTTGCCTGTTCGGGGTGTATGAGATGGACAAGGGGGGCCGCGTCGTCGCCGCAGTGCCCGACGCCTGCAAGCCGGGCTGTCCCGCGTGCAGCCGCGTCTGCCCCAAGCAAGCCATCATCTTCCCCCTCCACGAGACGGACGAGGCCATTGCGGGGTCGGACACCGCGAAGATCGAACCCTTCGACCCTTCCACCTTGGATCAATTGAAGCACGACTACCAGGAAGGCAAGGCCGGCGTGCGGGATGTCCTCCGGGCGTGCGGTTGCAAAACAAAATTGATCCCGCAAGAGGAGCGCCCCTGCTGTTCCGGAGGCGCGGACGAGGAACAATCTGCGGAAGATAGCGACCGGGGATATTTCGACAAGCTCATTGATGGCCTGGTCAAAGACTGAATTGGCGCGATCCACGAACGTCCATCCCGAACACATCCCGCCGAACGGTTTCCCCATTGTTCTTACGGCCGACCGCATTCTGATGGCCGACTACCGCATCCTGCTCGACGGCATGTTCGCCGCGGCGCAGACGACAAGCACGCCGGAGCGGATCATGCGCGGGTTCATTTCGCCCCCCATGAGGACGCGGGGCGTTCGGGCGGCAAAGGCCCCCCTTGGCTTGCGACGCCTGGAGGCGATTCTGATCCGCGCCGGCTATTCCCTTGAGGATGTTGCCATCGTCCCGCCGGAGAGTCTGACCGACGCCATCGGTCCGGCTACGCGCCATGTCCTGGTTTCGTCCGGGGATCCCCTCGGTCTGGGCATGAACAATAGCACCATGAGCGCCATTGCGGGCGGCGAGCCATACACCCGCGTTTGGTTCGAGCGGATGCTGCTCATGCTGAAGAAGCTCAAGGCAAAATTCCCCCGCATGAATGTCGTTGCCGGAGGCCCAGGGGCGTGGCAGTTACAGCAGAACGAAGCGGAACAGAGGCGTCTTGGTATTGATGTTGTCTTCCTCGGATACGCTGAGGAAAGTCTGTCGCGGCTATTGGGCGATGCCCCCCTCACCCCTCCCCGTCTCTTTTTGGGAGATGGGAAAGGAGTTAGGGCCGAGGACGTGCCGGAGACTCTCGGCCCAACGAGCATGGGCGTTGTCGAGATCAGCCGCGGCTGCGGCCTGGGGTGCGACTTCTGCACGCTCCGTTCCGAGCCGCTGGTTCATCTGCCCGTCGAGAAGATCGTCCATGATGTGGAGACCAACGTGCGGGCCGGTGTGACGAGCATCAGCCTCGTCAGCGAGGACCTGCTCCGCTACGGGGCCGATAACACAAGGCCCATCCCCGGTCGGCTCCTCGACATGCTCCGGGCCGTCCGCCGGATCAGGGGTCTGCGCCTCATCCAGACCGATCATGTCAACGTCTCCTCTGTCGCACAATTTCCCGAAGGCGACCTGCGCCAGGTCCACGACGCGATGACCGAGGGTGTTCGGCATGATTATCTGTGGGTCAACATCGGTGTGGAGAGCGCGAGCGGTAGGCTGCTCAAGGCCACCGGCTGCGCGGCAAAGGCCCGACCGTTCCGCATCGAGGAATGGGGGGATGTTTGCCGCCGGGCGATTCACCGGCTCGTGGGCGCCGGGTTCATCCCCATGATCTCGCTCGTGTTCGGCCTGCCCGGCGAGGAGGAAGGCGATGTGCGGGAGACGCTTGCCCTCGTCGAGCATCTGCAAGGCAAGCGCGTTATGATCTTCCCGCTCTTCTTCGCGCCGATCAGCAAAGACCAGAAGCCGTTTGGTCCGGCCGACATGACGCCGCTGCATTGGCGGATCTTTCGCCTGTGCTATCGGCTCAATTTCAAATGGCTACCGACGGTTTACTGGGACAACCAGAGAGGCGCAGGCATACCTCTCCCGCGACGGCTTCTCATGCAGGCCGCCGGACGCATGAACGCGCTGAACTGGAAACTCCAATTCATCCGCAAATCGGGCAGGGTGTTTCCGTGAATAACAAAGTCGCAAGTAGCGAAATTGAAAGAACTTACAATCTCGTCAGGGACCGCCTCCTGGCGGAGAAGGACGACCGCTCTTACTGGACAGGCCGACTTTCCGCGTCGGCGCTCTCGACCGCCACGGCGGTCAGCGCACTGTCCCTTGCCGACCCGACGAGGCATGCAACGCGGATCGTCCGCGCCCTCGATTGGCTGGCCAAGGCGCAGAACCCCGACGGCGGCTGGGGCGACACGACACGGAGCCAAAGCAATCTCCCGACCACATGCCTCGCGCTCGCGGCATTCACCATCGCAAATCAATCGCAGGCCGCGTGCCCCGAAAAGGCGCGGGCGTACATCCACCGCGCCGGCGGGTTCGACGAGATCGTCGCGATCTATGGGAGCGACCGAACATTCTCCGCCCCCATACTGACCAACCTGGCCATCGGGAACCTGATCGGATGGGAGGAGTGCCCAAGCCTGCCTTTCCACCTGGCCGCCCTCCCGCCGACCCTGTTTAGGCATCTCGGCCTGCGCGTCGTCAGCTATGCCCTCCCCGCCCTCATCGCCGTCGGCATGGCGCAATTCGTAAATATGAAAAATCAAAATCCACTGATGAGGCTCGTCAAGGTGCTCTCCATCCGTCCCGCGCTGAAGCATCTGGAACGCATCACGCCCGAAAGCGGAGGCTTTCTCGAGGCCACACCGATCACGTGTTTCGTCGCCATGAATCTGATCGCCGCAGGACGGCGGGATCATCCGGTCGTTCGCAAGAACGTCGAATTCCTCTGCCGGGAGCAGAATGCCGACGGTTCGTGGAAGATCGAGCGCGACCTCTCCGTCTGGCTGACTACGCTCAGCGTGAAGGCCCTCGGCGGAGGCGACGCGGCGACGCGCGACTGGCTCCTCGCTGGGCAGGGCCGGACGGTCCATCCCTACGTCGGCTCCGCGCCGGGGGCGTGGGGCTGGACGAACGCGAGCGGCAGCGTCCCCGACGCCGACGATACCTCCGGCGCGCTCCTCGCCCTGGCGCTTCTGCCGTCCAGCGTCGAGACCATCAGGGCCGCGGTTCGAGGCATTCAGTGGCTTCTCGATTTACAGAACGCTGGCGGCGGCTGGCCGACATTCTGCCGCGGCTGGCAGAAGCTCCCCTTCGACCGGAGCTGCGCCGACATCACGGCCCACGCCATCCGCGCATTGTCCACATGGCGGTCGGCGGCCGGATCGGATATGGCGAAGCGCATCGAGGATGCGGTGCGCAAGGGCCTTGCCTTCCTTCAGGCAAGCCAGGCGCCCGATGGGAGCTGGGCGCCCCTCTGGTTCGGCAACGAGGCTGCCCCTGGCGAAGCAAACCCTGTCTATGGCACATCGCGTGTCCTCTTGGCCTATGCCGACTTGAGCCGGACCGGTGACCCCGCGGCCCAAAAGGGATTCCGCTTTCTCCTGCATGCCCAGAACGCCGACGGCGGTTGGGGCGGCGCGTCCGGCATCGAGGGGAGCATCGAGGAGACCGCCCTCGCGTGCGAGGCGCTTTGCGGCATCCATGATGAGAAGGCCGCGGTGCAATTGGACAAGGGACTCGCATGGCTGTGCAACGCCATCGCCGAGGGCGGCCTGGATTGTCCAGCCCCCATCGGATTCTACTTCGCAAAACTGTGGTATTTTGAAAAGTTATACCCTATCATATTCGCTGCATCGGCCCTGCGGCGGGCATTGGAACGCAAAAGGAAGCCATGACCGACGTACTCCATGACATCAAGCGAACCGGCGCGGAGGTCGAGGCCTACAAAAAGGCCCTCGGCACGGTCGAGCTCCGCAAGGAGACCTGGCAGGCGGCGCTTGATGCGACGAAGGATGTCTCGCGCAAGCGCCCCATGAGCCGGGATGAACTTACCGCCATCGGCAAGGGGCTGCTCCAAAAGGCCGGCCTGAGCGAGGACCATCTGGGCTACACGATGGTCATGCTGCACAATGCCTTCTGGTTGGAGCAGTTCTTCGCTGTGCCCATCAAGCGAAGGCTCCTGCTCCTGCCGCGGTGCCTCATCAATCTACCGGAGGTGATCGCGTTCGCTGAGGGTCTCGGCTATCGCACGATCGTCGCCGAAGGCTCTCCCGTTGTGGTGAAGATCATCGGCGAGGAGGAGATGGACGCGATCATCGGGGTCGGGTGCTTAGACTCGATGGAGAAGGCCTTCGACAAGGTGATGCAGGTGGGCGTGCCCTCCATAGCCATCCCGCTTGCCACATGCGGATGCAAGAACACGGAGGTTGATGTCGAGTTTCTGAAGTGGTTCCTCTCCGGCGAAGGGGCGGCGGCCGGCGAGCGCACGCGGAGTTATCTGCCGCTCCTTCGTGTGGCCCATCGGATGTGCCAGGAACCGGAGCTCGGCGACCTGCTCGGCGAACTGTGGCATCTCGATGAAGAGACGGCCCGAATCGCCGGCGAGTGGATGCGGCTCGGCGGCAAGCGACTGCGCCCCTTCATCACCCTCGCGGGCTATCGCGCCTTCCATCCCCAGGCGGCCCTCTCACCATGCGTCAAGCGCGTGGCCCTGGCGATTGAGGCCTTCCACAAAGCGTCGCTCGTCCACGACGACATTGAGGACGATGAAGAGTTCCGATACGAGGAACAAACGATCCATCGCAGGTATGGCATCCCGGCGGCAATCAACGTGGGCGACTATCTGCTCGGACTCGGCTACCGTCTGGCGGCGACGGTGGAGGAGGAGTTCGGCCCGGAGAAGGCCGCGGCGCTCTTTCGCATCTTCAGCCATGCCCATGCCCGGCTCGCCCGGGGCCAGGGGGCGGAGCTTCTGTGGCGCCGGGGGCGGTCGCGTCGTCTGTCCCTGGCCGAGGTGCTCCGTCATTACATCCTCAAGACCGCCCCGGCCTTCGAGGCGGCGCTGGCGACGGGCCTGGTGATGGCCGGGACCTATGACGAGCACAAGCACAAGGAGACCGTGCGTGTATTCTCGAAGCACGTGGGCGCGGCGTTCCAGATCCAGAACGACCTGACGGATTGGATCGAGGACTCGGCGCACGTCCGCCCCACATCGCTCCTTGCCCTCGCGCTGGAACGATGCGGCAAGGAGGAAAAAGACAGGCTTTTCGAGCCGACGGACGCGGGCGCAATCGAGGGGATCTACCTCCGCCACGACGCCTTCCACCGCGCCGAAATGCTGCGAGAGCGCCTTCGCGTTCACGCCCTCTATGCGGCGCGGGAGGCCAAGCCCACTGCGCTCCAGGAGCTTCTCCTCTTTCTCGTCGAAACCATCCTCTAAGGCAGAGGCCCACGATGACCGAAGGCTTCTCGCAGACCAGCTATCTGGTGAAGCTAAGCGCTCGGATGCGGAAGGCCCTTGCCCAAGGGCCGCGGTCGGTGTTGGAGTTTCATGCCCGACTCATCCTCTCTTTTCAGAAGGACGATGGCGGCTTCGCCGGGCGACGGGGCGGGGCGGACCTCTACTACACCGGCTTCGCCGTCCGCGCCCTCCACGCGCTTGGGGCGCTGACGCCCCGCGTCGTCGCGGGGGTCAACGGTTATCTATCACACCAAGAGCCGGACAACATCATTGACGAATTGAACCTGCTCAGTTCCCTCCTGGCCCTGGGCAAAGGGGGGCCGGACTGTCGTGTTGTGTCCCACTTTCTCGAAGGCTTTCGAATCCCGGACGGAGGTTATGCAAAGGGGACGGGCGCAGAGACGGGGAGCACGTACCATACGTTCCTGGCCGCGCTCTGCTACGACTTGCTTGGCGAGCGCCCACCCGAACCGGAGCGGGTCGGGGCGTTTCTACACGTGCAGGCGCGGCCCGACGGCGGCTTCTGCGACGCGCCCACGGCAGCGCATAGCAACACGAACGCGACGGCTGCGGGCCTCTCGACGGCAATGCTGTTGGGGCTGGCCGACCATCACCGTATCAATGAGGCCACAGCCTATCTCTTGAGCATGCGCGATGCGACGGGCGGATGGCTGGCCACAACACATGCCCCCTTCCCCGACCTGCTGAGCACATACACGGCCCTGATGACGCTGGAGAGCGCGGGAGTCCTCACAGCAGAGATCATGGGCGTCGCCGCGCAGTTCGCCGGATCGTGCGCGTGCGAAGACGGGGGGTTCAAGGCCGCGCCTGTGGACGACCAGGCGGATACGGAATATACCTTCTATGGACTGGGGGTTAGTGCACTGGCGATCGAGAAGGGATGCCCATCCCATATATTTCGCAATTACGAATCGACCAGAACGGAGTGAATCATGCTCGAGGTCCGAGACATCACGAAAGAATACCCCGCCCCCGGCGAGCCGCTGCGGGTGCTCGCGGGGGTGTCGTTCGACCTGAACGAGGGCGAGTCGCTGGTCATCATGGGTCCGAGCGGCTCGGGAAAGAGCACGCTGCTCAACATCATCGGCACGTTGGACTCGCCGACGTCGGGCAGCGTCACGTTCGACAGTCTTAACCTGAATGACATGGCAGCGGACGAGGCGGCGGCCTTTCGCAACGAGCGCATCGGCTTCGTGTTCCAGGACCACCACCTCCTGCCGCAGTGCACGGCCATCGAGAACGTCCTCCTCCCCTGTCTGGCCCATGGCGCGGTTACGGAGGGAGACAGCGCAAGGGGGGGCGAGCTGATGGAACGGGTGGGGCTTGCCGAGCGCCGCGGCCACTTCCCCGCCGAGCTCTCCGGCGGCGAGCGGCAGCGGGTGGCCATCGCCCGCGCCATGATCCGGCGGCCGCGCCTCCTCCTGTGCGACGAACCGACGGGCAACTTAGACGCGAAGCGATCCGAGGAAATCGGCCAACTCTTCCTCCGCCTGCGCGAGGAAGACAAGGTAGCGCTGATCATCGTGACGCACAATGCCGAGTTTGGGAAGCTGTTCGACCGCCGAATGACATTGAGCGAGGGGATGCTCCATGACTAAGCTCCGCCTGCTTCTCCGAACCATCTGGCACTTCCGCCATGCGAACCTGGCCACAATGCTGGGCATCGCCGTCGGCACGGCGGTCTTCGCCGGGTCGCTCATCGTGGGGAGCAGCGTGCGCGAGAGTCTGAAGGACATCGTCGATGCGCGGCTGGGGGATGTGGACTGCACCCTCCTCTCCCCTCGCGTCTTCGACCAGGCCACGGCGGAGCGGGTGGCGGGGGCCGAGCCATTGATGACCACGACGGGAAGCTGCCTGGAAACCGAGAGCGGCAAGTCGGCCCCACGGGTGCATGTGTTCGGACGCAGGGACATCCCGCCGGGGACCTGCATCGTCAGCGAGCCGCTGGCCGAGGCCCTGGACGCGAATGTGTCGGAGACCGTGGTCGTCCACATGCGGCCCGTTGAGAGGACGTCCTTTGACATTCCCTTTGGCCGGCGCGGCGACGATGTCGTCTCGCTGAGGCTGAAGATCGGGCGCGTGGCGAAGAAGACGGAGATGGAGGGCGCGTTCTCCTTCTCGTGCACGCAACGGCCGGTGCGGAACGTATGGGTGTCTCTCCACGAATTGCAGGAGGCGATGGGGTGCCCCGACGGCGCAGACCTCCTGTTCGTTCATGCAAGCGGGAACGGAAAAGCCACCCCCACGCTGCACGACCTCCCGCCGGTTGCCGAGTCGTTGAGGATCTATGGGCTTCGGCTGGTTGACCTGGACGGCGGGGGGCTTTCCCTCGAATCGGACTCGATCTTTATCCCAGCATCGGTCGGGAAAGCTGTAAAGGGCGAAAGGGTCGCGGCGTATCTGGCCAACGCGATCAAGGACCTCGGCACGAGCCGCGACTGCCCCTATTGCATGGTGGTGGGAATGGAGATTGTTGCCGGCCAGCTGTTGAAGCCGGGCGAAATCTTCCTGAACCAATGGACGGCCGATGACTTGAAGGCGAAGGTCGGCGATGAGATCGAGCTGGCCTATTCGGTGCGCGGGGCGAAGGGGTTGCTCGTGGAGAACCGCCACAAATTCACACTTGCGAAAGTTCTGCCGATGACCGGCCCCGGTGCTGACCGGTCACTCGTGCCTCAGTTCAAAGGCATCACCGATGCGGAGGAGATGGGCAAGTGGGATCCTCCGCCGGACTTCGAGTTCAAAGCGGATCGAATCCGCAAAATTGACGAAGATTATTGGGATCGCTACCGCGCCGCGCCGAAGGCGTTCATCGCGTTGGAGACCGCTCGCAAACTGTGGGGGACGCCGACAGGCAACCTCACATCCATTCGCTTCCCGCCGGGCGCAAAGCAGGAGGTTATCACTAAAGAAATTCTGGACCGCGTTTCACCGGAATCCATGGGCCTCGTCTTCCAGCCTATCCGCCGTCAGCAGCTCCAGGCGGCGGGCGGTAACACGGACTTCGGCCAGTTGTTCATGGGGTTCAGTTTTTTCCTCATCGTCAGCGCGGCGCTATTGGTGGTGCTGCTCCTGCGGCTGTCTGTCGAGCAGCGCGAGCGACAGATCGGCGTCATGCTCGCGCAGGGATTCACCGATGGAACGATCCTGAAACTCCTGCTTGGCGAGGGGATCATCCTCCTTCTCACCGGCGCGGCGCTCGGCGTCGCGCTGGCGATCGGCTATGCCGGGCTGATGATGGTTGGGCTTCGCACGGTGTGGCGCGATGCCGTCGGCACGACGCTCCTCACGCTCCACATCGCGCCGGGAAGCCTGGCCGCCGGGTTTGCCGCCGGCCTGGCGGTCGGCGCGTTCGCCGTGTGGCGGGGCGTGCGCCGATTTCGGCGCGGGAGCATCGCGGAGATTCTGGCCGGTGGGATGCAACTTCGGGAGGGGCGGGCGGGCGGCAGGCGTCCTCTTATGCTTGCGGGAACCCTCTTCCTTGTCGCCATTATCACGATAATTCTTGCCACGCTCAGCAAATCAATCAGCCCGGAGATTGCTTTTTTCATCGCGGGCGCGTGTGTGCTGGTCGCGCTGTTGCTGGGCTTTCGCGCCGTCATGGGCCGATCACCGCGACGCGACGCGGGAACGCTGCGACTGAATGCACTCGCCTTCGCCATGCGAAACGCGGCGCGGAACCCGATCCGGAGCATGCTGACGGTCGCCATGCTGGCCTCCGCCTATTTCATCCTGTTTGCCGTGGGGTCAATGAAGACCAGGGGCGCATCGGTCTCGCTCGACCGACGGGGAGGGACCGGCGGCTATCGCCTGATCGTCGAGTTCGATGCGCCTCTGCCCTACGACATCGGGGCGAAGGAAGGCCGGCGATACCTTGCCGTCAAGTCGGACGAGGAGGGCCTATGGGACCGGGTTCATATCGTAAACATGCGCGCCGACTCGGGCGAGGACGCAAGCTGCCGGAATTTGTATCGGCCCTCGATGCCGAAGGTCCTGAGTGTGCCCGATGACATGATCGTGGAAAGCAGGTTCTCATTTGCGGCAAAGATCAAGGATGTGGAGAATCCATGGGAACTGCTCAACGGCGATGCGGCGGATGGGATTCCCATTATCGCCGACAGCGAGTCCGCCCAGTGGATTATGAAGAAGGCCCTCGGCGACACGATCACCGTTCTTGACGAAAACGGAAATGAAAGAAAGTTGCGGATTGTGGCCCTGCTGAAGAAGAGCATCTTCCAGGGCGAGGTGCTTATGGCCGACTCGAACTTCCGCCTTCTCTTTCTGAGCCGCACCGGATACCAGACATTGTTGATTGACGCCCCCGATGAGAATGCGGAGGCGGTTCGGCGGATCATCGAGCGCGACCTGCGCGACTTCGGCGCAACGGTCGAGACCACACAGGAGCGGCTCGACTCGTTTTTCCGAATTGCCAATTCCTATATCTCCGCGTTTGAGATGCTTGGGGGCTTGGGCGTGGTGCTGGGGTCGATCGGGTTGCTTGTAGTTCTCATGCGAGGGGTGGTGGAACGGCGAAATGAGTTTGCGCTGCTCTCGTCCGTCGGCTTCAAACGAAATCGGATCGTGGTCCTGGTCCTGGCGGAGAATGGTCTTCTTCTGCTGGCGGGGATCGCCATCGGCGTGGGGGCGGCCCTCCTTGCCACGCTGCCGCAGATGTCGAGGGATTTCGGGAGAATCAACCTCGTGCCCATGACCGCCGCGCTTCTGACGCTGGCCGTCTCATTCGTGCTGTTCTTGTGCGGAGCTTTGCTGGTTATCCGGCAGATCACACCGGCCTCGCTGCGGCGGGAGTGAGGTCCTCGCGGGCGCATGTCATTTTTCTCGGTGAACAGAGGACGTGATGAAGACATCGGCCATAGCTGGGTTACTTGACCGCGAATTCCGGATTGAAGCGACCGCCGATCCTGGCATGACAAAGCACGCCCTGACCGAATATGGACGCGCCTTTGTTCTTCCTGCCTTCCACGAGCGAAAGACGGGCCTTATGTTCGATTTTACAAAATCCGTCAACATCACGTATTGCGTCACCTTCACGACATCAGAAACTCTCACGGAGATTCTGAAGGCAGCAGACGGGCCGACCCTGATCTTCACGCACCATCCCTTCGATTGCCACGAGGACAATGTCAATCTGATCGGCGGCACTCACTACAACACGGAGAAATGGGCGGTTCGAGATGTGGCCCGTTTTCTGAACCAGAACGGCATTCCAGCGCGATTCGTTGAAGATCCCGTGTTGAGCAAGTACGAGGAAGGCAATTTCAGGATAAGATAACAGGTTGACGTTATGCTGAGGAACAAAAGAATGAAATTCCACTATCTTGTGCGCGGGGTTTTGTTTGTGGACGGAAAGGTTCTCTTGGTGCATCAGAAAGGCGCCAACAACACATTCTTGCCAGGCGGTCACATTCGAAAAGGCGAAAAGGCAGAAGCCGCTTTGATCCGGGAAGTTGAGGAGGAAACAGGACAAAAAGCCGCCGTTAAGAAATTTATTGGCGCGGTTGAACATGTTTGGACGGAGCATGACCAAGCTAATCATGAGATCAACTTGGTTTTCGAACTTGCCGCGACCGGTTTCAATACCAATACGCCAGTAAAATCACAGGAAGATCACCTCGAGTTCATCTGGTCGGGACCGGGGGATTTGAAGATGCACAACCTGCAGCCTTATCCCCTGATTGAATGTCTTAGAACCTGGGGATCAGATTACAGTGGTTATTGGGGAACGACGTTAACTGTGAAGGATGGGGAAGCCATGCACCCCCAACGCGGGCAACGTCCTTGACTTTGCTCTCCCCTTCGTCTATAGTTGAGCCGGGTAATCGGGGCCGTTCGCGTTCTGTTGGCGCGGTCGCAGCCCTGTGTGGAAACTGGTTGAAAGGAGGAAGGCTCGTGGTGCACTACATTGTGCATGGAGGAAAGGACACCGTCGGCGTGGCCGTGATGGACCTGAAGAAGGGCCAACGGTTGACCGGCTGGAACATGACAAACAACTCGACGCTTCGCCTGAAGGCCGGGCAGGATATTCCGCTCGGACACAAGATCGCGCTGATTGACATGGCGAAAGATGCGAAGGTGATTAAGTACGACGAAGAGATCGGCGATGCGTCGAAGGCGATCAAGAAAGGGCAGCACGTCCATACCCATAACCTGAAGACAGCGAGGTGGTAACCCATGGCCCGACGAAGGCAGAAGAAAGATAAACTCGAAAAGTACTTTATGGGATACCGGCGGGAGAACGGTCGCGTCGGCATCCGCAATCATGTGGTCATCATGCCCCTGGACGACATCTCCAACGCGGCGGCGGAGGCGGTTGCCTCGCATATCCAGGGAACGATCGCGATCCCCCATCACTATGGCCGTCTGCAATTCGGCGAGGACCTGGAGCTGTTCTTCCGAACCATCATCGGCACATGCGCCAATCCGAACGTCGCGGCGTGCGTCGTCGTAGGCATCGAGGACGAGTGGACCAACAAGGTCGTCGAGGGCGTCAAGAAGCTTGGCCGCAAGAAGGTCGCCGGCTTCTCCATCGAGTTGAAGGGCCAGATGGAGTGCGTGCGGCAGGCGTCGTGGAAGGCGTGGGAGTATAAGCTGTGGGCCAGCGAGCAGCAGCGCGAGAAATGCCCCATCAAGGACCTCTGGGTCTCCGTCAAGTGCGGCGAGTCGGACACCACGTCCGGGCTGGCGTCCTGCCCGACAGTCGGCAATGTCCTCGACCGGCTCGAGGCCAACGGCAATACCCTCAGCTTCGGCGAGACGACGGAGATCACCGGCGCCGAGCACATCTGCGCCTCGCGCGCGAAAAACAAGAAGGTGGCCGAGGAATACATGAAAATGTTCAACGCCTACCAGAATGTGGTGGAGGCCCAGGGTGTGGACCTGCTTGGGTCGCAGCCGACCAAGGGCAACATCCGCGGCGGCTTGACGACGATTGAGGAGAAGGCCCTCGGCAATCTGCAGAAGATCGGCAAGAAGTGCAGGTTCGTCGGCTGCCTGAAGCCGGCCGAGATGCCGAAAGGCCCCGGCCTGTGGTACATGGACACGTCGTCGGCGGCCGCCGAGGCCGTCACTCTTTGGGCGGCGGCGGGTTTCGCCTGTCACTTCTTCCCCACGGGACAGGGCAATGTGATCGGCAACCCCATCGAGCCGGTCATCAAACTCTCGGCCAACCCGAACACTTGTGCGCTGATGAAGGAGCACATTGACGTGGACGTGTCCGGCATCCTGCAGCGCAAGTTGACGCTGGATCAGGCCGGCGACAAACTGTGGGACATGATGATCCGCGTGGCCAACGGGCGGTGGACGTGCGCGGAGGTGATGAACCACAGGGAATTCGTCATGACGAAACTTTACGTCAGCGCATAGTCGAACCGAGAGACTGGGGCGGGAATCGTGTAATGGTTCTGGCTGCTGCGGTGGTCGGTTTACCACAGCAGCCAGTTTTCCTTTTTTGCCGCAACGTCATCAGGGAGAACATGGAATGAAGTTGAGCCTGCTGTCGTTTCAATTGGGGAAATATATGGAGTTGGATAAACTCCTCGCCGTCGTGACCGCCAACAAGATCCCGGGGATCGAGTTTCGCGCGGAGCTGGACCACAAGCACGGCGTGGAGCTGCACACCACCCCAGAGCAAAGGGCCGACGTCCGCAAGAAGTGCGAGGACGCCGGCGTGGCCATCTGCTGCATCGCCACGGGGTGCAAGTTCCAGTCCATGGAGAAGAGCGAACGGCAGGAGAATGTGGATCGCGGCAAGCGGTTTGTGGACCTGGCCCACGACGTCGGCGCGCCGCGCATCCGCGTCTTCGGCGACCGCTTCGGCGAGAACGACAAAAATACGGTCGTGCAGAACGTCGGCGATTGTCTGCGGCAGTTGGGAGAGCACGCTGCGGCAAGCGGCGTGGATGTGTGTCTCGAGATGCACGGCGATTTTTACAAATGGGAATATGCGAAGCGGGCCGTCGAGATCGCCGGTCACCCACGCATCGGCATCGTGCACAACTGCGACCCGCGCGAGGCGAATGACGGCCCCATCAAGAACTCCATTGGCCAGGTCAAGGGCTATATCCGGCATGTCCATATCCATGACCTCGAATCCGGCAAATATCCCTACAAGGAGTTTTTTGGGATTATGAAATCACTCGGTTACGAGGGGTTCATGTCGCTCGAGTGCCAGGAGAGCCTGGACGCCGAGCGCGTCATCGGCCTGTACGCCGCCTTGTTCCGGGAGATGATGGCCTCGGCATAGCTCATCCTTCACGGCCAAATGAGGGGGGCCTGCCGGCGCCCCCAAAAATCCAAAAATAGGCTTGATATCCCATTTGGGAATGTGTATCATGCGTGGCACGATAGTGTGTCGCATAGCACGTCTTCGGCTTGGCGGTGTGTTGGGGCGGGGGGAGGTAAGTGTGGCCCATATCTTTTTTTGGCGTCAGATCCTGGTTGGTCTGAACAGGAGGGAAATAAGGGAAGGCAGTGAGAATCTGCCGCTGCCCCGCAACTGTATTCCGGGACGAAAGCTGCAACGCGGCCACTATTCGCCGTAAGGAGAATGGGAAGGCGCAGCGAGTAGGCTGACCGGTAAGCCAGGAGACCTATCCCACCTGTAGGTATCAATCTTTTTTCCCGCGGGGGAAAGGAGGTTATCAGTGCGTAGGTGGTTTGTCGTATTGATTGGGGGGTGTCTGTTCTCCGCTGTGGTTGCGCGCGCCCAGGAGAAGGAGGGCGTTTCTCGAGAAGACTTCGAGAAGATGAAGGCCATGCTGAATCGTCTGGAGATGAAGACGAGGGAGCAAGACGCGACGATTGGCCGGCTCCAGAGAACTATTGACGGTCAGAGCGAGCAGCTGAAAAAACACGGAGAAGCCCAAAAGGAATACTCCACGCACCTTGACACGATGATTGAAGAGCTGAGAAAAGGGGAAAAGGCCGCCCTCCCGCACGTGGAGGCGTGGGACGACCACATTCAGCTCGGCTTCGCCGCCACCGGGGTCTACCAGGGAGCGAGCGGGGCCAAGCGCCGCTTCTTCGATCACCGAACAGGCAATTACTACTGGGCGCCGGACGGGGACGTGGGCGACGCCACGCTCTCCTTCGACTTCGAGGTCCTTGCAACGGTCTTCGACCACGGCACTGCCTTCGCGCTGATCGAAGCCGGGAACGGCGACGGCATTGACGCGAACATCCCCACGCTGTCGGGGTTCAACGATGATGCGGATAACGACGACCGCCTGCACCTCTCCGAACTCTGGTATGAGCAGCATTGGCTCGACGAGAAGATTCGTCTTCGCGCGGGCAAATTGGACCTGACGACCCTTTTCGACACTAACCAGGTTGCCAATGACGAAACGGCCCAGTTCCTCTCCTCTGCCTTTGTGAACAATGTGGCCGTCGAATGGCCCGATGGCGACTACACCGTGGGCGCGACGGCCTGGGTCTCGCTTTGGGAGTGGCTGGACCTCGGCTACGCCGTCGCCGAGGCGCACAACGACTGGGACGACGTCTTCGACAGCACCTTCCACATCTGGGAGATTGACGTTAAACCCAAGCCCTTCGGCCGCCAGGGGAACTATCGGGCCTATGCCTGGCTCAACGACCTGGTTCACCAGGATATCAAGTATCCTGCTCGGTGGAGGCAGCGGGGCTATGGCGTCGGTCTGTCGTTCGATCAGGAGGCGACCGACCATCTCACGCTCTTCATGCGCTACGGATGGCAGCGGGAGTGCGTCTATGAGTTTGAGGACGCATGGAGCTTCGGCTTCCAGTTGAAGGGCGACCTGTGGAAGCGGCCGACCGATCACCTTGGCTTCGCATTCGGAATAATTTCAATGGGTGGGGACTGGAAGAATTACCACGAGAGGCCCGTGGTGGATTTTCACTTTCGAGATTTCCCCGAAGGCATCGTGCCGGGCGACGAGCGGCACATTGAGCTCTACTACAGTTTTCAGGCCCACGACCACCTGACCATTTCTCCCCATGTCCAGTGGGTCGGCAACGCGATGGGCGACCGCCAGAGCGACGACGTCTGGGTCGGAGGAGTGCGGGCGCAGCTGACGTTCTGACCGATTAAACGAGTGAGCGGTTGAACGAGTGAACGGATGCTCCAGCGAGCCCATCCCTCCGCACCTCCGAGCGCCCGCACACCGGCTTACCGGAAACCCGCCAAGATGGTTGATAAACCCCGCCAAGCATGGTAAAATTTTCTCGGTTTGTCCCGAAGACTTCCGTCCGCCTGGTGCGAAGAGCGATGACACGGTCTCGGAAAATACGGCTGATCCTGCCCATTGCGCTGGCGTTGCTCCTGATCGGGCTTTGCGTGTTATCGCTGGCGACGATTGACTCCGACTTCGTTACCCGCCAAATCGCCGCGCAGATCGGGAAAAGCGCCGAAGCCACGACGGAGATCCACCGGGCCGAGATACGCCCTTTTGCGGGGGAGGTGAAGCTGGAGGGCGTCGCCATCACAAAAGAAGACAAGGCAACCCGCTTCCGGTTTGCCACGGATCACGTTGAGGCGAAGGTAAGCGTCAAGAGACTCATCGTGAGGCGGCTTGATTTCCTCACTGTTCACGTGGAGAAGCCCACTGTCACCATCGTCCGAACCGATAGGGAGATTCCCGAAGGCGAGGCCCTGCCTGCCCTTGCGGATATTTTGCCTGCCCGAATCAAGGAAATCACTGCGCCGCGCCGAACTAAGAAGGATGAAAAGCGGGAATTCGATTTTGTCATTCAAGACCTGACCATCGAGGACGGTCGCTTCGCCTACAACGAAACGCGGGGAGACGTCCGGAGCGCGGTCGAACTTACGAAGCTCAAATACCACGCGACTGATGTATCCATCAGCCGATTCTATCGCCTGCTCGTGGGGGCGAATATCGAGGGCGATCTAAATGCAGGGGGAATCAAGGGAACCTTCAAAAAACACCATGCCGCTGGCGTCTCGACGATCAGCTTCACCAATCTCGACATGAGGGGCCTCAATGCCGGGTTCCTGCCTACGGACGCCATCCTCATCACGAACGGGCTGATGGACGCCAGCGCCAAGCTGATCGGCGAGGGGAACGCGGTGGTAACGGTCAAAGTCTCCGGCCTGGCTATTGAGCGCAATCCAAACAGCCGGAGAAAGACCTTTTTCATGCTGCCCGTGAAGGAACTCGTCAAATTTGTGAACCGAAAAGGAGGAAACTTCGATCTGGCGTTGAATCTCTCCGGCGGCGGCTGGCACACCAGCGACGATCTCGACGAATTGATCGCAGGATTTCTGAGGGATTTCTGGGTGAACATGATGCAGGAGGGCATGACGGGTTTGGCCGACTGGCTGCACGAGCGGCTTTCACGATAGCGCGCAACGAAAGGGCATGTAGAGAACAGGAGAAAACAGAATGAACCGAAGGCATGCAACACAAGGCGAGGTGCGGCTGTTTGCACTGATGTTGATCCTCTCGACCGTCGGCTGCGGCGCGCTGCGGCGCACGCCTCCGCCCCCGCCCCCGCCCGACTATGCCCTGAAGGGACAGGTAATCCAGCGCCTCAAAACGTTCGACAATCCCGAGAGTGCCATCTTCAGCGCGGACGGCAAGTACGTCTTCATCAGCAACGCTGTCGAGCTGGGAAATCCAAAGAAGGGATTTCACTTTGTCGAGCACGGCGGGTTCATCAGCAAGCTCGAAGTCCAGCCCGACGGCACATTGAAGATGGTAAATCCGAAACTCCTCGACGGCATGACTGGCCCCCTGGGGCTGGCCGTTCTGCCGAAGGCGACAAATCTGCTGCCCGCGGGGGCGATCTTCGTCTGCAAGGGCAACCTGCCCATGGCCGAACCCAACGGGACGCGCATCACCGACGCCGCCCGGCTCAACTCCGAACTCATCATCTTTGACGCGGACGGCAAACCCATCGGCGCCATCGGCTGGGGGACCCATTCCCTCCTCGCCAAGATCAGCGGCGCCCCCGCGACCCAGCCGAACGGCATGGCCTTCGACAAGGACGGCAACCTCTACGTCGCCGAGACCGGCATGGGCGGCGACACCCTCGCCCCGCGCCTCAAGACGGCTCCCGGCGTGATGATGATCCCACACGGGTCCTTGGACGATCTGGTCTCGGAGAAGGAGCCGAAGGAAAAACCGCGCTTCATCCCCATCCCCGGCGGGCCGGACGGCGTCGCCGTCTCGCCCACCGACCAGGCGATCCACGTGAATACCGTCGGCCTCGCCGCCGGCGTCAAAGACCCCGACAAGGGGGCGACCTTCCGGCTGCAAAAGGGTGACTTCGTCGCCGGCGTCTGCCCCAAACCCATCGCCTCCGGCTTCGGCGCTCTGGACGGACTCACGTTTCTGCCGAACGGGACCCGACTGGAGACGCAGGTGCTGTATGAACCGCACTATATTCTTGTGACGCCCCCGGGCGGCGATCCGATGCGTGTGCCGCTGGAACCCGATGTGAAATTCACGTCCTGCGCCGACATCGCCGTGCAGCAGATGGCCGACGGGAGCTACCTCCTCGTCATCCCTCAGTTATCTCCTCTTGCGCCGAGCGGGATGAAGGACGAGGTGACGGTGGTGAAGCTGCCCAAGGAATTCGGAATACTCCCTCCCAAGAAGGAGGAACCAAAGAAGGAAGAGGCCGAGAAGAAGCCCGTTCCTGTGAAACAGGAACCGGAGAAGCCCAAGGTCGAGACCAAGGCCGCCCCCGTGAAGGAGGAGGCCAAGGAAGCGAAACCCGAGGCGAAGGCCGTTCCTGCAAAGGAAGAACCGAAGGCCGAAAAACCGGAAAAGAAAGAGAAGAAGCCCTTCTCGTTCTTCTTCGGCGATGAGGACAAGAAGAAGCGGGAAGATCGAACGAAGAAGGCCGAGGATAAAAAGCCCTTCCTATTCTTCTTCGGCAAGCCCTCGGAGGAAAAAGCCGCGCCGGCAGAACCCAAGCCGGAGGCAACCCCTGCGAAGCCCGAATCGGGGGCGGCGCAGCCATCTCCTGACGAGGCGAAGCCTTCCTCGGAATCGAAGAAGGGGTCCGTGCTCCGTGAGACGAAGCCGATGGAGATCAAACCTCGCGTCGAAGATGCGAAACCCGTGCAGCCGGGCCCCATCCCCGCCGCGCCGTCGAAGGTCGCCCCGAAGCCCGAGGAGGACAAACCCCAGGGGGGTCAGAAGTAAGTTTCTTGCGGAAATCGGCCGGTTCTTGACAATCAGCAGGTGGGTGTTAAAATCAAAAGAGGTCTGACATCCACCGGTGGAGCGCCCGTCCGAAAATGGTCTTGTCCCATTCCTCCGATGCCATTGCTTGTATTGTCCTGTGCGGGGGACGCGGCACCCGCATGGGGCCATCGGAAATTCCAAAGGTTTGCTTCCCGATTGATGGCGTGCCGGCGATCGTCCGGGCGATACGCACGTATCGCGCCTGCAGGATCGAAACGATTGTACTTGTGGTAGGCGCAGGGGCACATCATGTGATCGAGACGACTGGCCGGGAGTTCCCGGACCTGCTCTTTACCTTCCAACCCGAGCCGCGAGGCACAGGCGATGCGGCGCGTGTGGGCTTCGCGCCGCTGGATAAGATGGGCTTCTCTGGCCCGATCATGATTGCCGCCGGCGATAAGCTTGTAGAGGCCGAGGCGGTTGACACGCTCAAAACCGAGTTTTATAGATCGGGCGCTGACTGCGCGTTTCTCGTCAGTCGTAAGCCGAAGAACACCGATCTTGGGCGGGTGGCCGTGGACAACTCCGGCCGCGTGTTGGGTATCTTCGAGACATCGGACATCCGCCTGGCGAAGCTATACCACGCGCTGAAACGGATGGTTGCGAGGAAGAAGACCATCGCCTCGCAACAGCTCCGTGACCTTTGTCTGTCCACAATTGCAGATCCAGAGAAGCTCGCAAAGCGCGCCCCCGCCCTGTGGCGCTTGGCAGAGAATCACGGACAGATCAGCGCGCAAGCGGTGCGCGCGGCAATCCCGCCGGCGGCGGAGACGATTGACGTCGGCGGGGCGGCCATGGTCCCCGAGGATCTGGAGGGTCTGTGCAAGCTCTGCAACGAATCGTTCTACATGTTCGATCCGTCCGCCCTGGCCGAGGCGTTCAGGCGCCTCACCCCCCGGCCGGGTCGCAGCGAGGAGTATCTCACCGACGCGGTCAACATCCTTGCGCACCCGAAGCGCTACGGGATCAAGGGCGAACCGGCGGTTGCGCCGGTCGTCGTCGCCTCGCCCTCCTCGATCCAGGGCTTCAATACGCCCGACCAGCTTATGGCCATCGAACAGTATGTGAGCAGAAATCGCGCAAGGCAAAAGGTCCCGTTGCGCCCGGCTATTGGGCTCGGACGGGCATCGTTCCGCCCAGTGTCGGAGTGGCTTCATCTCTTCCGGGCCATGCCGCCCCGGTTTCGTTCTATGCTGCGTGGAATCTACGGAGACAACCCTGACCTGCTGAAGGAAAGGGCGCGCGCCTATGTCCGCGCCCTGCAGCGTTTTGCCCGAAGGTATGGAGCGGGCAGGCGCGCAGTGATCGTCCGCGCGCCGGGCAGCGTAAACCTTATGGGGCGCCACGTGGACAACCGTGGCGGCTACGTGAACCTGATGAACGTCGCGCGCGAGATCATCATGATAGCCTCGCCGCGTGACGACGATGCTTTCGCGTTAGCGAATGTGGACCGGGCGGCCTACCCCGATACCGAGTTTTCGTTGAAGCGGGAGGTCTCGCAGTTGGACTGGGACGACTGGCTGAGCTATGTCCAGTCGGATCGTGTGCGCCGGATGGTGCTCGACTCGAAGGGGGATTGGGGCAACTACGTCAAGGCGGCGGTCCTCCGCCTGCAGCAGAGCTTCCGCCATGTTCCGCTGCGGGGCATGAACTGCGTGGTGCACGGCAACATCCCCCCCGCGGCGGGCCTGGGCGCATCGGCGGCGATGCTCGTAGCCGCGTCGGATGCGTGCATCGCGCTGAACGGTCTCAGCGTCAGCCCCAGGGCGTTTCTCGATCTGTGCGGCGAGGGGGAGTGGTATGTCAGCGGCGCCGGGCAGACAAGGAACCGCGTGGGCATGAAGATCGGCGGGCGGGGAGAGATAACCCTGGTCCGATATCTGCCGTTCAATGTGGAGCGAAGCGTCGCTTTTCCGAAAAACCATCTTCTGGCCATTTGCCACTGCGACATTCCCCGCCGTCGGTCCCGCGTGGTGGCCGGCTTGAAACGTCAGCAGATCGCAGCGTTCGATCTGGCGCTGCTCCTGATCAAAGATCGTTTCCCGCAGTACGCGCACCTGCTGGATCATCTCCGGGACTTGAACACGATACGTCTCGGCATCTCGCTTCGGCAGTTGTACGCCATGCTACTTGCCGTGCCGGAGTCGGCAGGTCCCGACGAGATTCGGGGACTGCTCTCATCCGCCCATACGGACAAGCTGGACGCAATCTTTGTATCGCATGATGCACCGAAGGCGTACGACCTGCGCAGCGCCACGATCTTCTGCGCGGCCGAATGTGCGCGAAGCGAGCGATTCTCAGAACTTGTGGCCAAGGAACAGTTGGACGAGGTCGGCCTCCTGATGGCCCGTTCTCACGACGCGGAGCGTCTGGCCTCGCTCGCCGATGGAAAACTTGCGCCCTATGCTTGGCAGGCGGGTGATGAGTACCTTCACTCGCTTATCGCTGACCTGGACAGCGAGGACCCGGAGCGCGTCCTGCGTGCGCAGCTCTACATGCAGCCGGGCCGCTACGGCTGCGGCGCGGCGGAGATTGATGCAATGGTGGACCTCGCCGCGAGCGTGCCCGGCGTCGTGGGCGCGCAGCTCTCCGGCGTGGGCATTGCGGGATGCATCATGGTCCTCGTCAGGGACGACGCCGTGGACCGACTGAAGCGGACGCTGCGGGATGAGTTTTATCGCCCCCGCCGCTTGCGGGCCGACATCACCGTCTGCACGCCCATCGCCCGGGCCGGGGTATTGGGACATCGGGTATCCTCTTGACGGAGCCGACGCGGTGGAGAAACTGCACGACCACGACGAGATGCTCTACCTGCACCGGCGCGTGCTGGCCCGCCTGCGCATGGCGGACGGCCTGCCGGAGGATCCGTTTCTTTTCGACGGCATCGCCGAGAGCGATGGAATTGCCCACCTTATTGTGATCTGTCGAAAAAACGAATTTCATCCCGATCGAATCTTCCCAGGTGAACGACCTGGGACCTTTGATCCTCCGTTCGTTCTCTTCGGCTTCGATTCTGAGGAGGACGTTCATCGGATCGGCGCCATCCTGAAAAATGCCGTGGCCGCCGGGCTGTTCGACGTACTCCGCATGTCGGGCCGGGATTTCCAGCGAGCCCCCCTGGAGCGGGGGCCAAGCCTTGCGCTGGGCGATGTGCTGAAGCGGCTTCGCGATGGGAAGGTGGATGTGAACTATGACGATTCGGAGGAGAGGATTGCCAGGGCGGATCGGATGCGCCGGAGCCTGATCGCAGTTGCCGACCCGACCGAGCGTGATACCGCCCTTGCGCACTTCATGCAAGCGCTCTATGAGCGAGTGAAACTATTCATCATTCCCTCGCTCTGCTCCCTCAGATCGGCAATCCGGGCGGCCCAGATAAGCGATGCCTGCCTAATCCCCATGATCGAGGACGCCCTTGAGATCCGCCGCATGCCCCACATCACCTTCCTCCCCGGCAGCCTCGCCCATTCCGTCAACTATCTCTACATTTGACGGCTATCGGGGGCCTATTGCTCCTTCCCGTAATACGGTGTGATGCCGGTCCGGACCGGCCATGTCGGACGGAGTTCGTCCTGGTAGAGGCCGATCTCGTCGAAGGGGATGGGCCGGAAGCCGAAGCGGTCGTAGCCGAACGAATCGCTCCTCAGCGCGAAGTCACGCTCCGCCGGGGCGACAAAGCCGGGATCGTCGGCAAAGGCGCAGTTGTCCATCATCTCATTCACGCCGCGCTCGCGGGTGGTGAATTCGCCGCAGTCCACCACGAGGCTCCGCCAGATGTAGTTCCGGTCGGCGTTTTCCTTCATACGGGCGAGGTCGGGGTAGCGCGTCGAATAAGGCGGCTTGGTGATGTCCACCCCTTCGCCGGACACGCGGGACTTGGCCTCGCCCACTCGTTCCTCCCACAGCTTCTGCCCCCACGGCGAGAAGCTGATCCCGTACTTGCACTCGACGAACACATTGTTGTCGAGGATATTGTCCTTGCCCCCGTGGATTTGGACGCCGCCGAACAGCCCGCCCGAGCAGCGGTAGAACACGTTCCCGTA
This sequence comes from Planctomycetota bacterium, assembly GCA_040755855.1. Classification (GTDB taxonomy): domain Bacteria; phylum Planctomycetota; class Brocadiia; order JAADGH01; family JAADGH01; genus JAADGH01. The sequence continues at coordinate 35,000 of JBFMAD010000044.1, read as the reverse complement.
GATCAGCACATCGCTGATCATGTCGTCCAGCCGAATCCCGGCATTGCCGCAGTGGCCGTGGGCACTGGCGATGTGATGCCAGAAGTTGTAGCGGAAGACAAGGCCCCGATACGCCGGATTCCCCCATATATCCACGCCGCCCTGGTCGTCGGTCTCATAGCAGACGCTGTGGACCTCGTTGAACTCGACGGCGTGCTCGTACCCCTCGATCCGCATGGCATGGTGCGGCGAGTCGTTGAAGAGGTTATGCGTGATGCGGTTGCCCACGCCGTCCATGTGCACCGCCGGGGCGTAGGCCCGGTCAATGCGGCTGAAGTCGTGGATGTGGTTGTTCTCGATGAAGTGCCCGCCGGGGGTGAGCGTCTTCCGCTCGCCGCCCTTTACGCGCGTGCCGCACGCGCCGACGCAGTGGATGTCGCAACTCAGGATGCCGTGCCCTGCCCCGCCGTCAATGACGACCCCGTTCCCGCCGAGACGCCGGAACGTGCAGCCGGCGATGAGATTCTGTTTGCCGCCGATAATCGCTGCGCCGTCGGCGCGAGCAAGGTCGAACATCAGGCCGCGGATCGTCACGTGGCTGACGTTTTCCATTTTTGCGAATGGTCCCGTAAAGACGGGTAGCTCGATAATGGCCTTGTTCGGATCTCGGGGCGGGTAGAGATACAGCACACCGGCATCCCGATCCATGTACCACTCGCCCGGCTGATCAACTTCCTCCAACAGATTGAGACAGTAATAGGGATACCCCTGACGGAATCCGGCAGGGGAGGGCTGAACGGTGGTAATAAGATGCTTCGCTGGCTCGATGGAGGCCACCTTCAGGTAAAGGCCCGCCCACAAGTGCCCCCACAAGCCGAACATCCAGACGTCCTTCGCCTGGGTCCAGCGCGTTGGCCTGTCGCCCTCATATTCAAATGCGCCGGGATTTTTATTATGTTGCCGATGGACATACTCGCCGACGTGGACCTTGCCGATCTTCACAAAGCCCTCGTTCGGCCATCGGGCGAGTTGCATCGGCTTGCCGTCGAAATAGAGATCAATCCATGGGTTGCACGGGTAGCGGGCAAAGCCGTAGCCGCGCTGCTTGATCTCGCCGAGGTCCGTCACGCCCTGCGCCTTCAGGTCCGTCTGCCACACCTTGCCCCGCGCGTCTTCCGGCAGGCGGTCGAGGATGGGCTTGTCGGCGACCGGCTCGAAGTTCCGCAGCCGAACGCCGCCGAAAAAGACGGGTTTCTCGGAGGCGTAGGCGCGGTAGACGACGGGCGCCTGCTCCGTTCCCGAATCAGCCTCCGTTAGCTCGAAGGTCTTTTCCACCTTGTGCAGCCCGCCGCGCACGAACACCGTCGCTCCACCCGCCGGGAGAGGTCCCGATTTTTTCTTTTCTCGAACGGCGTCGCGGGCGCGAGCGAGCGTTACGAAGGGTTGGGCCTCAGTCCCCGGATTCTCATCCGAGCCGTGCGGGGCCACATGGAATACGACGGCCGGCTTGGGAAGGGCCGGAACCTTTACCCGCATCGCTGCCGGGTCGCGCGCGGGAAGCCCCTGCTGCATCCGCTTTAACTCCGCGATCCGGTCCTCCGCCTCCCAGACATGATGCTTCGGCGCGTCTTTCACCGTCTGCACCTTGCTGAAGGCATTGATGGCGGCGGGGTAGTCCTTCTGGAGGATATACGTGCTCGCGGCGCAGAGCATGGCATAGCTCCTGAACTCGGCGGGGGCCTCTTTAGCAATGGCGATCTTCTCGTAGGCCCCTCGCGCCGCCCCATAGTCCCCCGCGACGCGCCACGTGTGCGCCATTTGCAGGCGGATGTTCCATCGCTGGTTCTCCGATAGGCTCGGCATGGCTAACACCGCGTCGTACTGCTTGCGGGCGGCGGCGCAATCCTTCTCGCGCAGGCAGTGCTCGGCCAGGTTCAGCTGGACGCCGATGCGTTCCTCTGTGCCGAGGGCGGGCAGATCGAGAAGTCGCTCGTACAAAGCGCGAGAGGCAATGGGGTTGGCGATATTTGGTTCGAAGTACGCGCAACGCCGCAGGGCAAACTGGCGGAGTCGTTCCGGAGCCGACGCATCCTCGAACACCTGGGTGTAGTGTGCGGCTGCCGCGTTAGCCCGTCTTTGTTTCTCCATCGTTCGGGCCAGGCCGAGACAGGCAAGAGCGCGGTATGCGGGGTTGATGCCTTTCATGCCAGCAATTTTCTCAAACGTTGCCCCAGCCTCTTCCCAGTTCTGTTGCGCGGTTGCCTTCGCGGCGTCTGCGAACTGGAGCGAGACCTCATCGGACGCCGAGGCCCCCATGCAGGCGTCGCGGAGGATTTCGCCGTCGGACAGGGCGCGGCGATAGACGGCTACCTCGTCCACGTCCATCTTGAGCGACCCGACTCCTGCATCGGCGAAGCCGATCCGAAACGGGCCGCCCGCAGTGTAGTCGCCGTCATACTCCGCCGCTTCGAGCAGGAGACCGTTCAGGTAGAGCCGCATTTCCTTTCCATCCCAGGTTGCAGCGATGTGCAGCCACACGCCATCGGGGATGGAATCGCTCACGGAGAGGCCGAATGCATTATTGGGTTTGGGACGGCCAATCTCGAAGCGCATGGTCCTGCCTGGATAGGCGGTCCAGACGCGGACGCCGTCCCAATAGCCCCCGCCTTGTGCGAAGATTATGCCGTTCGTCCGGCCGTTGCCCAGCTCCGCGCCCTGGCCGTGCTTGCGGAACCAGCACTCGACGGTGAACGCCTTCCCTGCCACTGGGAAGGGCTTCGTCTCGAGGCATCCCTTGTCTAAGCGCACGGCCTTCTTTGCAGGCCAGCGTCCCTCGACGACCTGGAGTACCTCGCCGCGCGGGTCGTAGGTCAACGGCTCCGCCTCGCCGGCCTCGCTGGGCGCAGCGGGCTTCTCGGTCGAAATGGTTTCGAAGGTGTAGTAACGGAGGATGTCGGGGCGCTGCTTCACGGCGTCGCGGTGTTGCCGCCAGGCGTCGTATCCCGTCGTCGCGGGCGCGACGTCGGCCCTTTGTTCCAAGACGGGTTCGCAGGACCAGATGGCGAAGATCAGAAATGCGCCGACGGCGACAACGAGGGCAATTCGTTTCTTTCTCATGCTTCTCACTCCCAAAAATGCCGATGCCGTGCATAGAGACGATAGCCGTATGATGGGCCTACGTCAAGAGAGAAGTGGGAGCGTATGGATCGCAGACGGTGCGGGAAAATGTCTTGAAATCGGTTTGCCGTGTTGGTATAAATCAACCGTTAGCCGTTCGGAGAACTGTGCGCAAAGGCGCTCTTATGGGGAGGGCTGACCGGGGGGAGCCTCTGAATCAGTGTCGGCCACCAACACGAGAGGGGAAAGTCATGGCGCTCAGTGTCCCGAACGACGTTCTGCGCGAGACGACCCGATGTCCTCATCACTTTGCATGTCTCTCGACCGGCTGCTTCGGTGATCCTGAAAAGTGTAAGGTGGTCGGCGCGGACGGGAAGAACGTGCTGTTTCTCTCCTCCAACGAGCATATGTCTTGTCCCTACCGGTTCCCCTTTGGTAACGGGCAGTTTTGCACCTGTCCCACGCACTACGCTGTCTACATGCAACAGCGTCGTACAACGTGAGGCCGCTCGGGGAGGGACTCTGAAAAAAACAGACAAAAACTTCCCATTTACTTCCGGTTCTCCCTCGCCAGATCCGTCTGCGCCGCCTGCTCGAAAGAGAGATTCTGCCGGCGGTTTTTCGCGGCGATCAGGGCGTCCGCGACAAGGGCCACATCGCCGCCGGCGAGGTAGTGCCTTTCGAGATTCTCGATTGGCACGCGGACTTCGGCCTGGACGAGCTTGATGTAAGTCTGAACAATGAGATCCACGTCAATCCTGCGGAGCCACATGGCTATTACTGCAATGAGGGGGATTGGCACCCCTGACAGCATCGCCTGCAGCCAAGGCCTGGCGAACTTGACAAGCAAAAGCAGGAAGATGATGCAGGTTATCCCGAAGGCGATCGCGACTGCGGATATCATGCCGGTCATAGGTGTTTTCCCTTTCTGTTTATAATGTTCACTCCGCATATTATATGTGAGGCAAAAGGGTTTTCAATACACACATCGGACTGATCGTTCTTGACACGCCCCCTCCGACCCGATATAGTCCGTCTTCGCTGGGAGGACTTGTTGTCCAACCACGGTATGTAAACCGCAAGAACAGGAAGTCGCTCATGGCCCCATTTCCCCTGGCCCAAGTCATGCCAATGCCTGGCAACCAGGCATCGTTCCAGACGGCCGGGCGGGAGATTCTCCGTTATCACTTCGGCCCGGAGCTTCTCCGACCCTATTGGTTCCCTCTCGTTGGACCATTTGGTTTCTCGCTCACCCGCATCGGCCACCCCCACGATCCGGTGGGCCATGCCCACCATCGCAGCATCTGGATCGGCCACCAGTTCTGCAACGGTGTTGACTTCTGGACGGAAAAGGAATCATCCGGACGCATCATACACGACTGCATCGTTCAATACGACGACGGCGACTCGGCAAAGATGACCACCCGAAATTATTGGGTCGCCACGGGAGGGACGCACGGCGTCCGGCTGGCGGAGGATATCCGCGAGGTCCAGGCGATGCCGTTGCGCAACGGGGAGGCCGTGGCTGACTTTCGCCTGATCTTCCGCCCCGTCGAAAAGGAGGTCGCCTTCGGTAAGACGTCCTTCGGCTTTCTGGCGCTGCGCGTGGCAAAGACGATGGGCGTCCACGACGGCGGCGGGGAGATGACCAACTCCGAGGGCGGCAAGAACGAAGAGGGCGTCTTTTGGAAGCCTGCGCGCTGGATGGACTACTCCGGCCCCATCGCCGGCGGGGTCTGGAACGGCATCGCCTTCCTCGACCACCCGTCCAACCACGACCACCCGGCCACGTGGCACGTCCGCGACGACGGGTGGATGGGCGCGGCGCCGTGCTTCAAGGGTGACATCGTCCTCAAGGGAAACGAGCAGCTTGTCCTGCGATACCGCCTCTGGGCGCACGAGGGGGCCGCAGACCTCGACAAGATCAATGAGCATTGGCAGAGATTCGCGGAAACGAAATAACGCCTTTTCGCATTGGGAGAAAAAACAGTGTCTGACAAGGTGAGGATCGGGTGCATCGGGTGCGGGGGCAACGCCAAGGGCCACATGCGGGGTCTGATGAATGTGGAGGACGCGCGGCTCGTCGCCGTGTGCGATTTGGTGAAGGAACTGGCCGAGGGCGCAGCCGCCGAGTTCAAGGCCAAGCCATACACGGATATGAACGAGATGCTCGATAAAGAGAAACCGGACGCGGTTTACATCAGCATCCCCGTCCACACCCACGGCGCGCCGGAGCTGGCCGTCATTGAGCGCGGCCTGCCGTTCCTGGTGGAGAAGCCCGTGGCTCGTACGATGGAGACGGCCCGCAAGATCGAGAAGGCTGTGGCCAAGAAGGGGATTCACACCGCCGTCGGCTACCAACTTCGATACACCCACGGCGCGAACCTGGCCAAAGAGATACTGAAGGGCAAGACCATCGGCATGGCCGTGGCGAAATACTGGTGCGGCACGGGCCGGGGAAGCAAGTGGACCCAGCAATTCGAGAAGTCGGGCGGGCAGATCCTCGAACAGGCCACCCATACCATTGACATGCTCCGCTACCTCGTGGGCGAGGTGGAGGAGGTTTACAATGTCGCCGCCAATCGCATCCTCGGCAACATTGACTGCCCGGACGTCAACAGCCTGACCATGAAGTTCGCCAACGGCGCGGTTGGGTCCATGTCCACCTGCTGGCACCTGGACCAGAAGGACTGGAGCAACGCCAACGTGATTGACGTCCTATTTGACGCGAATACGCTCCACTTCGCCGGGGGAAAAATCTCCGTCTCTCCCGCGATCGAGGGGGTTGATCTCGAACCCAAGCCGACGCCGACCATAGACGCCGCCTTCGTTCAGGCCGTAAAGACAAACGACTTCTCTGGAATCAAGTCGTCCTACGCCGACGCCGTCAAGACGATGGCCGTCTCCATCGCGGCGATCCGGTCGGCGGAGACAGGGAAGGCGGTAAAGGTCTCAAGCGTGTGACGGCGGAGCAACGTCGGGCGGAAAAACCGCAACGCCTCAGCCACGAGGGAGCGGGTGTCATTCCCGCGCCGACGCGGGGCACACACCAAGTCCGTTTTTTTCACACCTTCTGAGGGGTCACACGGAACCTTCTGAGGCTCAGAAGTTCTGCCACTCCCGCTTCCAGCCGTCCTTGCTGGCGTCGCTGATGTAGATATTGTGGTCGCCGCTGGCGTAGTTGATGACCCGGGTGCGGTCCATGTTGTTCGAGTCCATCGTGGGGGAATGCCAGAAGCAGCGAATGAGGGGAACTCGCCCCCCGTACTTGGCGTTGGGGTCCACACTGCGCTGGACGTTCGTATAGCCTTCCTGTTCGACGTAGACCTTCACCTCACGCCAGGAGACGATGCCGTCGCCATTGCCCAACTGATCCGGGTAGTTGCCGCCGCTCCAGTAGGAACAGGCCGGGCACGCGAACTCATAACTGTAGCTGCAGAACTCAACCTCCTCGTTTCGCAGCTTGTTTGCTTCCGTAGTCGTGGATCCCTGTCCCATTCGGCCCAGGCCGCAGTAGATGTTATCCGCGGCCGCGTTAAACTTATTGTCATCTAATTCGGGGAACTGATTGAACGGCGGCTGAAAGGCGTCAGGCCGGCCTCCTTGGCTGCCCTTGGGCCGTGAGAAGTCGCCGGGGCACAGGAGAAGACGTTTGTCCGTCAGGTAATCCGGATACAGAGTGGACAACCAGGGCGGGTGAATCTTCCAGTCGTTCAGGTAACGCTGACACTCAAGCGCAAGCTGCTTGATCTGGACCTTGCAGTTGGCTTCGCGCGCCATCCGCCTGCCTCGGTTCAGAACGGGCAGAATAAGACCCATAAGAAGGCCGAGGATGCCGATCACGACCAACAGCTCGGTCAGCGTGAATCCCCGCCTTAGGTTGGCGTCGTCGCGCAGGCTTCTCATCAGGCCACCCTCCCAAAGAAAATAGGGCAATATAACAATCCCTGTTTCATTATACCACTCTTCATAGACTTGTCAACACGCCAAAAAAACATGCACATTTCAAACGCCCCAAAAATCCCTTGCCGCCCTCGACATGCTTTGATACCATGCGCTGAATATTGGAGATTGTGGGGTTGTTGAAAAACCCTGTTCTTGTAGCCGCAGGCTTCAGCCTGCGGGGCCGTGATGCGTCAAACCGCACCCGTAAAGGGTGCGGCTACAGTCGGTGTTCGCCTCGCGGGGGTTTTTCAACAACCCCATTGTGACCGAGAAACAGGAAGGAAGTTGCCATGAGATTAGCAATCGCCGGCGCGTGCGGGCAGATGGGAACGCGGCTCGTCCACATGATCGCCGATGCAAAGGACCTGAAACTCGCCGCTGCCGTCGAGCGGCCCAGCCACCCCGACCTCGGCAAAGACATTGGGGAGCTGGCCGGCCGCGGCAGGCTGGGTGTGCCCCTGGTGGACGCCTACCGCGGGGGCGCGGATGTCCTCCTTAATTTCACCGTTGCGAATGACGGCATAATCCAGACGGCAAGGGCCTGCGCCGAGACGAAGACCGCCCTCGTCGTGGCCACGACGCTGCTCTCGAAGAGGCAGACCGCCGCGATCAAACAGGCGTCGAGGAAAATCCCTTGCATCATCTCGCCCAACATGAGTATCGGCGTGAACCTGCTCTTCGAGATCGCGCCCCAGGTGGCCCGGCTGCTCGGCGATGACTACGACATCGAGATCATCGAGACCCACCACCGCTTCAAGAAGGACGCCCCCAGCGGCACGGCCGTCAAGCTGGCCGACAAGGTGGCCGAGGCGGTGGGCCGGACGATGGCGAAGGTCGGGGTTTACGGCCGCCACGGCGACGTGGGCCAGCGAACCAAGAAGGAGATCGGTGTTCATGCCGTGCGCGGGGGCGACGTGGTCGGCGACCATACGATCGTCTTCGCCGCCCTCGGGGAGCGGATCGAGATCACCCATCGCGCCCACAGCCGCGACCTCTTCGCCCGCGGCGCGCTCAACGTGGCCCGCTTCCTCGTCGGCAGGAAACCGGGGATGTACGACATGGCCGATGTGTTGAAGACACAGTAAATCTTTGGAGATGTGAAATGCCTAAAATCGCACTGATTGGCGCCGGAAGTCTGGGATTCGGAAAACGTCTCATTGTGGACATCCTGTCCTTCCCGGAGCTGGCCGATTCGACGTTCTCGCTGATGGACATCAACAAGAAGACCCTCGCCGTCACGAAGGCGACCGCCGACCGGATCGTGAAGCAGATGAAAGCGCCCGCGAGGATCGAGTCCACCACCAACCGGCGAAAGGCCCTGGACGGCGCGGACTACGTCATCAGCATGTTCCGCGCGGGCGATATGGAGGTGGAGAAGGCGGAAGTCCTGCCGCCCCTCGAAAAGCACGGCCTGCGCCAGACCGTCGCCGATACCGTCAGCTACGGGGCTGTGTGCCGGTCGCTGCGGACGGTGCCGGTCATGCTCGGCACCGCGCACGATATGGAGGAGCTCTGCCCCGACGCCTGGTGGCTGAACTACACGAACCCCATGGCCATCAACTGCTGGGCGGTGTTCAAGGCCACGAAGGCGAAGATCGTCGGCCTGTGCCACAGCGTGCAGGGCACGTCGCAGCAACTGGCCAACTACATCGGCGCGCCCTATGGGGAGATCAACTTCAAGACGGCGGGCATCAACCACATGGCCTGGGTCCTCAAGTTCGAGCACAAGGGAAAGGACGCCTATCCGAGGCTCTTCAAGGCCATGGAGAACCCGGAGATCTTCAAGAAGGACACCGTGCGTTTCACCATCATGAAGCATTTCGGGTACTTCGTCACCGAGTCCACGCGGCACATGGCCGAGTACACCCCCTACTTTCTCCAGCACGACGAGATCGTAGCGGCGTTCAACCTGGCACCCCTCGGGCCGGAGCGGTATCCCAACTGGAAGAAGAGCCGGGACGACCGCGCGCGCCAGGAACTCAAGGCGGCCAAGGGCAAAGCCGACTTGCCGATCAACCGGTCGCACGAGTACGGCGCCTACATCATCCATTCCCTCTTTACGGGGATGGAGCGGTGCATCTACGGCAGCGTGGAAAACACGGGCCTGATCACGAACCTGCCCCGTGGCTGCGCCGTGGAGGTGCCGTGCCTCGTGAACAAGAACGGCATCCAGGGCTGCTACGTGGGCGAGATACCGCCCCAGTGCGCGGCGCTGAACCGGACGAATATCAACGTTCAGGACCTGACCGTCCGGGCTATCCTGGAACGGAACCGCGAGTATATCTACCACGCCTGCATGTTGGACCCGAACACGGCCGCGGTCTGCACGCTGGACGAGATTCGCGCCCTGCTCGACGAGCGTCTGAAGAAGCACCGAAATTACATGCCGTTGGTGCGGTAATGGAATAGGATTGATAACGGATCACTGGGAAAGGAGGCATCATGAAGAAGTTAGGGATCGGTTGCGGCGTCATCGTGCTGGTCTTTGTGGTCATCCTTGTTGTGGCCTTCCAGTCCGGCGAAAAGCAGCAAGAGGAGTTTTTTGCGGCCGTGCTTTCCGGCGATCCGGCAAAGGTCACGGCCATGCTCCATCCGGCCTTCAGCAACCTGCTGGACGAGCCGGTGCTTCAACTGTGGATGAACGGCGTCAAAGAGGGGCTGGGCGAGTATAAGGGACTGTCCGCGACCAATTTCAACGCTTCAACCAACAAGACCGACAAGGGCTGGCTCACCGAGAGCAAGGGCACGGTCAACTTCGAGAAGGGAACCGCCGAGTCGGAGTTGCAGATGCTCGATGGCAAGATCACGATGTTCAAGGTTGACAGCGACAAAATTGACCCGAAGAAATGGTTTGCCGCCGCCCCCAAGTCCCCCTTCTATCACGAACGCGGCAAAAACTTCCTGACCCTCCTCCTGACCGACAAGGTGAACGATGCGTTTGCCATGATGCACGAGAGCCTCCAGCAGGCCATGCCGCTCGACAAACTGAACCAGGCCATGCCGTCCGTCAAGGAACGCTTCGGTGGATTGAAGTCAATTGAGTTTGCATCCGAAGAATTCACCCCCGGCGACTCGCCGAAACTCAAGGTCCTCTACAAGGTCCTCTGCGAAAAGGGCGAAACCACGGGCTACGTAACGTTTCAGTTCATCGGCCTGAAGGGACATATCCTCGGGTTCCGTGTGCCTGCCGAGGGGTAGGAACGTGTTTGCCCATGCACGTGACATATAATCACGAATTCGGCCGCAGGCTCCGGGCGGGCTTCATCGGCTGCGGCGGCCATGCGTATCGGAATATCTATCCCGTGTTCCTGTATGCGCCTATTGATCTTATTGCCGTGTGCGATGTGGTCGAGGAGAAGGCGAGACACTGCCAGCGCACCTTCGGCGCGCGACAGGCCTACACAAACCACCGCGATATGATCGAGAAGGAGGACCTCGACGTTGTCTTCATCGTCACCAGTTACGACGAGGCCGGGCGCGTGCGATACCCCGCCCTCGCGAGCGACTGCCTGAGGGCGGGTATCCATGTCTGGATCGAGAAGCCGCCGGTGAACGACCTGAACGACATCGCGCTCCTCCGCGCGGCGATGGCCGAATCGGGGAAGAAGCTGGCCATCGGGTTCAAGAAGATGTTCTTCCCGGCGAATGTCCGTGCAAAGAAGATCGTCGAATCGAAGGAATTCGGCGCAATTCGCACGCTCTCCCTCCGCTACCCACAGACCATCCCGACGCTGGAGCAGTTCGAGGCGGACGCGAAAGCGGGCGGCGTCTCCGGTCCGGTGCGCGGGTTCCTCGACCATCTGTGCCATCCTGTTTCTCTCATGCAATACCTCGGCGGGCGGAGCGAAAGCCTGTTCTACTCTCGGGCCGACAACGGGGCGGGCTTCGCCCTGTTCGACCTGCGGTCCGGTGCGAAGGCGACGATCCATTTTGCCGCCGGACAGTCGCGGAGTTCATTCCTGGAACGCACCGAGATCACAGGCGACGGCGCAAACGTGGTGATTGAGAACAACGTGAAGGTGATTTACTACCGCCGCGTCGGCGAAAAGACGTTCCGGGCCTATGGGCGCGGGTCCGACTTCACCGGCGAGGTGGACGATGCACCGATTGTCTGGGAGCCGGAGTTCTCGCTGGGCAATCTTTACAACAAGGGCATCTTCCTCCTCGGGTACTACAGCGAAATTCGATACTTCTGCGATGCGGTTTTGAACGATGCACCCATCGAGATCGGCGGCATCGCCGACGCCGAGGAGGGGATTCGCATTTTCGAGGCATTCAAACAGGGACCGGACAAACCCATTTCATTATAGCGCGCAGAAGGGAGTGCATGTGGATGCCATTGTCAAGACAATGAGCGAGGGGCAAATCGAGAAATTCGACTGGGGCGCGATCACATGGCTCGTCAGCGGGAAGATCGGTAACTCGGACTCCATGACCTTTGGCAAAGTCGTCATCAAGGCCGGCCGGGCCAACCCCCGCCATTCGCACAGCAACTGCGACGAGATCCTGCATCTCCTCTCCGGGCGGCTCGACCACAGCGTCGGGGACAAGGTCTTCCCGATGAACCCCGGCGACACGATCTCCGTGCCCCGGGGCGTCGTCCACAACGCGAAGGCCGTCGGCGACGAGGACGCCGTCATGGTCATCACCTTCTCCTCGGCTCATCGCAAGACGAAGGGGGAATAACGCCATCCGATTTCCCCGCGCGTTGCCTCGTCTCTTGACTCGATGTCCGCGTCCTGTTAGTATCAATGCTATTGATCGCCCACCTTTGTAGGATGACGTGCGATGTGCGTTCTTGCCGGAGTTATCGGCGACCGTTCTGCGGCGCCGATTCTGCTGGAAATGCTGCAGAAACAGGAAGGTCTTGGAGGGGGGTTCTATACAGGCATTGCGACGATCCACGAGGACAAACTGTACTACCGCAAGGTCGTCGGCGACGTGGCCAAGCTCCGCGCGGAGACCGACGCGGCGTCGCTCCCCGGCATGATGGGCATCGCCCACAGCCGCACGCCGAGCGGCGGCGACGTGGAATGGGGCCATCCCTTTGTCGCGTGCGACGGCAGGATGGCCTATGTCGCCCAGGGCAGCCGGGGGTATTTTGATGACCAGCGCGTCAACGTCGCGTCCTTTGGCAATGACCTGCTCGCCAAGGGGCACGCCTTCCGCGCCGTGTCAGACGATAAGGTTGGGAACTATCCTGTGCTGTCCGACGGCAAGTCGGTCCACATCAGCGACATCATGTGCCACCTGATCGAGGAGGGATACAAGGAATCGGGGGACCTGCTCGACGCCATGCGCGAGGCCTATATGAAAATGCCCGGCGAGATCTGCGGCCTCGCCGTTCATGAAGATGAATCCGACCGGATCATCGCCGCAACGATCAACCAGTCAATTGTCGCGGGCCTGGATGACTCCGGTATGTATCTCGCAAGCATCGGCCTGGCGCTGCCGGACGCTGTGACATGGCGCGCTTCTCTTCCGATGAATACGGCCGCCGCCGTGACCCGCCACGGCATGCGGCTGAAGCCGTTCGATCCCTCGGCGGTCCCTGTGGATATGAACTGCCCCTACGCGGAGGCGGAGGCGATGGTTCTCGATGCGCTGAAAAACGAGCCCGGGGCGACGTTCGGTAAGGCGGCCTGGGGGCTGACCAAATCGCTCTGGCCCGACGGGGCGCTTACCCGCAGCGCGCCCATGTGCTACGAGATCATCGAACGCCTCCATCGCACAGGCAGGATTCGCTTCGATACGGAGCGTGTGCCGGGAATGTTCAACGAAGGGACGGTACCGAGGGTGAGAATGCATCTATCCACGTAAGGGAGAAATCGGTGAGCACCACAGAGATAATGGCCCAAGAGTCATTCGAACGCATCCTTGGAACCGGGAGTCCCGCAGCGGCAATCCTCTGGACGCAGCTCTGCACAGAGCACCTCCTCAATCGGCTGATCGCGGAGAAACTGCCCAACGGCGAGGCAATGGTGTCCGACACGAGGACATATTCCTTCGCAATCAAGCTGGTCACCGTCCGGAACAAAGACCTTCTGCCGGACAAACTGTGCGAGAACATCAAGATGCTGAGCGACCTCCGAGACCGATACGCGCGCGGGCTGGATTATCAGCTACAGGAAGACGACCTGCGCTTCTTCGATCCCGAGGCGGCCGACGGCGCCCCGCTCAAACTCAAGGCGAACGTCAAAGGAGGGCTGCTGAAGCGTTGTTGGCGCGCGGCATTCGGCCGGCTGAGTAGAGAGAAAATAAACCAACTCGCGCGCATCTGGGTGGACACGTATGAGTGGCTTCGGGAGTGCTGCAAGCGCTCCCTGGATGCAGAATAGGAGAAAGGCGACATGCTGCCAACCGTCAAGATCGGCGACAAGGATGTGACCCGGTTGATCTGCGGCGGGAATCCGTTCAGTGGCTTCTCGCACTTCAGCGCGGAGCTGGACTGGGAGATGATCACCTATTATACCATGCCGAACCTTCTCAAGTGCCTCGATGAATGCTGGGCGAACGGCGTCAACACGTTCCAGTCCCGCGGCGACCGACACCAGATGCGGATGTATTTGGAGCATCGGCTCAACGGGGGTCAAGTGCAGTGGATCGCCCAGACGGCCAGCGAGTTCCGAAGCCTTGAGGCCAACGTGCGCGAGATTGCGCGGTATGAACCGATCGCCATCTACCACCACGGCTCGCACACGGATAACTCGTGGCATGAGGGAAAGATTGATGTCGTCCGCGATGTCGTGAAGTGCATCAAGGACCGCGGCCTGCCCGCCGGCGTGGGCACACACATCCCCGAGGTGATCGAGTACGCCGAGGAGAAGGGCTGGGAAACCGACTTCTATATGGCCTGCTTCTACAACCTGGCCCGAGGCTACAAGGCCGCCCCTGCGCAGGACCAGAACGCCTACGCGAAGGACAAGTTTCCCCCCGAAGACCCGCCGCGCATGGCCCGGGCCATCCGGCAGACGAAGAAGCCCTGTATCGCCTTCAAGATCATGGCCGCCAGCCGCAACTGCAAGACCGACGAGATGGTGAAGCAGACCTTCCAGTGGGCCTTTGACCAGATCAAGCCCACGGACCTCGTTGACGTCGGCATGTTCCAAAAACACAAAAACCAGGTGAAGCAAAACGCGGGGTTCGTGCGGAAAATTCTGGGATAGCGCTTAGCGCGAGGGAGCAGAGGGGATACGATGTGGGAGACGCTTGCGAAGGTCGCATGTTACACATCGGGGATCATCGCTCCCGCCGCCGCGGTTCTGTATGGGCTTTGGGCGCTATGCATCCTGCGCGGCAAGGCGCTGGTCATTCGATCGGATCACCTGTTGTGCTTCCGTCTCGTGTGCCTGTTTCCTTTCCTCGTGGTCGCACCTGTCCTGTTCGGTTACCGACCCCATTCCCCACTGGGCTGGGGGGTGCTTGTTCTACTGGCCTATCACTTCGCTGGTGTCGTGCAACATGCGCTAACCTCCTTTTTTGTCGAGTGTTACAACGTGAGCAAGGCAGACGCCCTCCTCGCCGTTCGGCGGGCGTTCGTTCTCGCGCAGAGCGACTTTCGCGAACGCGAGTCCCGATTTATTTCCAAGGGCAGAAGTGAAGCGCCGCTCGCGGCAGTCGAGTTCGACACGAGAAAGCCCCAGGGAATCGTCCGCCTCCTCCCCGGCGGAACGCGTTCACTCTATCGCCTGATCGCGGCTTCGTGCGGACTATCATCTGCTACCCGCGGCGCATCCGCTCGTTTCTTCATCCTTCATTCCGTCGAAATGCTCTGTGTCGGGGGTCTGGCATGGTGGCTTTTTCTTGGTGGGATGGGCTGATCCCGCTCCAGCAAGTAACGAGCCTTGACGGGCCGACGGCTTTCACGCATAATGGAGAGGGAGGGAGAAAAACCTGGATAGACCGGCCAGAGGTCCATCATGCCAAACACATTCATACTCCAGAAGTTCGATGACCAGGAAGCGGTCCTCAAGAGTCCGCGGTGGGTGGGCCTCTTGTTCGCAGTAATCGGCGTCGGGGTCATCGTCGGCTGCGCCCTCGGCAAGACCTATCAACAGCACAACGGCTGGATCCCCTTCGTCGTTGGGGGGCTGTTCGCACTCCTCGGCATTTTTGCCTTCTGCTATGTGGACGAATGTCGGCTCGATCTGATGAACCGGACCTACCATAGAAAGAAGGGCTTCTTCCTATCTCCGCGATTCACGGGTTCCACGTTCGACGACTTCGACGGCCTGCTGTTTGCGCGGGAGCGACGGACCAGCAGCAGTAGCAAGGGCAGCTCCTCGTCGTACACGATGTGGTGCGTGTATCTCCTCTGGCGAGACGGCGACCGGATTTCCTTCGGCGAGTGGCGCGATCAGTTGACGGCGCACAACAAGTTGGAGGAATTCGCCAAGAAACTCCGCCTGCCGATGATTGACGCCACCGGCGATGGACGAGTGGTCCGCTCCGTCGAGGAGGCCGACGTCACCTTTCGCGAAAGGGCGGCAGAGCAGAAGGCTGCCGGCGCCGGCGCGTTCGAGTTCCCCGCACCGCCGCTCGACCTGCGGGTCGCCTTTTCGGTCGAAGGCAAAGAGATTCATTTCATCCTGCCCCGTGTGGGATTGGGGTGCGCGTCAATCTTCCTTGGGGGTTTTGCAGTGTTCTGGAATGGAATCGTCTTTACCTTCATCATTGCCCTATTAACCGGAAACGCGGAAGGAATGCCCAACGCAATTCTGATGTTTCTCTTCCTGATTCCCTTTGTGGCCGTCGGCCTCGGCGTGCTGTTTGGGGCGCTTTACATCACCTTCGCCAGGACGCATGTGCTGGCAAATCCTGATCACATCAAGAGTTACGACACGTTCTTCGGCCGTGATTGGCGCATCAAGACCATCCCCTGCGCGCAGATCGAGGAGGTCGGTCTGCACAAGGCCGACGAAAGTGGCAACGAGAGCATCTACATTCGATCCGACCAGGCGAGCATAGACATCGGCAGCAATCTGCGGGACAGCGACAAGCAATGGCTATGTAGCGCGATCCAAGCCATCGTCGCGGCATGAACCGATTCAACCTTCCGGGCGCGCGCCCTTCAGGGGTGCGTGGGGCACGCCGTAGATCTCGACCGGCGCATCTCTCCCGAGGACCTTCACGCCGCCGTAGGCAACCGCGCCCCTCTTGTCGCTCAATCGCTCATGGGTGGAGCGGCTGATGATGATCTTTGTCTCGTATTCTTTGGTCAGCTTCTCCAATCGCGCGGCCAAATTCACCCCATCGCCGATGACCGTATAGTCCATCCGCCGGTCGGTGCCAATGTTCCCCACAATGACATTGGCCGTATTGACGCCGATGCCGATCTCGACGGGGCAGAAGCCGTTGGCGGTCCGCCTCCGGTTGAACTCCGCCACCTGCTCCATGATCTCCACCGCCGCATGGACGGCCCGGTCGGCGTCGTCGGGATTGGACAAAGGGGCGCCGAAGAGGGCCATGAGGCAGTCGCCCATGAATTTATCGAGCGTGCCTCGATGATGAAAGATGACATCCGTAGTCACACGAAGATAATCGTTGAGGAACTCGATAACATCCTCTGGTTGGTGACCCTCCACCATCGGCGTGAAGCCTCGAATGTCGGCGAAGAGGATGGTCACAGATTGGCGCTTGCCCCCAAGTTGGAGCAGGGCCGGGTCTTGCGCCGCCCGCTCGACCAGCTCCGGGGGAAGAAACCGCGACAGACGTTCCTTGCGGGTGACATCGGCCATAAGCACCGTCAAGCGCATCGTGACAAGGTGACTCAGCACGCCGAGGAGCAGGAGAATCATCGCCGCGCCGAAAACAGTGGAGAACGGCGCGTCGAGCCAGATTCCTGCCACAATTAGATCCACCATGACCAAGCCCGTGCCATAGGCCACCGCCCACGGTGACAGGCGAAGCGCGGCCGTTACGATCAGAAAAGCGCCGAAGAGCGCCATGGCCATCAGCAGCGCCTCGTTTGACCAGCTGTCGGCATCCCAGACGGTCGCGTAGAGGATGACGAGCGCATCTGCCATGACGATGACATACTTGAACCAATGTCTGCTTGCCCATCGAAAGGTCGCCCACAAGGCGGCAACCAGATAGATGAGGCAAATGACGTCCAACCACCAAGTGGATGCCAGGAGTGAATCGGCGAAGAAATCGGGGGCGATGGTCAATACAAGACCGAAGCGCAGCCACGCGAGGATCTTCTCGTTCCGCGTTGCCTCGTGGTGGAGCGTTCGCTGGATGAAGTCGTCTGTGGCGTCCACGTTGCTATGTTTCCAGCATAGACGGAGTGATGTTCCGAGCTATAGCTCGATCCGCATCGGCTCGTAGCGGGACGTTGCGGTCACAATCTCAAGAGCGCTTGCCTTGAACCGAATGACGCAAAATTCCGGCGACGTGAAGTCCCGGAAATGCTGTTTGAGGCCGGGAAACGCCTCCCACATCCTTCGTTTTATATCCAAGGGCGCACCCAGCCGGGCCGTCCCCGAAAGGGTGACCACCCGCGAATAATCATCCGAGGAAAAAACCAACTGCGCGTTGGGGTTGTTCTTGATATGTTCGACTTTTCGTGATCCCTGATGCGTTGCCATCAGGACCTCGAAATCCCCGGCCATGAGCATGGCGCCCATGTATCGGGTGTGCGGGCGTCCATCTGCGTCAACTGTGGATAAAAGGAACAAGTCCTTGTTCTTCTGGACCATCTTCCAGGCAGTTTCCTTGATTTCATCTGATGTCGGCATCATGTTGCTCCTCCTGATGTGTTCACTGATCGCGCCCTCAGTAGCCCAGTTTCCTCAGGTATTCCCGATTGGCCTTCGCCGCTTCGGCGGGTGGTTTCGGGGGATAACACTCGTCAAGCTCCACCGATATCCAGCCATCATACCCCACGTCCTCCAGCCCGGCCATCACCTTCGCCACATCCAGGCCCAAGTTCCCTGCCCCCAGCTCCGCAAAGCGCGCGTCCTGGCGGAACTTGCCCTTCCGATAGTTCCAGGTCTTGGGGTCGTTTGCGTGCGTATCCTTCAGGTGCACGTGGCCTATTCTATCGCTGCACGACCGAAGCGCGTCCATCGGGTCGGACCCGGCGGCGAGAAGATGCCCCGTATCCAGGAGAAGATAAAGTCCCGGCGCGGCCTTGAGCATCTTTTTCGCGTCCTCAGACGTCTCGATCATCGTGCCGAGATGGGCATGATGGAACGGCTTGATCTTGCGTTCCTCCGCATAGGCGATGGCGTCTTTCAGCGACTCCCCGGCCCTTCGGAAGTCCTCGTCGGTGGGGTCCGGGCCGCCGAACTGCGCCTTGCGCGCGGCGGGGACCTCGGAGGCATCGTTGCCGAGTGTTGCGTTGAAATCAATCCTCTGCTGATGATCCGATCCACCAGCATTCACGATCCGCAGGCCATACTTTGCCGCCGTGGCCTGGAGCCAGACGAGCTGCTCGGCCCACTGAATCTTGAAGCCCTCCAGCCCGTCGTATCCGGCCGCCGCGACCTCCCGCATGATCTTCTCGGGGTTCTCGTTCTGTTCGCCTCGCCATTGGATGAGATGGCAACAGATACGAAATTTCTTCGCCATTTCAGAAGTTTCCTCCAGAGTTGCGCTTCCACCGGAAACCTGTGATTGATTTTATCGCCGCGAGGAAAGCAAGGTCAACACAAAAATAAGCGCACCGCTTGACAACATCCCGCGTTTCCCGTATCCTGCCTCGACGACCGATGGCGACGGAACACAGATACCTTCAGGAGAGGAGTTCGCCCATGCAGACCATCCAACTCGGCAAGACGGACCTGATCGTTTCCCGCATCTGCTTCGGATGCTGGCAACTTTCGCCCAGGTTCTGGGGCGAGATACCGCTGGGACCCTGGCACAAAGCCATCAAGAAGGCGCTGGACGTGGGCGTGAACTTCATTGACACCGCCGACGCCTATGGCGATGGGTACGCCGAAAGCTCGCTGGGCAGTTTCCTTGCAAAGCAAAAACTCCGCGACCGGTTCGTCATCGCCACCAAGTTCTACTGGAACTTTGAGCGGAAGAAACGCTACCCCGACACGAGCCATGACTACATCATCCGCGAATGCGAAGCGTCGCTGAAGCGCCTGAAGACCGACCGGATTGATCTCTATCAGATTCACGCATGGGACCCGCTAATCCGACCCGACGAGGTCGCCGCCGCCTTCGGCCAACTGAAGAAGCAGGGCAAGGTCCGGTGGTTCGGCGTGAGCAACTGGAACGCCGACCAGATTCGCATGGGCCTGGCGCACTTCGACATCGAGTGCCTCCAGCCCCGCTACAATCTCCTCTCCCGCGAGATCGAGGAGCGCGAGCTGCCCGTCTGCTTGGAGAAGCGGATCGGCGTCATCTCCTTCTCCTCCCTCTACCGGGGCCTGCTCACGGGGAAATACTCCCGCGACCACAAATTCTCCGACTCCCGCGCGAACGAGAAACTCTTCCAGGGCAAGGCGTTTCAGCGCATGTTGGACGGCATGGATGCGCTGAAGCCCTTCGCCGAAAAGCACGGCCTCACGATGCCGCAGTTGGCGATCCGCTGGGTCCTCACCCACCCGGCCCTCTCCTGCGCCATCGTGGGCGTCAAGGCGCCGGAGCACATCGCCACCATCGCCCCCGCCGCCGACGCCATCCTCCCCAGCAGCGATTGGTGGGACGTCGCCGACATCATGGAAACCGCCGCCGAGGAGGCGAAGGCCCCCGCCGCGAATTAGCTATGGTGCCCCAATCCTGCTTGTCCCTCAGCGCCCCGAATCCGTGTGTTCCACTTTCTTCAGGATCAGAGTTGTACTGGAGAACTGAATCGTGGACGCGGGTCCGGGTTGCTCAGGAAGGGATAGCTCAGACTTCCTGTCAGCCTTGACGGATAGGAAGTAGCCTTCTTCGGTTGCGAACAGACAGTCCATCTCTCCGGCAAGCCCTACTCGTACTCTATTCTTTTGGTCTGGCGTGTCGATATCAGCACGTAGGGCATATGAGACATGGTAGTCGGCGCATTTCCTTCCCTTGACGACTTCCGTCCCCCGGTGCGTATATGTGGCATCCCCTTTCACCTCTGACTCCTCCCCTGAAATGGGTATGCGCCATCCCTGCTTTACTCCTTTCCCTTCTCTCAGTGGTTCCAGAGGCAGCGGGAAGAAAATGTGGAGAAAGTCTGCTCTGTTGTCCTTGTCAGTACCCTCCGGAAGGAGAACGGCTTTAGCACAGGCCGGGGGTTTCCTCGGCACATGCTCGGACTTCGCTTGCTCGAAGGGTGTCTCCATAATATCGAAAGCAAAAATAGCTCTGTCGCTCATGCACGTGACAACTATGGTTCCTTTCTCTATCACCACTCCATCACGTGTCGGAGCTATGCGCCGCTCGCCAAGATGCGGAAACACCACCTTGGTTATTCTCTCTTCATATTCGTATGTGTAGATGGTGCCCTTCGGAATTTTCCACCGCAGCGTGATCTCGTCCTGCGCACGGCAGCAGGATGCAATCAGCAGGAGGATTGCCGTGGTCCGGTATGTCATTCTATCCCCTTCTATTGTTGTGCGGACGGTATGTTTCCCCCTGCCTTTCCATACGATATGTCAGCCACACGTATTCGCGGGAAAGGTGGTCTGAGGTCGCGCGGGTCGGCTTTCACTTCGCCGCCACGTCCAGATTGATCGTCGCGCCGCCGTGGCCCATGCCGGGGAAGGAGCGGGTGTGAAGGGATGCGAAACCGGCCTCGGCGAATAGCCCCTGGAGAATGTCCCAGTCCCAATACATCGGCTCGCGGATGGTGGCCGTCTCGGTGCGCTGGCTGCCGCCATCCTCGATCAGGAAGACATGATGGCCATCAACGTGCATGTCCCCCTTCTCGCGGACGAGGATGCTGGTGCAGCGCACGTCATCGGCCTTGTGCGTCCACTCAATGGAGAACTTGGGCCGTCGTCCCCACAGATCATCCAGAAGCTTCCTTCGGCTCTCTGAGTCGGACGGGCTGCCCTCCTCCGCCCCGAAGAAGACGAGTATCCCGCCGGGATTGAGCGCCTCATAGAAGCCGACCAACGACGCCTGGAACTCCTCGCGCGTGAGCGTCCACGACAGCGCATCGTTGAAGATGCCGTCGAACCGGTGGCTTGTCCGGGATGGCAACTCGGCCCATGACGAGGTGAAGAACTCAATCTCGTGACCCTCAAGCCGCGCCAGCTCGCGCGCCTTCTCGACGGCGAAGGCGCACGCATCCGACCCCACGATGTGGATGCCCATCTCCTTCATCACGATCGTCTTCAGGCCGAAGCCGCAGGTGCAATCCAGCGCAAGGTCCCCGTCAATCTCCTGAAGCAGGTCCTTGAACACACGGCAGCTTCCGCCGGTCTTGCCGGCCTTCTGCTCGCGGAAGCGCGGCCGCCACTGCTCCCGCCGGAACCATTCCCAGCGGTAAAGCGTTTCCCATTCCGACCGGGTCATGTGATTTTTCCTTTGGGAGCGCCGAGCGCTTTGACAACCGCCTCGACGACCTGCTCGTGGGTCAGGCCGACGCAGTCAATGCTCACCCGGGCATAGCGGCGATAGAGGGGTTGGCGTTCGTTGAAGAGGTCGCGGAGGGACTGCCCCGGCTCCATCACCACGCCGCGCGAGTCGAGGTCGGTGATTCGCTTCTTCAGCAGATCGAAGGGCAGGTCCAGGTGGACAATGACCCCCGATACGCCCAAGTGTTTCATCGCCCGATCGCTATAGACGACGCTCCCGCCCGTGGCGATGACGTGCCGGTGGAGGTCCAAAACCAGGATGTGCCGCTCTTCGATCTGCCGGAAGACGGACGTGCCTTCTTCGTCGAGGATGTCCTGCAACCGCCGCCCCTCCCGGGCCTGGATGACCACATCGCTATCAATGAAACTGCGCGACGTCATCTTGGCCAACAGCACACCCACGGTGCTCTTGCCCACGCCGGGCATGCCGATCAGAACAATGTTGTCCTTTTCCGTCACTGAGGGCTTCCCTCCACCTTGCGGCAGGAAAGGCAGTAGAGGTGTCCGGCCGCGTCGCAGAACACCACCGCGCCCTCGCCGATGGCGGGTGACGAGAGGATCTTCCCGCCGGCAACAAACGACCAGACCTCCTTGCCCGCCCGGATGTCGAGGACGTGCAGCTTCCCGTCCTTGCCCGTTACATAGACCCCGTCTCCGCTGATAGCGGGGGATGAGTCAAAGCCGGACCGCGCGGCGAAGGTCCATTGGATTTCGCCCGTATTTGCATCGAGCGAAAAAACCGCGCCTTTCTTGCTCGGGATCACGATGCGGCCGGACGAGTAGGCCGGTGATCCGTAGAAGTTTTCTCCTTCGAAGCCCCTCTCCCACAAGGGGATGAACTGGTAATTGATGACGACGAGCAGGGAGCAACAAAAGGACTCTTCCTCAACGACCTTCTCCCACAGCTTGCTGCCGTCGGCGATCTTGAGACAGACCACCGCGCCGTCCATAGTCCCCACCGCCACCTTGCCCTCGTAGCACACAGGAGCCGTGGGGATCACCGCGCCGACATCGAAGCTCCATTTTTCTTTGCCCGTCTGCGCGTCAATGGCGCGCAGCGTGTGATCGCACCCGCCGCCGAAGACGAGGCCGTCCGACACGGCAAGCGCCGCATGAATCTGCGCCTGGGCCTCGAACTTCCACACCAATCCCCCGTCCGCCGCGCGCAGACAATACATGTGATTGTCGTACGATCCGAAGACCACATTGCCGCCGCACACATTCGCCGAGGAGTGGATCTCCGCCTCGGCCTCGAATCGCCAGACCTGCTTGCCGGTCTTCGCGTCAATGGCATGGAACACGCCGTCCTCATCCCCGACAAAAACCATCTCCCCCAGAACCAGGGGAGTCGCCGAGAAGACCGACTTCGTCTCATAACGCCACTTCATCTTACCCGTGACGAGATCAACGGCATACACGCCGCCGTCCATGCCGCCGATGTAAATCACGCCGCCCGCAATGACGGGCGAGGATTCCCCGCCCTTCTCGATCTTGTGCTCCCAGAGCAGGGACATCGCGCGAAGCGGCATCGCGACCGTCGCCCCGTGAAGCGGCCCGCCGTTCTGGAACGCAGGCCATTGGGCGCTTAGCACATCGGGGGACAGGCCTGGCTCTGCCTGCTTGCCATTGTCGGCATCGTCTCTGGGTAACTCACGAAAGACCCAGAACCCGATCGCAGCACACACGATCAGCATCAGCACTGCGCCAATGCGTTTCATCACCGGCCCTTCCTCCTTCGCGCCAATGCGCCCGTCGGACACGCGGCGACACACGCCTGCGCCGCCTTCGTCAGCCCCGCCTTCAGCGTCTCCCCGAAGGGAACGCCGACGCGCACCCGAAACCCCCGGCCGATGTGCGTCAGCCCAAGCGGCTCCTGGAACTCCTCGGCGATCAGGATGCACCGCCCGCACTTGATGCACTTGCCCGGCTCATACACCACATCTTCATGCGTCGCCTCTCGCTCAAAGGTCGGCCGCTCGCCCGCAAAGGCGTGGGGATTGGCCTCGTATTCCATGGCATAGATTTGCAGCAGGCAATCATCCTGCCGCGCGCAGGCGCACTGCAGGCATCGTCCCGCCTCGGCGACGGCATCGTCTTCACTGCCCGCCCCAACGCTCGGCGTTTTGTGAACGTCGCGGAAGATGTTTACACGGTCCGTCTCCGAGAGATGGCGCATGAGAACATGGACGGGCCT
This sequence comes from Planctomycetota bacterium, assembly GCA_040755855.1. Classification (GTDB taxonomy): domain Bacteria; phylum Planctomycetota; class Brocadiia; order JAADGH01; family JAADGH01; genus JAADGH01. The sequence goes on along the minus strand of JBFMAD010000044.1, from coordinate 11,258 downwards.
CTTCTTGTCCCCGGTCTCCCCGCGGAGATAGCACGATACCGCCTCCGCCGCGTGCCGGCCGGACGCCGCCGCATGGACGGCGTAGCGCCCCCCTCCCGCAATGCGCCCCGCCGCAAAGACGCCATCCACGTTGGTCATGAACGTGTGATGATCTATCGTTACGGACCGTTCGGTCGTCTCCACGCCGAGCCGCCGCAGCGTCTCCAGGTCCGGCAGCGCGTGATCGAACGCATCCGTCATGCTCTCCGCAATCCCCAGCCCCGTCGCCAGGAGGACAGCGTCGAATTCCTTGCGAAGCTCGTCGAGGTTCAGATTCCCGCCCAGCGTCCGCCCGCTGTGAAAATCCATGCCCAACTCTGTGACGACCGCGATCTCCGCCTCAAGAACGTTCTTGGGCAGACGCGATTCGGGAATGAGACGCAGCGCCCCGCCAGGCTCCGCCTCGGCGTCGAACACGGCGCAGGCGTGACCTTCGATCAACAGGTAGTACGCCGCCGTCAAACCGGCGATCCCCGCGCCGACAATCGCGACCTTCTTCCCCGTGGTCGGTTTTTTTGTCGGAACGTAATGGGAACCGTTCTGGTCCGCCGCAAATCGCTTGAGCGCGCAGACGGCGACGGCCTCGTCCAGGTCCTTCCTGCGGCAGACGGCCTCGCACGGCTTGGGGCAGATGCGGCCCAGTACGCCGGGAAAGGCCACGCTCTCCCTGATGTCGGTAATGGCCTCTCGATATTCGCTATTGCGAATATGTGCAATGAACCGCGGGATGGCGATATGCGCCGGGCAACTCAACTGACACGGCGCAACGCAGTCGCCCAGATGATCGGACAGGAGCAGCTCCAGCGCCACCCGCCGCGACCGGCGCACCGCCTCCGTATCCGTGCGGACGGTCATGCCGTCGTGCACCCGCGTCGCGCACGCGGGCAGGAGGCCCTCCCGGCCCGCCACCTCGACCATGCACACGCCGCACGATTCGTTCGGCTTCCGGTCGTTCATGTAGCAGAGCATAGGAATCTCGATGCCAAGCTGCCGGGCGGCCGAGAGGATCATGGCCCTTCGATCCACTCTTGTTGAACGACCGTCAATTGTCACGCTCACTTGATCCGACACGACCTACTCCACCTTGATTGCATCCTGCGGGCAGATGATCTTGCACATCCCGCAGCGGACGCATTTCTGCGCGTCAATCTCATGCCGCTCGTACGGCTTGATCGCAATCGCCTCCGTCGGGCAGTTCTGCGCGCAGAGCGTGCAGCCGATGCACTTGTCCGTAATCACATACTTGATCAGCGCCTTGCACTTCCCGGCGGGACATCGCCCGTTAAGGTGCGCCTCGTACTCCTCCCGGAAATATCGCAGCGAGGTCACAACGGGATTCGGCGCCGTCCGCCCGAGGCCGCAGAAGCTCGACGACTTCAGCACGCTCGCCAGCTCCTCCAGCGCCTCCAAATCCCTCTCCTTCGCCTTCCCCTCGCAGATGCGATCCAGGATTTCCAACATGCGCTTTGACCCGATCCGGCAGAACGTACACTTCCCGCACGACTCGTTCTGGGTGAAGGGCAGGAAAAAGCGGGCGAAATTAACCATGCACGTCGAGTCGTCGAGAACAACCAGCCCGCCCGACCCCATGATCATGCCGGTCGCCTTCAGGGCGTCGTAGTCAATGGGCGTGTGGCACAGCCGCGCGGGCAGGCACCCCCCCGACGGCCCGCCGATCTGCACCGCCTTGAACTCCCGGCCCTCCGCCACGCCTCCGCCGATCTTGTGCACGATGTCCCAGACCGTCATCCCCATGGGCGCCTCCACCAGCCCGCCGCGCCGCACCTGCCCCGCCAGGGCGAAGATCTTGGTGCCCTTACTCCCCGCGGTGCCGAGGGCGCTGAACGCCTCCGGCCCGTTCGTGATGATCCACGGCAGGCAGGCGAGGGTCTCGACATTGTTGATCAGCGTCGGCTTGCCCCACAGCCCGTGCTCGGCGGGGTACGGCGGCCGCACCCGCGGCGTGCCCCGACGGCCCTCGATACAGGCGATGAGCGCCGTCTCCTCGCCGCAGACGAATGCGCCGGCGCTCTCGAAGACGTGGAGTTTCAGATCGAAGCCGCTTCCCTGGATGTTTGCCCCCAGCCATCCCCTCTCCTCCGCGATGCGGATCGCCTCGTACATGCGCTTCACGGCCAGGGGGTACTCGGCCCGGATGAAGATGTATCCCTCATCCGCGCCCACCGCATACGCGCCGATGGCCATGCCCTCCAGCACCTGGTAGGGCGAGGACTCCAGGACCGACCTGTCCATGAATGCGCCGGGGTCGCCCTCGTCGCCGTTGCAGATGATGTACTTCTCGTCGCTCGGTTGATCTCGCGCGATGCGCCATTTAGTTCCCGTTGGATATCCTGCCCCGCCGCGCCCGCGCAGGCCCGATCGGGCCACGATGTCTATCACTTCGTCCGGCTTCAGATCGGTCAGACACTTTCGGAGTGCGGAGTATCCCCCGTGGGCCACGTAGTCGTTAATGTCCAACGGGGCGCCCTGCCCGGCCCGACGGAGGACGATGCGCTCCTGGTTTTTCAGGAAGGCCCCCCCGCCGCTCCGGTCGAGGTCAATCTGATAGTCCGACACCGGCACCCAGGCGCGGTCGTCCGTCAGTCGGTCCGCGAGCCGACGAGATAGCCCGATCGCACGCCGGAATGGGGAGGTTGGCGGGGCGTACATGCAGACGATCCGCCGGGCCATCTCGGGGGTGACGTTGCCGAAGGTTCGCGCGTCGCCGTTGCCTGCGACGACTTCCACTATCGGTTCGGAGAAGCACATGCCGTTGCACCCCACCGCGACGAGGCGCGCGGGTGCGCGGGTGCGCCGGATCTCCTCCTCGATCGCCTGGGCCACGCGCCGCGCGCCGCTGGCGATGCCGCAGCTCCCCATGCCCACTCGGATTTCAACGGGTCGCGGCGCGGTCATTCTCCGTAGTCCCTCACAAAATTCGCAATGGCCCTGTGGGTGTTCTGCGGCGTCAGATGGCCGTAGGTGATGTCGTCAATCATAAGGCACGGTGCAAGGGAGCAGCAGCCGAGACACGCCACCTTTTGAACGGTGAACAGCCGGTCCGCGTCGGTGTCTTCCTCGTCCTCGATGTCCAGGTACTTCCGAACGGCATCCGTGATTCGCTCTGCGCCGAGCACATAGCAAGCTGTTCCGTGGCATACTCTTATGATGTGCTTCCCGACGGGCTTGTGGCGGAACTGCGAGTAGAATGTGGACACGCCCGTGATCCGCGCGGGCGTGATCTCGGTGATCTCGCACACGCGGCGGAGCGCCTCCTGCGGCAGGTAGCGATACTTCTCCTGGATGCTCAGGAGGATGTTGAGCGTGTCTTTTGCCTTGCCGCCGATGCGAGCGACGATCTCGTCAATCTCGCAAAGGTCAATCTCAAACTCGGCGGTGTTCTTTTTCGATCCCATCATTGCTTCTTGCCGATGCAGAACAGATGCCTCTCGCCGCGCAGGTAAATCTTCGAATCCACAAACGCCGGCGTCGCATAGACCTTCTCCCCGACGTCGCCCTTTCCAAGGGACTTGTACTCGTCTGAAAGATCGAGGATGTGTGTCTTGCCTGGGATGTCGGTGATGAACACGCGCCTGCCCACGAGCGTGGGCGACGACCAGAACATGTCGGGGCAATCCTGCTGCCACAGCTTCTTCCCCGTTTTGGCGTCCACGCATGTGAGGCAGCCGTACCCCGCCGCGGCCATGAGGAGGTACTTCCCATCCGTGAGGGGGCTGGCGCAGTCGGGCAGGCCGTCCTCGAAGGTCCAGGCCACGTGGGTCTTCGTCACGTCGCCCGACCCGCCGGCGCGGATGGCGGAGAGCTTTGCGGACTCGGTGACGGTATAGACCATATCATCGGCATAGGCGGGCACTGGGGCCACGTCGTTGCCGAGGGCATCGGCCCGCCACAACTCCTTGCCGGTCATGGGATCGTATGAGACCACGAACGGGTCGGCGCACGTGATGATCTCTTCGCGCTGGGGCGTCTTAATGATGAGCGGACTGCTCCACGAAGCGCCCACATCGCGCTTTGTCTCCCACACCGTCTTGCCGTCCGCCGGGTTGATGGCGTAGAGGACCGATTTGGGTTTGCGCTTGCCGCCCTGGTCGAGCTGGAGGATCACCTTGCCTTCGTACATTCTGAGGCTTGTGCAAAGCCCATAGGCGCTGTGCGGCGGGCCGAACCACTTGACCCATACCTGCTTGCCGGAAAAATCCACCGCCGCCAGCTCCGCCGTGCCGAAGAGGGCCACCACCCGCTCCCCGTCGGTCGCGGGCGTCGAGGCGGCGAGGCCGGTGTCCTGGTATATCTCGAAGTCCTCGCCGAGGACGGCGCCGCTCTGTATCTTGCACTCCCACAGCAGCTTACCGCTCGCGCGATCAAGGCAGAAGACCTTCCGCTCCTTCAGATCGGCTCCGGTCAGGAAAATCTTGTCGCCCCACACAATCGGCGAACTGTGGCCGGGAAGGGGAATCTCCGTCTTCCACAGGATGTTCCCGCCCGTCTTGGCGTCCCACGAGACGGGCAGGTCCATCTCGGGAACAATGCCCTGACCTGTGGGGCCGCGGAAGGTCGGCCACTTTAGGTTGTCCGGGACCGTCGGCCCTGCGGCGACGATCATGCCTTCCGGCGGCGGCGCGCCCTTCTCCGGCTCCACCTCCCCCCGACTCCATACGATCCCGACGAACACGGCCATAACGACCGGTACTGTGACGGCAACAACGGACACCATGGCCCGGTCGCGTTCTTTCGCCTCGTCCACCTCCTCTCCTCGTCGAACCGGAACGGGCGTCGGGGCGGTCAGCGCTGCCAGCCGCCTCATGGACATGGCGAAGACGAAAATGGAGACGAAGAGGAAGTACGCACCGGTATTGATCTTGCGTTGGTAGCGGAAATGCGTCTGTCGGCGCGCGATGTCATCGGCGCGATAGGTTTCGATGAGCGGCTCCTTCTCCGCGGCTTGCTTGATGGTCTCGCGATCGGGGTTCAGGCGGTTGTCGGCGAACCGGGCCTCTGGGCGGTAACTCACGCTGAGATAGACCAGCCCGACGATGACCACCGCCGACATCACGCCGCTGACCGCCGCGAGGAAGGCCGTGGTTTGCTTGTCGAAGAAACTGGATGTCCGCTCACTCAGACTCAACGCCTTCGCCTTTCTTTTTCAATCGGTCGCGCTCGCGGGGGCAGGCCATGTAGCACCGCGCGCACGCGAAGCACCTGGCGTGGTCCACCTCATAGGTCTCGCGTTCCGAGACCACGCACAGCGATACCAGCTTGGCCGCGATGACCAGGCCAAACCATAGCCCCAGGATCGCCCCGGCGGACGACCGACCTGCGGCGACATATCCCCCACCCACACACGCAAGGAGCGCAATCACCGAGACCGCCCACAACGCCCTACGTCGGACCTGCGACAGGCGCTCCTCCTCGCGCGGCGGGAGGATGGCCCCAAAGGGGCAGGCGTCCTTGCACAGGGAGCAGTTGATGCACTCGTCGGGCGTCACGCTCACCCCCACGCTGGTCCATTTCGCGGCCAGCGAGAGAAGCGCGCCGTACGGACACAGGAACCGGCAAAAGGGCCGTCCGACGAACATGCCCAGGAGCAGCAACGCGCCGCCGAAGGCAAACATCCCCAGCGTCCCGCCGAACCGGAAGAAGGGGACGAACGGATCGTAGGCGCACAGGAGGAAATACCCCGCCGCGACGACAGAGTAGACAACCAGGCCGAGGAACAGATACCGCAGCAGCCCCAGCGGCGCCTCAATCCATCGCGGGACGCGCACGGGCTTGAAGAGGAAGAAATCCTGGATCAGTCCCAGCGGACACGCCGCCCCGCAGAATACTCGACCGATCACGAGAGCCATGACGATGGGGGTGACAAAGACGACAACCGCCGTCAGGGGCACCTTGTAGTTCGCGTCGCACAGGGCGAGGGTGACGTTTTCGATTGCTCCGATGGGGCAGATGCAGCCGCCCTTGTAGAAGCCGAAATAGAGCAGCGCGACAAGACCCAGGATGAACATGCCCTTTCGGCTCCGCTTCCAAAGCAGCAGCCACGCGCCCAGGCCTAATGCCACAAGAAGGAGCGCGGCGGCCGTGATTTCCGTGACGAGGGTCTGTTGCGTCTGGAGATCGAGAGGGGGCTGCGTGTATCCCGTCTCAAAATCCGGCGGCGGAAAGCGCTGCTGGCCGAATGCCGTGGGGGCGGACATAAGCGCGATGAGGAGGAGAATGAAGAAGGATCTCAATGGCGTCCTACGCATGTTTCTTGGTGATGTATTGCTGTTCGGCCGGGATTCGGACAATCGCCTTCGGCTTGCACGCCCGCTCGATGGCGCACTCGTTGCAGTTCAGGCACAGGTCGCGCTTGATCTGCAGGTAGAGCGAGCCGTTGCCGAACGAGGAGCACCCCTTGACGCAGCGCGCGCAGCCATAGCACAGGTCCTCGTCAATCTTGTACTCGTAATACGGTTCCTCGACGAACTTTCGCCGGAGCGCGCCGACGGGACAGAGCTGGTTCTCCGCGCCCTCGTCGAGCTTCGGCGGCTCCGTGACGAAAAACCCCACGCAGATCCGGCAGTAGCCGCACATGGTGAAGTCGTGCACGCACTTGACTGCTGACGGCGTCAGTACGCACGCGGTGGCGCACTTGTCGCAGTAAATGCACTTCGTCGGGTCAATCTGCCACACGTACCGGTCGCGTCCGACGCGCGCAGCCAGCTTGCCCAACAGCCCGCCGAAGGCGAACAGGCCGATCCCGCCCGCCAGCCGCCGGATGAATCCCCGCCGCGCCACCTTTGCCTTTTTGAAACGTTCCTCGTTCATGGCTTTCGTTCCTCTTCCGACCCCTTTGCCGCTCCGCACTCCCTGGCCAATGGACAGCCCGCACAGATTGCCGGACGGTCCCCGGCGGCCTTCGTCTGCACGCGCACACGCGATCCCAGGATGAACGTCAGCATTCCCAACGCCACGAGAAGGATCGCGCGCACGATCCCTGCAAGCCTGTGTTTCTTATTCATTCGCATTCTCGAAAACCCGAACGCACCCCGCCGCGTGATCCACGGCGTAGATTCGCCCGCGCGAGTCCACGGCAAGGTCGATGCCTTTGCACTCCTCCGCGAAGACATCCCTCCCGAAGGTCTTGAGCAGGCTGCCATCCGCGTCGAAGACCTTTACCAGAGGCAGGCCCTTGTCGGCCGTCACTACACGCCCCTTTGCCGCAATGGCCAGGTTGGTCGGGTTGCAGCAGCCGGGGAAGTCGTCGCCGTCCGGTCCGATCTTGCCCCAGACCTTGAGCCGCTTGCCCGCGAAGTCGTAGACCTCGACACGCTTGCGACCCGAGTTGTTCAGAACCACGATACCGTCCTTTGCCGCGCAGTCGAGGAAGGGACTCGGCAGGACGATGCCGATCCCCTCCGGGTCCTGCTCCTTGCTGCCCACATAGTTCAGAAATCGGCCGTCTTCGCGGAAGCGATAGACGACGCGCTCCTCGGCGTCGGCGACGAACACATTGCCGTCGCTGGCGGCAATGCCGGTAAGCAATCCGAAGTCCTCCGTCTCGCATCCCCCCTTGCCCCAGCGGAGGAGGGACTTGCCGTCGGCGTCGAATTTCTCGACCTTCTTCTGTGTAGCAACGTAGACGTTGCCCCCCGCATCGAAGACCAGCGCGGCCACCGGCACGGCTGTCTTCCACTCTCGCAGTTTCTTGCCGTCCGGTCCGAAAACTTGCACGCCGAAATCGCCGCCGACGTAGATGTTATCCTTCGCATCCACCGCCACGCTCGTGATACCCGGCGCGGCCAGGACATCCTCCTTTGGCGGGGGCGCTTCCGCATCGGGTTTTGCGAGGAGGGCATAGCCGACGGCAAGGCCCACCACGATAAGGATCAGCGCGCCTAACGCCTGACCTATCAATAAGTTACGATTTGTTGCTTCGTTGCGCATGGTCACCTCAAATCCAGGCAGACCATCGTCTTGGCGTCGCGCAACAGCGCCTTGCCATTGACAAATGCGATGGGCGCCCAGGCGTCGTAGCCGTCGCTGATCGTGTGACGCGCCAGCTCCTTCGGTCCCGCCGCGTTTACGTCAAAGAGGTAGAGCGTCGGCGGATGATCGTCGAGGACGAGCAGCTTCCCGTTCACCATGAGATACGGCCCGAGGCCGAAGTCGTGCTCCTTATCCGTCCAGAGTTGTTTGCCCTCCGGCGACAGGCACGTCAGTTGCCCGCCGGGGATGACGCCGTAGATCAGGCCGTTGTGGAGGATCGGCGTGTGCTGGTCCGACCCGAAGACGCGCGGCTTGGTTCGGAACAGTTCCTTCAACTTGATCTGCTCTCCTTCCTTCACGATCTGGGCCATCATGCCCCCGGCGTTGTAGCCGCCAGTGAAGAAGATCCGGCCGCCGCCGATGTCCACCGGCGTGGGGACGGTCGCGATGCGGATATGCCAATCGGGAAGCTCCCAGAGCAGCTTTCCCGTCTCGGCATCCACGCTTACGACGCCGTCGCTCGCGCACCAGACGTATTGCCGCCGTCCGCCGAAGTTGATCGGCAGGATAGACGAGTGGGTCATCTGCCAGTTCTTCGGATTAGGCGTCTCCCAGACGGTTTTGCCGGTAGCCAACTCGACGGCCATCATCAGGCATGTCCCGCCGGGGGCGAGGATGGCCCGGTCGCCGTCAACGAGCGGGCACTGGCCTGCGTACCACTCCGGCACACGCGTTCCGTAGTCGGCGACGAGGTCTTTTTTCCAGATCGCCTCGCCGGTGGCCGCGTTGAGGCAGACGACGTGGCACTTGGGCCCGAGGGTGAGAACATACTTGTCGGTCACGGCCGGGACCGTCCGCGACATGCCGTGGAGACGCTTGACCTTGACATAGTAGGTGTAGCGCCAGATCTCCTCGGCATTGCCGAGGGAGAGGCATCGGATCGCGTCCTCATTCTTTTCTTCGTCATAGTCAATGATGTAAACGCAGCCGTTGTGCACCGCCGCGCCGGCGTGGCCTTCGCCCAAATCCATTTTCCACAGGATCTTCGGACCGTCGGCGGGCCAGGTGGATACGATGGCCGGGCCGGCTGCAATGGCATCCCCTTTTGGTCCGCGAAAACATGGCCAGGTTCCCTTCTCGTCCGATGGCTTGCTTTTGCCGGGGATAAGAGTGCCCTGATTCACGTTCTTCGCGCGGGCGGCGTCGGGGGAGGGATGATTCTCCGGGATGCGCATGCGGGCCTGAATCTCCGGCCCGGCTGGCATTAGGAGCCAATACCCGAGCGACACCGCGCCGGCAATAAGCACGAATACATAAAATCCAATGCGACCCATAAACCAACTACGGCCACGAAGGGGCAGGAAACGAACACTCCATATTTTTATTATAGCACATATAAGCATAATTCTGCAACTGCCGTTACAGACGCATTATGGGGACATTCGGGAGGGACGGCGCGGTCAGATATCGAGTTTCTGAAGCGCCTCGTCCACCTTCTTGATAATCTCCGGGCCATGCTCCATGAGGGTCTTGGCTTGATCAGGAGGCAACTGATCGGGGTGCTGCCCCAGTTGCAGGGGCGTCTCGGTTCGGGCCGTGTCCTTCGTGATGTCGGCCGGTCCGCTGTTGCGGGTGCGCGCCAGGTGGCGCCAGATGCACAATTGAGTGATTGTGTGCGGACGGATGGCCGTCGGGATTCCGAAGGAGGAGTACTGGCCCTTCACCTCCGCCAGATCAACGATGCCGATGATATTTTGAATCGCCGCCAGGTCGCGCACGCTGGGGTATGCGCCGAAGCGATAGACGGAGAACTTCTGCGTGGGGCGTTCTTTGATTCTCAGGTCGGCACAGACACAAGCGCACTCGACGGTCTCGGAAGCGTCGGGAGCGAGCGTGATGCCCAGGGGTTCGCGGATCAACATGATCTGCTTGCCCTCCTCCGATGGCATGCCCGCCGTCCAGGGGGGGGCATTCACGGTCAGCTTCTTCCCGCTCAGGTTCCTGATGAGTAGTTTGACGCGCGAGGTCACGCGGTCGTCGCCGGCGACTGCCGCCTCCACAAGCTTCCCCTCCACCGCCTCCCAGATCGGCATACCCGGCGGATTCGCCGCCGCCGTGTCGGATTCGAACTCGCGCTGGAGAAGCACCATGTCCGCCTCGACGGCTTTTTTGTAGCGCGAGTACCATTCGAGCGGATTTACCGGCACATGGAAGCGCTCAACGTGCTTCTGGAGCCGCTCGATCAGAGGCAGGTAGTCGAAAAAGTCGCCGGGGAAGTAGGCGTTTTTCATTCCCCGAACGCGCATACGCTGGTCGTCCCGGTTTTCCGTCCGCTTCGCGCTTGCATGGGCGAGTTCGTAATGCGCCTTGAAGCGAACGATGTCGCAAAAGGTTTCCTCGACGATCTGCAGCGCCTCGTTCCGGTCCTTGACAGGGGGAAAGCCGGCGCGCATGCAGTCCTTCAGTTTTTTGCCCAACTCGTTGATCTTCACGATGTGCGCGTTGACATTGGCCAGCGCCTTGGCCGGGTCAGCCAGTGGAACCTGCGCGACGAGGACGGAGGAGCAGCCGACCGCCCAAAGGGCCCATAAGAGATAGAGGGCCGATGGGCGAAACCCCAAGGGCCCTCTGCCTGGTTTTTGGAGATGCAAATGGCGCAGAATCGAACCCAGCTTACTTCTCAAACCGTATATTGTCGAGGCACAATACGCCCTTGCTCTCGCCGTAGATCAGGATGATCACACGCTTCACCGCATTGGCGTCGGAGATCTTGGCGCTGTGCTTCCATTCGGTAGCCTGGCTTTTAAATTTTTCGGATTTCAGGTCGAAGGCGATGTTCTTGTTGAGGCCCGGCTTTGCGGTCGCTTGTTCGGTCTCGAAAAACGTGTTCGCGCCGCCGGTCGTGAAGGCAATCGCCACCTTGACGTCCTTTTGCCCGTCGTTCCGCACGTCGAGGATCAGCTTACTTCGGTCCGACAGATCCAGTGTGGCCGCGCGTGCGATGGCGGACTTATCGTGCTTCCCTTCGCCCAGCTCGATTTTCAGTTCGCCGTCGGCGACGCGGAGCGTGGCGGGATTGGCCCAAGTCTCTACCTGCCAGTAACTGGCGCCGGTCCCGAAGTCGTCAACGATCCAAGCCGCATCTTCGACCTTATAGGGACCGATAGCAGGGGGGCTGGGGGTTTGGGAGCGGCAACCTTCTGCTCCGGCTGGGCCGGTTGTGCCGCCGG
>JBFMAD010000043.1:0-59701 GCA_040755855.1 Planctomycetota bacterium | reverse complement strand
TGTTGAAAAACCCTATTCCTGTAGCCGCAGGCTTCAGCCTGCGGGGACGTTGATGCGCCACACCGCACCCATGAAGGGTGCGGCTACAGTTGACATTGGCCTCGCGGGGCTTTTTCAACACCCCCAAAGATGCCTGATAATGGCCGGGACCATTGTGAAGCCGACCTGTCGCGATTCCGCGGCGCGGGTGCATTCGGCGGCGCCTATGAGTTCATGCTGGAACACGACGCCCATGCGCCGGGCAGCGTGGATTGCGAACTCACGCGCGGCATGATTCGTCTCTGTCCGGAGACGGTTGGCTATCTCTACGGTCCATTCACGCCTCTCCATGCGCCGTATATACGAGGAACCCGACAGAAGTTAGAGTCTGTCTTGTCGGGGCTTGCGCGCAAGGGCGGAGGGACGGAGAATATCCTCACATCGATCGTCGAGTTCACGCGGCGCCTGGGCGATCGCGCCGAGCAGGACCTTCAGAAAATGCGCATCGGCGGGACGGAGGAGGAGATCATCGAGCGGGGCTCCGACTGGTGCACCGATGTCGCCCGGGTTGCGTGCGTGTTGTGCCAGATCGCCGGGTTTCCATGCCGTATCGCAAACCTTTTCGATCTCCACCGCGCCTACAGCGGCCATGTTATCGTGGAGGCGCATCGCGCCGGGTCATGGGGCGCGCTGGATTCCTCCACGGGTGTTGTCTACTTGAAAGCCGGGGGCCAACCCGCGTCGGTCTGGGATTTGATGAACGACGCTGAACTTGTCCGAACCCACGGGAGCGACCCGAGGGCATTCTACACGACCGTGGATCAGTTCCGCGCCGCCGGCCTGGCCAACTACTTCTCCTGGGAACAGGGCCGGTATCAATATCCCGTTAGCGGCCTCAACGACTACTACGTCTCGATCCTGGAGATGTCCAACAAGGGCTGGCCGGGCGGCCTGCGCTGGCTGCACGGGGAAGACAAGAAAGCGGCCACATCCACGCTTGTCGGCCCTTGACAAGTCGTCGCATGTGATGTATAATGCCGATGTATAAAGAAGGAGGCAAGCATGCTCAGAACACAAATATACCTTACAAAGCAAGAGCAGAAGGCCCTTCAGGTCGTGGCCCGTCGAAGGGGGACCACACAGAGCCAGATCATCCGCGAAGCGGTTGACATGTTCCTTGACATCCATCGAAAGCCGGTCCGCGTTAGCACGCTCCGAGCGGCGTATGGGATTTGGGCGGACCACAAGGACCTTGATCTCCGGGCGATTCGCTCCGAGTTTGACCGCTCATTCGGGGCGGAGAAATGACCAGGAAATCGGCGGGCCTGCTGATTGACGCAGACGTGATGGTCGAATACCTGCGCGGCGAAGATCGGGCAAAAACCTTTCTCGAGTCATTGGATACCCGACCTGCCACGTCGGCAATCTGCGTCGCCGAACTGTTTGCGGGGTCTCGCAACGACAAAGAAAGGATGGCCATCGAGCACTTCCTGATGGCGTTTGATGTGCTACCTGTAGATGGGGACATTGCCCAATTGGCAGGGGAGTACCGAAAGACCTACGTGCGGTCACACAGCACGGGCCTTGCGGATGCCTTGGTCGCCGCCACGGCAGCAACTTACCGGTTGACCCTCGTCACCTTCAATACGAAGCACTACCCGATGCTTCCCGATGTCCAGGTCCCATACCCACGGGACTGAAACACGGTCGCCCGCTACCTAATCGGCCCGCGCTCCGGAGTGTATTCGCGGGCATCGCGCTTCGTGGTGTCAATCTCGACCGTGCCGATGCCGTTGTCCACAAGATCGTTCTCGACCCATTGCAGATAGTTCTTGTAGAGCAGCGTGCCCTGCGCCCGCTTGCTGACGCCGAATCCGAAACGCGACTCCGCGATCCAGTTGTCCTGAAGGACGTTGCCGATCATCCGCGGCGGACCGGTGAGGCCCGCCCCCGGCTCCTTGCCCAGGTCCATGGGGATAACGCTGATGCCGGCGACGAGATTGCTGAACCCCCTGCCCAGCCGCCACGTCGGCCCATACTGCGCCCCGCTCCAGGGGACGACGTGCTGGACCTCGTTGCCGATGACGCGGTTGCCGAAGTTGGCGAGCGGCATATGCGGGTCGTCCTTTTCCGGCAAGCGCCCTCCCGCGCCGACGAGGATGCCCGCCCCGTCGTGCACGCGGCAGTCGCGGATGAGGTTGAAGAAATCGGGGGAGGTATCGTGCTCAGCGGGATTTTCCTCCTGGCGATCGTCGCGTGTCATGATCGTCACGCCCAGCGTACGATCGCAGAGATGGCGGTCAATGATGTTGTTGATCGCCCCGGCATAGTAGAGATACAGCCCCTTGCCGGAGTCCACCTCCTGGTTGTTGACGAAGGTTGTTTCGATGAGTCCGTTCATGACCACGACCGTGCTTGATGCATCCGGGGGGATGCGCCACGGCGCGTCGAGGGTCAGTTCTCTCTTTGCCGGATCTGCGGCGACGATGCGCCGCCACTGGCCCAGCCCCCTGCCGCGGGCGATGACGACAAACCGCTCGACGCAGTCCTTCTCCTCCGCCGGTTTGTCCTTCACGCTCGGCCAGCCTTTGGTGGCAAGTTTCGTCTCCTGCGCGGACACCACCGGGCTTTCGTACAGGTATCCCGCGCCTTCCACGAGGTAGGTCTCCCCGGCATTGCCGCCGAGGACGGCCCGCTCGACGATGTTCCCCGCGATGAAGTTGCGGTAGTTCACGCCGAAGGCCGTCTGCATGATGAAGCCGCGCGTATCGCCGACCATGCGATTATCCTCGAAGATGCACCGCTCCGCGCCCCAGAACTTGAAGGCGCTGCCGCGCCACCGGCGATCGGTCTGAAAAACATTCTGCGAAAACTGGCTGTCCTCTAACTTGCGGTGGCAGCCGACGCCAGCCGGGCCGTAGGTTTCGCACCGGATCATCCGGAACCGGCGGCACTTGAAGATGCCGAGCGGTTTGTCGGTGTACTCGTGGCTCTCCGCCAGGCCGTAGTCCTGTTGGCTCTCGATCCGAACGCGATAAAGCGTGACATCCTCGGACCACTGCGGGTCGGTCCCCACGAGCAGGGCCGGGCCCTGGGCGGGCATGTGGCGGAGGGTGAGGTCGTGCAGCTCGAAGTCTCTTTCCCCGTGGACCAACGGCTTCTTGGGGAACCGAACCGTTTCCAGATTACAGATGATGCTCTGATGCATGCCCGTCCCCCGGATGACGACATCCTCCGGGATTTCGATCGTGCGGCTGATGGCGTAGGCGCCGGGGGGCAGGAGAACCGCGCCGCCCTTGGCCTGCGCCAGGGCCTTCTCGAGGGCTTCCGTGTCGTCGGAGAGGCCGTCTCCCTTCGCGCCGAGGTCGCGCACATTTACCACCGGCCCGTTTCGTCTCTTTGCAGGTGCAACGGTGAGTTTGAGCGGGTCGGACCAGCCGTAGGCCCCGCCGTGTTGGCCGTGAACGAAGACCTCATATCCCCCCGGTTCCAGGTCGTCGGGTAGGAAGGCCGAGAGACACCAGCGTTGGGTGTGGCCGTCCTCTCGATGGTTCGGCGCGTAGCGAAGGGCAATGGGTTTCCCGCCGCCGAGTTTCCGGAGGAAAGCCTGCGCGGGGGGCAGGTTGTGTCCCCAGGCGAAGGTCCGGCCGAAGATGCGGATGGCCTCGCCGGGAAATTGGGTTCGGGGACTGAGCCACTGGGCCTGGGGACGGTTGACGACATAGGGTTGGCTCCAGCCTGTGTCATCGCCTGCCCAGATGGCTGCGGTGATGGGCACGCAGGCCCAACTGTGTTTTGCGGCGTTCATAACGACATGCAGGTATCGCTCCCCCCCGCCGAGGACCTCGCAGTCGTAGGCCCCGTCAGGCGGCGTCCCGCGGACATGGGGCCGCTCGTCCATGCCGTCCAGGAAATCCGCCGTGGTCTCGAGTCTGCGCGGGTCGAAGTCCGAGGGGCCGAGGTAGGCGGCCTTGATCCTGGTTTTCTGGGGATCAAAATTCTCGCCTGTGATTATAATGACCTCTCCGTGCACGGCGGGTTCGGTGATAAAGGCGATCTCGGGAGCGGCAAGGGCGGACATCGTTGCGGCCAGGGACATGAGGATCAGCATCGTCCATCGTTTCATCGCTTACTCCCTGGGTGAGGGAAAGGCGGTAATGCGTCAGAGATCGAGGAACTCCTTCAGCCTCGCCGGCTCCAGCCGGAAGTACGATCCCTTGCCCTCGTAGAACCCGTGCGTTCGGATGAGGTGGATGCTCATCGCAGAAAAGACGATCTCCTCGCCCGTGTCAATCCGCCTGACGTGGACGTTTGTCTTGGGGAACAGCCCATCGCCGGGCCAGGGGCAGGGGAGCAGGCCGCGGACGGTCTCGACGCTGACGAGGAACCGGCCGTCCACCTTCACCTCCGTGCCCAGCCCCGGCTTGCCCCGGTCGAGGAGGTGTTGCAGTCTGTCGGCGATCTGTTCGTGATCGAGGCCGAGACGGTTGACCTCCGCCTCGTCGGCCATGAGGATTTCGACGAGGCGGCGCGCGTCGCCGCCGAGAAATCCGTCCCGGCTGATCACGCCCGTCTGCATCCGCCGTTCCACAAGGTCCAAGAAGGGATCCTGCTTCATGGTTCGGTCCTATGCGAATTTGTCATAGAAGATGGAGGCGTCGCCGATGCCCTTGCGATGGAGCACTTCGATCGCCGCGTCGATCATGCCGGGGCTGCCGCAAAGATAGGCCTCCTTCACCTGGCCTTCTTTGACGCGGCGCTCCAGGACCTCCGTCACAAGGCCGACCTCCCCGTCCCAGTTGTGATCGGGCGGCACGCGCGCGATGGACGGCACGTAGGCGAAGCGGGGCAGTTCCTTCTCGATGCGCTTCGTTTCCTCATAGAGGTAGAGGTCGCGGGGCGTGCTCACTCCGTAGTAGAACGTGGCCTTCCGGTCAATGCCCTTCTCCTTCATGTCGTGGAGGATCGAGAGAATGGGGGCGATGCCGCTCCCGCCGGCGATGAACGCCAGCTCCTCGGCGGAATCGCTCAGCAGGAACTTCCCGTAAGGCCCGTTGATCGTCACCTTAGCGCCTTCTTTCAGCACTTCGAAAACATAGGTGGTGCAGATTCCGCTCGGCACAAGACGAATAATGAGGTCTATATGCGTCTTGTCGCTCGGGGCAGAGGCGATCGAGTAGGCGCGATAGACCGGCTCACGGCTGCTGCCATAGGGGGGAACCTGGAACTGGACGAACTGGCCGGCCTTGAAGTGAATCTCCTCTCTTTCCGCCAGTTTCAGGCGGAGGAATTTTGTGTCGTAGTTCAGATCGGCCAACTTCTCGACGGTGGTCACATACTCGCGGACGGAGAGAAGCTCTTCTGGAACCTCGACGTCCACATCGCTTCTGATCTTGATCTGGCAGGAGAGGCGGACGTTCTCCCCGATCTCTTCCGCGGTGAGATAGGGTTCCTCGGTGGGTAGGACCTCCCCGCCACCTTTGTGGACTTTCACCTTGCACAGGCCGCAGCTTCCCCGCCCGCCGCAGGCGGAGGGGATGAAGATCTTGTTGTCCATCAGCGCGGCCAGCAGCGCCCCCCCGCCCCGCAATTTGATTTCCTTGTCCTTGTTCACCGTGACGGCGCACTCGCCGTAGTTGAGCAGGACGGCGTCGGCGATGATGACGAGCAGCGCCAGGACGGCGGAAAGGATGCAGGTTAAAGCAACAGCGACGATGAGTTCCACAAGTATTTCCCAAACACGGGCGATGCCCGCAACCCAAGGGCAAAATTCACATTGGACACATTTTTCCCGCGGGATCCAACATCATGCAGCCGATGACGGGCTATATCGCTGCGGGAAATCTCTTTCTACGGATACCGCCCTTCCTGAAGACAGAAAGGGCGGTATTATGTGTCCAATGTGAATTTTGCCCTGGTAAGATGCACAAAAGATAGCATCATGTTACGAAATAAGGTTCTACAAAGCGATCATCCCGCTGAATCCCATGAACGCCAGTGCCATAATGCCGGCGATGATGAGCGTGATGCCCGGCCCCTCTAAGCCCTTCGGCACCTGCGACCGCTTCATCCGCTCGCGGATGCCGGCCATGGCGACGATGGCCAGGGCCCAGCCGACGCCGCTGCCGGCCCCGTAGGCCACGGCGTTCAGGAAGTCGTACTCGCGAATGACCATGAAGAGTGCGACCCCCAGGATGGCGCAGTTCACCGTGATGAGCGGCAGGAAGACGCCGAGGGCGTAGTAGAGCCGCATCGAGACGCGCTCGATGACGATCTCCACGAACTGCACGAAGGCGGCGATGACGACGATGAAGATGATGAACCGGAGATACGTCAGGTCGAGCGACGCCGCCGCGCTGCCGAGGAGCCAGACGAGCGCTCCCTTGCCGAGGAAGAAGTAATAGACAAGCCAGTTCAGCGCCGCCGTGCACGTGGTGACGAAGACCACCGCCGCGCCGAGGCCCACGGCCGTCCTGATCTCGCGGGAGCAGCCGAGGAAGGGACACATGCCGAGGAAGTAGGTGAGAAGGATGTTGTTGGTAATGGCCGCGGCGAAGAACACAACGAAGATGCTCTGGCTCGGCGTCATGTCAACCGCCTCCTTTCCTGGCTTCGGGTTCGGAGCGGTATCGGGCCAGCCATACCAGCAGGGCGAGCATGAAGAAGCCCCCCGGCGGCATGATCATGATCGTCCACGGCAGGAGCCACTCCCCCAGCACGGGATAGCCGAAGAGCGTATGGGACCCCATCAGTTCCCGGAAGAACGCGATGATCATGAGCACCACGGAGTACCCCAGCGAGTTCCCCAGGGCGTCCCAGAAGCTGAGCAGGGGGCCGTTGTTGCGGGCGAAGCTCTCGCACCGTCCCATGACGATGCAGTTGGTGATGATGAGGCCCACATAGGGGCCGAGCTGCTCGCTGATGTCGGGGAGCTGGGCCTTAATCACGATGTCCACGATGATGACGTACGCCGCGATGATGAGCGTCTGGATCATCATGCGAATCCGGACGGGGGTGTAATTTCGCAAAAGCGAAATTGTGACGCACGAGGTGCACAGCGTGAAGACCAACCCAGCGCACATGATCGCGGTGTTGAGGAGGTAATTCGTCACCGCCAGCGTCGAGCAGATGCCCAGCACCTGCCGGAAGATGGGATTGTCCTTCCAGAGCCCCTGGACGAGCGCGCCGTAGCTTTGCGTGTTTCGGATCTTCATGGCGCATCCTTCTCCATCGCCGTGCGGATTCGCTCGATGTCCGCGTTCAGAAAGGCCTGGATGCCGTTGGTGGTCATTGTGGCCCCTGTAATGCCGTGCACCTCGCGCTTTCCGACCGGTTTATCGGCGTTGACGAATTGGATATATCGCCCGGCCTTGTCCTTTGAGATCACGTCTTTTCCCACGAATTGGGTCTTGAACCAGTCTTCCATAATTCGCCCACCGAGGCCGGGGGTCTCCGATTGCTTTGTGAAGTCAATGCCGATGATCGCGTTGAGATCGGGGTCCAAGGCCAGCATCCCCTCGATCTTGCTCCAGAGGCCCATCCCACCGATGGGGAAGACGTAGCCGATGAGTTGCTTCTTTTCATCGTCTGCATAGCCGCAGTAGACGGTCAGGCCCTTCACGTCCTTCTCCGTCACCCGTCGCTCGAAAAGCGCTCTTGTCTCCTCTGCCGACAATTCGTCGGACGGGTAGAGGCCCAGCACGCGAAGGACCACACGCTGGAGGCGAACCTTCTCGTTCAGTCGCACCTGCTCCTGGGTGGCGATTTTCGCAAAGGTGACGCCGGTGGTGAAGACGGCGGCGACGACTATCATGTAACCGATGATGTATATCTTTTCCTTCACACCGATTCCCCCCCGACCTCCGCCGCTGCCTTGCGTTTCTCCTTCACGGCCCTGACGCAATAGTCCGTGATCGGCGCAAAGGTGTTGCCCAGGAGGATGGCGAAGTTCACGCCGCCTGAGAACCCGGAGAAGGCGCGAATGACCACTGTGACGATGCCGATCAACGACCCATAGATGAACATGCCTTCCGGCGTGCGGGCGGCGCTGATCGGATCGGTGGCCATGTAAACGGCCCCGAACATCAGCCCGCCGGCGAGTAACGTCCAGTGCGGCGGGGGTACCTGCTTGGCTCCGGCATAGTGGAAGATCGCGCTGAACATAAACGCGCTGGCCAGGACCGAAATCATGATCCGCCAGTTCGCCGTCCTTCGGTAGAGGAGGTACGCCCCGCCGAGGAGGATAAGGAGGGCGGACGTCTCGCCGAACGAGCCGCTGATGTTGCCCAGAAAAAGATTCCCAAGCGGCTCAATCTGCCCCGCCGCCTTGAACTGGTCGAGTGGGGTCGCGCCCGTGAAGGCGTCGGCGTTGGTCCAATGCAGAAACCCGCCGAGGCCCGAGGTGAACGGATGCGCCCAGTCCGAGGTCAGACTCTTTGGGAAGTTGATGTAGATGAAACATCGCCCGACAAGCGCGGGATTGAAGACATTGGCCCCAAACCCGCCGAAGACCATCTTGCCGAACATCACCGCGACCACAATGCCGACCACGGCGATCGGGAGAGGCGTTCTTGGGGGGAGAGTCAGGCTGTAGAGCGTGGCCGTCACAAAGACCGCCGACGTGACGGGCTTGCCGCGCCGCCGGACGAAAATCCACTCCACCAAGAAACCGATGGCATTGCATGTCGCAAGGACCAGCAGGAAACGCAGGCCGAAGAAATAGACCGATCCAAGTATAGGCGGAACCGCAGCGATGAGCACGTCAATCATCGGTCGCTGCCACTGGATCAGCTTCGCCTTCTTGCCGGCTGGTTGAGTCGTCTTTTCCTGTTCCTCGGGCATCTCGCCACGTCCCCCGAAAGGGGATAATCGCCGCGCTGAAAACAATGACCATCTATGGCGAATGTTACATCATTATGCCATCTACGGTCAACAACCTATTTCTCCAAGTCCGAATGGGTGTTGCACCTTTTCCCTTGAAGTTCTTCCTGGAGGGGGCGTATAATCACCGCAAAGGGGATGCGTCTCAGGCATTGTTGCAACCATCGGAGTATCGTGTCGGCGCTGAGATTTGTGGAGATAGGCCATGAGCAGTGAGACATACGCAAAGGGGCTGGAAGGCGTCATCGCCGCCGAAAGCAGCATCTGCATGATTGACGGGATCAACGGGAAACTCTCCTACCGGGGTTATTCCATCGAAGACCTCGTCAAGAATTGCACCTTTGAAGAGGTGACGTATCTCCTCCTCTACGAAGCACTGCCGACGCCGCAGCAGCTAAGCGATTTTTCGCAGAGGATGCGCGCCGGCCGCGCCCTCGCCCCGCCGATCCTCGACATGATCCGCAACTTCCCCAAGACGGCCCATCCTATGCAGCTCCTCCAGTCCGTCATCGCCTACCTGAGCGCTTACATCGAGCACGTGATTCAACACGGCGAAACGTGCAACTGCCGAAATACACTCCATCAGGTGGCGCAGATGGCTGGCGTCGTCGCCACGTATCACCGGTTCCAGCAGGGGGAGGACTACGTGGCGCCGCGCATGGACCTCTCCCACGGGGCCAACTTCCTCTACATGCTGCGCGGCGAGGAGCCTGACCCTCTTGAAGGCGAGATCATGGACAAGTGCCTGATCCTCCACGCCGAGCACGGCTTCAACGCATCCACATTCACGGCTCGCGTCGTGGCTTCCACGCTGAGCACATGCTACTGCAGCATATCCAGCGCGATCGGCGCCCTGTTCGGGCCGTTGCACGGCGGGGCGAACGAATGGGTGCTCGATATGGTAAATGAGATCGGTTCGAAGGAAAACGTCGAGGCATGGATTGACAGAACGTTGGCCCAGAAGAAGAAGGTCATGGGGATGGGCCACCGGGTCTACAAGGCCGTGGACCCGCGCGCTCGAATCATGGAGCAGTATCTGAAGCATCTTTCGGAACTGAAGGGGGATTTTCGATATTATGGCATCTTGAAAGAAATCGAACGGGTCTTCCGCGCCCGCATGGAGGAGAAGGGCAAGCCGCTCTATCCGAACGTGGACTTCATGTCGGGGGCGGTATATTTGCAACTCGGGATACCGACAATCCTCTTTACCCCAATCTTTGCTGTCGCCCGGGTCGCCGGTTGGCTTGCCCATATCCTGGAGCAGCGCGCCGACAACCGCCTCTTTCGGCCGCAGTGCCTCTACACCGGGCCGGAGGCGAGGGAATTTGTGCCGGCGGCGAAACGATAGACAACTATCAGGATTGACGCCGAGGGTGCAAGTCTGGTATCTTTTTTGCCACAGATGCAACTCATTGAAGGTCAAGGGATTTCGCCATGATAGAGGTGATTGAAAGTCTGCGACGGATCCCCAGAGGGGTCGCATTTCTGGTCAGCATCCTTCTCGTCGGCTTCCTGGGGGTTACGGATTATCTGACGGGGCCGGACCTCTCCTTCTCCATTTTCTATCTCATCCCGGTCTCTTTCGCCGCACTGGCCTGTGGGCGGAGGTTGGCCTTTGTCATCTGCGGCGCCGGCGCCGCGACATGGCTCTGCGCGGACCTGAACGCCGGGCATGTCTATCCCCGCGTCCTGATCCCCTACTGGAATGCCGCGGTGCAGTTCGGATTCTTTGCCTTGCACACATTCCTGCTTTCCGAACTTATTGGTCTGCTCCAGCGTGAAAAAGAAATCGCACGAATGGACCCTTTGACCCAGATCCCCAACTGGATACACTTCGAGGAATATGTCTCGAAGGAACTGGAGCGATCGCGGAGAACCGAACGGCCGCTGACCATTGTCTGCCTCGATCTCGACAACTTTAAAACCGTGAACGATACATGCGGACGCGAGGTGGGAGACAGGCTGCTCCGAACGGTTGCCGGCATTATCGAGGACAGCATCCGCGCAAGCGACATGGTGGCGCGCGTGGGAGGGGACGAATTCGCCGTCATCCTTACCGAGACCGACTACCCCGGCGCAGACGCCCTGCTGCAGCGGCTGCGAGAGGCGCTTCTTGCGGAGATGAGCCGACACGAATGGTCGGTGACGTTCAGCATCGGCGCGGCGACGTTCCGGGATATCCCATCCTCTGTGGATGCGCTCGTGAAACGGGCGGCTGAACTGATGCGCGCCGCGAAACAAGCCGGAAAGAATTGCCTGAAGCATGAACAATGGCCCCCGACGTCCATACCCGCGTGAGGTCGAACGGGCGGCGGTGTGGCCTCGAAATCATGTAACACAGAGGGGATTCGGAATGAACCAAGTCAACCAACTCTTCCGATGCGATGTCTGCCGGCAGGAGGTGCGGGTCATCAAGCCCGGGCCGGGCGCCCTCTACTGCTGCGGCGAGCCGATGGTCCCGGTCGAAGATCCCGATGAGGACAAGTCGGAAGAGTCCGAATGATGGAACCGAAGGAACCCAAGCTCGACATCACGCCGGAGGCCCTCCTCGAAATCTACTACTGCATGCTCCTCAGCCGCCGCTTCGAGGAGCGCCTCGCCGCGCTCTACAAGCAGGGCAAGATCCTCGGCGGCATCTTCTCCGGCATCGGCCAGGAGGCCGTCTCCGTCGGCACCTGCTTCGACCTCCTGCCCGGCGACGCCGTCTTCCCCCTCCACCGCGACATAGGCGTCGTCCTCGCCCGCGGCGTGGACCCAAAGTTCCTCCTCGCCCAGATTATGGGCAAGGCCACGGGCCTGTCCAACGGCAAGACCGACTACCTCCACGGCGGCGACCCCGACCTCGGCATCTACGGCTCGACCAGCATGTTAGGCTCCTCCCTCCCCGTGGCATGCGGCGCGGCGCTGGCCTTCAAACTCAAACTCACGAACAACGTCGCCGTCGCCTACATCGGCGAGGGCGGCGCCAGCCGGGGCGACTTTCACGAGGCGGTCAACTTCGCCGCCGTCCAGCGCCTGCCGGTCGTCTTCGTCGTCGAAAATAACCAGTACGCCTACTCCACACCCATCGAGAAGCAGATGGCCGCGGCCAACGTCGCCGAACGCTCCTCCGGCTACGGTCTGCCGACCCATTCGATCGGCGGCAACGATATCCTGGATATCCGCCACCTCATGGCGCGGTGCATCGAGCGCGCCCGGCACTGGCTGGGCCCGTCGCTCATCGAGTGCCAGACCTACCGATGGCACGGCCACTCGGAACATGACGACGCCTCCTACCGCCAGACCGAGGAGTATATCGAATGGAAGAGCCGCGACCCGATCCCGAGATACGAGGCCTATCTGCGCGAGAAAAACTTGCTGGATGATGGCCTCGCCCAACGCTACATGGACCAGGTGAACGCCGAAATTGATGAGGCCCTTGCCTTTGCCGAACAAAGCCCCTTTCCAGAGCCAGAGGAAGCGCTCGACGGCCTGTTCGGAGCAATGGAATAATGGATGGTTGGAAGAATGGACTGATGATAGGATGGAAGATGGCGCGTCTGGCCCCCCATTCCTCCAATCTTCCATCCTTCCAACATTCCGGTCTTCTGCGCCAACACTCAAACACATGAGTAAGTAGGAAATGCCCAAGGACACCGGCAAAGAAATCACCTACCTCGAAGCCATCCGCCAGGCCCTTGCCGAGGAGATGAGGCGGGACCCATCCGTCTTCATCATCGGCGAGGACGTGGGCGCATACGGCGGGGCCTTCGGTGTGACGAAGGGGCTGTTCGAGGAATTCGGCGAGCAGCGCGTCATAGACACCCCCATCAGCGAGGCCCTCATCATCGGCACTGCGACCGGCGCGGCCATGCTCGGCATGAGGCCCGTCGCCGAGATGCAGTTCGCCGACTTCGTCTCATGCGGGTTTGACCAGGTAGTGAACCAGGCCGCGACGACGCGCTACCGCATGGCGGGCAAGGTGTCGGTCCCGTGGGTGATTCGGATGCCGTCGGGCGGCAACATCCACGGCAGCATGTATCACTCGCAGAACCCCGAGGGCTGGTTTTTCCACACCCCAGGACTCAAGATCGTCTGCCCCTCGACGCCGTACGACGCCAAGGGCCTGCTCAAGGCGGCCATCCGCGACAACGACCCCGTGCTCTACTTCGAGTACAAATACCTCTACCGGCGGCTGAAACAAGTCCTGCCCGATGAGGACTACATTGTCCCCCTCGGCAAGGCGGAGGTGCGCCGCGAAGGCAAGGACCTGACCATTATCGCCTACGGCGTCCAGGCCGTGCACGCCACGACCGCCGCCGAGCAGTTGGCCGAGGACGGCATCCACTGCGAGGTCATTGACTTGCGAAGCCTCTGTCCCCTGGACAGGGAGGCCATCCGCCGGTCGGTGGAGAAGACGGGCAAGGCGCTCATCACTCACGAGGACTGGAAATGCGCCGGGCCTGGGGCGGAAATCGCGGCGATGCTCGCCGAGGAGATGTTCGAGCATCTGGACGGGCCGATCACGCGCGTGGCGAGTCTCGACATCCCCGTCCCGTTCAGCCCGCCGATGGAGGAGTATTATCTGCCGACGGTCGAGAAGATCGTGGAGGCGGCTCGAAAGTTGGCCGCCTATTGATCGGGGCATAGGGAGTATTCAAATGGATATGAACATCATCATGCCGCAACTTGGCGAATCAATCGCCGAGGGAAAGATCACCGTCTGGCTCAAGGACGAAGGGGAAAGCGTCGAGCGGGATGAGTCGCTCGTCGAGGTCGAGACCGACAAGGCCACGGTCGAGGTCCCCGCCCCCGCATCGGGTGTGCTGAAGAAGGTTCTGGCCGATGTGGACGCGGTGGTCGAGGTCGGCAAACCCATCGCCGTCCTGGAGGTCGAGAAGGAAGAGGGCGCGGTGGCGATGGAAGTGCCCAAGGCCCCCGCGCGCATGGCCAGCACCATTCTCCCGAAGAAAGAGGCCCCCAAACCAGCGCCCGCGAAGAAGCCGGCGGTGAAGGCCCCTTCCCCCATCCGCGAGACCGTCCCGCCGCTGCCCGTCAAGATGAAGAAGGGCGGCCTGCGTCTGACCCCCATCGTCCGCCGCCTTCTACGGACGCATAACCTCGATCCATCCGTAATTCCCGGCACAGGGACGGAGGGGCGCATCACCCGCGAGGACGTGCTGAAGTACATCGAGGAGCACAGGGGCGAACTTGAGCAGGCCAAGCCGGAGGAGCGGAAACCAAAAAGGCCCGAGGCTCCGGCCGAGAAGGAGGGGCCGCGTACCGCGGGACCGGATGACGAGACCGTTCCGCTCGACAAGATACGCAAGCGCATCGCCGATCGCCTCGTCCGAAGCCAGCATGAAGCGGCGCACGTGACCACCGTGGCGAAGGTGGATATGACCCGCGTCGCGGCGCTTCGACAGGGGCGTAAAGAGGCGTATCAGAAGCAAGGGATCAAACTCACCTACATGCCGTTCATCCTGCACGCCGCGGCGACGGCCCTGAAAGAGTTTCCGTACGTCAACGCCTCATGGGGCGGAGATTCCATCATCCTGCACAAGCGGATCAACCTCGGGGTGGCGGTATCGCTGGAGGAGAAGGGCCTGGTCGTGCCGGTGCTGCGCGACGCCGACACCATGTCAATCAAGGAACTCGCCGAGAAGCTTCAAGACCTTGCCGCGCGGGCGCGTTCAAAAAAAATTTCTTCGGCGGAAGCGCAGGGAAGCACATTCACGATCACGAATCCCGGCGTCTTCGGGGCCGTTTTTTCCACCCCGATCATCAACCAGCCCGAGGCGGCCATCCTCGCGATCGAGACCATCGAGGAGGTCCCCGCCGTGGTGGATGGGGAGATCGTCATCCGATCAATGATGAACCTCTGCCTCTCCTACGACCATCGGATCGTGGACGGAGAGACGGCGATCAAGTTCCTGCAGAGAATCCGCCAGATTCTCGAAGCGGCGGAGTTCGACATGGGTTGATTATCGGTCCGGCGACAGTCTCTCCGGCCGAAGCAGATCGTCCATCTGCTCCTTCGTCAGCAAGCCCTTCTCGACGGCGAGGTCGCCGATGGACCTGCCCGTGCGCACCGCCTCCCGGGCCACTTCCGCCGAGGCATGATAGCCGATAATCGGGCGCAGGAGCGTGGCCAGCCCCACACTCTTCAAGGCGTAATCACGGCATACCGCTCGACTTGCGACTATTCCTTTTATACATCGGCAGGTGAACGTCCGCAGGCAATTGGTCAGAATCTCGACGGACTGAAGCAGGTTGAAGTTGATCACCGGCATCATCACGTTTAATTCCATTTGCCCCGCCTGGACAGCCATTGCGATGGTCAGGTCGTTGCCCACCACCTGGAAGCAGACCATATCCAGCACCTCGGCCATGACCGGATTGACCTTGCCCGGCATGATGGAGGAACCCGGCTGCGTGGCGGGCAACTCGATCTCGCCCAGGCCGGTATTAGGACCCGACGACAGCAGGCGCAAATCGTTCGCAATCCGAATCAGTTCAAGAGCCAGGGCCTTGAGAGCGCTGGAGACCATGGCGAAGGGCGCGTTGGACTGCATCGCCTCGAAGGTATTCGCCGAGGGCCGGAGTTTCATGCCCATCAGTCTGCTTAGTCTCTTGAGCACGCCCTGCCTGTAGCCGGGGTGCGTCAAGGCCCCCGTGCCCACGGCGCTGCCGCCGATGCCGAGGTCGCGCAGATGATCGGCGCTCGCCTCCAGATGTCTCTTGCACCGCCGGATCGCCTCGGCGTAGCCGCCGAACTCCTGCCCCAGCGTCACCGGCGTCGCGTCCTGCAGGTGCGTTCGACCGGACTTCACGATCTTTCTGAACTCTTTGGACTTGGCGGCGAGGGCGTCGGTCAGATCGTCCAGGACGGGCCGGAGCTTGTCCAGCAGCATCAACGCCGCAAGGCGCATCGCCGTGGGAAACACGTCATTCGTGGACTGCCCCATGTTCACATGGTCGTTGGGGTGGACGATGTCATACGTCCCGCGCCCGCCGCCGAGTAGCTCCGCCGCGCGGTTGGCCAGGACCTCGTTCATGTTCATGTGGAAGCTCGTGCCCGCCCCGGCCTGATAGACATCCACCACAAACTGGTCTATGCGCTTTCCGGCGATCACCTCCTCCGCCGCCTTGACGATCGCGCGGGCCAGCTTTCGATCCAAGCGCCCGGCGTCGGCGTTCTCGGCGGCCGCTGCCTTCTTGATAAACGCCATCGCGCGGATGAAGTCGGGGTGCGCCTTCAGCCCGCTGATGGGAAAATTTTCCACCGCGCGCGACGTCTGCACGCCCCAATAGGCGTCCGCCGGTATCTTGCGCTCGCCAAGAAAGTCCTTCTCTTTTCGCGTCTTGCTCACGGTGTTCTTTCCTTCTCGATCCGCCGTTGCAGAGACATAATCGCCCGCATGGGGCGAACGTCCTTGGGACAAACCTTAACACAAATGCCGTGCCTGTCGCAATCGAACACGCCGCCTTTTTGTGACGCACGCCGCAGGCGCTCCTCGGCCTCGGCGTCGCGCGGATCGTAGGCATACTTGTAGATGTCCACGCACGCCTCCGGGCCGATGAAGGTCGGGGCCTCCCGCCGCTTGGGACAGTCGGAGAAACAGG
Source organism: Planctomycetota bacterium (assembly GCA_040755855.1). GTDB lineage: Bacteria > Planctomycetota > Brocadiia > JAADGH01 > JAADGH01 > JAADGH01. The sequence goes on along the minus strand of JBFMAD010000043.1, from coordinate 43,237 downwards.
CCTGGCATTTGATGCAGCAGGCGGACCGTTGCCACTGGTCCACCTCCTGCTTCGACATGGCAGCGCCATAGTCAATCGGCTCGTCCGGCCTGCGCTTGCGCCCCGCGACGAGCCATGGCATCGTCTTGCGGACCTCGGCGAAGAACGGCGTCTGATCCACGACGAGGTCCTTGACGACCGGCTCGTTCAGGAGCGGCTCGACGGTGATCGCGTCGCCGTCCCCCGCGATCTCCTTGATCTGAATCTTGCATGCCAGCCGCGCCTCGCCGTTAATCCGCATGGCGCACGACCCGCAGATCGCCCCGCGGCAGGAGTAACGGAAGGCCAGCGTCCCGTCCCGATGGTCGTGAATCTCGCGCAACGCGGACAGGACCACCATCCCCGGCTCGACCGCAACGGGATATTCCTCCCAGTGGGGCGCGTTGTCCGTCTCCGGATTGTAGCGCTGAATCCTGAATGTAACGTTCATTCAGTACTTTACCTCCGCCTCAATGGGAATGTCCTCCACAACCACCGGTTTCGTCGCAAACTCCGGCTCGCCGTCGGCGCCCCGCCGGATGATGGAATGGTGGTGGAAGTTTTTGTTGTCCATCTTCGGGTAGTCCGTCCGGTAATGGCCACCGCGACTTTCCTTGCGCCGGAGCGATCCCTCCGCGCAGATCAAGGCTACGTCGAGCATGGCCTCCAATTGAAGCGCGTCCACTAAGCTCTGGTTGAAGATGCGTCCCTTGTCGGGGATGAGGACGTTGCGGCATCGTCCGCGCAGTTCGCGGAGCCGCTCGCGCCCCTCGGTCATGCCTCGTTCGTCCTTGAACAGGCCGAAGTTCCTGCGCACGACACCTTCCATGGCCTGGCGAATCTCGGCGATTGACTCGCCGGACTCGCGGCGGAGCATCGCGGCCAGACGACCTTCTTCCGCGGCTACCTGGTCGCGCGGAACGTCGGCGAGAGAGAGGTCCTTGATGGATTCGGCGGCATGGATTCCCGCTCGGCGGCCGAATACTATCGTTTCCAAGAGTGAATTTCCGCCCAGTCGGTTGGCCCCGTGCACGGACACGCAGGCGCACTCGCCCGCCGCATAGAGACCTTCCACCTCCGTCCTGCCGTCGCTATCCACATCCACCCCGCCCATCGTATAGTGGGCCGTGGGGCGGACGGGGATGGGCGTCGTCACCGGATCAACGCCGGCGAAGTAGATGGCGATCTCCCGAATCTGCGGCAGTCGCGCCATGATCTTCTCCTCGCCCAGATGGCGGAGGTCGAGGTGCACATAGCCGCCCTCGAAGCCGCGCCCCTCGTTGATCTCCGTCTGGATCGCGCGGGAGACCTGGTCGCGGGGGGCGAGCTCCATGAACTTCGGGGCGTAACGCTCCATGAATCGTTCGCCCGCGGCGTTGAGCAGATACCCCCCTTCGCCCCGGCAGCCCTCTGTCATGAGAATACCGTTAAGTAGGCCCGTGGGATGAAGTTGGAAGAACTCCATATCCTCGATCGGCAGCCCGGCGCGGTAGGCCAGCGCCGCGCCGTCGCCGGTGTTGATCAAGGCGTTGGAGCTTTGGCCGAAGATACGCGCCGCGCCGCCGGTGGCGAGGATGCACGCCCTGGCCCGGATGAGATTCATCTCGCCCTTCAGCAGATCAATCGCCAGGAGGCCGACGAACTTCTTGTCGCGCACGAGCAGTTTCGTGACAATCCATTCTTCGTAAATGCGAATATCCAGGCGGAGCATCTGCTCGTAGAGTGTATGGAGCAGATTGTGCCCAGTGTGGTCGGCCACGTAGCACGTGCGGTTGCGCCGCTGCCCGCCGAATGGTCGTTGGGCGAGTGTGCCGTCCTTCTGCCGACTGAAGGGCGCGCCGAATCCTTCCAGCCACCAGATGGCGTCCGGCGCCTCCGAGCACATAATCCGCACACCGTCCTGGTCCGCCAGATATCCCGATCCCTTGACGGTGTCGAACATGTGGTCGCGCCAGTTGTCGTCGGGCTTGATGGCGGCGTTGACGCCGCCCTGGGCGGCGCCGGAGTGGGAGCGGACGGGATGGACCTTCGAGACCACGGCGACATCAGCGCCGCGCCTCCTGGCCTCGATGGCTGCGGCCTGGCCCGCGAGACCCGCGCCGACGATGACGATGTCGTGCTTCAGTGTGTTGGCCACGCTGAACATGCGGTTGGCTCCACATTCCTAATCGAGTTTGAAGTCGCCGTGCTTCTTGATGTGCGCCACCAGGCCGCCGTCGGCCAGGATGTGGGCCATCGCATTGGGTAAAGGGGGAAAGACGTGCGTCTCGTTCTTCGTCAGGTTTCTGACTTTCCCCGCCTTCAGGTCCACTTCCAGCTCGTCACCCTCGGCGATCCCGTCCGTGTCCAGGATGACGGCCGGGAGGCCGACGTTGATGCAGTTGCGGAAAAAGATTCGGGCGAAGCTCTTCGCAACGACGGCGCTCACCCCGGCAAGCTTGATGATCGTCGGGGCGTGCTCCCGGCTGGACCCCTGGCCGAAGTTCCGTCCGCCCACAATAAAATCCCCTTTCTGCACCTGCTCGGCGAAGCCCGGACGGGCGTCCTCCATCACATGCTTGGCCAGTTCGGGCAGGTTGCTTCGGAGATGGAACAGCCGCCCCGGGGCGATGTGGTCGGTGCTGACGCCGTCGCCGAACTTCCACGCCTTTCCTTTCAGTTTTTCCATGTCTGCTCCTTGTGGTTTTCCTTAGAGAAATTTTCGCGGGTCGGTGATCCTGCCCGTGATCGCCGTCGCCGCGGCGGTGGCGGGACTGGCCAGGTAGATGAAGGCGTTGGGATTGCCCATGCGCCCCTTGAAATTTCGGTTTTGCGTAGAAAGGCAGACCTCGCCGTCGGCCAAGACCCCCTCGTGCACGCCGACGCACGCCCCGCAGCCGGGACCGGTCACCACGCCGCCCGCCTCGGCGAGGGTTTGGAATGTTCCGTCGGCCATCCCTTGCAGCAACACCCGTCGGGAGCCGGGTGTGACGATGAGGCGCGTGCCGGGGGCAACCTTCCGGCCCTTCAGGATCGCCGCCGCTTGCTGAAAATCTTCGAGACGTCCATTTGTGCTCGTGCCGATGAAGACCTGGTCCACATGGACAGGATCAACCTCGCCGATGGGCTTCGTGTTGTCCACGAAGTGCGGGCAGGCGATCGTCGGTTCGAGGGACGAGACGTCGAACTCTATCTCCTTCTCATACACGGCGTCCCCGTCTGCGCTCAGGGGTTTGTACCTCTCGGAGCGACCCAGTTCCACGAGCCATTGCCGGGTGATCTCATCGGAATTGAACATCCCGACCTTCGCCCCGCACTCCACGGCCATGTTGGCGATGGCCAGACGCCCGGGCATGGAGAGGGATTCCATCGCCGGTCCGACGAACTCCAGGGCCTTGTAGGTCGCGCCGTCGGCCCGCACAGTCCCGATGAAGTGGAGCATGAAGTCCTTGGCATAGACGCCCCTGGGGAACGCGCCGCTGACCGTGATCTTCCAGCTCTCCGGGACGCGCATCCATGTGTGGCCGAGGCACATGGCGACGGCGATGTCGGTGGACCCCATGCCCGTGGCGAAGGCGCACACGGCGCCGTTGGTGCAGGTGTGGGAATCCGCCCCGACGATGACATCGCCGGGACCGGCATATTCTTCGTTCACCACGGTATGGGAGATGCCGTTGCCGACGTCGGAGAGTACCGCGCCCGTGCGCTTGCAAAACTCGCGGAGGAACTTGTGGTCGTTGGAGAGCTCCTGCCTGGGGCTGGGGGAGGCGTGGTCGAGGAATACGACGGCGCGCCTGGGGTCGCTAAGCGTCTTCAGCCCCATCACGTCCATCTGCCGCACGGCCAGGGGGCCGGTCCCGTCCTGGACGTAGGCGAGGTCCACACAGACGATGGCGAACTCGCCGGGCCTCACATCGTGTCCGGCATGTTCGCCCAGGATCTTCTCGGTCAGCGTCTTGCCCATCTATGACCTCCCGTGTGAGACAATCCCCTTCACTTTGAATGTGTTTCTATGGTAATTATTACACGATCTGTTCGAGATCGTCAAGGAGCGAGTGGCCGGCATGAGCAAGTCGAAGCGCATGAAAAACAAGCGCCTTTGGCGATGTCGGAAGTGCGGATATATCCATGAAGGCATCGAACCGCCGGCGCGTTGCCCGGTATGCGGGGCCGGACGGGACGCATTCGAACCTTTCAGACAATAGCCCCCCTTTACACCCACCCGCGGATCGGTTATTATGCACCATAGGGTGGGATCGGCAAAAAATCTGCTCAATCAATTGGGAAGGAGGCGCAGATGAAGCCCTTCAAGATCAGACCAGACCTTTATTGGACGGGGGCGTTGCACCCGGACCTGGAAATCTTCGACGATCTTCTGCCTACGGAGAAAGGCACAACCTATAATTCGTTTTTAGTCAAAGGCAAGAAAAAGGTCGCGCTCATTGACACAGTGAAGTATCTCTTCACTGATGAGTTTATTGCAAATCTGAAAGGGTTAATTGACCCGTCGGAGATTAACTACTTGATCTGCCTGCACTCCGAGCCGGACCACGGCGGGTCAATCGGGGCGGTTCTCGGCCTCGCCAAGAATGCGACGGTTGTCTGCTCTGTGCCCTGCCAGAAGTTCCTCGGCGAGCTGCTCAATGCGCCGTTCAAGTGCCAGACCGTCAAGGACAATGACACGCTCGATCTCGGCGACAGGACGCTGCGATTTTTCATGGCCCCGCGCGTGCACTGGCCGGACACGATGTTCACCTACCTCAAGGAGGATAAAATACTTTTCCCTAACGACGCCTTCGGCGCGCACTACTGCGACGAACGGATGTATAACGATCTCTGCGACGACTACCAGGGCTTCTTCGGCGTCTATTTCGACGCGATCATGCGTCCGTTCAAGCCGAAGGTGCTCGAAGCCATTGCCAAGATTCGCGGCCTCGACATCGAGATGATCTGCCCCAGTCACGGGCCGCTCCTTCGAAAGGACCCGTGGTCGTACGTGGACGCCTATGAGAAGTGGTCCCATGTGCCGGAGACCGACGGCAGGCGCACGCTCATCGTGTATTTCTCGTCCCACGAGAACACGCGGCGGATGGCGGAGGAGATTGCGGCGGGGGCCAGGTCGGCCGGCGGCGCGCCGGTGCTCCTTCGCATCAAGGAAACCAACCATGCCGTTATCCGCGACGAAATGGAGAAGGCCGACGGCCTGATCTTCGGCACGGCCACCATCGCGGGCGACGTTCCCTCGCCGATGTGGGGAGTGCTGGCGCTGCTCTCGACGGTTTCGCTCCGGGCCAAGCGCGGGGCGGCGTTCGGCTCCTTCGGCTGGAGCGGCGAGGCGATAGGGATGATCGAAGATCGCCTCCGCTCCATGCGGATCAAGGTCGTCGAGTCGGGGCTTCGCTTCAAGTTCACACCCACAGAGGAGGACCTGGCCAAGTGCCGGGCCTTCGGGGCCAATTTCGTGAAGGAACTCGCCGGCTGACAGGATGGACGAGAGTGGCGCACAATCATAACCATGTACACGGCATCAGCGACGCGGCGGCGGGCGGCAAGCTCAAGTTCGCCATCGCTCTGACGAGCGCGGTCCTCCTGGCGGAGGTCCTCGGCGGCGTCTGGACGCGGAGCCTTGCGCTCCTCAGCGATGCGGCGCATGTGTTCATGGACGTGTTCGCATTGACCCTCAGCCTGATCGCCCTCCGGCTGGCCATGCGTCCGGCGTCCGACACGCGGACCTATGGCCTGCATCGGGCGGAAGTCCTCGCAGCGCTCATCAACGGCGTCACGATCTTCCTCATCTCCCTGGGGATTTACCATGAGGCGTGGAAGCGCCTGTGGCAGCCGGTGGAGATCAAGACCGGCGCCATGATGGTCATAGCCGTCATCGGCATGTTGGCGAATCTCGGGGCCGCGCTCAAACTCATGGGCCACGGCCGGCGCGACCTGAACCTCCGCAGCGCCTTCCTCCATGTGCTGAGCGACTTCCTGGCCTCGGTCGGGGTGGTCGCCGGAGGCGCTGTAATCCTGTTCACCGGCTGGTATATCGTTGATCCGATCCTTAGCGTCGGGATCGCGACGCTCATTATCGTGGGGTCAATCCGTGTGGTCCGGGAGTCGGTGCACATCCTCCTGGAAGGTGTGCCGCGGGGGATCCACATCCAGGAGATCGCCGACACGATCTGCGCCGTCGAGGGGGTAAAGGGGGTGCATCGCCTCCATGTCTGGAGCATCTGCAGCAACATCCTGTCCCTTAGCTCACACGTCATTGTGGACGATGAGAAGATCGAGAGCAGGGATGCATTGCTGATGCACATCCGCGACGTCCTGGCGAGCAAGTACGGCGTCGCCGAGTCCACCCTCCAGTTCCACTCCTACGAAACCGGCAAGGAGGCCCTGCTCATGGACCTGCAGCACCCCGAACCGGCCCATCATCACCACCACGAAGATGAGGAAGATCACGAGCAGGACGCCGGCGAGGAAAAAACGTTGTATTGACGACCGACACGCGATAGAATGTTCACTCCCCTATGAATCATAACTTGTCCTCTTGAAATGGGTTCTTGCTTTGGAAGTAGGTTCACATGCCCGATAAATACATCGTTACCAGCGCCCTTCCCTACGTCAACGGCGTGAAGCACCTGGGCAATCTGATCGGGTCCCTCTTGCCGGCGGACATCCATGCCCGGTTCCTCCGGTTCCAGGGCGAGGACGTCCTCGCCGTGTGCGGGACCGACGAGCACGGCACGCCGTGCGAACTCGCCGCCCTCGAGGAGGGCCTGCCCGTGGCCGAGTACTCCAGGAAGTACCACGAGAAGCAGAAGGCCATCTACCAGGGATTCGGCCTGTCCTTCGACTACTTCGGCCGCACCAGCAGCCCCCAGAACCACCAGATGACCCAGCGCCTGTTTCTCAGGCTCCGCGAGCACGACCTGATCTCCGAGCGAACCACCAAGCACCTCTACTGCCTCGACGACCAGCGCTTCCTGCCCGACCGCTTCGTCATCGGCGCATGCCCCCACTGCGGCTACGAGCGGGCGCGGGGCGACCAATGCGAGAACTGCACCACGCTCCTCAACCCGGAGGACCTCGTCAACCCGCGCTCCAGCATCTCCGGCAGCACGCGGATCGAGGTGCGCGAATCGAAGCACCTCTTCCTCGACCTGCCCAAGATGGCCGGGCGCCTCGAGGAATGGCTCAAGACAAAGGACCACTGGCCGAAGACGACCATCAGCATCGCCTGGAAGTGGCTCAACGAAGGCTTGCGCGAGCGGTGCATCACGCGCGACCTCGAATGGGGCATCAAAGTTCCGATGGCGGGCTACGAGGACAAGGTCTTCTACGTCTGGTTCGACGCGCCCATCGGCTACATCGGCATCTCGATGGAATGGGCGGCGGCGCAGGGCGACGAGACCGCGTGGGAGAGGTATTGGAAGGACCCCGATACGAAGCTGATTCAGTTCATGGCCAAGGACAACGTGCCCTTCCACACGATCACCTGGCCGGCGGTGATGATGGGGGCGGACGACGGCTTCGTTCTCGCCCACATGATCAAGGGCTTCCAGTGGCTCAATTACGAGGGCGGCAAGTTCTCCACCAGCCAGAACCGAGGCGTCTTCACCGACGACGCGCTGGACCTCTTCCCGGCGGATTACTGGCGGTACTACCTGGTGAAGATCGCCCCCGAGAAGGGCGATACGGACTTCACGTGGCAGGGGTTCATGGAGGGCGTCAACAAGGACCTGGCCGACGTGCTGGGCAACTTCGTCCACCGGACGCTGACATTCGCAAAAAAGTATTTTAACGGGACGGTGCCGAAGGGCGAGGGCCTGTCACAGCGCGATCAGGATGTGCGGGCCTTCGTCGGCAAGACGCGGGCGGCGGTCATCGAGCGGCTCGGCGAGTGCCGATACCAACTGGCCCTGCGCGAGCTGCGCGACCTGTGGGACGAGTGCAACCGTTACTTCGACGACAAGCAGCCCTGGCACACGCGCAAGGAGGAAGGCCCGACGACGGGCAACACCCTCTCCACCTGCATCCACCTGGCCCGGAGCGCAGCGATCCTGAGCGCGCCGTTTATCCCGTTCACCGCCACGGAGATCTTCCGGCAACTCGGCATCGAGGAGGACGTGCACTCGCTCCGATGGAATCAGGTTGAGGACTGGGAGTGTCTCGTCGGCAAGGCGATCTGCGACAAGCCGACCCCGCTCTTCACCAAGATCGAACAGGAGACGGTGGACGCGCTGGCGAAGCGGTATGCCGGGGGCGAGGGGCAGAAAGAGGAATAGCACGGGCATCTATTTTCAAATCGCAAATCGAAAATCGCCAATCGAAAATACCATGCGACGCGCCCTGTTAATCGCCATCCTGCTCTGTCCCGCCTGCCGCGAGATGGACGAACTCATCAACGAACCCGCTCCAACCGCGGACACGATCGAGAGCGGGGATTTCGACCGCCTGTGGACGGCGGCGAAGGTGGCGGTGAACCGCAGTTTCATCGTCATTGACGAGGACCGCACGCGCGGGCGGATTCTGGCCCGAGGCCGCCCCGCCGAGTCGTACGTGCATGACGGCGAGCGGCGCTTCTACTCCGACACGAGCAGCCTCATCGTGGAGGTGCGGATTGATCGGCAGGGGGCCGCGAACATCCTGTCCGTGCGCGCCGCCGTGGAGCGAGATGCGATGGGGCCGGACGGGTTCCGGCAATTCAGCCCGCGCGACCGGGGCTACGCCGCCCCCGCCCTCATGCGAACCTCGGACGTCGAGCAGGAGATACTCCGGCAGGTACGGGAGGAGATGGAGGGGAAGCGGTGAGGCGGTCCGCTCGCGGAAGATCAAGCGGGGCAGAATGACGAAGTCATAACCCGGCGTAGCCGGAACCAAACAGGAAAAATCCTTACCATTTTGAGCAGGATTTTACCACTAAGGTACTAATGACGAATGACTGAGAGCCTATCCGAAAACCTCGCATTTGTAGCCGTACCCTTTACGGGTGCGGTCTTCCCGCAGGCATAATCCCGTCCCGCGCCGACGCGGGACGCGGGCCTGCAAAGAACCTGCGTCAAGTTCCAGGTCAATGTTCCACGTGGAACATTCACCGGTTTGACCTCCCGGAGGTTCCGACCTCCGGGAGGTCGGGAAGAAAACCTCGCAGTTGCAGCCGCACCCTTTACGGGTGCGCCCCTGCGGCTAAGGGAAAATTGCAGGACAGTGAACTTTTCGCTTTTTGCTTCAGGTCGTAGTCGCGGGATTGCAAAGAACTTGCGTCAAGTCCCAGGTGAATGTTTCACGTGAAACATTGACCGAGAGCGGACCAGTGACGGGGGGGAACATGGGTCGGCCCTGTGGCTGGGCCGGGAGGCCAAGCCACAACTACTTGGTAGGTCGGGAGACCAAGCCACAACCGCCTGTGGTTTGTGGTAAAAGCCTATCCGAAACCGGTGAGGTTTGCTTCGAGGGCGTCCGACGACTGTCATGCTGAATCCCGCGAAGCGCGGGATCAGGGTGACAAGAGGTTTTCGGATAGGCTCTAAGGAATGTCGAATGCTCCAATGCCTAATGCCGACCCCATGCGCTTCTTCCGCTTAGGCATTCGGGCTTAGTCATTCGTCATTTCTTGGTCTTCTTGTCTTTCTCCGTCTCCTCATCCTTAGGCGACGTCTCCGAGACCTTCACCAGTCGTCCTCATCTTCGTCCTTTTTTTTCGCCTTGCCGGCATTGATGGCGACGAGGAGGCCGAAGACGATGATGGCCAGGGATACGCTCATCCCCATCCCCCCGTGCCAGAGCCAGAGGCCCAGGGCAACGATGGCAAGGCCGACGATTTGTTGAAGAAGTTTCAGCATGGGGACATCTCTCTTACCGCAACAACCGGACGAGGAGCGAGTATAATACCCGCCCCGCTACTTCGCAAGCCTAATCCCCTTCACAGGTAACCCCTCAGTCACGGAGGGGAAACAGGTGTCATTTCCGCGCAGGCGGAAATCCAGGGCTTCGCGAACCGTGCCGGCACACGTGGATTCCCGCTTTCGCGGGAATGACGGGCCGCCTCCTTTCGATGAACTACCCCCCGTCACCGAGGGGATACCTCCGCAGCCTCGGCGATGGCCCGGTTGAGCCTCGGCGTCTCCTCGCCGAGCACCTCGGCGGCGGTCTTCAGACCGAGCCAGATCGGGTCCATGCGGCTCAGGAACTTGCCGTAGTCGCCCAGGTTGTTCGGGCAGATGCGTGAGAAGTTCGGCAACTGCGCATAGGGGATCATGTCCAAAAACACGCGGTCGTGCTCCGGCGGCAGGCCGGCGCTCTGGACGACGGACGACTCCGCCACCGCCCGCAGGGACGGGATCGCGCCCTTCTCCCGCGCCCCCGCCTCCATCGCCTCGCGGCCCGACGCGAACTTGATGAACTCCCACGCCTCCTTCGGGCAGCGGCTGTCGCGGGTGATGAGCAGGACCGTGGAGATGAACGTCGTCGCCCGCTCGCGCTGCTTGGGGACCATGGCCACGTCCCACCGCAGCCCCTTGGCCCGCCGGTAGATGCCGATGAAGTGCCGGCTCGACATCGTCATGGCGATGCGCCCCGTGGCGAATTGCTCGAACATGTTCATATCCTCGTAGCTCGTGATCGGCGGGGCGACGTGGTGCTTGTTGACGAGGTCGGCGTACCACTGCACGCCATGGACGGCCTCGGGTGTGTCCAGGAGGAAGCGCTTCTTCTCCTCGTCCACCACGCGCCCGCCGAAGGCCCAGACGGGGATCGGCCAGCGATGCGTCCCCAGTTCCAGCATGAAGCCATACCGGTCGGTCTTGCCGTCGCCGTCCGTGTCGCGGGTCATCTTCTTCGCCGCGGCCAGGAGATCGTCGAGCGTCCACGTATCATCGGGGTAGGAGACGCCGACCTCGTCAAAGAGAGTCTTGTTATAGAACAAGACGATGGTTGAGAAGAAAAGGGGGAAGCCGTAGAGCGCGCCGTTGTACTCGCCGGTCTTGAGGACCTCGGGGTAGAAGTCGGCCCGGTTGAATGTCTTGTCCTCCTCGATCAGGCGATCCAGGTTCACGAGGTATCCCTTGGCGGCATGGGGGATGAAGCCGGTCTCGTCGAAGAGCGACACATCCGGCGCCTGGCCGGAGGCGACCATGGCGAGGAACTTCTGGTTCAGGCCGGCCCCGCCTGTGCCGATCATTCGGACGCGGATGCGGGACTGTTTCCGGTGGAACAGGTTGATGGCCGTGTTGAAGTACTGCTCCCAGTCCTTGACGGTGGGACAGAGGAACTTAATCTCGACCTTGCCGGCGAGGTCGGTGCTGCGCGTACAGCTGGAAAGGAGGGAACATACGAAAAGAAAAGCGGCCATGCGAAAAATGAACAAATGGCTTCGGCTCTGAACCGTCGTATGTGGGGTTGTCCGAATCAATTCATTTGAGTAGGCAATAGAATTGGATCAGCTCGTCAGCCGCTCAAATATCTCCCTGCCCCGCGCCAGGGCCTTTTCGTTGATCTCGATGAGGGCGGCCTTCTTGCCGGTCAGGGATTTTCTGAGGTATTCGATGATGCCGTCCGTAGAGACGACGTGCTTCATGGCGTTGTAGGCCCCCATCATCACCATGTTGCCGACCTTGGTGCTGCCCAGCTCTGCGGCGGTTTCCGTGGCGGGAACCCCAAGGGAGTGGCCGTTTGAATTGTGCGGCTCGACCATGGAGGAGTTGTAAATAATCCAGCCGTCCGGCTTCAGGCAGTCTTCAAATCGCTCGCATGAGGCCTGGTTCATGATGATGAGCGTATCGGCGTCCTCGACGACGGGCGAGAATATCTCCTCGTCCGAGATCACCACATGGCAGTTAGCCGTCCCGCCCCGGACCTCGGTGCCGTAGGACGGGAAGAAGGTGACGTGCTTCCCTTCCTGCATCGCCACCTGGGCCAGGAGCTTGCCGAGGAGCATCAGCCCCTGCCCCCCGAAACCGGCCATGATGATTCGTTCAGTCATTATCTTTCTCCTTCCTGTGGGGAAGGTGAATCACTGCTCCCAATCTTTCACCGTCCCCAGCGGGAAGGTCTTCACCATCTCTGCCTCGATGAAGGCCATTGCCTCCGTCGGCGCCATCCGCCAGTAGGTCGGGCAGGGAGAAAGGACCTCGACCAGCGAGAACCCCCGCTTCTCGTCTTGGCACTGGAAGGCCCGTATGATGGCGGCCTTCGTCTCCCGCACGCGCTTTGGGGATGTGACGGTCACCCGCTTCAGGTAGGCCGCCCCCTCCAGTTGTGACAGCAGCTCGCAGACCCGGATCGGATTGCCGTGGGTCACCTTGTCCCTCCCATCGGGCGTGGTGGAAGTCCGCTGGCCGAGCATCGTCGTCGGGGCCATCTGGCCCTGGGTCATGCCATAGACCGCGTTGTTGATGAAGATAACCGTGATATTCTCGCCGCGGTTGGCTGCGTGAATGACCTCCGCCGTGCCGATGGCGGCTAAGTCGCCGTCGCCCTGGTAGGAATAGACGATGCAGTCGGGGTGGACCCGCTTGATGCCCGTCGCCACGGCGGGTGTTCGGCCGTGGGCCGCCTCGGAGCAGTCGAAATCCAGGTAGCAATAGGCCAGTACGGCGCACCCGACCGGGGCCGTGCCGATGATCCGGTCGCGCAGATCCTGCTCATCCACGATCTCGGCGATTAGTTTGTGCACAATCCCGTGGCCGCACCCGGCGCAGTAGTGCGTCGGCGCGTCTAAAAGGATCTTGGGCCTGGAATACGTCCTGGGACGTTTTTTCGAACTCGTCGCTGTGATCATCGGTTCCTTCTATCCGGCAGCCTCGCGGTGCTCCCGAAGCCGCATTACCTCCCCCAATATCTCCTTGGACGTCGGCACGGCGCCTCCTCCGCGCCCAAAGAAGTGGACGGGACGCCGCCCCTCGACGGCAAGACGAACGTCCTCCACCATCTGGCCGTAGCTCATCTCCACAACAAGGAATGACTCTACTGACGCCGCAGCGTCCTGGATCGGTCCAGTCGGAAACGGCCAGAGCGTGATAGGCCGCAGGAGACCGACCCGCACACCGCTTGCTCTCGCCGCCTTCAGTACCTCACGGCAGATGCGCGCAGACGTCCCGTAGGCCACCAGGGCAATGTCGGCGTCCTCTAAGTCGTAAGCCTCGAAGCGGACTTCCTTCGCCCGAATCTCGGCGTACTTCGCCTGGAGACGAAGGTTAAACTGCTCCAAGTCCCCCTTGACCCAGTAGAAGGACTTGACGATGTTGCGCTCCCGCCCGTTCCTGGCCCCAGTCAAGGCCCAGTCCTTGGGCGGCAGCTTGCGTCGAGGCCGGTCCCGGAACTCCACCGGCTCCATCATCTGGCCCAACTGGCCATCGGCCAGGATCATGACCGGGGTCCGATACAGGTCCGCCAGGTCAAAGGCATCGTAAACCAGGTCCGCGAACTCCTGGACGGAATACGGCGCAAGGACGATGAGATGGTAGTCGCCGTGGCCGCCGCCCTTGACCGCCTGAAAGTAGTCCGACTGCGAGGGGGAGATATCCCCCAGCCCCGGCCCGCCGCGCTGGGCGTTGATGATGACCGCCGGGAGCTCGCTGCCGGCCAGGTAGGAGATTCCCTCCTGCTTCAGGCTGATGCCCGGGCTGGAGGAGGACGTCATCACCCGCTCCCCCGCCGCGGCAGTGCCATAGACCATGTTGACGGCGGCCAGTTCGCTTTCGGCCTGGATAAACGTTCCCCCCACCTCGGCGAGGCGCCGGGCCATGTATTCCGTCAACTCGTTCTGCGGCGTGATGGGGTAACCGTAGTAGAAGCGGCATCCGGCGCGAACAGCCCCCTCACCGGCCGCTTCGTTCCCGGCCATCAGACGTCGTTCCGTCATGAGTTTCCTGTGCCCGGGAGGGCAACAACCTTGGGAATGTCGTAGACAGGGTGTTATTATACAAGCATAGAGGGACAATGTCAAGGAAATCGCGGCGCAAAATGCGACACTTTGCGCACCCGCCGCCGTGAATATTACAGCCCTCTAATTAGAGACCTCTAATTGTCGCTTCATTCAATCCCGTACGCACCGCATTTTTCAAAGGGCGAACGGGTTGGGAGTTATTGCTCGCTACATCAATCCCTGCTGTTTGAGCTGCTCCGCAATCATGCCGTCAAGAGACCCCGCCTTGCGCAGGAGCTGCTTCCCCTCTTCCTCGTTGCCGAGCTGCCAGACGGCGACGCCCTTGTTGTAGAGGGCGAGGGCGTAATCGGGATTGATGGCCAGGGCCTTGTCGTAGGATTCAACCGCCTCCTGGTGCCGACCCAGGGCGCTAAGGGAGAGACCCTTGCTCACCAGCGCCATCGCGTAGGCCGGATGGATTCGCAGGGCCTGATCGAAGCACTCAAGCGCTTCATCGTGTCGGCCCATGTCGGCGAGGCAGGCGCCTTTATCGTGCCAGATTTGCACGTCCTCATGAGCGAGCACAACCGCATGGTCGTAGCACTTCAACGCCTCGGCATGTCGGCCCTGCTCCACTAACTCGACGCCTTTCAAGCGCCACGCCTCGGCCTTCGCTGCTTTTGCCGTCGCCGCGGCCTGTTCGTCCTCTCCGTAGAGCGCGGAGAGAGTGGTGGTCTGTTCGGCCAGGGCCGGATCAACGCTCTCGGCCCCGGGCGAGAATGCGCCAAAATCAGCTGGCGCCGGCCCCGGCCCCTGCCTGGAGTCAATGACCTCCTCCAGTTCCTCCTCCAAAAGGGGCAGGCGAATCTCATGGTGGCACTTGTTGCAGTGCATCTGCTGCCCTCCTTGCTCAGGCCAGGCGCGCAGCTTGTCGTGGCACTGAGGGCAGAAGAGGCGAATCTGAGGACGGTCCAGGCTGGATCGCTGAATCGGCAGGCGCGTCTTGCACGAGCCGCACTTGCCAACCTTCCCCGCATTGCTCTCGGATGTAGAGAAACGAGCGCCGCAAACTCCACAATAGACGACCAACGCCATTTGCCTTGCTCCTTTTTCGGTTGCAGTTCGTCGCAGCGAGACGGCTCTGCATTCCCTCATCGGCCGCCGTGTCCGGCGACAGCCGGCCCGATGGGATTACTTGAGTAAAGCAAACCCCATGCGGCGGGTCAAGAGGATTTCCGAGGGTTTCCCGCCCTCATGTGTCCGACAAATAAGTTTTCACAAGAGAAGCATAACGGGAAAACGGCAAGAAGGCCCGTTTACCGTCCTATCATCTGCCGCCTATCCGCGCATATCACGGGTTGCACATGCCGCATGGTTTGAAGCCTCGGCTGAGGGCCTCGTCGCGGGTCTCAAAGTCAATTCGTTCGTCGCGCTTCAGGTCGCGCGCCTGTCGGCAATCGAGCGTGTGGAAGGTCTTTCCCCCCGTCTTGGCGCGATATTGGATGTCTCGCTTTTGCGTCAGCAAGTCCTTGCCGGGAAGATCGGCCGCCGGGCGCTCCGGTTTGGCCTCGGTCACCCTTCGGACGAGCACCTTGGGGAAGCGCCCTGTCCCGGCGCGTCCCTTCAGAATCAGGGCATCCGGCTCTTCCATCATAAATTCGAGATGGAGAGTATCCCCCGTCACGAGTTCCACATCCACCGGCTTGCCGTCCATCATCTCGCCGACAGATTCCTTCTTCTCCTCCGGCTTCTTTGCGCCGCAGCCGACAGTTAGCAGCGCCAACAGCAATAGGATCGAAATGCGTTTCATCGGTCGAACCTCCATCCTTATCTGTGTCGCCATGGATCAGGCGACCAACTCACACAAACACTTTTTGCTCTCCAGTATCTCATCGAGCGAGACCCGATCGGCCTGTAATTCAAGGCAAACGGCCCTCTCATATCCCGTTTCCTTCAGGGTCCGAACAATATCCTTAAAGTTGATCTCCCCTTTGCCGATGGGCAGACGGTCTGCTCCCTTCTTCGCATCGTGCACATGGACATGGATAATCCTCGACCGGAACTTTCGGATGAATTCCTCCATCGCAGGCTGGGACCCCGCCTCGCCACCGCCTTTCGCCAGCACGGGGATGCCGGCGTTCCCGCTGGCAATTCGACCGACGTCCAGCGTGATCCCCATATGGTCCAATGCCGGATCATCAAGCAACTCGAATTGTTCCAGCCTCGCAAAGTAGTCGGCGTTCTCGATCCCCACCATCACATCTTTTGCTTTAGCCAGCCGATTCAGGCGGCCAAGGGCATCGGCCAGCGTGGCGCGTCGCTCCTCTGCCGTGCGGCCATAGCATAGCCATCCCGTCCGGATGGTGACGACGCCCGCCCGCACCTCCTTGGCCAGGTCCATGGCAAATATGACGTCGTCAATGGCGATCTCGCGGCAGAGGGGATGCAGCCCGCAGAAGATCGAATCGTAGTGCTCGAAGGCGTTGGCCGCGATGGCGTGAGACTTGAAACCGCACAGCGCGTTCCGAAGCTCGTGCACATTCGGGCGGTCGAACTTCCTATCCCAGTGCCACAGCCCCTCCGCGCCCTGGGGGTGGGGGGAGCATGAAAGCTCGACGCCGTCGAACTTCACCTCGTAAGCCCAGTCAAGCTGTTCGGTCAGGCTGGATTTGGGAATACTGTTTGTGTTGACAACGACATGCATCTCTGCGACTCCATGTTGTGACATCCGCGATTGCGCAACACATTATACCCGCCCACGGGCCAAATGCAAACTCCAATTCCGGAGGATGAGCGTTGCGCTACTTTTCCTTCTTCAACTCGGCCTTGACGTCCTGATCGGAGGGGACATAGGTCGCGTCGTCCGCGAGAACCAGCAGGTCGAGGGCGGGGCTGATCTTTGCCTTCGTCTCGCGCGAGTAGATTCGAAACGTGAACGGACCTTTGGGCAGCGTCAAGACTGCTCCGCCGTCCCAACACCAGAACCCGTAGTTCGCGCTGTTCCCGAACGGGGCGGGCGTGCCACCCTCCGCCGGGGCGACGAGGAAAAACGAATTGGAGTTGGCGTCGGCGTATCGAACGTGCGCCCATAGTCTCCAGGTCCCGGCGGTGGGGATGTCCACCGTGTATTCCGCAAAGTCCTTGTCCTGGAAATCCTTTATGGCAAACGTCTCCGTCGGCGCGATCACGTCCCCGACGGCCTCCTCAAAGCCGAGGCCGACCTCCTTGCCCTTCGTCAATCGCCCTTCTACTCGCTTTGCGTCCTCGGCCTGGACCACGATCATCTGGGGCGGGATGGGCCGGACCTTAGCGCGGCGGAAGGCCATGCGGATCGTGCCCATCCCCATGCCCTTGTCCTTCATGTAGAGACGGTCCATGACAGGGATGCGGATGATCGAGCCGGGCAGGACCTCCACATCGAGCGGACGGCCGGCGTAGTCGGTGAACTCCACCTTGTCGGCCAGCAGCCCGACCTCCAGGCAGACCTTGCGCACCGTCGGCCAGATGGAGATGGTCGTCACGCGGTCCACCGGCGCGGCCACCATCGCCCGAACCTCGCGGCTGGTCCCCGCGATGTAGGGCAACTCCTGGGCCGGCTTGAGGTGGTAGTTCCCCTTCTCATCCTGGACGAGGAGGAAGTCCTTGTGCGGCGCGAGGACCTCCTGCTTCACCTTCTCCGGGAAATAGTTCTTGACGCGAAGCTCCTCCAACTTGCCGATGATGTGGAGGATCGAGTCGCGCTGGGGGTGCCCCTCGATCCTGTCGGCGGTGGCCTGCACCGACACGGCCGCGTCGGCCCCGAGGGCCTTGGTGTAAACATACTCGAACTCGTCAATCTGCGTGCGGAAGTCCTCCGGCGTGGGGATATGCCACTGGAACCATCCGATCTCCGCCGCCATGAGGCTGCGCCTGATCCGCGGGACGGAGCGCTCGATGGCGTCGTCCACCTCGTCTTTGCTGCTCATGGAGATCCAGAAGTAGTCGCGCTGGCCGCGGCGCGTCGTCAGGTGCCAGCAGAACGGGCCGGCCGCGGCGTTCTGGACGATGACCGGCTTGCGCCTTACCCGCGTGATCGTCTTCAGTTGCGCCATGGTCGTGGTGTACCATCGCGGCTCGTGCACGTCCTCCGCCCCGTCGAAGTACATCCAGTCGAACCCCGCGCCGTCGTATGTGCGGGCGATGTTGTCGGCCGCCTCGTCGAGGAGGGATGTGCGCTGGTCTATGATGAAGATGCCGCGGCTCTCGTCGGTGACGGGACGGCCCATCTCGGCGCCGACCTTGTGCGCGGCCGGCTTAGTCCCGTAGGCCCCGCGCTTGCAGCCGACGAACCCAACCGGCGGCTTGAGGGAGAGCTCGGTGTAGGTGATCAACTCGTCGTCCATGTGGATGTCCCGCGTGCCGGGCAGGCGCGGCCAGCCGGTCGGCGGTTCCTTCGTGACGATCTGGTCGGCCTTCTCGTCAATGTCCTCTGCCAGGACCGCGAAGCAGTCCTTGTAGATGCGCTTGTCGGGGACGGGCGATATGTAGTCGCCGGATTTGGGGACCTTCGATGCGAACATATGCGCCCCGGCCAGCAGGCCCGCCGCGTGGATTCGGTCCACCGCCGCCTTCAGTTGCGGCAGGCCGCCCGGCCAGCAGCGCTCCGGGACGGCGTACTTGTTGCCGTAGGAGGCCCAACTGTTGATGACCATGAGGATAGACCCGAAGCCGCCCCGTTTCGCATAGTCAATGAGCTGATCCACATCGTCCGCGCCGACGCGCCCCATGACGTATGACCGGCGGTTCGGCTCGTTGAACTTGACCTCGACGCCAAGCGGGATGTCGAATGTCTTTTCGATCTCCCCGACGACCTCGCGAACCTCTTCCTTCTTGCATCCATACAGGGCCACGCGGTTGCCCTTGATCCCGGGATCGGCGCAGGCCACGGCATAGAGGCGACCGTTCTTGCCGCCGCCGTAGCCCGTTCGCGTTTCCGGCTCGCCCTCGACGATGCCGAGGCAATAGTCGCCGAACCACAGGATATTGCCCCAGGCCGCTTCGTCGGGCGGGATGGTTTGGAGTTGAAGGAACGTGATTTCGTCCGGCTCGCCCTCAACCTTCTTCAGTTGGAACACGATGCAGCGCGGGCGCTTCTCGATGGAGATCTCGGCGCGGATGTCGAGGCCCTCGAAGGCGACCGTGAGGATGTCGCCCGCCATCGTCAGCCTCTTCGCGGTCGCGCCTTTCTTCTCCTTCACGACGGAGGCGAAGGGGTATGCCACGGCGTACTCCTTCTTCCCGTTTTTGTCGAAGATGGAGGTCACGTTGCCGTCGGCCGACAGCCCGAGGCGCAGGACATCGTTCTCGACGACGATGTCCTGGGCGAGAACCGTAGAAAGGGCAACGACCAGGCATGTCAGAAGCAGTGCAATCCGCATGAGGTCCACCTTTCTTTATCTACCAGACAGTGAAGCCGCCGTCCAGGACCAGGTTCGCCCCCGTGACGTAGAGCGATGCGTCGCTGGCGAGGTAGGCGATCGCCCCCTTGATGTCCTCCGGTTCGGCCATGCGGCCCAGGGGAGTCTTGCGGCAGTAGTTCTTGAGGAAGGTCTCGTAGTCCGCAAGCTCTGTCTTGAACTTCGCGTTGTAGAAGCCGCCGGGGGTAATCATGTTTACGCGAACGTCGTACCTGGCCCAGTAGGTCGCCAGAAATCGGGTCAGCTGAACCACCCCGCCCTTGACGGCCGCATAGTTCGGTGGGCTGTTGATCCCGGAGTCGCCGTAAATGCCCTGGTCGGCGGCGACGATGCCGTAGATGGACCCGATGTTGACGATGACGCCGCTTCGTTGCCTCACCATCTCGGCGCCGATGATTTGAGAGCACTGGAAGACGCTTGTCAGCCCGCCCCTGAGGCTGTGCTCCCAGTCCTCCAGCGTCATCTCCTCGACGCCGACGCCGCCTCGGATGCCGGTAATAGCGTTGTTGACAAGGATGTCAACCTTGCCGAAGCGGTCCATCACCTGGGTGGTTAGCGTCCTGATGGATTGCTCGTCGGTAATATCCAATTGCATCCCGACCGCCTCCGGGTTATCCTTGCTGAGGAGGGCGGCCTTTTCTTGGCAGTTCTCGACGTTGCGACTGGCGATGACGACGTTCGCGCCCAGCTCGGCGAGAGACTCCGACATGGCAAAACCGAGTTGGCCCGCGCCGCCGGTGACGATGGCGACGCGGCCGGTGAGGTCAAAGAGATCTTTTACATTTCTCATCGTCTTTCTCCAGATATGTGAAATATGCGTTAGAAGGGTAACGGGCGGCGAGGACAAAGGCAAGCAAAAAGTATTGGTACGTGGAGAGCCATTGCATACAGCACGACAAGGCGTGCGGAATTGTCAGATCGTAAACCACGTTTACCCCGCAAGGGGCGGGAAACATGGCGACGGGGACGTATGCGGACCACGCAAGGTTCCGGTGCAAGTCATAAGACACGTAATATGTGACAGTTAGATCTGCACACCATATCTGCCTGATGTCTATGGCACGGTGATTGCGATTATGGAGAGCCGTGTGATGTTGATAACAACAAGGAATCAAAAAAGAAACTCCCCAACCGACGCTCCTGTTCCAACCGAGGCGGTCGCCGCAAGGCGGCCGCCTCACCCTTTGTGTAGCACAGTATAACGGAGGAACTGTAATGAGAGTAATTGGCGCAATCGCCGGCATCATCCTGTTGTGTGTGGTCCTCGTCGTGTTGGCCCGCGGCTGCGGCTCCGGGTCCGATACGTCGGTCGAGAAGAAGGCGGCCGTAATCCACGAGGCCAAGGGCCAGGCGCAAGTGTCTCAATGCTCGGCCGAATTGAGGGACATTTTCTTCATGAGCCGGGCGACGCTGCCCCACGGGGCGACGCTCCCGCCGAACTGGCCCGAGATTGACAAGCGGGTCGGCTTTGTCGTCGGCGCAAACAGCGCCATCCTGAAAACCGCCGACGGCGGACAGACGTGGAAGTACGTCAGCGAGCCGAAGGAAGGCGCGCCGACGCTGGACGCCGTCCGGTTCCTGAATCCCATGGAGGGGTGGGCCGTCGGTCGCGACTTGGGGCTTCACACCGCCGACGGGGGCGAGACATGGACGCCTGCTCCGTCGCTGCCCGGGATCGTCCCGTATTATGGATCGAGCACTGCCACCGCAACCTCCTTCCTTGTGATTAAACCGCCCACCTGCGGGGCGACCCTCTACAAGGCCCTCGACGGCGGGAAGAAATGGCATGATGCGGCCGGCCTTCCCAAAAACGATTACGCAGTCGTGTTCTTCTTTGACGACCTGCACGGCTGGATATCGGGCAACCACGGCATGTTCGCCATGACAAAAGACGGCGGAAAGACCTGGGAGGAACACGGCATCGAGAACGGCGAGGACCTCTGCATCCTCCAGTTCCTGACCCCGGAGGTCGGGAGGATGCGGGACGATAGGACCAACGGCATCTTGACCACGGCCGATGGGGGAAAGACATGGCAGGCGAAGAGCGCCGGATTGGCGACCTACTGGGGCGTTCCTGATATGCAGTGGCTCGATACGAAAGCGGGATTCCTCCTCGTTCACGTGGAGCCGGATAACACTCACGTGTTCCGCACGCTGGACGGCGGCGACACATGGGAGACCATCGGCAAGCACAAGACGGAGCTCACGGCCATGAGCTTTGTGGACCCCAGCCACGGCTGGGTGGTGGGGCCGAGCGGGTGTATCTTCCACTACGACCTTGGTCCGTTCTCGGATGCGAAGTAGTCGGGACACAGAATCTTCTTGACCCTGGGCCTGCGCTTCGGTATGCAGGGGGATGTCATATCGTTTGGAGGGCCCGCCATGGCCGTTGCGCAGACAAGCCGGGAACGTTTTCACGCAACGATGCGATACGGCGCACCCGACCGCGTGCCCTGTCTTGAGGAGGGGCTGCGAGACGACGTTCTCGACCGATGGAAGCAACAAGGTCTGCCGCCGGGCGCCGACCTCGATGCGATGTTCCATTACGATCGTCGCGAGCTGTTGCCCGTTGACATCCGGTTCCGGCCCGATCTCAAGAAGTTCCCCACCTCGCGCCGGGGGCTGCGGGCCCTGCGGCGGCGTCTTGATCCGGATGATCCCGGCCGCTTTCCCGATGATTGGGCCAAGCAGGCGGCGGCCTGGCGGACGCGGGACCACATCCTCCAGTTCCAGGTCCATCGCGGCTTCTTCCTGTCCATGGGAGTGGGGGATTGGACCGGCTTCGCCCGCGCCGTCTATCAGCTTGCCGATTCGCCCCGGCTGGTGCGCGAGATCATGGAGATGCACGCGCAGTTCGCGGTCCACTTGGCCGAGAAGGTCCTTGCCGAGGTGGATGTGGACTTCGCCTCCTTCTCGGAACCCATCGGCGGGAGTGGCCCGCCGCTCCTCTCTCCGAGATGCTACGAAGAGTTCGTCCTGTCCAACTACCTGCCGGTCATAGACGTACTGCACCGCCGCGGGGTAGAGACCATTGCCCTGGTGACGTATTCCGACGTCCGCGCATACATCCCGATGCTGCTCAAGGCGGGGATCAACTGCCTGTGGATCAGCGAGGCGAACTCGGAGGCCATAGACTACCGGGAGCTTCGGCGCGAGTTCGGCCGGGACCTGCGCCTTATCGGGGGCATTGATCTCGATGTGCTCCTTCTGGGGAAGGAGGAGATCCGCCGCGAGATCGAGACGAAAGTCCCGCCCCTTCTGGCGGAGGGGGGCTACATCCCCCTGGCGGACGGGCGGGTGCGGGCAAACGTGCCCTTCGAAGGCTACGCCTACTATCGGCGGGTACTGGAGGAAGTGACGCGGCGGCGTATATGACCTGAGCGCTGTCGGGGATTTTTTTGCATATAAAAATTTCGGAATTCTGCTTGCATTTTGCAAAAAAATCGGGTATGTTAAAATGATTGAATCATAGTGAGACTGGCTTGGGCATTTAGATCTTGGTTCAGACTGTTCACATTCTCGCAAGGCGTCACGCCTCTTCGGAATTCGATTCTCGATCTGCACACCAGACTGCATTTCAGATAGGTTTCCCTGGAGATTCTACGTCGAGTACATATCGGCTTGTTTGCCGGGACGGCCGTTTGTGAAGCGTCCCGCTTTTGTTTGTTTGGAGGAGGTCCGTACAGGGTCTGTAGGAAGATGAAGAATATTTATTGTGGCAATTTGTCGTACACGTGCACGGAGGATGAACTGCGTCAGTTGTTCGAGCAGTTCGGCAAGGTTCAGTCGGCGAAGGTCATCATGGACCGCGACACCGGCCGCTCCCGAGGCTTCGGCTTCGTCGAGATGGAGGTCGAGTCCGAAGCGGATAAAGCCATTGAGGGCCTCAACGGCCAAGACTTTGGCGGTCGGAACCTCATCGTCAACGAGGCCCGACCTCGCGGAGAGCGTCGGGGGAGAGGTTAAGCCTCCGGCTGGACTATTAGAAACGCTCGCCCAGGTAAGCGGCCAGGCGTTTCACGTCCCGATCTTTCATCAGTTTGTCCACAAAGGCCTGGTTGGCGTCCGCGCCAACCAGGGCCTTGTGGGCGCTTTGCCATAAGCGATCTGCCTTCTTCGGATCAGTGCATAGGTAGAGTTCGGACACGATCTCGCCAAGCTTCTGCACCGCGAGCGTATCCTTGTGTTCGTAGTACCGCTTGACAATCCCCTTCTGGTGGGGCGACAGGTATTGTCCTCGCGTCATTTCCTCCTCGCTTTTCTGCCGGCTGCCGGCGTCAAAGTGATTATACCACATCGCCGCGCCTCTATCAATATCGTTTGACTGGCGCTCGCCATCGTGTTATTCTGTCCGTCCCATGACGTCCGCGCTTCCGCGCGCGAGTCACGGATGTCCCATGTCGTATGGGAGAACTGCTTGTGAAGCACAGGTTCAGCGTGGTTCTGATACTGGTCGCCCTCATGACAGAAACGCAGGCGCAAGAACCAAAGACGGACAATGAGATCCTTGCCGGCGCGGATACCAGGATTTGTCAGATTCGCATGGGCAACCTTACGGTCGCCGTGCGCGACGCGAAGGGAAAACCGATCCCCGGGGCGCGCGTCAGGATCGAACAGACCCGGCACGAGTTCCTCTTCGGGTGCAATATCTTCATGCTGGACCGGTTCCCGACGAAGGAGGAAAACGAGCAGTACAAGTCACGTTTTGCCGCACTGCTGAACTTCGCCACGCTGCCCCTCTATTGGGCGGGATTTGAGCCCGAGCGGGACCGGCCCCAGTATCCGCGAATCGAGGCGATGGCGCGCTGGTGCCGCGAGGCGGGAATCATCACCAAGGGGCATCCTCTGGTGTGGAACCACTCGGCCGGCGCGCCCCGTTGGCTTCCGAGCGACCCCGCCGAGGTGCAGAAGCGGTCGAACGAACGGGTGAAAGCCTGCGTCGAGCGATTCAAGGGACTCGTGGACATCTTCGACGTGGTGAACGAAGCCGCCGACCCGCTCCGTCCGGGTTTTGAGAACCCGGTGAGCGACCTGATCCGAAAAATCGGAGTCGAGGAGTTCACGCGCCGACCGTTCTGCATTGCACGGGAGGCGAACCCGACAGCGCTGTTGCTCATCAACGACTATCGCACGGATGCGAAGTACGAGAAAGTGGTGCAGTTTCTCTCTGTAAATGGCAAGCGGCTGTATGATGTCATCGGGATTCAGAGCCACATGCACGGCGGCGTATGGCCGATGCATCGCACGTGGGAGGTCTGCGAGCGTTACTCCAGGTATGGTGTGCCGATCCACTTCACCGAGACCACGGTTCTCAGCGGCCCGAACCTCGGCAGCGGGAAGTACGGCGAGACGACGCCCGAATTGGAAGAAAAACAGGCCCGGGAAGTCGTCGCCTTCTACACGGCGATCTTCAGCCATCCCGCCGTCGAGGCGATTACGTGGTGGGACTTTTGCGATCGCGGGGCCTGGCAGAAGGCTCCGGCCGGATTGCTGCGGAAGGACCTCTCCCCCAAGCCGGCCTACACCGCCCTGTTGAAGAAGATCAAAGAGGACTGGTGGACCCGCGCGGAGGGGCGCACAAACGAGCAAGGAGACCTGCAAGTGAGAGTGTTCTTTGGGACCCATCGCGTCGCCGTCGCCGCGCCCGACGGCCGCACGCTGGAGTCCGAAGCCACGGTAAACCGCAAGCAGGGCCAAGCCGCGTGCGCCGTAGTCATGCGCTGATGCACAGTTACAGCCGCAGAGCGCAACTGCCCGGAGGTTCCAAACCTCCGGGAGGTTAAGCGTTCGCTCGCCGGTGAACGCGATACGAACTTATGAAAGGAAATCGCCATGCAGCATCTCAACGTCTTGATTGTCGGCGGAGGCTCCATCGGAGAGCGCCATCTGCGGACATTCCTGCAAACCGGCGAGGTCGCCGCCTCAATCTGCGAGCCGCGCGCCGAAAAGCTGCACGAGCTTCGGCAGAAGTATCCCGTCGCAAAGGGGTACGCGAGCTTCGACGACGCGCCCCTCGACCAATTCGACGCCGTCGTCATCTGCACCCCGCCTAACCTCCACATCCCCATGGCGCGCAAGGCGGCGGAGGCCGACTGCCACCTCCTCATCGAGAAGCCCCTCTCGCTGAACATGGACGGCGTGGACGACCTGATCGCGCTCGTCCGCGAAAAGAACCTGACCGCCGGCGTCGCCTTCGTCCTTCGCCACACTCCCCTCTACACACGGATGAAGGAGAAGTTGGACAGCGGGATCACCGGCCGGCTGCGCCTCGCCAGCATCAAGAGCGGGCAGCAGTTCTCGAAGTTCCGGCCCGACTATCGCAACACCTACTTCGCCAAGAAATCCATGGGCGGCGGCTCGATCCTCGACGCCGTGAGCCATCTGCTCAACTACCTGGAGTGGTGCCTGGGCCGGGAGAGCGAGGTCTGTTGCATCTACGACCACCTGAGCGAGATGGAGATCGAGACGGAGGACTGCGCCTTCCTGACGCTGCGCTTCGAGAAGAACGTCATCGCCCAGATCGAGCAGAACCTGTTCCAGAAGGACTACCAGACCTACATCGAGTTCGTCGGCTCGGAGGGCACGCTTCGGGCGGCGGGCGAGCTGAAGCAGGGCAAGGCCGAGCCGCGGATCGGCTTCTTCCAATCCGATGAGGAGGGATGGACGTTGGAGCCTATCCCGGCCTACGAGCGCGACGAGACGTTCGTCGCCCAGGCGCGGAACTTTCTGAACGCAATCCGAGGCAAGGAACCCATCCGCACCACGCTGGAGGAAGCGAGGCGCACCCTCGAGGTCTGCCTGAAGGCGAAGGAGTCGTACGAGACGAAACGGATTCTGGCGGTGTAGCCTCACCCCTGCGTAGCGGAGAATCTCCGGAGCAGCTTGCGGATTCGATATCGCCGGAAGATGTTGACCGAACCGACGATGTAGGCAAAGGTGTTTTCCGGTCTGAAGATCTCACGCGCCGTTCGCGTCAGGTCCTCCACCGTAACGGCCTCGATATCTCTTCTCCACGTCACCAGATCGCTGGGAATGTCCGGCGCCAGATGGAAATCGCGAAGGGCGTACCACTCCGAAGCGAAAAAAGGCAGCTCAAATGCAAGCAAGCGACCTTTAATCAACTGGTTCTTCAGCCGGTCCATCTCGTCCGGCGGCAGTTTTTTTTCACATAGCGCCTGCGCCTCCTCCAGGACTCCGCTCACCACCCTGGCGGCGTTCTTTGGCTCCGTTGTGGTAAAGATGTCCATCGTGCCATAGTCGCGGGAGATTCCCATGTGGGTATCCACCATATAGACCACCGCTTCCTCCTCCCTCAGCCTATGGCACAGCCGGGCATGTTGTGTGCCGACGTAGAGGTCGTGAAGGAGCTCAACCGCCGCAACGGATTCCCTGCGCAGATTCGGGCAGTTGAAGAAGAAGAAAAGGGCGCAGTGGGGCGCAGTGGTGTTGAATTGGATGCCCGGCCCGCTGGCGACCTGCCAGGGCGGATTGGGCTCCAGCTCGCCCGAACAAAGGGAGGAAAAGATCGCCTCCATCTCCTCCCGCAATTCCTCAACGTTCAGATTTCCCACGATGCACAAGATCATGTTGTTTGCCAGATAGTATCTGGAATGAAAGGCATGGGCGTCCTCAAGGGTAAGCTGTTTGATCCGCCGGTGGGTCCCGCCCGTGGAATGCTGCAGGGCCTCCGAGGCGCCCATGAGACGGAACTTCACTCGCTGCAGGTGGTCCTTTTCGTCTTCGCCAAACAGGTTCAATTCCTCCCGCAGGATGGCCTTCTCCCTGACCGCGGCCTCCGCGCTGTCTGGGATTCCCGACAAGAGCCGTGCCAGGCACCTCAGCGCATCCACGGCGTCGTCCTTGTGGGCGTAAATTCGGAAAATCGTCGTGTCAATCCCCGTCTCCCCGTCAATGCCACCCCCTGATTCCAGGATGGACCGGAAGAGAGGGGACACCGCGTCTTCCCGTTGCCAGCGAAAGATCATGTGCTCGACGAAATGGGCCAGGCCCTCTTTCTTGGGAAAGTCATGCCGCGACCCGGCGCCCACCACACAAGTGATGGATACCGACTGCGACGCGGGGCGGTGTTCCCACACCAGCGACAGCCCATTGCGCAGCGTTATCTTCTGTTTGCGATACAGCAATCTTTCGACCTTCTTGGACGACACGGAGTTCCTGACTTGTGTTGCGCAAAAGAACCTATCCGAAAACCGGGCATTTGTAGCCGCACCCTTTATGGGTGCGGTCTTCCCGCAGGTATAAAGCCTGCGGCTACAGGTTTTCGGATAGACTCTAAGCCTACCCCAAAGTTCCGCGAGAGTCAATCGTGACGCGCACCGTGTGATGCGCCTAAAAAAACGTCTTGACCCTGCGAGTACTGCCTGTTAAATATGCTATCGTGCTCAATATCAAGGCATGGCATATCGCTCGACGCTTTGGAAAGGACTTTGCCACGATGACCAATGTCGGCTTCGACAATGACCTCTACCTGAAGGAACAGACCTCCTCCATCCTGGAGCGAGTGAACCGCTTCGGCAACAAGTTGTACCTCGAATTCGGCGGCAAGCTGATCTTCGACTACCACGCCTCCCGCGTCCTGCCGGGGTTTGACCCCAACGTCAAGATGCGGCTCCTCCAGCAACTCAAGGACAAGGCCGACATCATCCTCTGCATCTACTCCGGCGACATCGAGCGGCGCAAGGTCCGCGCCGACTTCGGCATCACCTACGACGTAGACGCGCTCAAGCTCATAGACGACCTCCGCGACTGGGGCATTGATGTGACCGGCGTGGTTATCACACGGTTCGACGATCAGCCGTCCGTTAAGGTCTTCAAGAATAAACTGGAGCGCCGCGGCATCCGGGTCTATACCCACCGCAGCACGAAGGGCTATCCCACCAATGTGGACCTGATCGTGAGCGATGAGGGATACGGCGCGAACGAATACATCGAGACGAAGAACCCCCTCGTCGTGGTCACCGGCCCCGGCCCCGGCAGCGGCAAGCTCGCCACCTGTCTCTCGCAATTGTATCACGACCACACGCGGGGGATTCACTCCGGTTACGCCAAGTTCGAGACCTTTCCCATCTGGAACCTGCCGCTGAAGCACCCCGTCAACGTGGCCTACGAGGCCGCCACCGCCGACATCCGCGACTACAACCAGATTGACCCCTTCCACCTGGAGAAATACGGCGAGACGACGGTGAACTACAACCGCGACGTCGAGGTATTCCCCGTCGTCAGGCGAATCCTCGAACGGATCATGGGCGGCGAGTCCATCTATCACTCCCCCACCGACATGGGGGTGAACCGGGCCGGCTTCGGCGTCACCGACGACCTCGTTATACGCGAAGCCGCCAAGCAGGAGATCATCCGGCGCTACTTCCGATACGCCTGCGAGTATGCTATGGGCTTTGTGGACAAGCAGACCGTCGAGCGAGCCGAGTTGCTGATGAAAGAGATGAACGTCTCACCGGAGCATCGCCCCGTCGTGCAGTCGGCCCGTCAGGCGGCCGCCGAGGCCGAGGAGAAGAAAAAGGGCAACGACGGCATCTTCTGCGGCGCGGCCATTCAGCTCAAGAACGGTTCCATCGTCACCGGAAACAACTCCCCCCTGATGCACGCGGCGTCGAGCCTTGTCCTGAACGCCCTGAAGCAACTGGCCGAGATTCCCGATAAACTCCACCTGCTCTCGCCGACCATCATCGAGTCCATCGGCAACCTGAAGGAGCGAATCCTGAACAGCCGGCGCGTCAGCCTCGACCTCGAAGAGACCCTGATCGCCCTCAGCATCAGCGCCACGACCAACACCGCGGCCCAGCTCGCCATGGAGCATCTCAACGAACTGCGCGGGTGCGAGATGCACATGACTCACATCCCCACCCCCGGCGACGAAGGCGGCCTGCGGCGGCTCGGCGTCAACCTCACCAGCGAACCCAACTTCTCCACCAAGAGCCTATTCGTCTCTTGAGGCCCATGGCGCTCAGGCGGCTTATCCCGAATCCTATGTGATTCATTGGGTTGCCTCCGTGCAAACGGACAGTAGGGCTGGAAATATGCCGGGAAAAGGGTTATATATTGGAAAGTCGTCATTACGAAAAAAGGAGGAAACATGGCCAAGACAGAATTGCGCTTTCGTCAGATTCACATGGACTTCCACACCAGCGAGGCCATCGCGGGCATCGGCTCGAAGTTCAATGCCGAGGAGTTCGCCTCGACCCTCGAACGGGCCCGCGTCAACTCCGTCACCTGCTTCGCCCGGTGCCACCACGGATGGATCTACTTCGACACGAAGGCATTCCCCGAGCGGCGCCACCCACACCTGACCTGCAACCTGCTCAAGGAACAGATCGAGGCCTGCCACAAGCGCGGCATCCGCGTCCCCATCTACATCACCGTCCAGTGGGACCACCTCACCGCCGAGCAGCACCCCGAGTGGCTCTGCGTCACCGAACAGGGCGCGCTCCAGGGCACGCCGCCGTACCAGGCCGGCTTCTACCGAAAGCTCTGCCTCAACACGCCTTACGTGGATTTCCTCAAGGCCCACGTCAAGGAGGTCGTCCAGACCCTCCCGACCGACGGTATCTTCTTCGACATCATGCAGCCGAACGACTGCTCCTGCCGGTATTGCCGCGACGACATGAAGGCCAAGGGCCTCAATCCCGCCAATGCCAAGGAGCGCAAGGCCTTCGGCCTCGAGGTCATCGCCAACTTCGAGCGCGACATGTCCAAGTTCGTCTGGTCCATGAACAAGGACTGCACCATCTTCTACAACGCGGGTCACATCGGCCCGCGCCACCGCGACGAGAAGGACGCCTACTCCCACTTCGAGCTGGAGTCGCTGCCGAGCGGCGGGTGGGGCTACATGCACTTCCCAATGGCCGTGTCCTTCGCCCGAACGCTGGGCCTCGACTGCATGGGCATGACGGGGAAGTTCCACACATCGTGGGGTGATTTCCATTCGTTCAAGAACCTGCCCGCCCTCCAGTTCGAGTGCTTCCGCATGTTGGCCTATGGTGCAAAGTGCAGCGTCGGCGACCAGCTCGCGCCCGACGGCAAGATCTGCCCGCACGTCTACGACCTCATCGGCAAGGTGTATATGGAGGTCGAGCGCAAGGAGCCGTGGTGCGTGAAGGCGAAGCCCGTCGTGGACATCGGCCTGTTCACCACGGAGGAGTTCACCGGCGAGCGCGTGCCGCCGCAGACCATGGCCGCCGCGCGCATGTTGCAGGAGAGCGGGCATCAGTTTGACATCATTGACACGCGGAGCAAACTGAGCGATTACAAGGTCGTCATCATGCCCGATGTCATCCCGGCGGACAAGAAGCTTGCGAAAAAGATCAAGGACTATCTCGACGCCGGCGGCGCGATGATCCTGTCCTACAAGTCCGGCCTGAACGAGGACGGGAAGAAATTTGCGGTAAAGAAATTAGGCGTAAAACTAAAGGGGGACACGCCTTACAGCCCGGACTTCATCGTTCCCCGTGGCGAGATCGGCAAGGGTCTGCCGCAGACCGAGCACGTCATGTACATGAAGGGCCTTGAGGTCAAGGCGAAGAAGCGCGCGGACGTCCTGGCCGATGTCGCTGTGCCGTATTTCAACCGCACGCACGAGCACTTCTGCTCCCACCGTCACACGCCCTCGGCGGGGAAGGTGGGCTACCCCGGCATCGTGCGCAGCGGCAACGTCATCTACTTCGCGCACCCCATCTTCACCCAGTACGGCAAGAACGCGCCGCGCTGGTGCAAGCAGCTTGTCCTGAACGCGCTCGACATGCTCCTGCCGAATGCCGTCCTGCGGCTCGACGCGCCGACCACGACGCTGGCGACGGTGAACGAGCAGGGGATAAAGCGGCGGTGGATCGTCCACCTCCTCCACTACATCCCCGAGCGCCGCTGCCAGGACATTGACGTGATCGAGGACGTGATCCCGATCCACAACGTCGGCTGCTCGCTTCGCGTGGACCGCGAGGTCAAGAGCGTCGTCTGCGTCCCGCAGGAAAAGGCGCTGGAGTTCACGATGAAGGACGGCCGCGTCGCGTTCACCGTGCCGAAGGTCGAGGGGCATCAGATGGTGTGCGTGACATTCGCATAAAGAATATCTCACGCAAAGACGCGGAGACGCAAAGAAGATATGGAACCACAGATGAACGCAGATGAACACGGATGAATCGAGTAGCGCGCCAAGGCAACCGGGTGGTTATGGGGAACTGATATGATGGCAGAAGTGCAGACCACAGAAGGTATTGTCGGATTTTTTGACATCCTTGGGTACGAAAACTTGCTTGAGAACAATGAACCCGAGGACGTACTCAAGAACGTCATTAGCGCCATCGAGCAAGTTCCATCCGAGACAATCCGGAACATCTCAGGGGGCCTCAATTCGCCCAGATTTGGCAATTCCCGCGCGGTAATCAACGAGTTGGACTGGCTCGCGTTCTCAGATACCATACTACTCACAATGCCATACGAATCCGACGACGATACGGGAAAGGCGCTGAAGTGGGTAGTCTTTCTCCTGGCATCGGAGAAGCTAATGCAGCTCATGTGGATAAAAGGACTCCCCTTACGCGGCGCAGTCGATATAGGACGCTTTGTAGTCAAAGGTAACTTCTTTGCGGGAAGACCGATTGTAGAAGCCTACCGTATGAGCCACAGTTTGGATCTTGCGGCCGCCGTACTGACCAAACGAGCGGAGGATGAGTTTCGTGGACTTCTGCTCCAAGACGACTACAGACAGATTCATGATCAACTGCGGCTGATAGTTGTGGACTACTTGGTGCCAAGGAAGAGGGAAAAACCGGAAAAACTGACAACCCTGAATTTTTTCTCGGTGATAGGGGGCGGCCACTATTTGCCAACTGGCGATCCCAGACAATTCGTCTGTAGAACGTTCTGGAAGAACAACAAAGATATTCCCCGAGAGGCCCAAAGCAAAGTGGACAACACTGAACAGTATGTCCGATTTCTGATTGAGCGTTTCAGAGATGTCTTTGGCATATCCGACAGTTCTCATGGAAGCAAACAAGGAAATGTGGGCAAATGAATTCGCAGAAAGGGGCAGCCCTTTGCGTCTTTGCGCCTTTGCGTGAGACCGAATGATGAGAAGGAGAGATAAACCATGGCGAAATACACTGGACCGATCTGCGCCGTGTGCGGGGTGAGGGCGTGCAGCGCGGAGCCGGGGACGAAGGAACTGCCCCCGCTCTGTCCGATGCTGGCTGAGGCCGAGGCGCTCGAAGAAGCCGAACGGACCTACCATGACCGGGACGACGTGCGCCGACTGGCCGTCGAGTCGGCCCGGACGGAATCGGCGGGCTACTGCAAGTCCACGCGGATCGAGGAGATCATGGACTTCGCTCGCCGCCTCGGCGCGAAGAAACTCGGCATCGCCCACTGCATCGGCTTCATGCAGGAGGCCAAGACGGCGCGGGAAATCTTCGAGGCCGGTGGGTTCGAGGTCTATACCGTATGCTGCAAGGTGGGGTCCATCGAGAAGGGGTCCATCGGCCTGGCGGAGGAGGACAAACTCAGCCCCGGCAAGTACGAGGCCCTCTGCAACCCCGTCGGCCAGGCGGCGGTCCTCGCCCGTGCGGGCACGCAGCTTAACGTCGTGCTCGGCCTCTGCGTGGGACACGACAGCCTGTTCTTCATGCACAGCAAGGCCCCGGCCACGGTCCTCGTCGCGAAGGACCGCGTCCTGGGCCACAACCCCATTGCCGCACTCTACACGAGCCATTCATATTACCGGCGTCTGAAGCAAGACAAGAAGCCGTAGGAGGAACCCATGCTACCCCGCGAACGTGTATTCGCCGCACTGGAACACCGCGAGCCGGATCGCATCCCCTGGGGCGAGCACTCCATTGACTACAACGTCTATGAAGATATCCTCGGCCGGCCCACCTGGGTCCAGTCGAAGATGAAACAGACCCAGGGCTACTGGGACGGCCGCCGCGATGAGATCGTGGAGGGGACCAAGCGCGACCGCCTCGACCTCATCCGCGCACTGGACATGGACATCGTCTTCGTCAGCGCCGTGCCGCCCAAGGGGCACAAGCCGGAGCCGATGGAGAAACTCGACGACGTGACCTACCGCGACAAGTCGGGCAACCTGCACCGCATCTCCGCAACCACGCACGACCTGATGCCCTACAAGGTGAGCGAGGAGAACATCCGCAATTACAAAACGCCTACCGTCGAGGGCATCCAGGCGCAGATTGACAAGCTGGACAGCCAGCCCCTCGGCGACCCGAACGACTCCTCGTGGGAGTTCGTCCACCACGCCGTGAAGGAGATGAAGAAGACCCACTTCATCATGCTGACGTGCGGCGACCTCGCCTTCCCCGTCTTCGGCCCGACGGAGGAGGAGCGATGGATGAGCCTCGCCCTCTACCCCGAGGTCTGCAAGAAACTGGCCGAGCTGCGCGGGCGGCAGATGCTCCGCGAGGTGAAGCTCCACGCGCAACTGGGCGTGGACGGCATCATGCCCTGCGGCGACCTGGGCAGCAGCACGGCGCTCATGGCCAGCCCCGCCATCTACCGCGAGATGGTCTATCCCTGGCACAAGGCCCACTGCGAGGAGGCGCACCGGCTGGGCCTGAAGGTGCTCAAGCACTGCTGCGGGCATGTGTGGCCGATCATTGACGAACTCGCCGACTGCTACGACGCCTATGAGGCCATCCAGGGCACGGCGGGCATGGACATCAAGAGGCTCAAGGAGCGCGTGGGCGACCGGCTCTGCCTCTGGGGCGGCATCTGGCACGAGCACATCATCCTCGGCACGCGCGACGACATCCGCGCCGACGCGCGCTACGCCTTCGAGCACGCCGCCCCCGGCGGGGGGTACATCATGGGTTCGTCGCACTCCCTCGCCGTGGATGCGAAGAAGGAGAACATCCTGGAGATGAAGCGATGCCGGGATAAGTGGGGCGTGTATCCGATTGATCCGAAGCGGTTTGTGTGATGATAGTGGCGGGATTAGGAATGTGGCGCGGGCGATTCGCCCGCCGGATTGGGTTGAAAGCGTCATTCCCGCGAAAGCGGGAATCCACGAATGGAAAGGATGAAGATTGACGGTGGGCCGACGGCCCACCCCACATGCGCAAAGGAGAAATATGCCCGCTAAAGATTACATCGTCGTTGTCCAGTGCCATATTGTCAAGGAGCGTTGTCCGGGGTATAATTGCGAGCGGGCCTTCCATGCGAGAGAGGGCAGGTTCATTGAGTATCCGAAGGAGCATCCGATGCGCCTCCTCGCTATCACGTGCGGCGGGTGCTGCGGGCGCGCGGTGCATCGCAAGCTGGCCAAACTCAGGAAGTCAATCAAGAAAAAGGAAGGCATTGAGCAGGACCGGATCCGCGTCCACCTTGCCTCGTGCATCACGAGCGACAGCTCCCACGGCCCGCCCTGCCCGCACAAGGAGTATCTGACGACGCTGATCCGCGACAAACTCGGCCTCGATCTGGTCGAGGGAACCGTGCTGAGCAAGGAGGCGGTCGAACGGCTCAAAGAAGAGCTGAGCCGAAACCCGTGACCTCGATAGAAACGGAGGAGTTCGTCATGCAACTTCAGCGATTGTCATGCGCCGCAGTCATATCCTGCCTTGCTCTCGTTGCAGGTCTTGTTGTCCTCAACCGCGCCAGTTCCGCGCAAGATGACCCAGGGCGTGGGACCTACATCGACGGCCATCTGCACTTCTCAAACCAGGTCGCCGCTCCACAGAAACCGCGCGGCCCGCTCTTCGGCGGAGGACGCCGGCAAGGCAACAGAACGCCGGGCGAGTTCAGCGAGAGCGATTTCGTAAAATGCGCCGACAATATGATCGCCCTCATGGATCGCTACGGCGTGCAAAAGGCCCTCGTCATGCCCCAGCCGCGCTTGTCCGGACAGCCGGGCTTCTATGACTACAAACAGATACTGCCGGCCGTCAGGAAATATCCCGGTCGCCTCATCCTCGGCGGAGGCGGCGGCGATCTCAATTCCATGATCCATGCCACCGACCCCTCGCGCGTGACCGACGACGTCCGCGCCCGGTTCAAGCAGGAGGCCCTCGCCGTGCTCAAGGACGGCGCGAAGGTCTTCGGCGAGATGGCCGCGCTGCACGTGTCGCTGAATCCGCACCATGTCTATGAGGAGGCCGCCCCCGATCATCCTCTCTTCCTGTTGCTTGCCGACATCGCGGCGGAACACAACATCCCCATTGACATCCACATGGAGGCTGTCGTCAAAGACACGCCGACTCCTGCCAATCTGCGAAAGATAAGCACGAAGAATCCGGAGATAATCAAGGCGAACATCCCCGCCTTCGAGCGACTGCTCCAGCACAACCGCAAGGCGAAGATCGTCTGGCAGCACATCGGCTGGGACAATGTCGGGCACATGACCATCGCCCTCCTGCGACGGATGGCGACCGATCATCCGAATCTTTATATGGGCTTCAAGATCGAGGAGCGCCCCGTCCAGGTGGGAACGCGAGAGCCTATGCCGAACCGGATGGTTGACGGCGACGGGAAGATCAAGCCGGAGTGGGTGCAATTCTTCAAGGACTTCCCCGATCGCCTGCTGGTCTGCACGGATCAGTTTGTCGGAATCCCCGGCACAACGACGCGCCCGCCGCAGAGTTTTGACGAGACATGGACCGCCATCAAGCAGTTGCCCAGCGACGTGATGCTCAAGGTGGGGCGCGATAATGCAGCAACAGTTTATGGTCTCAGATGATTCCCGCTAATGTCGAGGGAAAACCGAAATGACGTCCAAAGAACAAGTCCCCACGACATTTGCCAGCCAGGAACCCGACAGCGCGCCGATCAACTACTCCGCAAACACCGGCATTGATCGCCGGCTCAAGGGTAGAAATAATGTAGGTAGAAATAATGTACCGAGTACAAATAATCAAACTCGATACTCTTAGAACCGTTCACTATGCTATCGGGAAGGATGCGCAACTCGCTGCCAGATAGCTGCGCGCTACTTTAACATCCCAGAAAATGCCGGAGGTGGACTCTTTCGGTATAGAAGGATATCTTCGGCGAGCGCAATCCCAAGAACAGTCAGGTCCCTTTGACTTTATAACCCGCCTGCTCGACGGCGCGGCGCAGGCTGTCCGCATCGAACGCCTCTCCGCCGACGATGGCTTGGCCCGCCTTGTGATTCACGACGGCGGACGTTACCCCCTTGCACCCCAGGAGGGCGCGGCGCACCGTCTCGGCGCAGTGGTCGCACGTCATGCCCTTGATCGCCAGCGTGACGGTTTCGGGGGCGTCAGGCGGCGGGGCGGGGGCGGGCGAGGAGAATCGCTTCCAGACGGCAAGGCCCAGGATTCCCAGGAGCGCGAGGGCGCATGCGATGTTGAACCATCCGGGGGCCATCTCATGGATATGGGGAACGGACGGGACCACGTCGAGCGTGAAGATCCGGTCCAGCAGCAATCCCCATGCGAGGGCCGTTCCCGCGACGGTGAGCAGGTAGATAACGAGCGTGCGCCATCCCATGATCTTGCGGATGGTGATGATGGCGGCGGCGTTGGTCGCCGGTCCGGTCACGAGAAAGACGAGCGCGGCGCCCGGCGACACCCCCTTGGCGATGAGCGCCGCGGCGATGGGGACGGAGGCCGAGGCGCAGACATAGATCGGGATGCCAAAAAGCATCATAAGGATCATCGTGCCGATGCCGCCGCCGAGGAGCCTTCCGAGCGTGTCCTGGGGGACGAGGACGGAGATCAGCCCGGCGATGGCTAACCCGACGAGCAGGTCCGGGCCGATCTCGCGGGGGAGCGTGATGAAGCCATATTCCATGGCGCGCCGAATCCTGCCGCCCTCCTCCTCGGCGCAACATCCCCTTTCACGGCCATCCGTCTCTTTCTCATCAGCCTTGCCTTCGGTAACGAAGACATCTACGAGCGCTCCCCCGATGAGTCCCGTGAGGAAGGCGGCAATGGGACGAAAGATCGCAAAGACGGGCCCGAGGAGACCGTAGGTGACGAGGATGCTGTCCACACCCGTCTGCGGTGTCGAGAGGAGAAAGGCGGTGGTCGCGCCGCGGCTGGCCCCGTGGTTTCGCAACGAGGCCGAGACCGGGATCACCGAGCAAGAGCACAACGGCAGGGGGACGCCGAAGAGCGATGCCTTTGCCACCGGCAAGAGTCCCGCTCCTCCGAGGTGCGTCTCCACGAATTCCGGCGAGATGAGGACCGACAAGACCCCCGCCATCAGGAACCCGAACAGAAGGTACGGCGCCATGATGCACAGCACCTTCCAGAACTCAACGAGTGTCGTGGTGAGAACTTCTGCCATCAAAAATCACTAAACGTACGTTCTTCAATAGTCGGAGCGCCCCCTGGCTCAGATCCGATGTTCCGTTGTCCTTTCTCCCATTTTTAATTTTATGCCATCCCTCTTATTTTTCCAAGTGGTTTCCGAGTTGTCACACAACCACACTCAAGGGGCCGACCGCGCAAGCGGTATTCGACTCACACCGGCTCTTTGCCGGAGAGATCGTAGACCCACGACAGGTCTGTTGGCTCGTAGTTCACGAGTTCGTCCTTGGTAAAGAACAAGGCAATTTCTCGCTCCGCGCTCTCGGGGGAGTCGGAGCCGTGGACGAGGTTGAATCGGTTGCTCACACCGAAGTCGCCCCGGATCGTGCCGGGGTCGGCGGTGCAGCCGAAGGTGGCGCCGAGCATCTTGCGGACGATGCCGACCGCCACCTTCCCTCGAACGACCACGGCGACCACCGGACCGGAGGTCATGAATTTGATAAGGGGTTTATAGAAGTCCTTCCCCTCGTGGATGCCGTAGTTTTTCCGGGCCAGGGCCTCCGAGATTCGCATCAACTTCATGCCCACGATCTGCAGGCCCTTCTCCTCAAAGCGCGAAATGATCTTGCCGATGAGGCGACGCTGGACGGCGTCGGGTTTCAGGATGACGAGTGTGTTTTCCATATTGGTTTCTCCGTGGGAAGTGAAGTCTGAATGATGAATGTTGAATGATGAATGTCGAAGTAAGAATCTGAAGAACGCTCATGTGTTCTCTACAACACTAGCTCCGTCTCTCCTCGCCAGCCATTTTTCTCCCTCTTTCTTGTTTTCTCTTTCTTCTTTTCTCTCTCTTCTTTTCTCTTCCTTCATCATTCAACCTTCAACATTCATTATTCATCATTTCCTTGGTTTCTGCTTCTGCATCCGCACCTTGCCGCACCGGGGGCATTTCCACTTGCGCTTCTTGTGAAACGAGCGGCGGAATTCGACCATGCTGCTCTTGCACCGAGGACAGATCATGGGGATTTTGGATTTTCGATTTTGGATTTTGGATTGGATGCGGTGCTCCGAAAGCTCAATAGGCTGAGTTGCGACGCCTGGTCGAACTCCCGCACCGCGCCGCTGCCGGTCAGCTCGAGGATGACCGCCTCGACTATGAGGAACACCTTTCCGTTTTCGCGGATGCACCCGGCAAAGGTGTGGTCGCCGCGGCCGGCGGCGGAGTGGAGATGGAGTTTCGGTTCGTCCCCTTCCCGGAAGATCGTGCCGATGGCCAGGATTTCTCGCCCGTCGTCGAAGGCGACCCAGTGCGGCTCGGGCGGTATCTCCTGCCGCTCCGGGCCGGTGACCATTTTGGCCGCGCTCAGCGCGCCGACGAGAAAGATCAGGCCGGCCTCGATCTTCTCCTTCTGAACAACGGCCTTGATCCCGGCCAATACATCCTCGCCGTGATCAAACTTGACGATAAAGGAGCGGTTCAGTTTCGCTTCTCGATATTCCATGTTCTATTCGTCTTCAAGAGGTCCGAGATTTTTGAGCTGGGCCAGGTAGATTTCCCGCAGTTTTCGGAAGAAGGCGTGATATCCCTCCGTCTTGTAGTCGGGATACGTCCACGGCCACGCCACAAACTCTCCCTTCTGGTAGTGAAGTGTAACCTCGGCATAGATGCCCCGACCGAGGTAGAGGCGGTGCGAATAATCCTTCGCCGTGGCCAGAACCACCTTGCTCAGCGTCAGATAGCCGGGGTCGAGATTGATCGGTCTGATAGCCCCTTCCCCGTTCGCACGCTCAAACGAGTTTGAGCGTGGCACACCCAACCTTTTCGCGTCGCCGTCTGTAGAGGAAGGTGCCACGGACAAACTTGTTTGTCCGTGTCTTATCTTTGCCGGGGCGGAGTGACCGTGGACCTGCTCCGCAATCTCCGCCTCAAGTTCATTCGTCCGCAGCTTGATGTCCACGATCGTGCCGGGGGCGATCAACGGTCGGAAGCTGATAAACTTCTTCCTCAGCCCCGGCCCCATCTCCTTTTCATAGTAATCCGTGAAGTTGAAATCGAAAATCTCGCTCTCCGCGTCAATCTCGCCGTACTGCTCCGCCAGCCGTTCGGCGGCGACGGTGAACAGGGACGCATCCCCGGCCAACATGCCGCAGAAGTGCTTCACGGGTTTCGGTTCACTGGCCTTGGCCATAGGATATGGTCATCGCATCTCCTGCCCGCCGTCCACCAAGTGCGAGCAGCCGGTGATGTAGGACGCATAGTCGGAGACGAGGAAGACAACCATGTTCGCGATGTCCTCCACCGAGCACTGCCGACCGAGGGGGACCTGCTTGTTGTAGTAGTCCTCGACCTCCTCGGGCTTGATGCCGTACTTCTTTGCGCAGGACCTCTTGTATTCCTCGTTCCAGATGCCGCTGCCGCGCAGGACGTTGCCGGGCAGGACGGAGTTGACGCGAATTTTGTGCTTGGCCAGTTCGCGCGACCAGCCCTGGGCGAGGCCGATGACCCCAAACTTGCTGGCGTTGTAGGCGGAGTTGTCGCTCGACCCGCGCACGCCGGTCTTGGAGCTGATGTTGATGATGTTGCCGCCCTCGCCCTGCTTGAGCATCTGCCTGACGACGGCCTGGGCGACGAGGAAGTAGCCCTTCATGTTGATGGCTATGGTCAGGTCCCACTTGTCCTCAGGAAAGTCCACCAGGGAGTACGACGGCGCGATGCCGGCGTTGTTGACGAGGATGTCAATGCGGCCGAGTTTTTGGACGACTTCCGCGACGGCCTGTTCGATGCTGGCCTTGTTGGTTACATCCATCTTCACGCCGACGGCGCGGACGCCGTGGGCCTTGGCCAGTTCGGTTGCTGTGGCCTTTGCGCCGTCAATGTTAATGTCGGCAATAGCCACGTCGCTCTTTGATCGGGCCAGTCCCGCGGCGATGCCCTTGCCGATGCCGGAGGCGGAGCCGGTGACGATGGATACCTTTCCGCTCAGATCAATGTTCATCGTTTGTTGTCTTGCCTCGCAAAACTATTTCAGTTTCTCCGCCAGCTGCGCCGTCCGCTCGCCGAGGACGATGCACTGCTTCTCGACCCGTCCGTCGGGCGCGTCAATGGACACGGGGCCGTAGTGATCGCCCTGGTGGTTGCCCTGGACGATCATGCCGTGGATCATCATGCAGTCCAGGATGCCTCGGATCGTCGTCTCGTTGCCGCCGCCGATATTCGCGGCCGACGTGAACGCGGCGCCGACCTTGCCCTCCAACTTACCGTGGAATTTTACGCTTTCGTCAAACATCTTCTTGATGTCCGCCGCCATGTGACCGTAGTAGGTAGGCGAGCCGACGATGATCGCATCGTACTTCAGCAGCTCATCCACATTGAGGTCCTGGACCTTCTTCAGCGTGACATCCGCTCCCGCCTTCTTTGCCCCCTTTTCCACAAGCTGAGCCATTTTCGCTGTGTTGCCCGATTCCGAATAGTACACAATCAGCACCTTCGCCATCGCCTACCCTCCTCAAATGTTGATCATGATCTTGATCGCCTTCCTGCCCTGATGCAGCGCGAAATCCAGCGCCTTTGGAACATCCTCTAACTTGAATTTCTTTGTAATCATCGCCTTCACGTCAATCGCCCCGCTCGACACGAGACCGAGCGACGGCGGATACATATTCGCATACCGGAACAGGCCGGAGATGCTCACCTCTTTCACAATCGCCTCGATGACCGGCATCTCGAAGGAGTCTTTCGTCGGCATCCCGACGAGGACGATCCGCCCGCCGTTCCTTGCGCACCCAACCGCCTGTTGCGTGGTGGGCACGGCCCCGGCCGTCTCCATCACCACATCGGCCCCGCCGTCGGTCAGGCATTTCACTTCCTTCACCGTGTCGCTCTTGGCCGCATTGACCAGATCGGTTGCGCCGAGTTTCCTCGCCAGTTTCAGGCGGTTGGCGTCAATATCCACTGCGATCAGTTGCGTTGCGCCGCGCGCCCTGGCCGACTGGAGCGTGACCAGGCCGATAGGCCCCGCACCGAGAATAGCCACCCGGTCGCCCGGCCCGACGTGCGCCCGGTTGCAGGCGTGCATGCCGACGGCCAGCGGCTCGACCATCGCGCCCTCGTCATAGCTGACGTTCTTGGGCAGCTTGAATACGAAATCCGCCGCGGCCGCCTGGTATTCGCAATAAGCCCCATGGTGGGGCGGACAGGCGTAGAATACCACATCGGGGCAGAGGTTGTACCTGCCCGTTTTGCAGAACTCGCACCGTCGGCAGGGAAAGCCCGGCTCTACTGCAACGCGGTCGCCGACCTTCAGGTTCTTCACGCCGGGTCCGAGTGCGACGATCTGGCCCGCCGATTCGTGGCCGAGGATCATGGGCTCGCGGACGATAAAAGAACCGATCCGGCCATTTTCGTAAAAGTGAACATCGCTGCCGCACACCCCGACGGACCTCATGGCCACCAGCACCTCGCCGGCCCCCGGCTTCGGAACGGGGACCTCCTCGATTCGCACGTCGAGCGGCTTGTGCAGGACGGCCGCTTTCATCGTTTGCTTGATCGGCATGTTTTTCCTCCTTTCGCTCACTCACCCGGAAAAGGGGGCAGGAGCGTCACAATCGCAACAAACGCGGCGAACCGGCTTCGTGTCATGGTGGAGCCTCCGATCTTCCTAAGCGCTTGGATCATCCGTTGACTATTATCTCCCCCTTCCCTTCCTGAGTCAAGCATGGCATCGGGATTAGTCGCCCTTAGCTTGGTCCGGCCTCGTCAATATCTTGGCCCCAATGGACAAACCGAGGGGGAAGAATACACATGTGGAAATGATGTCGGCAAGGAATAGCCATGAACAACCGAGATACC
This sequence comes from Planctomycetota bacterium, assembly GCA_040755855.1. Classification (GTDB taxonomy): domain Bacteria; phylum Planctomycetota; class Brocadiia; order JAADGH01; family JAADGH01; genus JAADGH01. The sequence continues at coordinate 820 of JBFMAD010000043.1, read as the reverse complement.
TATCCACTTGGAATTTTGTGCTATCGTAGGACTGCGAAAGCAACAACGCCCACACTGGAGCCGCTATGAAGACAGGCACGGCGGTCCTGAAAGCCCGATTGCCTTTTACTCGCATGGGACTCTGGCCAGTTTGCCCGAGGAATGAAATGCCCACTCGGAACCCGGCGCATGAAACAATGCTGATGCCACCGAGTACATATAGCATGAGCGAAGCATTGCTCAAATTGGTGGCAGCGTAGAGGAGAATCAGAGGGATAAACATAACCACCGTGAGCGCGCCACTTGTGAACGCACCCCAAAAAACAGCGCGAGCCTGCTTACGAATAACGCTCATAGCCGTTTTGCTGAAACGCCATATCACGACAAAAGGAACAAACGCATAGCATTCGAACATCAGTATAACAATTGCCGCCCAAACATACCAAGCAATCCACCCACGAACATCATACGGGAGGAAGGAAAGCCAATTTTCGATTAGGGAAACGGGGTCGGCATACATCGCAAGGATGTAACAACCGAAAGCAATGGTTACATTCCCCACCGCCGTGGCCACGCCAATGTGGAGGAGGTCCGTCCAGAACGTGGGTCGTCTCGGTTCGTCGGACATGGATGTTCCTTCCGCCGGGCGGTTTGCCCGCCATCCGTTCTGAAGTCTGGCGACTTCAGCTACATTGTAACCATTTAGCCAAGTATGTCATTCCCGCGAAAGGGGACTTCCAAAAAGTCTCTCGTGCAGAAATTTTTGGACAAGTTGCGATTTGTTTGATATATACGCGCAGCTTTGATGAGAGTGTTCGTGAGGAGAAGGCGCTCATGCTGC
>JBFMAD010000042.1:0-61226 GCA_040755855.1 Planctomycetota bacterium | reverse complement strand
TATCCCGCCTGCAAACCACTTCGCGCCAAATGACTCCCTGGAACATATTGCTCCTGGGTGGCGTTCCTGGCAAGCGCCGAATTATATCCCGCATCTCGCCGGCCCGTGCGACCGACTCTCAACTGCGCACGAAAAACGACACGAAAATCGAAGTGAACATTAAGCTTCCCTGACGAAGGCAAGAAAGCTACTTGTCATTGAGTAAGAGGCCTATTCCGCCAGTACATAGATTTCACCTGCTTATACATATTGTATATGGGAACCTTCTTCTTGTCAATGCCAATTTTTCGTGGGAAAAGGCACTTTTTACGCATGTGGCTTTCGGACTTGAAGGCCGAGGGGGAGGAGCGGTACGATGGTGGAGGAAGCAATCATTTCCGGTGGGATTTTTTTGGAGACAGCCCGCGCTCTCGCGATTTCCGGTGGAAACTGGGGCATCAGCCTCTTGACATGCCGGTACAATTCTTGCTATGGTAACGGGGGCCGTGTGGTGGGGAGAAGTGCATGGTCTTGGGCCTGTTTCTCTCGGAGGGGATGGCTAATATGCCTACTCCTGTCATTGTCGGCGTGATCGTCGTGATTGCCGTGGCGGCCATCGGTTTGATTCTGGCCCATGCCTGCCGCAAACGCCGCCGCGTGATCCGCGAGGCTATCCTCCGAGATCTTCGACGAAAATCCCTTGAGACCTTCAGTCTGGAAGGGTGTGCACGCGACATGAAGGTCCACATAGCCGAGGCAAAAACCGTTGCGCGCGAGATATACCGGGACTTCTACCAGAAGTGCGCTTCCGATGGTGTGCTGACCGAGGCCGAGCGAAACGATTTGGCCCTCCTGGCTGATCGCTTCGGCATGAACGAGATTGAGGTCCGCCACATCGAGCAACGCATCTCGGAGGGACTTTACCGTCCCATCCTGCGGGGCCATGCCGCCGCGGCGGCGCTGCCCGACTCCGACCTGCGCTCACTGCAGGCCCTGCGCAACAGCCTTCGCCTGCCGGGTCGGGGGGCCGTGCAGGCGCTGGAGCGGCGAGCTATCGAGGTCTATCGAAAGACCTTCAGCGACTTCGCCAGCGACGGCATCCTGGAGGATGAGGAGATCGAGAAACTCCAGTCGCTGGCCGATGATGTGGGTCTGGATCAGACGCAGGCCCTCGAGGCAATCAAGGAGGACGCTCTGCGTCTGATCGCACGGGTGCATGCCTTCGCCCGGCAGGACCGGGTCATCACGGAGGGGGAAGAAGAGGAGATCGTGCGGCTACAGAAGGTGTTGAACATCAAGGATGAGGAGATTTCTCACATCAAAGACGAAATCAAGGCGCTCCACCGCAACATGGACGTTCGGCGAGGGAAACTCCCCTCTGTCGAGTCGCCCATCCCCCTCCCCGCCAACCAGCCCTGCCACTGGGTCGGTCAGTGCGCCTACAAGCGCGGCGATCAAGCGACGGATGGACGGCTTATCGTCGGGCATGAAAGAATCTTCTTTGCCTCAAACGACAAGCCGGATTTTGATATCCCATACGATAGCATCCAAAATATCATTGATCTGCCGGACGGCCTGCGGATCGAGTGCCGCGGCGATAAAGGCAGTGGAGATTACGCGGTCGAGGAGGCCGGCATCGTCATCGAGATGCTGCTTCACCTGGTGGAGGGCCACGGCGCGCATGTGGAGAAGTTTGAGGTGGAGGCCGCCCGGGACATCCCCCATCATGTGAAACTGAAGGTCTGGGAGCGCGATTTCGCCCGGTGCACGAGCTGCACCTCCACGGAGGACATCGAATTTGAGCTGGTTACGCCTACCTCCGAGGGAGGAGAGGTAGGGGTGGATAACGTCCGCCTCATCTGCAAACGCTGCCGTGCCAAGCGGCGCAAGAAGGATTAGCCCACCTTCACCACTTCCACGAGCAGGGCCCAGACAATCAAGATGGCGATGATCGTGACGTACATCCAGATGACATAGACGAACCACTTCTTCCGCCTGTCCACAGCAGCGATGGCCACGCGCGCCCCCTGGACTTCGGCCTCGATGCGGCTGATGTCCTGCGCAAGACGATCAATCTGGAGGTAAATCTCATTGGCCCCCTCGCCGGGGATTCGCAGCGCGTTGACCGTCGCCCCAAGTTCGCGAAAGATCGGCCCTTTCGAGCGGTTCAGGGTCGCCATAGCCTGGTTGATCTTTCGTATCTTCACTTTCTGGAGCGCGATTTCCGCCTTGCGGATGTCCCGGTCCTCCGAAAGGGCTTGTTGTCCCACGGCGTGGACCATGGCCATCTTCTCCGCCTCTTGCTGTTCGATGGCGCGAAGCCGGTCATAGATAGGACTTAGGTCGCGGTGGTGGAACTGGAGGCGACAGGCTGCCTTTCCCAAGTTCTCAAACATGTGGTTTTGCCGGCGGGTGAGCGATCGGAGAGTGCACCGGCCTCGCATGATGCGCAAGGCGTAACGAATGAGCTGCAACCCAACGCGGAAGGCCTCCTCCAAGCGGATGGTCGGCGCCGGGAGGGCCTTGGCGCTTGGCCGCTGGGGTTCCGGCGCGGCAGCCCCCTGGGTTCCCATCATGACGAGGGGAACATCGCCGGCGGATGCCCTGCGCGCCGGCCCGGACGCTTCGCCCATCGAGGAAAGGCCCTGCGCGCTCTGTGCCTGCCACGTCCCAAGGGCAAGACCGCAGTAGTTGCATTTCGACGCGTTCTCGGGGACTTCATGACTGCATCCGGGACAGCGTTTCATGCCTTGCTCCGTTACTCGAACACCTTCGTTCCGTAAGGAATGATGGGCTTCTTATATTCGGCTTCTGTCATATCGGCGATCTTCCACGCCCCGCCGATTTTTTTCAACTGAAAAAACTGAACTTCGTTTCGGTCCTCAAACACCCATTCGACCTTTACACGGACAGTGCTCTCGTCCAAGAGGGTCTCGTCGGAGAACGCAATGCCCCGCACCGGCTCGGCGCGCTGGCGCAGGTAGTCGGCGAAGCCACCCGCCATCTCGTCGCGGGCCTGCTCCAGCCGCCTGCGCAGGTCCGGCGCAAAGCAGTCCAGATACGCCGTCACGTTCCCCTCGCGGGAGTAGCGCGACATGTTGCGGATGCAGTCGATGGCCGCCGTACCCGGGGCCTTGCCCTCTCCGCAGCCGAGCAGCCACATGGCCCCCAAGAACCCCCCGCCGACGATGATCGCGCGCGCCGGCCTCATTGCTTTGACTCGATGATTCCGAGGTCCACGGGGCCGCCCTTGTCGTCGGAATCGACGATGACCTTCTTCAACTTGGGGAGGATCTCCTCCATCGCCTCGATGTAGAGCCGAAGGGCCGTCACCTCCTTCGCCTGTTTGTACTCCCCGTACACGTCCTCGAATCGCTCTGCTTCGCCCTTGGCGACTTCCACGCGCTCGCGGTGGTAGGCCCCGGCGTCGTTGAGCAGAGCATCGGCCTGGGCCTCGGCGCCCCGGAGGTCGCTCTCGCGCTTGGCCTCGGCCCCATGGATCAGGCGTTCCCTCTCCGCCCTGGCGTTTTGCACGTCACCGAAGGCATCCGCCACATCGCGCGGCGGGGCGGTGGCCAGCAGGTTGACTGCTGTCACCCGGATGCCCGGCTGGTGCAGGGCCATCTCGCGATCGATCTCCACGCGCACCTCATTGGCAATCGTCACGCGCGCCACGCCCACGAGGTCGTCCACGTTCACCGACGACACCGCTCGGGTCAGGCAACTCTCCGCCTCCGTTCGCAGGATGACCACGGGGTCGCGCGCCCCAAAGAGAAACGCGATGGGATCGCCGACTGTGTACTGCACGGACATCTGCAGACGCATGATGTTCTGGTCGCCGGTCAGGAACTCCTCCGCCGCCGGGTTCGCCGGCTGCCCCAGCAGGATGTCGGCCGCCTGATAGCCCACTGTGATCGTGCGCGTCTCGTTCGGGCGGACGCGACTCAGGCGGGTGATCGGCCAGGGCAGGCGATAGTGAAGCCCCGGCTGGAGAATCTTCGGCACCGGCTTTCCATCAATGACGGCGGACCTGATGCGCCCGAAGCGCCGGACGATCCCCGCCTCGTTCGGTCGGATGACGCAGACCCCCGAGCAGAAATAGGCGAGGAGCAGGAGGACGATGATCGCACGGATCGCCGTCCGCCCCGATCTTCGGCCTTCGTTGGGCCTATTTTTCTGTTGTGGTTCGGGATCGGTCATTTTGTCGGTTCCGCCTTCGGTTTTTCCGGTTGGGCCTCGGGCTTCGCCGCGGGGAGTCCCCCGTGGCTCAAGAGTTTCAGCAGCTCCGAGTTCCCCGAGAGGACGACGGTCGTGTTTTCATTGAGGAACTTCCGGTATGCATCCAGCGTCCGGACCAGGCGATAGAACTCCGGGTCTTTGCTATGGGCCTTGGCGTAGATGGCCGTGGCGTCGGCGTCGGCCTTGCCCTTGATCTGCTCGGACTCGCGGCGGGCGTCGGCGACGATCTTCTTGGCCTCGGCCTCCGCCTTGGACACGATGCGCTTCGCCTCGCGCTGCCCCTCCGCCCGGAACTGGGTCGCCTTCGTTCGGCGCTCTTCGCTCATGCGCTCGAACACGGCCTTCTTGTTCTTCTCCGGCAGACCGACGCGCTTGATCCTGATGTCCTCGATTTCTACGCAGAGATTGTTCTGGGCCACCTCGCGGCAGGCGAGCAGGACGGATTTTTCGATCTCGTCGATCTTGATATCATCGGTGCTCGTGGAGGCGAGGGACGAGATCTCGTGCCGGCCCAGAGTCGCGGATATTTTACTGGCGACGATCTCTTGCAGCCGCCGCTCCGCCTCGGCCATGCTGCCGTTCACGGCGCTGAAGAACCTGCGCGGGCCGTCCAGCAGGGCCTTCCTCTCCTCGTCGGTCGCCTTCTCCACCATCGCCGGCGAGTGGATACCCCGGATGCGCCAGTTGACGAAATAGTCCACCACCACGTTCGACCCAACCCCGCTCTTCTTCTCGGCCGTGGCCTTGGTGCCGAGCAGGCATTCCGCCGGCCCCGGGTCGAAGGTCTGGAGCCGCTTGTCTAAGCGAATGGCGGAGCACCAGGGCATCTTGAAATGCAGGCCCGGCTCATAGAGCGGGTGTCCCACCACCTCGCCGAAGCGCGTGACCATCACGTACTCCGTCTCGTCCACCGGCAGCACGATCCGCCAGACGGCGATCAGGACGATCACTACCACAAGTAAAACGGCCAGTTTCTTCATCTGTGTTCCTCTTCGGAAGAATTACTCCGGCGCGCGCTCTTCCCGCTCTGTGGGGAAGCGGTATGTCGGCTCCGGCTGCTCTTGCCGGATAATCTCTCGCAGCTTTGCGGTGATCCCGCTCTGATCGAATAGATACAACTCATGCTTGCCCTTCCGGCTCTGGTCGAGGATCACCTTCCGCAGGGGGGCAAGGGCCGTCTCGACTGTCTCGATAAACAGCCGGAAGCCGGTCACCTCGGGCGCCATGGCATGGGCCTCGCGGATGAGGGCAAAGGCCGCGGCGCACCCCTCGGCGAGATTCACCCGCTCGCTCCGGTAGGCACCGGCCTCTTCCACCAGGGCGGTGGCCTCGCCCTCGGCCGTCGCCACCGCCTGGATGGCCGTGGCCTGCCCGCGGTTGATCATGGCGTGCATCTCCTCGTAGGCGCTGGACACGGCGCGGAAATCCGGCACCACGTCCACGGGCGGATGCACGTCCAGCAGAAGCACACGGTCTATGTGGACCCCGCACTCATACTGCTTTGCCAGGTCCTCCATGCGCTGCTTCGTCTGCTCCTCAACAGCTGTCCGGTCCGCAGCCAGCAAAGAAACAAGGTCCCGCTCGGCCACCACCGAGCAGATCGCCCGCGCCGCGCAGGCCCGCAGGCACTTCTCCATATCGGCCATATGGAAGACATATGCGACGGGGTCGCTGATTCGGAAGTGGATGACCAGCGTGGTCTCTGCGAGGTTCTCGTCGCCGGTGAGCATCGTGGCCTCGTCCACCTTTTTTTCATACCAGCCGATCGAGTGCAGAAGCCCCCATTCATAGGCGGTTGGTTGCGCCGCTTGCTGGCTGCTCGCCGTGGCAGTTGTGCGCCGCAGCCCCACCTCCAGCACCTGCACCCGCGCCACGGCCACCTTGTCCACCCGGCCCATCGGCCAGGGCAGGCGGTAGTGCAGGCCCGGCGGCGTCGGCCCGCCAACCATCCGCCCGAAGCGCCGCTCGATCCCCACATCCCCCGGCTGGACGGCGTAGAACCCGCTCAGGGCATAAAGGAGGAGCAGCAGGACGAGAAGCGCTTTCGCCAGGGCCGCTCGACGCCCCCACGCGGCGCGACATGCGCCGGGGATGTCCTCCTGGAAGAAACTCCTCGTCTGCTCCACGATTCGGCCGAGCCGTGTGCCATAGAACCGTCCTGCGACTAAGAGCCGCAGGGAGTTCAGGCATACCAGCAGGGAGCTGACCTGGTGGAGCACGGCGGCGACGACCGGGGTAGCCCAACCCGTGGCTGCGGCCAGGACCCCGGCGGCGTTGAAGGCCAGGGCGAACCAGATGATGTTCGACTTGATCGTGGCTACGGTCCGGCGGCTCACGTCAATCGTCTCAGCGAGGCGCGACAGGTCGTCGGTCATGAAGACGATGTCCGCCGCTTCCATGGCGATGTCTGTGCCGATGCCCCCCATGGCGATGCCGACGTCGGCCGTGGCGAGAGACGGGGCGTCGTTGATTCCGTCGCCGATCATGGCGACCTTCCGGCCTTCCGATTGCATTCGCTTGATGGCCTCTACCTTGTCGCCGGGGAGCAGTTCGGCGGTCCAGCTTCGGATTCCGGCCTGCCGGGCTGTTTTCGCGGCGACGCGTTCGTGGTCCCCCGTCAGGAGGGAAATGTGCCCGATGCCGATGGCCTTCAGGTGCTCCACCGTCTCGCGGGCCTCTTCACGGAGCACATCCTCCACGCCGATGGCCCCGACCAGCCGATCTCCGTGAGCCACGAGGACGACCGTGTGGCCGGCCTGGGCCATGGCGTCCAGCGCTCGAGCGGCCTCGGCGGAGATCTCGATATCGCTCTGCTCCATGAGCTTCCTGCCCCCGACGAGGAGGCGCTTGCCCTCCAGCTCCGCCTTCACCCCCAACCCCGGCAGCGGGGTGAAGCCCTCGACCGGCGAGATCGGGGCGCCCTGCCCTTTTGCATGGGTCACAATCAACTCGGCGAGGATATGCTCCGAGTTCTGCTCGATGGCGGCCGCCAATGACAGGACGTGCGTTTTGCCGCTGCCGCCGAAGGCGGTGATTTCGGCGATGGCGGGCTTGCCACAGGTGAGCGTGCCGGTCTTGTCGAAGACCACGGCGTCCACTTCCCCGGCGGCCTCCAGGTGAATCCCCCCCTTGACCAGGATGCCGCTGCGGGCCAATCGTCCCAGCGCGGCGACGACGGCGGTGGGTGTGGCCAGGACCAGCGCGCAGGGGCACGCGACGATGAGGACGGAGACGGCGCGCACGATGGAACTAACACCTTCACCACCGTACTTCTTCGAGATGAAGTAGGTCAGGATGGCGACGACGATCACGGCGGGGACGAAGAACCTGGCGTATCGGTCCACGCGCCGCTGGACGGGGGCCTTGCTCTCCTCCGCCTCCTCGACCAGGTGGATGATCTCGGCCAGTTTCGTGTCCTCGCCGACGGCGGTCACCCGGATCTCTAAACGGCCGGCGCCGTTGATCGTGCCCGCGAAGGTCTCGCTGCCGGTCTCTTTCGTCACGGGCATGGACTCGCCGGTGATTGGGGACTGGTCCACGGACGACCGTCCCTCGACGACATCGCCGTCCACGGGGATGCGTTCGCCGGGGCGGACGATGACGACATCGCCCGTTACCACGTCCTCAATGGGGACCATCTTCTCCTCGCCGTCGCGTCGGACGCGGGCTTGCTCGGGGGAGAGGTCCAGGAGCTTGCGGATGGCGCCGCGGGTGCGGTCCACGGCGAAGAGCTCGAGGCCCTGGCCGATGAGCATGATGAAGATGACCTCGGCGGCGGCGGCGTACTCCTTGATGACGAGGGCCGCGACGGCGGCGATGGCGATGGCCAGATCGGCGGCGATCCGACGGCGGAAGAGGCCCCGAATCGCCTCCAGGAAGATCCGATAGCCGCCGATGATTGTCAGGAGGATGGCCGTGTTCCAGCCCCGGACTTCGCGGAAATAGGCGAACCAAGTGGGTAGGCTCTCCGCGAACCGGCTGGAGGCAATGACATTCAGCAACAGCAGGATGCCGATGACGGCGGTGAACCCGATATGAAACTTGAGGTTTGTTTCTTCGTGTTCTACGTGTTCCACGGGATTTGCTCAGAGCTGCTCGACGTGAAGGCTCTTCTTGCGGAGGCGCTGGGCCTTCTCGCGGATCATCTCCTTGATGTTGATCGGGTCTTCGATCCCGACCAGAAGCTGGTCCTTATCGGTGGCGTCGGTCGGGGTCTTGGCCAGGACATCGCCGACGTTGAACGCCCGTTGGAAGATGTTCTGCTTTACGATCACATCATCAACGCGGATGAGCTCGACCTCATCAATCGTCTTGCTCAAAAACCCACGCTCAATGAAAAGCCGCTGGGTGGTGAGACGGTATTTGAGGGTGAGTTTGTGTTTCAGGACCTTGGCTATCAGCACAACCAGCAACGCGACCCAGATGATGACCTCGGCGAGGCCGATCCACTTGAGATACGGATTCCCGCCGATGGCCTTGACGATGAAAAAGATGAGGAAGACAACGCCAAGGATGAGCAGGAGAAGAAACCACTGGCCGTAGGCCTTCCAGGAGAGCCGCCCCTCCCAAAGCGGGGTTTCCTTCTCGTCCGCCTCGTCGCTTTGGTCCTGGGAACCGGCGAGGCGCTCGACAGGCGACTTCTGTTCGCCCGGTTGAGCCGACTCACCGACCTTCACACCGCACTTGCTGCAAAACTCGCTGTCGTCGCTGATGGTCGCGCCGCATGCCTTGCAGATCATGGTTCTTCGCTCCTCCAGGCTCGGGTCTTGACGTTCTGAGACAGGGCCTCATCGGGCCGGCCCAAGATTATAGTCGCTGGGGCGGTTCGGTGCGAGAAAAATCCCCCGAAATCCCTGAAAAACCCTCGCGACGCCTGCCGGACTTGAAAGGATATTGACACGCAAAGAACGGCGGCTGTAGAATGGGCGAGGAAGAGAACCTGTATTTGAAGGGGAGGTACGACCATGAGAAGAAGATTTGCGCCGTTTGTTCTAGGCGTGGCCATCGCCTTTGGGTGCCACACGGAGCCGGCGAAGACGGCGGACCTGAAGGGCAAGAAGGCCCTCATCATTATCGCGAAGAAGGACTACCGGGACGAGGAGCTGAACGAACCCCGCTCCGCCCTGGAAAAGAGCGGCGCGACCGTCACCCTGGCCTGTTCCTCTCTCGGCGCGGCGACGGGAATGCTCGGCGGCGCAGCGGAGCCGACGGCGCTCCTGAAGGATGTGAAGGCGGCCGACTACGACGTGGTGATCTTTGTCGGCGGGGCCGGGGCCACGGAATACTTCGACGACCCCAAGGCCCATGAGATCGCGCAGGAGGCGGCAAAGGACAAGCTCCTCTGCGCCATCTGCATCGCGCCCGCCATATTGGCGCGCGCCGGTGTGCTGAAGGGCAAAAAAGCTACGGTCTTCTTCTCGCAGAAAGGCGACCTGAAGAAGGGCGGCGCCGACTACACCGGCAAGGCCGTGGAGGTGGACGGAAACATCATCACGGCGGAAGGCCCCAGCGCCGCGCGGCCATTCGCCAATGCCATTATTGATGCGATGAGCAAGAAGTAGGGGACAGGCGTTGGAGTACTCCGTCGTTCACTTTCCGCCGGAAGATGTGAGGGCCGTCGCCCGGCACTACCAAGAGCCGTACGCGGCGAGTCTCGAGGTAAATATCGAGCCGCACTTCACCATCCATCCGGTTTTCGAGTCAGATCGCTCCATCGAGGCATTCGCGGCGATCCTCAAGGATGTCTGCTCGCGGCTCAAGCCATTCAAGGCCCGGCTGACCGGCTTCGATTCATTCTATGGCCAGAAGTTCGTCCTGTTCATGAGGCTGGCCGACGAAACCAGGATGGCCGAGCTTCAGGAGAAGATTGACACGGCGATCACGGAGAAGGACTGGAAGGATGTTTTGGGGCCGGGCACGAAGCCCCGTCCGCACCTGACGATCGGGTTCTTCGAGAAGCGCGAGGAACTGGAGCAGGCGAAAGCGAACCTTGCCGACGAGAAAATTGACCTCGTGTGGATGGTGGACGCCGTTGATCTCATCGCCGAGGTCAAGCCGGCCGTCCGCGAGTCTGTTGGGACATTTCGACTCGAAGGCTAAGATACAACCCAACCGACTACCCCAGCGCCTCGACGACGAGATCGCCGACCTCGCTGGTGGAGCAGCCCATCTTGCCGGCGCTCAAGTTCTTGATCTTCGTTTCCGTGATCTTCATCACCGCGTTCTCGACTTCGGCGCCTGCCTCCACCTCCCCGAGCACATCGAGCATCATGCCCGCGGCGCAGATGGCCGCGAGGGGGTTGATGACGTTCTTGCCCGTGTACTTCGGGGCCGAGCCGCCAATGGGCTCGAACATGGAGACGCCCTCCGGGTTGATGTTCCCCCCCGCGGCGATGCCCATGCCGCCCTGGATCATGGCCCCCAAGTCGGTGATGATGTCGCCGAACATGTTGGTCGTGACGATGACATCGAAGAACTCGGGGTTCTTCACCATCCACATGCACGTGGCGTCCACGTGGGCGTAGTCGCGCTTGACATCGGGGTAGTCCGAATCGCCCACCTCGTTGAAGGCGCGCCACCACAGATCGTGGGCGAAGGTGAGGACGTTCGTCTTGGCGCAGAGGGTGAGCTGCCTTTTTTTATTTCGCTTTTGCGTAAGATCGAAGGCGTAGCGCAGGCAGCGCTCGACGCCGAAGCGGGTGGCGATCATCTCCTGCGTGGCGACCTCCTGGGGCGTGCCCTTCCGGAGGAACCCGCCGCCGCCGAAGTAGAGGTCCTCCGTGTTCTCGCGGACGACGACGAAGTCTATGTCCTCCGGCTTCTTGTTCTTCAGGGGACAGTCCACGCCGGGGTAGAGTTTCACCGGCCGGAGGTTGATGTACTGGTCCAGCTCGAACCGCAGTCGGAGCAGGAGGCCCTTTTCAAGTATGCCCGGCTTGACGTCGGGATGTCCGACCGCGCCGAGATAGATGGCGTCCACCTCCTGGAGTTCCTTGAAGACCGAGTCGGGCAGGACTTCGCCCGTCTTGAGGTATCGGTCGCCGCCGAGGTCGTATTCGACGGTTTCGTACTTGAATCCCTTCTTCTTGCTGATAGCCTTCAGGACCTTGAGTCCTTCTCGTATGACTTCCGGCCCCGTGCCGTCACCGGGGATGACGGCGATTTTCATTTTCGATTTTCGATTTTGGATTTTGGATTTCACAAGAAACTCCTTACATCATGGGGGCGGACGGCCCACTTTACCAGCTATCGTCTACATCGCCAATGGTGGACCGTGATTCTACCATCCCGCGCGGCGGAATGAAACCATTTTTTCGCCCCTTTTTGCGGTTGCCAGCCATTTTCGCTTGACACAGGATATGTGCACACGTATAATGTGTCATAGAGGGGGGAGAACGGAGGAAAACGATGCCCAATGTCACGATTTCGTTGGATGATGATCTCCTGAAGTTCGGCAGGAGGTATGCAGAAGAGCACGGCACCTCGCTCAACGCGCTCATCCGAAAACTGATCGAGAGCGCGGTGGCATCCCAGTCGAGAGACTGGATCGAGGAGTGTTTCCGTCTGATGGACCAGGCGAACGTCAGCTCCGATGGTCGCCGTTGGCACCGCGAGGATCTCTACGATGTCTAAGATCTTCGTGGACACGAACATCCTGATCTACAGTCTGGATCGCTCCGACGAAGCCAGGCAGGAAAAATGTCGTTCGCTGCTCAGGACGCTGTGCGGCGATTTCAAGGGCGTGGTCTCGACGCAGGTGATGCAGGAGTTCTACGTGGCGGCGACGACGAAACTCGGCGCTGATCCCCTCATCATTAAGGATATTCTGCATTCCTTCGAGCGGTTCGAGGCAGTCGTCATCACACCGGAGCGAATTCGGGACGCCATTGATTGCAGTATCGTCAACCGCTTGTCCTTCTGGGATGCACTGATCGTTGTCGCCGCCGAGAGCGCCCGGTGCGAGCGGCTTTGGTCGGAGGACCTCAACGACGGCCAGGTCATCCGCGGCGTTCGGATCGAGAACCCGATCAAGGATTGACGGCTCCTGCCCGCCGGTTTGCCCGCCCTACCTCTCGCTGGTCTTTCGCGCGTATTTCGACGGGTCCGGGTAGCCGGCGTCGGCGTCCTCGACCAGGACCGGCAGCCTCGGATCATCGGGGAGCGGGTCAATGTACTTCGCCCGGTACTTCGGCGCTTGCATCCGGCAGGAGGGGTGCTTGGCGCTGAAGTCGGGGTGGGTGACCATCTTGTCCCAGATCGCCTGGATGGGCATCTCCTTGATGTTGCCGAAGGAGACGGGGTTGAAGTCGCAGGGATTGATGTCGCCATAGGCGGTCATGTAGAACTGCGACGCCGCGCCGTAGCAGCCCTCGCCCGCGGGGGAGTTGATGTGGGCCATGACGTTCACGCCCAGGCTGTGGCTGCGGTCGTTGTGAAACTTTCGGCCCAGTTCGATGACGCGCTTCTTCTCGGCGGGGCTGAGAATCTTGGACGTGTCCTTGAGGAACCGGCCCGATGGAATGCAGTCGAAGATGGTGACCTCGTGGAAGCCCTGCTCGACGGCCATCTGCAACAGCCGTTCCGTATCGCCGTTTTCCATGGACTCATGGGTGGCGTAGGTGGAGATGCCGGTGAGGATGCCGTGCTCCCGCGCTCGCGCCGCGCCGTCGAAGGCCCGCTGCCAGAGGCCGGGCACGGCGCGCCACTCGTCGTGCTGCTCGGGGTGCGGGCTGTCAATAGAGATGTTCAGGCTAAAGAGGCCCGCGTCGGCCAGTTCCTTGCATTTATTTTCGGTAAGCATGAAGCCATTGGTGAAGATCATCACAACGGCTTTGGATTTGTCCACGTGGGCGATGAGTTCAGGCAGGTCCTTGTGGATGATCGGTTCGCCGCCGACGAAGATGACGAGGCTTGCGCCGAGCTGGAGCGCGCCGTCCACCACCTGCTTGACCTCCTCGGTGGTCACCTCCTTGCGGGTCCTGTCAATAAATGGGTCGGCGCTGCAGTGGACGCACTTGCAGTGGCAGCGGTGGGTGATGGCGAGGTTGGCCGTGACGGGGTAGGCCTTCTTCTCCAGCGTCATCCGCAGTTTGCGGGTGATGAAGCGCATGCCCGCTTCTGTCGGGTGGGGAGGATTGTAGAGGTTGAAGACGTTCGCGCCGTCTTTCTTCGCGATGATTTTCAGGGAGTTTAGCTTGTCGAAGAACTGCTCCAGATAGGGGCCGAGGACCTCGGCCCATGCGCCCGAAGCATGGCCGATGATCTTGTCCCCGTCCAGTTTGGTTTCGACTTTCAGGAATTCAAATTCTTTCATGATCAGCCTTTCTGTTACGGATTCTCTGCCCCCTCAGCCCTTCAGCCCCCTCGGCGGCTCGATGTCGGCGGCCTCGAGGGATTGGCGGATGGAGTCAATGACCGTCCGGGCGGTGCGGACGGTCTTGATGCCTTGCTCGCCGGAGACGACGGGCTCGGTCCCATTGCGGACCGATTCGACGAACGACTCGATCTCCTTCTTAAGCGGCTCGTGGTCGTCAATTTTCACCTTCTCGCGGTGCAGGAGATCGCCGAATACGAAGCCCACGAGGTCGGCGATGGTGGAAACGTCCAACTTCGAGATGTCCAGCGACTCGACCGTGAGCTTTGGCGACTTGGTGAAGATCACCGCCTCGCGCGCCAGGAGATCAATGGAACAGTAGTTGTTCGGCGAGAAAACGCGAATCTTCCGCATGGCCTTGATGGACACGCGGCTGGCGGTGACGTTGGCGACGCAGCCGTTGTCGAACAGGATGCGCGCGTTGGCCACGTCCTCATGATTCGAGAGCACGTTCGCGCCGGCGGCGTCAATGCGTTTGATGTCGGACTGGATGAGGTGGAGGATGATGTCAATGTCGTGGATCATCAGGTCGAGCACGACGCCGATGTCGGCCGACCGGAAGCTGAACGGGGCGAGACGGTGGGCCTCGATGAATTTCGGAGACTTGATGTGTTTTTGGATCGCCATGAAAGCCGGGTTGAAGCGCTCGACGTGGCCGACCATGATGAGGGCGCCGCTCTGCTTCGCAATGGCGACCAGCTCCTCGGCCTCCTCGACGGACTTGGTCATGGGCTTTTCGATGAGCACGTGCACGCCGCGCTGGAGCAGGTCCTTGGCGATGCGGTGGTGATGGGCCGTGGGGACGGCGATGGATGCGGCGTCAATCCGGTCGGCGATTTCCGTGTAATCGGTGTGGAACTCGGCCCGGCATTTCCGGGCGATCTTTCTTCCATTCTTCTCGTCGGTATCCACGATGGCCGCGAGTTTTACGTCGGGCAGCTCGTGGAAGATGCGGGCATGGTTCTTGCCCATGTGGCCGACGCCGATGACTGCTGCTCTGACGTCCTTCATGACTGCCTTTCGCGCTTGGGCCGTGATTTCTTCGCATTGGACATACTTTTTCCAATGGATATTGAATCTCCCGACCTGTGGCGCTCCTGCCCGATGGGCGAGGCGTTGGCGTCATAATACAAACAGGTTCCGTTTTGAAGACGATGGGATTGGAACCTGTTTGTATTGTATGTCCAATGCGAAGAAATCACTTGTTTCTCTCCGGCTGTATCAGTGTGTGCGCATGGATTCGAGGTATCGCCCCTTGGGCCCCTTGGCCATGTCGCGGAGGAACTGGATGAGGTAGGCGACGTGCTCATTAGGTTTGGTCTCGCCCTCCAGCTGTTCGAAGGCCTGCTCGCGCGTCAGGTTGGAACGGAAGATGACGCGGTGGGCATTTTTCAATGCCTCAATATCTTCGTCGCTCAGCCCGTTGCGGCGGAGGCCGATTTCGTTCACGCGGCGGGGTGTGTGCCTCTCGCCCTCTGTGAGCATGTAGGGCGCCACGTCCTGGACAATGCTCGTCAGACCGCCGACGAAGGCCATCCGCCCCACACGCACGTAGTGATGGAGGGCCGCTGCGCCGGCGAAAACGACGTTGCTCTCGACCTTCACATGCCCGGCGAGGAGGACGCCGTTGGCCATGACGATGCGGTCCTCCAGGCAGCAGTCGTGGGCGACGTGGGAGCAGGCCATAAGGAAGTTATTGTTTCCGATGATCGTCTTGCCCCCGCCGCCGGCGGTGCCGACGTTGATGGTGACGAATTCGCGGATGACATTGCTGTCGCCGATGAGCAGTTCGGTGTCTTCCCCCTTGTACTTCAGGTCTTGCGGCGCGGAGCCGACCACGGCGTTGGCGAAGATGCGATTATTCCTGCCGATCGTGGTGCGACCGGTAATGATGCAGTTGTGGCCGATGGTGGTGCCGCAGCCGATCTTCACGCGTCCATCAATTACGGCGTTTCTTCCGACGACCACATCGTCGGCCAGCTCGGCGCTGGGGTGAACGTATGCCGTCTTGTCAATATTCATCCGCTGGCCCTCGCACTACTTCTCGATAATCTCTTTGGAATACCCGGTGTTCAGCGCACTGATGAGCTCATCGGTAAGGTCTATATGCTCCGAGGTGAACAAGACGGTGCGCTGGTTGATCTTGTAGAGCAGTTCATCCATAGTCTTGCTGCTCACCTCGACATTCTCCCACTTGATGATTAGATCGAAGCCGTGTTTTCGGCCGTATTCTTGGACGGCCTCCACGACTTCGGCGTAGAGCTTCTCCATGATCTCCCGCGTCTGGGTGGTCATGGCGCCAACGGAGACCTGGGTGAAGGATTGCAGCTCCACCTGCCTCTTTTCCAGTTCGGCCTCGCGCTTCTTCCGCGCCTCGCTGCCGAGCTCCAGGACCTTGATCTCCTCGGCGAGGCGCTTGATTTCATTCTCCTTCTCGCGAACGACCCGAGTTTTCTGCTCGCGCTGGGCGCGGAGGTCGTCCTCCATCTCGCGTTTCTTCTTGTAGGAGTCGTAGAGTTTGGTAATGTTCACCACGCCGATCTTGAGTGGGCGATCCTCGCCCCAGGCGGTCCGGCGCCCCGGCAGCCCTGCCAGCCATACGGCGCAGGCAAGCGTCGCAGCAAGCCATCGGGTAGTGGGGAACATCAGAGGACCTCCTTTCGCCATGTCTCGATCAAAATCGCATCCCGCCGCCAATGTTGAAGCTGAAGACCTGCTCGCTGTCGGTCGGCTGGGACGCGATCGGGAAACCCCAGTCCAGCTCGATGGGGATATAGCCCAGCTGCGGGAAGGTGAGCCGCAAGCCGATGCCGGCGGATGCGCGGGTGGTGGAGAAGTCCATGTCGCCGATGAACTCGTCCACGTTGCCCGCATCGAAAAATCCCACGCCGCGGATGACTTTCTGCACAATCGGAAACTCATATTCCGCGGAGGTCAGCCACCGCACCTCGCCGCCGATCTGCTCATTGACCACCGGGTCAACAGGTCCCACGCCGCGATAGCTGAATCCGCGCAGGGACGCCGCGCCGCCCGGCCCGCCGGCATAGAACCGGTCAAAGATCGGCACCTCGTTCCTGTTCAGCGAATCAATGACGCCGGCCTGCGCGCCCAAGGAAAACACATGGTCTCCCCATTTTGGGATGGTGAAGAGCTTGTGGTACCACTTCAGCCCGATGTCGGTGCTGATCGTGTCCACATCGCCGCCGAGGAACAAGCCGGCCAATTCGACGGCGGGTTCGATCTTTACCCCCCGCGTGGGCCAGATGACGTTGTCGCGCGTGTCGTAGATGGCCCGCAGCTCGAGGCTGAGCCGCGTGGTCATCCCCTCCACATCGAGCACGTCGGCGGGCACCCAATCCTTGCGGATGTTGCGGATGTCAATCTGTTGCGCGCCATAGGTAAGGCCCACACGCAGGTTGCGCGTGATGCGCCGGTCCAGGCTGACGCTCCCGCCGATGCGCTCCTCGTCATAGTCCTCGCGCTGGTGCTGGTAAAAGTAGCTCGTGGCACCGAAGCCATAGGGCGAATCGAAGATGGACGGCTCGCGGAAGGACAGGCTGTACTGCGACCGCTCCGTGCCCGGCTGGGCGGTGAGGGCGATGGTCTGGCCGCCGCCGACGAAGGCGTTGCCGCTGACGAAGTCCTCGAAGCTCGTGGGAAAGTCGAGCAGGTTAAAGTTACTCTGGCTCAGCGAGAACTGCCCGATAAGACCGAGGTTAGAGCTTATGCCGGCGCCGAAGCTCAGCTGCCCGGTCCGCCCCTCCTCGACGTTGAAGACGGCTGTGCGGTGCAGGGGGTCAGGCCCCGGCTCTATGTCCGTCCGCACCGGTTCGGTCTTCTGGAGGGGGTCGTAGCTCTCGAAGAGGCGCGTGTTGTAGATGCGTTGTTTGCTCTCCTCCATCTTTCGGGTGTTGAACCGGTCGCCGGGAAGGAACGTGACCTCGCGCCGGATGACATGGTCCTCGGTTTTGATGTTCCCCCGAATGTCAATCTTCTCGACGTAGATTCGCTGACCTTCGGCGATGGTGAAGACGATGTTGATCTTCGCCGGCTCCAGGCTCAAGGGTGTGCCGATGCGGATTTCGACGTCAATGAAGCCCTGCTCGCCATACATGCTTTTGATGACGCGCCGGTCCTGGTCCAGGTGATCCCGCACAAAGGGGGCGCCGCTCTTCAGGGTTAGTCGCCGGAGGATCTCGGCGTCTGTGAAGAGTTCGTTGCCGTTGATCGTCACTGTATCAACATGGTATCGCTCCCCCTCGTGCACAAAGATAGTGATGTAGAGCTTTGTCTTTTCGTCGTTGTAGGTCAGTTCGCGGCCGACTTCAGCATCCATCCAGCCATTGGCCTGATAGAAATCCTTAATGGTGGCCAGATCGGATTCAAGGACGTTTTCATCATAGGTGCCGTCGTGGAAAGGCCAGGCGCGACGCCGGGTCTTGATCTTGGCTGTGAGCTGACGCCGCGTGAACGCCTTGTTCCCCTTGATGGATATCTTTTGGATGCGCAGTTTCGGCCCCTCGGCGATGACGAAGGTGACCGTCACCTGGCCGTCCTTCTCTTCGCGTTTGTGGTCCACCTCGGCGAAGTGATATCCCTCTCCCTTGTACTTGTCAATAATTCGCCGTGTGGCGCTAATAATGGAATATGGGCTGATATAAGAACCCTCCTTCATGTCGGCGGCTTCGCGGAGGGTTCCCTCCTTGATTTCTTTGTTGCCGAGGAAGATGACCTTCGAGACGACCGGCCGTTCGACGACGGTGAATACGACCTTGACGCCTTCTTCCTTCGGTTCGGTGCGGACCTTGATGTCCTCAAAGTACCCCAGCGCCCAGACCCGCCCCATGTCTTGGTCCACGACCTCGGATCGGTAGGGCTCCCCCGCGCGGGTCCGGATGGCGGCGCGGATCTTTCGGTCCGGGATGCGCCGGTTGCCTTCGATGACGATCGCCTTCACCGTCTTCCCCTCCACTACATCCTGGGCGAACGAGCCAAGGGGCGCAATGGAGAGGAGCAGGCAGACCGCAAGGAGTCGTCGAGTGAAGCGGTTCATTTCGTGAGGGTTACTCCATGGGGATTCGGGCGCATCATCAGAACGGCTCCGATTCTTTGAATTCGGGGGGCTCGCCTCCCCCGTAGGATTCAAAACGGACGAACTGGGGTAGGAATGTGAGCTTGATCTTGCCCGTCGGCCCGTTTCGCTGTTTCGCCACAATGACGTCCGTTACCTTATCCGTCGGACCGCTTCGCTCCGCTTGATCCGGCGCAACGTCCCGTTGCACCACCTGGCGATGAAGCAGAATCACCAGGTCGGCGTCCTGTTCGAGGGACCCCGACTCCCGCAGGTCCGAAAGCCGCGGCTCTCGCCCCTCGCCTTGCTCGGGGCCTCGATTCAACTGGGAAAGAGCCAGGACGGGGATATTCAGCTCGCGGGCCAGCGCCTTCAGGCCGCGAGAGATCTCCGAGATTTCCTGCTGGCGTCCGTCGGTCCGGGCGGACTCCATCAACTGCAGGTAGTCCACAATGACCAATCGGATCTCCTGCTGGGCCCTGAGTCGCCGGGCCTTGGCCCGGAGTTCGAGCGTGGAAAGGCCCGGCGTGTCGTCCACGAACATGGAGGCCTGGTCGAAATCACCCACGGCCATGGAGAGCTTCGGCCATTCGCTTTCGGGCAGAAACCCCGTCCGCACCTGATGGGCGTCCACCCTGGCATGAGAGCAGAGAAGCCGCTGGCCGACTTCCTGGTTGGACATCTCCATGCTGAAGATGGCGACGGGCAGCTTCGGCCCTCTCTCGGAAACGGCGACATGCTCTGCGATGTTCAGGCAGAAGGCCGTTTTTCCCACGCTGGGTCTGGCGGCCACGATGATGAATTCGGCATCCTGCAGGCCGCTGGTCATGTTATCGAGGTCGTCGAATCCGGTGGGAATCCCTGTGACGGCGTTCTTGCGGTCGTGGTATTTGTCAATGCGGTCGAAGGTCTGGCGCATCAGCTCGTCAATGGAGATCGCGTCGCGGGTGAGGCCCGTTTGGGTGACATCGAAGATCAGGCTCTCCGCCTTATCGAGGACGGATGAGCTGTCCTCCGTGTTGCCGTACGCCATGCGTTGGATATTGTTGGAGACGGTGATGAGGCTGCGAAGGATGGCTTTTTCGCGCACGATCTCGGCATAGTGGTCGGCGTTGGCCGCCGAGGGCACGCTTTCCAGGACGCGGGTCAGGTATTCAAGCCCCCCGATCTGGCTGAGCAGCTCTCGCTTTTCGAGCTCCTCCTGGAGTAGGACGAGGTCGAGGGCCTGCGACCGGTCGTAGATCTCGATGCCGGTCTTGTAGATGTTCTGGTGTGCGGCGGAGTAGAAGCGCTCGTGGCCTCTCTCGCCGAGGACATGGATGACGTCGCCGATGCACTGGTTGTCGAGGAGCATGGAGCCGAGGACGCACATCTCGGCCTCCTCGCTGTGAGGCGGGACGCGATCGATCGGTTCCTGTTTCGCCATGTGCACACCTTGACGGGCCAGACGCGCAGGTCGGCCCTCGACGGTCATTCACTCACGACCCAGACCCTGCAGACGGGCTCGATTTCCCGGTCAATGGCAATCTTCACCTCGTACACGCCAAGTTCCTTGATCGGTTCGTCCAGCGCGATCATCTTCGGCGATACCTCGATGCCTTCCTTGGCCAGCGCCTCGGCGATCATCTGCGGCGTTACCGAGCCGTAGAGATGGCCTTCTTCGCTCGCCTTGGCGGAGATTGTGACCGACGCCTCGGCCAGGCGCTCGGCGGCCTCAACGGCCTTCTTGCGGGCCTCGGCCTCGCGAACCGTCTCGGCCTTCTTCTCAACTTCGATCTGCGCCAGGTTCGGCGCCGACACGGTCATGGCCAGGCCCTGGGGCAGGAGGTAGTTCCGCGCGTACCCCGGCTTCACGTTTACAATGTCCCCAATCCTGCCCAGCTTATCCACGTTTTTTCTCAACACGAGTTGCATGGTTCCCATCCTTACCGACCCATATAGGGCAGCAACGCCAGATAGCGCGCCCGCTTGACGGCCTTCTTCACGGAACGCTGGTGCTTGGCGCAGTTGCCTGAACGCTTTCTCGAAAACATCTTCCCTTGCACCGTTGTCAGTTTCTGGAGGCTCTGGATGTCCTTGTAGTCCACATGCTCGATCCCCATCCGGCAGAACCTGCATTTTGTCGGCTCCCCGAACCTGCGAAAGGTTTTTCGTTTGGGCTTTCGTATCATACGTCGAATCCTCTCATCTTCCTATGTGGGTAAAAGTCAGAATGGAATATCGTCATCCGGCGGCGGCTCATCCGTGGGCGGTTCGTCGTCCGCCGGCGGCTCGCCCGCCGGGGCGCGACGGGCCCCCGCCTCGCCGCCGCGGCCGCCGCTTCCGGAGCCGCCTTCGCCTCGCCCGCCGAGAAATTGAAAACTTTCGAGAACCACGTTCAGCTTGCTTCGCTTCTGCCCAGTCTGCTTGTCCTCCCACTGGCGGAAATTCAGACGCCCCTCGATGAAGATCGGGCGGCCTTTGCTCATGTACTGGTTGATTACCTCGGCTGTCTTCCCCCAGGCATCCACATCAACGAAACAGGTGTCTTTCACCCTTTCGCCCTTCGCCTTGCTGGTATATTCGCGGTTCACTGCGATGCCGAAGCTGGCTATTGCCGTTCCGCCGGGGGTGTAGCGCAACTCCGGGTCGCGGGTCAGGTTGCCGATGAGAAAGACCTTGTTCAGATTGGCCATCAGATCTTTTCCTGCTTGGGATTCTGCTCCTGCCCCGGCGCGTCCTTGTCGGCTTCTTCAGGGGCCGGGACTTCCTCTTCCTCATCTACCTCGGCCACCTCCGGTTCCTGGGCTTCCTCTTCGCCTGCGGTTTCCTTTGTATCCTCTGCCTTTTCCTCAGCCGTTGCAGCAGAAGCCGCTTGGCTGGGCTTGGCTCCGCCCTCCGGTTCCTCGACGGCGATCTTCGCCTTCTCGTCAAAGGCGGTGATTAACACGCGAACAATTACATCGGAAAGCTGGCAGGCCCGCCGTATCCGGCCGATGGCAGGGCCCGGACAGAGGAAGACTACAAATAGATAGACGGCGCGTTTGTGATGGCCGATCTCATAGGCCAGCTTTCGCTCCGCCCACTTTTCGCATAGCTGAATCTCCGCGCCGTTTTTCGTCAGGATGTCCTGAACATGCGCCACCACCTTGTCCCAGTCCTTTGTCGAGCGCGAGCTGTCAAGCAAGAACATTCCTTCGTACTTTTTCAATCCCTTCTCCTGTGCCAGCTGATGTTGTCTTTCCTTTAACTATCCCGCCCCGATGCCGCCCCGCCGGGTCCGTTGAATTCATTCATGCAGACCTCGATGCCGCGCCGGACCCACGTCTCCACTGCATCGGCCGCGCGCAGGACCGCCTCCTGCACCGCATCTCGTTCATCCTTTTTGAACGGCGACAGGACAAAATCCTTCGGGTCGCCGTGGATGTGGTCTCCGATACCGACGCGCAGTCTTGGGAATTGATCCGTTCCCAGCATCTCGATGATGGAAAGGATTCCCTTCTGGCCCCCGCTGCTGCCGCCCCGGCGCGCCCTAAGCCCGCCGAGGGGAAGATGAAAGTCATCGCAAACCACCAAGAGCCCTTCGAGCGGTATTTCAAAGAAACCCATCGCCGCCCGAACCGCCTCCCCGCTCAGGTTCATATACGTCTGCGGTTTCAGCAGAACGATTTTTTCGCCCCCTATCCTCCCCGAACCGAAAAGCGATTTAAATTTCTTCTGGTCGCACGGAAGATCATACCGACGAGACAACTCATCCACAACCCGAAATCCGATGTTGTGCCGCGTGTTCTCGTATTCCCTCCCGGGATTGCCCAGGCCGGCAATGATCTTCATTCTGTCTGCAAAGGGGCGCGCCTCCCCAGCCACTCTACTTCTTCTCGCCCTTTTCGCCCTTCTCGGATTCCTCGGCCTTCTCGGCTGCCGCTGCTCGTTCCTCGCGTTCCTTCTCGCCGATCACTTCAGGCTCGGCCGCCGCCTCGGCCTCTTCGGGCGCTGCCGCCGCCGCCGCTACCACCTCTTCTTCCTTGCGCGGCGGATGAACGGCCACCACGATCGCCTCGGGATTCACATCCCCCGACACCTTTACGCCGGGGGGCAGGACAAGGTCTTTCACCAGAATGCTCTCGTCAATCCCCAATTCGGCCACTTTGACCTTGATTTCCGTGGGGATGTCGGCGGGCAGACACTCGATCTCGAGGTTCTTTAGCAACAGGTCCAGAACGCCGCCGTCCGCCGCTCCCTTGGGCGTCCCGGAGGTCTCGATCGGCACCTCCACGACCACGGTCTCGTCCATCGCCACCCGCGCCAGGTCAATATGCAGGAGATCCAGCGAGATCGGATCATACTGCACCTCTTTGATGAGGGCCTTTTCCGCCTTCCCGCCCACCTTGATATCCAACATGCGGGCGCCCGAACGGATCACGTGCGACAACTCCCGCTCCGGCAGCATAATGGCAATCGTAGCCTCTTTATGGCCGTACAGCACACCGGGGACCTTGCCCTCTCGGCGCAATCGCCGCGCCGCCGCCGATCCCTTCGCCTCCCGCGGCTCTGTTACAATCACTGTCTGAACTTCGGACACCTCATTCTCCTCCCTACGGACCTTCTCCACCCCTACTCTATTCGTGGTTGAACAGCGAACTCACCGATTCGTCAAAGTGAATCCGGCGCATTGCCTCCCCAAGAAGACTCGATATCGTCAACATCTTCACCGGCGTCCCCATCCTTTCCGCGTCAGGCCGGAGGGGGATGGTGTCGGTCACGGCGATCTCCTTGATCGGCGCCCCGGACAACCGCTCCACCGCCGAACCGCAGAACAGGCCGTGTGTCGCCCCCACATAGACCTCCTTCGCCCCCTTGTCCATCACCAACTTCGACGCGGCGGCGATGGAGCCGCCCGTGGCGATCATATCGTCCACCATGATGACCGTCTTGCCTTTCACCTCGCCGATCAAGAAGCCCGACTCTGTCCGATCTGGCGAAGCGCGTCGCTTGTCCACAACGGCCAGCCCTGCGACAAGGCGCTTGGCGTAGGCGCGGGAAATCTTGATGCTCCCCACATCGGGGCTTACCACCACCGCATCCTGGAGATTCAACTCCCGATAGTACCCTCCCAGCACCGCCGAGGCGAAGAGATGGTCCACGGGGATATCAAAGAATCCCTGTATCTGCGCGGCGTGAAGGTCCACCGCCAGCACCCGATCCGCCCCCGCCTTCGTGATCAGGTTGGCCACAAGCTTTGCCGTGATCGGCACGCGGCCTTCGTCCTTCCGGTCCTTCCGCGCGTAGCCGTAGTAGGGGAGAACGGCCGTAACACGCTCCGCCGACGCCCGCTTCATGCAGTCAATCAGGATGACCAACTCCATGAAGTTCTCGTTCACCGGCGGGCACGTCGGCTGCACAATGAACACATCCGCGCCCCGAACGTCCTCCTCCACCTTCACATCAATCTCGCCGTCGGGAAACCGGGTCACGATGGCCTTGCCGAGGCGCTTGTCCAGATACTGCGCGATCCGTCCGGCCAGTTCCGGGTTGGCGTTTCCGGCGAAAATTTTCAGGTTATCCATGATACTCTATATCCGCCTCTGCAGTGGGCGCACCGTACGTGATCCTCTGGCTACCCGGCGAGGACTCGAACCTCGAATGACAGGACCAAAACCTGTAGTGTTACCAATTACACCACCGGGTAACCGTCCCTGCCCGCCGTTCTATCGCGTCGCGCCGCTCGTGCTCAGCTTGAACGCAAGCTGCTCCAAGTGGATCGCCATATCCACCGCCTGAAGCGCGATATGATCCTCCACCGCCAACGTGACCGGCGCAAAATTCAATATGCCCTGCACCCCGGCTCGGGTCAACTGTTCCGCCACGTCCTGGGCGGCATGGGCCGGCACGGCGATGATCCCGATCTTGATGTCGAGCAATCGCGCAATCTCCGGCAGTTTGTCCATGCCATAGACCTCGATCCCGGAGCACGCCCGCCCCACCTTGCGGCTGTCGCTGTCGAAAAGCGCCACCACATCAAAACCGCGCTTCTTGAAACCGCCGTAAGTTACCAGCGCCCGCCCCACGTTGCCTATGCCCACGATGGCCGTCGGCCAGCGCCGGTCCGTGCCCAGAATCTTCCTGATCTGGGCAATCAGGTCGCGCACCAGATACCCCACCCCCGGCCGCCCAAACTGGCCGAAGTAGGCCAAGTCTTTCCGAACCTGCGCGTCGGTCAACCCAAGGGCAGATCCAAGCCTTCGAGAGGACACCGTATCCTGATCGCCGGCGGCCAGAATCTCCAGCCGCCGCAGATAAAGCGACAACCGCATCGCCGTCGCCCTCGGAACAGCGCCCCCACGATTCACAGGCGGCCTACTCAAGACATAGCTCCTCCCTTAATCGTGAAGCACATACCTTATCACACGCTGTTGGTGAAAGTCAAGCAAAAACAGGACGGCACAGTACCCCCCTGACGAGGGGCAAACATGAGTGATTGAAGGGATGATCCGAGTGCCCGCCCATGAGGGCTCCGAGACCTGCATCGCAGGGGCCTGCCCCTACCATATTTATTTTATTTGGGCAACACGCCCTTTGGGCATGACACCCACACGACTTCCAATGCGGCGGCTACTTTTCATCGTAAATCCGCACCTCATAGATTCGCGCCGTGCTGCTGCCGTTTGTCTTCGTCACATTGATCCGGACTTTCCGGGCATTCACGGGTTTGAACCGGTGGATTCGCCGGCGCTGGTAGTTGCCGACAACCGTCTCGACCGTCTTCCACCCGCCCTTCTGCTCCACCTGAATCTCGTAATCGCTCACGCATTCCTTGACCTTGCTTAGACCGGGAAAGGAGCGCGCCTCCACGTGCAGATAGGTGTCGAAGGTAAGATAAACGGCATTGAATGTTCGCGGGGAACCAAGGTCCAGGGTTACCGCCTGCGGCAGGGGCTGGGCCGGGTCGGAGACCCAGAGGTTCGTCCAGCGCAGGGGACGCGCCACTCCATTGACCATGTTTTCCGGCCCAAAGGGAGATGACGGCGGGTCGAGGCGCATGGCAAACGCTACCTTGCTTGGGGCCCAGCGCTTCCATGTCTCGCGGCGATAGAACGCCGCCACGCCCGGTTCCGGCTGCGCATTGGACCACGAGACGCCGGGGCAGGCGGGCAGGTTGATCCGATACAGCCCTTGCCGCGTTGTCGCGTTGAGATGGAAGACAACCCACCCGACGGAGTTCGGAGGGACAGTGGCCGCAGCGGTGGGAGGCGGAGAGGGAGGTTCCTCATTATACTCCCACAGACTGCTGGCAGGACAGAATTCGAGCCGGACCTCTCGCGGCTCGGCCAGCGAGGACTTCAGGTGCAGGCTGATGGTATTAAGCCGTTGGGCCGTGATCGGAAAGATCTGCGATCGCCGGTCGGACAGCGCCGTGGCGGATTCCTGCGGTTCGAGGGCCAGAGGCGCACAGGAGGTTGCCGCGACCTTTGCCGAGCGGGCCATGTCGTCCGGGTCCTCGTTGGGCAGTTCAGGGATGAAGCACCCGTCTTTGAGGAGCGTCTGTTGGAGTTCGGCAATATGGCGCTTGGCTATGGCTCGGGGCGCGGCCTTCTTCTTTACGCAGAGCGCAGCCGCCGTGCCTGCGGCCTGACCCATGATGGCGCATGTCAGCATGAGGCGCGGGCTGCCCAGGCCGATATGCGTGCACGAAAAATCGCGTCCGGCCATGAGCAGGTTCTCGATGTTCCGCGAATACAGACAACGGAACGGGATGCTGTAGGGTTCGACAGACCGCTTCTCGACGAGGTTGAAGTCCCCCGCGCAGGGCTCGGGCGGTTGTCCCTTTGCCAGAATCCCGCCCATCGTGTGCACGTCAATAAACCACCCCCCGTAGGCAACCCGGTCGGGAAACAGCGGATGGTTGCGCACGTCATTCTCGGTGAGGATGTGGTCGCCCACGAGGCGTCGGCTCTCGCGTTTGCCGGGGACCATGCCGATCCAGTCGAGTACGAGGTTCTCCGCGCCATGGTTGCCGTGGTTCTTGATGTGGTCCCAGACGCCCATGAGGTGCCGAAGAATCTCGTTGCGGATCATCTCGTTGTCATCAATGGTGTCGAACGGCGCACCGACCTCGATCCACCAATACCCGGCATATTCGCGTTTGTTGAAGGCGTTGTGATGGCGCTTGAGGAGGGACTCTTCCGTGGGGTAGTCTTCCGCCCAAGGCGGGGGTGTGAAGGGCACAGGGCGGCCCACGTCGCGGGCGCGGAAGAAGATGGAATTGCCCTGCGTCTTGGAGTCGGCCCTCGGCGGGGCAAGGGATTCGTCAAACTCCCGGCGCGCCTCGCGTCCGTGTCGGAATTCAGCGCCTGCCGCCCCGCCGACTGTCCCGTCGCCGGTGCAGTCAACGAACTGTTTGGCGTGGAGCTTCAGCGTTCGCTCGGAGCCTGCCTGTGTAGTCACGACGCAGGCGATCCGGCCCTTGCCCTTCATCTCGACCCCGCGAACGCTGGTGTTCAGATGCAGCACAAGGTTTGGTTCCGCACGAACGGTCTCGTAGAGCGCCATGTCCCACTGGGAGTTCATAGTGCCTTCCCAGATGGGGTCATGGTTGCGTGCGCGGTCTTCGATCTGAAGCTCCTCGATAATGCCGGTTTCACGCGCCCAGGGGTTGGGCGTGGCTGCCCCTCCGGGGGGCACGCGGATTTCGCTGCTGGAGTTGCCGCCGAGGACGGGGCGGTCCTGGACCAGCGCCGTCGTGCACCCATGCCGGGCCGATGCGATGGCGGCGCATACCCCCGCCAGCCCTCCGCCGGCGACGACGACGTCGAATGTCTCTTTGATTTCCCTGCCCGATAACTTCGCCTTATTGCTCATCGTTTTCTCCTTAGTATTCAGATTCACACCTATCGCAGATCAACTACGCGGGGCGCCATCGGCGCTTCTGCGGAGAACAGCGTTTTTCCTCCGACCGACAAGGCGCGTCCGTCCACCACGTACGCCTGCGCTTCCACGCCTCTTGCGTCATACCGCAAGAGCAGCGAAGTTCCCTCGAAGATGACATTGCGACATGTCATCTTGGCAGGGCCATCGTACGACAATAGGAACAGATCATCTCCGCACGCAAGAGCGGCGGCCGCCATTGCGCCCTCACATTCCACCTGCACCGGCTGCACCTTCAGGGGCGTCGCATAGCCGGGAGGCAGCGGCTGTATCACTGTCTCGAAGTGCGCGGGGAGCGACCTGCGGCATCGGTAAACGATATCGTGAGAAGGCTGGATGCCGTAGAGCGAATACCATCCCCGCACCGGGTCTTTCTGCCCGATCAAATCCAGCACTTGGAGATCTCCCCCCTGCGCCGGCAGGATGGCGACGTTGGCGTGCTCTTTTTCTCTCGTTACCACAGCGCCATCCTTGCGGATCTCGAGGCTAACTGCCCGGGCCCGGACCTCGGTCTGCACTCCCACGCCTGTGAGAACCGGCGCGGGGTGGAAGAGGACGTCTATCTGATGCTCGCCTTCGCCGACCACGCGGTCGCAGATGATGGCGTATTCGCCTTTGATGTAGAAGATACACCGCTGGTGCTGGACATCGCGTATCGCGGCCTGGCTGTCCGACTTGATGTTTCCCCCCCACAACCCGGCATTCCTGGGGGAGTAGGCGTGGCGATACCAACCCACGGCGAAATCGAAACCCTCGCCGATCAAGAAACGACGATCCGGGTCTGGAATCTTCTCTTGCGGGCCTATAGCCCGGTGCTGGCTCAGTCCATTGATGACAATGGAGTTGTGGCTCCAGGTCCCGCGCCAGTATGGTTCGAACTCATCGCGCTTGTATGAATAGATGCCTGGGTCTCCGATCAGCTCGCGACTGCCGGCGTAATAGACGAAGTTGAGCTTGTCCTCATGCTGGTGTCCGGCGCCGAAGTAGCCGGCATCGAAGATCAACACCTGGCCATCGGGTCCCCACTTGTCGCGCATCACGCAGTAGCCGGCATGGGTGAAATCGTGGGATGGTCGAGCCGGTGGCGTTCCTTCCTTGCCTTCGGTTGCGAACCATCGAAAGTCGTCCCGTTCGAACACCTCCGCGCCCCCCTCGATGACCTCGACAATTGAGTGCCGTCTTGGTCCGGAGTCGCTGAGCATCGGGAGCGTACAATCCGGGTAGGCGATGTACTGCAGCACGTCGAGGCCCGTTCTGTACTGCGCCACCAGGCCGGCCGGCGCAGAGACCCCAAGGAACTTGGCAAACCGGAGCGCGTTTCCCATTGTGGACACTGGAAAGCGATGGTAGCCCGGCGAACACTCCGACTGAAAACCATCGGGAAGGAACGCATGCACATTGACCCATACCAACCGATTCATCGCCACGTCATAGAACATCGGCGACATCTTGAACTCGGGAAAAAGCAACGCCACGCAGGCCAGCCCCGAGCACTCGACCTGAAGCCAGTTGCCGCCGCCCGCCGAGTACATCGAGAGATACTTCCCATGGTCGAGCATCGAACGAGCCATATTGAGAAGACATTCGCGCTTGAACCTGGGGTGTTCGGAAATCCCGAACAGAACAGGACCCCACCGCAGGCTCGGACGCTTGCCCACTTCGAGCGTGCGCCACTGGGCGTCTGACCGTTTGAAGGTTGGGGGGCTATTCTCGTACCACGAATTGAATAGGCGGCAAAGGTGCTGCACGTATTTCTCATCGCCCGTTTTCTGATAGGCGTTCAGCAGTGTCAGCAGCCAGTCGTGACTGTTCATGTACACGCGACTTTCAATGTCATTGTCAATGATCTTCGTCCAGTCAACACTCTCCCCAAAGTCGCAGCGTCTATACATGTGCGCGGTGAGGAGGAAGATGTTGCGGCAGACGTCGTCGGCTTCTGCGATATCGACCGTTCTTTGCCACCGAATGTCCGGCCAGTTACGCTTGCTCGAAAAGCGCTCCGCGAGCATGTCCACATATGATCGCTTGGCGTGCTCCCAATCGCCGTCGGCCACATGCCTGGCCACCTCTTGCATGTCGGGCCGTTTCAGGTCGAGCTGTGAGAAGAACAGGTCATCGGCACCATGGATTTCCAATGCCTCGGCATTCACACCGACAACATCAATTAGGGCCTGTGCGGCCGCCCTGTGCTCCTTATCCTTTCCTTTGTCGCCGTAAGTGGCAAACTGCCCCATGCCGGTCCGTAGCCATTGCGTGGCGACTTCATATAAAAGCGTACCGTTCTCAGTGTCGCGTCGCAGAAGTCCACCTGTTAGCGCCAGGCTGCCCGTTGCTGCGTAAAATGCCTGGCCGGGCGCAGGGCGACTTCCCACTTGGATCGGAAGCAGCCATTGTAGTCGCGCCGCCTGCGCGATGCATAGCTTAGCGACCTCTCGTTTGGCCTCATGCTTCCCGTCCGCCAGATAGGCCAGGCACTTGCACTGCCTCGATGCCGTCTGGGGAAGATTCCATGTGGCGCTGCGCCCGTCGGGCGGAGGGATCGGGTGCTCGGCGATGAATCGCGCCGCGCTCTGCTCAAACTGCGGGGCGTCTGGCGGAGGCAGACCATCATCATTCTTCCACAACTTCGCCGCTTGGGGCGGGAAAGTGAACTTGGCGTCTGCCAGTAGTCCCGCCGCATTGTCAAGATTGAGTCCCGGCATGTCTTCTCCATAGATATCCATCGCGCATGCTCCTGCGAGAATGAACCCGGCAAACAACAATGCAACTACGGTCTTCATATCCCTGGCCCCGCCGGCTCTCCGCCGGCGACGACTAAGTCGAACGTCTCTTTGATTTCCCTGGACGCGGATTTTCTTCCTTGCAGGGTACCCATCGAGTCAATTATTTTCTCTGTCGAAGCTGGGAACATCAAATTCGTTAGACTACCCCGCCATCTGCGATGATTGTTTGACGAAGGAGTTCAACATCCAGTTCTCTCGGTAATTTCTTTGCCAGAACGGCTTGCGTCGCCGCCGTCCCTGCGGCCTGGCCGATGGCCATACAGGTCCCTATCACCCGAGCGCCTGCCATCGCCTCGTGCGTAGCGGAAATGCAGCGCCCGGACACCAAGAGATTATTCACCTTCTTCGGAACAAGACATCCATATCGTATATCATACCAATCGCCTTTTGGAGGATAGATATTGTCCATCAGTTGGTCTCGATACTTCTTCTGCATATGGCAATTCTTCATGGGGCACTTTGAATAGCAGAGATGGACGCCTCTTTTGACAAGACCTCTGGGACAATGGATATCAACCCACCATGACCCTCGCGCAATGCTGTCCTTATATTTCCGCCCCTTGACAATGTCGTCGCCGGTCAGTGTAGCTTCACCAACGATTTGGCGGCTCTGGCGGACACCGATCTGCGCGGGGGTCGTTATAAGATAACAGTTCTTATAGGCGGGGACTTTCTTTCGCAAGAAATCCACTATCTTCAGCGTATCCCTGCGCATCTGAATCTCGCCCCGCGTCAAATCCTCGACATTGGTGGCGTCGCCCGGAAAGCGGGTATCGTTGAGACTGACTTGGCCCTGAATGATCGTTGAAGCGTGGCCCCCCAAGCCTGTATTGTATGCATGCAGTTCCCCCGCATCAACTGCTTTGCGGATCTTTTCGGCAGCCCCTTTCCGCTCCTCGGAAGAGACGTTTTCGACGCCGCCAATGTGGAACATGGTGCCCATTGACTGGGACTTCCCGTCCGCCGGCCTTCCCTCCTTCATGGGCGCTCCTGACCGATACGCCACGTCCCCATCCCCCGTGGCGTCAATGACCACCTTCGCGACAATCGCCTGTCGCCCTGACTTGCTTTCGACGACGACAGCCTTTATCTCGTCGTCTTCGACGATGACGTCCGAAAAGCATGTGTGGAACATCACTCTGACGCCCGCTTCCTCGACCATCTGGTCGGCGACGTGCTTGAGGATTTCGACATCGAAGGGAATGCCCCCTTGTTTGAGAGCATCCTCCCACTTGGGCGCTCCTTCCTGCTCGTGCATTCGCAGGCACAGTTCCTTTGGAATTCCCCCAAGAATGGGCGTGCTGCTCTCATGCGCACGATGCCCCAATATGGGTCCAATCAGCCCGCTTGTGGCCAGCCCGCCGAGAAAACCGTATCGTTCGACGAGAAGCGTGGTGGCCTTGTGTCGGGCGGCGGCAATGGCTGCCGGCAGTCCCCCGGGGCCGCCGCCAATGACGGCGACGTCCACGTCGGCAATAACCGGTATCCTCTTTTCAGGCTCGACGACGTGTGCCATAGTTGACGCCTCCTTTGTGTTGGCACATGCTTGCCGCAACAACAAAGGGAAATGATACCGCGACCCGGAAACACTGTCTACCTATGATCGGGCTGAAAAGATGGGACTATTTTGACGTGGTGTTTTGGTGACGAAATTCAAGGGGCGTGAGGCCAACGATCTCGCGGAATTTCTTGTTGAAGTAGCTCTGATCCGCGTAGCCCACCTGGTAGGCGATGTCAATGACCTTCATCGGCGTGGTCAGGAGGAGATTCCGCGCCTCCTCGATCCGGCGCATGGTGAGAAACTCGACGAAGGTCATACCCGTCGTCCGCCGGAAGAGGCGGCTGAAGTAAGACGGGCTAAGGTCCACGTGTTGGGCCACCTCGCCGAGCGTCAGGTCGTCGCGGTAGCGCTGATCTATCAGTTGCATGACCAGGGCGACAGGCCGGTTCTGTTCCTCCTCAATGGCGCGCTGGATGGCCATCTTGCGGTTGGCATCCACGATGTAATTCGCGGTGATGCTCAGCAGGTTGCCGGCGTTCTCGAGTTTCTTCCTCGATATCTTCGGCACCTTGCGGAAGGCGACGCGCAGTTTGTCCAGATCAACGTCGAGGTCGGCCACGTTCCGGGCGATGGTCCGAAACCGGCTCTCGCGGGAGTTGCGGAGGACGGCCTGGCCGCAGAAGATCGTGCCCAGATGCTGCTCGTCGCGCATGATGGGGACGACCATCTCCGTCAGACCCGCGTGGCATTGGTGCAGGAACGGCCGGCCCAATTGGCCTGCCTTCGCGTCCGCGACTTTCGCGTCGGAATGGACACACGCATCCAGTCCCTTCGGCGACGCCTTTATGACCTGGCAGAACTCGGAGTAGTGGACGCAGAGGGCTTCCTCCATCCGCTCCCCCTCGTCGCGCGTGAACCCGGCCACGTCGTGCACGCAGACCCGCAGACCCGCCAGGTCTTGCACAGACCGGAGGAATTCCTGGAACAGTCTTAGCGGCGATGGATTGAAGCTCATCGTCATTCGTCCAAACACAAAGGCGCGGATGCCGCGCCGCCGGAATATCTTCTCATGGCGCGGGCACAGGGAGGTACTGCGGGAACTTCCAGCCGTTTGGGGTTTTCACGGCATGATGGTTCACGATGAAGTCCCCTCCCTTCTTGGCCGCGGCCAGGATCTCGTCATCCTTGAGGTACTTGCCCGTCTCCGACAGCGCGTACACCACGCCGGTCTGGCCGTAGTCGAGGGCCACATTGACCACATCGGCGTCTCGGGCCACCTGACCGGTCTTTCGCGCATGGGCGTCGGGGAGCAACTTCCACGCCAGGGTGTCGCCAATGGGCGTCGCGCTTGCGATGAGACCTCGGGCGACCTGTCTCACGGCGTCCCTTGCGCGGTCCCTCAATGCCGGGTCGCTTTCTCCGACGTCTTCGGCCAGCAACATGAGAAAATGCCCGCTGCCGCCCGCCCCCCCGCACAGGCCAAACATTTGCATCCGAAACGGCTCTTTCTTGGACTCCTCAAGAATCGTGACGATCACATACTCCGCCGCGCCGCGGGCATATTTCATGCACTCCTCAGCGAATTTTTCGTTCCCGGCGGCTCGATTGGCCTGCGCTCCTTTTAGAAAGGCCCAACCGATCCCCCCGACCCCGCTGCCCAATCCCGGATTCTTGTCCACCTCCCCGGCCCGCATGTAAGGCCACACGTAGCCCCCTCGGGCGGGCTTCGCCTCGCTCATAAGATACCGAAGCGCGCCGTTGGCCAGATCGAGCGGCGTGGTTCCATCCGGCAGCTTCAGATCGGGCATGTCCTTGACAAGGTCGAGCAGTGGGACGACAACCCCCGCCTGGCCGAAGCAGAAGCCTGTCCGGAGCGCGTTCTTTCCTTTCATATACTCCAGCAGGGAATTGGTGGGCCAGGCGATCCGTCCTCCGTCCATGGTCGCCGCGTCCACCTTCAGGTTCACGAGGATTCCTCGCAACGCCTTCTCAAAGACCTCCCCTCCCTGCGCCTTGTGGGCCCGACTGAACGTCTCGATGTAGAGGCCGAGGCCGTGCGAATACCCGGATACATGGCCCACCTGTTTTCCGTCAGGGGAAGAGGGCCGCATGTAGGCCGTGCCCACCTTTGTATCCCACTTCATCGCCTCCACCTCGGCAAGCCACCGGGCCGCGGCCAATCCCGTCTCCTTCAGGTCCGGTCTCTTGGTCTTGTCATAAGCGGTGAAGAACATGTTCGCCGTCAAGGCCATGCCGTGGCGATCAATCCTCTCATACTTCTTGTACTTCGGATCGCCGGACGGCATGGGATCAACCATATACCATGTCGCGCGGCCCTGCTCATCCGTCTTCTTGACATGCATGAGCCATTGCAGGGACTTCTCCGCACATTCCATGTATTTCGGGTCCACATCCGCCAGACTCAGCATGGCCCAGACCACGCCCGCCGCGCCGTGCGAGTCCGTAAGGCAGACCACGGCCCCCGTCCTCGCCGGAGGCGATTTCTCGCCCTCTGCCTCCTTCCCGCCCAGCGGCTCGAGTCGGAAGTCTATGTCCGGCATCTCCAACGAGGCGTCCACCGGCTTCACGCCCGGCTGCTTGAAGTCGGCGAGTTTCGGCGCCGCGCCCTGGAACTGAACCCCATCGTAGATCTCGTTTACGTAGGCATCCGACAGGGTAAAAACGCCGATTTCCTTGACTCCCGCGGGGATTTCCATCCGATACTCGCCGTTCTCGTTGGTCCTTGCCGTCCGCTCTGCCTGCACCGTTTCCCCATCGGGGGTCTTTGCAACGACATGCCTTCGACTCGCCCCCACATCGAGGTTTGCGATCGGCCTTCCCGTCTTTTCGTCAGTCACTTTTCCCCGAATCGCCGACTGCCCGCAGGCCGCCGTGTGAAGAAGCGCGGACGCCAGCAGCGCCGCCATGGTGAGTCTCCGCTTCGCCATATCTGCACCCTCCAACAACCTATCCAACGATCTCCCTCTTTGCCCGTTCCACCACCTCATGGACTTCGGTCAGGAGGTCCTGGTTCACCTTCGGTTGCTTCCAGCTTGCGAGGTAGTCCTTCCACTGCTTATTCGCCTTTGCGAGCATCTGCCGCTCGCGGTCAGCCTCCTGCCCATCATGCCACATGGAGACGTCGAGGAGCTTCGGCATCCAGAGCGCATCGCGGAAGTGGGCAAAGGTGTGGTCGGTGTCCATGTAATTCTTCCCCTCGCCGATGCCGACCTTGTCAATCTCGTCGAGGGCGAGGGCATCGTCACTGATCTGGATGCCGCGGTAGAACTCCCACAGCCCCCGGTTCAGGTCGAGGTCTATCATCGCCTGCTCGGGGCTGAAGATCGCCGCGCCGTCCAAGGAACCCAGGTGCATGCCGAGCGTGCCCGTCGCCGAGGCCAACATGGTCTGCTTGAACGTCCGCTCGTAGGCGCACTGGAGACCGGGGAGTTTCGCGTTGATGTAACTCGCGCAACGGTCGAGAGAGATGTCCAGACCGTAGAGGCGGTTGAACACGCGCCACGTCACGATGTCCTGGATGACGGCCTGGGGGGAGCAGAAGCTCGCCTTGCCCCTGGTCATGTCCATCGCGCCGCTGATCAACATGCCGACGCCGCTGGCTTTCGGATTGATAGCGCGTGCGACCAGCCGCGCGCCGAGGAGTTCGGCGATGCACATGACGATGCAGCCCGCGGTGGTGACGGGCGCATTGCCTCCGGCGATGGGCATGGAGCTGAAGCCGAACGTGTCGTAGCCGAGGTCCATCAGGATCTCGACGATCCGCGCCGACCGCTCGCCGAGCGTGAGGGGGGTGGTGAGGCAGCCGCCCGTCTGGACCCAACTGCGCCTGTCGCCGTGCTTTTGACAAACCGTGCGGATCGCGTGCATGTACGGGGTCTGCTCAGGGCACCGGATGCCGCTGCCGGCGCTCTTGTTCGTGTTGGACATGAGGAGCTCAGCGGCCTCGATGGCCTCGATGCGCTGGTCAATCTTGGAGTTGACGACAGGGGTGGCGATGGAGCCGACCTCGGGGATCGCGTCGCCGAGGCGAATGAATCGGATCGTCTCGTCGCGCGTGGCGGCGCGGCGCTCCTGCTTCTCCCAATCGTAGAGGAAGAAGCAGACCTCGCCGAAGCCCATTTGGTATTTTTTGGGAATGGAGATGGGGGCGTCCGCGGGATCGGGGCGCAGGTTGCAGCCGACGATCTCCTCGATGAGCGCCTGCGGGAAGCGGGCGATCATCTCGTCCTCGTCCACCTTCGCGCCGAGCGCCTTCACCTTGTCGAGGATGTGTTTGCTGTAGATCTTGAAGCCGGTGCGTTCGAGGACCTGCCACGCCGCGCGGTTAAGGCGAACGAGCTCGTCGTCGCTGCCGATCTTCAACCGACCGACGGCGGGAACTGCGAACGCGCCTTTGGGTACGGACTCATCCAGGTAGTCGGTCATTCCTTGCCTCCTTGAGCAGTGGTGGGGCATTGGCGTCTCGCCTTATTATCCATGTGGGCCACATGACAATCAAGTGGAAAACGAATGGGCGCTGCG
The DNA here is from genome assembly GCA_040755855.1 of Planctomycetota bacterium. Classification (GTDB taxonomy): domain Bacteria; phylum Planctomycetota; class Brocadiia; order JAADGH01; family JAADGH01; genus JAADGH01. Next base: position 24,834 of record JBFMAD010000042.1, on the reverse strand, counting down.
CCATCATGCGACAACGTTTTCTGTTCCTGTTTCAGAGTGGTTCACGTTGGGGGATGACGACATTTCGTCAATACGATTATTCGCAAATGCGTAAGATCATTATCTTGTCCCGCATAGGCGGTTATGACGCAATTCGTCGCTCGTCATCGGCGGCGTATCGCCGGCGGCATGGACTTTGCTATGCCCTTCCGTGTCACCCGTCGTGCCATTTCCGCGTGTGTGAATGACTTAGGACTTGAGTACTTGCCGCGCCGTTACCCTGTCCTTACCTCGTCGTCTGCTGGAGGATCGGAGTATGTGGTTTTTCAGGCGAAAGAACCATGGGGAGAACGAGACAGGTGCAAAGTCGTATTTCGTCGGCAATGCGCGGTCCGAGGGACTCACATTGAAGTGCATCTGGTGCGGCAAGCGGATTGACATGTTTGTCGGCCCGAAGGCGAAGGGCACGATCTACGGCCTGTGCCTTGAGTGCCGGACGGCGGTGCTGGCGGCGCGGTCGCGGTTCCACTTGCAGCAGGCCGGGGCGTAACGCATCGTTCCCGGCCCGGGAAATTTCGCAAATGCGAATATGCAATTTAGGAGGATCCGCCACCCGTCTTTCTCCACCACGCCGTGAGATGGATTGACTGGGAACGCTTCCCTGCCCTTGGCAGTCGGCTCGTCGAGCCGACTGCTTTTTTTTGGCGCGCGACCGTGGTATGATGAAGTTATGAAGGATTTCATGAACACAAGATTGGGCGTCTTCGTCAGCGCCTTCGGCATCGGCCTGAGCGGGGCGATGATGCCCGGCGCCGTGCTCGCTGCGACGATCTCGTCTGCGACGTATTGGGGGTTCTGGGCCGGGCCGCTCGTCGTGTTGGGGCATGGCATACTCGAACTGGCCCTCGTGATCGGGGTCGTCCTCGGACTCGCCCGTTTGCTCGATCACAAGGGCGTCTTCGCCGTCATCGGCATCGGCGGCGGCGCGGCCCTGCTGTGGATGGGGGCGGGGATGATGGCCAACGCAGCGAGCGTGTCGCTCCAGGTTGATCCCGCGCGCCCGCCCGATTGGTTGATCCGCCATCCTATCGCGGCGGGGCTGGCACTGAGCGCCGCCAATCCGTACTTCATCTTCTGGTGGGCGACGATCGGCCTGACCTACATCACGCGAAGCCGTCTGCTCGGCCCCGCGGGGACCACATCTTTCTTCGCCGGTCACATCCTATCCGACCTGGTGTGGTACAGCTTCATCTCGCTGGGCATCGCACTGGGCAAGCGCTTCATCAGCGATACAGCGTTGCAGAACATGATCCGGGTCTGCGCCGCGCTCCTGATTGGTTTCGGGATTTACTTCGCCGTGAGCGGGGTGATGAAATTGCGTCGGGGGGTTGTTGAAAAACCCCCGCGAGACCAAATCACTATAAGGAGTTCCTAACGCGGGCATCGCCCGCAACCCCGCCAACGGCGGGGGCAAAATTCACATTGGACACATTTTTTCCCGCGAGAACGAACGTGATCCATCTGATGGGGAGCCATATCGCTCCGCACGATCTCTTTCTGCGGATACCACCCTTTCTGAAGACAGAAAGGGTGGTATTATGTGTCCAATGTGAATTTTGCCCCGGAAATCCCGCCCCTGGCGGGACAAATTGGCGCCATGTTGCGAAATAAGGTTCTAAGTTAGCATCATTCGGCCGTGTTACAATTTCCATGCCGAAAGAGGAGGATGATGTTCCGTGAAAACCGCATGTCGTCTCTTGTGTCTTGCGTTTTTCGTGTCGCTTATGATCTCTGTTTCGGCGCAGGCCGGAAAAAAGTCCGTCGCCTCGTTCGAGGCAGAATCGCTTCAGGGAGAGGGCGTCCGCCCTGAGACGAAGTACGCCAAGGACGCCTCCGGCGGGGCGTACGCCTTCCTTTCCGACGCCCAGAAGGACCCCGCCGGCCCCATGCGGAGTCTCCTCCGATGCCCCCTTACCCTTGAGCCGGGGCAGTATGGGGTCTCCGTCCGTTGTCTGGCGGAGAGCGGCGGGTCTGACAGCTTCTGGCTGATCGCGGAGGGAAATTCGCCTCAGTTGGTCAACGTGGATGCCTCAAAAGTGTGGACTACGGTGAAAGTCCCCATCGGTTTCTGTCCCGGCCAGGGGACGCTCCTCCTGGCGGCGCGCGAGCCGATTCGCATAGACAAGATCGAGGTCCTGCCGATGAAGAAAACCCCCTTTCAGTTGCCGTTGGTCGTGCCGGAGCCGGATGGCCGCCGCCCGCTCTACATTGATCCGCCTACGCTGCGTTGGCCCAGGTTCGGGCCGGGGCCTTACACCGTCCAGCTCGCGCGTACGTCGGACTTTGCCGACCCCAGGGTCTATTCCAATGTCCCGAATCTGTTTTTGCGGCCATTCGATCCCATCGGGCCGGGCGACTGGCGCTTCCGGGTCAAGGCCGCCGACAGCGCGGGACGCTGGCTGCCGCCGACTCGATTCACCCTGCCCGAATCCGCCGCCCCGTGGCCCATCCGGCCCTGGGAGGAGCAGATGGCCAGCATCCCCCGGGCGCATCCCCGCCTGTATCTCCGCCCCGAGGAGGTAGCGCGCTTTCGCAGTCTGGTTCAGGGCGAGATGAAACCTCTCTTGGAACAGTGGAAGCGCGCCTCGAAGTCCGCCGTCGGAGCGAAGCTGCCCGAGTTCCAGGACAGCAAGCAGTCGGTGAGCAACCGCCGCGAGAAGATCAACCGTCAGACGGCCTCCGTGGGCGCCACACGGGACTTGGCAGGGCCTGTCCCCCAGTTGGCCCTCCTCTACCTGTTGACCGGCGAGGCGGAATGGGCCGACGAGGCCAAACGGCGCGCCCTCATCATGGCCGCCCTCGACCCGAACGGCTTCACCTCGGAGGAGGTCTCGGACTTCGCCAACGCCGAGATCGCCCAGGCGCTCGGCTTCGTCTATGACTACATGCCCGACCGGCTAAGCGACGCGGAGAAGCAAACGATCCGCAAGGCCATTGTCCGGCGCGTCGGCGGGCCGATGGCGAAGTACATGGATAAGATGGAACTCTCCCCGTTCGGGGCGCACGCCTGGCAGCATGTGATCCGCGACCTGACCGCCGCGGCGCTCGCGGTGTACGGCGACGCGCCGGAGGCGTCTGCGTGGATCGAATGGGCCGTCAAGATGTTCGTCGCCATGTACCCGTGGTACGGCGAGGGCGACGGCGGTTCGGCGGAGGGTGCGGGCTATCACCGGGGAACCGACATGCTCACCAGCCTTATGACGGCGCGGCTCGTTGAGGCGGCCACAGGCACAGACCTCACCCAAAATCCCTGGTTTCGCAACAACCCGTGGTTCATTCTGTATGCCCATCCGCCCGGCGGGCCGATGTCGGCATTCGGCGACAACAACGCCGGCACTGCGCCGCCGGACGGCAGCGAGAAGCTGGCTTGCCTGCTCGAGGCGGCGCGATACCAGAACGGTTTCGCCCAGGCCTACGCCGACCCCATTGACGGCGGCAAGCCCACCGGCCTCCACTCCTTCCTCCTTCTGTTCTGGGGGCCGTTGAAACCGCCCAAGCCGCAGCCGCTGGCGCAGCTCCCAATGGCGCGTCTCTTCCCAGCGACGGGAGTAGTGTATTGCCACTCAGCCTTCGCCAATCCCGCTGAAAATCTCTTCTTCGAGTTTCGTTCCAGCTTCTACGGCTCCTACAATCACGCTCACGCCGACCAGAATTCCTTCAACCTCTTCGCCTACGGCGACAAACTGATTGTGGACACAGGATACTACATCGGCTATGGCGACGAGCACCACTACGGATGGACCGTCAAGTCCCGCGCCCATAACACGATCCTCGTGGGCGGGGTCGAGCAAGGCCCGCGCAACGCGGATGCCTTCGGGCAGATCACCCGCTTCGAGGACAAACCGGACTACACCTACTTCGTCGGTTCCTGCCCGGACGCCTATCTCGACGTCGAGGTGGATTGCTTCGACCGCCACGTCCTCTGGTTGAAGCCCGATGTGTACATCATCGTGGACAAGCTGGAGACGCCCGACCCGCAGAAATTTCAATGGCTTCTCCATGCGGCGGAACGCATGGAGATAGACGAGGTTGCGCAGACGGCGCGCTTGAATACGGCGAAGGCCGAGGCGCGCGTTGCGTGGCTGCTGCCCAAGGGGCTTCGCTTCCAGCAGACCGATCAGTTCTCCGCCCCGGCGGAACTCTGGCGGAAGCAAAAGAAGTCCATGTCCTGCCCAAGCCAGTGGCATCTAACCGCCGAGACGGCGGAGCCTGCTCGCGGTCAGCTCTTTCTGACGGTCATCCAGCCCTGCCATACGGGGGACTATGCCCGGCTTGCGCCGCCCGCGCTTGAGGCGAGCGCCGAGCTTCTCACCGTTCGGATTTCCGTTCGGGGGCAGGTTCGCACGGCCTCCTTCGACGGCTCGACGGGGCAATTGCGTGAGGTCAAGTGAATGTCACAATATAAATTGCGCAGGACGCCTACCGAGGAATCAGCCCCTTCTTGACCGCCAGCCAGTAGTCCCACTCCAGCGAGCAGAGCGAGACGGAGTTGCCGTGCTTGTTGGGATCAGTGGCTATGAGGATGTCCTTTAGCGACTGCACGATCTCCTTGGAGGCTTCGCCGTCGCCGGAGAGGAGGATCGTGCCGATCCCCTCGATGGGATTCCGGAAGGTCTTCACCATATCCTTGCCCGAACCGGCCAGATAATCGCGGCAGGCGGGGACCTGCTTCAGGCAATGCCGGACGCAGCTTGCGAAGCCTTCCTCATACACCTTGCGCACCTCGGGCCGCTCCTCCGTCGCCGTGAGCATGTGCAGGCTAAGGGCGCTCTGCACCAGGACCCATGCGTTGTAGTCGGGGAACTCGCGGCAGGTTTCGAGGCGGGGCTTTTTCATCTCCTCATAGACATCGAACCAGTGCTTGTCATCCGTAACCTTCCATCCGACAAGGAGAAAGGACAACAACCGTTCCGACCGCGTGGGCTGAACCGCGCTCAGGTGGCAGAACTTCGTCGGCGTCTTGCCGTCAGAGTCCATGATTGTGAACTTGTGGCGCTCCAGCCGCGTCAGGCAATCGGCATAGACCTTGCGAATCTGTTCCTTCTCCGCGGCCGTCGCAATATCGCTCTCGTGGTAACGCCAGATGCCGTAGAGCAGGCCGGTGTACTGATCCACCGACGGCGCGCCAAGGAAGTCCTTGCCGTCGGGCTTGACGCCGCGGGCGATGAAGCCCGGCTCGCCGCAGGTGGCGTTGAGCAGGAGGCCGTTGAATATCTTCCGCGCCTCTTCGGCGGCTTCGGAGGACTTGAGCACGTCGTGGCGGTCCACCATCGCCGCCAGATACATCCCGCCGGAGAGCGAGGTGTCCTCCATCTCCGATCCCCACGGCGACCCGCCGGTCCCCTGGACGCGGGTATGCACGACGTGGGTCTTCGGGTGGACAAACTTATCCCATAGCAACTTGTGCAGATTCTCAGCCTTCGCAGTCAATTCGCCCTCCTCGCCGGCATTCGCGCTCGTCAGCGGCATGGCCAGCATCAACACAAACGCGATCCTACTCCTGGTTATCATCATTGCCGACCTCCCGCAGAGGATGATCTGCGTTTTGTGATCGCCGTCGCCTTTGCGAGCAGCGCCTCCGCCGCGTCGGGCGAGGGAGCGTGGGTAAGTATGAAAAGGCCCTCCGGTTTTAGCTCGCGGACGGCGGTCTCGACCTCGTCATATTTCAGCGAGATCACGACGCCCTTGCCGGCGGCCTGGATGCGCCGATAGAGATCGAGCCACGCCAAGCCCTCGGGCTTGCCCGCGCCGGGGGTCCACTGGATGGCGTGTATCTTCTTGATGGACAACAGGCGGTTGAGGTGCTGGAGCGCCTCGGGACCGTCCAGGTGATAGATCACGCCGTCGAGGTAGTCGCACATCTCCTCCAGCTCGGGCGCGATGAACTCCTCGAACATGGCGGGCGAGATGGCGCACGAGATGTCGCTCTGCAGTGTCTTGTGCTTCGGCCACGGGCACCAGACCGGCAGCCAGGTGATCATCCCCTCCTGCTGTTTCGTCAGCATGGCGCTGATGCGCTCATACACGACAAACCAGTTGTCCAGCATCCGGCGCAGGCATCGCTTGAGCTCATTCGGGTGGTCAATCATGTCTAAGCAGAACTCCGCCGATCCGCGCAGGATGGAGACGTGGTCGTTGGGCTGGTGGATGTTGGGGAAGCTGGTCATCCACTTGCCGGCCGAAACTTCAAGGCAGCGGGCGACCACCTTCTCGATCTGCCGCAGGCCCGCGTCGTTCTCGTCAATGACGAGATCGGGGGCGGCGTCCCAAGACTTGATGATCGGCTCCTGCCAGATGGTCTGCTCGGCGCAGTGGATCGGCGCGCCGTAGGAGAGGCAATAACCGACCATGAGCGAGGTCTGCGGCACGGCCTCGCCGCCGAAGTAGGTCGCCTCGTGCGAGGCGTCGTAGCGTTCGGCAACGTAGTCGGGATCGGTCCACTTCGTCCTGAAATCCTTTGGAGGCGGCACGGCCCGCGCCCGTTTTTTGGAAGCGGACACGGAGATGCACGGTCGGTCAATGATCTCCATGCGCCAGAACGCCTCGATGCGGCGGCGCGCCTCGGGCCAGTTGTGTTTGTATGCCAGTTCCATTCATCCTCCTTCAACGATCTCGCCTCGCCATTCCGAGTGGCGTCCGATTCTCCCCACTCATTTGCTTCGGCTGGTGATCTCGACGAGATGGAAACCGAACTGCGTCTGAATGGGGCCGTGGACCTTGCCGACCTCCTCGCTGAATACCACCCGGTCGAATTCCGGGACCATCTCGCCCGGGGAGAACTCGCCGAGGTCTCCGCCTTGCTTCCCCGACGGGCATTGCGAGTGCTGCCGGGCCATCTGGGCGAAGTCCGCCCCGCTGATAATCTGCACCTTGATCGCCTCGCATTTCTCCCGCGACTTGACCAGGATATGCCTTGCTCTGGCTTTCGCCATGATTATCTCCTCTCCATAGGACCAGTGTTTGATAAGCCGACTCGATACCCATCCCCCATTTTTACGCCCCCCTTCCGTCCATTATCTGCCGGGCATGATGATCCCGGAACCGCCCTGCCGCTCCCTTCGTTGCTGCTCCTGCATCTCGCGGATTCGCGCAATCACCTCCGCCAGGGCCTGCTCCATCGCCGCGGGGAAGGCGTCCATGGCTTCCTGAAGGGTCTTCGCCTCCAGGTGGGCATGGATCGGCAGCGGCCCCTGAGGGGACATCAGTTGGGTATGGCCGAAAAACATTGCCTCTCGGCTATTATCCTCCGTGCCGTCCGGCTTGATGGGGATCAGCCTCCTGATGGACGCCACGTTGAGGTCGGTAATTGTTTCTTCGCGATAGAGGTTATTGCCATCCACCGTGAAGTCCATCGGTTCTTGTCCGGCATCACTCATGGGTTTTCTCCGTGTACTTGGGTCGTCGTAAAATGCAATCCTCGAACTCCGTCAGACCGATTCCTTTCTGTTGAACGTGGATGGACTATGCCAATAGGCGCGTCCCCCGCGCTTCTGTGGTGAGTATAACCGGAGGCGGGGAGTTATTCCAGAAAATCCCAGATCACGCCGCCGTCCGCGTCCTTCGGAATGGGAATGCCGAAGGCGTGGGCGAGCGTCGGGGCGAAGTAGTTGATCCAGACGTCGCGCTCCTTGCGATAGCCTTTCTTGAAGCCGGGACCGTTCATAATAATGAAAGGATCGGGGCAGTGCGTGCCGGAGTTGTGGCGCGGCCATTCCCACGTGCCGATGTCCATGCCGGGGTGCTGCCGCTCGAACTCCTCCTTCGTGATCGCCTCCTTCGGCGGCTCCTCCTCGGACCAGATGAACACGTCGCCGCTGTGCCCCCCGCCGATGCCGACCATCGCCGCGTCCTCCCGGCGGCAGACTAGGTTCGCCGCGTGCCGGCCCGTGTGCGGGTCCCTCGCGTCCAGGATCGCGTCAATGATCTGCTGCCGCACCGCCTCATACTCCTCCCCCGGCTCGACGATGCCGTCCGGGTCGCGGCCCTTCAGGTTCACCCAGACGTAGTGCTGCGCCGCCCATGCCTTCGTCCGGCTCCAGTCCACGCCGCCGCCGGGCGTCGAGACGATCAGCCCCGCCTTTTCGAGGATCGGGCGCAGGTTCATATGCCCCGCCTCGCCGGGCAGGACCATCTTCCCGCCGTGGTCGGACATGACCGCGACGATGGCGTCGCCGCCCGCCGCCTCCATCGCCGTGCGCACAAGGTCGTCGCCCCGGCCCATGACCCGGCCCCAGAAATCCCAGCCCTCGTCGTGGCGCTTCGGGTCGTAGAGGGGGTGGCGCTCGTCTATCATGAACGCGCCGAAGTGGTAGCAGAAATCCGGCGGATGCCACTTCTGGATGAAGAGGTCCCAGTCCTCCTTGCCGAGGATGACCTCCATCGCCTTGCAGTACCAGTCCACGGTGAAGTCCACCTCCTCGGTGAAGGTCCACACGTCCGCCGCGCCGGCGTTGATGCTCTGTTGGCGGCAGGTGTTTGGGTAATAGGGACCGCAGGCGTCGAGCAGCTTCGGCTCGAGGTCCGCCGGGTGGGCGAAGCCGCTCACGGGGAAGATCTGGTGGAGGTAGATGTGCACATCCATGCCGTCGGGCGACAGGCGGAAGACCTTCGGTCGCGTGGCGGCGCGGATGACACCCTTGTCCGTCTCGAAGTCGTTGACCAGCCAGTCGCCCCAGGTCGGCGCGCCCGCGAAGGCGACCTCCCCGAGCTTCGTGTTGGGGTCCTTGCTGCCGAAGAAGATGACCTTGTTGTACCTCGATCCACCGTCGGCGACGATGAGCGCCCACAGTGAGCTGACGCGGTCCGGGCCGTTCGCCGGCCACGGCTCGACGGGCAACTCGACCTCGAGGGACGGCGGGGTCGTGTGCGGCAGATTCGGCCAGCCCTGCGCCGGGCGCGGCTCGATCCTGCTGACCATCTTGCTCAGGCCCTTGTCGAGGTCGGGATAGGGGCCGTCGGTGCGGTAGCCGTGCATCTCGGCGAGGGCATAGGGCGACTGCCCCGGCGCGCCGTCGCCGCCGACGTGGATGACGCTGTCGCAGTTGATCGGCCGCGACTGGGGGTAGTCGAAGATGACGCTGCGCCTGCCCCCGCGCGCGGCGGCGTTCCAGATTTGCTCGGCCTTGCAGAGGTCGGAGGGGAAGCCGCGGGCCATGTAGTTGAGCGGCTGGCCGACGACGTGCGTGCCCATGTTCACGCCGGTGACGGCGGGCGATGCGCCCGTGCTCAGGACGGCCCAGTTCGTCCCCGTCTCCACGGGGCAGAACGACCTTCCCTGCGCATAGCATCCCGTCTCGATCAGGTTCTTGATCGTCGGGCAATACCCCCGCTCGATCATCTGATCCAGGACGCGCAAGGCGATGGAATCGATGCCGACGATGATGAGTCTTTTCGCTCTTGCCATGCGTTGCTTCTCCTTTCGGCTTCTGTCGGTCGGGCCATGTGGTTTTGGAGTAGACCACGAAGGACGCGAAGGTCACGAAGATGTAGGGTGGGGCTTGCCCCACCATTCCTTCTCATCTCACTATGACCACTCGAACATCTATACCCTCTCGCTTACGGGATAGGTCTCGCTCAAGTGCGGAGGAATTATCCAACAATTTCTCCGGGTCATATACAAAGCAAACGAGTGAGGAACAATCGGGGTGTGCCGCGTATCGCTCAATATCAACAACGAGTTCTTCACCAATCTGTGCGTCACGAAGACTGTCTCTTGTCTTCTTGATCTCGATTCCTATCCTCTCATTCTTCAGTAGAAAATCGAGTTTCGCCCCGCCACCCGCCTTCGAGGGTGTTGGTTCTTCCGGACGTACGTCATCGAACTCGATGCGCAGCATGGCACGGAATAGGTACTGCACGTCATACTCATCCTGAACCTCGATCCCCTGCCTATCACGTCCTCGCTTGGCAAGTTCTTCAGCAAAGACCGGAAATCGCTGACACAATGAAACCACTCTATCCAGCGGCTTCGTGCTAATCGCGTCATGGATCTCCTTGGCCAAAGCTGACTTGGTAAAGTCCTCGCTCCGTTCATAGAATTCGCAATCGTTCGGGCACTCGGGCCAGGAGTACCAACTCGGACCCCCGTAACCCGTTGGGTCCGTTTGCACGTTCCGAGCCTTCTGTCTTCGGGCAAAATCCTTCGAGCATTCTGCGACGTACCAGCCTCTCTCCTTCTTGATTTTCATGTGAATGCAGTCCCTGATCTGGCCCGAATGGAGCAAATCCTGTGCGTGGCGAAAGACCTCTCCTCTGGTTCCAATATCCACTTTTCCATTCTGCATAGGTTTTCATCCTTTGCTCTTACTGTTCGGGTAATGCCATCCACTCATCGTCCTCTCTCGCCCACGTCTTGACAAGCCACCAGGTTTGTTTTCTGCGGTTGGCGTAGTCGAGATACATCTCGAAGACGCGGCCTTCGGAATCGCGCACCGTGTAGTAGCGACGGTGCCGTCGGGCGTACCACTTGCGGCTCTTGGGAGGGAGGTCGCCGAAACCGATATCCACGTGTTCCCCCAGCACCTCCGCCACCTCGTGGACTTTTCCACGCCATGTGAACCGCACAGGCCGCGGCGACGACTTGGCCTTCTCCACCTCAATTTTTTCCCCAACGAACTTTTGCATCAAGAATGGACCTCTTGACTTCTTGTGGCTTACGTCCCACCTACCGGGAAAGACATCCGCTTTCCTGATCTTCGCCGTTGTCGTCGCCTGCGGCAGGGACTTGCCGAGGCGGAGGAGAATGGAGAGCTCGCTTGGGTGGGTGTGTTCACTTTGCGGTTTTTTGCCAGTACTTGCTCTTCACCGCCCGCAGCACATGCAGCTCGTACATCATCTGGTCGTGCGGGAATTCCTTCCGGACCTCTTCCTCGATCTTCTTTAGCGTGGCGGGAGGCACGTTCATCTCGCTTGCCACCTTCTCGTAGTCGAAATACTCTGTTCCCATGGCGACCCCTTCAGAGTTCCTGTGGTGAAATGATCTCAATCTCTCCGTACCCCTTGGCTCTATTTCCGCCCTTGATCGAGATCCCGATGTATCACTACCGCAACATCTCTGCGGTGTAAGCGATCATCTGCAGCACTCTTATTATACACTATTTCTCGATACCCTCAAACACAAACTCCCTCGCCGCCGTCACCGCCTGCGGCAGCCGACCGTCGAGGCGGAGGTGGAGCATGTAGAAGCCCTTCTTGTCCGAGACGGGGCCGAGTTTCAGCGACCAGACGCCGCTTTTGCCGCTTGTGGGGACCATCATTTCGAGATCGTGAACAAGCGGGTCGGTGGCCTGCTCCTTGACGACGGTCCCATCGGGATCGGAGACCGTGAGCAGGGCGTTGCCGCTGCCGTGCTTGCACCACGCCGCAATGCCGAACTCCTTCATGCCCTCTGGCACGTGGAAGTGGAGCGTGGTCTTCGGCCCGCCGATCTCGAACCGACCCCGGCTCTTCAGCGATGCCGGGATGCCCGGCCACAGGGCGAAGGGAACCGTCGCGCTGACAACCACGCACCGGCCGTAGTGGCCCGGCGTGAGAACGATGGTGTAGAGACCGGCCTGCGGGGCCTTGAAATTCACGGTGGTCTTCTCGCCCGGCGTGAGATTGCCCTCGGAGAGAATGTTCTTGTCCGCATCAATGATCGAATAGGGGACGCCCCACACATGCGGCGGCTTGCCCTTATGCGTGTCGAACGTGACGGCCGCCTCCTCGCCCTCGGCGAGGCACATCATGAGGTACTGCGACTCCACCAGCGCCACAGGCTCGACCTTCATCTCCTTCCCGCGCTCGACCGCGCTCTTGTCGGCCAGCGTGGGCGGCTTGAAGAGGTGGATGTCGTTGCCCGTGTGGCGATACTGCACCGGCTCTTCGACAAACGAGATCGTCGTCTGGTAATTCGCGTCGGCGCAGAGTTTGTCAATCTCCGCGTTGGCCCGTTGTATCTCGCGCTTGTAGTCGTCCGGCGCGCCGGAGGCGAGATAGTAGTCGCCGCTCTGACCGTCCTCCGGGATGCAGACGGTGTGGACGGTGAAGAGCCAGTAGCCATTCGATTTCTTGGACACGTCGAACATATGCCTCGCCAGGTTCTGGGAGGTATAGCAACGCAGGAGCATCCCCGCACAGTAGTAGGCGTGGATTTCCTTCTCCTTCATCTCCTCTCGCCAGTTGTCGGCCACGTTCTTGGCCCCGCCTCCGCCGTAGGTGCTGGTGGCCCAGAGGATCATGGGATGATCGGGCGAGCCGAGGCCCTGGGCCGTGCCGACGAGCATCCAGTTGTGCGCGATGGGATAGAACCCGACGAAGAAATCCTTCCGCACCTTCTCGACCTCCTCGCGCATCTTCGCGGCGACGGCGCGGACCTGCTGCTGGAGGAGGGGGTGGTATTCCTTTTCGATGTCCACGCCCTTGTCCGCGAGATACTTCTTGCGGTCGGCGAAGGCGACGTCGCCGCTCACATCGTCGAGGCCCTTTTGCTTGAGGAACCCGCCGAAGCAGGCATCGCAGTAGCAGGCGTCGGTGTAGTAGATCTGCCCGCCCTTGTTGGAGTTGGCGTAAAGTTCGAAATCAATGAGGATGCCGGATATCTCGCGCTCCGCGGTGAGGCCCTGTTTGGCCAGGGCGACGGCCGGCTCGATCATCTGCTTCTGCCAGAAGCGCTCGTCGCACGGGCAGGCCACGACGCTCTCGTAGCCATTGCCGAAGACGGCCTTGCGCACGCCGAGCTTTTCGGCCTCGGCCGAGAAGCCGAGGACGCCGAAGAGGTGCATGCCGGGGACCTTCTTGGCCTCCAGCGCCCACTGGTCGAACTTCTCCGGCTCGCGCGCGCTGGTGATGAGGGCGTTCATGCCGAGGTCGCGGAAGACCTTCAGCTTGTCCGGCCCGTCGCCGTGGTAGATCCACCCGGCGCGGATTTTTTCCTTCGAGATCCAATCGTCGTTCTTCGCCTGGCCGACGACCAGGGACGCAAAAGCCACGACGCTCGCCCAGTACAGGATCGTTAGTCCACAGAGCCTCATACCTCTCCCTCCCATCTTGTGAATAATGTTCTTGGGAATCATTATAGACGCATTCGCGGTTATGTCCAATGGCAATTCTTGACACGGTATTTGAAATGGCGTATCCTGCTCGGCATGTGATTCACCGATGCGGTCCAAAAGGAGTCCGACATGATAGCGACCCGTCTCAGGACCCTCTGCCTTTCGATTGTCATCTCGATCCTTCTTGGAGGCACTGCCGTGGCAAAGACCGGGAGCGTCACCATCACCGCCAAGATGCGGGCCAATGCCAAGACCAACATCGAGAAGTATGACTGGGCGAAGAGCGCCCAACGGGCGGCCATCCAGTCGGCGGAGAAATGGATCAAGATTCCCGACCGCGACCTGTGGCTCATGGTCACACCCCAGACGCTCCCCCGCACCATCCACACCACGCGCATCCGCTACACCAACCGCACCGCCATGTGCCCCAACTGCGGGCCGAAGATCATCCCATTCGGCAACTATCCGTGGAAGATTGACTGGTTCAAGAAGCCGTGGAAGCTCGAATGTCCCGCCTGCAAGGAGACCTATCCCAAGAACGACTTCTGGGCCTACTACCTCTCCGCCCTCGACGAACGCGGCGTCTTCCAGCAAGGCAAGGGCGACCCCAAACTCCTTTTCAACGCCGACCGCCCCGACCCTAAGGACCCGCTCCACAAGTTCGCCGTGGACGACGGTTATGGCTGGTACGACGACAAGGACGACCGTTGGGCCTTCGCCGCCTACTACAACTCATGGGGGCAGTGGCAGATGATCGCCCGCGCCCTCGGCGAGCTGGCCCGCGCCTACACGCTGACCGAGAACAAGCAATACTCCCGCAAGGCGGGCATTCTCCTCGACCGCATCGCCGACGTCTATCCCGACATGGACCTCTATGAATACATCCACAAGATGCTCTTCGAGCACTCCGACGGCAGCAGCGGCGGCGGGCGGATCGAGGGGTGCATCTGGGAGACGCGCAACGGCGTGGCCTTCTCGACGGCCTACGATCATGTCTTCGACGGCATGAAGGACGACCCCGAGCTGGTCAAGTTTCTGAGCCAGATGGCAAAGGATTTCAAGATCGGCGACAAGAGCGGCTTCGAGGCGATTCAGAGGAACATCGAGGAGAACCTGATCCTGGAGGTCGTCAAGTCCGTGAAGGACGGGCGCATCGCCGGCAACGAGGGGATGCACCAGAACGCCATGGTCGCCGCGGCTATCGCCCTCGACCGCGAGCCCCTCACGACCGAGCTGCTGGACTGGGTCTTCCTGCCGGGCAAGCGCGCCGCGGGCAAGGACGGGCGTCGTCCCCTCTCCGGCGGCGGCATCCCCTTCATCCTCATGAACAAGATGTGCCGCGACGGCATGGGCGACGAGGGCGCGCCAGGATACTCCTGCTGGGGGATCACGCTGATGACCACCGCAGAGCTGCTGCGAACCTATCCCAAGTACACCAACCACAGCATGTACCGGGACTTCCCGAAATACAAGCAGTGCTTCCTCACGCCGATCCGCTGGGCCTGTCTCGGCCAGGCCACGCCGTCCATCGGCGACTCGGGGGCATGCGGAAACTGGGGGGGAGTCGGCGTGACGTGGGAGACGCTGCTCAACAGCTATCGGGCCTATCGCGACCCGCGCCTCGCCCGGGATCTCTGCCGGCGGTGGGGGAAGGTGCTGGACCGGTATGCCACCGACATTTTCGCCGAGGATCCCCTGGCCCTGACCGAGGAGATTCGGAAGATCGGGGAACAGGAGGCCCCGCCGCTTGAGTGCCAGAACCTGAACGGCTTCGGCCTCGCCATCATGCAGACGCCCAAGGCCGACGACGGCCGGGCCATGTGGATGTATTACGGACGCAACACCGGCCACGGCCACCGCGACCGCCTGAACATCGGCCTCTATGCCGAGAACCTCGCCATGCTCCCCGACCTCGGCTACCCCGAGTACGCCAGCGGCCGGCCCATGGACCGCATCTGGGAGCGCAACAGCATCGCCCATAACACCGTCATCGTGGACGACACAAGCCAGGTATCGAGCTACACCGGCCACCTGCGCATCTTTGAGCCGGGCGAGCGCGTGAAGGTTATCGAAGCCGAGAGCGACGGAATCTACAAGAGCGCGAATACCTTTCGACGGCTGTCGGCGCTCGTTGACGCGTCGGACAAAGACGGCTACATCGTGGACTTCTTCCGCGTGCGCGGCGGGAGGCTGCACCGCCAGTCGTGGCACGGCCCGCCGGGCGAGGTGAAGACAACGGGGCTGAATCTCATAAAACAGGAGAAGGGCACGTTCGCGGGCGAGGACATCGAGTTCAACCAACTGCCGAAGGAGTGGGCAAGCGATTGCGGCTACATGTATCTCTACGACGTGCAGCGCGACAAGAACCCGCCGAAGAGCCTCACACTCGACTACGACGCCATTGACCTCCGCAAGCGCATCCAGGAGGGCAAGGACCCGCATCTCCGGCTCACGGTGCTGACCGAGACGAACGAGGTCGCCCTCGCCCACGGCGACCCGCCCCAAAACAAGGGCGGCAACCCGCGCAACCTCGACTACGCCATCCTCACGCGCACGGGAGAGAATCTGGAGTCGCTCTACATCACCGTCGTCGAGCCGTATAACGCGAGTCCGATCATCGAGTCCGCCCGCACGCTGGAGATCAAGTCGAAGCCGACCGACCAGATGGTCGGCGCGGTGGAGGTGAAGCTGGTGAACGGGCGCACCGACATCTTCCTCTGCTGCGAGTCCCCCGGCCGCGTCGAGCTGGCGAACGGCATCGTGATGAACGGCGCGTTCGGCATGGTGTCGCTGCGGAACGACAAGGTGGAGTTTGCCCGACTCATCGCCGGCACGGAGCTGCGCTGCAAGGACCTCGTCCTCGAATGTCCCGCAGCAGAGATCACCGGCAAGGTGGTCTCGATGGACACGACCGACCCGAACGACAACCGCGTCGTCGTCACGCTCGACGGTGAGGCATCCGACGCGCTGGTGGGAAAGCTGATCGTCTTCGAGAATGATCGCGAGCAGGACGCCGCCTATCTGATCCGGCGCATCCAGCCGAAGGGCGCGAACTTCGAGATTTCCACCGGGGACAGCACCCTCATCCGCGGCTACGCCGACCGGGACGATTTCACGAAGGGATACATCCTCAACGTCCGCGAGGGCGACGCCCTCCGTATCCCCATGAGCACGTCAACGGAAATGAAGTAAGAAAAGCCGTGTCATGCGAACCACCTTCTACATCATAGTTGTCCTGATCGTCTTGACACGATCGCTATATGCCGCCCCGGAGTCGTCGTGGAAGATCGAGGTGCGGATCGTTGACGCGAGCGGCAAGGCTCTGGCCCAAGCAGCAAACCAGGGTCCCGGCGACGCAGTTCGACTGCAACATCGGGCGAAGTACAATCCCGGCGACAAAATCCGTGTTCGGGGACCGAGGCACATGATCTTCAGCCCGAGCACCGGGCTGCCCGCGGGGCTTGTTTACTCCCCGACCGGCGAGTTTGAATTCCCCATCCCCGCCGGCCCGGAGGCGCGGGCCTACGACAGCTTCTCATCCAACCGCGAACAAATCTTCACCCGTGCGCTCACCCCGGAGGAGTTTGCGAGCTTCCGCAACATCGCCGCAAACCCCGCCGATCATCCGGGAAGCAAGGGCCTCTTCCCCCATGTCACCACAAACAGCGTCTGCCGCGACGATCCTGTCTTCGCCGCGCGCAACGCCATTGACGGGATCGCCAAGCCCGAGGGCCACGGCGCGTGGCCGCACCAGTCCTGGGGACCGGATATGAAGGACGGCCTCTGGGTGCGGATAGACTTCGGCCGCCCGGTCGAGGTCGAGGGGGTCGGCGTCACCCTCCGCGCCGACGTCCCGCACGATAAGTTTTTCCAGGGCGCGACGATCGTCTTTCCCGACAAGAGCGAGCAGAAAATTGCATTCCAACCCCACGGCAAACGGCAGTGGTTTTCGTTTCCGCGAAAAACGGTCACATGGATCGAGCTCCGCGACTTCATCCTGCCGAAGGAGAAGGGCTGGTGCGCCGTCGCCGAGATCGAGGTCCGCGGCCGCGATGCGATGCCTTATGAGAGAGGGGCGACCTGGCGCGAGACCGTTGCGACGCAGCTACACCTCCGGCCCTCCTATGTCATGGCCCGGGTCATGCAGGACTTTCCAAACAATCATGACCAACTGCGCATCGTCGCCGACTGGGTGGACCAGGACAAGCTCGACGGGCCGGATTTCATGGGGGCTATGCGCATCGGCATCGAGAAGGTCGGCGATAAGGGCAAGGCCCTCCTTGCCGAGTTCGACAATCTCCCCCCGGCCGATCCGGGGCGAGTGGACATCTACCTGACGGCCTGCGCCCTGCGCCGGCAAATCCGCCTGGCGAGACATGCCGACCGGATCAAGCGGATCATCTTCACGAAGCACTACGACATGGGCGGGTCGCACTACGCCTACACCGAGGGCCAGTCCGACGCGCAGGCGGAGCGGCACTTCCACCCCGGCTCCGCCCTATGTCTCCTGGAGATTGATGGGACAGAGTGCAAGGTGCGGACGCTCTTGGAAGACCCGAACGGCGTCCTCCGCGACCCCGACGTCTCCTTCGACGGCAAGCGCATCCTCTTCGCGTGGAAGAAATCTCTGAACGAGGATGACTACCACCTTTACGAGATGACCGTTGCCGACGGGAAGATTCGGCAGGTTACATCCGGCCTCGGCTATGCCGACTACGAGGGGGCCTATCTCCCCAACGGCGACCTCATCTTCAACTCCACCCGATGCGTCCAGACCGTGGACTGCTGGTGGACCGAGGTGAGCAACCTCTTCACCTGCGACGGCGACGGCAAGTATCTGCGACGGCTGAGCTACGACCAAGTTCACACCAACTTCCCCACCGTCACGCCCGACGGCCGCGTGATCTACACGCGGTGGGACTACAGCGACCGCGGCCAGATCTATCCGCAGGGCCTCTTCCAGATGTATCCCGACGGCGCGGGCCAGACCGAGGTCTATGGCAACAACTCATGGTTCCCGACCACCATCCTCCACGCCCGCGCCATCCCGGGGTCGAACAAGATCGTCTGCATCTTCGCCGGCCACCACACGCGGCAGCAGGGCTGGCTCGGCCTCCTTGATCCCGACCTCGGCCGGCAGGAGAACAGCGGCGCGCAGCTCATCGCCCCCGTGCGCGAGACACCCGCCGTGCGCATTGACCAGTACGCCCAGCACGGCGACCTCTTCCAGTACCCCTACCCCCTCAACGAGACGGAATATCTCGTCGCGTTCAAGCCGGCTGGTGCGAGCCGGTTCGCCATCTACACGATGAACAGCGATGGCGAGCGCGAGTTGCTCGCATCCGACCCGAAGATCTCGTGCAACCAGCCGATCCCGCTTGCGCCTCGTCCGATTCCCCATGAACGCCCGCAGATCGCCGACTACCGGCAGGACGATGCCGTCATGTATGTGCACGACATCTACTACGGTCCCGGCCTCGAGGGCATCCCGCGCGGCGCGATCAAGGGCCTGCGCGTCGTCGCCATCGAATACCGCGCCGCCGGGATCGGCAAGAACGGGAACCACGGCCCTGCCGGGGGCGCCATGGCCAGCACCCCCGTCTCGATCCAGGGCGCGTGGGACGTGAAGCGCGTCCTCGGCACTGCAAGGGTTTATGACGATGGGTCGGCCTGTTTCATTGTACCCCCGCGCACGCCGATCTACTTCCAGGCCCTCGACGCCAATGGCCACGCGGTGCAGACGATGCGGAGCTGGACGACGCTCCAGCCGGGCGAGCGCTTCTCGTGCGTCGGCTGCCACGAGCATAAGAGCGCCGCGCCGCCGGTGACAAAAGTGACTGAGGCCATGAAGGTTGGGCCGCAGGAGTTGACGCCGTGGCGCATCGGACCGCGCGGGTTCAGCTTTATCCGCGATGTCCAGCCGATCCTCGACCGGCATTGCGTGCGATGCCATCATCTCAAGGATGGAGCTAAGCCCCCGGCGGCGGAGGCGCAGGGCGTCAAGCCCGCCTTCGGTTTGAGGGGCGACCAGACCCTCGACGCCGAGGCGCTGCGCAAGTGGAGCGACGCCTACAAGGCCCTCGCGAACCGGAAGGTGGCCGACTGGATCAACATCCAGTCCGAGCCGAGCATGCTGCCGCCCTACCACGCCGGCGCGGCGAAGAGCAAACTCATCACGATGCTCCGGGACGGCCAGGGTCATCCCGGCGGCGCGGTCAGACTCTCGCAAGAGGACATGGACATCCTCGCCGGGTGGATTGACCTCCTTGTGCCGTACTGCGGCGACTACACGGAGGCCATGGACGAGACCCACATCCCCAAGTACCAACGCTTCGAGGCCAAACGTATGGAGTGGAAAAAACAGGAGAGCAAAAATATCGAGGCGTTCATTCGGGATCGTCTGGCGAAGACGCCGTAAGCACCGGGGACCAGTGAGCCGGTGACGCAAAAAAACTCAGCGATAGAACAGCATGATTAACCGACGAGTAATCCTCCCGGTGACCCTTCTGATCCTCTCAGTTCAGATCTCGTTCGCGGGTGAGAAGGACCTCGCCATGCTCCTCGACGGCGTCAAGTGCATTGACGCCCCCGGCGTCCCCGGACCGGTCTGTGTCTTCGGCGACGGGGCCTTCGCCGTGGTGGTGGGAAAGACAAAAAGCGGCGCGGCGCTGCCGGTCATGGCGGCCTCGCGCTTCGGCAGGGGACGTGTCGTCGCCTTCGGCAAGGGGGAGTTCCTGTCGCCGGAGGCCTTTGCCCTGGGCGATACCGGCCTTGCCGTGGCCAACGCGGCCCGATGGGCTTCAGGCAAGACGAGCGACATCCGGGTCGGCGTTCACCAATGCAAGGGCATCGTGCCGGCCCTCACGGCCCGAGGGCTGAATGCGCGAGAGGTGAGTCTCGCGGAGATGTGTTCTGTCGACGTTTTGCTTATCCATGTCAGCCGTGTTCAAGGGGAAGACATCGACCGATTGTCGAAGTTCGTCTCCAACGGCGGGGGGATCATGGTAGGTGAGCTCGGATGGGGGTGGCTCCAGCTCCACCCCGGCAAGAGCCTGTCGCGGGACTTCCTCCCCAACCGCCTTCTCGCGCCGATGGGCATCGTCTGGTCTGACGGCACTCTCGACAGGACGGGAAAGTCCGGCTATGTTGCGGAAGCGGCTCCATCCCATCTCATAAATGCCGCGGCCGCCCTCGGCGCAGCCCTGGCCCACGCCGACGGCAAGCGCAAACTGACGAAGGCGGAGATCGCACAGGTCTCGACGGTCCTGCCACAGACGGCCTTCGCCCTGCCGCCGGATGACGCCATCCTCCTCCCACGAATCCGCAAGCTGATGGATAACCCGTCTCTCAATCTCGTCCCAACGGAAGAGAAACCGATCCAGGAGGATGACTTCCTTCCGCGCCTCGTCCTCACAATGCAAACCCGCGAAGTCATGGAATGTCCGGCGGAGGCGGTCAAGGCGCATCCCGCCGCGGCCGTCTTCCCCGGGTCGGTCGCGCCCGATGCGAAGCGGGTGGAGCGGACGGTGGATGTGGACGCCGCCATCCCCCTGTGGCACAGCACGGGGCTCTACGCCGCACCGGGGGAGGTCGTCACCGTCACGGTCCCCCCATCGGCCGCTGGCAAGGGCCTGAAGGTCCGCATCGGATCGTCGCACTGCAAGAACTGGAGCCAGCCGAAGTGGTTCCGCGCTCCGGAGATCACCCGCGAGTTCGCCGTCCAGGGGCCGATCACGAGGGCCGCGAATGCCTTCGGCGGATTGATCTACATCGTCGCGCCGGAGAACTGCAAGCTCGGCGCGATCAAGGCGACCATCGCAGGAGGCGTCGAGGCGCCATACTTCGTGCTGGGCAAAACGACGCCGGCCGAGTGGCGGACGATCCGGCAGCGCCCCGCGCCCTGGGCAGAGATCGCGTCGAACAAGGCGATCCTCACCGTGCCGTCGGATGAGGCGCGGAAGCTCGACAACCCGGCGGCCATCCTTGACGTATGGCATCGCATCCTCGACGCCTGCGCTGAGTTGGCAGCGTGGCCGTCGCCCGAGCGAGAACGGCCGGAGCGTTACGTCGCCGACGTGCAGCTCTGCTCGGGCTACATGCATGCGGGGTATCCCATCGCAATCCCCGTGAACGCGGCGCCGAAGTTGCTGGACCCGGACCACCTTCTCAAGGAGGGCAACTGGGGGTTGTTCCACGAGACCGGCCACAACCACCAGAGTCCCGACTGGACGTTCCAGGGCGCGACCGAGGTGACGGTGAACCTGTTCACCCTGTATGTCTTCGACAAGCTCTGCGGCATGGACCCGGCAAAGGGACGGATGGCGGAACCGAGGCTTCGCAAAGAGGTAAGCGCATACTTTGACCGCGGGCACAATTTCGACGAATGGAAGCAGAAGCCTTTCGTCGCCTTGATGATGTATCTTCAGATGCAGCAAGCCTTTGGGTGGGATGCGTTCAAGAAGGTCTTCACCGAGTATCGCGACCTGCCTGCGAGGGAACGGCCGAAGACGGACGCCGAGAAACGCGACCAGTGGATGGTCCGCTTCTCCCGAACGGCCGGGAAAAACCTTGGTCCATTCTTCGAGGCATGGGGTGTGCCCACGTCCGAGCAGGCCCGCGCCTCGATCCGCGACCTGGCGGAGTGGATGCCGCCATCCCTGACGGAGCCGTGAGGGAAGCAAAGCGGATGGGAATGACAATGGGAAGCAAGATTATCTTCAACGGGCAAGAGTACTCGAGCGTCGATGACATGCCGGCTGATGTGCGGCGGGCCTATGAGCGCGTCATGGGCATGTTCGCCGACCGGGACGGAGACGGCGTGCCCGATTCCGTCCAGCAGAGCGACGGCGCGTTCACGGCGGACGTCGTGACCAAGATTGTTGTGAACGGGCGAGAATACAACAGCCTCGACGAAATGCCGAACGACGTCCGCCGGATGTACGAGATGGCGATGTCGGCCCGGCGCGATGGGCGCAGCGGTAGCACGTTCGTTGTGAAATGCGGCGAGAACAAAATCGTAGCGACGGGAGGGATAAGCTGGCGGACCGGCGGCGCGCAGAAGCTCCCCCGGATCATGCGGGGAACGATAGACGAACCCCCCCAGGACCCGCGGCTTGCCCTGGCCGCCATCGTCATCGCTGCGTTGCTCATCGCCATTGCTGTCCTACTCGTCCTTCTTGTATCCCGTTAATCGGCGGGGCCGGGCAAACGTCGAGATGAAAGACAGTGGTTGGCAAGATGGCTGTGCTGCTCCGGACAGCGCTCAGCAGGACTTAGTGCACTATTCCGCAGGCTATCGCCTGCTCGACGGCCCCATGCAACTGGCGCAAGCCAAAGGGTTTGGGAAGAAACACATGCCCCATTATGTCTGTGCTCCGCGGGACCGCATCGGCAAACGATGCGCTGGCGGTGATCACGCGAAGGTCGGGAAGATTCTGTGCAATGAACCGGCGAACGGCGTTGCCGTCCACGCCCGGCATATGGCAGTCCACAACGGCGATGTTGAAGGGCTCATTTTGAAGGAGTTGTATCGCAGCGGCGCCGCCGGGGGCCGCAACGGTCTCATGGCCCAGAATCTTCAACAGTCGGCAGGTAACATCGAGCACGTCCGGCTCGTCGTCAACGACAAGAATGCGCAATGGCCCTTGCGGCATGGCAATACTCCACGTTGACCTTTGGACCTTTGAACAAGATGGACGGGGGCTCTCTCAGAGATGCTTCCGACGCGCGATTCAAGCAGGCCGATACCGGCCTCATGGGCCACATGACGCCCAGTTTTCGGGAGCGATAGAGCCCCTTCACTCACCTGATAAGAGATTATCCTGCGAATCGGCCAAGTCAAGGAATTAATTATTATTAATGGGATTGTGTGGGGATCTACGGCTCGATACGGGGCGATTGATTGGCCTCTTGTGCCCTTTTCTTGAAGGATAGCAGATTACAGAGACTTTTCCTGTCATTTCCCGCCCTTCCCGGAGATTCTGAACCTGCGGGAGGATAATCATCTATGCCGTCCACTCCCCCTTCGCCGCGGAGTCGCGGAGGGCGGCGTATGCCTTCGCAGGCCCCATGCCTCGGAGGCGTTCGGCGAGGGCGCGGATGAGGGGCGGCAGGGCGCCGACAGCCTCGAAGACATTGTTCTTTTTCGGGGTGTCGTCGCCGAACTCCGCTTCAGCCTTCTTGCCCACATAGGGGAACGCGCCGAAACGCGACAGAAGCGTGTGGCCCACCATGATCCGCGCGCCGCGCATGAATGGCTGGTAGTAGGGACGCAGCGCCTCGCAGCCGGTGTCATCGGAGAAGGGCTGGCCGAGCTTGTTCATCTCCGTGCCGATGTTGATAGGCAGATTCATCTCACCGGCAACGCGGACGACCTCATCGAGCTTCGCCAGTTTTTTCGCCCGGACGGTTGGATCGTCAATACGGTGGTTCCGATCTGGAATAATGTTCAATGCACACGATCCCTTCGCCTGCACGCACTCTAACAGGGCGCGGATGTCATCCTCGCCGTCGTTCGTCCCATCCAGCCAAGCGTACATGGGAATGGCCTCGCAGTCCAGGACCCACTGGGTGAAATCATCCACGGTCGGGAAGGATTTGCCTGTCGGCTGCTCGTAACCGATGCCGCCCGACTTCACGAGGGCGGCGCGGATCTTTTCCTCCATATTCGGGACATCACCGGCAAACTGGGCCACGTCGGCGGTTTTCTTTTTCATAATCTTTGCCCAAAATTCGTTCAACTCCGCCGACGTGCGAAACACATCCTCCGCCTTCATGCGGTATGCCTGAACGATGTGCCGCTCTGTGGGGCAACGGCCGGGAGACAGGGGCACAACCTCCCGCTCGTAGTTGATAGCGATCTGCGGGAGCTTCGTGTTGATCCGATTCACGAGAGATATGTTTCGTTCCTGGGCCAATTGCCGGAGGCGGGCGGCGCCTATGGCCTGGGGCGATCCCACACCCGGCGCACGCACGAACCCCCCCCCCATGTAATAGGCTGCGCCTGGCTCGCCGGGGGAGTTCATAACGGAGTTAGCGTATTCCGGGATGAAGACGCGGGTCTCAACGTGCATGGCCGCACGCACGCCGAGCGTCTCGCATGCGGCGAAGAACTCGTCCATGCCGTCGAGGACATCGAAATCGCACAGCGCAGCGGCATAGAGGCCCTCGCAGCAGGTCCGCCATGCAATGTGGCAGGGGGAGTAGCCCATGCTGTTGTATGAAAAGAAGGAGTGGAAGTGCATGTTGATACGTTCGGGAAAGTTCCCGGCGCGGACAACGTCTTGGGTGCATAGCCAGTTGAGGGCGGCCATGCGTTTCTCTAAGTCGAACGAATCGAGGTACTGTTCGGCATCCTGTCGGTCTGTAAACAAGGGGTTTTTCATAGAACTTTGCATCCTCTCCGTATTGCGCACTATGGCCATAGGCCTTTCAGCGACGCCACATGATACCACCAAGGCCCACAGTGCGCCATAGTGTTTGATCACACATATATAATCAGATATAGTTAATTATTTCATATATTGAATTTTACAATGTTATACTTGACATTACCCGGCATAGATGGTATTATTTCTAAGAAAGTACCAGACCCACACAATACACAGGAGGGAAGGGAAAATGGGTTATCCATTGCGAGTCTCATTCGCCGGGGCGATGTATCATGTCACCACGCGCGGAAACAACCGACAGAAGGTCTTCCTCGATGACGAGGATTTCGAACGTTTCCGAGAACTCCTGCGACGCTATCGCACGCGGCACGCCT
>JBFMAD010000041.1:0-63597 GCA_040755855.1 Planctomycetota bacterium | reverse complement strand
GCCTGTTGCCCAAATCCCGAACTGGCAAAAATGATCTGTAGCCGCAGGCTTTAGCCTGCGCCGTTTGGCCGTGCGACCCCGAATCGCGCAGGCTAAAGCCTGCGACTACATTTGGGCAACGCGCCCTAAAGACTCATCTCTTCTCATTTGCCCGCGTTACGCGAAAGGTCGCGCGGTTCCTCTGCCACCAGTCGGCCCACTGTTTTGCATGCCAGATCGGCTGGCCGGTCAGTTGAGCCAGTGTGATCCGGATGGGCCGCGCCTCGTCGAAATCCCGAATGGCAGGAAGCCGCTCGATCATCTTGTCAATCCCCGCATTGTCGCCGAGGTAGGCCAACCCTTCCGCAGCCCCACAGAGGATGGGCACGCTCTCCCCGCCCAGCAGGCCCGTCAACATGGGGGCGTACTGCCGATCCCCCGTCAGGCCGGCATTGATGCAGAGTTCCCGTTTCACCGCGTCGCTCACGGCCGGGTTCTTCATCTCGCTCTGGATGAGCGCATCAACAACCTTTGGGTCGGGGCAGGACTTCAGGGCGCGCACGGCGATCAACTGTTCCTGCGCCCGCTCTTTGGGGTCCGTGCTCTTCGGTCCCCTGTAGATCTCCAGCAGATTGCCCGCCGCGGACTTGCCGCCGATGCGCCCCATCTGCGCGATGGCCGCCGTGCGGACGGCGAAGTTGCCGTGCCCGACGGCCTTCTCGATGGCTGGAACGGCCGTTTCGTCGCCGATGTCACCGAGGGCCGTCAAGGCGGCAAGGACGACATAGGACGTCCCGTCATCAAGCAGCGGCGTGAGCATCGGCACAGCCGCTCGGTCGCCTTTCCCCCCAAGCTCCCGCGCCGCCGTCGCGCGCGCTATGGGATCGGCGGATTTCAGGTCGGCCACATCCGCCGCCGACAGCCACATGCTGATGAGGCAGGTTATCAGGAGGACAAGATTATGGCGCGTCCTCATCATTGCCCACCGCCTTTCCCATCCACCGCGCATTTCACAAGATCAATCCTCGCGGGATCACAGACGCCGAGGCCGATGGACGCCGCCGTCTCGATGTGCCGGGCCTCGTCGCCGTAGGGTGGCAGATTCAGTTTCTTCCGCGCCTCCTCGATCATCCCCCGGCCGACGGCGTCGAGGGCAACCGGGTCCGTGCTGATGAGAAATCCCTTGGGGACAAAGTGATACTGAGGATGGTTGGTCATCGGCCCGAGCTCGGCGATGCCGCGGATGCAATTGCAGATGTTGAGCCGGCGCTTCCGGAGGATCACCGGCAGGGCGTTGATGTAGCCGATGTAGGGGTCGCAGTTGTTGTCGTGCAGTTCGCCCGGATTGCCGATGACGCCGTGCGAGACGTTCTTCAGCGCGAGGGTGACGCCGGCGCGGTCGTGGTCCTTCAGGTCCGGGACGTTGATGAGCACGTCCACCTGCTCGGTGAGGTATTTCTTGAGTTGCGTCTTCCCCGCCCCGAAGTCAATCGTCCGGTCCAGTTCCATGTTGGGTTTGCCGAAAGCGCCCTGCCGCCACTTGAGTTGATCCTCGATGGGAATGATGTTCCCTTCCTTGACGCCGATTTGTTTGAGCGCCTTGGCGACGGTGTTCAGGACGCCCTCGTTGCACCGGCAGTAGTCGCGGCTCACGCCGTTGAACTTGAGGCCGACGACATCGCCGGGCGAGACGAACTCCCGCCACGCCGCGGCGATGTCGTCCTTTCCCGTCAGGGCCATCATCCCCGTGTTCAGCATCTTCTCGATCACGTCGGGGACGATGCCCCCGTCGGGGGCGAGGACCGCCTCGCTCCGGACATCCACAACGCGGCTCTTCGGTCCCGCCGGGACGGCGGCCAGGCAAACGGACCTCCCCGGCAGCGCGGCCAGCCCCGCGCCTGCCGCGGCGGACGCCGAAATACGACGGAGGAAGTCCCGACGTGAAACCCTCTCTCCTCGCGCAGGCATTATCCGGCGCTCCTTACCACAAGTGGGACACATTTCTGGGTAGTTATCGTAACAAACCGGTCTGCGCCGTTGCAAGAGATTCCTTGAAATCAAGCCGCCCTGCTGGTATAATGCGATTTTTGATTGGGTAGCGGACGGCAGGCATCGAGGAGATTTGTGTCGTTAACCAACCAAACGTTTGCTTTGGTGTTTTTGTTTGCCTTCGGCGCCGTGCTCGGCAGTTTTTTCAACGTCTGCATCTTCCGCCTACCCGAAAATAAGTCAATTGTGCGGCCACGGTCATACTGCCCGAAATGCAATCACCCGATTGCCTGGTACGACAATATCCCGATTTTGAGCTACGTGTTCCTGGGGGCCAGGTGTCGTCACTGTCGGGCCGAGATTTCGATTCGTTATCCGCTCGTCGAACTCCTTACGGCGGTTCTTTTTGCGATAACGGGGCATTTGTTGCTATCCCGAGGGGAGCCCATTGTGGTCCTGGGCGTCCATCTGGCCTTTCTTGGGGCCCTGATTGTGCTGAGTTTTATTGACCTGGACCACATGCTGCTGCCGGACGAGATCACGGTACCGGGGATGATTCTGGCGGTGGTCCTGAGCGCGGCGTTTCCGGCGCTGCACGATTTCCCGCGCGGGGGACGATACGCAATTCCTTTGCTGGCGAATGTCCGGCTCAATGCCGCGGCCAACTCGCTTATAGGAATGGGCGTCGGGGCGGGGATGATTTACATCACCGGCGTCCTCGGAAAACTCGCTTTCCGGAAGGAGGCCATGGGGTTCGGGGACGTGAAACTGATGGGCCTGATGGGCGGAATATTGGGCACGTGGTTTGTGGTTCTGATTTACTTCATCGGGCCGATTTTCGGCGTTGTGTTCGGGATAGTCGTCCTGGCGACCAAGGGAGAGCATCACATCCCCTATGGGCCGTTCCTCTCCCTGGCGGCGGCGACGATGCTGCTGGGGGGACCGCAGATTATCGAATGGGTATATGGGCGTTTCCACCCCATGTTCCAGATGCTGGGGGTGGGAGGTCCTTGACATCGTTGCGGAGAAGCGACGGTCACGTTTTAGACTGAACAAGGGAGGGATGCCAATGAGATGCCTTACAAAATCGGTGCTTGCGGCTGCCGCAGCCGTTCTGGTCCTCGGGACCGGCTGCAAGGAGAAAGAGCTGCAGCAACAGGTTGACCAGCAGAAAGAAGTGATTCAAAACTTAGAGAATGAAAACAGTCGCCTCAAGCAGGAGGCCGCGAGCCTGCAGACCCAAATTGCCGCCGCGCAGGAGGCAAAGAAAGATACGGAGAGCGAACGCGCATCCCTGGAGAGCAAGCTTCGGGGCGCGGGGGTGAGCGTGGGTGTGCGCGAAGGCCGAATCGCAGTGATCCTGCCCTCGAAGATATTCTTCCAGCCGGGAAAGGCCGCCCTCGCGCGCGAGGGGCTTTCCGCCCTGCGCAACGTCGCCAAGGTGTTGAAGGAGGAGTTTGCCGGCAAGGTGATCCGCGTAGAGGGCCATACCGACGACACGCCGATACGCAAATCGGGATATAAGAGCAATTTGGAGTTGTCAAACCATCGCGCGGAGACCGTATGGTACTTCCTGGTGGAGCAGTGCGGGATCAACCCGCGCAACATCTACACCGCCGGGTTGGGCGAATATCGTCCCATCGCCTCCAACAAGACCCCATCCGGCCAACAGCAGAACCGGCGCGTGGAATTGATCGTGATCCAGGAGTAGTCAGACGTCGCGGATGATCGCCATTATTGACTACGGCACCGGCAACCTTCGAAGCGTCCAAAAGGCCTTCGAGAGTCTTGGGGCCGATGCCGCGCTCGCGACCGACGCGGCGTCGTTGCGCAAGGCCGAAAAGATCGTCCTGCCCGGCGTGAGCGCATTTAAAGATGCCATGGACGGTCTTGCCGGCCTCGGTCTCGTGGAACCTTTGAAGGAGGAGATCGCCCGCGGAAAGCCGTTCCTCGGCATCTGCATCGGCCTTCAAATCCTCTTCACGAAAAGCCATGAAGACGGGGAGCACGAGGGCCTGAACGTGATCGAGGGTGAGGTCGTCCGCTTCTCCGCTCCGGGCGTCAAGGTGCCGCATATGGGATGGAACAAACTGGAGCGCCGGGTGAATGCACCCCTGCTGGCCGGAATCCCCGACGGAGCGCACATGTACTTCGCCCATTCGTATCACGGCGTCCCCGCCGATCCGGGGGTGCTTGCGACGCAGACGGAGCATGGGGAACGTTTCGCCTCCTCCGTGTGGAAAGACAACGTCTTTGCCACCCAGTTCCACCCGGAAAAAAGTCAACGGTACGGCCTGCAGCTCCTGAAAAATTTTGTGGAAGTGTAGGTCAAATGCTTGTCATCCCCGCCGTGGACATCAAGGGCGGTCGGTGTGTTCGGCTTGTCCAGGGCAAAGCCGACCAGGAAACCGTCTATGCCGACGACCCCGTAGCCGCAGCCAAACGCTGGGAGGATGAAGGCGCGAAATGGCTGCATGTGGTGGACCTCGACGGGGCCTTTGCGGGCAGGCCGGTGAGCACTCCCGTCATCAAGCGGATTATATCGGCGACGGCCCTGCGCGTCGAGGTCGGCGGCGGCATCCGAAGCGACGCCGCCGTGGAGGAGTTGCTCGATGCCGGCGTCGAACGCGTTGTGGTCGGGACGCGGGCGTTGGAATCGCCGCAGTGGGTGGGCGAGATTTGCGCCAAACACCCCGGCCGCATCGTGGTGGGCATTGATGCACAGGACGGCATGGTAGCCATAAAGGGGTGGACCAGCGTCAGTAAAGTGGCGGCCGCGGAGCTTGCGAAACGCTTTGACGCGCAAGAACTTGCGGCCATTATCTTTACGGACATCTCCCGCGACGGCATGCTCACGGGACCGAACATCGGAAGCCTTACAGAATTCATCGCCGCCACGGCGCACCCGGTGGTGGCGTCGGGGGGGATTTCCTCCCTGGCGGATGTAAGAAGACTCGTCGTGCTGCCTCTTGCCGGGATGATCATCGGCAAGGCGCTCTACGCCGGCAGATTGTCCCTTGCCGATGCAATTGAGGCATGCAGGAGCTGACACCGGCGTCGCCGGCCTTGTTTTGTGCAGAATTGTGCGCAAACCACGGGATTCGCCGGAAAAATCGGAGGATATTTTCTTGCCTTTGGACGGATGGGCGTTTATAATGTTGTGTGTAGGTAACTTATGTACCGACTGCATGTTAAGTGCATTTCCCCGTTAGATCGGGATGCAATCCAAGAGAGGCTTTGTGTTCGTGTAAAGTGAGGAAGGATGGCGAAGTACCAGACTGCTGACATTCGGAATATTACGTTGGTAGGTCATGCGGGCACCGGCAAGACGACCCTTGCGGACATAATGCTCCACAAGGCCGGTGTAACACCCAAGCCCGGCAGGCCCAGTGAGGGATCATCCCTTTTTGATTTTCTTCCAGAGGAACAGGAGAAGGGATCCATCAGCTCGGCCATCGCCCATTGCCGATGGAATGAGAAGGAGATCAACATCATTGACTCTGCGGGCCGATTGGACTTCATCGGCACCGTGGTTTCCTCCCTTGCAGCGGTTGAGACGGCTGTGATTGTGATCTCCGCCACTGCCGGGATCGAGGTGAACACCCGTCGCGTCTGGGACCGTGCGCAAAACGCCGGGGTGGCGCGTCTGATTGTAGTGAACAAGATGGATGGGGAGAACATTGACCTCCCCACCTTGCTCGCAGAGATACAGGGGCAGCTCGGCAAACAATGCGTGCCGCTCACGCTTCCCGTCGGCATAGGCGCGGCATTCTCCGGGGTCGTAAATGTGCTTACCGCCGACCAGGCTCCCGAGGGAGTGGTGGGAGACGTCGGAGAGGCAAAACAGACGCTCATGGAGGCCGTCGTGGAGGCCAATGACGCCCTGCTGGAGAAATACCTTGCCGAGGAGGAAATCTCCACCGAGGAGTTAAACGCCGCATTCGTCGTCGCACTGACGAGCGGGACCTGCGTGCCCATCCTCTTCTGCTCGGCGACAACGGGCGGAGGCGTGCCCGAGTTGATGGACATTATTGCCCACTTCGCCCCCTCCCCAGCGGAGGGGCTTCAAAGAAAGGCCGCGCCCCTCACCCAAGAAGAGGGCGCAGCCGCTGCTCCCGATCAGAACGGCGTGTTTCGGGCGCAGGCGTTCAAGACCGTCATTGACGATTACGCGGGAAAGATCGTCTATTTCCGCGTTTTCTCCGGGACGCTCTCCGGGGGAACCAATGTGTTCGTGACGCGCAACGGCGAGAGCGTGAAGATCGCCCAATTGCTGCGGCCCATGGGGAAGGGAACGGACACGGTCGAGACCGCCATTGAGGGAGACATTTTGGCCGCCGCAAAACTCGATGCGGTCTCCGTGGGCGACACGCTCAGCGCAAAAAAGGAGACCCTTGCGTTTCCCACTATCAAGTTCCCCACGCCCATGGTGGGGCTGGCAGTCCAGCCGGAAACGCAAAAGGACGAGCAGAAGATCAGCGGCTCATTGGCCAAGCTGGCGGAGGAGGACCCCACCTTTGTGGTGGATCGCAATCCGCAGACCCACGAGATGGTCATCACCGGCATGAGCAACATGCACCTCACCCTCATGGTCAGCCGGATGAAGAGCCGCTTTCAGGTGGGAGTGGTGACGAAAGACCCCAAGATTGCCTATCGCGAAACAGTTACGACCCTCGGCGACGGGAAGTACCGGCACAAGAAACAGACGGGCGGGCGCGGGCAGTTCGGCGAGGTGTGGCTCAAGGTGGAGCCGCTTGAACGGGGAAACCGCTTCGAATTCGTTGACGACATCTATGGCGGGTCCATCCCGAACCAATATCTGCCCGCCGTGGAAAAGGGCGTGTTGGAGGCGATGGAAAAAGGCGTCATCGCGGGCTACCCCGTGCACGACGTTCGGGTCCGCGTTTATGACGGCAAATACCATGAGGTGGATTCGTCGGAAGCGGCGTTCAAGATCGCCAGCGCGCGGGCGTTCCGCGAGGCGTTTATAACGGCGAAACCGATGCTGCTCGAGCCGATCGTCGTGGCGGAGATCACCGTGCCCAGCAAGTTCACCGGAGACATACTGGGCGACCTCAATAGCCGCCGCGGACGCATTCAGAATCAGGTATCGCTGGGCGACATGCAGGTCATCACGGCGGAGATACCCATGTCCGAGATGACGAAATACTCCACGCAACTCGATTCTGTAACCGGCGGACAAGGGAGCTATACGATGGAGTTCTCCCGCTATGACGTTGTGCCTCAACGGATCGCGGAAGGCATCATCGCCAAGGCAAAACCGTCCGTGCGAGAGGATGAAGAATAGCAGACATCCCGGGCAGACGGCGCACAAAGGACTCGCGGCATGGCCAAGTTCGACAGTCGGCTGAAGAAAATTCTGGTCCAGCGCGGCATCATTACCGATGACCAGGGCGAGAAATGCCTCGCGGCGGCGGCAAGCCAAAACAAGTCCTTCAGCGAGGTCCTGATCTCCCAGGGCGTGTCGGAAAAGAACATTATCGGCTCCATCTCCAGCGAGATGAATATCCCCCCCGTTGATCTCTCAAAGGTCCATATCCCGCCGGAGGTACTTGAGTCCGTTTCCGAGGAGCTTGCCACCAACTACGGGGTAATGCCTGTCGCACGGATCGGAAAAATCCTCACGGTCGCCGTGGCCAACCCCTTCGACATCCTCAAACTCGACGACATCCAACTCGTGACCCACTGCGAGCTTCGCCCCGTGCTGAGCACCGACGTCAGCATCCGGGACGCCATTAAGCGATGTTACCACGCCGAGGAGGAGGCCGTGAGCGAACTCCTCGCCACCGAGGGAGACGAATCCATCGAGGAAGTGGCTCAGGCATCCGAAGAGGTGTTGGACATCAGCGCCCTCCAGGGCGGCGGCGACTCTCCCGTCATCAAACTGGTCAACATGCTCATCGTGAAGGCGCTCAAGGTCAAGGCGGCGGACATTCACATCGAACCCTTCGAAAAGGTTACCCGCGTCCGCTTGCGCGTGGACGGCGTCCTGCACGAGGAGATGTGCCCCCCGAAGCGCCTCCACAACGCCGTGGTCTCCCGAATAAAGATCATGGGCGGCATGGACATCGCAGAGCGAAAGCTCCCGCAGGACGGAAAGTTCCAGCTCAAGGTCGAGGGGCGCCAGGTGGACTTCCGAGTCTCCATACTCCCCGTGGTTCACGGGGAAAAGGCCGTCATGCGCATCCTCGACAAGGGCAACCTTGCCCTGACTCTGGAGGACCTCGGATGGGAGGCCGACACGCTGACGACCTTCCGAAAGGCGATCAAGCAGCCGTGGGGAATGATTATGTGCGTCGGACCCACCGGATGCGGCAAGACGACCACGCTCTACTCCGGTCTGCGCGAGGTGACCAGCGTCGAGGACAACTTGATCACGGTGGAGGACCCGGTCGAGTATCAGCTTGATGGAATCAACCAGGTCCAGGTGAACCCCAAACGCGGGCGAACCTTCGCCGCCGTCCTGCGGTCCATGCTGCGGCAGGACCCGGACACGATCATGGTCGGCGAGATTCGCGACCTGGAGACCGCCGAAATCTCCATCCAGGCCGCCTTGACGGGCCACCTGGTCCTCAGCACCCTCCACACGAACGATGCAGCCTCCACCATTACCCGCATGGTGGACATGGGCATTGACCCCTTCATGGTGGCGGCATCGGTTGTCCTGGTCTTGGCGCAGCGTCTCTGCCGCAAACTGTGCGACGGCTGCAAAAAACCCAACGAATATCCAAAGGAGTCGCTGCAGCGTCTTGGTTTTTTGCCCGAAGAACTCGAGAACCCACAACTGTGCAAAGCCCACGACGAGGGATGCAGCCGGTGCACGGCGGGGTACAAGGGCCGCTTTGCCGTGGTGGAGGCCCTCCCCCTGACGGAGGATATCAAACGACTTATTCTTGACGGGGCCTCGGCCCTGGACCTGAAGTCCGCCGCGCTTGCGGCCCAGGACTTTAAGTTCATGACGCTGCGCCGGGCAGCCATCCTGAACGCCCTCCGAGGCAAGACGTCCGTAGAGGAACTGGAACGTGTGACGATGGACGACTGAGAGCAAGCCGGAGAAAGCCGATGGCAAAATTCGACCGCAAACTCCGCGACATCCTTTTGAAGCACAGCCTGCTTACCGAAGAGCAGGGAAATCAGGCCCTGCAAACGGCTGAGCAGGAGGGCAAGTCGCTTTCGGCCGTCCTCACCGAAAAAGGCATCGTGGGCGAAAAGGATATTATTGCCTCGGTGTCCGCCGAAATGAGAATTCCCCCCATTGATCTCAATAAGGTCCAGTTCATCCCCAATGTGATTGATTCCCTGCCGGAAGAGCGCGCCAAGCAATTCGGCGTCCTGCCGATAGCGCGAATCGGAAATATCCTCACGGTTGCCGTGGCCAACCCGTTCGACATTCTGAAGCTCGACGATGTCCAGCTGATCACCAAATGCGAATTGCGCCCCGTGATCAGCACCGACGTCGCTATCGAGAGCGCCATTCAGCGGGCGTACAATCCGGGCGAGCAAGCCATGGAAGATCTCCTCTCCAGCGAACTTGAGGAAGACGTGGAGGAGGTCGTGGACGCGGAAGACCAGGAGCTGAACCTCGCCTCCATCGAGGCCGGGGCGTCCGAATCCCCCGTCGTCAAGTTGGTGAACCTCATCATCATCAAGGCCTTGCAAAGCAAGGTGAGCGACATTCATATTGAGCCCTTTCCGAAGCAGATTCGTGTGCGATACCGGCAGGACGGGATCCTGCACGAGACGATCAAGCCCCCGAAGAAGATGCAAAACGCCCTGATCTCGCGCCTCAAGATCATGTCGGCCATGGACATCGCCGAGAATGCCCGTCCCCAGGACGGCAAGATACAGCTTCGCTTCGAGGGACGGCAGATTGACTTTCGAGTCTCCATCCTCCCTGTCGTGCACGGCGAGAAGTGCGTGATGCGAATCCTCGACTCGTCGAACCTGACCTTGCAGCTGGACTCGATGGGCTGGGAGCCTCGGACGCTCGATCAATTCCGAAAGGCCATTGGCAGCCCCTGGGGAATGATCCTGATCACCGGACCAACCGGAAGCGGAAAGAGCACGACCCTCTATTCCGGCCTGCGAGAAATCCTCTCCGTGGAAGACAACCTGGTGACGGTGGAAGAGCCCGTCGAGTACCAACTGGACGGCATCAACCAAGTGCAGGTGAGCACCAAGCGAGGCTTGACATTTGCCGCCGCCCTACGCTCCATCCTCCGGCAGTCGCCCGACAAGATCATGGTCGGCGAAACTCGAGACCTGGAAACGGCTGAGATTGCCATCCAAGCCTCGCTCACCGGTCACCTCGTCCTGACCACCCTCCACACCAACGACGCCCCCTCCGCCATGACGCGGCTGGTTGACATGGGCATAGACCCGTTCATGGTCGCGTCCTCCGTCATCCTTGTTCTTGCCCAGCGTCTCTGCCGGAAGCTCTGCGAGATCTGCAAGAACGAGGCGCAGGTCCCCAAAGACCGGCTGCTCGCCCTGGGATTCACTGAGGAGGAGGCCGACACGGCAAAGATCTTCAAGGCCCATGAGTGCGGAAAGTGCGCGGCAGGTTACAAGGGGCGCTTCGCCGTCGTCGAGTCTTTTCCCTTGACGGAAGAGATCAGACGGCTTATTCTTGATGGAGGGTCGGCTCTCGACCTCAAGCGCAAGGCGGTTGACGACGGCATGATCACCCTCAGACGATGCGCCATCTTGAACGCCATGCGAGGAAAGACCTCTTTGGAAGAAATGGTTCGAGTCACCATAGCAGATTAAAGTCCCTTTTACAGAAAGGGGAAGGACTATGCCAACCTACAAGTATTCGGCCAAGAACAGCGCCGGCGCGGCAGTGACCGGAACGCTGGACGCCCGCACCGACGTGGACGCGATGAACCAGCTTCGCATGCAAAATTTCGTTGACGTAAACGTCAGCGAGGATGTGCCCTGGTATAAGCGCGGCATCGGCAGCGGCAGGGCGCCCAGAGCGAGGGTAAGCGGCGAAGATCTCGTAGTCTTCACCCGTCAGATATCAACCATGATCTCGGCAGGCATCCCGCTCCTCGAGGCCCTTGAGATCATGGCCGAGCAGATGGAGGACCCCGGCTTCCAGCACGTCCTGCAAGGGATATCGGACAAGGTTCGAAGCGGAACGGACTTTTCTGACGCGCTGGGCGAACACCCGAAAATCTTCAGCGACATCTATGTCAACATGGTCCGCGCCGGCGAGGCATCCGGCGAGTTGGACACAATCCTTACTCGCCTGTCGGAATACCAGGAATCCGCCATCGCGCTGAAACGCGAGATCAAGTCGGCCATGACCTACCCGGTCGTATCCCTGGTGCTTGTTATTGGAATCACGGTCTTCCTGCTGACGTGCATCGTGCCCAAGTTTATCCCGATCTTTGACGCCCTGAACGTCCCCCTACCGACGCCGACGCGGATATTGATGGCGATCAGCTTGTGGATGCAGACCAAGGTCCCCTATTGGGGCGGCGGCGCGGCCGTGGCGATCGTCGGCCTGGTCATGTATCGTCGCACGGCGATCGGGCGGTGGCAGTTCGACTGGCTCATGCTCCGTCTGCCCATCTTCGGAGCGCTGCTCCAAAAAGTCTGCATCTCACGTTTCAGCCGAACCTTCGCCACGCTCATCCAATCCGGCGTGCCTATCCTGGGCGCCCTCGAGATCGTCGCGCTGACCGCCGGGAACAAGATCATCGAGGATTGCGTCCTGGCCGCAATGGAAAACGT
The DNA here is from genome assembly GCA_040755855.1 of Planctomycetota bacterium. Taxonomy (GTDB): domain Bacteria; phylum Planctomycetota; class Brocadiia; order JAADGH01; family JAADGH01; genus JAADGH01. The sequence goes on along the minus strand of JBFMAD010000041.1, from coordinate 51,867 downwards.
CCGACAGGGCGAAACCCTGGCCGAGCCCCTCTCCAAGAGCGGCATCTTCCCGCCGATGGTCACCCGCATGATCTCCGTGGGCGAGCGTTCCGGCGCATTGGAACAACTCCTCGAAAAAATCTCGGAGTTCTATGACCAGCAGGTGAAGGTCACTGTCGAGAGCCTGACGTCGCTTATCGAACCGCTCATGATCGGGTTCATGGGCCTCATGGTCGGCAGCATCGTCCTCTCGATTTTCCTGCCGATCTTCAAGATCCAGCAGGTGCTGACCAACAAATAACCGCGGCGCAGCGCAGACTGCGGCGGCAATTCGGTAGGTGTACGATGACGGCCAAGCTCATCACTGAGCACAGACAAGCATGGTCGCGGATGCGATGGCTTCTCGGCGGCCGCCTTCTCGTGGCGATGACGTGCATGGCGGTTATCGTCGCCAAAGAGCGGGCCGGCCTGCTCCTTCGATGGGCGGGCTTGCAGTTCTACTCTCCTCTCTTCTGGGCCTATGCCCTGCTCATCTCCGTCTGCGCCATCAATGTCCTTTATCTGCTTCTGAGCAAACGCATCAAGCAGCCCGCCCGATTCGCCTTTATCCAGATCTTTATAGATGTAGTGGTCCTTTCCGGCCTCATTTACTGCACGGGCGGAATCGAGAGTTATTTCAACGTCCTTTATTTCGCGTGTATCCTCGCCGCGAGCATCGTCGTATCCGGACGGAGCAGCATCTTCTTCGCGTCCCTCTCCACCGTCCTCTTGTCCATCGTTTGCGCGGCGTATTTCGTGGCCGCCGAGGGCTGGTGGCTGCCTTTTGTGCACGAAAGCTGGCTGCAGGAAATCACCAAGCGTCGCTTTCCGGAGGTCTCTACCTACCTCATCTTCCAGGGGATCGCTTTTCACGGCGTCGCCTTCCTGTGCAATAACCTGGCCTCTCGGCTCGGGCGCGCCAATATCATACGAGAAGCCCTGCTCCGCGACATGTCCGAGGGGGTGATCGCCATTGACACCGCAGGCACCCTGATCTTCGTCAACGAGAAGGCCAAGACCATGCTCGGCTTCTCGGAAGACACCAACCTGACCGGCAAGCGATGGGATGAGGTCTTTAAACGTCAGTCCGACAAAATCCTGAAAGAGGTCCTCCTGTCGGACTCGCGGGGCGAACACGAGATCGAGATAGAAACGCCCGCCGGCAAGGTGCTCGTCAACGTTCGCACATCCGTCCTCTACGACGACCGCAAGCAGCGTATCGGGATTCTCGGCGACCTCACCCCGCGCGTGCGAATGGAACAGGCCGAGAAGCGCGCCGACTACATGGAGGAAATCGCCGAACTCGCCGCCGGCATCGCTCACGAAATCCGCAACCCACTCGCCTCCATCCGCTCCTGCGTGCAGGAACTCGGCCGGATGGAAATCGCGGACCCCGACAGCAGACAACTCATGGATATCGTGTGCAGCGAGTCGGATCGCCTTGATGGAATCATCTCCGATTTTTTGCAGTTCGCCCGCATGCGTCCGGCCAACCCGAAACGGTGCGAGATCAACGCGGTGATCGAAGAATTCCTGGTCCTTCTCGAAAAGCACATCGGCGACAAGCCGGTTGATGTCCATTTCGAGAGCAACGGCCCGCTCTACTGTATGGGGGACATCGAGCAACTCAAGCAAGTCTTCCTGAATTTGGGCGCAAACGCCATTGACGCCATGCCTAACGGCGGACGCCTTCGGATTGCGGCCGCCATGCACAGGCGCGAAGGCAACCGGGAAGGCGTCGAAATCTCCTTCTCCGACACGGGCCGGGGAATATCGCCCGACAAGATTGCACGAATCTTCTCGCCGTTCTTTACCACAAAGCCCACCGGAACAGGAATGGGGCTTGCCGTTGTAAGACGTATCATCCGCGCCCACGGCGGAGAAGTAAGCGTAGAAAGCATGCCAGGACTGGGTACCACGTTCCGGGTATGGGTGCCGTGCTCTCCCGCTTCCCATTCATCGCTGACATCCGACCCACCGCAGACAGAGAACTGATGGCCGAGCAAACCGGTAGACTCCTGATCGTTGACGACGAAAAAAGCCTCCGCACCACCCTGTCAATCATCCTCAAGAAGGAAGGCTACGAGACGGAGGCGGCCGCCGATGGCGCGGAGGCGCTCAGCGTATTCCGGGAAAAGCCGGCGGACGTCGTGCTGGTTGACCTCAACATGCCCAACATGGACGGCATTGCTCTTCTCAAAGAACTCAAGGACCTTGACCCTCATATCCTGGTCATCATCATGACCGCCTTCTCCACATGGGACTCCGCCGTCACCGCCATGCGCCTCGGCGCCTATGACTACATCAAGAAACCCTTCGACAACGAAAACATGAAGGCCATCGTGGGACGCGCCATGTCGCAGACACATCTCCTGCGGAGCAGGCAGAAGGCCGGCGACACCCATCAGCGCCCCATCAGCATGGTCGTGGGGAACACCGCCCGCATGCAGGAAATCTGCGACACCGTCCGCCGCATCGCGCCCACCGACAGCACCGTGCTCATCCTGGGCGAAAGCGGCACCGGAAAGGAGCTCATCGCAAGGCTCGTCCACTTCAGTTCCCTCCGCGCGCACGGCAACTTCATCACGGTAAGTTGCGGGGCCTTTCCCGAATCGCTCCTGGAAAGCGAACTCTTCGGCCATGTGAAGGGCGCCTTCACCAGCGCCTTCGCCGACAAGAAGGGGCTGCTCGAGGTCGCCGACGGCGGCACATTCTTCCTCGATGAAGTGGGCGAGCTCAGCCCGCCGATGCAGGTGAAGCTCCTCCGAGTCCTCGAGGAGCGCGAGTTCAAGCCGGTCGGCAGCACCGAAACCAAGAGGGTGGATGTGCGTTTCATCACGGCCACCAATCGCAACCTGGAGGAGGAGGTCGAACAGGGCAATTTCCGTGAGGACCTCTTCTTCCGCCTCAACGTGATCCCCATCACGCTTCCTCCGCTAAAGGACCGGAAGCAGGACATTCCCCTCCTCGCCGGCCACTTTCTGGCGCGCTATGGCAAGGCCATGAACAAGGAGATCACCTCGATCACGTCCGAGGCCATGCAGGCCCTCCTGGCGCATGACTGGCCGGGAAATATCCGAGAACTCGAAAATACGATCCAGCGCGCGGTCGCCCTCGCCCGGGGCGACTCCATCCTGCTCACAGACCTGCCCGCGAAACTTCAAGTCAGCCGCGAACCCGAAGGCTGGCAGATGCGCGAAATCCCGTCCGAAGGCCTCAACCTTGAAGAAGAGATGGGCAAGATCGAAAAGCTATTCATCCAATCGGCCCTCGAAAAGGCCAATTGGAACATGACCAGGGCCGCTGAACTGCTCGGCCTGACCTTCCGCTCCGTGCGCTATAAAGTCGAAAAATACGACATAAAGAGGCCCGACACGCCCCATGGCGACAACCAATAGCCGCGCCGGCAACGAAACGCCCGACCTCAGCATCATCGCTCCCATGTTCAACGAGGAAGCGAACGTGGAGCGAACAATCGGTCGGATCAAGGAGGAGATGAAGGATTTCCGCGGGCAGTGGGAATTCATAATGGTCAACGACGGCAGCACCGATCGCACCCGCGAGACCGCCGAACGATTCGCCCAAGAGGACCCGAGGCTCCGCGTCGTCGGCTACTCGGAGAATGCCGGACGAGGCAAGGCGCTCCGGACGGGCATGGCTGCCGCGCAAGGCCGAATCATCGTCACCACTGACTTTGACCTCAGTTACGACCCCAGCCATATCCGCAGAATCTACGACGAACTGGCCGCAAACCCTGAGATAGACGTCGTCCTCGGCTCCGCCTATATGCCCGGCGGGACGACGGAGGGAGTGCCGTGGTTTCGCCTGTTCGTCAGCAAGATGGGAAACCAAATCCTGCGCCATGCAATGGGGGGAAAATACTGGACGATTACCTGCGTCCTCCGCGGCTACCGCGACTACGTCCTCAAGAGTATCGAACTCGAATCCGACGGAAAGGAGATTCACCTTGAAATCCTCTCGAAGGTCACCGCGCTGGGTTACAAGGTGAAAGAAATCCCGGCTGATCTTCGATCCCGAAAAAAAGGAAAGTCCAAGTTCCGCTTCCGCTCCACATCCGTCTCGCACCTCGTGTTCGGGATTTTTGAGAGACCGATGATGCTCTTCGGGGCACTGGGGCTTCTCTTTCTGCTGGCCGGTTTTATCGTCGGGGCTTATTTGCTGTGCATCTACTTGCGCGGCGCGCTCAACCCGGAGCGGCCCCTGATGACCGTCCTCGTCGTCATGCTCCTCGGCGGGGTGCAAATGCTCTGCTTCGGCTTCCTTGCCCTCCAGATTCTCTCCCTACGGAAGCAAATCTACATCGTCCAAAAGGAAAATCGTCAACTCCAAGCCCATCTGTTGGAGCAAGATCGCCGCAGGCCCCCCGGCGCAGGAACATCCGATGACCCAAGGGCCTGAATCACAGAGCGCGCCGGCTCCGCACGACGTCGCGGTCTGTCTCGCCGTCGTTCTCGTCGCCCTCGCTGTCAATCTCAACGCCGTGTGGAGCCTAAGCCCGCTCGGCAGGCCGCATGGGTTCGTCTTCGACGATTATGTTTTAGTGGTTGATGAACCTGCGATTCAGAGCCTCGCGCCCCCCAGTATCGTTCGCATATTCACAGGCACGTTCCGCGATGCATACCGGCCGCTGCGAGTTGTTTCCTATGCCTTTGATTATGCCGTCTGGGGGCTGAACCCCGTCGGCTACCATCTGACAAACATCCTCCTTCACGCCGCCAACTGCGCGCTCCTGTTCATCCTGATTCGTCTTATCGGCGGCGACATATGTTGGGCCGGGCTCGCCGCGTTGCTCTTTACCGTGCATCCCGCCGTCTCCGAATCTGTCGCCGGCATTGCCGGTCGAAAGGACCTGCTCGGCGCGTCGCTTGCCCTCGCCTCCTTCCTCTCATACGTAGCAGCCGCTAGGTCGTCGCGCCCCTACCTATTCTACCTTCTCTCGCTCATTTGCTTCGCGCTCGCATTTTTTGCAAAGGAAGTCATGGTCGCCGTTCTGGGACCGATGGCGGCATACGAGATTTGCTTCGAGCGGCGGCAGTGGCTTCGCAACGTGCTTCGTCGGCAAATCCCTTTCGTCCTGCTCACGTTCTCGGGATTTGCCTTCTGGCGCGGCATGACCAGCGGACATGGCACACTCAGCGAGCAGTACGGTCTCCCGTTTGCCATCAAGGGATTGGGTAGCTATCTGCGCCTCGCCTTCTTTCCCGTTCGCCTGAGCGTTGACTACAACGCCCTTCCCATATCGGATTCCTTCCTTGATGGAGGCGTATTGCTTTCCGCGTTCGCCCTCGCGGCGATTGCGGTCGTCGCCGTCGTCAGCCTGCGCAAGCGCCCCTGGCTCCCATTCGCCGTTGTCTGGTTCTTCGCCATGCTTTTTCCACTGTCCAACGTCCTAATTCCAGTTGGGGCAAGGCTTTCCGAGCGGTATCTCTACGCCCCATTGATCGGCTGGTGCATTGCCATCGGAGGAGTGTTGACAGGTCTGATGAGCGGCGCGGAGCGAGTCGGCCCAACGCTCCGTCAGATCGTCCGCACGCTTGCCGCCCTTCTCCTGGTATTCTTCGCCATTGGCGCGATGGCCCGCAACCGCGTATGGGCCAACGACCGAACGCTGTGGTGTGACGCGATTCAAAACAACTACGACTCATGGCTTTCGCAGAAGGGCTGCGGCGAGCTTTACGCCACCTATCTGAAACCGATCTACCCCGAGTGGTATCGCTTTGCGACGCCCCACTTCCTGCGGTCCGCCGCAGAACGACCCGACACACTGGCGAGCCTCGTGGACGTGGCTATCCTTCGGAACGACTGGCAGCGCGCAGAGCAGTTCGCCAGAGAGCAGACCAAACGTCAACCGGAGCATGGGCCTGCGTGGGCTTCTCTCGGCAAGGTATACGCGCGACAGGAGAAATGGAAAGAGGCCATCGAGTATTACCGGAAGGCCGTTGAGCTATCCCCCTGGGAGGCATGCTTCTGGTGGGATCTGGGGCTCATTCAGTCGCACATGGGCGAGTATGGCAAGGCCCTGGAGTATCTCCATAAGGCATCGGAGACGAACCCGTCCTTGCAGGACCGGATTGCCGCCGACATCGGGGGCGCGCGCCTCGCAATGGGGTCGTACTCCGAGGCCGTCCCTCCCCTGAGCAAAGCGCTTGCGTCAGACCCATCAAACGCCAAGATCGCCGGGCTGCTTGCCCTTGCCTATGAGCAGTTGGGCAATTATGGGGAAGCCCTGGCCGTATGCGACCAGGCGATGAACACCTCGCCCGAGACCCATGCCGCCCTTCTGCCGCAAAGGCATTTGATTCAACTGAAGATCGCCCTGAAGGAATCCGGCCCCTCGGCCGACCTCCTAGCGCAGCTCGGCAGCATCGCACTCATGCTTGGCCGGACCGACGCGGCGGTGGACTATTTCGAACAGGCCGTGGGGCAGGACCCCAGGAAGGCCGCGCTGAGGTGCTTCCTCGCCAATGCCTTTTCGGCAAAGCAGGAGTTCGGCAAGGCAGAGGATCAGCTCCGGCAGGCCGCAACGCTCAACCCGAAGGACGCCTCCGTCTGGGCGGCGTACGCCGTCCTCCACACGGCGCAGGGCAGGACCGACGAGGCATTGGATAACCTTCGCAAGGCGGTTGACATCGGCGGCAACCCCGTTCGAGAGGTTGCGCGTCGCCTGCCGCAGTTGCAGGCGCTCCACAAGGATAAGCGGTTCTGGGAGATTGTCGGCAAGCCCGTTCCCCAGGATGCCGAGCCGAAGGAACAAGCCCCACCCGGCGCGGCGCCCCCACAGTAACATCATTTACGCTAAGGCAACGCTCGCCGTCTCCGAACGTCCATCCAGATGGAATGAAGCGGTCAGTTTCCGGGAACCGGCATGGGTCTCGACGTGGTACTGCCCCAAATATCCTCTGAAGGAGCACTCGCCTCGTTGATCTGTCTTCAACACGCATGTCGTCCGCCATTCATGGTTAATCAATTTGTCGAGCGCATCAAATACGGGCTTGCGGCTGAAGTCCCTGCGAACAATGCCGCTGTTGTTCTGCCAGACCATTCCATCCCACAGTCCCCAGATGGTAATCGCCTTCACCGCGGGATGGGCGAAGGCGGTCCGGAAAAACATATCAAAATACTCGGCCTGCGTCTCCTCGTTCCAGACGCCGCCCTCCGGCCTCCCCTTGACGGGCTGTTTTTCGATGGGAACGGTAAGCTCCGTGATGTGAACCTCCAGGCCCAGTTCCCCAATTCGGTCGCAGGCTGAGATAATTTCGTCCGGGCGAAGCCACCGGCTTCCCGGATGGCACTGTAGGCCAATGCCATCGAGAGGCGCGCCCTGTTCTTGGAGCTTTTTTGCAAGTTTTATGAACCGGGCCAGTTCCTTGTCGAATCCGACGAGATCATACTCGTTAATTAGGAGTTTGGCCTGCGGCGCGGCTTCTCTGACCCAACCCAGCGCCTCCTTCATATAACCCGACCCCAGTTCGTCTTCAAACCAGGTCGCATGGAACGGCTCGTTGATTACGTCCCAGCAGGTCATTCGGCTCGCGTACCGCTCAACGACCCTCCGCACCCGTTTGTATAGTTGGCGGGCGATTTCTTTGTCGGGCTTATTCAGCAGCCATCGCGGGACCCCCGACCCCTTCGGGCCGTTGCCCCACACCAGGGGGTATCCCTTCACCGCAATCCGCTTCGATTCGGCCCACTCGACGATCCTATCCACTACCTTCCAATTCAGCTGGCCCTTCCTCGGTTCGAGGCCGCGCCATTTCAGCGCCGTCTCTGTCGTAAGGTAGTTGAATAAAATCGAAAAGACATCTTTGAACGGCTCCTCGGCTTCCTGATTCCCACGGTGCCACGTGGGAAGGGCGCAGCCAAACAAGAAATCGTGCCTCGTCTGCTCGAAACGCACCTCCGTGTTCGCAATTGGCTTTCCATCGTCGGCCAAAAGTGTAAGACTAACTTCCGCCTTCCGACCATTCGCATTTTTATCGTTTACTCCACGTGACATACCTATCTCCGTGATACGGCGCCGCCAACAAAAGCCCCTACTTGCCCTTACTCCTCTACATCAATCTGAAGCATCGCAGACCGACCGCTGATAACATCCGTGAATTGCAGCCGCCAATTCCCCGCCGGATCGTTCAATGCCAAGTCCAGTTTGCCTTTCTGGCGCGGTCCATCCAGAAGGATATTCCTCGCATAGTGGCGCATCGCGTTGCCCTTGGGGTCCGCAACATCCAGATGGATGCAGTGCTGTCCCATCGTTTTACCCGCGCTCGTGTCGAGCACAATCTCATATTCTATGGTCTCACCGGGACGATGTTTGTTCTTATCAGCCTTCACGCTCACGCCTTGCACTGTGTAAGGCATCAGCGCGAAAATCTTTGGATCGCCGGGGGTGATTCGCGTTTTCACCCGGTCGGTCTCGCCCAACATTTTCTTGGCCCTCACGTCGTAAACGAAGGATTTTGAAGGAAATACGACTTCAGAATCCCGGTCGCCGGGGTCCTCGATGTCGTCGTCTTTCACAATCGCCACATATTCGATTCCGCCGTTTTTGAAGGCCGCGATTTCGCAGGCATTCAGATCCCGCCCGTCGCAAAGGACCTTAAACCGACCGACGACGCCCTCCTCAGCGAGGCGTTGTCGGAGCAGCGTTCGGATCGGTTCCTCCTTGCATGTCTCTCGCAGTTTGTAGTACGGCGTCAGAGGAAAGTTGAGCAGTATCGCCATGCCCTTTCCGAATTGCTTCATGGTAACACAAGGCGAACCGCCGATGGACCCCTTCGCCGAGGCCGTCGCGCCCGCGAGTTCAAGACCCGCATCGCCGGGGGCAACCGGCAACTCCGCCGCGTCGAGGAGGACCTTCTCATTCTCTCCCGCCAGCTTTCGCTCGGCTCCCTGCTTGACGCCAAATACCTCGTCGAGCGCGCCCGCCGCGCGCGGCTTGCAGTGCCCATCCATGATCCCCGGCCGGATGTCGGCAAGGAGCAGGCCGCCCTTCTCCACGAATGATCGGATGGCCGCGGCCTCCTTCTCCGAGACGGCGAATGATTCCGGCAGCAACAGGACGCGATACTCCAAGAGTTTGCCCTTTTCGATCTGCTCCGTAGCCACAAAGTCGAACTGAAGCCCAAGGTCCTCCACGGCAACAATGGCCGCGTCGTGAACTTGGCGGAACTCGGCGCCCAGCAACGTATGGGCATGAACGCTCGGCTGCGAGTAGTGAATGGCGACGCCGTCGTGCAATCGCTTCGCGTTCATCATCAATTTGCCGATCCCGCCCTTGATCTCCTGGTTGACCTCGGCCATCCATTTCAGTTGCGGCGTGGGGCGGAGGTCCGGGAAGCACGTCGCGCAACCGGAGTTGTAGGTCGTCCAGTACCACGAGCTGTTGAAACCGTGAAAGAGCAAGTGCCACGAGACGCGCTTCGCCGAGATTTCGTCCTTATTTCCGATGTGGTTATGCCATGCGCCCATCAGGGACCCGGGGATCGAGAAGCATCGGAGATACTCGACCTGATCCATCCGGCCTCGATACACTTGGCACAAGTCGCACGCTTGGCAGAGGTTATAGAAATTATACCCATGCCAGCTATCCAGGCCGAACACGCCGTCGAAGCCGACGCGGGCGCGGGTATCAACCTCACGAATCGCCTTCCTACCAAGGGCGTGAGCGCGGGTGAAGACATCCTCCATGTGCATCCGATGGTCGGCCCATCGGGCATACTGTTTCGTTTTCTGCGCATCCTCAAGGTGGATCGGCTCGACCTGTTCCCAGGATGTGTAGTTCGCATCCCACTCCTTGTTCAGAGCGTCCAACGCGCTATACACCTTCTGAAGATACGTCCGGAAATCGGCCTTGCACGTCTCGGAAAAGCAGACATCAAGCTTGCGGTTGACGAGGAAGTTCTCGTCGCCCAGCGTATATCCGAGGGGACCGAACGGCGCCGCGCCGCGCGTGCGCTCCTTCAATCCATCCGTCCACGTCTCAAGATGCTTCGGGTCCGTGAGGCAGGGCTTTCGGATGTCGCCTGCTTCCTGCATGGATGCGATACGGGTGATGTATGGGACGCTCCGCAGATTATGTCGCGCCGCATTGCGGCAGTACATCAAAGCCGTCGCCGCGTCGCCCCCGGTCAGCCCCGTGTTGTCAATGGCATCCACTCCCCACTGCGAACTGACATAGTTAATGCCGTCCCGCACGGCATCGTTGGCGCCGTTGCTCCAGACGAGGAAGGACCAATCGTCCCAGTCGCTGTCGGGAATCGGAGACTCCTCATCCCTCTGGTCCAGAATGCCCTTCTCGTCCAGCAGGACGGCTCGGACTCGATGGAGCATCGTCAACGGACGCGGCAGTTTGAACTCGAACGGCGCTTCCTTCGCATTTGCATCCAGCGTCGTCTGGGCGCGGCCCAGCAGCCGATCCAGGTTATCCCACAGTTGCACCTCCATTTTGGCCCCGGCCGGAGTTCCCTTGAGGACGACCCGTCCGCGCAGGATGGACCCTTCTTTCCGCTCACCCGCCTCGATTTGTATGCCTTCGATTGCGACGGTGGATTCCGTTCTGGAGTAGCCCGTCCCCCAATCCAGGACCTTCCCGTCCTTGCGCAGGAATACGTCCAGGAAGTGTTCACCCGGTTTCAGGCGAGGGATCGCCACGGCATGGACGCTCTGCCCCGCCGGGATGTCGAGGGTGAGTTTTCCGGAGGATTCCTCCAGGAGGTCGCGGTCGTGAATCACATAGGCGAGCTCGACCCCTTTCACATCGCCCGTCGCCCGCACAGACACCTTGCCGTCCGGCGCAACCGACTCGACGGCGACGTTGGGTTCCTTTCGCGCCGCCCACAGGACGGCCTTCGCCGCCAGCGACTGGAAGTACTCGTAATCGGGGAATCTAAATTCCAGGGCCCTCGCCGCCGAGGGAGTGAGGCACAGGTTCGCCCCCCCCGAATAGTTGGCGATGAGCACACGGCCTTTGCCATGCGTATAGGAATCGAAAATCGGCTTCTTGCCGACTTCCTTCTCTGAAAAGTCTTTGAGCACCGGCAGATATTGCACGGGCACGGCCCGGAGTCGGAATCCTTCCTCGCTTAGCTCTTTGCCCTTGAGTGCCTCACGGAACATCTTGGAATGGCCGGTGACGAGCAGGCCCATGCCGTCGGAGACCTTCTTCATCACGGCGTCAAAGAAATACTGCGGCAGCAATTCCATTTGAACGCCACCGATGACCATGCAATCGTACCGCCCATCCTCCAGGGCCTTCCGCAGCCGACTCAGCTCCGCGATCGCGGAGCGCGGCGGATAGCCGTAAAGCGCATACGAGCCGTAGATTTCCAGCTCATGCGGGTCATGGACCTGCGAGCCCGATGTGAAGCAGATCGTGTCATAGTCAATGTCGAGCCGCTCGGCCAGTTCGACCGTCTCCCGCTGAGTCCATCGGGGGGCCAGGACAAGCACCTTGATCGTTCCCATCGCATACGGCTTCGCCCACTTGATGTGGGGGGTAACGACCTCGTTGGTCATCTTGTCGAACGCGGTCGGCTCGATCTCAACCGTCTGTTCCTTGATTCGCCCGGCGGGGAGCTTAGCCGTCATTCCAACGACGTTGTCCCAACCGGCGGCTGCCGCGGCGCGAAGGTCCCCGACGAATCGTTCGCCGTTGGCCTTCAGGTAGGCGATGTTGGTCTCGTTTTCCCGAATCTCCGCGAAGTCGTACAGCGCCGCATGGAATTTTCGGGTGGAGGCTGGATAGTTCAGTTCCGTCCAGATGGGGTAGCTTGTCACATTTACGCTGGCCGACCCGACTTCCTCCGGCAGATAGAGCAGGCCGCAGGGGCCGACGGTCTTGTCGCCGGTCAATGCCTTGTCATAGTAGACTATCCAGGGTTCCTTCGCCGGGTCGAGTTGCACCTGGTTCGCGTGCTGGACCGCGCGGGTCGCCGTGGAGATCCATCGGTCTTTGTCACCGTAGAATCCATTCGGGTAACAGAGCAAGCGAAGCTGAATTGATTTGGGTTCGGTCTTCGGCTCCAGGGCTGCCTGCATGAGGAGCTTGTCGTCGCCGTCGCGCAGTAGGAAGCGAACCGCGACCTTTCCTTTCGGCGTGTCCCATGTGGCCTGAAGCAGCGTGTCCGGCCCGCCGCGGCGCAGGACATCGAACGTCGCCGGGTACTCGTGCAGCCCCTCGCCGTCAATGATCACGTCAAAGAAGCCCTGGGCGTACCAATTACAGGACGCCGGCCGCGTCATGCCGAGCGTGGGCATCTTCTCCTTGAATACCCACATCCGCGAGGAGCACTTCCCCGAGGGGGTGGAATCTGTGATGGATATGTCATAGGTAAGCTGGAACTGTGCGCCCAGGCTTAGGAAATCGAACTTGTAGGCGAAGTTCTTGCCGCCATCTATCGGCTTGACTTCTTTTTGTTCCTGCAGAAAGGCAACACCCACATCGCCCAAGACAGGAAGAGCCGTCATCACCAGGAGAGACAAGACCGTGACGCAGAGTGCAGACTGTCTTCGGAACATTTGTATACCCCTCCCGTTCGGTTGAGTCTCCAAACACGCTCTGATGATATAGAATCGGTGGGCTGAACGCAATGCCAAAATTGTCTCCGTGGAACGATGAAAAAATCCTTGCCTGCCGACGAGTGACATGATAGCGTCATGCTTTCATACGTTCTTGTCCCTATGAGATCGCAGGTGAATGCGGAGGAAGATATGGCGAAACTGGCCGTTGGAATCATTGGTTGCGGCCCGATGGGCCAAAGCCTCGCGAAGGGCTGCGCGGCCCTCGATCAGGTCGAGATCAAGGCCGCGAGCGATGTGAATCAGGAATTGCTGGACAAGTTCTGTTCGGATTTCAAGGCAAAGGGTTACAGCGACTACCGTGAGATGATTGACTCGGCCGGGCTCGACGCGGGGATCGTGGCGTCGCCGCCGTTTCTTCATCGGGAGATGGTAGGCGCTCTGGCGGATGCCGGGCTGCATGTCTTTTGCGAAAAGCCCATGGCGCCGACGGTCGCCGACTGCGACGTCATGATCGAGCAGTGCCAGGACAAGAATGTGAAACTGATGATCGGCCAGGTCTGCCGCTACCACGCCATTCACTCCAAGGTGAAGGAACTTGTCGCCGGCGGCGGTTTGGGCAGGCCGCTCTGCATGATCGTCCGCCGGCTGGGGGGCGGCTTCGGGGGCATCTGGCGGAAGGAATGGCGGACACAGCGGGCGCTGAGCGGCGGAAACCTGATGGAAATCAATGCCCACGAGATTGACTTCATGCGCTGGGTCTGCGGCGAAGCGGCCTCCGTGAGCGCCGTCGGCGTGGATCATCCGCAGTCACAGAACGACTACCCCGATGCCGTGGTGACCGCGATGTACTTCAAGGGGGGCGCTGTCGGTTCCCTCCACTCCAGCGCAATCAGCCCCATCGGGGAGTACGGCGGGCGCGTGGACTGCGAGCGGGGGAGCCTCCATTTCCCGGCCATCTGGGGGGAGGGGAGCGGAATTCATATCAAGACGGAACAAGAGACGAAGTTCATCCCGGCATCGGAGATCAAGGTCGAGACCCCTGTGACACACGAACTCAGGGTATTCTTTGACGCAATCCTCAAGGACGAAGACCCGCCGATCACCGGCGTGGACGGCCGGGCCGCCGTCGAGATTGCCCAAGCGGCCTATCTGTCAATAGAGGAGAGACGGCTGGTGGACCTGCCGTTGAGTTAAAAGCCGCGCCGAAAGTCCGGCATGTGTGGCCGTCCCCTTTATGGATGCGGTTTTCCCCGCGCCGCGCGGGACTGCGGCTACAGGCGTCAAGGGTATCTGCTACGACTGGTCCTCTGCCAGGTCCCAGAGCAGTTCCTTCGGAACTTGATAGCGAGCGTCGGGGTCCTTGGCCATGGCCTTTTCGATGATGCGGCAGAGGGAGTCAGGGAAGCCGCTTGCTATTTCCCGGATCGGCTTTGGGTTTTGGGCGCGGACCTTGGGGGCGAGGTCTTTAAGGTTTGCGGCCTCATAGGGGGGTCTTCCCGTCATCATGTGGTAGAAGCACGCTCCCAGCGAGTACATATCGGAGCGGAAGTCCAAATCCTCCCCTTCCCGGAAGAACTCCGGCGCACAGTAGATGAAGTTGGACAGGTCGCGTTTTCCCCGATCTATGCCTTCAGGAGGGCCGATGTTCATGAGGTAACTCGTTCCGAAGCCGCCGAGTTTGACCGTGCCGTTTTTGTCGTATAGGATGTTCGCCGGTTTGATGTCCCGATGGGGTATCTTGTGTTCGAAGGCGTGTTCAATCGCCTGCGCCATCTGCGTGATGACACTCTTGGCCCGCTTGATCGGCAGGCTTTTCTGTTTTTTCAGGATCGCAGCCATATTCTCGCCGTCCACATATTCCATGGCGACGTAGTGGACGCCGCTCGCCTCATCAATACCGTAGATAAGGAGGATATTGGGGTGAACCAATTGCCCGGCAAGGTTTGCCTCGCGCAGGTAGGCCTTGAGCCACTTCTTGTCCCCGGTCACTTTATCGGAGAGTATCTTCAGAGCAACGGTTCGGTGCATGGCCGTCTGCTCGGCCTTATATACGGCCCCGATCTCTCCTTCGCCGATCTTTTCTCCGATTCGGTATGGACCGACTTCTTTGGGCGACTCCGTCCTGGACTCCGGCTTGGATTCCTTCTTGGCTTTTTTCTTTGGTTCCTTTTCCTGCGGCTCATCCTTGCCCGTTTTGCGAAGGCGCCGAATGACGCCGCCTGCGAGGCAGTCGCAGCAGACAAGCTTCTCGCCGATCCACGTTGCATCGCCGCGGATGATCTCCTTGCCGGTCACGCTGCCGTCGCACATATCGCAGAATCGCATGGCCGGAGGGGCCGGCAGTTCGGCCGGCTCGGGGGCCTGGATGATTCGCAGCGGCGTGAGCCCCAGGCCGATATGATCGCCGTGGCGGAGGGCTTGTTCCGAGATCCGCTTGCCGTTCACAAATGTCCCGTTTGTACTGTTCAGATCGGTGATGGTGCATCCTTCGGACGTGACCTCGATCTGGCAGTGAATGCGGGATAGTTTGTGGTCCTGGATCGTCACATCCGCTGTGGAACTGCGTCCAAGGGTTGTGACGCCGTCGGACAGGGATATCTTTTCGCTCTTTTTCTTGCCCGCGAGGTAGACGAGATGATGGACCATGGAACCCCTCGCAACAGGTCAGAACCCAACTCGTATGGGGGGTGAGTATACCCACACGTCACAATACGTGTCAACATAATTCTTGCGATGGATCGGGCCGCCCACGGATCAGACGCGAAACATGGTCTGGATTTTGGTCCATGCCCAGCTGCCAATCCGCTCGGCGTAGGTCCTCCTGCCTGCATAGATTTTCGCCTCGCCCGTCAGACCCGGCCGCAGGCCCCCCGCGTCGCCTGTCGGTTTGAGTTCCGCGATATAATAGACAACCGCGCTTGTGATGCCCTGCTGGGTCTGAATGGCGGGGACGAGATGATAGACCTCTGCGTCCCGGAGGGCCTGGTCGCCCGCCTTGCCCACTTCCTGCAATTTCGCCTCAAACTCCTTGTCCGGAAAGGCAATCACTTTGGCCCGCGCCCGCGCGCCCTCTTCGATCTTGTTTCGGTCCCACTCCTCGACATAGGCCCGCATCATCATTTCATCGAGCTTCGCCACGGAACAGATCTCATCGCCGGGCTTATACTTCCGACTCATAATGATGTCCCGCCTCAACTCTTCATCCGGATTGGCGCGCAACATGACGCCGGCAAACGGCGCAGTGATTGTCTGCCGGCGAACCTGCTCATCTATCTGCTTCAGTTGCTTCTGGAGCGACTCGAGTTCGATCTTCAGCGCCTTTGCGTCCGCTGTCTTGTGCTGACCCTCCGCGATGCGAATTCGAGTCGTAACACGATCTATGTTGTCAACTATCCTCTGCCTGTCCCGCTCCACGTCCTCGCTGTTAAGCTCGGCGATTACGTCGCCCGCCTGCACGACCTGTCCCTCCTCCGCGCGAAAGTCGGAAACATATCCTTCGATCGTCGCCTTCAGTTTTTCCACGGTAACAGGTTTGACGACGAACGGGCTGCGCACCCATGTATCCAAGCGAACGAAGAATCCGAAGTATAGGAGACCCAGGACTATCGCCCCGGTGATCGCCAGATTCCGCTTCTTCACCTTGATCTCCCTTCTGTGCTGGAACACAAATACGAACATCTTGCGTATGGGCATCACAAACACGCCGATGACGGTCGTAACGGTGATCCAAAGCCCGAGGGCGTAAAACCGATCCAGCATCACCGCGCAGATGCTGAACATCAGCATCCATATCCAGATAGTCGAACCCAGGCCATAGACAAGGTAGATCGAGGCGTCTTCGTCGCTGATCTGCGCCTTCGGCTGCGCGATGCCCAGGAGCTTTTCTTTCAGATATCCCGCAAAGTACTGCGTCGAACGGGCGCGCAGGTTTGGGATTTCCAGGTAGTCGCTCAGCATATAGTAGCCGTCGAACTTCATGAGAGGGTTCGCATTGAACAGGATGGATGAGACGCTGCAGAGGAGCATCATTCGATAGGCCAGGCCCTTGACGAGGTCAATGTCGGAGAAGGCCCACACGATGCAGGCGATCGCAGCCAAGATAAGCTCCGTCACGATTCCTGCGGCGCTCACCAACAGGCGCTGGTAGCGTTTTTTAAAGATCCATGCATCGCTCACGTCACAGTATAGACACGGCATAAGCACGAGGAGCAGAAAGCCCATCTCGTGCACTTCCCCTCCGTAGTGCTTGCATGTCACCCCGTGGCCGAGCTCGTGGAAGACTTTTGCAGCGACGAATACGATCCAGAAGTAGATCAGGTTCCGCGGCGCCAGCGTGAAGAGCTGCTCCCAGGGCACTCGGTTGCCGAAGCGGTGGAAAAGTTCCCAGCAGGCAAACCCGAATAACAACACGCAAAAGACGACAAAATACGGCGTGAAGAATATCCGCATGTACGGCTTGAGCCACTCAAAAAGACGATCCGGGTCAACCAGAGGGAGTTTGATGAACAGGATGTTCTTTATCTGCGCCCACAGCGAGAGCATCTTTTTCCTCTGCTGGGCGCGTTCGTAGAGCACCCGATCCTCCCGGACAAAGACGCGCTCCAGGAAGTTGATGCTCTTCAACTGGTAGGCGAAGCTCAGGATCGTCTGGACGTCGAGTTCAACGTCGTCGAATTCGCTCTCGATCTTGGCCTTGATATCGTCAACGTTGTTCGTCCCGTCCATCAGCCGGAAGACGCGAAATTCCAGATCCGACAGGCGGAAATAACGCAGGGCCAGGGGGTCTTTGATGACGTAGAACTTTTCGCCGCGGTGCTCCTGCTCGGTGATTTCGAGGTCCCGTCGGACGGTGAACTTCTGCTTCGTCAGCTCGAACTTCGGCTCGGTTTCTGGACCTTCCCGCCGAGGCGCGGGGCTCGCTTCCGGCTTTCTTTCCGGCCTCTTTTCGCCTGGTTTTTCGAGATCTTTACCCTGCACGACAGCGGTTTCCCCTATTCGGTCAGGTGAGGAAACGTGACCTCCGCATAGAGACCGGGGGCGATTTCGTAATCGCGCTGCGCCACGTCTTTTTCCTCGTATTTCAGCAGGTAATCCTGCGGATTGGCGTATCCGGTAGCGACAGCCTCTCGCGCCCGCCAGTAGGTCTCATCAATGGTCTCCGCCATGGCCGCGCGTGAGACGATCTGAGCCAGGGCCCTCGCCGCGCCCTGGCTCACCGTCTTCGACTGCTCTCCGGCCGATTTGACCAGCGTATCGAGGGCAAGCGCACCCAGACGGCCAAGGGAGTTCTCCGCCCACCAACGGACGTCGGGGCTCTCGTCGCCGAGTTTTTCGACGAGCAGACCTGCGGCTTGTGCGGTCCTTATATTTCCCAGGGCTCGCGCCGCGGCGGATCGCTCCTGGATGTTCCCATTCTTTAGCGCCCACACGATACCCGGCAGCGCCCGCTCATCGCCGGCCTCGGCCAGTGCAATGGATAGCTCCAATCTCGCCGATGGGGTCAGCTTTTCCTGCAGATCGAGCACCTTCACAATCTGATCCAGCGCAGGATTTAGCCGTCGAATGACTCGCTTCTCGCCGTCGCGAGCCTTTTGAACGTCCTCCAGTTGATAGACCCTGGCCTTTCTCGCTTCCTTCAACTTTGCCGGGTTCGCCATCTCAACGCGAACGAGGAATGTGTTGGCCGCCGCGTCCGCTATGGGGCTGACATATTCGACCTTGCCTTCGTATTCTCGCGGCGGAGTCGCGTCGAGTACGACCTTCGCGGCGTCCCCCACCTTCACCTTACCCAGGTGCTGGATATCCAAGTCGAGGCGGACGAAGACTTTGTCCACATTTACAATGTCCACAATCGGCGCCCCCCCCTGGGCGACCTCGCCTTCGTCGAGCTGCGTCTGAACCACGACACCCGAGAGCGGGGAAATGACCAACCGATCCGCAAGCTGCTTCGCCTGGTATTCCATGATCATCGCGGATGCGACCTTTTCGGCATAGAGGCCCGCCAGCTTTGACACATCCACGGCGCGCTGGGCCAGCGCCAATTCCAGGTCGCGGCGGGATGTGACCCCTTTCGCAACCAACTCCTCCGTCCTCCGGAGCTCGGCGTCGCGGAGAACTACCACGTTTTCCTCGCTGCGAATGTCCGATTGGTCGTTGTAGGTCACCACCGACTGCATGAAACTCAACTGCGCCTCGCGGTCGTCCAATTGCACAAGCAGTTGCCCCGCTTCGACGTAGTCGCCCCTTTGCACCATCATCTTAGTAATCTGGGCCCGATCGGTCGTTCGGAGGGGACACGACACGGACACCACGGGGTTCGGCTCCGTCGGCCCTCTGAACCGCTTCGTTTTTTTCTGCGCGTCCTGACCCGTGGCCGGTCCCATGAGCGAAGCAAATCCCACCATCAACGCGACGGCGTATAGACAGACCTTTCTCATCCTACCTGCTCTCCGCAAAACTCCTGTGACTCCGACATGATTGACCCGAAAGCGTCGCGTCTCCCGATCCTCAGAAGAGGATGCGGGTCTTGACGAAATTGATGATCCTTCGGAACAGGACATACCAGATCGGCTGCTGGTCTATGTAGATGTAGGCCTGCCCCGTCATGTTGGGCAACAGACCCTTGGCTTCGCCCACCTTGGCCCTGACCCGGAATACGACCTTTCTTTCCCGCGGCATGGCGGCTTTTCCGATATCAGCGACGGTGGATCGAACCTCTTCCGTCTCGGCCCGGATGAATTTCAACTCCTGGCCCACATTGACGAAGGATATATCCGCCTCATCAACATCAAGCCAAAGTTCCATCCTGCTCAGGTCCACAATCTCGCACAGTCGCGTCCCGCCAGTCACGGGCGTGTTCAGCAGACGCTGCCGGAGCTCCGGCGTCACCACCGTGCCGCCGACCGTCGCCTTGATATTGCCGCGTTCGATGCGTTCGGCGTAGTAATCCCGGTTGGCGCGAAACTTCTTTGCCTCCTCCAACCAGTAGACCCTCTCCGCCGTCGTTTCCGCCATGCGCGACTTCTGCTCCGCTCCTTTCGCCTCGGCATCCTGAATCTCGCAGTTTCGAATGTCCGCCGGGTTTTCCACCACAAAAAGCAGCTGCCCCTCCTTGACAACATCATTCGTGTCCACGTTGACCCTGCTGATCAGGCCGTCAATGGTGGTATAGATTACCCCGTAAACTTCCGACGCCACTTGCGCCTCCGCCGGAACGCGGAAGTTCCACGGGACGAACATCAGCTCGATCAGCCCCAACACCAGGGCGGTTTTGAAGGCGAGTTTGAGTTTCGACTGCTTCTGGATGCTCTCCTTCCAGCGCCCGATTCGCTCCAGCGTCCGCACCATGGGCAGCCGTTGGTATTTGATTGCGTTTTTCAGGACGATGAGGGAGTGATTCGATATGTTTTGAATCACGCTCATGTCCATGCCGTCAAATGGCACGCTATCCTTGCGCTCAAAGCATAGGACAGCAATCGGCTTTCCTTCATCCTGTATGGGCACGCCGACGACCGCAGCCATCCCGGCCGTCTCGAAGTATCGTTCGAGGATGTTGCGCATCCGTTCGTCTTCGATCTCCTGGGTGCGTTCCTTGGTAAAGAGCTGCACCTCCCCGGCGCGCGCGATGCCCTTGCAGATTTCGGAGAGCATTTTTACGAGGCTGCTCCGCCGCTGGACCATGTCCTGGCCTGAGATGGCGTTGATCTCAGGCCGTCCGCGCCTCATCAGCGCCACAAAGCATCGGTCAGCCCTCGCAACCTCGGCGGACAGGTTGGCGACCGCAAAGGAGATCTCCTCCGGGTTTAGCGTCGTGGAAATCTCGCCGGATAGCTTCACCAGCGAATCGAGTCGTTCGGCGCGGCCGGCCAACTGGCGGCATTTCCAGCCGAGGCAGTATGCCTTCAGATAACTTGCCAGGCTCTTGAGCAGGAATACATCGGTCCCATCAAATCGTCGGAAATTGCTGTCGGCATACAGAAAGATTGCGCCGGAGGTTTCCGCATCAATTTCAAACGGCGCACAGACCGCCGCCAGCGCGTCAATCCCCGCGCCCTTTCCGAGGGCGCGCGCCAGTTCGCTATCGGCCTGGTCGGGCTGGACGACAATGGAATTGTCGCTCTTGAGGGCGTTGCCGACCGTCTTCCCGACGATTTCCATGCCCGGCCCCTGCGGGCCCTGTCCCGGCGAGGGCGTGCCGTCCACACGGCAGATAAGTCGGTCTGCGTTGATTTCGTACAACCACAGCGACCCGCCCTGCGCGCTCATTATCTCCGCAACCATCTTATAGAAGCTCGGAAAGAACTCTTCGGGCGGCATGCCGGGGGCCATGGAGAGGCGCTTGATCTCGGCGATCAATGCCTGTTTGCGCTCAATCAGCTGTTTTGGCTCGCTTGGTTGCGGTAAATCCACCATTCTCTCCAGGGGGCTACACTCGGCCTGGCAGGCCCCCCACCGTCCTTTCGGCAATTGTCCTTACAAACGTATTTTACGGGAATTGCGCCAAAGATTCAAGCAAAATCGAAACTCCGGAATCTTTGTCGGGCTCCCCACTTGCGGAAAAGGAAATTTATTTGACCTGCGGGCAAATACAGGATATTCTTATAGTGAATTTACACATTGTGAGAAACAGGGATGACAGAAAGGTTCTTTCCGTTCGAGAGGCGGTCCCATACACGCTTCACCGTTCCTGCGGCCCGTGTTGAGATTGTCCCTGTCGGGGCGCAGACGATCCCCTCGCCCCAGGCGACGTTAGTTGACCTGAGCATCGGCGGACTGTCCTTCGCATGCGCCGCGCCAATCGAGCTGGGCGCATCCTTCCGCTTTACGCTCTACCTGCCCGATCACGAGCCGATGCACCTTTTGGGAAAAGTCAAGTGGCGGGGACGCGGCCCAAAGACCGCCGGTTACGTGTATGGCGTGGAGTTCGCCCGGTATGGTACCGCGCCCGGTGAGAACCCTCTCGAATATGAAAAGGCCCTCCTTGCGCTTGAGTCGTCCATCCTCGAACCGAAAGCCGAATAAACCCCTCAACCGCTGCAGACTGGCTACCTCTCACGGCGATAGCACATAGACCTTGGCGTCGAGCGGATCCAGCGCGACATCGAGGATTGATCCCACCGTCTCAAGGTTCTGGTCGAGTATCCCGGCGCTTCGGATGGTAAAAGGCAACTCAAATTCGGCTTCCTGGCGCTGGCGGGTGGGATTGCACGCAAGAAGATAGATTTTGCCTTCGTGATCGAAGGCCCGGTAAGCCACCGGCGAGGAGGGCGGACGCAGGATGATCTGCTGCCGGCTATCCGGGCTTGTCAGGAAGGGCTTGAGTTTCTCCATTTCCGCAAGCAGGTTCTTCAGGGCCTCCCTGCGTTTCGGGTGCTTGTCAAACTCCGGATACCGCCAGAACAGGACGCCGTTCGCGCCATTCGCCAGGGCCTGGAGGACCATGTTTCGCAACTCGTCCCGGGAAGGGGACCGTTCGATCTTCGCATCCTGGATGAGACCCATCGAGTCGCGCCAATCAAAGTCCTGGCAGACGAACCAGACGGGTTTTTCCGCCCTTGTCGCTTCCACCGCGTACCGGACGGCCTCGCCCACCGCCCCGATCCGGTAGAACGGCAACGGATAACTGCTCACCCAAAACGCGTCGTACGCCGGCATATACGCACCACAGCTGTCACCGGAGAGGTCCCCGTTCACCCCCCCTACTACCGGACGATATGGGTCCTTCTCTTTGGTTGCCTTATATCGGGCGAGCGCATCTTGCGGCGCGAAATTCGTCTGGCAGACCTCCTCCCCCATGCTCCAGGCCAAATACGAGCCGCTCTGCTGCAATCGCTCCTCAGTTGGCTCGGCAATCACCTGTACGCCCATCGCCCGAACAGGGCCGACATCGCCATCCTTACATACCGCCATCCGAAGCCCCGCCTCAGCCAGATCTTTGCCTGTTGTCGGATTGAAGTCGAAGGAGCCAATGGGCAGCAACTGATTGTCCATAAAACTGAGGGCCTTTTCGCCGACGATCTTCGTCTCGCCTTCTCGTGGTTCTCTTTTGATCAGCGGGCGTGTCGCGGAAAGGTCCCCCGCCTTGGCCGTCACTCGCAGCGTCCCCGGCGACGCCTTCCCCACCGGCACGCGGAACAGGGCCTCATCCAGCCCTGCCTTCACCAGTTCGCACGGAACCGGGTCGCTCCCTTCGAGGAAAACCTTCACGTCCGCGGGCGAACACGCCACCGGATCGCATAGGACCCGAAGCATGGCCTCCGTTTCCCCACTGTAGTAATTCTTTTCCAGCGACAGGCGAATAGCAGGCTGGACGTCCATCGGGATGATCCGCCGTCCAAGAACAAACCGGCTTTCGGGATCGCATACCGTCACAACGAGCAGATGCCGCCCCACCGTCGTCGCTTCAAACTCCAACGGTATCTCCTCGCCCGCAAAAGCAGCAACACATTCGGACGATTTGGATGCCGCACGATCCCCCGCGGGCGAAATCACGTCCATTTGCACGGAAAGGGTCCTGTCCCCCAGCCGTTGGTCCCCCACACCGATGAGCAGGCGGTTCTCGCCGGTGCGCAGATACTGGCCGCCGGACATGATGCGAAGGACAAGCGACTCGTTCCCCGACCGATGAGCGACCCAGAGGTTGGCCACAAACGCGAATGGGATCGCCGTGCCGGGGGTTACGGTCAGCATCCCCTTGCCCACATCCTTTTTCACGAGGTAGCTTCCCCCATTGTCCCGGCTCACCAACGATGTGTACTTCCCCTCAAATCCTTCCAGGTAGGCCTTGCCCTCAATCGCTTCCGTGACTGGAAGGGGGCTTTGCACAACAGGCTCCCGCAGATTCGGTTTGCCCTCGCGAGTCCCCAAGTCGGATGATACACGGAGGGCGAGTTCGGGGTTCATTTCGCGCAGAAAGGAGATCTTCTCGTTTGCGTCGGCGCCCAGCACGGAAAGGACGCCGCCGTAATGCAGGTAGGCGTTCAAGCCGCCGGTCACATTTGCGAAGAACTTCCGGTCAGCCTTCTCATAGCCAGGGGCGAGGACCAGGACGTCATAGTATCCGAGTCCCTTCTCCAGCGCTTCGGTCCCCCACGCTGGAAAGAGATCGGGATAAATGTCGAGATTCTTCAGCTTGTCGGCTACAACTTTGCACGCCGTCCAGCTCCACTGCTCCCCATGGATCAAGGCAACTCGCGGAATAAGAGGATGGGTCTTTCGCCCTGCGAAGAACTTGCGCTTGCTGCCGGCCGGCGGGCCGTCCTTGATCGCACGGAAGTATGCCTCGGCCGGACCCAGCGCCGGCGCTGCGCTCGCCCCGCTTTCAGCGCGCCGCCACCAGCCGCCGGTGCGAGCCAGACAGAATGAGATGTCGCGATCCTTGAGCAATGCAGCCTCGTGGGCCACATCCTCCGGCAGGAAATAGGTCGTGTCCAGAAAGACAACGGGCGTGGTCCGAAGCTTCGCATAGGCCCATCGGGCCTTGCATGTCCCTGCCAGTTCCACCATACTCGCCCGCTCCCCGACGTCCAGTCCCACCAGAACGGTTTTGTCGTTCTGGGCCAGCCCGTTCATGGCGGCGCGATCCAGCCACGTATCGGCGCAGTCGAATAGGCCAAATACCCAATCGCCCGGCGCAACAGATCGGGGAAGTATTTCCTGGCGAATGATGCGGGTGACAGCATCGGCCTGCCGCTCGTGATACGGGGCCAGCACGAGTTCCCGCCGGATCAGCGCCAGCCTTTCATCACCCGACCGCCCCTCTGCAAAGGCGGTCTCGTCATCCTGACCGCAGTCCTGCGGATCGAAGAACGTCCCGACGCATTGATCGCAGAAGCAGGTGTCAAAGCTATGCCGCTCCGTCGCCCAGTTTCGATACAGGGAAAGCAGGAGGCCGCGGATCGGCGCCTCCCGCGAAAGTTTCCTCACCGCTTCCACATGCTCCGCCACCACATCGCGCCAGTAGCCCCGGTCAACAGGGCAAACCACGGGGAGGGATGCGCCGAAGATGTTCTTGCATCGCCGCCATTTCATCTCCGTATGTCCCAGGCACGACAACGGGCCGAAGGCGCGAATGGCGACATAACAAGCCAGTTTGGATTGCTGGGCCGCCTGCGCCCACTCCCGCATTCGGGTCAGGGCTGCCTCATCGGCGGACCCACCGAAGCGATCAAAGTAGATAATAAGCGTGTCGAGTCCGGCCTCGGCTGCCTTGGTCGCCAGATCTGTGGGAGCATCGGAGTCGAGGCATACGGCGCGGATAACCTGCCCCTCGATCGTCGGCAGAAAGATGCCGCTTAACATGCACGCAAGCACGACAATAACCCACCCGGGGGCATATCGTGTCGCGGGGCGCTTCGGTTCCACCTGACAATCCTCTGGATGTGCGCAGGCCGCAAGCGGACTGCATGGCGGCAGGCTCATGGTGCGTACATAATTTTCCTTATGCAGGCACAGCATCAACGTAATTTATTCCCGGGCATTATCCAGTGATGCGCAGCATATGCCATACCTATGACAAGCATCTTAGACCAATGCCCCTGATTTGTCAATACAGAATTTGTCCTTGATCTAAGTATCCTTCCTGCTATAATCTGGTGTCTGACTTTGAGTTCTGTTAACTGGACAGCGGCGATGCGACTCCTTGTTCATAAATCCAGTCTCGGCGGATCGGCGCTTATTCCGGCATCCAAGTCGCACACAATCCGCGCCGTCGTGATCGCGTCCCTCGCCGACGGGCAGTCCACCATCCGCAACCCGCTGGATTCCCTCGATACCGCCGCCGCCATCAACTGTTGCCGGGCCTTCGGAGCAACGATAGAGAAGGGCGAAAACCTGACTGTTCGCGGCGTGGGGGGAAACTTGCGCGTGCCGGATAATGTCATTGATGTCGCAAACTCCGGGACCACCTTTTACTTCCTCCTCAGCACGGCCGCCCTGCTTGACGGATACACCGTCGTCACGGGGGATGAACAGATTCGCAGACGCCCCGCGCAACCGCTGATCGCCTCCCTGAACGATCTCGGCGCTCAGGTCTTCTCTACGCGCGGCGGCGGCCTCGCGCCGGTTGTCGTCCGTGGCCCGATAAAAGGCGGCGCAACAACCATCGAGGCGCTTACGTCGCAATGGGTCAGCAGCATCCTTATCAGCGCGCCCCTCGCCCCGCGCGACACGGAGCTTCGCGTAACCGGCCTCAACGAGCGGCCCTATGTGCAGATCACGCTGAACTGGCTCGAAAGCCAGGGCATCGATCTGTCCCACGAGAATATGGAGACCTTCCACATCAAGGGCGGCCAGGCCTATCATGGCTACGACGCGCAGGTGCCGGGCGATTTCTCCTCGGCCACGTTCTTCCTCTGCGCGGGGGCGCTCGCAGGACGCAGCATCGAGCTGCAGGGCCTCGATATGAATGACGCCCAGGGCGACAAGGCCGTTGTTCAGATGCTAAAGGATATGGGCGCGACGGTTGACATCCGGGGCAATGCGATCCAGATCGGGAAGAAAGACCTGAACGGCATTGAGATTGACATGAACGCCACGCCCGACGCCCTGCCGGCCATGTCCGTCATAGGTTGTATCGCCGACGGGACGACCCGGCTTGTGAATGTGCCCCAGGCCCGAGTGAAGGAGACGGACCGCATCGCCGTCATGCGCGAGGAGCTGACGAAGATGGGGGCGCGGGTGGAGGAGCTGCCCGACGGTTTGGTTCTCCACCACAGCCGGCTCAAGGGAACAAAGGTCAACGGCCACGGCGACCACCGCGTCGTCATGGCCCTGGCTGTGGCAGGGCTGGCCGCGGAGGGCGTAACCGAGATCGAGGGCGCGGAGGCTATGAACATCACCTTCCCGAACTTCGTGAGGCTGATGCGCTCTTTGGGGGCGCAGATGGAACTGAAAGAGATGTGATAGGGCCGTTTTTCTGTTTGAGGAGTGATTATGATCGGATGTGATATTGGAACAATGCTCAAGGTAACTATCGCAGGCGGGTCGTATCAGGAAGGGATGACGACCCACATCCAGGGCGTTCCCCCGGGGCTCTACATCACGGAAGAAGAGATCTACAGCGACCTCCTCCTCCGCAAGCCCGGCCAGGATGAACTCACGTCGCCGCGAAAGGAGCCCGACATCCCCATCATCTATAGCGGCGTCAACGCGGCCGACAGCATGCCGGGCTTCTCCAACAAGGGGCACACCAACGGCACGCCGCTCGTCATCCTCATCCCCAATCTCGACCGGCATTTCGTCCACATCGAACAGTACCAGTCAACGAACCGCACGCCGCGTCCGGGGCATGCGTCCTATGCGTCCTACATGAAGTACGACCACTGGGACGACGCGATCGGCGCGGGGATTTTCAGCGGGCGCTACACCTGCACGCTCGTGGCCGCCGGCGCGGTGGCCAAGCGAGTCCTTCGGACGCATGGCATCGAGGTGACCGCCTTTATCCGCGAGGCCGCGGGCGTCCGGGCCAAGGACATGCCCATCGCGGATGTTCGGAAAAAGACCGCCGCATTCCGCCGGATACGAAAGGAGCACGACCCCATCTACGCCGCCTTCTACGGCGCGAAGCGCCTGACCCCGGAGATGCGGTTCCTCGAAAAGATGGCCGTCCTGGCCGACTTCGAGAAGATCCGCGACGCGCAGCCGGTGAAAGTGATGAACAAGGAGGCCATCCGGAAGAAACACGGCATCCATCCGCTGCTAAACTGCCCCGACCTCGACGCCGCCGACGCCATGTACGATCGGATCATCGCGATCAAGGACGAGGGCGACTCGAGCGGCGGCCTCGTCGAGGTGGTCGCCACGGGTCTGCCGCCCGGCGTGGGCGAGCCGGTGCTCCGCAAGCTGGACGGCGAGCTGGGCCGCATGATGAGCATCGGCGCGGTTAAGGCCGTCGAGATCGGCGCGGGACTGGCCGTGAAGGACATGAAGGGGTCGCAATGCAACGACCAGATGCGCGCCAAGAGCGGGAAGGTGTGCTTTGCATCGAACAACGCGGGGGGCATCACCGGCGGCCTCACCACCGGCCAGGACATCGTGGTGCGCCTCGCCGTAAAGCCGACCCCGACCATTGCGAAGGACCAGAAGACCATTGACAAAGTCACGCGGAAAAATGCGGTCCTCAGCGCCGTCACGCGGCGCGACCCGACGATCGTCTCGCGCGTCTGGCCCGTGGCCGAGGCGTTGACAGCGATCATCCTGCTGGACTACTACATCCAGCACCTCGGCTACCAGGCCCTGTGGAGGAAGTAGACTTCGTGGGAGAGAAGACGGTCAGAGGAATCCGAGGGGCGACCACCGTGCAGCGCAACGATGCAGGGGAGATCGTTGCGGCCACGCGGGAGCTTCTTGAGGCCCTGACGAAGGCGAACGATATCACCGTCCCCGACATCTGCAGCGCGATCTTCTCGGTCACCACGGACCTCAATGCGCAGTTCCCCGCCGTCGCCGCCCGCGAGATCGGTTGGCTCTATACCCCGCTGCTCTGCACAAATGAAATACCCGTGCCGGGGAGTCTCAAAAAGTGCATTCGTGTGCTGTTGCACGTCAATACAAGAAAAAAGCAGGATGAAGTCATACACATCTACCTGCGCGACGCTAAGAAATTGCGGCCCGATCTGGGTTCGCCTAAGCAGGATATTTATTACAACTCCTCCTGAGCGCGGGGCGCAACCCATGAGGCGTAAGTTGTACATCGTATCATTGATTGTCTGTGCCGCATCCTGTTCCCCTCCGAGCGGCGGAAGCAAGACTACTTGGCATGTTGACGCGACCCACCGTTTTCGCTTTCGCTATCCTGTGACATGGAACCGCATTGATGTAGGCGCCACGGGCGTTGTCATGTTCACCGGCGGGACGAGCACGCAGATTTCCGTATCCCGCGAGAAGGGCGGCGAGAGGGAAATAGCCGACATGCTCACGTACTTCAAAACGACCTTTCCACGCTACGAAGAACTTGACGCCGGATGGAGAGATGTCAACGGGCGCCGGGCGTATCTCCATACGGCGCGATGGAACAGCCCTATGGGCGACATCGCGGCCCTGCGGATGTTCCTGCCTGTGGAGGACCATTTTTTCATCGTCACGGCATCCACGCCGCAGCAGCAATTCGAGCGTTACCTCCCACTACTTCGGGCTTGCGTGTTAAGCTTTGAGGTGACAGAATAGAGAAAGTGCAAACCGCATCTGAAAACGGAGACCGTTGCATGGATACGATCACGATTTACTGCGGCAAGTGCGGAGAGGAATTGAAGGCAAAGGTCGTGGACGCTGGGGGCGTTATGCGTTGTTCGAAGTGCCGTGTGCGCATTCCCATTCCCAATTCCAACCTTGATCGGCCACAGATTCGCGTATTCTGCCCGAAGTGCGGAGCGCGACTTCGGGGCTGGCCCGATGAGGCCGGCAAGCAGGTGGAGTGCCGTCGGTGCAAGAAGATAATCTCGCTTCCGCACATTCACGCGCCTGCCGAGGGTGGGCGCGCAAAGGACGCAAAAGCAGAGCGCAAGAAGGAACTGCCCGGCCTCGCAAAGGAGGAGAGCGCAACGGGGCGCAAACCGAAGGAAGAAAAAATAGAGAAGGAAGAGATCAAGATCGAGCCGGCGAAAAAACGCCGCGCCGGCGACGCCCCCATCCTCAGCTTTACGGACAGCGATGTCGCCGTTGACGCGAATGCAGGCAAGAAGTCAAAAGCGTCCGTTGAGAAGGAGGGAGACGAGGAGGCGATGATCAGTTTCGACGAGTTCCTCGTTGATGACGCCGCTAAGCCCGCCAAGAAGAAGCGCCCCGTTTTTCCCGAACCCGAGTCTGCGTCCAGAAAGCCAAAACTCGCTCCGGAAGAGAAAGAACGAGCCGCCAGGGATACTGACGCCCTGCCGCCGGCGCGCGCGCCGCGGAAAGAGGCGCCCCCGCCGACCGTTCCGGCAAAAACACTTGTCATCGAATGTCGAAAGTGTGGGATGCGTCTCGTCTTCCGGGACGGCAATAAACCGCGCCCGGGAGCGGGCTGTCCATCCTGCGGGGAAAAGCTCGCGCTATAATTCAGATCTCGGCGGGGTTGATTACGACATCTTCATCCGAGGCTTTCCCCACGGCCTCAACAAGGGCTATGGTCTTCAGGTTCTGCGGCCCGCTGAACGGCGGCTCGACGCCTTCGGAGATGTACCGCGCGAAACCATCGAGGAGGATCGTCTCCGCAGAGGGCGAAGCATCCACGGGGACGCCCTCCGTCTCCTTCGCCCCGGATTTCGTGACGAGTATTTGCTTGCCTCCTTCCTCGATCGTCGCCTTCTCGCAGTCAATGCGGAACCCGCCGCCTCCCTTTCCCGGTGCGGCAAAGGTGCAGAAATACCCGCACGTCGCCCCGCCCTCGAACTCCACCCAGGCCGCCGCGCCGGCCCCATGCCCGTACGGACTCCAGGCCGGATTGAAACTGCGCCCCGACACCTTTATCACTTCCCGGTTGAATATCGCGCGGATAGTGTCCAGGTCATGGATTCCGCGCTCCCACAGATAGGAGTGCCGTTGCTTCCCGGAGTGATGTGTGCCCGGTCGCCAGCCGTACTTCGTCATCAGGCCGAAGCCCGGCTTGCCATAGACCTCGTCTCTTATCATTCGCGCCATCGTCACGCTGGCCGGGCTGTATCTTGCGTTCTGGGTCACGCAGACCTTGACGCCATGACTCTTCGCCTCCTCCACCACCTCGCGCGCCTGGGCAAGGTCCATGGTGAACGGTTTCTCGACCAGGACGTGCTTTCCCGCCCGCACCGCCTGGAGGCACTGCTTGTGATGGAGCTGCGGCGGGGTGATCACGATGACCACATCCGCATCCACCTTCGCCAGGGCGTCCTTCATGTCCGAGAAGCATCGGTCGGTCCCCAAGCCCGTCGTCTCGTGGGCGGCAACCATGTTTTGCTCATTGACGTCCACCAAAGCGACAGACTCAAAGTCGCTGCGCGCCTTAAACTGCTTCAAGGGCCAAACGCCTCGTCCGCCAACGCCGACGTGAATCGCCTTCAACGCCATCTTTTTCCTCCTCATGCCGCCGCGAACTCGCGGTCAAAATCTTTTCCATCCGTCAGGGTCGCCCCGCGTTGCCAACGACGCAACACATCATGCCGCGAAGCCTACACGCTCCCCCCTGATGAAATCCAGCAAAAATCGCGTGGGAAAACGGGAGAAACGATGGGATAGATACTTATTACATCGCAGTATTTGGAGTATTCGCGTCTACAATTAGAAATCCAACGGACAGTTTTTGCGCCACTCAAAGCCACACCATTCCCACGGGTGAAATTTTAATTTATCCCTAAACCTCACCGGTAGCGAAGCTTACATCAACTCCGATCTATACCCCGTATCCGCGGCACAGCGCTTGCGTAATTCGTCTCGCGTTGGCGGAACGATCCTATCCCAGAGAGAACAACTGTTGGAGGATTTGCTATGACGCGGATACAGATGTGTGGCGAAGAAATTGTCCGACTGGCCTCATCGCGCCGAAGCGGTTTGCGCGCCAAACGAATTGCGCCCGGCGATGCGCTTCACCGGCTCATCCAGACCGTGTTACGGGCCGACGAGTCTTTCCACTGCGCCGGCAACGAGCGACCTCAGATATCCTTCAACTGACCCCTCTGCACACTGGCCGGGCCTGCGGAATGGTTATGAAAATGACTTAAGGATTGTCGGCAGGTCGGCGACCGACTCGATGATGTGCGTGTGCGGACATTGCCGCAACGTCGCCTCATCGTATGCTCCTGAGAGTACTCCCACATTGACCGCGCAGCCCGCGTTGTAGGCCGACATCAAATCAACTTGGGTGTCGCCCACATTTCCAACGGCATGGACGTCCAGCACACCGAGAAAGCTCATGGCCCGGTGGATCATGTAGGGAGCGGGACGGCCCTTGGAGACCTCGTCGGCGCACACGCTGGCATCTATCACCGAACCCGCCCCGCCGATATGGTTCGCGTCGAGGCCCTTGTCCCACCCAAGCCGCTCCAGGATGATGTCCGCCACGGCGCGATAGAAGCCGGTCGTCAGCGCGACCTTGATTCCGCGACTTCGCAATTCGGAGAATACCCCCTCGGCCCCCTCCACCGCGCGCACCGGATCGTTGCGGTAATGGTCCTCGAGACACCGCCGAAAGTGGGCATATACCTCATCAATCTTTGCATCGAGGTTCGGCGCCCCCGCTCCCACCTGCCGCGTGACGAAGTGCTCAAACACGTCCCGCTTGCGGCGGCCCATCCACTCGCGGACCTCGTCGCCCGTGGCCTTGATGCCGCAGTCTGCCACGGTCTGCATGAATGCGTTATGGACATCATTGTTGTCTTCGACCGTCGTGCCGGCCATGTCGAAGACAAACAGCTCGATCTTGGCCATGGGGCGTCATTCCTTACGATAGATGACGACGTGCATCGGCATGCCGTCTTTCCGGATTTGTTCCTCCAAGACCGCTTCCCTCTTAAATCCCGCCTTTTCAAGGGCTTCCATCTTGACCGTTGACTGGCTGTCGGCGTAGCACTGCACCTTGGCCGGGGGAAGGCGCAGCGATTCGATCAGTTCGACCATGTGCGCAGAAAAGTTTGGATGCACGAAAACATCGAGGAGAAACACCTGGCCCCGCCACCGCATGTCGGGCCGAAGCGTCGCCATGCCGACCACCGCCCCCTTCGACGTGGCCAGCACATTGCACGAGGATATCCCCTTCTCCTCCAGTTCCTTCTTCAGGTTCAGGAACCCGCCCTCGAAGCTATTCCATCCGAAGTGTCCGCAACTGACGCTGCGGAGATAGTCCCCCTCCTTCTGCATGGTGAGGACGTTGGTCGTGGGCCAGTGGCGCCACTTGAGTTCCGTCACCTTGCAGTCGCAACTTGAGAAGAATTCCTTTTCAAACGACTCATCCGAGGCGAAGCGCATGCTCCCCGATCCCTCCACTACGCTGCGGAAGCCGAAACTATGGTATATCCAATACGGCGCCGAACCATATCCCGTGCCGAGATAGAGCAGTTTCATCCCCCGCGCCCCGCAATCCTCCATCTGCTCCGCCATCACCGCCTTGTAGGCGCCCTTGCGCCGGTGGTGCTCCTTCGTGAACACATGGCCCAGGATGCCGACGCGGGAGTGCTCGACGATCATCACGTTCGACGCGATCTCGTCGCCGATCTTGCCGATGTAGAAGCGCGTCTCCAGTTCGTCGAGCTCGCCTTCCGTCGCCTTGTCCACATGCCAGATCCACGGGATGCCTTTGTGCTTCAGGTGGTCGTGAAGGCGCTGCATATAGTCTTTGTCCGGGGCCTTGACCACCCCGATCTCCATCGTCTCGCCAGAGCGGAGTTGCACTTCATCCAGCTTCGTGTACACGTCGCGTCCTTTCTCTGCGATGGATTGACCTACTTCGGCATCGCATCCGCCAGCTCGAAGCCCCGCTTCGTCTCCAGGGCGCAAACCGCCACGACGGGCTTTTCCAGCCTTGCGAATGCCCCGCCGCTGATGATGTGCTGCGCGCCCTTCTTCGCCGATGCGATGTGGAACTTGTCCTTGCGCGTCGGGTCAATGTGGTTGATCTCGTAGGTGGCCAGGTAGCACACTTCACCCTTAGCCAGCGGGATTTCGCAGACCTCGATTCCGTCCTTGCGAACCACGCCGAGCCATCCGCTCTCCGCCCCCGCCTCGATGACGGCGGCGATGCGCGGCGTGTCGAGGGAGTCGTGCTCGTAATCCATCGCCAGCAGGCTGAGGGCCATCGCGTCGCGGATCGGCATGCCCGCCTCGATCTTCTCGGCGATGGGATTGGTGTGCGAGCCGTTTGTGACGACCGCTGTCTTGCCTACTATGCGCGCGCAGTCGTAGGTGATGAAGGCGTTCTCCAGCACCGTTCCCTCCGAGCCCTCCTTCGGCGCGACGCTCGCCTTCGCCTTCTCGACAATCGCCTTCCGATTCGGGAACGACCGCGACGACACGCGATACAACGCCGCCGCCCTGCCCGACCTCGTCCGCCCAACCGCAACAATTCGTCCTACGTACACGGTGACCTCCGTTCAATCCTTCTTGATCGTAATCTTAATCGTAATCCTAATCCTAATCCTAATCCATTTCTCCCACCGTCGAGAGTATAGCAATTCCGACCGGGATGTCAAACAGGGACTCTGGAAATTCGGGCAGACTCGAAACAAGGCTTGACAGACAGTTACACGGGTGTGACAATCGGATAGGGAAACGCGCCCGTCCCTCCTCTGCTTAACGGTTGTCCCGTGTACCGAATGACGGTTTGCCATGAGTGCTGACAGCGCGAGATCGCTAACGCTCCGCAGATGGTGCTGGGGACTTCTTATCGTCGTTGCAGTCTGCACCCTTATGTTCGTGACCCTCATCGTTTTAACCGAACACATGCGTAAACGAGCCAGGATCCTCTCTACAAGGGCATTGATGGACAAGATCGAGGCGGCAAATCGGCAGTTTTATGAGGACTATCGGTTCTGGGCGCCTGACGCCCCCATCGAGTCCCTTGCCAGCGCAAGATGGAACTACGAGACGCACCCTGGAATCCCTTCGACAGTTGAAACGAGGGAGGTCAACGTGGAAGCGCCCGGCATGCCCGATGGCAAGATGCCAACCACGGGCAACGAGCACATGATGATAAACCTTGTGCTTCGCGCTCAGCACCTTCGCATCTCACGTGAGAATCTTGCGGGTCCTGAGCGCACGGTGGAGCTCTTCGGAGGGAACCAGGGAGAAGATGCCGAGGTGACCATCCGGTGCATCGTCGTAGATTCCTGGGGCCGACCGTTCTTCTATGACTGCCACAATCCCGAGGGGCAGACGTATGCGGGTTCAAGGGTATGCCATAATATGTCCAGCTTCGATCTGTTTTCACTGGGACCCGACGGTCGAACCTCATTGAAAAATCATGGTCTTGGCGAAGCACCGGATGATCTAAGCAACTGGCAGGACAAGACAAGGACTGGGCAAAAATAGCAGTAACTTACAATCCATCCTTCCCTTTTGGTGGGTTCGTTGGAGCCGTCTTCTCCGCGGCCTTCGCCTGCTCCGCCTTCTTCTTCTCCTCCGCTTCCCGGATTCGCGCCATCACGAATCCGCCGAGGGTCTGCTCCAGCCGGCGGTCGGTGTAGGTCTTGATTTTTGCCTGCTTCTCGGTCTCGGTCCAGTCCTTCTGCGCGTTCACCCACATGCCGAAGAGTCCAATATCCCGCGTCAGCGCGAGACCGTCCGTCAACGTCCTTTCGATATTCACCATCCCCAGCAGAAGTTGCGTTATCGCCTCGGCGACCGGGCCGACCTGCTTTTGCTTGATTGAGGCGACCATCATCTTGCCGACCACATCGCCGATCACCGCCTTCGTCGGCATGGCCATCATCCACTCGACCTCGTCGGCCCGCGACCGAGGAAAGCCCAGGATCGTGCAGACCTCTTTGTCCGGCAGGGGGAACGGGATCGCCTTGAAAACCTCGTCCACCGTCAGGCCGAATTCAGCCATTTTCTTTTTGAACTCGTTCCACTTCACCATGGGGTCTATGGGTTTGTCCTTGGCCTCATCAGGCTTCTTCACAGCCTTTGCCTCAAGCGACTTCTTCTGCAGTTCGAGTTCGATGATTTTTTGCAGAGCGGGAACGAGCAGGCCGTCAGGCATATCCGAGACAAACACCAGTCCCTTCGCCGCCTTGCGGCCTGTCTCCTTTTCGAAGTCCCCCGCCACGGCAAGGACCAGCCGGTCGGCCTCGCCCGCCGCCTCTTTGTTGCTGGCGTAGATGAAGGCGTTCGGCGTGTTGTAGAGCTGCCGTTTCGAGTACTCCTGCGGCCACTCCTTCGGGCGCTCCAGGACGACGGCCGGGGCGCAGCCCATGACCGCAAGAATGACCAGACCACCCCAGCATCGTAAGGGCACGCTTCGTCTCATTGCTTTTTCCTCCGGTTTCGTGGGAGACAAGTATGTCACAGGTCCCGCTGCTTTGCAAGCGTCGAGGCGTCACAATAATCCTTGACAAGCTGGCCTGGCATGACCACAATAGATCACACAATGACCGCATAACCTTCTGGAGGGTCGCTATGAGCACACGCACGGCCTGGCTGTTCGTTTTGTCCCTCATCCTTGCTTTCACCCTTACGGCCCAAGAGAAGAAAAAGCCACTGAGGCTGACTATGGACGAGAAACTCGACCTGACCCTGAAAAACACCGAACCCCTGAAATTCCCCCGCGGCGACCGCCTGCCCCTCTTCTTCTGGCACACCCACACGCCGGGCGACCTATGCGGCGGCGACGAGGCAAAGATCGAGGAGACGCTCAAGGCCCTCGACGCCCGCGCCCTGCCGGTCGTTCACGTCTGGCGGCATAATCCCCAACCCGAGAAGCGCCGGCCCGTCATGGAGCAGTGCATCAAGCTCGGCAAGATCCAGAACCGCCTCGGTCTGCCTGTCTATGCCTTCGCCGGGAACACGGGGGATGGATTCTACAAGGACGAAAACACCTGGCACATTGACGCCGATGGCAACCGATTCCCCGACACGACGCATGTGGAGAAGATGAAACTCGGCTGCCCCTTCGTGAAGGACGGCTGGCCCGCCGTGCAGGACCAGGTGCGCGAGTGGGCGAAGTGCTACAAGGACAACGGCGTGGCGCTCGACGGCGTCTGGTTTGACTGGGAGTTTCAAGGGCCGAGCGAGTGGAACGGCGCGTGGGAGATGTGCCGAAAGTGCGTCCGATGCCAGAAGGAACTCGGCGAGGAGGGGCTGAAGGATTTCAGCGTTTTCCAAAAAAGCATCCGCGAGATTCGTTCGGCCATGCAGAAGCTCTTCGTGGACGCGATCCACGAGTTGTTCCCGAAGGCAACTGTCGCCAATTACGGCTGCTACCCGATGGGCGAATATCGTTACTGGTATGACTTTTACGAAAAGTACGTTGACGGCGCGCCGGCCAAGCGCGTGCAGGGTGCCATCTATCGCAAGTGGTTCAGGGACGAGTTCGCCCTGACGGGTTTCGACATCGGCATGCCCGTTGTCTATGGGTGGGGCTGGACCTACGGTTGGTTCGACTATGCGGACACGGACTTCCGGTGGTTCCAGAACATGCTCTCGGTCTTCTCCAACTGCGCGGCGAACCGACCGAAGGCCGTGCCGATCATCAACTTCATCAATCGTTTTGTGGAACTGGATTCCATGCCCAAGGATACTGTACCGATCTCGGAAGAGAAGTACAAGGAATTGCTCTGGCACCTCTGGCTGCGCGGGACGGACGGCATGTACATCTGGAGCCGCAACGAGGATCTTCTCCGCGAGCTCGTGCCGGTGCACAGCACCTATGCCTCGGCGCTCGAATACAAGGATTTACTCTCGAAGGGCGAGCCGCTCATTTTTGACGTTCCCGAAAAGGAGGGTCCTGTCCTCTCCGCGATCCATCTCGGCGACCGCCTCCTCGTCCGGCGGACGGATTTCGGCAAGCCTCCGTCAACCGAGGACGCCTTCATCGAGGTGGGTGGCAAAAAGGTTTCCGTCCCTGCCGCGATGAGTGGAAAGACGGTGGTCCTGGAGATCAAGTAGGGCCGATGGCGCGAAATTGTCCAGGACAGAATCCCGCGACACGCGTGGAAGAGGGTAATGAAGAACCTGTCCTCCCGATTGTCCCACGATCTTTCGGACCGCATTCTCATCGGCTGTTTCGCGCCGGTTGTAATGCTGGTGACCGGGATTATTGTTGCCTTCGCCTACACTTGGAAACCCCGTAGTGTGGTTGACAAGGTAGTTGATGTCCTCCTGTTTGAGGCATTCTTTGCCGCCTTCTGCCTCTGTGGTCTTGCCTTCATTTGGGCGATAGCGACCCCGAGGTGGATTGAGAAGCTGACGCTTGATCACGCCGCGAGAACAATCGTCTCGCTCGTCCTTTTCGGGGTGGGGTTGTGCGCTGCGCTGGCGGTTGTACTCGTCCTTGGCTAACATGGAAAGAGAGGCTGATCGAGCGGCGCGTCCCCCTGCCCCAATACCCGCCGCCTCGAGGAAATCGCAGGGACAACACCCCTGCGCTTCAGAAACCAAATCCGAAAGGGGTAATTTTTCGCGGGCGACAGATCAAAATAGTGCAAATAGTTCCACCTTCCCGTGGGTAGACATATTGCCGCCAAATGGTAGAATTTGATAATACAATTGACTGTGTCACATTCTGAAAAATGCGGCGCGAAGGAAGAATCGGCAGAAAAAGGAAAATGCGGTGACCATGACAAGATCCCTCGCTGAACTGGCCTTAAACACAAAGGCAGACGACATTCCCGACCGCGCCTGCGACGCAGGAAAGAAGATGATCCTCGACACCATTGGCGTGACGATCGCCGGATACAACTCCGGCGGCGTACGTGAGGTCGTGGATCAGATGCGCGACTGGGGCGGCAAGCCGGAGGCAACGCTGCTGATCTACGGCGGCAAATTCCCCTCCCCCAACGCGGCCTTCGCCAACAGCGCCATGGCCCATGCGCTCGACTTCGATCAGGTCCACAAGCCGTCAAGCCTACACATCATGGTGTCGGTCCTCCCGGTGGCCCTCGCCGCCGGGGAGATGGCCAGGGCGTCGGGCAAGGACGTTCTCGCCGCGCTCATCCTCGGCGTCGAGGCGGCCGCTCGGCTTGGCGTGGCTTTTGCGAAACAGAAACCGAAGGCCGCTTACAACACGGGGGGATTCCTACCAAGTTCAGTCGTCGGCGGATTCGGGATCACCGCGGCGGCGTGTCGGCTACTCGGGATGAACCTTGAGCAAACAGTCAATGCGATGGGCATCAGTTACGCGCAGGCATCTGGCAATCGCCAGGCCCTCTTCGACAAGACGCTTACCAAGCGATTGCAGCCCGCCTTCGCGGCGCGCTCCGCGCTCTGGGCCGCCATGCTCGCCCGGCGCGGCGTCACAGGACCGCCCAATGCCATAGAAGGCCGCGCCGGTCTCTTCTCCGTGTATCGGAACGCGGATCCTTGTCCGATCGAGGCGCTGACCGGACCGCGCGACTTCTATGAGATCGAGCGCGACTCGGTCAAGCACTATCCCGTCTGCGGGGGCACGATGATTGACGCCGCCGTCCGCCTCGGACAGCAACGCAAGTTTGTCGCCAATGAGATCGAGCAGTTGGAAATCTATCTCGGCGGATCAAGTCAGGGCCTTACGACCGGCCCGTTCGTGATCGGGCCGAATCCGCAGGCCAATGCCCAGTTCAATTCGGCGTATCATGCGGCTCTCGGTGTCCTCCGGGGCCATGCTCGCGCTGCGGACTTCACCGATGCGCAAGTCCTTGCAGACAAGGAGGTTACGGAGCTGGCCAAGCGCGTGGTCCTGCGGACGGAGATGCCGGAAGCATCCCCTCCCGCAACACCCAAAGCAGGCGATGCCCCGGCCCCACACAAGTGGTCCGCCGATGCGAGCAAAGTGGAGGGCGTCAAGGTGACGTTGAAGACCGGCGAGGTATTCACCAACTTCCGAAATACTCGCGAAGCCCTCGGCCCCGACACGATGACGTTGGACGATGTGATTCGCAAGTTCCATGAACTCGCCGATTTCTCCGGTATCTGTCCGAAGGAAAAGGCCGACGCAATTCGGCAAGGTGTGCTTGGGTTGGATGCGAAAAAGCACTTTTCGGATTTTGTGAAAGAATGCGTCCTTTTGTCGTGAGAAATGTATGACGGGAGTTTGAGATGGAGCCAAATGGAAAATGTCCGCTCAGTTGGGGCGACCGGATCGACAAGGTGCACGAACCGGGTTACATGAACTGGATCACCACTGCGTGGGCAACGATGCTTATCAAGCAGGGCATCGTTCTCGCCGAGGACGCACCCAAGGCGGCCCGCGGCGTGCTTGAAGTGTGGGAGCGGCCTGTCACGGAGGATCAGATGGGCCCGCACATGCACGGGGTTGACCGCCACTTCATCAACACACTGGGCGAACGCGCGGGCGGCCGGCTCATGATCGCGCGCACGCAGCCTTCGTCGCAGCAGATGCTCATGGTGCGGCATAAACTGATGAAGCAGATGTGCCGTATCTACGACCTGCTGGAGGCCATGCTCGACCGGGCCGAGAAGCACGCCGAAACCATCATGCCCGGGTACACACATTTTCGACACGCGCAGCCCACCACATTCGGCCATTATATTCTCTCCGCGGCAGACGCGATCGCGCGCAGCACGGAGACCCTGGAACACGGCTACCACCTGATGGACCTCTGCGAAATGGGATGCGGCGCGCTGGCCGGGACGAGCTGGCCCATTGACCGCGACAGGGTACGCAAGTATCTGGGCATGCAGGGGCTGATCGAAAACGCCAACGACGCGGTGAGCTACACCGACGGCTATCTCGTCGTCGCGTGCGGCCTCACCAACGTCACCAACATCGCGAGCCGCGTCGCACTGGACATCAGCTATTGGTCGGGCATGGAATACGGTTTTCTGGACGCCGGGTCCCACCGCGGAACCAGCTTCATGATGCCTCAGAAGGAAGGCAATCCCAACGGCATGGAGTTCGTCCGCTCGCGGGCCGGCAAGATGCTGGGGCATCTGGTGGGCGTCGCAGCCGCGGGCCAGCGCACACCGCACGGCGACGTGTTCGAGATGCTCCACATATCCGAGCCGGTGCTGGCCGCATTCGAAACGTCGCAAATCTGCATCACCGAACTCGCCACCGAAATGCACCGGATGCGCGTGCACGCGGACCGGATGCTGGCCGTCATCCGGGAGTCGTACATTTGCGCCACCGAATTGGCCAACCAGATCGTCCGCGACCAAGAGGTCAGCTACCAGACCGCCCACGATATCGTCAACAAATTCGTGCTGGCGTCGCAGGAGCAGAAGATCCCCGCGACGCACGCCCGGGCGGACTTGCTGGACGAGGCGGCCCAGAAGGTGCTTGGGCGGAAGCTGGGGATGGCTGAAGCGCGACTCCGCGAGCTGCTGGACCCGACGCATTTCATCAAGGTGACCAATAGCCGAGGCGGCGCGGCCCCCGACGAAGTGGCTCGCATGATCGCCGACCGCCGGCAGGAACTCGCCGACGCCCGGGCCCGACACCTGAAGCGGATCGAGTCATTGGAGAACGCACAGCAAAAGATGCTTTCCGACTTACGCGGGCTGTGCGAGGCATAAAGGACATTTCCGATTTTGTGAACAATGCGTCCTCTTGTCGTGAGTAAGAAAGGAAAGGAAGATGGCAAAGGCGTTTGAGAACTGTATTGACATTCCGGTGAGTCGCTCGGAGAAACCGCGCGAGATCGGGCTGAATTTCGCGGGCGATTGGGGGTGGGAGATGGGTTACATCGAGGGAATGCTCGAAGCGGTGGGCGACTATTTCGACATGGTGAAACTCGCCGTCCTGACGGGCCGCCTCTCCGACCGTGATTTCATCAAGCGAAAGGTGAAACTCTACAACAAGCATCAGGTGAAGGTCTTCCCCGGCGGGATGACGCTCGAGGCCGCGCTCGTCTGCCGGAAGGTTGAAGAGTTCTTCGACGAAGCGAAAGACCTGGGATGCACCGTCGTCGAGGTGTCGGAGAGCGAGGTCCACATGACCCCGGACACAAAGCTGAAGCTGACCAACATGGGCAAAGAGCGGGGCTTCCAGGTGCTTGTGGAGCTCGGCCCGCATCGGGCGGAGGAACCTTTCGCCGTCGGTCATATCGTCAAGCAGTGCAAGGAGTTCCTACAGGCCGGGGCATGGAAGATCGTGCTGGAAGGCGATGTGATCCGCCTGATGAAGCCCTGGGAGAACCAGGCCGGCGCGGAGAAGATATTTGCAATTGTGGATGCCATCGGTCACGAGAAGATGATCTTCGAGATGGGTGGGAACTTGAAGATCGCGCAATGGTTCGTTCTTCAATATGGACCCGACGTGAGCTTCGGCAATGTGGGCCGCGACAACATTATGCAGATCGAGCACGTCCGCCGCGGCCTGAACATCGAGCCGACGTGGTTCGGCAAGTTCGCCGCTCTATAGAAATACCTTTGCACAGGAGAAAGACACATGAAATCCACCAAGAAGGAATACGCCGCCTCGCACGAGCACCGTCGTCACGGTCCCGGCGCGCCCGAGGCAGAGGAATGTCGCTACTATAACGGTCGCCTTGCCTCGGAGCTCAAGCGCATGAAGGATGCCATGCCCGCGCGCATGAAGACCGACCTGGCTTGGACGGTCATGCTCCACAAACAGAAACTCATCTCGAAGGCGGTCGCCGCCAGGTTGCTGAAGGCCCTGCAGGAGACGGGGGCTGGCGGCGAAGATCTGCTGAAGAAGAAACTGGATGGCGATGAAGACACCGCCAGCGCCGTCAACCTCGGCCGCACGCTGCAGGAGCCGATGTCGCGCCTTCAGCTTCGCGAAAAACTGCTGGACATTCTGGATCTTGTGATCAAGAGCCTCGGCACAATCCTCGACGTCGCGGAGGTCAATGTGGATACCGTGATGGCGGGGCAGACCCACCTATCCCACGCCCAGCCAACGACTTACGCCGCGTATCTGATCGCCATCCACGACGGCTTGGCGCGCGGCCTTGAGCAATTGGAGATGGCCTACAAGCACGTCAATCAGAACTCGGCCGGCTGCGGGGCATGTTCCGGGACGGGGTGGCCTGTGGACCGTTATCTCGTCACTGAATTGCTCGGCTTCGATTCGCTTGTTGAGCCGACCTACGACTGCGAGCCGGGCCAGGATCACGCCCTTACTATCCTCCTCGCCATGACGAACGTTGCCGTCCTCCTCAGCCGGAGCGCGATGGATTTCAACATCTGGGGCATGGAAGAGATCATGATGGTTCACGTGGACCCCGGATGGAGGGGCGTCAGTTCCATGATGCCCCAGAAGGCGATCCCCGGCAGCCAGTTCGAGCGGGTGCGCCTCGAAGGGAGCGACGTCATCGGCTGCATGATCACCGGCGTCGTCTCCAACAAGGGGGAGCCTTACTCGGACATGCTGCCGATCTACGAGGCATGGCGCTCCGCTCTGGAGGCCATGTGCCATCTGGAGAAGGCGATGGGCTTTTTCAACGGTCTGTTGAAGGCCGTCACACCGGACAAGAAACGGATGCTGCAATTTGCCCGCGAGGGATTCTCGGCAACGCCCGATCTCGCCGTGAAACTCATCCGCGACAAAGGCTACGGCGGGCGGCGGGCGCATCGCATCTGCGCCACGATGGTGCGCATCGCCCGCGAGCGCGGAATCAAGGCGTGCGAGGCCACCGGCAAGCTGCTCGACGAGGCGGCGCGCATCGCCGATGAAAAGCCGCCGAGACTCTCCACAAAGGAGGTCCGCGACGCCCTCGATCCCGTGAAGTTCGTCAAACGCCACGACAACGTGGGCGACCCGCACCCCGACGAATCGCGGCGAATGATTGCAAAACGGCGCGAGGCCCTTGCCGTGCTGCACAAGAAACATGGGGAACGACTTGCCAAGCTCGATGCGGCGGAGAAGAAACTGGCAACGGAAGTGAAGGCGATTATGGATGAAGGATGATCTCTGCGATATTGTAATGCGCGCGGCAGCGGACCTTTACGTCCACGCGCTGAAAAAAATCCCACCGGATGTCAGGGAAGCGATCGCGACGGCGCAGGAGAAGGAAACGAACTCCCTTGCCAGGGAAATCCTGTCAACCATTCTGCGCAACATCCAGGTCGCCGAGGAGATGGACAACATTATCTGTCAGGACACCGGGACACCCGTATATCTCCTCCGCATGGGGGATGGATTCCCTCTGCGTCCCTCCCAGGTCGTCGAGGCCATTCGCCGCGGATGCGATGACGCCACACGGAACCATAACCTGCGGCCGAACATCCTGCATCCACTGCGACGGGAACACACGAACACCAACGTGGGACGACACATCCCCGTGATTCATTTCGACTTTGTTGCAGATGATGAGACACTTGAAGTCATGATGGTCCCCAAGGGGTCCGGGTCGGAGAACCAGAGCTTCCTGAAGATGCTTGTCCCGGCGGAGGGGATCGCGGGTGTCAGACGGTTCGTCCTGGAGAGCGTCGTTGCCGCCGGGGCCAACCCCTGCCCCCCAACCGTCGTCGGCGTAGGCATCGGCGGGACGTTCGATCTATGTCCCATCCTCGCCAAGAAGGCCATCGCCCGGCCAGTCGGCTCGCGCAATCGCGATCCCGAAATCGCCAAACTGGAGGAGGACCTGCTGATGGACATCAATCAATTGGGCATCGGCCCGATGGGACTGGGCGGGGACACGACG
Source organism: Planctomycetota bacterium (assembly GCA_040755855.1). Lineage (GTDB taxonomy): Bacteria > Planctomycetota > Brocadiia > JAADGH01 > JAADGH01 > JAADGH01. Next base: position 8,101 of record JBFMAD010000041.1, on the reverse strand, counting down.
GCGCTGGATGTCCACATCGAGACCGCCGACACGCACATTAGCCAGTTGCCCGTGGCGGTGAACTGCCAGTGCTGGGCGGCGCGTCGGGCGGGCGCGCGAATCTCGGCAGAAGGCGAAGCAGCCCCCATTGACGCTCTCGGGAAGGAAGGATGATGCGAGAGGCGATTCACATCACAACACCGATGCCCGAGGAGACGGTCTGCGGCCTCCATGTCCGCGACATTGTGTACCTTGACGGAATCATCTTCGGGATCCGCGACGCCACACAAAAACGCATCTTTGACGATGGAATTGTCCCCCCCGTCAACTTCAAGGGCTATCCCTGTCTCCACACGGCCCCCAATGCGAGGAAGGTGGGGGACCGATGGGAAAAGATCTGCATCGGCACAACAACCAGCACGCGCATGGAGAAGTACTCTCCCGCGCTTATCCGGGAGTACGGCTGCCGCGCCGTCATCGGCAAGGGCGGCCTGCTCGAGGGAAGCTTAGCCGCCATGAAGGAACACGGCGCGGTTTACCTGGCTGTCACGGGCGGGGCTGCGGCGCTGGAGACCACCCAGATCGAAGAGATCGAGGCCGTGTTTTGGGAGGACCTGTTCCCGGAGTGCATCTGGCAGTTCCGCGTGAAGGACTTCGGTCCCCTGGTCGTGGCGATGGACGCCCGCGGGAACAGTCTCTATAATGAGGTCCGCGCACATGCCGCAAGCCAATTGCGGCGTCTCACTACCTGATCTCAGTCCACCTTGAGCACGACAAGTTGCGAGACGCGGGCGTTCTGCTTGATGTTGATCCCCATCGACCCGACATGGAGAAGTGCGGCGGGAAGCACATCGGGGTAGATCAGGATGTGATTGTTGTGAATGGCCCCCGCCATGACCACCCGGTGGTGCGGCTGGAGGATTCCCACTGTCCCCTCCGGGAGCAGGAAGCTTTCGTTGTACTCCATGAGATAGTCACCCTGGTTCAGCTCCCACCAGCCGTGCTTATCGCCAGCTTGTCGTTTTATTGGAAGAATCTTGTCCCCCTCGCATGGGCAATACTCGCTGCCGCCGAAATCGAGACTGCCGCGGCCAGTCAGTTTGAAGACGCTTCGCAGGGTCAGGTCGAGGGCATGTTCCTGGATCTGGGTCTTGGCGTGCACCAGCCCCTTAACCAGTTTGCTGACTTCCTCCCCGGAACAGACGCGAGTCATACTGTGCCTCTTCGGACTGGTAAAGCAGGTCCCTCCCGTATCCTTTTATAGACTATCCTTCCGGGCCGGTGCAGTCAAGCGAAAATTTGGCCCCCGACAACCGACACAGAATCTGCCTTGCATGACAAAAAGCTAAGTTGTATAATAATTAACAGATTTTCATGTATGTCGGCCCAAGAGACTCGTTCCGTGGCGGGGCGTTCGCTGCGCGGAAACCGTTTTGGAGGGGTCATTTCAGAAACTGCGCCCCGCGTTGTGCAACCTGCCCAGCGTGGAGTTGAACGGGGCGTCGGGAGAAGGCAATCTTGGCCGGTAATCATACTGTCCAACGTATTGACATGTCCTCCATCGAGGAGGCCACCGGCATGGGGTTTACCGACCTCATGACCGCGCTCTTACAGCGCGCGGGGCTGGTGGTCGTCTCCCAATCCCCCGCCCGGGACGGCAGTCTTGATTTCGTCGCCAAAAGCGAACGGGCCTTTTTCCAAGGCACCTACATCATCCACTGCAAACGTTCCGCCGTCCTCATCGAGGAGGCGGCCGTCCGAATCCTGTACGGCATGGTGATGTCCGAACGCGCCAACAAGGGCATCCTGATTACGACCAGTGACTTCTCCGAGCAGGCCGTTGAACTCGCGGGCGGCATGCAGATCGAACTGATTGACGGACAGAAACTCCTCTCCCTGCTGTCTGAATTCCAACTCTTTGGGCAGAAGGAGCAAGGCGAGCCGTCCGCCAGGCCGGCGGCCGAAGCCCCGTCCGCCGTTCCACCCGCCCCGTCCGAACAGCCCGCATGGAAGTCCGGCAAGGAGATGAAGCGAATCAACGAGGATCTCATTGCCGCCGTGCAGATGGGAGATCTGAGCCGAGCCAGGGACCTGATTGAGAGGGGGGCCGACGCCAACGCAAAAGACGTCCTTGGCACAACCGCCCTCCATCTCGCCACACTTTGGGGGCATAAGGACATCGCGATCATGCTCATTGCGCAAGGCGCCGATGTCAACGCAACAGATGACGAGCGTTGGACGCCGCTGCACGTAGCCGCCATGAAGGGCAATATCGAATTGCTGGAGGTGCTCGTGGCGCATGGCGCCATCCAGAGCGTGGTAGATCGCAAAGGCAAAACCCCCGTTGACCTCGCCCGGGAGAACCGCCGAGCTGATGCCGTCAATTTTCTGGGCCAATTTGCTGAAGCAAAAAAGGCGCGCGAAACACGAGGGGTGTTCGCCGCTTCCGTCGCCTTCAAGCCTGATGAGAAGCATACCCGCGAACTTCTCATGGCTGCTTATAACGGCGAGATCAAGAAGATTCAATCCATCCTTAACGAGGGCGCCAGCCCGAACGCAAAGGATGAGGAAGAAAACACAGCCCTTCACCGCGCGGCCGCTGCCGGTCACAAGGATATCGTGGACCTTCTTATCCAGAAAGGCGCGCTCATCGGCTTTCAGAATAAACAAGGCATTGCCCCCCTCTACGTATCGAAGACCGCTGAGATCGTGGAGTTGCTTCTGCCCAAGACGCGCGATGTGACCCTCCACAAAGCAGCGTTGTTGGGCAATCGCTTCGTCGTAGAGAGACTCCTCGCGGGCGGCGCGGATGTCAACGCCAAGAATGAGCAGGACTCAACTCCTCTGGACATGGCCGCACTGAAGGGACACAAGAGCATCGTGGACATTCTCCTACAGCACGGGGCCAATCCCGACACTAAGGACAAGATCGGCTCCACCCCATTGCACTGGGCGGCCTTTCAGGGCCATATTGACGTTGTGGAACTCCTCGCAACGCATTCCAAGAACGTCAATGCAAGGAACGCCGACGGCAAGACCCCCCTCGAGATTGCGAAAAGCCCGGAGGTCAAGAATATCCTTCGCACCCACGGGGCATGGGTCGAACGCGACCTTCCGACCATCCGGCGCGCTGTCCAGACCGGAAACCTCGACGCCGCGCGGACAATACTCGCCAAGGCGCCCGGTCTCCTGCACGCCGTGGAGAAAGACGGACTTACCCTGCTGCACGCGGCCGCGCTCCAGGGCTATGCCCATCTCGTGGCGCTCTTTGCCCAGATGGGGGCCAATGTTAACGCCATGGGCGCCCGCCGCGAGACGCCCCTGCACCTGGCCGCCATGCAGGGCCACACGGAAGTCGCGCGCATCCTCATAGAGCACGGCGCGGATGTCAATGCGCGCGGACAGAAGGGCGAGACCCCCCTGCACTTCGCCGCCGTCTATGGACACACAGAGCTCGCCGAGCTGCTCATCGAAAAGGGGACGCACATCAAACTGAAAAACGAATTGGGCATGACGGCCCTTCACCTCGCCGCGTGGCGCGGCCCCATCGAGATCGTGGAGCTCCTCATCCGGTTGGGGGCGGATGTCAACCTCGCCGACGTGAAGGGAAATACCCCCCTCGACTGGGCCGGCAAGAAGAACCGCGCCGACGTCGCCAACGTGATCCAGGCCGCCGGCGGACTGCCCGGCATGGAACTCGTTTGACAATCGGCCCCGACCCGTCGGCCATTCTTCCTCGACGTCACACGTCAGATCCGCTCCACCTTCACCGGCCTGCCGGTCTTATAGCTCTCGAAAATGGCGTCGCACGCCGCGATAGTGCGTGCGCCTTCATAGACGTCCACCAGCGGGGCCTCGTCCCTCTCGATGCAGTCCAGGAAGTGCGCGACCGCGGCGGCCTTTTGTCCCTTGGCGCTCTCAGTCGCGCCGTAGAGGGCTGTCACCGGCTCCGGCTTGCTGTTGTGGCCTCGGTAGAGGATCCCGTCCGGTTTGCCGTTGATAAAGACGCCCTTCGTCCCGTAGAGAATGAAGCTGTGCAGGGCGGGCCGCTGCACGGCCATGTTCGTCATCGCCTTTGCCACGGCGCCGTTCGTTAGCTTGAGGATCGCCAACATGCAGTCGGGGCTTTTCGCCTCCGCCTCCGTCATCACGCCGTAGGTCGCATAGCAGAACGCCTCCTGCGCCTCCGCGACGATCCATCGGAGGAGATCAATCAAGTGCACCCCGCCCCCGGTCATGCAGCTATGCCGGTGCGGACCGCGCCAGCCGTGGCGGATCAGATCAACGGTGTTGTGCAGGTAGTCCCCCTCCGCCGCGTAAATCTCGCCCAGCTCGCCTGCGTCCACAATCTTCTTCACATACTTGAAACGCTCGTAAAAGCGGAGGACGTTGTTGACGAGGAGTTTATTCCCCGATCGCTCCACCGCGGCGATCATCTGCCTGGCTTCGGGCAGCGTTGGGGCCATCGGTTTCTCGCATAGGACGTGCTTGCCCGCGTCCAGCGCGGCAATGGCCATCTCGGGGTGCAGGTGGTCGGGACTGGCCACGCTCACGAGATGGATGTCGTCCCGCTCCACGATCTTTCTCCAGTCCGTCGTCGTCTCCTCGATGCCGAGCGCCTTCGCCCGCTCGGCCAGTTTCGCCTCGTCAATATCGCACAGAACCACCCTGCTCACCCGCTTGTCGCCGAGAAAACCGGGCGCCTGCGACCGCCCCACGCCCGCGCCGATGATGCCAACGCCGATTCGATCCATGATATGCCTTCCTACTCACGGTTTGTCTGCCATTGCCAGACAGAACATATTCCATTGCGGCCGGGCTGTCAATAGATCGGCCCATATCTTCCTTGACACGCTCAAGAAAGTCGGGCAGAATTCAGTCGCCCTTCGGAAATGAATTGATGGGAGAAAGTAAGGGTGCGAAGCAGAACACAGGCGGTTGTACTATTCGTCCTAGCCGTGCTCGCCCTCGCCGCGCCGGCCGATGAGCCGGCGCTGAAGGATGATTTCTCCGACTACGCCGCCGAGTCGGACGGCTCGCCGCGCTGGCTGCCGCAGGACGGGCGATGGGCCGTCCTGGGCGGAGTCTATGAGCAGCGCGACCACCGCCGCCGCGGCGTCGTCTCGTTCTCCAGCGGCCCGCCCTTCGGTGACCTGACGTTCCGCGTCCGCTTCCGCCCCGATGCCCTGGGCGACGGCGTGCGCGCGGCGGGGATGGTCTTCCGCGCCATGGACTCTTTCAACTACTACTACGCCCATTTCGACAGCAAGTATTCGCAGGTCATCGTCGTCAAGCACACGCAAAAGAAGCCGTGGGTCGAGCTGGCCCGCGTACCCCGCATCGCCATCGCGGCGGACGCATGGCACACAGGCGTCGTGGAGTGCAAGGGCAGTCACTTCCGCGTCACGCTCGATGACAAACTCGTGGCCGAAGCCGAAGACTCATCGTTCCCCATCGGCCGGATCGGACTGCGCGCCGGCGAGGGGCGAATCCAGTTCGACGATGTGATCGTCGAGGGCCAACCCCAGGAATTGAAGAAGGAGTGGAAACTCGTGAAAGCAGACAATGAAGAGGCTGTACCAAAGCTGACCGCCGCCGAACGTATCGTCGCCGTCAAGGGCTGCGGCTACTTTCCGGTCATGATCCGTCTCCAGGACGGCAGGCTCGGCGCGGTCATCCGCGCGGGCGCGCCGCACGTCGGCATTTATGGCCGCCTCGACTGGATCGCATCGTCGGATGGGGGCAAGACATGGACCGAGCCGACGGTCATCGTGGACGGCAAGTATGACGACCGCAATCCCTCGCTCTGCCAGGCCGCCGACGGGACGGTCGTCGTCGCCTACGCGGAGGCCAGCACGTATAACCCCGAAGGAAAATTCGACATCAACATCGGCAAGTACGAGCTCTTCACCGTTGCATCGAAAGACGGGGGCAAGACGTGGTCCGCCAAGCGCCCCATGAATGTGCCGGCGTATCCGTCCGGGTCCGTCTATGGCCGCGCAATCCTCCTGCCGGACGGGACGATCCTCATGCCCGTTTATTGGAAGAGCAAGTGCAGCCTCCTCCGCTCCAGCGATAACGGCGAGACCTGGACCCACCACGCCCTCATCGCCGAGGGATACAACGAGTTCGCCGTCTTGCGGCTTGATAGCGGACGTCTCATCGTCCTGGCGCGGAGCAACGGTCTCACCTGCTTCCATTCGGACGACGACGGGAAGACGTGGAAGATGGGATCAAAGGTGACGAAGCCGCAGCAGCACCCCGCTGATCTGTGCCTTCTGAAAAGCGGGCATGTGCTCCTGCTCTACGGCAACCGCATCTGGCCCTACGGCGTGGGGGCGATCCTCAGCCACGACGGCGGAGCGACGTGGGACTTCGAGCGCCGCGCCATGCTCGGATGGGACAGCCAGAACACCGACACGGGCTACCCATCCGGCGTGCAGTTGGACGACGGGACGATCGTCGTCCTCTATTATGCCGTGGGGACCGATGCCCTGCCAAAGGAGGCGCAGACGATCTGCGTCCGATTCACGGAAGAGCAGTTGGTGGCGAAGTAGAATCTACTCAGTACATTTATCTCATGGTCAGTATTGAGACATATTCATTCTTTCGCCCCGGCCTGCCGGAGCGCGTCGGCGATTTCTGACCTACCGCTCTGTATTGCGCGTTCGAGAAGAGACATATTGTGCAATCCTTTGGCATGGGCATCAGCTCCAGCTTTCAGCAGTATCTTCACGGCCTCCGTGTCGCCATTACATACCATGTAGCTCAATGCTGTGTACCCTTCCTTGTCCTGGACATTCACATCTGCGCCCATTGAGATCAAGAACTCCATAATGTCCGGCCGGTTTGCATGAAAAGCGGTGACCATGGCGTTGCCGCCGTATTTTCCTCTGCCATTGATGTCTGCGCCGTTGGCCACCATCAACTTGACGGTGTCAAAGTATTTCCGGAACGCTGCCTCATTGAGGGCATCGTTGGCATCTGTTGTCTTCATACTCAAACCATGGTTGATCAGCGCTTCCACGATGCTGGTATGGCCGTTGGCGGCAGCCGCACAAAGGGCGGAGTACGGCGTCCATGACGCCGCGGCGATAGGTTCAAGAGTTGCTCCATATTTCAGGAGCAGTTTCACGATCTCCAAGTGCCCCTTTCTCGCCGCCAGATTGAGTGCAGTCTTGCTCTCCGAAACAGCGTTCACATATGCCCCTGCCTCAAGTAACTGCCCGACAATCTTGGTATGCCCCCGGAACGATGCTTTCATCAATGGCGTCCATCGGCTTTCACATCTGGCATTCACGAGCGCCTGGTTGGCCAAGAGGGACTTCACTTGTTCGTCATTTCCTTGCCACGACGCGGCCAGCAAGGCTTCATACTCGTCGGCGCCTACTCCTTGCATGCGGCGTTGGACAAGGTCGTCAACGTCTTTGGAATAGGCTTGTGCTCCACAGACAAACAGGACGTGTCCTCCTTTCGGATCCCGACCACGTCCCGGTTTTTCAACGATGAGGGGAAGGTCAACGTCAATCTCGTCCAGGAATCCTGAGTGCTGAACCAGACGGTATCTCTCATGAAGATCGGTTTCATTCCATCCCCAGATCTTCAAGTCCAAGTCGGAGAACCTCGTTGGGAGCCGATTGCCGCTTTCCAGCGTATAACTCTCAACGGCGTTCTTAAGCTGGTAGAGGCTGATGGACCTCGGCGGCGGCTTCCTACTCGAATTGCAGGCGAACATGAACGTGGCAAGAAACAGCAATGACAAGAAAGTCCTTGCAGGCCGCCGACGGACAATCCCTGGACAGACGATAGAAAATTCTCTATTACCTATTTGCGTCACCATGAGAGAAGTGTACCCCGTGGAGGGGAGTCTGTCAAGAATAGGGCAGCGATCTTCGCCGCCGTGCCAAGTCAAAAGTCAGAAGCTAATAGTGAAGATGCCCGTCCCTGCGGTGAAGACGTTCATGATATTCCGGCATGATATTCCGGGGACACATGCAATACTGTTCGGCACTTTGCTTGCATGGTCTGTGCGGGGGATGCTCACCGAAAAATAAGCGAACGCTAACCGATTCCTAACTGTACTTTTTTCGCCGTTCTGTCATCATGGGGGCATGAACAAATC
>JBFMAD010000040.1:0-66019 GCA_040755855.1 Planctomycetota bacterium | reverse complement strand
CGCCGTCACCTTGTCCGGTCTGACGTTGACGAACGGAAATACCGCAGGAGGCTTTGGCGGGGCCATTTGGAGCCAGGAGAACCTGACGATCCAGGCTTGTGTTATCACGGGAAACTCCGCCAGCCAGATCGGCGGCGGCATCTACAACGACCACGGCACGTTGACTGTGAATTCCAGCACGATCAGCGGGAATAGGGCCGTTGGGTTTTTTGACGGCCGGGGCGGCGGCATCTTCAACGACCACGGCACGTTGACTGTGAATTCCAGCACGATCAGCGGGAATACGGCCGCTGGGTTCATGGCCCAAGGCAGCGGCGGCGGCATTTGCACCTGGGATGGCACATTGACCGTGAATTCCAGCACCATCAGCGGGAACACAGTAGGATGGGGTGGCGGCGGCATCCTCATCGACTCGGGCACGGTGACCGTGAATTCCAGCACGATCAGCGGGAACACGGCCGATTTGGACGGCGGCGGCATCCTCATCGACTCGGGCACGGTAACCGTGAATTCCAGCACCATCAGCGGAAACACGGCCAGTTTTTTTAACGGCGGCGGCGTTTACATCTTGGGTGGCACGATGACTGTGAATTCCAGCACGATCAGCGGGAATGCGGCGGGTTTGGACGGCGGCGGGGTCTACAATGAGGCCACGTTCAACCTGACCAATAGCACAGTCTCAGGAAACACCGCCAATATCAATGGCGGCGGCCTGTGCCTCATCAATACCACGAACCTCAGCAACAGCACGATCGCCAACAACACCGCCGATAACGACAACAGCGGCGATGGCGACGGCGGGGGCATCGCCGTGCTCGGCGGAACGACGACTCTCGTAAGCACGATCGTCGGGGACAATCTCGACCGAGGGGGCCAGGCGAACGACATCTTTGGGAACGTGGACGCAGAGGGGAGCATGGTCGAGGACACGACCGGCGCGGTAATCACCCCTGTGGGCGTCACCCCAAACATCACCGGCCAGGATCCCGTGCTCGGTCCCCTGGCCAACAACGGCGGGCCGACGCAGACGCACAGGCTGCTCGTGGGCAGCCCGGCGATCAACGCGGGGCTGAACCCCCTCGGACTGTTGACCGACCAGCGCGGGCCAGGATATGAACGTGACGACGGGAGCGGCGTGGACATCGGCGCATATGAGTACGGCGCGGGCACGGTCATCCTCAGCGCCCGGAACCCCGTCTATCGCTTCCACGACGCCGACGGGGACTGGATTCAGCTCGTCTATCGCGGCCCGGGCCAGGCGGTGGTGGGCGTCTTTGAGGGATCGGACATCGTCTCGGTTGATTTCTCCGGCACGGACGGCAGGACGAAGTTCATCGTGAAGGACCTCGACCCGCGCGACACGCCGAACACGATGACGGCGGGGACGGTGCAGACGGCAGGCGGGGAGTCGCCGGGCGTCCTCAGGTTCATCAACTGCCTCGGCATCGTGCAGGACACGGACATCACGGTCGGCGGCGACTTGAACTTCCTCCAGATCATCGGGGCGGCGGATACGTTGAATGTGGATGTCGGCGGGAACCTGAACCGGTTCGTAAACGTGGGCGGCGTCAGCAACACCTTCGTCGGTCCGGGGGGCGACATGGGCCAGGCGATCGTGCTCGGTCCGATGGACGGATCGGCCTTTATCATCGGCGGCGCGCTGAACGTCGGCAGGGTGATAGGCAATATGACAAACAGCGTCTTCCGCGCCGCAAACCTGAATTATTTCTCGGCAGGGTCGCTGACCGATTCCTTCGCCATCGGGACGACGTCGGTGGGCAGTCTCTTCTGCCGGGGTGACATGACAAACAGCCAGTTCCGTTCCGACGGCGATGCCGCACTGTTCCAGGTGAACGGAACGGTGACGGGCGCCCCGCTGCTGGACGACACGATGGAAGTAGGCGGCAACGTGGGTCGAATCATGGTAATTGGGCGCATGGATGGCGCGACGGTGGACGTGACGGGGACGACGGGGCTGTTCAAGATAATCGGCGGGATCGCGGGGGGATCGGCGGTTACGCTGGGCGGGAATGTGTCGCAGGTATTTATCCTGGCTGGGGTTGGCGCGCCGAGCGTGGAGGCGGGCTCGACGGTGGCGCTGGGCTATGATCTGGTCGGATCAATCCTTGTCCGCGGCGAGATGGCGGGGGTGATTGACGTTGCCCGCGGCGCGCGGGATACGAGGATCAACATCATCGGCAACCTGACGGGCGATCTGCTTGCAAGGGTGTTTGGCGATGTGACGGTCATCGGCGACTTCACGGGCAACATCGGCGACGGCGGCACGGTGGCGGGCGTGGGGAACACACTGAGGGTGATCGGTCCGACGTGGACGGGGGCGGTGACGCCGGCGAATGCCTTTGCGCGATATGTCTGGGTTGCGTAGCTGTCTCAAGGTTCTTATCCGAACGACGGGACGGGCATCGGCCCGTCCCGTTTCACGTACATCGGTAAATTGGCGCAAAAATCCTTGACAATTATTGACGGGGATGTTAGATAGGATAGAGTAGTTGTATCCCGAGCGGCGTTAGTTCAGCGGTAGAATACCAGCTTCCCAAGCTGGGGGTCGAGGGTTCGAATCCCTTACGCCGCTCCATCCTTTTCCTGTAACAGCGCGCGCGTTAGCAAGCGCGTGCTGACTGCCTATGGAGCGGAGATGTTGCCTCGGCATAACCTCACCAGATTGACCGTAATCTGTGCGACGGCGCTGTGGCTTGCAGGATGTGGGCCGAAGAAGGCGGACGTGCCCAAGGAGGTCCGCGACGAGCTCTCCGGCCTCGGTCCCCCGGGCCAGACGCAGGTCGCCCCCGGCGGCATGATCCACATCGTCCAGCGCGGCGAAACCCTCAATTCCATCTGCCGACGGTATGGCCGCAGCCCGAGTGAGGTGATCCAGGCGAACGATATCTACGACCGGAACCTCCTCAAGGTGGGCCAACGGCTTGTCATTCCTGGGGGTGGCGGACCGTCGCCGCAGGCGGCGGCGCCCTTGCAGCGGGTCGTCGCCGAGCCGGACATGAGCGGCGTGATCTCGGAGCCGAACTTCATCTGGCCCCTCCGCGGCCGGATCCTCCAGCCCTACGACGAGGACGGCCACGGCCTGGAGCACCGACACATCACCATCGGAGGCAATGCCGGGGATAGGGTGGTCGCCGCCAAGACGGGGGTGGTCTCTTTTGCATCGGAGAACGTTCAGGGATACGGAAAAGTGATCATCCTCCAGCACAGCGACGGGTATTCAACATTCTATGGATATCTGTCGAAGATTTCCGTTTCGCCTAACGATCATGTGCGACAGGGCCACGTCATCGGAGAGGTGGGCCAGACGGGGCGAGCGGACTCCCCGCAGCTGCTGTTTAAAGTATTCCAGGGAAAGCAGCCGGTGAACCCCATCAGTTATCTTCCGTGACGCGGCGATGCCGATATACGAATTTGAGTGCAGGAAGTGCGGGAAGGCTTTCGAGGAGCTCTTTCGGAGCGCCTCGGACAAGAGGAAGCCGATCTGCCCCAAATGCGGGTCGAAGAAGACCGGCAGGCTTCCGTCGGTGTTTGCCATGTCCGGGGGCAGCCGAAAATCATCTTCGGGGGGATCATCGAGCTGCGCCGGTTGCAGGCGCAGCAGTTGCGCCGGCTGCCGGTGAGGAAGCCGTTCTCTGACGAGGTGGTCCTGAGTTTCTCCATGAAGATCGGTGTGCTGTCCGATACCCATGCTGCCGGCGCCTCCGACATCCCCACCGAGGTGTTCGAAGCCTTCCGCGACGTAGAATTGATCCTTCACGCGGGGGATATCATCGAGCTGGCCGTGATTGACGGGCTGGAGGAACTCGCCCCCGTCCGGGCTGTGTACGGCAACATGGACCCGCCCGCGACGCGCGAGGCGCTGCCGGACAAGACCATTATACAGGCCGAGGGGAAGCGAATCGGCCTCATCCATGGCAGCGGCGGACCCTTGGGGATTCACAACCGTGTGCGGGCAAAGTTCGACGACGTGGATATGATCGTGTTCGGCCACTCGCACCGGCCGATAAACGAGACAGTGGACGGCGTATTGATGTTCAACCCCGGCAGCCCGACGGATCTTCATTTTGCGCCGTATCGCTCGTTTGGTATCATCAGCATAGAAGGGGACGAGATTCTGGCGACGATAGTTCCTCTGGATTAACCGAATGCAGCACCTCTGGGCGCCATGGAGATTGGAGTATATCTTGAGCGACAAGACCACCGGCTGCTTTCTGTGCGAGGCGGTGAAGGCAACAGACGACAAGGCGGCGCTGATTGTCTGCCGCCGCGATAGCTGCCTCTGCGTCCTGAACCGGTTCCCGTACAATAATGGACACCTCCTTATCGCCCCCTGCGCGCACAAGGCCGGGCTGGAGGATCTAACCGAGGAGGATATGACGGGGCTGATGCTCCTGACGCGCGACGCCCAGCTCGCGTTGCAGAAGGAAATGAAGCCGCAGGGGTTCAACATCGGCGCCAATGTGGGCGAGGCCGCGGGGGCAGGTCTGCCGGGGCACTTTCACATCCATATCGTGCCGCGATGGTCGGGCGATACGAACTTTATGAGCGCGCTCTCGGGGACGAAGGTGATCCCCCAGTCGCTGGAAGATGTCTGGAATCAATTGCGAAAACAGTTTGCGTGAGCCATGTTGACGCGCATTGACATCGAGAACCGCGAGGCGGAGGTCCTGGCGCCCTATGCCATGAAGAGCCGCGACACCCGCGGCCGGAAGCACGCGGAGGAGGAGCATCCCTTCCGGATGGTCTATCAGCGCGACCGCGACCGGATCATCCACAGCACCGCCTTCCGCCGGCTCGAGTATAAGACGCAGGTCTTCCTGAACCACGAGGGCGACCACTACCGCACGCGCCTGACGCACACCATCGAGGTGGCGCAGATCGCCCGGACGATCGCCCGGACGCTGAATGTGAACGAGGACCTGGTCGAGGCGATCGCCCTCGCCCACGACATCGGCCACACGCCCTTCGGACACTCGGGCGAGGACGCCCTGCGGGAGCTGATGAAGGACCACGGCGGGTTCGAGCACAACCGCCAGGGACTGCGGGTGGTGGACCTTCTGGAGGTGCGCTACCCGGAGTTCCGGGGCCTGAACCTGTCGCACGAGGTGCGGGAGTCGATCGCAAAACATTCCACCCGTCACGACCAGCCGGCGGCGAGCGAGTTCGATCCCGGCGAGCGGGTGCTCATCGAGGCGCAGATCGTTGAGGTGGCCGACGCCGTGGCCTACGACAGCCACGACGTGGACGACGGCATCGGGGCGCGGATCATCCGCTTGGAGGACCTGGAGAACATCGGCCTGTGGCGGCGAGCCATGGGGCGGATGAAAGAGGCCGATATGGATTTGCGCTTTAAACGAGCCCTAACCGTCCGGTATATTATCAATCTGGAGGTGACCGATCTGATCGAGAGCACCCGACGGCGGATCGAGGAGATGGGGATTCGCTCCCCGGAGGACGTGCGGCGGGCCGACCGGCATGTGGTCTGCTTCTCCGAAGAGGTCCGGGCGCTCAAGGAGGAGCTGGAGGATTTCCTCATGGACCGGGTGTATCGGCACTACCATGTGATGCGCATGTCCCGGAAGGCGAAGCATTTCGTGCGGAGACTCTTCGAGGCCTATGTGGAAGCCCCGGAGCAGCTTCCGGACGAACACCTCGCCTGGGCGGAACGCAAGGACGTGGGCATCCACCAGGGGGTATGTGATTATATCGCCGGCATGACCGACCGGTATGCGCAAGACGATTACGTGAAGCTGTTCCATCCGTACGAGAGGGTGTAGAGGTAGAGGGATATTGAAAGGGTGAAACGCCATGTTGATGTGGATCGTGCGAGTCATTTTCATCTGCGCGGGCACGAGCTTCGGATTTCATGCCGCCAATCTGGCCTTTCCTGACGACAGCACGCAAAAGATACTCGGGCTGGTCTACGGGCTGGTCGTCTCGGTGGTGCTTGTGGGACTGGAGTGGATCGTCAGCAAGAAACCAATCTCCGTGATTTTCGCGGTCATCTTCGGCCTTCTGGTCGGCTTTGTCATGGCCAGCATCTTTTTCCGACTGGTGGTCCTCGCGCTGGGGCCGGACTTCTATACCACGGCGGGCTTCAGCTCGCAGGATGCCTTCGAGGGCGTCCTTCGCCTCGGCCTGACATTGGTCTTCTGCCTCTTCGGCGTATCAATCATCTATCACACGCGGGACAACTTCAACTTCATCATCCCCTACGTCGAGTTCAAGCGCGAGGAGCGGCACGTCCGCCCCGTCCTTCTCGATACCAGCGTCATCATTGACGGGCGGATCGCCGACATCTGCGAGACGAAGGTCCTCGACTGCCCCGTCATCGTGCCCAAGTTCGTCCTCGACGAGCTCCAGCTCATCGCCGATTCGCCGGATCGGCTGAAGCGCAATCGAGGCCGCCGCGGGCTGGACATCCTCAACCGCCTCCAGCGCAGCGGCGTCGTCGAGATCAGCATCGAGGACTCCAAGGCCGCCAGCCCGGGCGACGTGGACAGCCGCCTCGTCCGCATGGCCACCGCCCTCGACGGGCGCATCATCACCAACGACCTGAACCTGAACAAGATCGCCCAGGTCCAGGGCGTGGATGTGGTGAACATCAACGACCTCGCCAACGCGATGAAGCCGAATGTCATGCAGGGGGAGGAGATGCAAATCCATCTCGTGAAGCCCGGCGAGGAACCGGGCCAGGCCGTCGGCTTCCTCGACGACGGCACGATGGTCGTCGTGGACCAGGGCCGCCCCAAGATCGGCAAGACAATTCCCATCGTCGTGACCAACGTCCTCCAGACGAGCGCCGGCCGCCTCATCTTCGGCCGTCCGAGAGGAGAGGAAAGCTGAGCTCCCATCGCCCCGGCCGCCTGCGCGCCTCCGCCATCATCGTCGCCGCCGGTGAGGGAAAGCGCTTCGGCGGCGAGATACGAAAGCCGTACCTCGACCTGAACGGCAAACCCATCCTCCTGCATTCCGTCTCGGCATTTGCTGATGTTGATGCGGTGGCTGAGATCATCGTTGTTGTCAACGCCGCCGACATGGACATGGTGAAGGAACGGTGGGGGGAGGCCCTTCGGGCCGTGAAGGCAACCGACATCTGCATAGGCGGCGCCACGCGGCAGGAGAGCGTGATCCAGGGTCTGGCCCATGTGGCGGAGACGGCGGAGCTGGTCGCCATCCACGACGCGGTCCGGCCCCTGGTCAGTCCCGACCTCATCCGGCAGGCCATCGAGACCGCCGCGCGCGTGGGCGCGGCGATGCTGGCGGCGCCGGTGAAGGCGACGATCAAGGACGTCGGCTCGGA
Source organism: Planctomycetota bacterium (assembly GCA_040755855.1). Taxonomy (GTDB): domain Bacteria; phylum Planctomycetota; class Brocadiia; order JAADGH01; family JAADGH01; genus JAADGH01. Next base: position 58,695 of record JBFMAD010000040.1, on the reverse strand, counting down.
CCGCTTTATCCGGGCGACCATCCCCCGCAAGACCCTGTGGGCCGCCCAGACGCCGCAGGTCTTCCGGCGCGATCTTATTCTCCGGGCCTATGAGCGGGCGCGGCGCGACGGCTTCCAGGCCACCGACGACGCCGAACTGGTGGAGCGCCTCGGCGAGCCGGTGGCCGTCGTCGAGTCCAGCGATGAGAACATCAAGATCACTACCCCCGATGACCTCCTCCTCGCCCGCGCCCTGGCGGCCCATCTGGGCGGTCGCTCTTTCCCGAAATGACTTGCCAAATGTCGGCGCTGCGGGTATAATGCCGTGGCAAAGATGAACGAAGCGGAGTGGTTCCGCGTGTGGCGAGAGCAAGGTTCCTATGCCCAACCCAACGAAAGATAAGTTCCTGCGAGAGCTTTCTCATCGGTATGGAAGCGCGAAGAGATTGCCTGGTAGTTATTCCCTTATCGAAATCGCCGGCGGCGCCGCCCGCATTTACATCAGGTATTCGAAGGTACATGGCAGAGGTGAAACCTTCTATGGACTTAGAAAGCAGGACTTGCAGGCAATGGAGGGGCATCCTGCGTTGGTGTGTTTTCTATGGGACACGCAACAAGTTCCTCTTTTCCTTGATTATTCCGATTTTGAGGAAGTCTTTCACTCGATAGAACCAGCAAGCGATGGTCAGTTCAAGGCGCAAGTTTTCATACGCGATCAGGGTACCGAGATCAGCGTAGCTAATGCCGGAAGGTTCAATGTCGAGTCGTGTTATGGATGGGAGCGAATTGATCGAATGATTGATCGCTCGCGCCAAGACATGTTACCGGAACTGAGCCACAACCAGGTACAAACGCTTTTGGGATCCATTGGGGCAAAGAAAGGTTACAAGATTTGGGTTCCCCCAAGCGATCGCGGGAATCTGGATTGGACAATTACAGCAGGTTTTCCGTGCGATGGTGTTATCCCAAGAGAGTTTGAGCCCATTAGCAGCGTCATATCCGAAGTTGACGTTATCTGGTGCGCTCGGGGAGTGGGCACGCTACGAGCAATGTTCGAGGTGGAGCATTCCACACCAGTGTACTCCGCGCTTCTTCGCTTCAACGATGTTCACTTGACTTGCCCAAATTCATCGGTAACCTACAACGTGGTATCACGCGACGAGAGAAAAAGTCTATTTGTGCGCCAACTAAGTCGTCCCACGTTCACGACCAGCGGCTTGAGCAGCCAATGCGCTTTCCTTGAATACGCGGACGTCTTTTCATGGCATAGACGGCTTGTCACCAAAGCGGGAGGCTCAGATGAAAAGACATCGGAAACGCCGTCTTTGGGCGGCAATCAGGATTTGGCGCGGCTTTCCTGAAGAGGTGAAGCTTTTCTCGACTTTGTCGAGTGCTGAGCGCCAAGAACGGACTTGGCGCAGACGAATAAACCCCGACTATGATGAGACCGGCGTGGTTATTACTGATATTTCCAGTGCGCGACCGCATCGACGTCGGTGTTAAAATTCTTGCCATGAAATCTCTTCAGTCGCAAATGAGTTCTGGGGTTGGCTACTACGAAGGCGAGTTCTACAACGTTGTCAGGCAGGGCCGCGGCGTGCCCGCCGTGCCGTTGGTTCTCATCGGGATTGAGGCATAACAGGCGACACGGCCATTTATACCGTGAGGTTGAATGCTCGTCGGCATCGGTTATGACATTCATCGGCTTGTGGAGGGGCGCAGGCTCATCCTCGGCGGCGTGCAGATCGAGTATGAGCGCGGCCTGCTGGGCCACTCGGACGGCGATGTGCTCCTGCACGCGGTGACCGATGCGGTCCTCGGCGCCATGGGGGAGGGGGACATCGGGGACCTTTTCCCCGATACGGACCCGCAGTATGAAGGCATCTCCAGCGAGGTGATCCTCGAGGAGGCCCTGTCCATCGCCGCCGAGCGGCGGTTGAAGGTCCATAATGTGGACTGCATCGTGTTGGCCGAGCGACCCAAGCTTGGCCCCCTGAAAAAGGAGATCCGAGCGCGGATCGCTGCGCTGCTCGCCGTGGCGCCCGACCGTGTGGGCGTCAAGGCCAAGACGATGGAGGGGCTGGGGCCTGTCGGAGCCGGCGAGGCCATCGCGGCCCAGGCGATCGTCACGTTAGAAAAGTCCCGTTAGAAGGAAAGGAAGTTGCCATGACAGTCAAAGCGAAACTTCCGCCGTTCGAGGCCCTGTATCCATTGCCGGTTGTCCTGCTCACGTGCCGGGACGACAAGGGCAAGAGCAACTTCATGACGGTCGCTTGGGTCGGCATCGTCTCTTCCGATCCGCCCCAACTGAGCGTGTCCGTCCGGCCCTCGCGATATTCCTACAGCATCCTCGAAAAGGCGGGCTATTTCGTCGTCAACGTGCCCAATGTCGCGATCCTTGAAAAGGTGGACCGGGCCGGCTGTATCTCCGGGCGCGACGTGGACAAGTGGAAGGAGATCGGCCTCACCCCCATGCCCAGCGATCTGGCCGGCGCGCCGCTCATCGCTGAATGTCCCGTGAACATCGAGTGCAAAACGCGGCAGTACCTCAGTCTCGGTGCGCACGATATGTTCATCGGCAAGATACTCTCCGTGCACGCGAACAAGGACATCCTCGACGCCGATGGGAGCGTGAACTTCGCCAAGGCCCAGCCCTTCGTCTTCAACCACGGGGAGTACTGGAGCCTGGGCCAGAAGATCGGCGGCTTCGGGATGTCCAAGAAGAATTAGCGGGGGCGCGTGCCCAACAGATTGGTTGTGCACGGGCTTTACAAAACGTAAACCCGTGATGGTATCGGTCAGGAAGTAGGACGAAAAACGGCAGATCGCGCTGTTCGCCCTTTCTCGTCTTCCGTCTCCCTTCTTCGATGGTCCTCTCCCTTTCTTCTCGGCTCCGCGGGGGAGCGGCACACGCTTTGCGCGGTCTACCCGATGGAACGGTGAGCGATCTTGAGCAACTGGGCAAGCTGTCGGCAGTGATTAGCCATTAGTCATTGGGCATTAGTCATTGCCTCCTAAGTCGCGGGAACGAGGTCATTTTTGCAGTGGGGTGAATCCTGTGCAAATCAATGAAACGCCGTACTAATGAGGGATCCGATGAGCGTGCGACTATTGCTGTGCGTCTCCCTTGGCTTGGCCGCGGCCATTCAGGTTTCAGTTCGCTCGGAGGAAGCGCAAGAACCGCTCCCCGTTTATGTCTATCTCTTCGCCCATTACGAAGACCACATCAACCTGGAACTGAGCGAGTGGCGCATCAAAGAGGTCATGGGCATCCTGGACGAGGCGCACAAGGCGCACCCGGACCTTGTGGCCGCCGTGGGCGAGTTCTACGGCGCAGACTCCGAAATCTTCCGGCAACGCGACAAGGAATCGGGCATTGTGAGTCTCGTTCGAGGCTGCGCCAAAGAGGGATGGTACGACGTGGGCTACCACGGCGCGCACGAGCCGATCTACGCGACGACCTCCCAAGCCATGCGCGGCATGGCGGGCAAGAGCTGGCAGGAGATTTACACGGCAACCCGCGCCCTATACACGGCGCACCGCGACCTAAAGACGGGCGGGCCGGACGCCTCCCGCAAGGGCGGCGTCGCCCTCATGCAGGAGGTCTTCGGTCCCTGCACCGTCCTCAGCGGCGCAGCGGGCGCGACCAACCCGCCGGGGATGCTCGCCCTCAACGACCTCACCGGCTGCCGCGTCCATTTCGGCTTCACCGACCACGGCCCCGCCATGGGCAACCGGGACTACATCCCCGCCGTCCTGGAAATCCGCAAGGCCGTCAGCCCCTCGCCGGAAACCTCGCCGGATGTCTTCTGGTTCATGGGCTGCCTCATCACATCGTCGCATCCTGTCTCCAAGGAGGTAGGCGTTATCGGATCGGAACTGCCGCCCGAAATGTTTTCGGCGAAGTTCCAGCGACTCGACCGGTCGCGCGTCGCCGTGCCGCACATGATCTATGGAACAAAGTTCATCTACGCCCGCGTCAGCCCCACCGAATACGCCTATGGCGGGTCCCAGCGGATTCCTCCCCAGGCCCGCGAGGTACGCCAATCGCGCGGCGACGACTTCCGCCTGCCGCCGGAGTTCATCTTCTCCGAAACGGAACGCCGACAGAAGGTGGAGAACTTCCGCGCCAACCTGGACTGGGTCCTGTCGCGCTACTTTCCCGACAATCCCGGCAGCCGCTTTGTGGGCAATCGGTTGCTCATGGACCTGACCGTGCCTTACGCCGGAGAGTCGGTTACTCTCGCCGAATTTGACTGGGCGGTGGAGTTGCTGCTGAAAGGCTGGACGGAGCGCCCGCCCAGCTTTGCATCCACAGGCAAAGGCTACTTGTCTCTGGCCCAGACATTCAAGCTCCTGGCCGTCGCGCTCAAGTTCCACGCCGAGCGCGGCTCGCTGCCCGATAGCCTGCAGACCGACTTGACGTACGGCCCTATCGGCGTCTCATCCGAGGTCGTGCAGGGAAAGGAGGAAGACATGGACATGCAGGCCGTCATCGCCGCGGCGGCGCGCATCGCCTTCGGACCGGAACGCCAGCCGGGCTCCGCGGAGCCGCCCGCGAATCGCGTGCCTCTAAACGTCACCGCCGATGGCAAGACGATGAACGCCGCACAGTTCCTGCGGCTGATGGCGGAGGCCTATCAGGCATTGCGGACGGGAAAAACGCCGGCCGCCCTGCGCGTGCGGCCGAGCAAACTCCTGCCGCCTCTCGCCCAGCCCTGGCAGCGGGCGCATCCCTCCGCCGCCGACACGCCCGGCGTCTATGGTCTGCTGCAACTGTGGACGGTGAAGCCGGCCCAGTTCAAGGAGGCCATGAGCGAAACGCAAGGAGCAGAATCGCGCAAGGAAGCGATCGGCGACGACCGGACGCCGATTCAGTTCCGCATGAACCTCAATTACTTCCCCGACGAGGCGGCGGCGCGGGAGAACTGCCGGATGCTCCGGCGGTATCTGGATCTGTTCAAGCAAACTGGCGTGAAGGCCAGTTTCTGGTTCACCGGCCTGGCGGCGGAGCAGATCCAGCAACATGCTCCGGAGCTAATCCGGCTCATAAATGAAGCGGGGATGCCCGTGGCCCATCACGGCGCCAACCGCCCGCCCAACCCGCAGCCGATCCATCGCGTTCGAGGGGAGGATTGGGACGCGGATGTTCAGGCAATCATGGACTACGAGTCCCATCCCATTGATCCCAAGACAGGCGCGCTGGACAAGACCAAGGCCGGCGGGCTGAAGAAGATGCAGGAGATGTTCGGCGGTCGCATCGCCGCGACCGGACGATTCTTCGAGGCGTCCATCCTCTATGTCACCAAGGAGTTCGGCTGCCGGGCGATGATCGGGCTAAAAGGAAACACCGGGGGCGGCACGAACGCCGGGTGGTTCCTGGGGATGAAAGGGATGCCGGACGCGCAGTCTATCGGCCCTACCGAGCTCCGCCGGGCCGCTGCGGGGGAACTTGACTTGTTTCGTTCCATTGAGGATTTCACCGCGCAGCAGTCAACCGAAGAGGTCCGGTCCATCGCCGTGCTGATTCACGACCACGACTTCCTCCAGGGATCGCCCGTCCTGCCGCAGCACGGTTTCCTGTGCGGATCGGCTGAGATGCAGAGGCAGCTGTGGGAAACATATGAGGAGCTCGTCAGGTGGGCGGCAAAAAACCCGCGCTTGAAGGTGGTAACATTCGAGGAAATCCTCGACCAGATTGCCGACGATCGGACGAAGACGGCGTCCCGCGAGGCTGTGCTCAGGACCGCCGACGCCGTGGCCGCCTCGCCAGCCGCCCCGCCCGAGTTCATTGACCTCGGCGGCGACTACTTCTCGTTGAGCGATGCGTTTCAGGTCCTCGCATTTTCTCTCGCCGATTTTGCGCGGGAGGGAACGCTCCCTGAGACTGTAACCGTCCGCGACATCCTCGGACCGACCCATTATCGCTCGGCGGAAAAGCCGGCGCGCGGGGCGCTGGAACAGGCGCAAGACATGATGCAACTTCACAAAGAAGGACGGCTCACGACCGATCCAGGCAAGATCGCTACCACCCCAAAATCTCAATCGGTCCAGATCGAAGTAAGCGGAGAAAAAATCATCGCGGTCGCCAGGTCCCTTGACCTTGCAAAGGAAGTCCCGGCTTCCATTCAGGTGGCCGGAGAAGATGTGAACCAGGCCATGTTTCTGCAACTGATGGCGCAAACCGTCAGGAACATCCATGCGTCAAAGGCGGCGGGAACCATGCGGCTGCGAGGGGAGGTCAACGTCCTCCCCCGTCAAGTCCAGCAAAACATGCTGGCCGACGCCTTGACCAAGCTCCAGTTCTGGACCTTCAAGCCGGAAAGATGGAGGGCAAGAGCGGAATAATCCAGGGATATAAGATAATGCGGCCGACCCGCCGGAAGGGCGGATCGGCCGCAGCCTTTTCAAGAGAAACCTCTCGGAGGTTCTAAACCTCCGGGAGGTTGATCAAGTTGCCCTTAAACAAACTCGACGTTCAGGTAGTGCACCGAGCAGGAGATGCACGGATCGTAGGAACGGACCAGCATCTCGAGCGTCAGTTCGATCTCCTTCTCCGACTTGCCCAGAATCTGCGGCAGGATGGCCTCGAAGTCATCCTGGATGCTCGCGTGGTTCTGGTTCGTCGGGATGATGCAGTTCGCAGCCGTGCACACGCCGTTTGCATCGAACGTATAGTCGTGGAAGAGGATGCCGCGCGGCACGTCCACCGATCCCACGCCCTGGCCGGCCTTCGGCTCGACCTTCATGTAGGCGTCCTCCTCCTCGACGCCGGCGGCGAGGACCTCGTCGATGAGGCGGATCGATTCCAGCGTGCTGTCCACGCACTCCACAATCTGCGCCACGCTGTTCATGTAGGGATTGTAGCATGGGGCCTTCAGGCCCAGCATCGCGGCCACTTCCTTCGACGGCCCCTGGAGTTGCTTGTGGTTCAGGTTGAACCGCGCCAGCGCGCCGACGGCGTAGGAGCTGCGGTTGTGCTTCGCATACTTTGCCGTGGACTGCGGGACGCAGTACTCGTTCGTGATCTTCCTGTACTCCTTCACGGGCCATGTGCCGCCGTCGGTGGAGCCGATGTCGCCGTCGTAGAGGGCGTACTCCTCCGGCGTGGTCAGGCCGATGTACTCCGTCTCGCGCGTGAAGGGCGGGATCTTGTCCGCCACGCTGAGCACGACCCCCGCGACGGCCTTCAGGTCGGCGATGGACGCCTCCAGCCTGTCGCGCATGGCCTTCATGTCCTTCGGCTTCGGGATGGAGGTGAAGCCATTGACGACGGCCGTGATGGGGTGGGTGGTGCGGCCGCCAAAGAGGTCGCACATCTCGTTGGCGAGGCGGTGGAGCCGCACGACGGCCAGGACCGCGTCCTTGTGCGTGCTGGCCAGCGGGATGACGCTGCCGACGCCGAAGAGGTCCGGCACGACGAGGTAGCCGGCGTGCAGGACATGGCTCTGCAGGTTCTCGCCGTGGGTGAGGATTTTGCGGAGCTTGATGGTCTGCTCCGAGGGCTTAATGCCCAGAGCGGCCTCGGTGGCCTTGAGCGAGGTCATGGTGTGGCCGATGGAGCAGATGCCGCAGATGCGGCTGGTGATGTGGGCCATCTCGCTCCACCGTCGGCCGACGACCATCGCCTCGAAGAAGCGCGGCGCCTCGACCACCTGCCACTGACATTCCTTGATCTTTCCATTTTTGACGTCCACGACGATATTACCGTGGCCCTCGACGCGGGTCACGTGGTGCACGCGGACGTCCACGTTTGCCTTTGCTTTGGTTGCTGCAACACTACTGCTCATATCTTGGCGCCTCCCAGTATCCCAGGAACATCCCCAGTCTCTTCAACGCATCCTGCACAGTCAGGCCGTACTTCTCGAGGACCTCCATCTCGGAATCGCGGTTCGGGTTGTCCACGTAGCCGCGGCAGCCTTCGCAGGCGTGGCCGTGCGAGGGACAGATAGCGCCACAGCCGGCGCGGGCGACCGGGCCGAGACAGAACATGCCCTTTTCGAACACGCATTGGTTGCCCTTCCGCTTGCACTCCACGCAGATAGGATAGTTCGGTATCTCCGGCTTCTTGCCGAGCAAGAGCGCCTTCGTGATGCTCACAAGCTCATCCCGATTGATAGGGCAACCGTGGATACAGAAATCCACAGGGATGACGGCGCTGATCGGGCGCGCGGGGTAGGTCTCGTACATGTGCGCGTTCTTGCCGTACACGATCTCCTTCACCTTGTACATCGGCTGGAAGTTTTTAAGGCAGTTGATCCCGCCGATGGTGGCGCAGGCGCCGAGGGCGACGACGATCTTGGCGCGTTTCCGGATGCCCTTCAGCCGCGCCTCGTCGGACTTCCGCGTGCACGACCCCTCGACGAACGCGATGTCGTAGTTGTCGCCGTGTTCCTTCATGGCCTCGCGGAAACTGACGACATCCACCTCGCCCAGCAGCTCGAGGAGGTTCTCCTCCAGATTCACGATCTGGAGCTCGCACCCCTCGCAGCTGGCGAAGTCGAAAACTGCGATCTTTGGCTTCATTGAATCGCCTCCCGAAGTTCAAGTACCTGAGACAGTCTGAAGACCGGGCCATCCTGGCAGACGTAAACGTTGTTGATCTGGCAGTGGCCGCACTTGCCCACGCCGCACTTCATCCGGCGCTCGAGCGATACCAGCACCTGGTTGTGCGGGATGCCGATCTTCTCCGTCTCCATGATGACGAACTTATACATGATCGGCGGACCGACGATGACTGCATACGTCCTGGCGGGATCAACCTTGATCTTCGGGAACAACGTGGTGATGACCCCGACGTTGCCCTTCCAGGCCGCATCCCCTCGGTCCACTGTTTCGAGGAACGTGACGTCCTTTCGTCCCGCCCATTCGGCCAGCTCGTTCGTGAACAGGCGCTCGGCGGGGGACTTCGCTCCGAAGAGGATGGTCACCTTGCCGTAGTCCTTGCGATGGGCCAGGACGTGCTTGATGTAGGAACGCGCGGGCACGAGGCCCAAGCCGCCCGCAACGAAGAGGATGTCCTTTCCCTTGGCGTCGTCAATGTCGAACGTTGTCCCGAAGGGGCCACGAATGCCGATGGTGCTTCCGGCGGGCATTGCATGAAGCGCGCCGGTCACATTGCCGACCTTCCGCACCACGAGCTCAAAACTGCCGTTTCCGGCTGGCGGCGAGGAGATGGAGATTGGGGCCTCGCCGATGCCGAAAATCGAAACTTCCACAAACTGGCCCGGTTTATGGCCCAAGTCCTTCCCATCGTTCAGTTTGATTTCGAAGAACTTTTCAGTCTCCGTCATCGCTTTGGACGTGACGATGGTGGCTAGGCCGGGCGTATAGATCGTCTTCTTCTGCTGGCATGCACATCCCATCTCACAACTCCTCCTTCAGCGTGTTATAGACTTCCACGGGGTCGGCGATGTCGGGCAGGCAGGCCTTCGCGCAGCGCCCGCAGCCCACGCAGGCAATATCGCCGTACTTCTGATAAAGGTACTGACCCTTGCGGTAGAAGCGGTGCCGGTAGCGCGCCGCGCGCTCCTCGCGGAAGTTCTCGCCGCTGCCGACGGCGGCGAAGTCCTCCAGCAGGCAGCCGTCCCAGACGCGATAGCGGCGACCTTCCTTCAGGTGGAGATCGGTTTCATCCTTCACATCGAAGCAGTAGCACGTCGGGCACACGAGGTTGCACGATCCGCAGCTCAGGCACTTCTCAGCCTTCAGATGCCACACGGGATGCCTCTCCTTGCCCTTGAGCAGCTCGGGCAGGTCCGTGCACGGCATGTTCAGCTTTCGATCTCCGAAGAGCCTCTTTGCCTTCTCGCGTGCCTTGTCGCGCGCGGCGATCTCTTTGTCCGTGGCGTCGCGGACGGCGGCGTACTTCTTCAGAAGCTGCGCGCCTTTGTCCGTTCCGACCGTCACGGTGTAGCCGCCGCCGATGTCGGTGAGCATGAGGTCGAATCCTTCCTCCACCACGGCGCTGTCCATGCTCGCGCAGAAGGCCTTTTCCGAGGCGCGGGTCATGTCCACGCCGATTAGAATGCTTGCCTCGCGCTTCTTCAGATAGTTTTCGTCTCGGTTTCCGTCGGAGAAGACCTTATCCATCTGGCCGATGGCCTTAAGGTCATAGGGATGGATGCCGATAATTACCGTCTCCTGGGCCTCGACTACGGACGCCACGGTGGGCTTGTCGCCGCGGGTAAAATTCAGGAGCGTCTCCTCCTGGGGCGTGAAATACTTCTTGGGCGAGACCAACGTCACATCATAGTCCAGACAAAGGTCATCGGGCGACTCGAGTTTGGCGAAGTCAAACCGGGTGGTTCCCTTCTTTTTGGTTACGCCGAAGACGTTTGTCTCCTTCATCAGGCCCTCAACGAAGCGGTTGAGGTCCTTTTTTTCGAGAATCTTGACCGTCATTCGATCCTCCTCTGCTACGCAGTGGGCCGTGCTTCGACCGGCCGGTTTACTTGATTACCTCTCCGAGCAGATCCAGCAGTTTGTCCGGCTGGATCGGTTTCTCCACAAATTTGTCCACCGGGAGCCATACGGAATCCGCGGCGAACTTCCAGGGCACTTCCTGGTTCACCGCGGTCAGCATCACGATGGGGATGTCCTTTGTCTCCTCATCGTTGCGCAGGTCCCGGGCCGTGTCAAAGCCTTCCGTCTTGTGCGTCATCATGACGTCCAGAACGATGGCGTCCGGCTTTTCTTTTTTTGCGATTGCGATGCCATCCTTTCCATTGTGTGCAGTGACCACCTCGTAGTCATTGCTTTCGAGGACGATCTTTGTCGCCTCCACAAAATCCACGTCGTCATCCACCAACAACACCTTGTATTGCTCGGCCAATTCTCATCCTCCTTATGCATGAGGGTTGCCGTCAGGGCAATCTGCTCTTGCCCTGTCACGCTTTATGCTTGCCGGCCCCGACCATCACTCGATCTCGGTGCATCCGGCAACTCCGGGGCCTTTACGTTGAACCGCAGGAAAATGCCGTGCCTTTCGCGGATGCGATACGTCAATGACAGCAGCCCCGCCGCCAGGTGAACATTCTCCACGATCGTATGCTCCGGCACTACCAACCGCAGAGGCGCGAAGTTCCAGATCGCCTCGATGCCCGCAGCCACCAGCCGGTCCGCCACCCGCTGGGCGGCGTTTGCCGGCACGGCAATTACCCCGATAGACGCCCCGGTCTTTTTAACTACGTCATTTAGCTCCGACATCGCTCGGATCTGGATGCCATCCACTGTCTTCCCGATCAAGCGGGTGTCAATGTCGAAGAGACCCTTGATGCGAAAGCCCCGCTCGTCCAGGTTTTTCGAATGCGCCAGCGCCTGGCCAATGTGCCCCGCGCCGATGATTACCACCGGCGTTTCCGTATTGATGCCCAGAATGCCCCGCAGTCGCTCGAAAAGAATTGAAGCGTCATACCCCGATCGAGAGATGCCGAACTTCCCAAAATGGCTGAGATCCCTCCGCACGAGCGAGGCAGAGACGCCAATCTCGTTGGCCAACTCCTCGGAGGAGATACGTTTCACTCCGGCGTCAACCAGCATTCCAAGATGCGTCAGGTAAAGCGCCAGGCGCTTCACCGTGACGAGCGGCACCTTCGTTTGAAACACTCCACCCCCGGGAAACAGCAAAATCCTTACTAACCGATATAAAAATCACAATTGATCCGGGCTTAAGCGATACATTGCTCACAAATATCACCAGCCCAGTTATCCTATAGTTTATGGGGGAGGCATCATGGATGTCAAGTGTTTTTTTGGCTTTTTCGGGCAATGTTATAGGATTATATGCAAAGCATATGGCGCGGCTATATCTATGTGGGGCGACATATATTATGACGAAATATTCTCGATGATTCGTTGAAAAATTAACGAATTAAAGCACCAATAATACCCAAAAAATCCAAGGCGGTTCGCAAAAGCAGCCCCCGAATGACATGAAAATCGCGACAACGGCTGGCTTGTGTCACACCGACTCCACCACCGCCCGCATCTTATCCATGCCTACCCGGCAGACCTCGCGCGGGTCCTGCTCCCAATACGTGGGATTGAAGAGCTCCAGCGAGATCGCGCCCTTGTAATTTTTCCCCTTCAGCCGCGCAATCATGTCGGCCAGGTCAAGGATGCCATCCCCGGGGAACACGCGGTCCGCGTCGCTCTGCTCGGCGCGCGGCTTCGTGGCCGGGGCGTCATTGAAGTGGAAGACGGCGATCTTGTCGCCGGGGATTGGGTCCATCTCTTCGATGCTCCCCCCGCCGCGAAAGACGTGGAACGGGTCCATGATAATGCTGCCGTCGGGATGGCCCGCGTCGCACACGATCTTCCACGCCGCCTTGATCGTGCACACCGTCGGCACGAAGCCGAGGAACTCCATCGCCGGCTTGATGCGAAGCCCCTTTGCCAGATCAAGCAGCTCGCGGTACTGTGCCCCCGCCCCACCCATATCCACCTTCGCGCGCGGCGGACTGCTGATGGCGTACTGCGCGCCGACCTGCTCGCCGATCGCGAGGCGGCGCTTGGCGTCCTTGATCGCCTCGCGGTGTTCGGCCCCCGTCGAGCCGAGCCAGCCGTGCAGCGCGATGATCGTCGGGACGGACAGGTTGTTGTCGGCGAGGGCCTTATTCACGTCCCGGATGCTTCCGCCGCCCTTGACATATTCGTCAATATCGTTGATCCAGAGTTCGATGGCCTCGTAGCCGCACTCGCCCGCGATGGCGATCTTGTCCATCAGGCTTGTCGGGCGAATCGTGCTCGTGTTCAGGCAAAGGGTGAAATCGCTCATGGTTTGCCCTTTCTCTTTCATTACCTTGGCATGGCCAGGATCTCGCGTATCTTCGTGCTGAAGAATTTGTTCGAGTGCGCCGGGCGGAGGACAATAGCCGTGTCGGCCCCGCTGCCCGTGCCCGCGATGGCAATAATATCGCTGTCCGTCGGGACCAGCCCCGCATCGGCCGCCATCGAGGCCACCTCCACCGCCACCTTCATGCCCTGCGAGAACGTATAGTAGGCATGTGCGATCAGCTCTACCTCGGACACGCCGCCGAACTTCTCCCGGATTGCGCTTCCCACGTTCCCCATCAGCGTGTGGGTGGCGGTGAGGAACGTGACCCCCGCCTCCTCCGCCTTCCGCACCACATCGGCGTCGGGGGGCGCATACTTGTCCCACACCCCCGCCATCAGCGTAACCCCGACGATCTTCACATGGGTATCCCCGAACAGCTTCGCCGCCTTCAGGGCCGTCTCGCCGGTCGTTGTGGCGACGACCACCGCGTCAATCTTCAACTCCGTCGCGCGTCTTTTGGCAATCTCGAGCGTCCGGTCCGTGTGCTTGGGTCCCGGCTTCTCGAAGAGCACGCTCTCCACCGTCGTCTCGCCGACATGCGCCGCATCCGGCTTCCCCTTTGCCGCCGCAGGCTTTGGGTCCTCGATCCGGACGCGCCCCTCGATAAGCCCCTCCATTGCCTCCTCCTTCGTCTCGAACACGTGCAGCATCTCGTTCATCTTCGTGATGGAGAACACATCCTTCACCACGGCGGAGGGCGATGCAATCGCCGCCATGCCGTTTTTACGTTCCGCCGCCTTGCTCAATTTAATCAGGAGCGATATGGAGGCGCTGGTGATCTGCGAGACCTCCGACATGTCCAACAGCATCAGAGGCACATCCTTCATCAGCGCCTGCATCAACGGCTCCTCCAGGTCATACGCCGCCGCCGCCGTCATCTCCTCCGGCATCTGCACCACAGTAACGCCTCGCTCCTCGCGCATCCGGCGCTTGATATCTGTCATGGTTGTCGCTCCTTTTTCAGAGGTCGGTCTTCCGCTTGCAAGGCGCGTATTATACGTGGTCGCCTTGGACAAGGCAAGCCCCAGCCAAGAAAAACATCGGTCTCGTCTTCGGGGCTTTTCTGCTATAATTAAGTATAGGACATATATGACCTATAGGACGGAAAGGAGCTGCTCTATGCGACTGCTCATTGTGGGAGGCGTGGCTGGCGGCGCATCCGCCGCCACCCGCGCGCGACGTCTGAGCAACGACGCCGAGATCGTCATGTTCGACCGCGGCAAGTACCCCTCGTACGCCGTATGCGGCCTGGCCTACTACATCGGCGGCGAAATCGAGGAGCGCGACGACCTCCTCGTGGTCACGCCCGACCTCCTGCGCAATCGCTTCGCCATTGATGTGCGCATGAGATCCGAGGTCAGGCGCATCCTCCGCGACAGTCGGGAGATCGAGGTCGAGAACCTGGATACCGGCGAGACCTGTCGGGAGCGATACGACAAGCTCATCCTCGCCCCCGGGGCCGCGCCGGTGGAGGTGCCGGGGTACGAGATCGAGGGCGTTTTCACCCTCCGCGACATCCCCCAGGCAGACCGGATCAAAGACTATATCGCCAGGACCCAGGCCAAGCGCTCCGTCGTCGTGGGCGGCGGATACATCGGCGTCGAGATGGCGGAGAACCTGCGCAGGATGGGCTTGGACGTCTCCGTCGTCCATTCGCACGAATACCTCATGCGCCCCCTCGATCCGGAGATGGCCGTTCTGCTCCATCAAGAGATGAAGCTCAACGGCGTCAAGCTCTTCCTCGGCGCGAAGGCGGACTCATTCTCGCGCGACGACTCCGGCATTCACGTGCGGCTCAGCAGCGGCCGGACGCTGGACTGCGACCTCGCCATGCTCTGCATCGGCGTCCGGCCCACGGTGGACCTCGCCCGCGACGCGGGCCTGACGATCGGCAAGCGCGGAGGCATCGTGGTGGACGAGCACATGGTCGCGTCCGACCCCAACATCTACGCCGTCGGCGACGCCATCGAGGTGGTGGACTTCGTCACCGGCGAGAACACCCTCGTTCCCCTCGGCGGTCCCGCCAACCGCCAGGGCCGCATCGCCGCCGACCACATCTTCGGCCGCGACTCCGCCTACCGCAAGACACAGGGCACGGCCATCGTCCGCGCCTTCGGACTGGCTGTCGCCGCCACCGGATGCACCGAGAAGGTCCTCAAGGAGCGCGGCATCGCTTACGAGAAGTGCTATGTCCACGCCGCGTCCCACGCCGGCTACTATCCGGGCGGATCGAGCATGGCCATGAAACTGATCTTCTCCACCACGGACGGCAGGATTCTCGGCGCGCAGATCATCGGCGGCGACGGCGTGGACAAACGCATTGATGTCCTCGCCACAGCCATGCGGGCGGGGATGACGGTCTTCGACCTGGAGCACCTCGAACTCGCCTACGCGCCCCAATACGGCTCGGCCAAGGACCCTATCAATATGCTCGGCTTCGTCGCGTCGAATATCCTGCGCGGCGACATGAAGGTCGCGCACTGGCACGATGTGGACGACCTGAAGCGGAAGGGCGCGGTCTTCCTCGATGTCCGGACGAAGGATGAATTCGAACTCGGCCACATTTCCGACGCGATGCATATTCCCGTGGACGACCTGCGCAACCGCATAAGTGACGTGCCGAAGGACAGGCCGCTCGTGGTTTACTGCGGCAGCGGCCTCCGGGCCTACAACGCCTGCCGCGCCCTGATGCTGTCCGGATTTGCCGATGTGAGGAACCTGACGGGCGGCTGGCACACCTACGAACCGACCCTCGAAAAAGAATCGCCCTCGCCGAAGGAGGAAGCCATGGCCACACCCAAACAAGAAAAATCGCCGGCATCGGAGGAAGTGCAGGCAGCGGTCAGAGTGGATGCCTGCGGTCTGCAATGCCCCGGCCCGATCGTCAAGCTGAACAAGAAGGCGAAGGATCTCGACGCCGGTGCGGTGCTCGAAATCTCCGCCACCGACCCCGGCTTCGCCACGGACCTGCCCGCCTGGTGCGAGCGCACGGGACATGAGTTCCTCTCCATCGAGCGTGACGGCGCGAAGCTCATCGGCCGCATCCGCAAGCCCGCCGCGGAGGCGAAGCCCGCCCCGACGGCCGGCGCGGCGGCGGAGAAAAACGACAAGACGATCGTCGTCTTCAGCAACGACCTCGACCGCGTCATGGCGTCATTCATTATCGCGAATGGCGCGGCGGCGATGGGCCGCAAGGTGACCATGTTCTTCACGTTCTGGGGGTTGAACGTCCTCCGCAAGGACCGGGCGGCCGATGTGGAGAAGGGCCTCGTGGACCGCATGTTCGGCTGGATGATGCCGCGCGGCGCGAAGAAGCTGAAGCTCTCCAAGATGAACATGGCCGGCATGGGCACGGCGATGATGAAGCGCGTCATGAAGCAGAAGAACGTCCAGTCCCTTCCCGACCTCATCGCGCTGGCGATGGAGCAGGGCGTCCGCCTTGTGGCGTGCACCATGACGATGGACATCATGGGGATCAAGCGCGAGGAGCTGATCGGCGGCATTGAGGAGGGCGGCGTCGCCACGTACCTCGCTCACGCCGAGACCTCGGACGTGAACCTCTTCATCTGACCCGCGGCGAGACAGTTTGGGAAACTCCGTACCGATGTAACCATTTAGCCGGGTGCTGTCATTCCCGCGCAAGCGGGAATCCACGGCTCACCACGAAGATCACGAAGGGCACGAAGACGAAGCGAGAAGCAGACGCAGATTCACACTGATTCTCACAGATAAATTATCTGAGCGGTCTGATTCTTGACCTCTGACCTCTGACTTCTGATCTCTGACTTCTGCGTCCAGCTGCGTTAATCAGCGTCTCCCATCTTCATTCCGCACTCTGCACTCTCCACTTTCCACTCTTTACTCCCATACGCCCATACGCCCACACTCCTACCCGCCCCTCTCCCTCTTCCGCGTGAGATTTTTCTTTGCGGTGTTCGGGCCGTGGTGTATAATACTCTTGCCCGGTGAGTGGCGTCGGGCGTACCATAGCACCAATCACCGGGGTGTTAGACCGTTACACGTTATCTATGCTGGGCCGACAGGAGATGAACAAGGTGTCCTCGGAGCCCCGAGACAGATACAAGATCCGGAGGATCCGGAACGGCGCGGAACCGAGAGTGTTGGATTTGTTTTCGGGCTGCGGTGGTCTTTCTCTTGGTTTTCTATCGACAGGGTACAAGATTATTGGCGGATTGGAATCGGACCCAATCGCCGCCAAGTCGTACGCACAGAACTTTTTTGGTTCGGCATCTGCTGCAACCCGCGTTGTCCACGCAAAGCCCCGCGACATCACTCAAACTGATCCCAAGGACTTGGCGGCGGAATTCGGGTTTCGGCGGGCCGAGAGCTGTGTAGATGTGATAATTGGCGGCCCTCCGTGTCAAGCCTATGCCAGGGTCGGGCGTGCCAAACTGCGCGAAGTAGCTGAGCATCCGTCAGCGTTCTTAAAAGATGCGAGGAGGAACCTCTACCTGCGCTATCTTCAATACGTGCGAGATTTCCAGCCAATAGCCCTTCTTATGGAGAACGTACCGGATGCACTGAATTACGGCGGACACAATATCGCGGAAGAAATGTGTGAAGTTCTCGACCGAATGGGATATGTATCACGTTATTCGCTATTGAACGCTGTCTTTTACGGTGTTCCCCAGATGCGAGAACGAATGTTTCTCATAGCCTATTGCCGGCAACTGGGTGCTGAAGTGCGTTTCCCCAAGCCAACCCACTGGGTTCAGTTACCACGGGGCTATGAAGGAACCCGTAGCGTTGCTCTAAAGACTGTGCAGCCGACGCTTTTTGGCAACGGCTCTAATTATGTTGCTGCACCACAGCCTACGGAACGTTTGCTGCCCGCGGTTTGCGCAAAGGATGCTCTCGAGGATTTAGCCAAGATAACCACACATTTGGAGGGAAAACTGAGACGGGGAGCGCGGCACTTTACCGAGTTGTCCTCGTACCGGAACTCCGCGAAACCCACCCATTACGCGGAGCTCATGCGCAATTGGGTGGGTTTTGAGGGCGGCAGTGGAGTGGTCGATCATGTGATACGCTACTTACCACGCGACTACCGCATATTCCGTCGCATGCGAGCGGGAGATCAGTATCCAGAAGCCCACGAACATGCCCAACAGCTTTTCCATGAACATCTTGAGTTACTGAGGGAACAAGGAAAGGAACCACATCCCGGCTCGCCAGAATACCATCGACTCAGGAAGCAGTTCATTCCTCCGTACGATCCGGGGAAGTTCCCCAACAAGTGGCGGAAGATGGAGGCAGACCAACCTGCGCGAACCCTAATGGCGCACCTAGGTAAGGATGGGTATTCACATGTACACTATGACAGTGATCAAGCGCGCACAATATCGGTGAGGGAAGCGGCTCGACTCCAATCATTCCCCGACGGCTTCAGATTCGAGGGCACGATGAATCCCGCCTTTCGGCAGATCGGAAATGCTGTTCCCCCCCTCCTTGCGGCTGCGATTGCCCGGGAGATGTTAAGAGCGATGAGAGGTGGCTCAAATGATGGATAAACTCGCACTGAAGCGATTAACCGCATCCGACCTCACGTTTTTTGAGTGGCAACACCAGCATATCAAGGCGGGCCATCAGAAGGCCATAAATCTTAACGCTGATGTGCTCGTAGACAAACTTTTTCCGAGCCTTCCTCAATTTGCCAAGGAATATGACGGCCGGATACCAGTTGACTTGTTCATCTATGGGCCGGGGCTGCAGCCGGAGCTCAATCTCCAAAGGAAGATTATTAAACACGGTGCGTATAAGAACTGGCGACTCGATGGTGAGTTCATCCATAATCCCGAAGACAGCCCGGACAGATTCAATGTTCTTCAGCCTAGCGATATAC
This sequence comes from Planctomycetota bacterium, assembly GCA_040755855.1. Classification (GTDB taxonomy): domain Bacteria; phylum Planctomycetota; class Brocadiia; order JAADGH01; family JAADGH01; genus JAADGH01. Next base: position 40,015 of record JBFMAD010000040.1, on the reverse strand, counting down.
TGGTGTGCCACTTTGTGGGTGATATAGCGCCGAGAACGATAAGAGCTTTCTTCGTGTCATCCGTCGTGGACCACGATAGGAAGCTGCATGCTTTGTTGGCTGCCTGTCTTGGCGGGAGGGCAATGGACAAGATCGAGCAACGCAGACTTGAGCAAGTGATTGCCGAAGCAAGCCCCGTGGCCGAGCATCCGATACGGGAGCTTCTCTTGGAGGCAGCACTCGAAGATGCCGCTCTTGGTGGACCAGTGGGCAGGCGCAGAATACACCTGAGGAAGTCGGGAAAACGCCTATCAAAATCCGAGCTAAAGAACGCCAGGATACGCGCTGAAGAAATCGGCATGCGCGGTGAGGAAATAGTGGGCTTCCACCTTCGACTGCAAAAAGAGACAGGTAAAATAGCTGATTTTGAATGGGTGTCGGAGCGTGATGCTGCTGCACCATACGATTTCTGGTTTCATGGTCACAATGGGGAGAAAGTCTTACTGGACGTCAAGTCAACAACCGGTGAGTTTGAGCGGAGAATCCACATATCGCTCTCCGAGCTTGTCGCCATGCGCGACGAACCTGTTCGGTATGATCTCTACAGGCTGTATGACGTTGCGGATTCGTCCGGTAGCCTCAGGATTGCTGAGGATCTGCGGGGGTTTGCGCGTGATGTATTGGACGTGCTTGATGGCCTACCCACGAGTGTGTGCTGCGACGGTATCTCCGTGGAGCCATCATGTCTCCAGTTTGGCCCCCCCATCGAGATCAGTATCCAGCCAGAACCCAACGACGAATCTTGATTGGAATCCCGTGCTGCAATGGACGTTCTGACGCCCAAGCAACGCAGCTACTGCATGTCACGCATACGCGGCAAGAACACCAAGCCTGAGATTGTCGTTCGCAAACTCGCGCATTCACTTGGTTACAGATTCAGGTTGCATGTCGAGCATCTGCCCGGCTCTCCCGATCTTGTCTTTCCGCGCCTCAAGAAGATTATATTTGTGCATGGCTGCTTTTGGCACCGCCACCGGTGTAAGAATGGGCGAGCTACACCTCGAACACGCCGTCGGTTCTGGTTGCGAAAACTCCAGCAGAACAAAGAACGCGACCAGAAAGCACGAAGGGCTTTGAGACGACTAGGTTGGAAGATACTCGTGATTTGGGAGTGCAACACGCAAGATATTGGTTCGTTGATAGAGCAACTTCACTCTTTCCTGAGCATGTGATACTACTCATTTCGGCTGCCCCGCGGACACCCATAACCGTCAGAGCAAGGGCAAAGTGCCGTAGGGGGTTCCTCTATTGCAGGTTCTCGGTCGGCCCTCGAGGACTTCCGGTGACATTATGCATAACTCCTCCCTTGGCCCATAGGGGGAGTTCTGTTTCGGAGGGAGGCGTCGCACGCGCCGTCATGCCTTCGCCGCGGCGAGTTTGTCCTTGAACCGCCGCGCGGCGGCGGCGATGTCGTCCGCTCCGATGACGGCGGAGCTGACGGCCACGCGGGTGCAGCCGGCGGCAATGACCTCGTCGAGCCGGTCGAGCGTGACGCCGCCGATAGCGAAGAACGGAACTGCAATCTCGCCCTTCACCTGCCGGATGAAATCCACGCCCACGCCCTTTTCATACCCCTTCGTCTTGGTGGGGTAGATCGGCCCGACGCCGATGTAGTCGGCCCCGGCGGCCTGGGCCTGCCGGGCCTGGGCGATGTTGTGCGTGGACACGCCGAGGAGCTTGCCCTTGCGGAGGATTTTCCTCGCATCCACGGCGGGCAGGTCGTCCTGGCCGATGTGCGCGCCGTCGGCCCCGGCGAGTTTGGCGATGGAGATGCGGTCGTTCACGATGAACAGCGCGCCCGCCTTGCGGCACAGGTCGCGCATCTGCCGGGCGAGGTCGAGGAACTCGGGATCGGAGAGGTCCTTCTCGCGGAGCTGGATGGCGTCGGCCCCGCCCTGGATCGCCAGGTCCGCGGCCTCGAGCGCGGGGCGCTTCGCGGCGGCGCTTGTGACCAGGACGTAGAGCCGGGATTGGGACAGATTGCTCATGGGCCTTGCCTCGCGTCATTCCCGCGTATGCGGGAATCCACGAGTGGTCGAATCCCGCGCGGACGCGGGACTGGATTCCCGCTTTCGCGGGAATGACAACACGGTTACACAGAATCTATCAGATCATCCGCGCAAGATCAACGGCTTTTCGCTTGAACCAGAGGGCGGTGTGTGGTATAAGGATGCACCCATAAAGCCATGGTCTGACCGAATCCTAACGCGGGCGATGACCGCGACCCAAGGGCAAAATTCACATTGGACACATCAATGTGAATTTTGCCCTGGAAATCCCGCCCCCGGCGGGACAAGATGGCATCATCTTACGGAGTAAGGTTCTATTATCTTCCGGGAAAGACGTTTATGCAAATCCGCAACGCCGTGATCCCCGTCGCCGGTCTGGGCACGGGGCTGCTGCCGTCCACGAAATCGCAGCCGAAGGAGATGCTGCCTGTCGGTCGGAAGCCCGTGGTGCAGTATGTGGTCGAGGAGTTCGAGGCGGCGGGCCTCAGCCGCATCCTGTTCGTCACCGGGCGCGGCAAGCACTCCATCGAGAACCACTTCGACCGCGATTTAGAGCTGATTCGGAGCCTGGAGGCGGCGGGGAAGTTGGAACGGCTGGGGGAACTGCTGTATGAGGAGACCGACGTCCAGTTCTTCTACACCCGCCAGAGCGAGCCGCGGGGCCTGGGCGACGCCATCGCCCACGCGGAGAGCTTCGCCGGCAACGAACCCTTCGTGGTGGGGCTGGGCGATTCGATCATCCGAAACCACGGCGGCGCGACGGTCGTCGAGCGGATGGTCAAGTGCTTCAGGGAGCATGACGCGGCCTGCGTGATCGCCTTCGAGGAGGTGCCGCGCGACCAGGTGTCCTTCTACGGCATCGCCGACCCGGCGGAGGACGGCGACGAGTTCCCGATCCGCGACCTGATTGAAAAGCCGTCGGTGGACGAGGCGCCGAGCAACTTGGCCATCGCCGCGCGGTATGTCTTTTCACCGATGATCTTCGACGCCATCCGCCGGACGAAGCCGGGGAAGTTGGACGAGATCCAGATCACCGACGCGATGCGAATCCTCATCCAGGATGGACGCCGGGTGTATGGCGTCCGCCTCTCCGAGGGGGAGCGCCGCTATGACATCGGCAACTTCGAGAGCTATTTCAAGACTTTCATAGACTTCGCCCTCGCCGATGAGAAGGTCGGCAAGGCGGTGGAGGAGTATTTGCGGGGGAAACTCGGCGGGCCGCAAGGTGCATGAGCAAGCTAACCTCCCAACGAATCCGCCGACTAAACACGCTTCTTGAGAGGGCCTATGGTCGCGCCGAGCCTTGTGCGCCCTTTCCCCCACTGGATTCGCTGATCGAGACGATCCTTTCCCAAAACACAAACGCGGCGAACTCGTGGGAGGGCTATCGCCGCCTCAAGAGGCGCTTTCCGCGATGGGAGCAGGCTGCCGCTGCGCCAACGGCGGCGATCGCATCGGCGATCAAGGTCTCCGGGCTGTCGAACATAAAAGCGCCGCGGATCAAGGCGATCCTCCGCCGCATCCACGCGGAGCGCGGGAGGTACTCGCTGGCCTTTCTCCGCAGGATGTCCCCCGCCGAGGCGACGGCCTATCTTCGCCGCCTGCCCGGCGTCGGCCCGAAGACGGCGGCGTGTGTCCTGCTCTTTTCCTGCGGGATGCCGGTCTTCCCGGTGGATACGCACGTCCTGCGGATTTCCAAGCGATTGGGCCTGATTGACCGAAGGAAATCCGCCGAGGAGGCGCACATAGTGCTGGGGGAGGTTGTGCCGGAGGACCTAACGTATTCGTTTCATGTGCTCCTGATCCACCACGGGCGGGTCACATGCTATGCCGGGCGGCCTGCCTGCGGGCGATGCGCCCTGCGACGGTGTTGCAAGTTCTATCGGGATACGGTAAGATCGAGGGAAAAGCACAAGGCGAAAAAGTGATGCAAGCGCATACCTACGGCTACAGAAATCGCGGACATTGGGCCGTCATCGGCCCGTTGGCAATTCTTGTCTTGCTCCTTGTCTGCGGGTGCGAGGAGATCGCTCCCGAGGGGCTGTCCATCCTGGAGTGGTCCCCCGACGGGCGGATGCTGGCCTCCATTTACGCGGACATTCTCTACATCGGCGCCCCGGACGGGACCATCCCCCTGAGACGGTTCGACGACCTGGCGCTGGCGGAGAACCATCTGTCCTGGTCGCCCGACAGCGGGGCCATTGCCTACACCAGCGCGAAGGCGGGGGGCTGGGACATCTGGGTGCTCGACGTCCGGAAGGGGCAATCGGTCCGGGTGACCCATCACCCCGCCAAGGATTGCCGGCCCCACTGGCACCCGTCGGGAAAAAAGATATTCTTCCTCTCCTGGCGCTCCCGCCAGCCGGACCTGTGGGAGTTCGACATTGTCACCGGCAAGGCGAGGCAACTCACGGACGATGCGCTCGAGGAGACGGATGTGACCCTGTCGCGCACCGGCGATTGCCTGGCCTTCGCAGGGGTTGATACGGAAGGCGCGGCGAGCGTCATGTTCCTCGACGTGGGCCGCGGGGGGCCTGTGGAGATCGTCCCGCGGTCCACGCAACTGGGCAAGTGCGCCATTGACCCGTCGGGGGAGCGCGTCTGCTTCGCATGGGGGAACGAACTGCGGGTGGTGGACATGGGCGGGGTCTTCGGTCGGCGGACAGTGCAGGTCGTCGCCACGGCGGCGGAGGGGCCGATCACGGACTGCCGGTGGTCGCCGGATGGAAAGAGGATCCTTTTTTTGGCGGGGGGGCGGGTTCAGATTCGGTCGCTCGAACTGTTCGGCGCCGTCAGCCCGCTGGCGCCGAGCGCAGGCAATGACCGACTGCCGCGATGGTCTCCGACGGGCGAGCTGGTGGCCTATTCGGCCGTCGGCGAGTCGGGCCGGCCGTTGGTGGCCCTTGTCAATGCGAAGACGGGCAGGCGCGGGTGGCTTACGCAGAGCATGAGCGATAGCCTGGAGGCGGGGAGATACGCCGCCCGCGTCGGGTGCTGGGAGGAGTGCGCGCGTGTGCTGGAGGAAGGGCTGCGTGAGTATCCCCCCGGCGCCGACAGCGCCGAGGCGATGGACCTGGCGACGCGGGCCTATGCGCATCTGGGGCGCTATGAGAAAATTCTGGCCCTGCGCGAGGCGCTGACGACCAACCCGACAGGCCGGGGGATCGTGTATCTGATCTGCTATGAGGACCTCGAACGCGCCCGGAGCGAATTCGAAAAGGCGTCGGCAAAGGACGCCGAGGCGCAGGACCTCTTGCAGTTGATGAAGGAGAACAAGGCCGACGTGGTGAAAGCCTATTGCAGGGGCGAGCTCGCAGTGTGGCGGGACAAATACGCCGCTGCCGCCTCGGAGTTCGAGAATTTTCTCTCCCAGGCCCGGGACTCGGCCATAACCGAAACGGCGGCCTATGACCTGGGCGGACTTTATGAAAAGGAACCGAAGGAACCTGAGAAGGCATTGAATGCCTTCGCGCGCGCGATCGAACGATTTCCGTCCTCCTCGCGCAAGGAAGATGCCATCCTGGCGCGGGGCCGCATTCTGCAACAGATGGGACGCACAACAGACGCCGTTGCGGAGTTCGCACGGCTACGAGAGTCGCCCGATCCGGACAACCGCCTTGAGGCGCTGACGACAATCGCCCAACTGCGGGAAAAGACCGGCGACGCCGCAGGCGCGATTCCCTATTACCGCCTCGCCGTGGGAAGCCTGCCTCCGGTGGACCCCGAGTCGCCGCTTCTGAAGAAACGCCAGGCGGAGCGCCTGCAGAAGCAGGCGGAGTTGGCTTCAAAGATCATCGAACTCCATGCCAGGCTCAAGCGACCGGACGCCGCGCAGAGCGCCGCCCGCGATCTGCTGCAACGCGCCTGGACGTCACCTGCGGAACGGGAGAGCGCCATTCCGCGGCTGGTTGACGCCTTCGACCGCAGCGGCCTGCACGAGGGCGGCACGGCGCTCATCGAATGGGCGCACCGCGAGGGGAACACGTCCGTGGACTTCGGCGGGCAGATTGAGGAATGGATTCGGATGCGGGATTATATCCCGCGCCAGGTGCTGGTGCGGTGCGAACTGGGCCGCCTGCCGTCCTGGGCTGAGGAGCGCCTTAAAATCTTTGCCCGAATCGCCGAAACCCGACAAGGCGGCGCCGGGGGATTCGAGGCGGCAAGTCTGAGGATGGTCGCCGCGCGCGACCCGTCGGAAATCGAGAAGACGCTTTCCTCGCTCAAGCCAGGCGGGGGCCTCTCCGAGGGACAGATCGCCATCCTGAACGCCCTGGGACACTATATGATCGGGAATGTCTGTCAGACGAAGCAAGACATTAAGCAGGCCATGGTCCACTATCGGAAGATGTATGAGGCCGCAAAGGACGAGGACTTCCTTCGTGTTCTGGATGGCTGCATGGCGTTGCTCCCTGACAAGAAGCATGTGCTGCAGCGATGGCTGGACGCGGAACGCGAGGCCGGCAAGGGCATCTGGAACGGAAGCGAGAGGCTCCTGGGCAAGGGACTGTCCGAGGAGGCGCTTCGGGCAAAGTACGAGGACTTCATCCGCGACTTCCCCGGCTTTAACCTGGCGGGCGACGCCTACTTCCGCGCCGCCATGCTCGCGCCCCACCCCATTCGGGAAAGATACCTGGAGAAGGCGGCGACCCAGTATCCGGACTGCGACACCTTCGAGGAGGCGTTTTACGCCCTCTCCGAGGAGTATTCCAAGCGTGCGAACTGGTGGCTCTTCGCCCGGTTCATCGAGGACCTCATCGAGGCGCCGAGGCAGGCCGGCCACCGGGCCTTCTACGAGCTCTGGCTGGCTACGATCTACGGCGAGGTGCTGAAAGACGTCCCCACGGCGCGAAAGCATATCCAGGTGTTGTTCGACAAGTTCAAGGGGGGCGAGGAATGGGCCATGGCGAAGCGGCTGAACGCCTCCTACCTCATGGACGAAAAGAAGTACCAGGAGGCCATTAACGAAGTCAAGGACCTTGTCCGCGAGCGCCCGGGCGACCCCTGGGTCCAGCGCGGTCGGGCGCTGCAGAGCATGGCGCAGTGCCACGAAGAGATGGGCAACTGGGCCGAGGCGGAACTGGAATACGCGGCCTTTATCGAGACTTATCGTGATGCGCCGGACGTGGCCACGGGCAAACTCCTCGCCCGCATCCTTCCTCGGATGAACCCCGATGCCATGAAATACCTCTACAACAAGCTGCCGGGCGACTTCGTCAAGGCGGCGGTGCAGCTCAAGGAGGAGGAACAGGGAAGGCTCTACGACCTCCTGCCGGGGCTGCAGAGGCGCGTTAAAGAGGCCGAGGCGAAGTACCTCAAAGGAGAAAGCAAACAGGGGCCGTAAGGGGTCCCTGTCGGGGGGACACGGCGCTTCGAACCTGATACAATGCTTCAAGGGAGTGTTGCCGAACGGGAGTCGGGTAGGGGCGGCCCCATGTGGCCGCCCCTGCGGCGGTAAATCTTGCGTGCAAGGGGCGGGCACACAGGCCCCCCCCTACAAGACCGTACTTGGGCGACAGCCCCTCAATCGTGGATTCACAACCTTCATTCGCAAAAGGAAAAAAGATGATGAACGTCGGCCTGATCGGTCTGGACGGACACCAGGGCGCAGTCCTCAACGGCATCGTCAAGAGCGACGAGCTCCGCCTCGCCGCCGTCGCCAGCGAGCGCAAAGACGCCCTCGACGCCATGCGCAGGAACAAGGCGGCGGACGCCGAGACACGCTTCTACGCCAACTGGGAGGAGCTCCTCGATAAGGAGAAGCTCGACATCCTGGCCGTCTGCTCCACGAACGTGCAACACGCCGCGCAGATCCAGGCCGGCGCGGAACTTGGCCTGCACATCTGCAGCGAGAAGCCCCTGACCACCACGCTGGCCGATCTCGATGAGACCCGCAAGGCCGTCGCAAAGGCCGGCGTCCACCTGACCATGCTCCTGACCATGCGCTTCACGCCGCCGTATCTCTGCGCGAAGCGGATCGTCGAGAGCGGCGCAATCGGCGAGGTCTGCCTCGTCACCGCGCAGAAGTCCTACAAGCTCGGCAACCGACCGGAGTGGATGCGCTGCCGCATGAGCTTCGGCGGCACGATCCCCTTCGTCGGCATCCACGGCATGGACCTCATCCGATGGACGAGCGGGCGCGAGTTCGTCGAGTGCATGGCCTACCACGGCAACACAGGCCACCCCGACATCCGTGAGATGGAGGACCAGGCGAGCGTCCTCCTTAAGCTCGATAACGGCGGGTCCGCCACGATGCGCATTGACTACTGCCGCCCCGCCGCCGCCGACACCCACGGCGACGACCGCCTGCGCCTGGCGGGGAACAAAGGCGTCGTCGAGGTCATGCACAATGAAGTGACGCTTATCACCGAAAGCGGCGGCACGACCAAGCCCGAGATGCCGCCGGAGCAGGACCTGTTCCTTGACTTCGTCGCCTCGATCAAGGGCGAGAAGGAGCACCTGATCTCGGCGGCGGATTGCTACCGGATGACCGAGGTCACCCTCAAGGCCCGCGATGCGGCGGACGCGGGGAAGATCGTGAAGCTGTGACACGCTGGCGGCTATTGTGTCTGCAAGAACAGGCGGGTGGCACGGGCTGCTTGCAGCCCGTGGGTGCAGTGGGGCAACGTGTACGGCTTGACAAGCAAGCCGTGCCACCCATCAGCGCTGAAGAACGCGAAGCAGAAAGCCGGCTCCCCCATGCCCCGGAGTACTTCGACCGGCTCATACTTTCAGCAATCAGTAGACATCCTGATGAGCGGTGAATAGATTCCCGTCTCTGTCAACTGCTAAGCCATTTATGGGCCAACCACGATCTCGCCATCGCTCACGTGATCCCATGAGAACGTTCATCTTCCCCAAAGGGCTGACCGTAACGATCGATTCGTTTTCAGCCACGTAAAGGATCCTATCCGGACCGAGAATCACCAAGAGTGGGCCGTTGAAGCCTCGTCCTGGAAGGAGCCAGGCTTCCTCGGGTGTTTTCTCAGTCATGTGCGAACCACTTATGATCGTGGACATCTTCCCGTCGCATAACAGACTCAGGCATCCCCCCCACCCCCTCTCAACAATCCAGTACCCCCTGTCCGGGTGGGGGGCCACGATAGATCCTCGAAGCTCCCTATCGTTGGCCGAAACGTCTCGATGCTGATATCGATCATCCTTGGCTATGATCGTGACATTTCCCTTCGTGTCGCATTCGCATAAAGCACCATCACAGGCGACAACGGCTTTCTCGTTTGTTGCAGTTACGATGTTGAGAATGTAGGCCATTCGGGCTTCCGTACCTTGGCCCGGTTGCGTTGTGTCAAATTCCATCCTACTTCCCGCCATGAATCGTGGCTCGCCGTTCTTGACCGTGTAGAGAGAAGACTTGTAACTAACGATCCAGAGAACGGAGCCGTCTTGAGTCACCGCGAAATGGTCTACCGTGCATATTCTCCTTGGGTCCTCCATCTTGCTTCGCCAGTCCCCGGTATAGGGCAGAAAGGCATCAGCAATGAGCGGGCGGATTTGCCCTGAGCGTTCAACACGGAAGACATTGGTCCCCATCGAGACGTACAAGTTACCTTTGTCATCGAGATCGAGCCCCGCCACCATTTCCTCAGAAGGAGTGGAGGTGACCAACACGTAATGGGTTGGGTGTTTCTTCCTCCAGGGAAAATGCTTTCCCAACCGAATCAGCTCATTGAACTCAATCAGTACCGGATCGAATCCCGCCTGCTTTGAGGCCCGGAGCACTCTCTTGCGAACCGCGCGGTATGAGCGGCTCGGCCAGGTGTACATCCACATGTACCAGAACACCGGGACGGCCAGTGTGACCACTGCTACAGCCACCAAGAACACAGCAATCAGCCGACAACGCCTTCTAGGTCGCACGGGGGGCAGGTCTTCGGTTTTCTGTTCTTGTGCGTGCGTGACTGTTTCCTCCGCCCCTTGGCTCTCTCCACCGACTGTCTTGCCTCACTCGCACTCCGCGATGATCCGGCGGAGGTTTGCCACGCCGCGGGCGACGCCTTCGTAGATGTCGTCCGATCCCGGCGTCTCGATGGCGACGACGCCTTTGTAGCCGACATCGTGGAGGATCTGCGCGCACTCCTTCACCTTGCCGTCCCCCTCGCCGACCACGCACGGCCTGATGAACTCGCCGGGGCAAAGCTCGCGCCAGTCCTCGCCCGGCTTGTCCTTGCGGATGTGGTAGTCCTTCTGGTGGGCATGTTTCACGTGCCGGGCCAGCTTGCGTGTGTTCTCCACGTGGTCCTCGCCGAAGACGACCCGGAAGTTCGTGAAGTCTATGTTCACGCCGAAATTCGGGCGATCCACGAGGCGGATCATCTCGGCCACGTACCGGTAGCTGCCGAAGAGCCGGCCGTGGTTCTCCGCGCCGACATCCATACCCGCCTTCGCCGCGGCGTCGGCCACCTCGCGCATGCCGTCGGCGATGCGGGGGAGGAAATCGTCCAGGTTGCCCTTCTCGACAACATCCTTCGGCAGCGACGTGCATGGGTCGAGCCGGATCGCCGGCGCGCCGAGAATCCGCGCCGTCTCGATGCGGCGGATGCACCGCTCGATGCACTCGCGCCGCGCCTTGTCGTCGGGCGTGCCGAAGTTGCTGTCGAGGGTGTAGCAACAGACCTTGAGGCCCACGTCGTCGAGGATCTTCCGCGCCTGCCGGGCCTGTTTGTTTTCGTCCTTGTTCGGGTCGAAGAAGCGCGTCAGCGGCTCGAAGTATTCCGACTCGGTTTTCTTGCCGACGAACTCGATCACGCCGTGCAGCGTGGCCTCGCCGGTGGTCAGAAGTTTGTTGAAGCAATAGCAGCTCACACCCGCATCCATGGACCTCTCCTTTTCTGTGAATGGACTGAGCCACTGAAGGGTATCACCAGTGGGAACGGCGGTCAAGCACGATTATCCCGTCGTGGTCCACTATGGATGGGAGTATGGGCGTACGCCGATTGCCGACCCAATCCTACGGCTGGACGACCTCAAAGGGAATGGCCGGTAGGACGCCGATCGAGGCGTGCTGTTTCTGCGGTGTCTTGCCGCCTTTTTGGACTTTCTTCTTGTTCGCGTAATCCGTAATCGCCTCGACGATCAGGTTATCGGCAAATCCGGCTTTTGCGGCGGGGCCTTCGACTTTCAGGTGGAATGCCATCCCCTCCGGTATGGCCCTGACATCCTGGATGCTCACGCCCTCGGGCGGTCCGATGAGGTGAAGCTGTAGCCTGGGCGGTCTCAGGTAGGAGGTGCTCCTGACCCGCACCTCGGCCGTCCCGCCTGCAGGGACACGCACCGGACCGCTGCCGACTCGCTCGAGGGCTGGGGGCTTCCATTGTGATTTGATAACGGCGATCAGGAGGTTCTCCGACGGCACAAGATGCCGGTAGAGGAACGCCTGCATGACGTCCTCGGAGGGAACGACCGGTCGGCTAATCGGTTGCCCGCCGATCTGGGCGCGGCCTTCCAAATGCAGGGGAACGGGTCGCTTCGAGGGTGCGCCGGGCGCCGTGAGGGTCATGCTGATGCGGTCGCGGCCTGAGGGGATTCGCCCGCCGCTGAGCGTGAAACCACTGGAAGGGTCCTTCAACGCCACATCAATATCGCCCGCAAAACCGTCCTTCCGCAGCGTGTGCACCGTGATGGGAACCACACGCCCGGCGAGAACACTCAGGCTGGACGGGGTCATGCGCAACGCGAAGTCGGGCTGCGGAGGAGATATGCGCAGGCGATAGCCATACGCGCCGTCGCCATGGTTCTGCGCGTCGGTCAGGTGGACATAGTAGGTCCCGTCCTTGGGCAGCCGCGCCGTCAGATAGGAATCGGCGTGGTGGGTGAGCAGCCCCATGTCTCTGTGCAGGTCGCCGTCCTTTTGCATGAGGTCGTCATTCCATGCCAGCACGGTCCCCGATGCGTCGGTCAGCCGCAGGAGGGAATCCAACGGGGAGTAGAGCCGTCGGGCATGCACTTCGGCGACCACCTCGCCGCCGGCGCGGCCCTGGAACTGAAACACGTCCACGTCGCCGGGCCGGATGATCCGGCCGTTGACGATCGCCGGCAGGGCGATCCGCTGGGCGCTTTTCACATCGTCGTTCGGTTCGGTCTCGTAGCACTCCGGCAGCGCATCCACGGCATAGACCACATCGTTGGACACGGAACCGCCCTGCCGGAGGGCGGTCTGCCGGATGGATTCGCCGCCGGGCTGGGTGTCCAGCGGCAATTGCTTGCTGGGGAGATGCCAGCCGTCAATAGAGGCGATGGTTGCGGCGCCCGTCTGTCCACCGAGCGGAAACATCTGCGTGATGAAGGGGAGTTCTCCCACGGCGACGCGGTAGACGAAATCCTCCCTCCCGCGATAGATGGAATCGCGGATTTCCAGTTCGTATTCGCCGTCTTCAGGGATTTCATAGTGGAGGACCGGGTCGGGACGAAAACGGTAGTCGTCGGCGAAGGCCACTTCGCGGCCCTTCGCATCGTACAGGGCCACGGTAGCCTGAAACCATCCGGGCACGGCGTCGGCCAGGAACGGAACGAGGTGCTGGGCAAACGTCTCGATCACCAACTGCTGGCCTCGCTTGGCTCGGAAGCGGAACCGGTCGAGGTCTCCGGGCGTGATCTGCCCGTTCAGCACGACAGGCAGGTCGAGGGGCGGGTCTTTCGGGAGTGGGTCGAAGATGCGCGGCTCGTTGGGCTCCTTTTCGTTGACCTCGGGCAGTGTTCCCACCTGGAAGCACATGGGATTGGTCAGGCCGAGGGGGGTTATGAGCCGGAGTTCTCGGTCGCCCGGGGCGGCGTTGGGGTCAATGGTGACCTCAATCAGCAGGAGCTCGGCCAGCTGCGTGTTGAGTTGCATCCTTTGCAGGTGCTTGTAGTTGAGGAAGAGATCGGCTATATGCCAGAGTTCTCTCAGGCCCTTGCTTTCCAGATTTCGCAGCAGGGGATGGCCCGGCAGCTCCACCGCAGGCACCATCGGCTCATCGTCCTTTTGCGCCTGCATGGTCATATCCATTTCGGAGAATTTTTCTCCAGGGAACATAAGGGCGCGGCGATTTACTTTTTCGGGGGGCAATTCGGCGATTCGCTTGTCCCGCGCCGCCTTCAGCCGCCGCATAAGTTCCTGGCGCTGATCTTGTTGAAGATTTCGGATGGGCCTGTAATACTCGATCACATTGACGCGTATACCTTCGCCAGTGACATGGACATCGGAGGCGCCTCGAAGCAACTGGCCGCCGACGGTGACCTCGAATACGGTCCCCTGCCGTCCTCCACCGGGGTAGAGATACGCGATGTGCGGCGCTTTCTGCGCCTGCTGCCCCCATGCCGTCGCGATGCACATAGCCAACGCCAGGAGCGATAGGTATCTGGTGGTTCTCATGGCATGCTTCCGGAACTACATGATCTCTTTGAGTCGCCCACCGCTCTCCTCGCCTTCCTTGTCGTCCGAAGGTAGAACAGTCACGTCCAGGGCGCGGGGATTAGGCAGCGTGCCGCCGGCATCTATGCCAAGCAGGTCGTACATGCTGCCGATCAGGTCCAGCGGATAGACGGGCCGTTCGGCCACTTCCTCGCCTTTTTCGTTCGATGCGCCGACCACGCGCCCCCCCTTGAACCCGCCGCCGGCGAGGATGGCGCAGAAGCACTTGCCATAGTGGTTCCGGCCGCCGTTCCAGGGCGGTTCCCACTGCACTTTCGGGGTCCGGCCGAACTCGCCGCTCCACCAAACAATAGTGCTGTCTAAGAGGCCGCGGTCGGCAAGGTCCTGCAGCAACGTGGCCATGCCCTGGTCCATTTCCGGCAGCTTGCGTCGCATGATCTCGAAGTGTTGTTTGTGGGTGTCCCACCCCTTGTAGTTGATGGTCACGTACGGAACGCCCTGTTCGACCAGACGGCGCGCCATCAGGCAGGATTGTCCAAAGGTGTTGCGGCCGTACCGCTCCCGGAGGTCATCCTTCTCCTTCGCCAGATCAAAAATCTCGCGACAGCCGAGCATCATGTCGTAAGCCTCTTTCTCGCATCGGCTGAACTCTTTGAATTGTGCGTTGGTCGGCATGGCCTTTCCCAGCGAATCAATCTCCTGAAGCAAATGGCGCCTCTTTTCCTGGCGCTCGTCGGAAAGCCCGCGCGCGACGATCCCTTCCACAGCGAATGGGTTCTTGGCGGGGTCGCCGCCTGTGGCGAATGGTTTATATTGCTCCCCCAGAAACCCCGCCTCGGAGAATCGTCCCTGCGGATCAGTCAGCACGACATAGGGCGGGACCAGCCCTTTATATCCGTGCTCGTAACCCTTGAAGAGCGCCACGACGGCCCCTGCACAGGGAAAGACCAGCCTGCTGGGCTTGCGGCCCGTCTGAACCATGTAGGACGCCGTTTCATGCCCGTTGTTGCCGTGGGTCATGCCGCGGATGATGGCATACTTGTCGGCCTGCTGCGCCAGGAGGGGCAATTGGTCGCTGATCTGTATCCCATCCACGTTGGTGGGGATCACTTTGTCGAGGGGGCCGCAATAGTCGTAGCCCGCCTTCGGCTTGGGATCGAAGGTGTCGGTGTGGGCCGGGCCGCCCCACATCCAGATTTGGATGACCGCCTTCGCCGTGGCCGGTTTGGCCGCGGCCGACGCCATTCCGCACAAGCGATCGGCCAGCGCCAGGCCGGTCGCCCCGGCAAGCATGGTCTTCAAGGCATCGCGCCGCGAGACGCCGTTTCTTCGTGATTGGGAATTCATGTCGGTTTCCTCCCTTTGGGTCCAACAATCGCCTGCCGGCTCAATGCCGGTACAGAAATTCCTTGGTATTGATCAACGCCCAGGCCAGGTCTTCCGCGCCCTGCTTCAATCCGCCGGTCTTGAAGTAATTCTCCGCGGCGGTCAGTTCCGCCGGCATCGGGTCGCGCGACAGAATCGTAAGATATATCCATCGAATAATGCCGAGGTTCTTGCCTTTATGATTGGCCTTGTCATTGCCTTTCCCTTTCCCCTTCCACTTGCCCTCGACTGCTTGCACCAAACCGGTCAGCCGTCGGCTGCGCTGGAGTTTCTCCTGCACATGGGTCGCGTTCAGCAGGTGCAGCCGCTGCTTCGCCGTGGGCTTGCAGGCGCGTTCGGATTCGAGGCCCGTATCGCGGGGCGGGCGACCGAACATTTCGAGGAACTGACTGGTGATGCTGCCGTCGGCCAGCGAGATAGACGGCTGGCTCTCCGGAATGAACGTAAACGGCTCCGGGATCATGCTCGAATAGCCCTCCCCGGTCCCGCTGATCCAATTTAATGCGTCAATCAGCACCTCCGCGTCCAGTTGGCGCACGGGGTAACAGGCGAACATGGCCTCGGCCTGCGGATCGTTGCTGCGTGGGATCGGCGACTGCTGATAGGTGCGGGAGTTGAGGATCAGCCGGTAGATGTGCCGCAGATCATACTTGGCGTTCACCAGTTCCTTCTCCAGGTAGGCCAGCAGCTCGGGATTGACGGGAGGATTATCCGGCTGGATGTCGTCCGGCTCGTGGGTGATGCCGCGACCCATCAGCCAGGCCCACACGCGGTTCACGATATTGCGGGCAAACCACGGGTTGGTGGGCGTGATGAGCCAATCGGCAAAGACCTTGCGCGGGTCCTCGCCGGGCGCGATCTGAACGGACGTTCCGTCCGGGAAAACGGCCTTCAGCGAATCGGACGGCGCAGGATTCAGACAGACGATTTCTTCCTTCCACTCGGCGGTGCCTTTATAGGCAATTCGGGTAAAGAAGGCCGCCATCCCCGCGCGTCGGGCCTCCGGCCAGCTTGAGACGCGCGTGCCCATGAACGTCAAGGCCACGGCCTCGGCGATGGCGTCGGGTTCCCGTCGCTGAACGGCGCGGTAGAAGTTGACTGGCGGCACGCGGAAGTTGCTGCCGCTCGATGTCAGGAGATCCCGGGCAAATTGGTCGTAAGGACAATTCTCCCGGATCTGGTCGTGAATCCAGCGATGATATGCCTGCACCGCGTTGGGCCACAGGTTGATCGGAAACTCCGCCTTGACCCGCAGGAGGTCGCACCACTTCATTGACCAGTAGTCGGCGAATTCGTTCCGTTTAAGAAGGTCGTTAATCACCGTCGCGCGTTTGTTAGGGTTGCGGTCCTGCAGAAACGCGACCACTGCCTTCGGCTCCGGCAGCGTGCCGATGACATCGAGATGCACGCGCCGGAAGAAAACGGCGTCGGAACAGGGGTTTGCCGGCTCGATGCCTCGCTTCCGCAACAAGGTCAGCACATGGTCGTCAATGGGATTCGCCGATATGAACTTGGCCTCTTGCTCAAACGGTTGTATGATCCCTGGCTCCACGCCAGGGGCGCTCAAGGCCGCCATCAAGATCCAATAGGCAGGCAGCGCTCTCTTCATTTGCATGATGCCAACATTTATATGTCAACGAGAGCGAGACGTTCCAGAGACTTCCTTTATTATAGCGCTTATGGACGGCAACGTCCAGGTTTTTGCGCCTTTCTTGTCAAGAATTTTACCGCACTCGCTTCAAAGAGAAACCCGTTTCGTTTTCGGTTCCATCCTCCCGGATGTTTCAAATCTTTGTGAGGATTACTTATCGCAGGGGAATATAGTCCGACTGGCCCATCACATCACCAGCGCGGCGGAGGCCATCGCGCTCCGGGATCACGTATTTCGTGAACCACTCGTCCATGACGGCCCTTAGTTCCTTGATCCGCTGCGCCTGGCCGGGATCGTCAACGAGGTTGCGGCGCTCGTCGGGATCGTTCACCATGTCATACAGCTCGTGCGGGCCGTGGGCGTGGCGATAGACATACTTCCACTCCTTCGTCCGCACCATCCGCACGGGGCCGTACTCGTCGAAGATGACGACGCTCTCGCGCTCCTTCATGTTCTCCCCACGCAGGAGGGGCACGAAGGAGGACCCCGGCAGCGGAATGTCGCCCGGCGTCGGCAGGCCGACGTAGTCCAGCAGCGTCGGCATGATGTCATAGGCCGAGACCATCGCCTCCTCCACCTTTCCCTGCGGGATAACACCCGGATGGCTGAAGACGGCGGGGACCTTGACCGAGTTCTCGAACATATTTCGCGGCATCGTGCCGTTGCCCTTGCCCCAGAAGCCGTGGTGGCCGCATGAGAAGCCGTTGTCGCTGCAGAAGACGATGAGCGTGTTTTCGCGCAGGCCGCGCGCCTCGATCTTGTCTATGATCTTGCCCACGCCTATGTCCATGGCCGTGACGGCGGCGAAGTAGCCCTTCAGCATCTCGCGGTTGCCGAGGCAGCCCTTGGTCAGGCCCTGGTTGGCGGCCCAGGGGTGGACCGGCTCCTGGGGGCACGACGCGAAGGGGCAGTCGTCGTAGGAGTCCACAATGTCCTGCGGATGGCCGGTCCATGGGCTGTGCGGGGCGGTGTAGTGGACGCTGAGGTAGAAGGGAATTTTCGCATCTGCGTATTTCTCGATGAGCATGACCGCCTCGTCCGTGAAGACGTCGGTCACATAGCCCGGCTCATCCACGAGCTGCCCGTCGCGGACGAGGGGGGCGTTGTTGTACGGCCCGCCGCCCCCTTGATGGCAGAGCCAGTGGGTGAAGCCGGCATGGGGAATCTGTGTATCGCCGAGGTGCCACTTGCCGGAGAGGGCGCACGTCCAGCCGTTGCGCGCCATGACCTCCGTGTAGGTGGTTTGCCCTTCGAGGTATCGAATAGCCCCGGGGCCGGTGTTCGGCCCGCGCAGCCAGCCCTTGGGCACGTCTCTGCTTCCCGATATATAGTCGTGCACGCCGTGCTGGGAGGGGATGCGGCCCGTCATATACGTGGCCCGGCTCGGCGAGCAGACGGGGGTGGCGACAAAGAAGTTCTGGAAGCGCATGCCCGTCACGGCGAGGCGGTCAATGTTAGGGGTTCGTATCTCCGGGTTGCCGTAGCACCCCGCGGCCCAGGGGCCCTGGTCGTCGGTAAGGATGAAGATGACGTTGGTTCTCAGTTTCGGGCCCTGTTCTGTCGCCATGTGAGTCTCTCCTTGGGTTGGGGAAAGGGATGGAAGAATGGAATAGTGGAAGAATGGGGCAAGAAGGCTTCCCCTCCGACCCAACCATCCAGTCTTTCATCCTTCCATTCTTCCAATATTCCATCACTCCGGTTGTTTCGCCGCCGATATGCGGTATGTCAGGATTATGTGTTCGCCCTTCCGATGCTCGGGTCCCAGGTCCACCTCCATCGGTTTCATCTTCTGCGTCTCGCTGTACCACTTCTGGTCCGCATCGGGACCGAGGGCCAGCGTCACGGGCCGATCAAAGGTGAAGAGTACGCCGTCGCCCTTGCCGTCGCCCACCCATGCCGCCGTGCAGTTCGGGCCGGGCTGGTCCTTCCATAAGCCGTCGCCGTGCTGGAACCGAAAGCACAGGCCCTCCTTGTTCAGGAGCAATGGGATGTTTTCCACAAGCCGCAGGACGCGCACGTCGCCCTCGAAGATCAGTTCCGAGACCTGCCGCACGCCGTCCTCCTCGTAGACCGTCGTCCGCTTCAGCGCGATGGGCAGGTCCACCATCCGGGACGCGGCGACGAGGGTGTGCGTCGCCGGGTCGTAGGTGTGTTCGAGGGTGAAATAGTCCGGCCAGGAGCACTTGGGCGAGACGCCTTTCGCATCTCGATAGGTCCACTCCACCTCGCCCGGCAGATCGGCCCGGACCATGTGGTTCGCCAGGGCGCTGTAGTTCATGGACAGGATGCCGTTGCCGTAGGCCGGAGTCCAGAAGATAGAGAGTCCCCCGCCCGATCGCTGGAGCATCGCGTCGCGGGCCGGCTTGTGCCGCGACTTCGTCCACTCTCCCGCCGTGCGGCCGACATACGTTAGCGCGTAATACGTCGGATGGCGGATCGCGATGAACTCGTCGTTGAAGTTTTTGTCGAACCGGTCCGACTGCATGACGGGGAGCTTGCCTTCGAGAATGCGTTCAGGATAGAAGAGGTAGCAGAAGAACGGTCCGGAGGAGACCCCGCCCGCGCTGTGGTTCTTATACCACTCGTCGTCAAACGTCCTATGGACCCATTTGCTGATGGTCTCTTCGGATTTCTTGACTAACTCCGGGTTGTCAATATCCTGGCCCTTCTTCCACACTCCCGCCTCGGGCAGTTCGCTGGCCATCGGGAGCAGGCCCGCGCCGTACTGCGGGTGCTGCCAGCCGTGCTTCGTTCGATGGGCAAAGTTATTCGCGCCCCATATGTAGCCGTCCGGTTCGGGGGCGACGGTGTGGTTGAAAAAATCGTAGATGATCCGCAGCCCCTCCTTTGCCGCCGGGTCGCGCGAGTATCGGTAGTAAGCCGCCTGCAGGCATGTCCCAAGTCCCTGGTAGGTGCAGTCGGGACCGTAGGCCTCCTGCTGGTAGCCGGTCTTCATGAAGGGGTTATACTTCGGGTCGCTCATGCCGACGATGAAGTCGTGCGCCATCTCCTTGTATCCCTCGACGCCGCTGCCCAGGTAGATGAGGTACTGCCCGATCGGCCAGTGCGACGACTGGTTCTCGCAGCTCACGCGATGGAAGGGATATCGGTCGGCCATGAGGCGGAGGCCGTCGGTCCACATCGCGTGGGCGTCCTTCGGCATGTCCTTCGCCGCGAGGCCGTACGGCACGGTATAGCTGTGCCAAAAGGGGAATCCGGTTGAGGAGGAATAGGGGTCCATGTCGCTGTCGCTCCCGTTCTTCAACGTGCCGTCCTCGTGAACCTTGAAGAGGTCGGCGAATGCGGCAAGGGCGATGCGGTTGCGCAGTTTTTCGTCTTTGCGATAGGGATTGAATGGCTTATCCAGCCAGTAGCCGACGGCCATTGGGCTGGGCCAGCCTTCGCTGCTGACTGTGTGCTTATTGAAGACCGCCTCGCGGTCCCATCGGCCGGCGTCGCCCTTCGGTTCGTATTCTTTCCATTGTTGGAGGCTGCCGAACCAGATGCTCTGCGGGTTCAGGTTCTGGCACTTGACGAGATAGGCCATGTGCGACATGACGCCATAGGAGCCGAGGAGAAAGGTCTTCGGCGGCGCGGGCGGCTTCAGCCATTCCGCCTCTAAGTCGGCGAGGGAGCGCGGCTCGATGGCGAGGTCCTCCGGCTTCAGCGTCCGCATCCACTTCCACATGGCGAGCTGGCACTTGTGGTGGAGCAGCGTCCCATCGGGGGCGAACTCGACGCTGCCGCGGATGTTCCGCGCCGTCGCCTCGTCGGGGCAGAGGATCATCGGAAAGCCGCGGTGCCGCAGGCGCGACTCCGCGCCGTCGAGTCTCGCGCTCAGCTTCCAGACAACCTGTGTGCGGGCGACGTCAATCTCCTTCTTTCCGGTCTTGTCGAGGGTCGCGAGGGCCTGGCCCTTCTCGTCGGTCAGGGAGACATTCACCGCCCCGTATGCGTCGAGGACGAACTTCTCCGCGCGCGGCGGGACATAGACATAACACTCCTTGAATTGATCTGGCGCCGTCGCGTAGAGCAGCGTGCGCATGGGGAAGATGCCGAAGGAAACGAGCGGCTCGGTCTTGAGATGGACCAGCACCTTGCCCCGCGTCACGACGCGGAGGATGTAGATGCCGGGTTTGCCGTCGGGCGCCTTGAAGACAAAAGTCTCCCCGTGCGGCTCCGTGTTCCAGTGGGTCTTGTAATGCCATTCGAGGAGCCTTTCGTCCGGGTCGAAGAGCCGGACGAGGCGTGCGTCCATCGGGTCCGGCTCGGTCCGCTCGAGCCGCAGCGTGATCTCCATCGGGCCGCCGTGGTGGACGAGATAGAAGGCGGCGGCGTCGCATCGGAAGGGGCCGCCGAACTGTTTGGGAGCCGAGGGAGTGAGTTGGAAATCATACCACTTAGCGACATCCACTTGCTCGATAGCCGAGGCGGGAGCACAGCAGACCGTTAAGAGCGACAGAATGACGAGGCGTCTCATGAATATCTCTCCCGCGTTGGGTCTCCAGGACTCCAGGGATTATACGGACTTCCTGGTTGGGGGTCAACGTCAAGCGCCATTCGATTTGATCCGCCGCGCCATTTGTGCTATCGTGTAGGCGGATGGGCCCGTTGCCTCACGGAGAACCAAGGAAATGCGCAATCTCGTTTCTGCCGCCCTTTGCTTGTGCCTAATGCCTTCCTTCCTCGGATTGGCCGATGTTAGGCAAAAGCCCCGCGCCCTGCTCCTGCAGCAGGCATCCTCCGCACAACATGAGCTGACGCTCTTCGCTCTCAAGGAGGCGGGGTTCGATGCAACTCAGATCAACAAGGAGCGCATCGCCGACGCGCCGAAATCCGCCGACGAATTTCGGAAGCGTTTCGACGTCGTCTTCTTCGGCGGCTTCGGACGCGAGGGCGGCATCGCCAAACTCCTGTCGAAGGAACAGATCGAGGGCCTGAAGGAGTTCGTCCGGCAGGGCGGCGGACTCGTCGCGGTCATCGCCGAAAGCGGCAGCGTGCTGGGGGACATCCTGCCGGTGACAACCGGCCCTGCCGCGGGACCTATGGTTTTCCGTCCTGCAGTCACGATGCCGGACCATCCGGCCTTGACTGGTTTGCCAACGGACTGGCCGACGTTCGGGTCGAAGTGGAACTCATTCAACAAAATTGAGGCCAAGCCTGGCGCGCAGGTGCTGATGGAGGTCCCGGCGCGCTACGCCGATAAGTCCTATCCATTCCTTATCGCGTGGCAGTGCGGCAAGGGCCGCGTGATCTGCCTCAACTCGCTGTGGACGTTCACGACAGGCAAGGACTTCGAGCGGTGGGAGTGGTCGCCGGCGGTCTTCGGTCAGTGGGGGCGCTGGGCGGCCGGGATGGACCCGGTCCCCAGGGACAAGGTCGCGCCCATCGCCGACCGGCTCTGGTTCTGGCAGTACGAACGCGACACGATCCCCGGTGCGGCGGAGCATGTGAACAACCCTGTCCTTACGCCGATCGCGCCGCCCGGCCCGGAGGTCCATGAGGTGCGCCTCGGCGAGAAGCGCAGGATGGTAGTCCATACGATCACCGAACCGCCGAGGATCGAGGAATCGGACGCCATGCTTGTCGTCGCATTCGGCAATGGCATGATTGCCCGAATAGACAAGCGTGGCATGGTCGGCTATCGCACGAAGGATGGCCTGGTGCTGGCGAAGGACCCCGTGGACGATACGCCGCACATCCTCCACTCCGGCGCGGCCGAGGCGAAGATGACCAACGCCGACGGCGGGGAGTTCGCCGTGCTGGAGGAGGCCCTGCCCCAACCGGGGGCGGGAAAGCAGACCCTCCGATACCTGCGCCATGCCGTCGTCGAGCAAGGGGTGGATGTAACATTTCAGTTGCTCGTCAACGACCAGCCGGAGGGCGACCTGCTGTGGCGCTTCCGTCCGAGGACGATGATGGTGGACGGCGTGGAGTGGCGGGGCGTGGGGGAGTCGTTCGTCTTGACAAGTCCGCGTCTCTTCGTCGAGCACATTACCCCGCGCCACCGATGGGCCCTGGGCGGGCAGGTGGAGGGGTGCTTCACCTTCCGCACAGGCTGCTACAGCCAGCCGCGAGGCTATGGCGAGACGCATTTCACAGATGCGAAATCCCAGGACGCCGGGCACTTCCGATGGTTCAGCAGCGGCCAGCCGTTCCAAATGATGGGCAGCCCCGTCGGCGCGCTCTGGTGCTACGCCGATACACCCGCAGGCATCGCGAGCTGGCTGGGCAACCAGGCGGGAAGCGGCTACATCCAGATGGTGAACAAGATCAACGTCGGCCGGCGAAAGGGGATCGTAGAGACTCCGACGCTCTGGTATCTCTACTCAAAGGCGCCGATGGACCGCAACCTCTGGATGGCGGCCTACGATTTCATCCGCGCCAAGTATCGAGCGGATTTCGGCCTCAGGGCTATGCACCCCCGGCCGACGGCCATGATGCGATTCAACATCATGGGCTTCGTCAATTTACGGCGCTATGCCGACACCCTGATCCCGCTGGCGAAGCGCCTCGGCTTCAAGCGCTTCGACTGCGGCATCTGCTACGTGCACGAGCCGATGAACGAGGAACACGGCGGCGTCGAGGCGCTGAAGTACCTCTGCGACAAAGCGCACGAGGCGGGGATGGAGGTCTATTTCTACTGCGCATCGGCCTGGGCGAACAACAAGAAATTTCCGGTGCTGACCGAGCACCCCGACTGGGTCGTCCGCGGGCGCGACGGCAAGCCGCAGCCGACGGGCTACCCGGACCTCTTCGCCCTCGACCTGCGGTCCGGCTGGTGGGACTACTCCCTCGCCAAGTACAAGGAACTGAAGGAACCGACCGGCATGGACGGCGTCTGGCTCGATTCGTGGACCATGCCGAACGAATACATCAACTTCGCAGAACCCGAACCCAGGCCCACGGTCGTCGAGGCCATCAAGTATGTGAAGGCGATCCAGGACCTTGGGTACGTTACATGGATCGAAGGGCAGTCGCCCGTGGCGTTGGATTCCTTCTGGTATCGGCAGGATCGCTACGGGCCTTTGCAGGGCAACGAGTTCGTCCTGTTCAACACCACGCCATTCGCCTATGCCGAGAACGGACTGTTCGACCTCGATCTGTTTCGGTTGCTGTCCTACAACTGCGCCATGTTCCAGGACCCGCGGCTGCTGTGCAATGCAGAGGACAAGATCACGCAGACGGCGTCGCACATCAATCATGTGATGAATGAGATTCACGACACCGTCGGCTTCCCGATTCGCGTTCGGGAGACCTCCTTCGGCACGACGTGGGAGTGCGAGCGGGGTTATGCCGTCTTCGCCCATCGCTCCGCGAAGGTGAAGATCCACCTGCCCGCGGGCAAGTACGACGTGAAAACCATTGACAGCGAAGACAAACTTGCGGCGGTATCCGACGACGGATATGCGACCATCGAGGGGACGCTCATGGCGCGAGGTATCCTCATCATCCAACCCAAGAAGGAGAGCAAATAGTGCGATTTGGCTTGACAATTATTCTTGCCATCATCATGGGAGGAACGTGCGCTATGGCCGACGAAACCATTGTCCTGCCGGACTGGTATGAAGGCAACCGCGTGCAGTGCCACAGCGAGCATCCCCTTGAGCTGCTGCTCCGGATGACCGCCGAGGCGCACACGAGGGCCTGCCGCGGCCTGGGGGCGAACGTCCTCTGCCGCATCTTCCTCAACCGTGACGAAGGGGCCTGGTGGCCGAGCAAGGTGGGCGAGGTGAATCCTCTGATCGGCGACCGTGACGTCGCGGCGGAGATCGTCAAGGTGGTTCATGGGGACGGCATGAAGGTCATCGCCTACTTCCGCCACATGTCCGACAACGCCATGCAGACGCAGCATCCCGACTGGGTGTGCAAGCACCCCAACGGCAAGCCCTGCCTTGAACCGCGCGGGAAAAAGAAAACCATCTATGTTATCTGCATGAACTCGCCCTACCGCGACTACATCCGGACGCGCGTCGTCGAGCTGGCCGAGCGCGGCGTGGACGGCATCTACTTCGACTGCTGGCACATGCCGGATATCTGCGTTTGCGAATACTGCAAGAAGGCCTTCCGCTCAGAGACGGGCCGCGACATGGACCCGACCGCCGCCGTGGGATCGCCCGGCTACATGGAGGCGGTGGCCTTTGTCAACCGCACCATGGTCCGGACGTTTCAGGACTGGCGGGCCGCCGTCGGGGAGCGCCACCCCAACGTCCTGTTCGTCATCAAGAGCTCGCGGTATCCGATGTACTACTCCCCGCACATCAGTGCGGACCTGCCGGCCATCTCGCCCGTGTCGGGCACGGAGTACCACAAGCCCTTCGGCGACAGGACGACCGCGATGAAGGACGAGGCGGACTTCGCCGAGCCGGCGTGGGACGATCAACTGGCCCTCGGCTGGTCCGTCGTCCGCGACTGCTCGGCCGGCCGCCCTCCGCACATGTGGATCCCATTCATCCGAACCGAGCGGGAGTCGCTCTCTTCCGCCGCAGCCGCGGTGACATATGGATGTGTCGCGGCGATGAACGTGCCGATCCGCGATCCGCAGGAGGACGGGGCGAAGTGGAAGCCGGTCTTCGCATCCACCTTCGCGATGGGGGACAAGGTCTCGCCCTATCTGAAGCACGCCCGGCCCATCCCCTGGGCGGCGCTGCACATCAGCGAGCGCTCGCGCAACGCGCGCCTGGCCGACATGAAGCAGATGTGGCGGGAGGTCTTCTCCCCGGCCCTCGGCGTGTGCCAGGCGTTGAAGGAGGCGCACGTGCCCTGGGTCACAGTCAGCGACCAGGCCCTGGCCGAGGGGCTTCCGACGGACACAAAGGTGCTCATCCTTCCCTGGTCCGATGAGTTGACTGAGAAGGAGCGGACGACTGTGGCGACATTCGAGAAGGCCGGGGGTGTCGTGGTCCGGCTCGACCCGAAGGCCGGGTGGAACACGACCGCGAAAAAGGCCGAACTGATGAAGGCGATGTCGGAGACAATCGGTCAGAAAGCCCCCGCCCCGCCGATCCGGATCACAGGCCCGAAGGCGATGCACGCGGTATGCTATCGGCGGCCCGACGGCAAGCGCTTGGCGATCTGCCTGACGAACACCTGGGGCTGGTTCCGCCCGACGCGCGAACCGGATCCAAAGGCGAACGCCAGCGCGCCCCCGCCGCCGTGCACGAGCGTGACCGTAACATTCGACAAATCCCTCGGCGCGCCGAGGCGCGTCGTCGAGGCGATAGCCGGTGCCGATCTGAAACCGGAGAACGACGGCATGTCCTTCCGCGTTCCCGACTTCCAGATCAACGCCTGTGTCGTGGCGGAGTTCTGAAGGGCTTTACGGGGATTCCTTCACGAACGGAATGACATAGGGCCCCTTGGGGATCACGGCGATCTTCGCATCGGGACCGTGCTTCGCCAGCGCCATCTCGATGCCCTGTTCGACAGAGTCGAGCGGTTTCATGAAGAGTTTCGCCTGCGTCTCCTTCGGCAGGCCGTCGGAGTAGAGCCACATCTCTGCGTGCCGGGCCACCATGCCGGTCTCCTCCAACTGCCACTGGTCAATCACGAAGTAGTCGTCGCGGCGGATGTCCTGCATGAACTGTTCGAGCGATTGCGTCTCCAGGACAAGGCGGGTGAACTCCGGCCCGCCGATGCCGCTGGCCATGCCCGCCGCCATGATGATCGTGCCGCCCTTTTTCACAGCCGGCAACGCCCCGACGAGGCCCTTGCACGCCTGGTAATAGGTCGTATCGAGGGGGTAGCCGGCCGAGGATGTGATCACGATATCCGCCCGCTGCGGCAGCTCCGCCTTGACGATCCTGTCGCAGAACTTCACGCCCTCGGCGAAGGCGGCCTCAAGATTGCCGGAGAAGACGCCGAGCATCTGGCGCTTTTCATTCAGGACCGTGTTGACGATGAAATCCACTCCGGCCATCTTCGCGGCGGCCAGGGACTCCTCGTGGACGGGGTTGCCCTCGATGATTCCCTGCGTGGCCTTCGGCGACTCGAGGATTTTAGGGCTGTGCCAGGCGCGGATGGAATCCAATCCCGCGATGCCGGGCAGGACGCCCTTCCGCCCGCCGGAGTAGCCGGCCATGAGGTGCGGCTCGATGAGGCCGGTGACGATCTTGAGGTCGGCGGCCATGTAGGTCTTGTCTATGTGGACGGGGATGCCGCGGGGCGTCTGGCCGAGGTATTGCTGTCCGGCCATGTCGCGGGCGACGTGGTTGACGAAACGATATGCCCCCACAATCCTTCGCCCGGCTACCTCGGCCAACTCCGCACCCTCGTTGGGACGATGCAGCCCGGTACCGACGAGGATGACGATGTTATCCCGCTCAATCCCGGAGGCTTCCAGTACGCCAAGAATCGGTGGGAGGAGCAGCCTGTTGGGCACAGGGCGGGTGACATCGGAGATGACGATGCACGCCGTCCTCTTTCCGGCGGCGACCTTCTGGAGGGGGGGCGAGCCGATGGGATCGCGGATAGTCCGGAGGACCTCCTGGATGGGATCGTCCAGGGGTTCCGCCCGATTCATGGAGAGAACAGCCATCAGATTGGAGTCGGGGACCTCTATCTCAAGGCCCTGGCGGTGGTAGTCGAGTCTGATTCGCATCTATGGAACGTTTCTCGGCCTTTCCTTGCCTGATCTGTCAGCCAATCCTTATGGCGCGGGGTCGCCCGTTAGTTCCCGCCACAATGCCCGATAGTAGGGCAGGAAGCGGTCGGGGTCGGTGGTACCTTTTCCTTCAAAGAGCGTGAAGCGATCTCCGTAGCCGGCCTCCTTGAGGAGCGTGAACAGCCGCCGCCACGGATAGTCTCGGTTGGCCAGCTCCGTGATGTGGCAGGACGAGATCTTATTTTTCAGCAATGCGAAATTGTCGTCAATCTTCCCGTTCGCGTCGCGGTCGGCCATGTTCGAGTTCCAGCAGACGAGGCAGTTGTCGTGGTCGGCCGCGTCAATGATGACCTTCATGTTCGCCGGAAGGCAGGTGTCCTTGCCGTGGACCTCCATCCAGCACTCGATGCCGTGATCTTTGCCGAACTGGCCCACCTCGCGGTAGGCCCTGCCGATCTGTTCGAGGGTCTTTTCCTTCGGGATGCCCGCCTTCTCCTGAAGGCCGTTGGGGCGGACCTTGATCCCGACGGCGCCAACTTCCACCGCGAGCAGGATGAACTCCTTCGCTTCCTCGACGTTCTTCTTCACCTGGGCCATCTCGACGGCGTGGAACTCGCACGTCGTGCCCAGACCCCAGAGCCTGACCTTCGAGTCGTCGAAGCGTTTCTTGACTTCCTGCCGCTTCGCCTGGGCCATGGCGATCTCGACGCCGTGGGCGTGGGTCGTTCGCAGCTCGACGCCCTCGAAGCCCGTCGCTTCACATTTCTGAATAATGGTCTCAATGTTCCACTCGGCGGCCACTTGATACGTCACCATCCCCAACCGCATATCCTTCTCCTTCTTCGCCGGGCCTGTTATTCATTGCTGTTTCTGCAACAAAAAGCAAAAGATAACAGAAGCGGGAGGGAAAAGAAAGAAATTTTCAGAACCCATCCCTTGACAACGCTCGGAGGGCGCGATACCTTCGTACAGAAGGTTTGATATCTTTGGAGAAAAGACGATGGCGATCATGCGGCGTTTGCTTTTTGTTGCGCTCTCGATTTATCTCGTCGCTTTCGCGCCATTGTCCGCCCAGGAAGCAGGAGAAGGGACCATGTATTCTGTGTATCCTATCGGAACGGTGAAGAAGGATGACAAGAGCGCCAGGCTTGTTCTCAAAGAGAAGTATGCCCCCGGCCTCCTCGGCCTGGACGGCTTCTCGCACGTTATCGTCCTATACTGGTTCGACAAGAACGACACGCCCGAGCGGCGGGCCATACTCCAGGTCCACCCGCGCAACGACAAGGCGAACCCCCTCACGGGAGTTTTCGCCACGCGCGCGCCCGTGCGGCCCAACCTGATCGCCCTGTCGGTGTGCAAGATCGTGTCCGTGAAGGATAATATCGTCGAGGTTGACACGATTGACGCCTTCCCCGACACGCCGATCCTCGACCTGAAGCCGTACATACCAACCGACTCGATCCCATCCGCCACTGTGCCGGCGTGGGCGAAGAGAGGCAAGGAACCGGAATAGACGCGCAAACCTATGGAGGCCCAAGGAATGTTCACAAAAATCGTTATGGCATTGCTGTTTTGCCCACTTATGGCCATGGGGATCGAGACCATGAACATTACGTCCTTCGAAACGGAAGCGGACCTGCAGAAGATCAAGTTCAACAACACGAAGGGTGAGCGCGTTGCCGAGCACGCCACGGACGGGCAACATGCCTTGAAGCTCCATTTCGAGAAAGTGGCTTGGCCCGGCATCAGTTTCCATGCCGGCGAGGGATTTGAGCGCGCCGACTGGAGCGCCTTCGGCTCGATCCTCTTCGATGTTCACAATCCTGAAAATGAGGATGTGCGCGTCTGCGTCCGGATTGACGACGATAAGAAGGCCGACGGCCGAATCCACTGCATCCAGGGCGGCGCGGAGGTCCCGGCAGGCGCGACGAAGACGCTCTTCTTCACGCTGCGCTGCGACGAGTTCAACATGCGCGGCCTGCCGCAGGCCATCCAGGGCATGATCGGCATTCCCCGCGACAAGCGCGAGATTGACCTGACCCGCGTCGTCCAGTTCCTGATCTTCGTCCCGAAACCGGACAAGGAGCACACGCTCTACTTGGATAACATCCGCCTCGCCCCCTCGCCGAGGATGGAGGGCATCGTGGACCGCTTCGGTCAGTACACCGGCGCCGACTGGCCGGGCAAGGTGCACGAAGTGAGCGACCTCGAAAAACGCCGCGACGAAGAGGCGGAATATCTGAATACCGCGCCCGTTCCACAGGACCGCGACGAGTACGGCGGCTGGGCGAAGGGACCGCAGCTCGAGGCGACCGGCTTCTTCCGCGCCGAGAAGGTGGACGGCAAGTGGTGGCTTGTCACGCCGAGCGGGCATCTATTCTGGTCGGTGGGGCTGGACTGCGTCCGGTGCAACGACGGGAGCACGCCGACGAGGGGCCGTGAATACATGTTCACCTGGCTCCCGCAGGCGAACGAGGCTGCGCACGAGATCTTTCATGGGAAGGATCGCTACTTCAGCTTCTACCAGATGAACGTGATCCGAAAATACGGGGCGGACCTGCTTCCCCCCTGGCTCGATGTCACGTTCAAACGCATGAGGACGTGGGGATTCAACACGGTCGGCAACTGGTCGGCCGACGAGGTCTTCCGGGCGAGGAAAGTCCCATACACCGTCCCGATCCACTACGGCGGCGTACCCGCGTTCCACAACGGATGGAGGGAGATCGTGGACGTCTTCGACGACAAGTTCTCCCCTGCGGTCGAGGCGGCCATCGCCAGGGGGACATCGCAATGGCGCGACGATCCCTGGTGCATCGGCTACTTCGTGGACAACGAATTATCGTGGGGAGGATGGGAGGACACGGAGGGATACATCCTACCTCGCAACGTCCTTGCCGCTCCCGGCGCGCTCGCAGCGAAGCGCGAGTTCGTCTCGCACCTGAAGCAGAAGTACGGCGACGTCGAGAAGATGAGCCAGGCATGGGGAATAAAGGCCGTGTCGTGGGAGGAGTTTGAAAAAGCCCCCGTTGAACTGCCGAAGGAAGCGACCGAAGCCATGCGCGGCGACTTCGTTGACTTCACGACCCACTTCGCGCGGCGCTACTTCACCGTGGTCCGCGACGCGATGAAGCGCCACGCGCCGAAGCAGCTCTACCTCGGCTGCCGGATCGCCTCGAAGGCCCCGGATGTGGTCGAGAAGCTCCAGGCGGAGTTCGCCGACGTGTGCTGCTACAACTGGTACTGCAAGCCGGAGGACTTCGTCGAGCGGACGAAACGCGCTGCGGCGCTGGACCGGCCCGTCGTCATCGGCGAGTTCCACTTCGGCGCCCTCGACCGCGGCATGTTCCACACGGGCCTCGGCCCCGTGGCCAGCCAGGAGGAGCGGGGTAAGGCGTATGTCGGATACGTCACCGAGGCCCTGAAGCAGCCCTGGTGCGTCGGGGCGCACTGGTTCATCTACGTTGACCAGGCCCTCACCGGGCGCTTCGACGGGGAGAACTACAACATCGGCTTCGTCACCGTCACCGACACGGTCTATTCCGAGATCAGCGACGCGGCGCGGGGGATCAATTTTCGCATTTACGAAATACGTAGCCGGAAGGAGTAGGTCGCCCTACGTCACCAGATTGCCGTCACATACCGTCCCCTCCCCGGACGGCTCGATGGTCCCCCCGTCGGCGCGGTTGTGGAGGATCATGTTGCGGGAGCATTTTCCGCTTTCGTGAATGGCGACCGTCATCGCCCTCTTGCCCCGCTTGTCTGTGACGATGCAGTCGGACACGCGCGAGTTCGCCGTGTCAATCAGCTCGACGCCGCACCCCTGCGGCTCCTTGACGATGCACCCCGTCACGTTAATCTCGGAGCACCGGCGCAGTTGAATGCCGTGCCTCGCATTCTGGAGGACGAGGCCGTTGATGGACGATCCCGTGCAGCCGTCCAGCTCCACGCCGCCGACCGTGCTGCCGCCGTAGTCGGGGATGTCGTCAATGACGTTGCTGCCGATGGCGATCTGGTCGCAGTTCACGGCGCGGATGTTCCGGTCGGGACCGAGGAGCATCGTGTTGCCGGTGATGGCGATGTTGCGCGCGTGGCGGAGGAGAATGTTGCAGTTTTGGTTCGTGATCAGGTTGCCGGTGATGGCGATCAGCCCCGCCTTGTAGTTGCACTCCGGCCCGATCCCCTCGATGCGCACGTTCGCGCCGTCGGCGGTGCGCTTCGCCTGGATCGTGTTGCCCGCGATGGTTCCCTCGCGGATGCCGATGGGTCCCGCGAGAAACCAGACGTCGCCGACAGGGACGCCGTCCTCGCCGAAATTGTACTCGATATCGTTCCCGACAATCTGGATGTTGCGAATGTTGCCCTTGAGGACCTTGATGCCCCCGCCCGCGTTGTAACTGATGTGGCTCGTGTTGATGATGCTCTGGTGAACATTCACATCGTCATAGAAAATGCCGACGCCGCGGTTGTGGTAGATGTGGCTGTTGCTGATGATGATGTTGCGATTTGTGTTGAAGATGTGGATGCCGTGACGGCAGTCGTGGATCGTCACATGCGTGATCGTCGGCTGCCACGTCATGTTCAGCGCGATCCCGTCGGCCTCCGGCGCCGCGCCGGCGATCTCGATGCCGGAGATGAGCGGCGTGGACTCCCGCGCCCAGACCTCCGCCGTAACGCCCTTCGGATCGGCCGACTTCGCATGAGTCCCCAGAAAGAGGATGGCCGGTCCGTTGCCCTCGTTGATGATGCGCGCGCCCGGGCCGCGAATCTCCGTCTTGCCGCGCTTGGCCAGGTTCACCACCAGGCCCTTCGTGATGCGGTACTGGCCGGGCGGCAGATGAATCTGCCCGGCGGTTTCCTCGATCGCATGTTGCAGCGCGGCGGTATCGTCCGTCTTCCCGTCGCCCTCCACGCCAAAGGCCCTCAGATCGGTCGCCATGTTCCTTACCTCAATGACACTCGGTTGCCAAAAGCGCTTGCCAAACGCACGGACCTTTCCGTATGCTTTGCGCGAGTATTCTACAGGAGCCGAATCGAAAACACAATCAACCTGCATTGAGGAACCGAGAGTACTATGAACAACAACTGGCGCGTAACCAGACTGCTCGACCCGACCGTCCGGGACCGGATCATGGCCGCGATGAACTTCGAGGAGGGCGACCGCGTCCCCATCTGGGACTACCTCGACAACCGCGGCATCTTCGAGCACTTCAATCCCCCCGACGCCGACTACCATGCGGGCATGGTGAAGGTCTATCACGCCCTCGGCATCGACCTCTGCCGCGGCTACGGCGCGTCGTTCAAGGAGGAGCAGGACGGGACCGTCACGGAACAGGGGAGCCAGGAGATCACCATCTCCGGTCGCACGCGATGGGTCTCGAAGAAGGCCATCCGCTCCCTCGACGACCTGCGCGCGTGGAACGGACGGCCGGCGACGGCCGAGCAGATACGCGAGTCGTGGCTCAAGAGCACCACAGCCCAGCAGGACCGCTTCGGCCCGCACACCATGTACGTCCCAGGCCACGGCTGCGGCTTTCACGGCACGTACGGGACGATGGGCCTGGAACTCTTCTCCTACGCCATCCACGACGCGCGCGACGCCGTCGAGAAGCTGATGAACGTCCTCAACACCAACTCCGTCCGCACGGCGACGGTGGCCGCGGAAAAGCGGCTGTGCCCGATGTTCTTCGTGGGCGACGACATCGCCTACAAGGGCGCGCTCATGTTCTCGCCGGCGTTTCTGCGCGAGACGTTCATCCCCTGCCTGGCCCGCGTGTGCGAGCCGCTCGTCAACGCGGGCATAAAGGTCATCTTCCACAGCGACGGCTACGTCATGGAAATTTTGGACGACATGATCGAGGCGGGCATCAGCGGGCTGAACCCCGTCGAGCCGATTGCGGGGATGGACATCGGCCTGCTGAAGAAGCGGTATGGTCGGAACCTGATTCTCGTGGGCAATGTGGATTGCTCGCAGGTCCTCCCCCTGGGCACGCGGGAGGAAGTCGTCGAGGCGACGAAGGCGTGCATCCGCGCGGCTTCGCCCGGCGGCGGTCACTTCATCGGTTCCAGCAGCGAGATCACCCCCTCCACCCCCGTCGAGAACATCCTCGCTTTCTACGCCACCTGCCGGGACTTCGGCGCGTATCCCATTCGGAGCTGAGAATCCAGGGGGGGCCTTGGCCCACCAGCCTCACTGAAGGTGGCACTGTGTTATGTCTTGGCGGCGATTTCTGGTGCAGACGGCAGCAAATTGATGGAGATCAGATCAGCCAGGTTTCATTGCAGCGACATATTGGGGCGGAGGTATTCAGAGGCCAAGTCGCTTTGCTACTGCGTTGCCAAAGGGAGTCAGATGAAATGCAAACCCCGAAGGACTGGGCATGCGTATCCACCGGAGAATGCCGAGTTGCTGCAACCGCACAAGCGCAGCATAGTTCGAGATTGAAACAAGTTCCTCCCCCATATTCTTGGGGTCAGGGCCGCAGAAAGGACCTTTGACCGCAAATTCAGATAGGTATCTCATTGCCCTTGCGTCAAGGAGATCGATTGCACGAGTGACTTTCAATGATTTCTCTTGTTCGATTTGTCGAAGCAACTCCTTCACAAGTGCGCAGATTTGCTCCCGTGTTTGTCGAAGGTCTGCGCGGTAGTATTTATGGACCTTGATGTGCGCAACGTCGAAGTTGATAGGCTCATCGTCCGATCGGATGAGCAGAATCTCTGTTGTCTGTCGGACGGCATGAGCAATTCCGACCTCATACATAACATTTCCGTTGCGTTGTCCCGCCCAGTGTCCATCGCGAGCCACCGACACATCAGCCAGGACAATTCTGGCATGGGCGATCCCATCCAGGATGTCTGTAATGACGCTTCCACAGAGGACAGTCGCGTCGACACGCTTAGCGTGCAATGTTCCACCAAGGTCATGATCAATGGCGGGCTGGATTGCCTCCGTCCACACGGGCGTGAATTCGTCGTGAAACGGCATTGCAACAAATATCTCGTCGCGTATTTCTGTTCTCCAATACGTGTCAAAAAAGTCGCGAGGAAACATTTCGAACTCTACCTTGACAGAAGACCAATGCTATTCCGGGGACAGAATCTTAATTGACTCTATAGTTATCACGCCTTGCCCCCGGTGCTTGGTGGTGTGAACCGCCCGACGCCGCACACCGGGCAGGCATATTATACCGTCCGGTCGAGGAAATGGCGAGGGTTTTGTGGAAAAAAGAGTGGCGAGTCTGGGGGTGTGGGCGTGTGGGAGTATGGGCGTGTGGGGGGAATGGGGTATCAGATAAGAACCAGTAACCCTAAACCCGAGACTGTCAAAATGATCTGTGGAAATCAGCGTGAATCAGCGTCTTCTTTCCCTGCGTCTTTGCGCCTCTGCGCGAGCTTTCCTGCCGTTCATTCCGCAATCCGCACTCCGCATTTGGTAATCATTTCACCTTCACCGGCTTGCCCTTGTCCGCGGAGCGGTAGGCCGCCTCGGCGATGGCGATGCCGTCGCGACCGACCTTGCCGGAGGTCGTCGGCTTCTCCTCGCCGAGGATGCACTTGAGCCAGTGCTCGATCCCCGCGCCCTTCGAGGCCACGGACCAGTAGCGGTTCTGCCTCTGCGGGTCAGGTATATTGCGATAAGTATCGTCGTCCGGCACGGGGGCTGAGAACGTCTCAGCCTTCTCCATGCCGTGCGTCTGCCACACCAGCTCGGACTGCGAGACCTTGGCCGATCCTTTCGAGCATACCACGCCCTCGACGCTGTCGAAGCGGACCTGCGACGCCCAGCTCTTGATGAGCATCGCCGTCGCGCCGCTTTTGAAGTTGACTGTGATGACGGCGTTGTTTTCCACGGCCTTCTTCTCGGCGGGATACGTCCCGCCCATGGGCACGTGGCTCATTTGGGCATAGACCGACTTCGCCGGGCCGTAGAGCCACAGCCATTCGTCAAAGACGTGGATCGCCTGCTCGACCAGCATCCCGCCCGATTCCTTCCGGATGAAGAGCCACGGGTGCTTAGGCGGGAAGTAGCCGACCTGGCAGCACTGGATCATGTGCGGCTCGCCGAGCGTGCCGTTGTCTAAGAGTTCTTTCAGTTTCATGAGATTCGGATTGAATCGCATCATGTATGCCACTTGCAGCCTGACCTTCGCCTTCTTCGCGGCGGCGATCATCTTCTCCGCCTCGGCGACGGTGCGGCACATGGGCTTTTCGAGGAGGATGTGCTTCCCGGCCTTGGCCGCGGCGACGGCCATCTTGCAGTGGGGGCGCGGGTGGGTGCAAATCTCCACGGCGTCCACGTCCTTGCAGTCGAGAAGCTCTCGGTAGTCCGTGTAGGCCTCGGCGCCGAACTTCTGCGCCATTTCCTTTGCCGACTCCTCGTTCATGTCGGCGACGGCGACCACCTTGGCGAGCTTGGTTTGCTCGAGGTATGGGACGTGCAGGTTCCGGAAAATGCCGCCGCTGCCGATTACGCCGATACGAATTGGGTCCATGACTCTTTCTCCTTCAAGTGTGAGTTTCGACACCGGGCCATTGGCCCGCCATTCCCCTAACTACCCCCGCGCACGCATGAGCTTCGCCTGCGTCTCCCCACCGTTGATGACGTAGAGGAGGGGCAGGGGCCGGTCCACGCCCTCGATCCAGCAGGGGCGCTCAGCCCACGGCGTCGCCGAGAGGACGTTCGTCATGTCCATCCAGAACTGCAACCGCGCGGGCGTCAGGCCCCAGGTCATGTGGAAGTGGTTCGCAGGGGCGTACTGCTTATACTCCACCATCGTCGCATACCTCGGCACGACGAAGGTGTGCGGCCACGTCGGGGTGGATGTGCGGCAGACCGCATCGCTGAGTTTCTTCGGCAGCGCCACCGTCGTCGCCTCGTCCCAGACGAGGCTGAACATGCCCGAGAGGGAGCTGTAGGCCATCCGTCCTGCGATGCCGTCAATGCCCGCGGGCGAGACGAAGTTCACGGAATTCCCCATGCCGGGGAAGTAGTTCGCCTCGGCGAGCGGCATGGAGATGCCGCTCATAATCTTCTCCACCGATGCGCCCGGCTTCGCCGCCCAGTCGAAGGACGCGCTGCCGGAGTTGTCGCCGTCCACGAGGCCCTTCTGCTCCCACAGGGTGGCCCCGTCAAGCCGGATGCCCAGCTTCTTCGCCAGGGCGCAGATCTCCCACGGCTCCCACACCTTGCGGAAGTCCATGAAGAGCGGCGGCGCGCCGCCGGTGAGGTAGGTGAAGAAGAGCATCGTGAGCAGGCCCTGCACGTCGGCCTCGGTGGCGTAGGGCAGGGGCGGCTTGCGGCCGGTGTGGTCGAAGGTCGAGTTGAAGAGCGACTCCATCCCGTCGGCCACCGGGAGGGGGATGCCGCGCGGGTCGGATCCCCACTCCAACTGGCTCATGAACCCGCCGCCGACGGCGTTGAGGTCCTTCATCAGGTCGCGCACGATGAGGTACATGGCGAGGCTCGTGTTGAAGCGGTCGCTGTCGGCCTTCTTCGGCAGCTCGATGCGCTTGCCGAGGCGCTTGTCGAACCAGGCGCGGAGCGCCTTCAGCTCCTTCTTGTCGTAGGCCCCCTTCTGGATCATGTCGGCAAGGAGCTTCATGTCGAGCCGGGTGATCTCGAGGCCGAAGGTATTGCGCGTGGGGAGGATGTGGGCCAGGGCCGTCTCCATGCCCATCGAGTCGTGGCCGAGAATGACGACGCGGCGGCCCTTGAGTGCTTGATAGGCCAGCGCGGCATAGGCCCAATCAATCAGGTTTGCGGCCGTGCCGTCGGTCATCACCGGGTTCATGCCCGTGTCGGGCCACGTGCCGACGTTGATGTGGATCAACCGGCCGTACTGGGCGATGGCGCCGCTGACGGCATGGCAATAGACGACCCCCGGCTTCGGCCCGCTGTTGCCGCAGGTGATGTTGAGCGGGGTGTCGGGGGGGAACTGCTGGATGAGCGAGATGAGCGTGAGCTGCGGGAAGGCCCACGTGTCGGGCACGCAGACGATCATGTCCACGCCAGCGTCCTTGAACTGACGCGCCACGATGTCGGCCTGCGGCTCGCCGTCAATGAGGACGGGCGTCCAGACGACGCGCGCGGGCGCGCCGTCGGGCAGGCAGACCTTGCCGGCCAAGATGTCGGCGGTCATCTTGACGATATTTTGGCAGCGCTGCCGCGAGGCCGCGTCAATGCGCGGGTCGCTGGTGGCGCAGACGCCGAAGGTGGGCACAGTGCCCTTCTTGCTCTGGGTCGAGCCGAGCCGTTCAGCTTTGGCCATATTCATACCTCCTTGAAATGCAAAATATGAATTCGGTCTGTAGCGGAAGTAGTTGGTCGTCGAACATATCGTATCGAATTCGGCCTTGCGGTCAAGGGAAAATTACTGAGGAGTTTACCTCACGACTCCCGCGCCGCATCGAGAAGGGCGAGGACATTTTCGAGCGGCACGTCGCGCTGGAGGGCGTGGGCCGCGGCAAGGATGTAGCCGCCCCTGTTGCGGAAGAGGGAGATGCGGTGCCGCACCTCCCGCCGGACGTCATCGGGTGTGCCGTAGGGCATGGTGCGCTGGGTGGAAATGCCCCCATAGAAGGCCAGCCGGCCGGCGAACCGCCGCGCCACCGTCTCCACATCCATCACCTCTGGCTGGAACGGATTGAAGACGTTCGCCCCCGCTGTCCGAATATCCTCCAGTACGGACGACACATCGCCGCACGAGTGGAGGAACACGTCCAGTCCGCAATCCTTCGCGGCCCCGAAGATATTCGTCAGCCGCGGGGCGTAGTAGCGCCGGAACATCTCGGGCGAGAAGAGCAGGCCCGTCTGCTGGGCATAGTCGTCGTAGAAGAAGATGCCGTCCGCCCCGCCGCGGCGCGCCGCCTCGCGCACGAGGGCGATGCTGAAGTCCATCAGCCGGTCGAGGACGGCGTTCACGAAGTCCTCGTTCACGGCCATGTCCATCAGCCACTCGGCCATGCCGCGCATGAACCACGCCCGCTGGAAGAGGGGCGAGCTGAAGCAGACCAGGACATACCGGTCGCCCGCCGTCGCCAGGACATCGTCGTATCCCCGCCAGCGCACGGGGTCGGCGGGGTCGGGCGTGCCGAGCAGATCGGCGTCCGGCTCGGCGAGGACCCGGTTCGCGGGGACGCCGATGTCGTCGCCGCCGCTCTTGTCCCAGAGGACGCCGAACTCGTCCTCGAAGCGGCTGCCGCCCAGGGGCTTCATCAGCCCGGCCGCCACGCGGTTGACCTCCGCGCCGGCGTTGGAGCCGATGTTGATCTGGAGGATGTAGTTGCCCACGGCCTCGTCCACGTCATCGCGGCCGAAGTGCTTCGCGAGTCGAGCGCGCATGTCCTTCGTGAAATCCAAGTTGTATGGGACGAGCGTGACGGGTTCGAAGGCGAGGGCCTTCTTGATCGCTTCTCTGCGGGTCGGCATGTTGCGCACCTGTTGAAAAATTTTTCGTTCAACCTCCCGGAGGTTCCAAACCTCCGGGAGGTTTTGGGTTCCGCCGCTTCAAGATAACATTTTTGCTCCGTCGCTTCAATCGCCGGTTCGGGGAGATGGGAGATCGGATTCC
Organism: Planctomycetota bacterium; assembly: GCA_040755855.1. Taxonomy (GTDB): domain Bacteria; phylum Planctomycetota; class Brocadiia; order JAADGH01; family JAADGH01; genus JAADGH01. Next base: position 1,389 of record JBFMAD010000040.1, on the reverse strand, counting down.
ACGATATGCTATTGCACCGCCATGATCCTTTGGGTATAATGATAATCCGATTCATATCCGTAGCCAGTTGGGGACGCAAGGTGCCTGTTCGATTCAAATGTCCGAACCCGAAGTGCGACTGCGACCTGACGCTCAAGGACGAGATGTCGGGGAAGCGGGTGAAGTGCCCGAGGTGCGGACAGATTCTCACCGAGACGAGCGACAAGTCAAGCGGCAAGTCAAGCGACAAGTCGAGCGACAACGCCGACCCGCTCATCGGTAAGCGCCTGGCCCACTACCTGATCGTCTCCAAGATCGGGGTCGGGGGCATGGGGGCGGTGTACAAGGCGCAGAACCTGCGGCTGAACAAGACCGTGGCGCTGAAGATCGTCGCGGCCCGGCTGGTGAAGAAGGACCCTTCCTTCCTGGAGCGCTTCATCCGCGAGGCGCAGTCGGCGGCGCAGCTCGAGCACCCGAACGTGGTGACGGTCCACTACGTCGGCAACGAGGGCGGACACCATTTCATCGAGATGCAGTATATCGAGGGGAACACAGTCGCGCGGCTCTTCAACGAGCCGGACCCGATCACGCCGCTGGAGGCGACGCAGATCACCATCGAGGCCGCCAAGGGGCTGGCCGCCGCGCACAAGAAGGGCATCACCCACCGCGACATTAAGCCTGAGAACATCATGATCACGCGGGAGGGGGACATCAAGGTGGCCGACTTCGGCCTCGCCGGGGTGGGGGACGAGAGCGCGCGGACCGCCGACGGTCTCATCATGGGCACGCCCTCCTATATGTCGCCCGAGCAGTGTCGCGGCGACAAGATGGATAAGCGCAGCGACATCTACTCCCTCGGCGCGACCTACTTCCACATGCTGACGAACAACCCTCCGTACCGGGGCAATACGTCGAAGGAAACCATCCAACTGCAGATCAACGAGCCGATCCCCTCGGTGAAAGAACTGAAGCCGGACCTGCCCGTCGAGGTCGAGCGCGTCGTGACCAAGATGCTGGCCAAGGACCCGGCGGAGCGATACCAGACCTGCGACGAACTGCTGATGGACCTCTACACCGTGCAGCAGATTCTGCTGAGCGCCGGGGGGGCGCCCGCAGACAAGCCTGCGCGGCGAGCCATTCCCTCCGCGGTGTTGGCCATCGTGTTTGGCGTGCTGGTGGTGGGCGCGGGGGCGTGGATATTCCTGGCGAGCGGTTTCTGGAAGGAAAAGCCGTCGAAAGTGCCCAAACCCGTCGAGAAGCCGACGGTCCTTGTGGTCGAAGAGCCGAAGCCGGAAAAACCCAAACCGGAGGTAAAGCCCGAGCCACCCCCGGAGAAGCCCAAGCCGGAACCGGTTAAACCCGAACCCGCCGAACCCCCGAAGACGGAGACGGTGAAAGAGGAGACCAAGG
>JBFMAD010000039.1:0-66297 GCA_040755855.1 Planctomycetota bacterium | reverse complement strand
TATGGTACACCTTCGGCGAGCATCCGCCGCAGCTCAAAATCCCCGGCGCGCACAGCATCGCGATGACAAGAAATCTCTTCAGCCTTCTCATGTGTTCTCTCCTTATAAGAAACCCCCGGCCGCTCTAACGATCGGCCGGGGGCGCTCTCTTTACTCGACAATGAAGACCTTCACCGGCTCGCCCTTCTCATCCTTGACCGGCTTGTCCTCTACCACTTTCTCCCGATACACCGTGTGCTGCTTCGGCTCTTCCTCGCACCCAGCCGCGAGAAGGAACGGCAGGCAGAAGCAACCGAGCAGGCATAGCGACTTGATTCGTCTCATGGTTTCCTCCTGGCCTTGTCTTCTCGCCAAGTTACTCGACGATGGTCTGAGTGTCAATGACCACGCCCCCGCCGCCCTGGACCGGGGTCTTGGTCTGGATGTCAATATCCACATCAATCACCTTCGGCTGGCCCTGCTCGTCCACCGTGGCCCGACCGATCTCTTCGATGATGGTCGTGCCGTATTTGATGTGGATCTTTTCGTAGTCAATGCCCTTGAACTGGCCGCCCTGGGACACTCCCTGGAGGATCCTCTTGAGCTGCATCTCAAGTCTCTCGACCGGCACGCCGACCTTGACCTCGACGGTGCCGTCATCCAGCCACCGCGTCCGGCCGATCTGCTCGGCGCCCATCAGGAAAGCGCGCAGCTCGCCCTCGATGCGGTCGCTCTCGAGAACGAAATCGTTCACCCGCGTCTCCGACGTGATGTACAGGCCCTTGATCCGCTCCAGCAGGTTCCGGTAGGCCAGCACCTTTGCGGCGCGCTCGGCGCCAAGCCGCTGGGCCGGGGGCACCTTCTGCCAGAAGGGCGGAAGCACAACCGGCGTATAGGCTACGCTGCCGGTGCCGCCGGTCGGCATGCCCGCCGCAGCGGCCTCCGCGACGCTGTCACCCGTCCCCTTGCCGGTCGCCCTTAGCACGTCCACTACCGTCTTCACGGAGATCTTCTCGATGTCCACGCCGTGGAACCTGCCGTCCTTGTAAACGCCCTTCATCACCTCGCGGATGCTCGCAACGACCGAGGCGACCTTGACCTCCATCGTGACCTCGACGCTCCCATCGCCCAGATCGCGCTCGGAGACGACCCTCGCGCCGGCGATGAAGCCCTCGGCCACCGTGTCCACAATGTCCGCCTCAAGCATGAAGTTCTGGACTGATGTCTCGCTCGTCAACTCCAGCCCCTTCACCTGTTCGAGGAGCTGACGCATGGCGTCCATCTTCGCCACGCGCAGCGCCCGCAGTTTCTTCTGTCCCGTGAGCGGCTGCTGCGAAAACGCCATCGCCGTCCACCCCAATACGATCAGACCTGCCACTAAACACTTACCCATTCTTTTCATCTGACCACTCCTCCTTAAACCGTAGAACCCTCTACTACCACGATGACGCAATCTCCACACTATACTCCAGCCCATGACCAAGTGTCAAGTCAATTATCACCTCCTGTTATGAGACCCATCCTGGTTGCCTATTACCATTGAATCTCTCTGCTGCGAATCCGCCATAGCGGGAGTTCTGTCTCGACTACGGCCTCCACGCCGTAACCATACAACGGGCGCACGCCTATGGTCCTCACCGGGGGGACATAGGCCGCAAAACCGTCCGTCGGCGGGATGCCGTAGAGATGCCGGGCAAGGTTACGCGCCGCCACGACCGTGGCCGCCCGCTCCGCCATAAGCCGCCCGCGCGCCGTACCCGCCAGATGCGCAGGCGCATAACCAACCCCGGAGGCCCGGAGCGCCACCGGCTCCCACGCCTCCACCGGGGATAGAACCAATGCCATCAGAAAAAGCGCAATTCCAAACCCGCTCTTCATTATCGCGTTCCTTTCCTCACACGACTCCTCCCTCCCCGTCTGCTTCTTGGTTGCATTTCCTTGCCAAACGGGTCGAATCTTTGTCGGCCGGTTGAATAAATCCGCTAACCTCCCGGAGGTCTCAAACCTCCGGGAGGTTCCGCTGTTTTGTCCGGGTCAACACGGTTGCAAGCGATTGTAAGGGCGGGCCTGTGTGCCCGCCCCAGCTACCAGCGACTTACGACGCAAGGGCGGCCACATGGGGCCGCCCCTACAAGGGGGAAAGGGGTGTCAGGGCCGGACCTCCTCGATGGCCTCCGTGAGGGCGCAAATCCCGTCCAGCACCGCCTCCTCCGTGATCGTGAGCGGCGGGGCGATCTTCACCGTCCCCCCCCCAAAGCCGACCGGCGAAAAGAACAACAGCCCCTTCTCCACCGACCGCTCGACGACCCGGAACGCCAGATCCCCGTCCGGCGTCTTGCCCCCGGGCTTGACCATATGCAGCCCAGCCACCAGACCCAGACCGTGGCACGCCCCGATGATGTCCGAGTGCTTTTCCTTGATCTTTCCAAGTTCCCGAAGCAGGACCTCACCGGCCTTTCGAGCGTTCTCGACAAGGCCCTCTTTCTCGATCAGCTTGATATTCGCCAGCGCCGCAGCGGCGCACACGGGGTTGCCCGTATGGGTGCTCGTCATCTCTCCGGGGCCATACTGGTTCATCACGTCCGCCCGGCCAATCACCGCCGATACAGGCAGCGAGCTGGAGATGCCCTTCCCGAAGCAGACCAAGTCCGGCACGATGCCGTAATGCTCGAAGCCGAACATCTTCCCCGTCCGGCCAAAGCCGGCCTGCACCTCGTCCATGATGAGCAACGCCCCGTGCTTCCTGCACCATTTGGCGAGGGCCTGGATGTATTTCGGTGGGGCGAAGCTCGCGCCACCGCCCTGGTAGGTCTCCGTCATCACGCCGGCGATGCTGTCGGGATCAACGCCCTGGTCGGCCAACGATTTCTCGAAGAGGTCAAAGCTCGTGTCCTCGCATCGGAACCCGTCGGGGAACGGGACCTGGTAGAACGCCGGATCGAGATTGACGATCCACTCCTTCAGCGCGGGGATGCCGCCGGCCAACTGCGCCCCCAGTGTCCGGCCGTGAAAGGCGTGCTCGAACGTGACGATGCCGATCTTCTTCTTCCCCCCGGTTGTGACGCCATAGGTGCGGGCCAGTTTGATGGCGTTCTCCGTGGTCTCTGCGCCGGTGGTCAGGATGAACGCCTTCGCAAGCGGATCGGGCGAGATCGAGACCAGCTTCTCGGCGAGGAGGGCGCGCGGCTCGTTCGGGAAGCAGTAGCTGTGGAGCAGGCCGTGGTCCACCTGATTGATGATGGCCTCGCGCACCTCCGCCCGGCTGTGGCCGCAGTTGGTCACGAGCACGCCCGAACTCCAGTCGAGCCACATGTTGCCCCATTTGTCATAGACCTGAACGCCCTCCGCCCGGTCCCACACCACGAGCGGCTGGCCGCTCATGGACACCGGCTCATATGTGCGGAGCTTTTCCAGGATCGGGATGGACTCCGGCGCGGGAATTTTAGTCACGATCTTGCGAAAGGGCGTATCCACCTTGGGCACATCTTTGGGTTTCATGCTGAACGACTTGCCGGCCAACTGCCTTCCTCCTTCCACGCACCATGCCACGGACCAGACAGGGATCAAACACGATGGGATTGTCCTGAGAATATGTTCATCATAGGGAAAATTCCGGCGGCTGTAAAGCGGAAAATCCTGGGCGAGCGGGGGCCACATCTCACCATGAAGCTCACGAAGGCGAGAAGATGGGTGGACGCAGATTTACGCTGATTCTCACAGATGAGCGGACAAGTCCAGGAGTTAGATTTATGTCTTTTGATTCCTGACCTCTGGTCTCTGACTTCTGCGTCCATCTGCGTTAATCAGCGTCTCTCTCTTCCTCTGCGTCTCTGCGCCTCTGCGGGATGCCTCTTTCCGTTCTCCGTATTCCGCATCCCGCAATCCGCACTCCGCATTCGGCCGCACTGCCTGCGCGGTCCCCTCTCGATTTTTCCCAAAAATATTCGCTTCTTGGCACATTTCGCGGTATACTAATGTCGTCCGGTCGTGGGTGAGTCCGGGCGTTTCACTTCACACCACACCGGGGGGGCAAGCCGTGAAACGAGAAGTAGACTGTGCTCAGTATACGACAACTGGAAAGCCTGATCGGTGTACCATGGCCGTTAGTAATTGGGGATAGCACGAATGAAAAATATCTTCCCTGGGCACTACAGACCCACAGAGAACAAATTCCGTCAACTATGGGACAGTTGCATCTTCGCTCTCGATGCTAACGTACTGCTGAATTTGTATCGCTATTCGCCTACGACACGGAAGGAATTCCTAAGCATATTCGGGGGCATTTCTGACCGCGTTTGGATTCCTCATCAAGCGGCTCTGGAGTACCAAGAGAATCGTCTGCCCGTGATTCGCCAGCAAGCCGATGCTTACGACCAAATGAAAAAGCAACTTGTCAAGAACGAGGATGATCTTAAGAAATTGCTGAAGTCATCTTTGCAGCCCGGAAGGCACCCCGATGTGGCGGTTGAACCCGTGTTGAAGGCAGTCAGGGATGTGTTTGGCAGATTGGAAGAGCAACTCGAAAAGAACAAGAAAGAGCAACTCGATCTGCTCGACTCTGATGATATTAGGCAGGCAATTGACAGATTAGTTGAAGGCAGAGTAGGCCCCGCCTATTCCCCGGAGAGAATGGGCGAGATCGCCAAGGAAGGAAAGATAAGATATGATCGCGGAATCCCTCCTGGATACCTTGATACCGAAAAGGGGGGAGTTGAGCAGTACGGGGATTTGGTGATGTGGTTTCAGTTGTTGGACAAGGCAAGGGAATCCAACAAATCGATTATCCTTGTGAATGACGAAAAGAAAGAGGACTGGTGGCAGGTCGTCAAAGATCAGACCATCGGTCCGCAACCGAAATTGATCGAGGAAATGCGACGCGAAGCTGAGGTATCATTCTACATGTATCGTGCAGATCGATTCATGCAGTCCATGACAGACTATCTGAAACGGACGGTTACGTCGGACGCGATCAATGAGATTCGGGACATTAGGAAGCTTGACGAGAAGGACACGAGATCGAGGAAACGGGAACCACTGGGCTATTTCTCAGGCGCTTACGCGCGAGCGCTTCTGGAAATGGCGGGGCAACGGGAACCGCTGGGCTATTTCTCAGACGCTTTCGCGCGAGCGCTTCTGGAAAAGGCGATGCGCGACGAGGAGCGCAATGCGCTGATTTCCAGAATGCTAAACAAGCCGAGTACGCTCGAGCGAGTGCATATGTTGCCCAAACTCGAATCAGCACTGCTGGCAAGGGCGGAGGCGGACGCGGCGATGGAGTCCATCATGGGCGAAGTGGAGCAAATGGGCAGTAGATTGGGGCTTGACGTTCCATCGGCAGATTGGAACATGGCGACCAGAACCCTTTTTGTGACTATAGGTGGTAAACCGGACGACGCCACGATCGAAACATTTCGGGAGAAACTAATCGAACGCTTGCCAAAAGGTACCACGCTTGCGCTCCGGTTCCCCGAAATGTAGGAGCGTAGGAGGGGGCACTCATATTCCCCGTCGTCGGCTTATTCCGGCGGCTTATTCCGGCGACACCCATAACCGTAGAAGTCAAGGGCCAAGTGGCATAGGGGTTCCTTCTCTTCTCCTTTAAAGCATCCGTTTCTTCTCTTCGTTCGTTCGCGTGCTGCGCAGACACGCATGAACCGACCTCCCCGACTATCCACGTAGTGGACACCTAACGGCGGCCCGCACAACGCGAAAGACAAGACATAGACGCTGATGAACGCAGATGAATCCCGCGGGACGCGGGACAGAAAATCTTATCTGTGAAAATCAGCGTCCATCTGCGTCTCTCCTCTTTCTTGGCTATTCCGGGCTATTCCGGGGACATATACCTGTTTTTCCCTTCCTCTCGGCTATTCCGGGGCTATTCCGGGGACATATACCTGTTTTTCCCTTCCTCTCTGTTGCCGAAGGAGTCAGGCAGAGCCTGACGCATGGTTCGTTCCGAGGCAGAGCCCCGGAACGAGAAGGCACACCCCACATCTCAATCTTCGCAAAAGTGAAGAATCGGGCGCTACGGCGAAATGCAGTCAGCTTGGCTAACAAGATATCTCACGCAGAGACGCCAAGCCGCGAAGGGGCAAAGTCGAAGAGGTCGAATGGACGACAAGCCCGATCGCCGAAGATGTCACAGATCGGACAGCTTCACCGTCCGGCCGGTCTCGATGCTCTTGTGTACGGCGACGGCGATCTTGGTGACTTCGAGGCCGTCCGTCCCGTCGGCGAACGTGCCTTTGATGTCGCGCAGCTTGCCGCCGTTGAGGACGTGGGCCACATTGAAGGCGAAGTCCTGGATGGACTCGATGCCGTAGCCCGAGAAGAACGGTTCGCCGGCCTTCGTCTTGCGCTCCTTGAAGAAGCCGAGGTTGTGGGTCTGCATGCCGCCGTCTGCGAAGCAGGACTCTGCGCCGCGGTTCTGGGAGTCCACCTCCATCATGCCCTCGGTCCCGACGACGCGGATGCCCTGGTTGACGATGGCCTCGAAGCCGTCGGGCATGATCCAAGAGGAATCAACGGTGAAGCTTGCGCCGCTCTCGAAGAGGATTTTCGCCTGAATCGAGTCATACGTGTCCACGCCGATGCCTTTGAGTTTCTTCTTTATGCCCGATGCGGTCACCTTTGCGCCGTTGCTCTTGATGACCCACCGGATGAGGTCGTACATGTGTACGCCGAGGAACCAGCCGGGGGAGCTTTTCGGGGCCCACTGAGGGAACCAGTCGCGTGGGACCTCGATGCGGTCCTCCATGTGGGCATAGCCATACTCGATCTCGCCGAGTTTGCCCTGGGCGACGAGTTTTTCGAGTTCCTGGTGGTACGGGTCGTATCGCTTGTGGAAGTCCACCTGGAGGATGAGCCCCTTCTTGTCGGCGGCGGCGATCATCTCGCGGCAGCCCTCGACGGTGACGTCGAGGGGCTTCTCGACGAGGACGTGGCGGCCCGCCTTGAGGCAGTCCACCGTAATTTTGCGGTGAAGGTGGTCGGGGGTGACGACGGTGACGGCGTGGGGTTTCGCCTTCTCGATCATTTCCATGTAGTCGCTGAATCCTTTTACGCCGTACTCTTCCTTTCGCTTGGCGAGGAGGTCCTTGTTGAGGTCAACGAGGCCGACGAGTTTGGCCTTGCCGTCGCGCTGGAGTTGGGTGAATGCGCGGAGGTGCATTTCGCCGAATTTGCCGCCGCCGATAACGCCGATTCTTGGGACCATCAGACACTCTCTCCTTTCAAAATCACATGTAGGGTGGGCCTTGGCCCACCATTTTCTTCTCGTAGGCCTCGCGCAGATCATCTTCCGCATCGGGACGGATCAGAGTCTTGGTGGGCCAGAGGCCCACCCTACGCTTTGTTGGGCCAAGACGCGCCATGTGTTTTATTTCTGTGATCGGCCGATCCCGCCTGCGCCGATGAGGGCGCAGATCGCGTGCTGGGCGTAGTCGATGCGAAGCTCAAAATCCGTCGGCCCGGCATGGAACCCGCCCATAAAGGAGAGCGCCGGATTGGCCATGTAGGAGTTGTCGGGCCGGAATTGCTGCTGCAGGATGAACTTGGCCGCGAGCGCCAGGGCCTTGCGATATTCGTCGTTCGGGGCGCCCATCTTATTGGCAAGGTTCCAGGCGGCCACGAGGCCCTCCATGCGCGTGGCGGCGGAGCAGGTCTCGGGGGGGTTGGTGTGATTGAAGCCGCCGACATAGTCCGGGTCGGGGACGTCCTCGGGCTTGTGTTGTTTCTTGAGGATGGAATCCGCCATGCTGCGGCAGGCGGCGGCGTAGCGTTCCTCCTTGGTCACCCGATAGAGCTCTTCCAGGGACATCATCACCCACTGGTCGGCGAAGTCGTCTTTCGTGAAGCGCTGGATTTGAACCTCTGCGGACTTCTTGACGATATCGAGCCATTTGTTGTCGGGGTTCAGCTTGTGGTATTGCAACAGGGCCAACATGCACTGGCCGGGATAGTAGCGCGGCTCTTCCTCGGGGGTAGCGTCCTCCTTCTCCTTCAGCGCCTCCAGGTGTCCGCGGAACTGTCCCGAGTCGCGTTGCATCAAGGCAATGAAGTTGGCCAGTTCCTCCATGGTTTCCTTGTCGGGCGGAAGCGCACCGGAAAGGGCTGCTTCGGCCTTGAGGAGCAGCGTGAGCGCCGACGCTCCGAGGGGGGATTTTTTAGCGAAGCGAACATGGGCGAACTTGCACGGCTGCACGGCGCGCTCGGTGTGCTCGGCCAGATAGGCGAGGCCGGACTTCATGGCGTCGAGGAACTGCTGCTCGCCGGTGCTCCTGTGGAGCCACAGGAGCGCCCAGCACGCGCCTGCATGGCGGACGATATTGTAGGTGGGGTCCTGATCGTTAAGCAGCGGATTGATTCGGTATTTGAACCGCCCGGTTTTCATCTGGACGGACAGGAGCCAGAGCCCGGCCCGTAGAGCGGCTTTCTCCATGTCGTCCGGCGTGACATCGCCCAGCATCACGTTCCCGCGAAAGAGTTCGATGGCCCCCTTGCCGGGTTCGAGTTCGATGAACGACTTCGTGCGGAGCTTCTTCACGTCGGGCCGCTGGCCCACGGTGCGGCGGTCGGCCAGTTCGAGGACCTTCTCGATCTCCATCTCCGCCGAGGGACCGGCAAAGAGAAGGCTCGTGGGGAGCATGTGGGCCGTGCCGCGCGCCATCCTGATGGCGATACCCTCCACACCGGGATCAAGGACATCCATGTACCGGGTGACCACAGCGCGCTGCAGGAGGTCTGTCTCCTTCACCACGTCAATTTTGATGCGCCCCCGTTCGAGAAGGGCCTGTCCATGTTCGATGGCGCGCAGTCTTGCCCCCAATCGCGTCCCGGCCACTTTCACGGCCTCCGTGATCGTCGCGCGATCCCCGCGCATCGAATCAACCAACATGCCGTCGGCGAAGAGAGAAACGTACACGGTCTGCTCGTTCGGCGTTTCGTCCTTTTCCGGCTCATCAACCGCCCGTTCGGGGGTCAGTTCCTTGTCTTTTAACAAGGCGCTCGCCGATGTGCGGGCCATATCAAGAAGGAAGACGTAATCGGAGGGTCCCAGCGCAAGATCCGCCTTCTTTTCCTGCGCCGAGATCGGCGACGCCAGAATCGCGCACAGGGCCATTCCGCAGACGAGATACCGCAACCTGTAAAGTAGCTTACTCATGTTCAATCCTTCGCGCAGTTGCCATCGAACTCAGTTTTTCCGTTCAAGTTTCTTCGGGAAATATAGTGTGACCTCGTCGAGAAAGACGAGCATTGTAGTCTTGGGATCCGTCTGTCCGTCTGTCATCGGCAGCCAACGATAGAACCCAATGTTCGCAATGTCGGCGGAGAGGCCCGACGTATCTTCGTTGTGAGCGCTCAGCGCTTCGTTGACATAGACCCGGTAACCGCGCGGCCCCCACTCGACTGAGATCTGCGTCCACTCGTCTTTTTCGATCTTCACATCGCTCGTCAGCACGCAGTGCGACGGCTGCTGACCGATGGGGCGCTTGAAGCTAACCCGCACAGGCCCCTCGACATGCGCCTCTATCGGATAGCCCTCCTCCCCCCCCTGCTGACGGGACGGTGAGGCCCAGATCAGGCCGAACGGTCTCATCTCATCCCCACCGACTTTGAGCCAAAACTCGAAAGCGCCCTCCTCCTTCGGGAGAGGAGCGGGAAGGCGGATGCCTTGCTGGGGCAATACAACGGCTCCCGCCCGCTTGCCCTTCGCAAACGCGATCTTAGAGTAAAATCGCCCCCCCTGCTGGGTCAATTGCGCCTCGCCATCCAGGGAGTAACGGCCTATCGGCTTCATGTGCTTGCGATAGCCCCGTGACGCCTGTTCAGGGCCGCCCTCCTTTTCCTCCATTTTCTGCTCCGGCTCCTGCTCCTTCGCGGCGTCCGGCTTCTCGGAGGGAGGCGCTTCTTCCTTCTTTGGCTCCTCTGCCTTCTTCTCCTCCTCCACCTTCTTTTCCTCCTCCGCCGGCAATGGCTTGAAGACGGATGCCTTCCGGAGAAAATCGAGCTCCTGCACCAGGCGTTTGATGTCGGCCCTGCGCTCGGCGGCGACGCCAAGGTAAACCTCCGCCTGTTCAAAGAGCTTCTCACCGCCCTCCATGCAGAAAGCCGCCACTGTAAGCGCACTCTCTGCGTCCTCCGTGCCGCATGCCTTCAGCCAGAGATTCAGGAGATCGTTCTTGGACAGCCGGTCCCACTTCACAGCGATCTTTGCCTTGCCGGTATCGCCGACCAGGCCGCTTTCGTTGATCTCGGCCAGCGTTCCCGCGTAGCCGTAGCGCTTGCTGATGTCCTTCATCTGAATCTTCAGTTTGCCGCTATTGACCCCCTCCTGAATGGTCCTCCATCGTTTGTCGAGGCGGTCAATATTGGTCCGTTTGATTTTTGCGTGCTCCCCGGCATTTTTCACCTTCGCCTCAAGCACGTTGGTCTTTACCGCCGCGGCGGCATAGGCCCGCTCGGAGATCAACTCGTCTATCGGCTGGACGGCCTTTGCATATTCCTCGAGATTCACGTCGGGCAGCGGCGCGAGCTCCGGTTCCTCCGGCTTGACCTCCTCTTTTGTGTCGGGGGGGGCTCCCTCCTTGCCGGGCATCGCCGGAAGGTTCGGAAGCGCCGGCAAACCGGCGTCCGACGGGGGCTTCTGCGACCCCGGGCCCGGAGGGGCGAGGTCGGCGGGGCCGGATGGCAGCTTCGGTATCTGCGGCGCTTGCGCCGTCGGCAGCGTATTGCCGCTCGCAGGAGACGCGACGACAACCGGCGTCTGCGGGACCTGCGGGACCGTCGGCGGTGCGGGTGGCTTTGGCGGGCTCGCCTGCTGCGGCGGAGGCGTTGGTTTCGGCTCAGGTTTGGCCGACTGCCCTCCGAGGTAGATGCCCGCAAAGATTCCTGCGCCGATGAGTCCGAGCACCAAAACGCCGATGGCGGCCTTGGCCAGGGGCGAAACGCGGTGGACCTCCTCCACCTCGTCGAACTCGGCCGTCATGCTGCTGTCGGGCGACAAGGTCGCCTGCACCCGTTCAAGGTCGGCCACCAGCTCCGCACAAGTTTGGTACCGGTTGCCGGGGTTCTTCTCAAGCATCTTCATAACGACGCGGTTGACCGGCTCCGGGAGCGTCGGGAGCATGTCCCTCGCCGGCGGGATGGGGGCGGTCACCTGCATCCGGACCACCTCCTGACCGGGGGCGCCGAAAAACGGCGGCTTGCCGGTGAGCGTGTGGTAGTAGGTAGCGCCAAGGGAGTAGATGTCGCTGCGGGCGTCGGTGGCCTCGCCGCGGCAGTGCTCGGGCGACATGTAGTACGGCGTGCCGAGGATCTTTCCAGCCGACGTCGTCGTGCTCCCCGCGTCGCCGAGGCTGGCCAGGCCGAAGTCGGCCACCTTCACCTGCCCCTCCACGGTGAGCATGATGTTCTCCGGCTTCACGTCCCGGTGCACGATGCCCTTCGTGTGGGCGGCGCCGAGGGCGCGCGCCGCGTCGGTGATGATGCGCGTGGCCTGGGAGGCGGAGATGTTCTCCGGATCGCGCAGAATCTCGGCCAGCGTCTTGCCATCCACATACTGCATCTCAAGGAAGTAGTGCCCTGCGTCGCTGCCGACGAAGTGCACGGCGACCACGTTGGGGTGATCGAGCTGCGCGCTGGACTGGGCCTCGCGGATGAACCGCTCCACGAAGGTCCGGTCTTTCTCCTTCAGCCATGCGGGGAGGACCTTCAGCGCCACGATCTTGCTCAGGCGGAGGTTTCGCGCCCGATAGACGGCCCCCATGCCCCCCTGGCCCAGTTTGGCGAGGATCTGATAGTGCGCGATCCGCTTCCCGATCATGGGATCGGGCTTGCTCTCCCCGCCGGGCACCTCGATAATGCCCCCGCAGTCGGGGCACTTCACCCCCCGGCCGGCCAGATCGTCTTTGAGACGAAGCTTCCGACCGCACTCAGGGTTTGGGCATGTTGCGAGTATCGACATTGCAGGATCGGCATCCGCCAAAAAATTACAGAATCACCTTCTTATATATCGGATGCACCGTGCTATGTCAATTCCTTTTCCGAGTGCCCCTGTTTGGTTCTGCAAAGGTCGCATATTCCATCCCGTGAATCACCTCGCATTTTTTAGGTTCTTCCTGAACCAGTTGTTTATGCGCCTTAACCCCAGGATAAGGGCGCATAAACAAAACTGGTGAGGAAGCAAGAGAAGTGGAAGCAGCACAAGAGAATCCGGCGCAGCTATCGTGATCAGCGGGAACAGCTATCAGGCCCGTAGCGTTGCGAAGCAACGGAAAAACTTATGATTCACAAGTTTCCCTTGCGGAACTTGGAAACAATATGTTTTTCGGCGAGCGGGAACAGAGGCGAATCAAACAGCGCCGGCCTTGGTGATTGGGGGTGGAGGAGGGCCGAATCTCTGTGACGCCTATTCTTCCCGTCGGCCGTGAGCGTGTATCAGATGATCACGGAGAAGGCGTGCTTTGCAATTATGTATGGTGTCACCAGAATTGGCACTCCCCGTGCCACAGAAGGGTTACAGAATGGCGAGGAAATGTCTTGACACCCTCATGGCAGCCCGTTAATCTGAATGTGGTGTTTCCAATAATCACGATCGTTTTGAAGGAGATGCTATCGGCTTAGCTTGAATCACAATTTAACCATGTGAGTTCGTTCAGAACGTCGTCCATCACTGAACTGCTACGTTTCTCGTCCGGATCGACGCGCTGGCGGGCTCCCTGGAAACAGGGAGCTGCCGGGCGTTGCTATCCGGACAGGCTGTAGCAGGCCGAGTGATGGAAGCGGCGTCTTGGTTAGCTCCCTTTTCTTTTGGGCGGAAGAAGAGGCGACGGCGACCGCTCAGATGATCTCGGAAGGGGAAACAGAGAAAGAGGGGAGGTGACGAGAAGTGTAACTTGACTTCGCGACCGTAGACTTATTCCGGGGACATATCACCGATTTATCCGCGATAGATTCCGAGGTTACCATACATAACTCTTCCTACACCACATCCTTTGCTCGATGAGGAAGCAAACACCGCAGAAGACTTATTCCGGACTTATTCCGGGGACATATCACCGATTTATCCGCGATAGATTCCGAGGTTACCATACATAACTCTTCCTACACCACATCCTTTGCTCGATGAGGAAGCAAACACCGCAGAAAGTTTATCACAGTTGGCGTGCTTTGTCAAATCGCCCGTGACCCCATTAACGACTTCTTCAATGGGCGCGAAGGTCGAAGAGTCGAAAGGTCAAAGGGTCAAAAGGCAAGAACCCTCCTACTCTTCGACCCTTCGACTCTTTGACCCTTTGACCCTTCCACTGAGGGAGGTGCGCCGCTATTCCACCCGGACTTGCACCGAGTCGCTGGTCCGACCGCCGCCGTCTCGGACGAGAATGGTGTGCTCGCCCGGGCGAAGCGGCCACCGCGGGACCGCGCCGGGAGGACCGGCCACCGGCTGGCCGTCCACGAACCATTGCACGGTCCCCGCGCCATGAGGAGCGACCGCCCGGAGGGATATGGTCTGATACTCCGACGGGATATTCGGATCGAAGACGAAGACGTCCCATGGATTCGGATAGACAATCCTCACAGGCGTGTTGCCCAAATCCCGAGACGGCGGAAATGTCCTGTAGCCGCAGGCTTTAGCCTGCGTTGTTTGGCTGTGCGACCCCGAATCACGCAGGCTAAAGCCTGCGACTACATTTGGGCAACGCACCCTCGCGTTGCCATCCCCCCCCGCCGTCGGCGGCGCAGCGCCGTGCCGACACATCTGCCGGCCGGTGTGCGCGACGCCCTTTGTCTGCGCCCATGCGTCGTACTCCGGGGGCAGGCAGACGGACGTCTCCTCGACGATATGCCCCGGCGGGCACTGCGCCGTCGCCAACAGGCCCGTGGTCCGGTCAATCCTGACCCGGCAGTGATAGGCGCACTCGCCCCTCGGCTCGGTCCCGGAGCGAAAGACCTCCCTCACCGTGGACGTGCACCAGGGGCCGGGCCTCATGCCCGACAGGGCGCACACGTCGCGCCGCACCGTGCCCGGCGGAACGTAGTACCACGGCGCAGGGCGGCCTTCGTAGATCGCCATCATCACGGCTCGGAAGATCGGTCCTGCGCCCGCGATGCCGGAGATGTTCTGCATGGGATTGTTGCGGAAGTCGCCCACCCAGACGCCCACGGTGTATTCAGGCGTGAACCCCACCGTCCAGTTGTCGCGGAAATTGGGGCTTGTGCCCGTCTTCACCGCCGCGCGGAAGGGCAGGTCGAGGGGCGTGTTGCTGCCGAAGGCGAGCCGACGCGCCCTCGGGTCGGAGAGGATGTCAACCGTTTGGTAGCAGGCAATCGGGTCGAGTACGCGCCGACCCGGTTGCCCGTCCGATCCGGCCACGGCCACAGCGGGCCGCCACTCGCCCAGACGTGCAAGCGTGGCAAAGCCGTTGGTCAGCTCCAGCAGCGTTACCTCACCGCTGCCGAGGGTCAGGCCAAGGCCGTAGTGTTGGGCCTGCTTCGTTAGGCAAGCGAAGCCCATCTCCTGCATTCGACGATGCAATAGATCAACACCCACGCGGCTCAGCACCTTCACCGCCGAGATGTTGAGTGAGTTGGCGAGGGCCGACCGCAGGCGCGTCGGGCCGTAGGTCTGCCCGTCGTAGTTCTCCGGGCAGTAGTCCCCCTCCGGCGTCTGGAAATGGGTGGGCAGGTCGGCCACGATGTCCGCAGGGGTCATCCCCCGCTCGAAGGCGAGGGCGTAGGTGAACGCCTTGACCGTGGAACCCGGCGGGCGGGGGGCCACTGCGCCGTTGTTCTGGCCCAGCTCCCGCCCGTCGAAGAAATCGGACGAGCCGACCATGGTGCGGATTTGGCCGGTGGGATTGTGGAGCACAACAACCGCCGCGTTGCGGACGTTCCGGTCCTTCAGCCCGCGGAGGCGCTCCCGGACGATCCCCTCGATCTTCTCCTGAAGGGGGAGGTCGAGCGTCGTCTCGATGCGGGCGGGGCCAGCGCCGTTATCCTGCGCGCAGCGCGCCAGCACATAATCAACGAAGTGAGGGGCGCGAAACTCCCATCGGCGGGGATGGAGAGCGACCGTCTGCCTCCGCGCCCGGTCCCGCTCGGCGTCGGTGATGTAACGGCACTCGCACAGCCGTCCGAGGATCCAGTCGCGCCTGTTCACCGCGCCTTTCAGATTGCGATAGGGGTTCAGGTGCGTAGGGCTTTGGGGCAGGCCGGCGAGGAAGGCGGCCTCGCTCATGCTCAGGTCGCGCGCCGGCTTGTTGAAATACATCCGCGCCGCCGCCTCGACGCCGAACAACTGGTTGCCGTACGGGGCGCGGTTCAGATACTCCTCGAGAATCTCATCCTTCGTCAGGGCCCGTTCGAGCCGGAGCGCAAGGATCGCCTCCGAGAGCTTTGTCCGAAGGGTCCGCGGTCGAGGCCGCACGAGGCGGACCACCTGCATCGTCAGTGTGGATGCGCCAGATATCCTTCGGCCATGCGTCACATTCTGCCAGGCCGCGCGAAGGATGGAGAAGGGATCAACGCCGGGGTGGCTTCGGAAGCGGGCGTCCTCCGCGGCGATGGTCGCCTGGACGACGAGAGGCGAGATCTGGTCGAGCGCCGTCCAGCGGAGCCTGCCCTCCCCGGCGGAAAGCGCCTCGCGGAGGGGACGGCCCTCGCGGTCCACGATCTCGAGCGACTTCAGCGAGCCATGCGAGAGGAGATCCTTCGGGAACGGGACGGCATACACATAAACAAGGAACGCGAGGCCAAGAGCAAGCGTGAGGATGAATCCGCGCCTGGCCCATCGGAGAATCCTTTTTCGCCGGTTCCATTTCATCGTTGTTCACTCGCAGCCACATAGCCAAATGTGGCACACCCGCTTCTTAGCCCAATGGCACTGCCCGTCATTCCCGCGTACGCGGGAATCCACGAGTGGCGGAGGAAATGGATTCCCGCTTTCGCGGGAATGACACTGCCCCTTTCCGGGTCCAAGTTTCCACTACCCCTGGCCAAGATGGTTACGCTTAATCCACCTTCGGGCTGATGATGATGTGCGTTGACTCCGACTCCCCGCAGGTGGTCGGGGTGTACATCTCCTCCGCGCGGGCCGCGGGCAGGGCAAACCTGCCCGGCGTCGTGGCGCGGGCGATGTAGGTGTGCTCGTGCACGCCCGCCGGCAGCCAGTCGGCGAAGAGGAGCACCCGGTCGTCCTGCTGCTCGATGTGGTTGAAGTGCGACCAGCCGCCCTGCCGCAGGGCGGAGAGCACGTCGGCCCCCGTGGTCGCAAACGACGCATCCACCGCCTCCAGACCGGCGGGGAGCGGGTCGTCAATGACGACGTAATGCCTCGGTGCACCGGTGGTCACCATCAGGTGGACCTTAATCAACTCGCCGGCCTCGAACTCCTGCGACACGGTCCCGCGCCCCGGCGCGAACGGCTGGTATTGACGGATGATGCGAATGCCGCGATCCACCGGCGGACGCTCCGTTTTCACCGGCAGGAATCGCGTCCTGATCCGGTAGAACAGCGTCCCCTTGCCTTCCTTCTCCAGCCGGAAGGCGCCCCCCGCCTCCATCGCCTCGGCCATGGAGAGGGTAGCGCATAGAACAGGCTCTTTCCGCGAGGCGAATCGCTTCTCGCCGAGGACCCGATTCCCCGCCTTCACCACGGCGGTGAAATCGGGGGCGTCGCCCTCGCGCTGCACCACGTAGTCGGCCAGCGCAAGCAGGCAGAAGGCGTTTTCCTGGGTGGACATCCACCGCCCGTGCTTCCGACCTCGCATCAGGGAATCCACGACCCGTCCAATCCGATCATCATTGGGACAAATCTGGAGGAGGGCCGACAATACGATGCCCCGGGTCCGCATCTCGGAGTCCATGATTGAGGCCAAATCGTCCGTTTGGTTTCTGTCCTTTGCGGGGATCTTGCCGTCCACGTAGTTATTCAGCGCGGCGACCAGTGGGGAGAGCATCGGGTCTGTGGGATCGGCCCTGTGGATGGCCATGGCGAGGAAAGCCTTTGCGAAGATCGGCAGGGCCTTCGCCTCGCGGGCCATGACCTCATGGTAGTCGCGCTCAGGCCTCTGCGCCATGGACAGTGTGTAGAGCATCATGCACTGCGTTGCCTGGTCGGCGTAGCCCCGCCGCCCCCCGCCCGATCGCAGGAATTCGGCAAGATAGTTCAGCGCGTGATTGAATTCCTCGTCGGGCACCTCGTATCCCGCCCGCCTGCATGCGAAGAGGGTGAAGGCGGCGTAACAGCTGGCCCAGGGGGTGGACTCGTTGGCGCCCGGCCAGTAGGAGAAGCCGCCGTCCCACGTCTGCATCGAGAGGATTCGGTTGATCCCGTGCTCCACCTTCTCGTCAACGTCCTTCGGGGCCATGTCCGCCGCGGCGATGGCGGGGAGCAAGTCGCGCAGCGCCGCAAGAACGAGCGTGGTGGAGGAGGTCTGCTCGATGCAGCCATAGGGATACTGCAGGAGATAGGACAGTCCCTCGCCCAGCTCGCAGAGGCGGCTGGCGGAGACGATGATCTCCACGTCGCCGACGTCAATGTGATGGGCCTCGGGCGGCTGGATATTCTCCGTCGTGGTCCCCGCCGTTGATCCTTCCTTGACCATGGTGAGGTACGGCGCGGGGTAGTTGACAGGGACCGAGATTTCGAGACCGTCGGCGTAGCGCTCCGCGCGCGCGGAGAAACGGAAGGTGGCAGTTCCCGGATCGCCGATCTCGACGGGGAAGCCGAGGGCGTAGCACTCGCCGGGGTTGAGGATGATCGGCTTCTGCGCCTCGCCGAGGATGCGGACTTCCCCCTCGGTCTCGAGTTCCGTCTGGACCTTCTGGATCGTATCGCTGTCGTTGTGGACGAGGGCGCGGGCGGTGAACCGGTCGCCCGCATTGACGAACCGCGGGAGGGCCGACCGGAGGAGGATGGGCTTCTTCACCGTCACCGCGGACTCCCCGGAACCGAACAGATTCTCCTCGCCCACGGCCACGGCCATGAGGCGGAAGCGGGTCAGGTTGTCGGGGAGCTTGAATGTGACCGTCGCCCGCCCGTCGGCGTCCGTCATGATGGAGGGGCGGTAGCAGGCGGTGTAGAGGAACGTCTTGCGAAATACATCGCCCCCAAAGGCGCTGGCGACCTCGCCGAGCTCGGCGCCGTCGCCCGGCCCCTTGCCCTTCTTGCCCAGCCAGTCGAACCGGGTGCGGCCGAGGATGCTGCGGCGGGTCTCGGACGTCCTGACCGCCAGAGCGCGGGAGGCATAGATCGCGGCGATGGGGTCGGGGGTCTGGTAGCCGATGAGTTTGAGGACGCCCTCGTCGGCGGCGATGAAGGCGACCTCCGCGCGCCGGCCGACGCCCTGGCAGTCGGTCACGCGCAGGTTGACGGTGAGGGTCTCGCCCGGGGCGGCGGTCTCGCGGTCGGGTGTAACCGCAACGTTTAGGCGGGCCGCGTCGTTGCGGACGGGCAGCTCGATGTACCCGACCTTGTATGCGGGCTTTCCGAGGTCGGCCCCGTCCTCCGAAATTTTGTCCGTCGTCCGGCCCTGGACGAGCACAACGGAGACATAGACGTTGGGCAGGTATTCCCGCTTGATGGGGATTTCGACCGTCGGTGAGGTGGTCTGGAGGTCGAGGAGGCGCTGCTCCATCACGCCCTGCCGTTCGATCGTAAGAATGGCCTGGGTCTTTTCATACGGTGACTGGATCAGCACGCGGGCCGTGTCGCCCACGGCGTACTCGTCGCGGTCGGCCACAAGCTCGGCCCCGTCGGTGTCGTCGCGACGCCACGAGACGTATTCCTCGCCCGTGGCGTAGAAGTGCGCGATAGTCCGGGCGACGCGCTTCTCCTTGTCCTCGGCGGAGATCTCCAGGTAGTAACAGCCGCTCTTAGGCGGGGTAAAGGTCCACTTCGCCCCCTGCTCGGTGATCTGGACGTTCGTATTTGCGACGGTCTCGTCCACGGCCTCGGTCTCGTAATGCACGCCGGACCAGACCGCTTTTTTCCGGACGGTGTGCCACTGCCGCCGGACGACGCGCACCTTCGCGGACACGTCGCCCGTCCGTTTTCCATCGGGGGCGGCGGCGATGAACTCGAAGGCGACAGGCTCCTTCGCCGTCACGATGTAGGAGTGCTTCTTGACGCCGAGGTAGAACGCGGCGGTGTGAACGACGGCGCTTGTCGAGGCGCTGACCGTCTGGTGCGTCGGGTCGGTCACGGTGACGGAGAGTTCACAGTTTAGCGCGCCGGCGATCCGCCCCTTGGGTTGCAGGGGAAATTCGATTGCGCCTGTTCCCTCGGCGGACAGCGTCCCCGCGCCCGAGGCCGCGTCGTGTTCGAGCTGGGGGTCGGAGTCGTAGTAGCCGGCTGCATCGCCGAAGCGGTAGCCGTCGCACCCCTTGGGCGTGAACCATGCAGGCGACCAGTAGGCGTGCCAGTCGAGCTCCCCGCCGCGCATGGGCGCGCCGAAGAGATACCTTGCCTCGACCTGAGCGCGATACGTCTGCCCGGCGACGTACTCTTTCTGATCGGGTTTCACGGTGACCTCGAACTCCGCCGGGCGGAAGGCGGCCACCTGGAACGAGCCGTATGCGGCGTCGCCTTCGGGGTGGCCCTGGAGCTGCGCGTTGATCCCGTAGTAGCCGAGGGCCGCGCTTTTCTTTAGGTCCACATCGAAGTGGAACGTCCCGAACGCCGATAGGGTTAGCTTGCGCGTGAGCGTCTTCTTGCCGCGCGGGTCGGTGACGGTGACGTTGATGGTCTTTGCCTTCGGCAGGCGAATGCCCTCCGCCGTGTCAATGCGCGCCGCGCCCTTGACATGGACGGTCTCGCCGGCCTTGTAGAGGCCCCGGTCGGTGAAGATGTGGGCGACGGTCCGGTTTGGCAACGGGTTCCAGTCGCGGGGGATGTTGAACTGGCCGAGCCAGACCTGCTCGTGGTCGAGGGCGAGGTAGGCCATGTCTCTGCCCTGTTTGGCGATGAGGAACGTCGGCTTGGCGTCGTAGGAGAGGTCTATGCCCGGCCCGACGGCGACGCCGCGCTCGTCGGTTGTCCCCTGCCAGACCACCTTGTTCTCGGCGTTGCGCATGGCGACAGCAACGTCCAAGAGGGGCTGGCCGCTGTGGAGGGATGTGGTCCAGATCAACGTGTTCTCAGGGGACGTCTTGCACGTGAGGCCGATGTCGGTGACCTGGAGCACGGCCTCCTCCACGACAAAGGGGTCCGCCTTCTCGTTCTCGGGACGGTCGGGGCGTTGGAACTTCTGGAATTTCTCCGGCCTTTTCGCTTTGGCGCGGAGGAACATGAAGCCGCCCTGCTCCTTCCTGAATGTCCAGTCGAGGGGGACCTGGACGACGCGGAACTTTTCCTTCTCGGTCGTCCCTGTCATGCGACGATAGATGCCCATGCGCGAGTGGGCCTCCGGCCAGGCCCGGCCCTCCTCCTTCCGTTCCTCGATCAGGTAGGGCACAACGTCGTCCTCGTCAATGCGGAGCATCTCGACGCCGATCACCGGCAGGTTGACGACGCCCATGGGGAGCTCCATCGGCCCGATGCGCTCCACATAGCCGCGATAGCCGCTCAGGAAGATGGCCGGCTCATAGTCGGGGATGCGGACGCGGAAGGTCATGCGCTGGCCCAGCGAGTTGCCGAAGACGTCGCGAACCGAACCCGCCACATCCACCTTGTATTCATGCTCGATCTCGAAGTCGCCGAGCAGAACATGGCCGGAGTATTCCTGGTAGGGGGAGTGAATCTTCACGGGGGGAGAAACCGTGAACGCGCTTCCATCTTTCGGGATCGACGCAGGATCGACTGGGTTTGAGAAGCCGATCTGGATGCCTTTTCGTCCGCTTGGCTCAGCGAAGCCGTTCACCGAACTCAGTCTGAAGGGGGGGCAGACATGAAACGCGAACGCCCATCGCTCGCCGAGCGGACGCGGACCCGCCTTGCCCGCGAGGTCGCCGTGGAGGACGAACTGCCAGCCGGTCTTGTGCGGCAGGGGAATGGCGGGAGAGAGGAGAACGGTGGACTCCGTGTTGGGCCATTCCTTCGCCTGCTTGTCGTCGGGGCGGGCGACCTGGACGTTCACCTTCTCTCGGTTGTCATTTCGGATCACGGCGGCGCATCGCTGCACCTCGGCGAGGTCCACCGGTTGGTTGAACTCGACGAGGAGTCGCGGCTGGGTGGAGGTCGCATCGTGCTGCCGCCCATCCAACTCATGCCGCACGACTTGGAGACCGGGGGTTGCGAAGGACCAGGCATGATCCTCGCGGAGGGCCAGCCCGTTCAAGGCCCGCGTCCCCGCGGGGATGATGGCCGCGAAGCCGGCGGCGATGGGCAGGTCGGTCTTTGGCCGGAACGTGAGGATGGACTGGCCGATCCAGCAGAACGTCCCCTCGATGGGCGGGGAGAAACGGATGATCCCTTGGGCTGATTCGATGCCGACCTGTTCAACGGGGACCATCGGATGTGTGAAGGCCACGGTCACAGGTGTGGAGCTGTACACGTCGCCCATCGGCGATGCGAAGGCGATGGCGAGGGTCGGGACCGATGGCGTCGGCCTCGCCGCGGGCGCGGGGAGGTCCGGGGGATAGCCGGCGTAGTTGGCCGTGATGACGGCGGTCAGAGCGTAAAGGGCAACGGCAACGACGGCGATGACGGCGAGGCTTCGGTTCTTCGGCATGGTGTGGCCCTCCAATTATAAAAACATGATGGTGTGGGGCAGACAGCCGCCCGATTGAGGGCAAAGTATAACACGTTTTTCCCTTCAACACAAGCAAACGAGGTTCGATGTGTCACTTCGGGGAATGTATCCGACTGAAGCGAAATTGGTTAGGGGACTTTGCTTTTTCACGCGATTTTTTGATTGAGAAATCCTGTCCACTTCCTATATTCTATTACACTCCGATGTACTCCGATGTATAACCTCCCGGAGGTCCCGAACCTCCGGGAGGTTGGGTCCCACTAAGGAGGAATGCCGTAATGTCGTCGGACGAAATGAGACAGCTTGACGAGGCGCGTCGCAACGGCAAGGTGTCGGACGAGGCCCTTGCCAACATCAGGAAGTGGCTCGATGAGGAGCAATACGCCGACTTCCGCGAGGAGATTCTGGACCTCATTCGCAAAAGCGAATTTTCAGAACTGAACGACAGCTTCTACACGATCATCCCCTTCGGCACGGGCGGACGCCGCGGACCTTGCGGCCCGGGACCGAACCGGATGAACAAGCGGACCATCGGCGAGTCGGCGCAGGGCCTTGCGGCCTACATCGCAGAGCACGGCAGCAAGGCAAAGGCGCGCGGCGTCGTGGTGGCCCACGACACGCGCCTCACCTCCCGCGAGTTCGCCGAGGAGACGGCGCGCGTCCTCGCCGGGAACGGGGTCAAGGTCTTCCTGTTCGACGACTTCCGATCCACGCCGGAGCTCTCCTTCTCCGTCCGACATCTCAAGACGATGGCCGGGATCGTCATCAGCGCGAGCCACAATCCGCCGCGCGACAACGGCTTTAAGGCCTACTGGGAGGACGGCGGGCAGGTGGTGCCGCCGCACGACAAGAACATCATCGCCAAGGTGAACCAGGTCAAGGACATCGCATCGCTCCCGCTCGACGAGGCGCAGAGGCGGGGCCTTTTCGTCGAGGTCGGCAAGAAATTGGACAACGCCTACCTCAAGAAGGTCGCGGGCGTCCTGCTGACCGAGGCGCGGGACGTCGCGGTGATGTATTCCCCGCTCCACGGCACGGGGATCACCAACATCGTCCCCGCGCTGAAGAAGGCCGGTTTCGCGGATGTGAGACTTGTCGAGGCGCAGGCCGCCCCGGACGGGAACTTCCCGAACGTGCCCGACCACTTCCCCAACCCCGAACTCCCCGCTGCGATGCAAATGGTGACGCGGGAGGGAAAGGCGGCGGGGAGCGACATCGCCATTGCCTCCGACCCCGACGCCGACCGCCTCGGCTGCGCCGTGCCCGGCCTGGGCGACGAGTGGGTGCGGCTGAACGGCAACCAGATCGGCGCGCTCATCCTTGAGTTCCTCCTGAGCGAGCGCAAGAGGCAGGGGACGCTGCCCAAGCGCGGCATCGTTGCGCGCACGCTGGTGACGACGCCCCTGATTTCCGCAATCGTAAAAAAGTACGGCGTGGCCGTGGAGGAAAACCTGCTCGTCGGCTTCAAGTACATCGGCGAGCTGATCGAGCACCTGGACAAGGGCGTCGAGTTCATCTTCGGCGCCGAGGAAAGCCACGGCTTCCTGGCCGGCTCGTTCGTCCGCGACAAGGACTCGGCCATCGCCGCCGTGCTCATGGCCGAGCTGGCGGCCAACCTGAAACGCAACGGCAAGACGGTTTACGGCCATCTGCTGGATATCTTCCGGACATACGGCTGCTACGCGGAGGCGCTGAAGAACCTCTACCTGACCGGGCAGGAGGGCAGCAAACAGATCCAGCACATCATGGCCACATTGCGGAAGGACCCTCCGGCGAAGATCGGCGGACATGCCGTGGCCAGGATGATTGACCGCCAGACAGGGAAGGTGACAGACGTCGCAACGAAGAAGGAAACGGACGAGGTCCGGGGCGCGAAGGGCGATGTGCTGGTCTTCTGCCTGAAGGAGGGCGGCGAGGTGACGGTCCGTCCGTCCGGCACGGAGCCGAAGGCGAAGTTTTATGTTACACTGAACCGTCCCGTCGCCGCGTCCGCGTCAGACGAGGCGGTTGAGAAGCTAAGAAACGACGTGACGCAGTTGGCAGACAATCTCGGCGAGGCCGTCCTGGACATGGCCAAGAAGATCGCCGGAGAGAAGCAATAACCCCGTAGAGGAGCGAGATCAAACATGGCAAAGAAGGCAAGTGACAAGAAAGTCGTCCGTGTGGCATTCATCGGCGCCGGGGGGCGGTCGGCAAGCGTGCACTATCCGTCCATCCGCGACCTGCCCGACGCGGAGATCGCCGCGATGTGCGACCTGAACGAGGAGCTGCTGAACAAGCGCGGCGACCAGTTCGGCGTGAAGGCGCGCTACACCAACTACAAGCAGATGATCGAGAAGGAGAAGCCGGACGTCGTCTATGCGAGCATGCCGCCGCAACTTCTTTTCGATGTGGCCGCCACGGTGATGGACATGAAGACGAACCTCATCGTCGAAAAACCCCCCGCCGTCACTGCCGAGCAGACACGGCAGATGGCCCTCATCGCCAAGCGGAACAACGTCCTCACCGGGGTCACCTTCCAGCGGCGCTATTGCCCGGTGATCCGCGAGGGAAAGAAGATGTGCGAGAAGACCGGGCCGGTCCACACCGCCGTGGCCACGTTCTACAAAAACTCCGTCGGCGCGAAGCCGTACTACAACGGCGCGATGGACATCCTCACGTGCGACGCGATCCACGCCGTTGATACGCTCCGCTTCCTCTGCGGCGGCGAGGTCGAGAGCGTGGCCAGCGACGTCCGACGCCTCTATGCCGATCACTGCACGGTGCATCTCGCGCTGGTGAAGTTCAGCTCCGGCGCGACGGGGGTCCTCCTGACCAACTGGATGACCGGTCGTCGCTTCTTCACCGTGGAGATCCACACGAAGGGCATGTCGCTCTTCGGCGACCCGGAGGAAGGCGGCAAGGTGTATGCCGACGGGAAGAACGAGCCTGCGGCGGTGCTGAACCCCTTCGAGATGGCGGGCAGCCAGGAACAGCACCGGGCCTTCGGGCCGTACGACATGTCGGCGCACTTCATGGACTGCATCCGTCGCGGCAAGCAGCCGGATACGAACTTCGAGGACGCGGCGAAGACGATGGATCTGATTGACGCGATCTATCACAGTCAGATCTGATCCACAATCGCGCCGCGTTGCGCCTGCTGGTAGCGGAAGTCGCCAGACTTCCGACGAGACGCAGCGTTACGCCCGATAGTCTGAACTCTGGCGAGTTCAGCTACGTACTCTGTCCTCGGCTTTCTCGTTGACGGACACGGTTGATCGGTGTATACTTCGGATGGAGAGTGAAGGTTTGTCTGCCTATCGTGAGGAGGCATTGGATGACGACAAAAATGAGCAAGCAAGACGCCAAGCGCCTGATCGAGAGCATGCCAGACGACGCCACCTGGGACGATTTGATCCATGAGATCTACGTCCGCGAGGTAATCGAGCAGGGCCTGGCCGACAGCAAGACCGGTCGAACGAAAGACGTGAGGAAGGTCCGCGAGAAATATGGACTTCCGGAATGAAGGTTCACTGGACGGATACCGCCCAAGATCATCTTGACGGCATCTATCAGTATATCGCACAGAACTGGGGTTGTTGAAAAACCCCCGCGAGGCGAACACCGACTGTAGCCGCACCCTTTACGGGTGCGGTTTGACGCATCACGGCCCCGCAGGCTGAAGCCTGCGGCTACGAGAACAGGGTTTTTCAACAACCCCAGAACTCCCCCTTATATGCCCGCCGCATGGTTGACCGGCTGACCCGGCGTTCTCAACAGATCGCGGACCATCCACGGTCCGGGCGCGTGGTTCCTGAGTTTCAGATGGATCAAATCCGTGAAGTGGTTGAAGGGCCTTATCGGATCATCTACCACATCATGCCCGATCAGATTGATGTCCTCGCAGTCCTCCACGGGGCGCGCAATGTTCTGGGCGGATAGGATGATGCACAAGGCGTCCAGAGGCCTATACACGCCTGTTCCGAGTGGCGCCAAGCTAAGGGATATCTGCTGTCGTTGGTCTTCTGCATCGGCGATAGAATGACGAATGCCTAAGGCCACGTAGCGGAAGTCGCCAGACCACCGGTAATTTTCGACTTTGGATTTTCGATTTGCGATTTTGATTCAGATTCCACACTCCGCACCCCCACACACCCACACGCCCCACTCCCTGAACTCTGGCGAGTTCAGCTACGGCGAGTTCAGCTACGCGCCCGCCAGCGATTGCCTATCCTCCCGGAGGTTCCAAACCTCCAGGAGGATGAAACTTGTCCCCTTATAGACCCCGCCACCGCCGTCATTTCCCCATCCCCATGCCTATTTTCGTTTCTGAAAGGATTCCCATTTCGGCATGGCTTTTCCCAATTCTGCAATTAAAGCCTGTGCACATTATGGACTAATAAATCTACGTAACATCTTCATAATAAAGCACTAACTACATTAAATGAAATTAAGGAGAAAGCGTGCACATAGGCATATGGCTTGCCTATTGCTATTGCCAAGACCTTTTAGGATGGCTTCCAAGACGCGAAAGGAGGAGACAGGTGAACGAGCTAACACGAAATGCATCGGAGAGAAGTCAGAGGGCTGAGTCGGGTATCGCCTTGGTTGAGGTGATGGTTTCCGCCCTGGTACTTGTCGTCGCCCTCTTCGGCCTGATGAGCGCCATTACCTCCACAGTGGTCGTTGACGCCGTCACCCAGGAGAACAACCTGGCGCTGCACGCCGCCCGGCAAGTCATGGAGCAGGTCAAATCGGAAGGCTTCACCGCCCTTGAGGGCAAGATCAATTACAGCATCCCGCAGTTTTCAGACAGCTCGACCGCCCAAACGACCGGCACCGGCGATCCGGAAGGTGGCACGGAAGGCGGAACGGACGGAACGGGGGGCGATACGTACTACATCGAGGGGGGCGATAACTTTATGTATTATGACCCCTTCTCGACCTACGGGAGCTACTACACACAGAATCCCACTAATGACTGGTATGGCAATCCCCTGCCTGAGGGCGACGCCCGCTACAATCAGGACAGCATAGTCATTGACCAGTTCGGCAACTTCGAGGTGGCGGATCCGGTGATCGGCTCCCTCGAGGCATGGGACCCGGCGTGGGTGGGCGGGCAGCAACCCCCTGTCGGGGCCGTTCGAGTCTCCTATGCCCGCGACGCAAACGGCAACACCATGACGGATGTGCTGGACATCACGATCCTCGTGCGCTGGAGGGGACAGAAGGGCAACAGCCAGAAGATGCTCCGCTGCCAGATGGGGAGCTGGGAGGTACATTGATTATGGAACGCGAGTCCCACGGATTTACACTCATTGAAATAGTTATCTCCTCCGTCGTGCTGATGATCATGATGCTGGCCATCCTCGGCACCTTTGACGTCGGCCAGGATGTGGCCAGCCTCGGCAGCGCCAACCTCTCGGCCCAGACAATGAGCACCCGCTCCGTCTCCGAGATGACGCGGGCGCTGAGGCAGGCCAGAATCATCGGCATGGATGCGACGGGCATGTGGATACAGTTCCAGGTGCCTGTGGACTGGGCTCAGGTTGACAGCGACGGAGACGGAACGCTCGACAGCGGGGACGGGGATATCCTGGACGGCGCCGACAACATAGAGTGGGGCGCAGGCGACAACCTGAACTGGGTCGCTCGATATACCTTCGAAATCAAGAACCCGGCGGACCCGGCAGACCCGGTGAACCTGCTCGTGGAGGCCGAGGAAGGACGCGCAGGAATTGATGTAAATGGAGACGGCGACACGGATGATACGTTCACCAAGGGCTGCCTCCGGGAGTATGTGTGGGATGGCGGCGGAACGCTTAGGGCCCACCGATACCTGACCCCCTATTCCATCATAACGACAAACGCCGGCGGTTGGGGGGGGGATGTGGACGGCGACGGCGTGGCGGACCCGCTCTTCGCCCGCCTGAACGACGCCGGCGTGCAGGACGCTACCGGGCACAATATCCGAATATCGTTCTTTGTATTTCGCGTGGCGAACAAGGAAAGAACGGTCCTTCTTCACCCGACATCCATCGTGGAAACCCGAAATTAACCGAGACATGTTGAGCAACAGGAGAGGAGAAACGGACATGAACAGCGCAAGACGTAACGAACAAGGCGCGGCGTTGATCGTATCCCTGATTATGATGGTCCTGATCGCGGGCCTCGTGGTGGCCTATTTGACCGTTTCCACCTCCAACCTGCAGTTGACGGCAAACAGCTATGACACGCTGCAGGCGCTGAACGTGGCGGAAACCGGCATGGCCAAGGCCTTCCACGAGCTGAATGCGGGCAATACGGCCGCCTTTATAGATGTCACAACCAGCCGGTGCCCCTCCCACGCCACGACGGATGGCTCGATGTGCAACGCCGCCGCCGAGGAGGTCCGCAATCCGGACGGCGACCTGATCGGCTACCGCTTTTCCTGCGGCCACGGATGGGCAATCATGCCGATGGTTGATGCACCCGGCGGAGTGTTCATGGGGATGTACAACGTCCCCCTGACGGATTCGAACGGCAACTACGTGTATGAGGGCGGAGACCTCCGAACCCAGGAGGTGGGGATGTACGGCGTGATCTATCTCCCTCTCGTGCCCGACCAGCGCGTCAAGTTGGTCTCCACCGGGAGCTACAATTACTCACAGCGCGCTATCGAGGTCATCATCAAGAAACGCGACCCGGACGATCCCCCGCCGTTCTCGAGGTACGCCCTGATCACCGATGGCCCGCTCAGCCTGGCCGGCAATATCGGGATCTACGGCGATGTCCACACCAATGAGTCGGTTAGCGTGAGCGGTGCGGCCCACACGATTGACGAGGCCACCGACGCCGCCGGTAACCCCTACTACGACGACGTGGACGGCGACGGCGTCCCCGACGAGGTGCAGCTCTACACCGGCATCCTGAGCGCAAGCGGCACGATCAATGGAGCGGCAGACGCCGGCAGTGTGACCGGGATAAATGCAACCGGCGTCGCACCCAGCGCCCCCGAAGTTCCCATCCCGGAATTCGACACGCAGAAGATCATCCAGGCCGCCATAGACGCCGGCTACACGGTGACAGAGGTCAGCGGCGACCAGAGCTACACCAATACCGTGCTGTCCGGCATCATCGTGGTGGACGGGAATGTGACAATCACCGGCAACGTGACCGGCGACGCGATCCTCATCGCAACGGGCGACATCTTCGTCGCCGCCAATGCGACGCTCGGGTCGGATAGCACGGCCACAAATCTGATGATATGGGCGGGAGACGATGTCACATTTCATGGAAATGCCGACATCTTCGGCTACGTGTTTGCCAGCGACGTCGTCAACATGTCTGGAACGCCATCGGTCACCGGCGCCATCATCGCAAAGGGCGAGGGCGATAACGGTGACGATGTGGGCGGGGACGGCCTGCCCATGAGCTTTGTCCGCGGCACGCCGGATATATATTACAGACCGCCGGACGCGGATATGACCACCTTCCTGAACGAGTTGGATCCCCCGAAGTGGGAGCTCCTGAGCTGGCGTGAGTGCGGCTTCCGCGGCACCAACGTTGACCTTACCGGCCAGGATGGCAGCATCGGCGATACCGGTGGCACGGGCGGCGACACTGGTGGCGGCGACACTGGTGGCGGCGACACTGGTGGTGGCGACACGGGCGGCGAAACCGGCGGCGGCGCAGCCGGCGGTACGGGGGGCGGCAGCGAGGGGCAGGCCGGGTGGGACAGCGGCAAGGGCGGAGGCGGTGGCAAGGGCGGCTGATCCTATCCCGATATTTTCCCCCTCTCCGTTTGCGGAGAGGGGCAGGGGGTGAGGCGCGGGACCAAGGCTGTCTCTCTCTCACCCCCTTCCCCTCTCCCGGAGGGAGAGGGGTGATCTTGGCAGCAAAGGCAACGGGAAGGGCGACAGGAGAGTCTGGAGGACTGCGCTGCCTATCGGCGCGGCGATCACAATGGATGTGGTCGCCGCGCTTTCTTCTGCGGGTCGGAGGGTGCAGGACCCGCGTAGCTGAAAATTCCGGCTTGACCAGGGGGGTGGAGCGGTGATATAGTAGCGGCGAAATTATCGCCCACAGCTTCAGGATCGCATGCAACAGGCATCTATTCACCGCGAGGAGCAGCACGCGCTCCACCCCGCCCTGGTCACGTTTGTGACGACGTGCTTCTTTGTGTCCGGCGCCACGGGGCTTATGTATGAAGTCCTGTGGACGCGGATGCTTATTCTCATCTTCGGCGCCACCACCTTCGCCATCAGCACCGTCCTCACTGTATTCATGGCCGGCCTTGCCCTCGGTAGTTACGTCCTTGGGCGCAGGCTGGACCGCGTGGAGAAGCCCCTCCAGGTCTATGGAATTCTCGAGATTCTTGTGGGGATTTATGCCTTTGCCGCCCCATTCATCTTCGACTGCTTTATCCCCCTCTATCGCTTCTGCTGGGTAAAATTCTCGCCGAGTTTCTTCACCTTCAGCCTGATCCGCTTCATTCTGGCCGGCGGCGCGCTGCTGGTCCCCACCTTTCTCATGGGGGGCACACTGCCGGCGCTGAGTCGCTTCTGTGTGCGGCGCACAGAGCAGATCGGGGCGGGCGTGGGCCGGCTCTACGCCCTTAACACCCTCGGCGCGGTGCTGGGGGCCTTCTCGACGGGGTTCATCTTCATGCCGTGGCTCGGCACAAGCCGGTGCATCCTCCTCGCATCGGCGACAAACATCATCCTGGGGATTCTGGTCGTTGGCGCGGCTCGCTTCGCCGCAGCAGGACAGCCCCCCTTCCCCTCCGCTGCTGAGGAACCATCAAGGGCATCGGAATTTGATGAAAGGGCGCGCGTTTATGCGCTGTGGGCCCTGGCCGTGGCCGGGTTCGCGGGAATGACCTACGAGGTGGCCTGGAGCCGGACGCTGCAGTTGGTGATCGGCTCGTCGGTGTATGCATTCACGACCATGCTTACGGCCTTCTTAGTGGGGATCGGCGTCGGCAGCTACGCCTGCTCTCGATGGCTCCGGTCGAGAGAGGGCCGAGCCGAGACCATAATGGTCCTCCACATACTTATCGGACTGAGCGCCTACGCGACAACCTTTCTGTTCGGCAAGCTCCCCTACGTATTCACGGTTCTGTTCAAGGTCCTGGGACAGCGCTCACAGGGGTATCTGTGGGGGATCAATTTCGGGATCGCGTTTCTGGTGATGCTGCCGGCGACGCTTTTCTCCGGGGCGGTCTTTCCGATCGCTGTCCGCGTGGCCGGCGGCGGAGGCGTGGGGCGATCCGTCGGACGGGCCTACGCATGCAATACCGTCGGGGCCATTCTGGGGGCGTTCTGCGCGGGCTGGCTGTTGATACCGCATATCGGGATTCTCTCCACGATCTTGATGGCGATCTCGCTCAACCTCTGCATCGCCTTCGCGTCGGCGCTCATTGTGGGCCACGCCGCCGGCCACTTTCGGGTGAAAGCGGCTGTTTGCTCCCTGGTCATCGGTGCGGCGGCGATCCTGTGGCATCCGGCGTGGAACCGACTGCTGATGTCGAGCGGGATGTATAAATATGCCGAGAGGATCAAGGACATCAGCCCGGAGTCCTTCTACAAATTCACGGAGGGCAGTTACATCCTGAAATTCTACAAGGAGGGCGCGACGGCCACGGTGACCGTTGCCCAGGACAAGGGCCGCGATAATCTCTGGCTCGCCCTCGACGGGAAGATTGACGCCTCGTCGGTTTCCGACATGCCCACGCAGGTGCTGAACGGACACCTCCCCCTGTTGTTTGCAAAAAAGGCCGACTCCGTGCTGATCGTCGGGTTTGCGAGCGGGGTGACGGTTGGCTCTGTGTTGCGGTATCCTGTGAAGCGGGTCGTGAGCGCCGAGATCGAGAGCGCGGTAATCGAGGCGTCCTACTTGTTTGCCCATGTGAACCATCGCCCCTGGGACGACCCTCGGCTGAAGATTGTGGAGGCCGATGTTCGGAACTACCTCCTCGTCACGGACGAGACATTCGACGTCATCATCTCGGAACCGTCCAATCCCTGGATTCCGGGGGCCGCGAATCTCTTCACCAAGGAGTTCTTCACGCTGGGGCGCAGTCGCTTGGCGCCGGATGGCCTGTTCTGTCAATGGGTCCAGCTCTATGGGTTGGCGCCGTCTGAACTGCGCACGGTGTTGCGGACGTTCCGGCAGGTCTTCGAGTATGCGCTCGTTTTTGAGACGATGGAGAAGACGGACCTGGTCATCGTCGGATCGAGAGGGCCCCTCTCGATTGACTATCAGGAGATTCGCAGACGCACCGGTCTTGATGCCGCGCCAAGGGCCAAGCTGACGGCGATGTCGGGATCCGTGCCGGATTCCATTGCTCGGACTATGGGAATCACGCCTGTCAGCGCCGATCTGGCCCGAGTGGATATATGTTCGACGGCCGACCTTCTTTCCTATTTCAAGATGGGCTGGAAGGCGCTCCCCCAATTTGCCGATGTGGGGCCGCTCAACACCGACGACAACGCGCTGATCGAATTCGCGGCGCCAAAGACGCTCCATTGGAACACGCGGGACAAGAATGACGATCTCCTGGAAAAACACGCAGACTCTGTTGCAGACTACCTTGTGAACTACGGCGCCACCCCGGCTGACAGGGCCAAGGTCCTGCTTCAACTTGCCGAGGCATGTACGCGGCGCAAGTGCACGAGTGCTGCGCAACGGCTGGCAATCGCTGCGGAGCAAGAGCAACGCCAAGCGAAGTGATCCTGTCCCTTTCTTATCACCCACACCGTTCCCAAAATGGCAACGCATTGATGCCGAAATGAGAAATTTCCCGATTTGGCAACGGCCGTGTGTTTTTTGCACCCGCAAAATATGCCCGCAACTGCCGTCTCTCTATGCGCTTATGACATTAAGGGGATTTAACAGCCTTCATAAAAAGGAGGTATATGGTTTGCCATTCTCGCAATGACATGCTATAATATATCAAAGTTGGATTATAGTCTCAGGTCGTTATTGTAACGTTGCACTCAGGAAAGTCGGGTGGGGTTGGGAGAGTTTGTGCCCATGAGATATGTCGTAACCCCTTTGAACGCGAAGCGAGCCGGATTGACACTCATCGAGGTGTTGATTGCTTCCATCGTCTTTACCGTTGGCGTCCTCGGGCTCATCAGCGCCATCTCATCCGCAACCATTGTTGATACCGTCGCCCAGGAGCACAACCTGGCCCTTGAGGCGGCGCGGGAGGTGATTGAGCGCGTCAAGTCGGAGGGGGCGGCCACGCTCTTCAAGCGAATCTCTGCGCCACAACAGTACGCCGCAGCCGATGCGACTGCAGATCCGACGACGGAACAAACCACTCAAACAAGCGACACAACCTATCAAGCCACGGAAGGCGTGCCTGCTGACGTCTCGGGCACACAGATTACGGCGTTCAGCACGGATCAATCCCAAAGCCAGACACCGAGCCAGGCGCAGAATCAGGGGCAGGGGCAAACCCAGGGGAAAGGAAAAGGGAGCGGCTCCTCGGCAAGCAAGCAAAGCGATGAGGATGCGGTCGGCGTCTTTGCCTCCGCCCCCGTTTCGGATGTGGAGGACTCCGATTTCACGCCAGCGAACGCGGAGACGGTGGCGCTGTCATGGTTTGGCACGCCTCTGGGCGAGGGAAACGGGATCATTGACGTGGATTCGGATGGGAATTTTGCCGTGCCGGGTCTCGAACCATCCACGGACGACGCAGACGGCAAGGTCGGCAAGGTCGTGGTGACCCAGTTTGCCCCCGATGTGGTGGAGATTACAGTGACGGTGCGGTGGCGCGGCGGGAGGGGCGTGGGGCAGCAGGTGCTGCGATGCCGCATCACCGATTGGCAGGGGCAAGATGGAATGTAGATTCGCTGGATTCACGCTGATTGAGGTGGCCATCGCCAGCGTTGTCGTTGTCGTTGTTGTTTTTGCAGTTCTCGGGATGTATGGCGCCGGGCAGGATGCATGCAGCGTCGGCAGCGCCAACTTATCGGTTCAGACAGTCAACACCACTTGCATGGCCGAGATGACGAGGCAGATTCGAGAGTCGCGCATCTTTGGCATGGCTGCTGACGGCAGCTGGATACGGCTGCAAGTCCCGGTGGACCATGACAGTGACGGCGACGCGCTGGATGAGGACAGAAACATTGAGTGGGGCGCTGCGGAGCGGCTGAATTGGTTCCTCGAATATGCCTATCACACGGAGGCGGGGCTCGGCGCGGGCGAGGGGACTTTCGAGGAGAGGAAGGCAGGAGGCATGGGGATTGACCTGAACGGCGACGGCGACAAGAACGACGTGATTGAGTTCGGCTGTGTCGTGGAAAACATCAAGGACGAAAATGGGGTGATTGTCTCCTCGCGGCAGATCACGCCGCGGTGCATCGTGCTGGATATGGACGGCGACGGCGTCCGGGAAGCGATGTTTCAGCGAATCTACGGGAACGGGACTGCGGACCCCGACGGTCCGGGGCCGCTCCCGCCCGATAACAACGGGCCGAACGTGCGAATCGCCTTTCAATCATTCAAGGCGGCGGACAAGGAGCGACTGGTGATACTTCACCCGAGCTCCGTGGTGGCAACAAGAAACTACTGAGAAATGAGAACACGCGCAAACAATTTGGGGGGCGGAAACTTGTACATCGGCAAAGCAAAATCGCCCGAACGAGGGGTTGCCCTCATCGTGGCCTTGATCGTCATCTTGCTGATCCTCGGCTTGGTCGCTTCCTATCTGGCGGTATCCACATCAAACCTGCGATTGACCGCCGTGAGCCACGACAGCCTGCAGGCCCTCTACGTGGCGGAAACCGGCCTCACCCATGCCCTGCATGAACTCAATGCATTCAACCTTGCCGCGTTCAAAGACGCCGAGGGGAATGCCGCCCCGCCGAACGGGCCGTACAACGGAACATATTTCCTGGACGGCACATACGCGACAAAGAACGATCAGGGCAACGAAATCACCGTTGGCGAATTTCGCGTGGAGGCCGAGTTTCTTTCCACCGATCCACAGAACGGCGACACCCCCTCCTGCGCCAAGCTTGCGGCAACAGGCATATACAATGGCATCCGCCGCGCCGTCGAGGCGAGCGTCGTGTATCTCCCCAACCCGCGAATCGGCCACGGCGTGCTCGTGGACGGCGATCTGACCATCAACGGCAACCTCACCGTCAAGGGAGACGTGCACGCGAATGGGGAACTTCGCGTGAACGGCGCATCGGCCGACATCGGCCCCGCCGACCCGGCGCTCAGCGACCTGGCGAATCCGCCTCATCCCGGGGCTTACGCCGGGAACCTTACGGCCTGCCGCGGCGAGCACCCGGTCTACTGCAATGTGGCGGGCACGCTCGATCTCAGCGCCGCAGCCGTCCCTGTGCCGGGCCTCCTTCCCTATGTGCTCGTGGCCAAGGCGCAGGAGCTGGGCTGGCTTATAGATCAGCGGACGCCGGCTGGTCCCCATTACACAGAGAAGTGGGAGGGAACCCCTCCGTCCGATGCGGAGCTTACCGTGCCGGATGGCGCGCCCGGCAAACTGATCGTGGTGGAGGGCGACGTACAAATCCGCGGCCAGGTGACCGGGGATGTAATCATCGTGGCCACGGGCAATGTGGACATTACGGGAAACGTCTCCTGGGGTGGGGACCCGGGCGACGGATGCCACACCATGATTGTATCCCAGGGAGACATTAAAGTTCGCGGCAATTCCAATGTCACCGCGGTGCTGATGGCCGACGGGGCTGTATCCGCCATGGGAAATGCCACCGTCAACGGCAGCATTGTCGCCGGGAACAACACGGGCGGGACCGGAAATTCCATAGGCGGTTCGTTGACCGTCAATTATGTCCGTCCATCAGCGGCAGTCGAGAACCTCTTGAAGAAGTGGCGGCTTGTGATCTGGCGACAGGTGGGAAATGGCGAAGCGGCGCCCAGCCAACAAGACGTAGCGCCGCAAGGCGAAGAAGGAGAGGTCGGCAAGGGGGAATAAATTTATGCAACAGGCACCTACTTGCGAAGGGGATGAGGATTAGAACGTTACTTTGCGTCGGGTGAAATGAATATGAGATACGGCTTATCGGTGGCGACAACCATCATCGGCATGGCGGTCGCCATTGTCGTTCATGGACAGGCCCCCACTGCAGGCGAGGGCGGCGCACCCGCCTCCAAGACGAAGATCGTCGTCGCGATCGTCAACAGCATACCGGATGACGTCGCCGAGGGCCAGGCGGCCCTGATAAACAGCGCGAAAGAGATCCAGGACCTCTGCAAAGAAGAGACGCACGCCATTATAGAGAAGGCATTCCGGGACTCGGACTCCGCAAAATTTCGACGGAAAGCGCTGCTGATCCTTGAAAGGCTGAACCTTCCGGAGAGCAAGGAGTTTCTCCAAGGCGCACTGCGTGAGGAAAAGAGCGGGGAGAAGAAGGAATCGCTCCCCAGGTCCTCGCCCGACAAGCCCAAGGAGGGTGACGAAAGCAAGACAAAAAACATCGCCGCGATTGTGAACGCCATGCCGGATGACGTCGCTGCGGGCCAACCGGCCCTGAAAAACAGCGCGGAGGAGATCCAGACCCTCTGCAAAGGAGAGACGCTCGCCGTCATGGAAAAGGCATTTAAGGAATCCGAGTCGCCGATGTTTCGGAGAAAGATCCTGCTCATCCTCCAGCAGATGAATCTGCCGGAGGGCGAGAGATTCTTCCTGGGGGTGCTTCGCGGGGGCAGAGACGACCAGGAAAAGGAATTGGCCCTCGATTTTCTTCGGGACAAGCCCACGGAGAACGTTATTCGCGAGATCGCCCTTACCACAGTTCGTACGGTTAGTGGGCGTTTGAAGAACAAAGCCCACAGGGCCCTGGCCGGCATGGTCGAGACAAACCGCGAAGCGACGCTGAAACCGTTGCTCGTCATGGCAACCGCGAGCAAGACCGATGAGGCGGATGCACCTCTTCGCGAGGCGGCGTTCACCGTATTGGGGAGAATCCCCGACCAGGAGGTTGTTAAGTTCTTCCGCGAGGCATTAAACAACCTCGACGACGACGCCCGCATATCCGCTGTCAAGGCGCTGGGCCGCTGTCGCGACGCCGAGTCGCTTCCCAGGCTGGCGGAGATGCTGCTGTCGGACAGCAACCCGGATGTCCGTTGCGAGGCGGCCAGAGCCGTCGGCCTCGCGAGGAAGGAATCCCATGTTCCCCAGTTGATCGAGGCGCTGTCGGACGACGACGCAAGGGTGCGGCAGGCCGCCCTTCAATCCCTGCAGAAAATGACGGGGCAATCCTTTCAGTACAGGAGCGAGGTCTGGTCCCTCTGGTGGAAGCAGCAGCAGGAACGGCAGAAGCAGCTCATCGAAATGCTGAACAGCGATTCGGAGGAGGCGATCCTGCGGGCGATTTCGCTCCTGAGCAAGGAACACCTGGGGGGAAAAGAGTTCACCAAGCGCATCGAAGACCTCACGCACAGCGATTCCAAGAAGATTTGCTATGCGGCGCTTCGCGCTCTGGGCAACCTTGGCCAGGAGAGCAGCATCTCTGTACTGCTCGACACATTGGGCGCAAACGACAGCGCGGCCCTTATCGAGGCATTGAGATCCCTGAGCAGAATGACGAGCCAGAAAGAAAAGATCGCGGCGCAAATCGCCGGGCTGGCGACCGACTATGACGACGCCGTAGCCGCCGCCGCCTGTCAGACGTTAGGCGACCTGGGATGTGCTGAAAGCGTCCCTGTGCTCATCAGCGCCACGAACAATCTGGAAGGAAAACCCCTTCTCGCGGCCACCCGGGCCCTTGGAAAGGTTGGCAGCAACAATCCCAAAGCCGCCGAGGCCCTCATCCGCCTTGTCACTGACCGGGATACATCCGTCGCGACGGAGGCATGCAACGCCCTGGCCGAGGCCAAGAGCCGGGAGGCAATCCCGGTCCTTATTGACCTGCTGGGCGGGACGGAACGTTCCGTGGCCCCGGCCGCCCATCTGGCGCTGACCCGGATCACGGGAAAGCGGCTGCCGCCGAAACAGGACGCATGGGCGGAGTGGTGGCAGACCACCGAAAACAAGTAACATGTTGTAGGAGCAGAGGTCCTC
Source organism: Planctomycetota bacterium (assembly GCA_040755855.1). Classification (GTDB taxonomy): domain Bacteria; phylum Planctomycetota; class Brocadiia; order JAADGH01; family JAADGH01; genus JAADGH01. Next base: position 28,602 of record JBFMAD010000039.1, on the reverse strand, counting down.
TTCGCCGGAAGGCCGGATAGGACCTTTTTCTGTTAATAACAGCAGAGGACGGTGACGGAGGACTATGATTGCGGAGGCCGGTACGTGTCGCTGAGAAAGAAAACGCTGCTCGCCGTGGGTTTGACGATCCTTGGCTTGATCGTCATCCTATACGTAAGCGCGCGAATCATCCTCCTCGGCAGTTTTGCGCGGCTGGAGGAGCACAACGTCCGCACAAACGTCGAGCGCGCGGCGAAAGCCCTGGACAATGAGCTCTCGCTGCTGGACACAATCGCCCACGATTGGGCCTCCTGGGATGACGTCTATGCCTTCGTCCAGGATCGTAATCCGCAGTTCGTGAGATCGAATTTGGTGGATGCCACGTTCAGCAACATAGGAGTAAACTTCATCGTCTTCGCCAATTCATCGGGGGAAATTGTCCACGCCAAGGCGTTCGATCTGTACCTTCAGTCGGAAGTCCCCCTCCCCCCCACACTGGCGGAGCATCTCGGCCGTAGATCGAGATTGCTGGACCATCGCAATGACCAGGATTGCGTGAGGGGAATTCTCGGCCTGGCGGACGGCCCCATGCTCGTCGCCTCGCGCCCCATTTTGACCAGCGAGAACAAGGGACCGGCGCGGGGGTCCGTCGTCATAGGACGCCGCCTGGGGCTGACGGCCATCGAGGATATTGGCAACAAGACGCGCCTATCTCTTGCCGTCCGTCTGTTCAGCGACCCGGAACTCCCTCCGGATTTCCAGACAGCCAAGGGGCCGCTTTCCACAGAGACCCCCCTTTGCATTCACATCTTGAACGAAGACCTTGTGGCGGGCTATGTCCTGCTGCGGGATATTAACAAGGAACCCGCTCTTATCCTGCGAATGGACATGCCACGGCACATCTACAAACAGGGAGAGGCAAGCCTCTATCACGCCATGATCCTCCTGCTGATCGCCGGGTTGATATTTGGCGTCCTCACGGTGGGGCTCCTTGAAAAACTCGTGCTCTCTCCGCTGGAAGGGCTTAGCCGAAGCGTCAGCCGGATCGGCGCCGGCGCCGACCTTTCCGAGCGAGTGTACCTCTCCGGCCATGACGAACTTGCCAGCCTTGCCGCCGACATCAACGGCATGTTGGGTTCCATCGAGCGCGCGGAGACCGCCCTGCGCGAGAGCGAGGCGAAGTATCGCACGCTCTTTGAAGATTCCCTCGAAGCCATGAACGTGACCCGCAACGGCAAGATCGTGGACGCCAATGCGGCGTGGCTCGCCCTGCATGGGTTTTCGGACAAAAAGGAAGTCATCGGCCTGGATGTGATGGAAGTGGTCCATCCCGACGATCGAGCCGCCCTTGCCGCGCGCCGGGGCGGACCGGGCCCGCCGCAGAAGCGACTCTACCGCACGCGCGACGTCAAAAACGACGGCGCAGTGATTGATGTGGAAGTCTACTCCAGCTCCATCTCGCTGCAGGGCGAACCCGCCGTAATCACTACGGTGCGCGACATCACGGACCGTAAGCGGGCGGAAGACGAACTCAAGGAATCCTACCGCCGCCTCCAGGAGACCCAAACCCAGCTCGTCCAGGCGGGCAAAATGGCCGCCGTCGGCCAACTCGCCGCAGGAGTGGCCCACGAAATTAACAATCCCCTCGCCATCATTGCAAGCTCATCGGAAATCCTGACGGACCTCATTCAATCCAAACGGACCCATGCGGACAAGGACGCAGACCTGCTCGCAAAGCATCTGAAGAAAATCGAAGACAATATATTTAGGTGCAAGTCCATCATCGAAGACCTCCTCGGCTTCGCCAGACGGGAAGAAGGGGCTCGCGTGGACACCGATGTCACGGCGCTGGTGGCGGAGAGCATGCGGCTGGTAGAAAGCGTCGCAAAAGCGAAAAAGAGACGGACCGTCCTGACGAGGGATTATCTTCCTGTCGGGGATTTCGACCGTATGCGGGCAATGCCCGATGCGCTCCAGGCATCGGCGCCGCCCGCGATTCATGTGCGAACCTCGCCAAGGCAGGTTCAGCAGGTGCTCTTGAATCTCCTTCTCAACGCCATTGATGCAACAGAGGCGGACGGCATCGTGTGCGCCTCGGTTACGGCGAAGAACGGCGGCGCCGAGATAGCCATCGGCGACACAGGCCGCGGCATTGCCCCCGAACACCTGGACCGCATTTTCGAACCCTTTTTCACCACCAAGCCTATCGGCAAGGGCACGGGGCTGGGGCTTTACCTCAGCCATCAGATTCTGGAATCGCTCGACGGAAGAATCTCGGCCGAGAGCAAGTTGGGAAAAGGCACAATTATGCGCGTGTGGCTCCCAAAAGCCGCAAGAGATGTTACCTGAAACGAGGATGTGAGCATGAAGCAGCCCGGCACGGTTCTTCTCGTAGACGACGAGACGCAATTCCGCGAAAATATCGCGGACTACCTCAATCCACACGGATACACGGTCCTCCAGGCGGGGGATGCGGCGTCCGCCCTCTCGCAGGCCCAGGAGCACGTTTTGGACGCGGCCCTTGTGGATATCCTCATGCCCGGCATGGACGGCATCACCCTTCTCTCCGAGCTAAAGGGAATAGACCCGCTCCTCGAAGTGATTATCGTCACCGGACAGGCTTCCGTCGAGTCCGCCGTAGAGGCCATGCGTCGCGGGGCCTTCCACTACGTCACGAAGCCGGTGCGGCTCCACGAGTTGGAGATGCTCGTCGCTCGCGCCGTCGAAAAGACACAACTCTCCCGCCAGAACGCCCTCCTCCGCGAGGACATGCGCCGCAAGCGCGCACAGGCGGCCGGGGAGATCGTCGCCGTGTCCGACGCCATGAAACAAATCCTTGAGAAGGCCGAGAACGTGGCCCGGGCCGAATCCTCCGTACTGATCGAAGGCGAGACCGGTGTGGGCAAGGAGGTGATCGCCGAATTCATCCATCGCAACAGCAAGCGAGGCAGCAACGTATTCTCTGTCCTGAACTGCGGGGCACTGCCCGAGACGCTGCAGGACGCGGAACTATTCGGCTACGAAAAAGGCGCCTTCACCGGAGCGGCCGAATCGCGTCCCGGGATCATCGAGGTCTCCAATGGCGGCACACTCCTCCTCGATGAAATCGGCGACATCCCGCCGGGCATACAGACCCGGTTCCTGCGGTTTCTCGAGCGGGGCCTTGTGCGCAGGCTGGGGTCCACCCGGGAGCAGTCCGTTGATGTGCGCGTCCTTGCCGCCACGCACCGAAACCTCGAACAGGAGGTCGCCGAGGGCCGATTCCGCGAAGACCTTTATCATCGGCTCCTCGTCTTCCGCATTTATATCCCGCCCATCCGGGAACGGCGCGAGGACATCCTTCCCCTTGCCGAGCACTTCCTCTTCCGCGTGAACGCGCCGGAGGCCGCCGGGAAGATTCTCAGCCGGGCCGCGCAGGACGCGCTTTCGAACTACAGTTGGCCGGGCAATGTCCGAGAACTCGCCCACAGCATCGAACGGGCCTGCTTCGCCGCGCAGCTCGCGCGAAGTCAGGAAATTCTCCCGGAACATTTCGGCCTGCCCGACGAACGCGGGGTCGTAAGGTCCCTCGCTGCCCCTGCCCATCCATCGCTCTCGCCATCCGCCGCCGGCAGCGTGGATCTCTCAGAAACATTGAACCTGACCGAAATAGAGAAGAAGGCCATTCGACTTGCCCTCACACGAACCAGCGGCGACAAGAGACGCGCCGCCGAGATTCTGAACATCGGCCTCTCCTCCCTCTACCGGAAGATCAAGGAATATGGGTTTGAGTGACGGCCCGCGCGGCTGCAGCGCACTGTGGGAGCCAGGCAAAGAATGGTAAGGAGACCCCACATTGTTCAAGTCCTCGTGGATGACATGGGCTGTGGGGATTTTGGGGTGTTTAGCGAGGGGCGGACCTGCACGCCGGTCCTCGACGATTTAATTGAACAGGGCGTCTGCCTCACGCAGCACTACTCCGCCTCCCCCATCTGCGCCCCAGCGCGGGCGGCGTTGCTGACGGGGCGCTATCCCCACAGAACCGGCGCCATCGAGACGCGCGAACTCCGCGGCCTATGCAACATGGCCCTGAAAGAAACCACCATCGCTGACATCCTCAAACGCAACGGGTATGCGACGGGACTGATCGGCAAGTGGCACAACGGCTGCCTCGGCAAAAAATTCCATCCCAACGCGCGCGGCTTCGACGAGTTCGCCGGCTTCCGCAGCGGATGGCAGGACTACTGGAAGTGGGTGCTGGACCGGAACGGGAAGTTTGAGAAATCGGATGGACGCTATCTGACCGACGTCTTCACGGAGGAGGCGGTTCAGTTCCTCCGCCGCCACAGGGGGCAACCGTTCTTTCTGCACCTGGCCTACAACGCCCCGCACACCCCCCTGCAGGCCCCGGAGGACGAGATCAGGCCCTTCGCGGAAACGGGGAGATACACCAGAGGCGTCAGCGCGATCTATGGCATGGTCCGACGAATTGATCGCGGCATGGAACGGCTCCTCGACGAATTGAACCGACTTGGTATTGAAGAGAACACCCTCGTCATGTTCACCAGCGACAACGGCCCGCAGTTCGGCGGCAAGGGGGAGAACTCCACGACGCGCTTCAACTGTAACTTCAACGGCGCGAAGGGCAACGTGTATGAGGGCGGCATCCGCGTCCCGATGATCCTTCGCTGGCCCGCCGGCCTGGCCGGCCGACGCCGCTTCGACGAGATGGTTCACTTCTGCGACTGGCTGCCGACGCTGCTGGCCGCGGCGGGGGTAGATGTCCCGAAGGGGTTGAAGATCGACGGGGAGAACGTCCTTCCCGTCCTGCGGGGCGATGGGGGCAGCGTGCCGACCAAACGGTTCTGGCAGTGGAACCGCTACCAGCCCCTCGTGACGACCAACGCCGCCATGCGCGACGGGGAGTGGAAGCTCGTCCGCCCCGTCATCAAGGAGGCCTCCTGGACCGACCCGGCGGAGCAGAAGCTCGACGCGGCGTTCCGCGACGAGCCGTGGCGGGAGTTCGAACCCATCCGCGGCCCCTTCCCGTCGCGCGAGGTCCCCGAGCCGCCGACGCCGCAGTTATTCAATATCGCAGAGGACCCTGAGGAGCGACACGACCTCGCCGCTCGGGAGCCGGACCGCGCCCGCCGCATGCTCCGGGAGCTCGAGACCTGGTTTGAGGAGGTGGAGGCCGAGCGCGCGGCGATCGAGAACTGGCCGAAGGGCTACAACGAATAGACCCGATGCCCCAGCCCCGGGCCGAAGAAGAAGATATCCACCAGGATAGACACCCCCAACCCCGTGAAGTAGCCCAGGATCAGCCCGAGGAAGAGGGGCTTGAATCGCTCGTACGCCCTGTGCCCCCCCGCCTTGACGATGACCCACTTCGCCGTCCATGCGATGAACAGGCTGAACGCGATCATGCACGTCGGGTGTGTTGAGGCGATGGTCATGCCGATTGGATGCAGCGGCCACCAGGACAGCCGGTAGTGGAGCAGTGTCACGATCAGAAACGCCGCCGCGCCCAGGACAAAGAACAATAGACACGGCCAATCCGTCCGGAACGGGTTCACCATCTTGCTCACGATGCTTTCGTACGGGATGGTGCACCCGCGGCGGAAGGCCCAGCCGTCGAAATTCTGCGCGCCGTAGGTATATCCCGCCCAAAGGTGATAGGCCAGCGTCGTCGTCACGCCGACGAGCAGGGCGAGGCACAGCGCGATTCGGACATGCCGCCCCCTGATCCGCAGCGCGTCGGCCAGCCGCGTGGCATGGGCGACCACGGGCATGAAGAAAAAGACCGTGTGAATCCACGAGTAGGTCAGGCCGACGGCGACCATGCCCGCCGCGGGGATGCTGGCGCTGCCGAGGGTTTGGAGCGTGAAACTCTGCGCCGTCAGCGGGGCGCGGCAAAAGACGATGCCGCACTGTATGACGATGCGGTTCAGCCCCAGGAAGATGATGTATGCGGCAAAGATAAAAACCGCCCCGACGCGGATTTCCATCCCTGCCGACCGCAGCCAGAAGAGGATGTAGAGCCAGCCGAGGACCATACCGAGGAACGCCGTGCGATAGCTGAGAAGTTCTTCCGAGGCTGATGGCTCGGTCTCCGGGCCGGGCCGCAGAAAGGCCCCCTGGAAGAGGCGTCGAATATGCCCCCGCGCCATCCAGATTCCCCAGAGGACCATGGCCGTCATGGCGCCGAAGCCCTGCCAGCCCATGGCCGGGTCGCCGGAGCAGTAGATGTCGGCGCGCCCCAGACTGAATCCGATGCGGTTGTAAACGCCTACCTGAATGATGCCGAGGATGTAGAAGAAGAGGACGCTGAACAGCACGTCGAGGTTGACGAAGTAGAGGAAGCCGATGATTGGGAAGATGATGAGGGCGCGGATGGCGGGAAAGTTCCTCGCGATGAGCAGCCAGCCGAAGTCGGTGCGGATCTCGGGAAAGGCGGGGGAGAAATAGGTCCCGATGTTCCACGTCACAATGAAAAACGGCGCGACGAACCCGATGACAAACAGGCGACTCCGAAACATCGGCGGCCAGACCGAACCGCCCTCCGGCGCGGCGACCATGGCCAGGGGCGTCTGCATGAGGGGGAAGGTCAGGCGCTCGTGATCGGTCCACTGCTTCCGAAGCACTACCACTAAGCATGCGCAGACGAAGAAGGTGGCGGCGAAGAGGCTCAACCACCAGAGCAGGGGAATGATCCATATGGACCAGGGGATGGACTCGCCCGGCGGCAGGCCGGTGAAGAATGCACCCATGTCCCCGGCGGCATTGGAGGGCGCGGCCCAACGCGGGATGTGATCGAGGATGAACTCGTCCCATCGGTTCTCGGGCGAGGCGTAGTAGAAGGGCGCGGCGATGATGGCGATGAGAAAGGCGGCCAGCCCGTCGGTCGAGATGGCCGTCGTGGTCAGCCCCATGATGAGCAGCAGGGCAAGCTCCTGGGGAGAGAACAGGGAGCAATGAGTCAGCACGCGGGCGATGGGATTCACCATGCCGACGAGGATGAGCAGGCCCAGGATCACGCCCAGAGGCAGGAACTCCCCATCGAGCAGGGAGGAGGGGAGGATGTTCCGCGTGTAGGGCGCGCCGACGGCGAGGGCAGCGCAGAAGATGGCGCCGGCGATGAGGACGCGCAGACGGAGACCGCTGTCTTGGTGGTGAGCGGGGTTTGAATTATCCGGCGCGGTTTCCAGGTCTGCACTCCTTATTTTGTCGCATTACTTTACGGCGTCTTGGATTCCGAATCAAGATTTGAGAGGCTTGTAATACAAAACGCGATGGCTTAGTATAGACCGACGGTGACGTGGTAATGAATCGAACTCGGCTCAGTAAATTCATGTGCTTTGAACCGGCGAATCCGCCCGACATCCTCTACCACGGGACCGTGGAAGAGAAGCGGATGGACATCATCCGGTCGGGCGGCCTCCGGCCTATGAAGCGTCGTCATTTCCATTTGTCCGAGACGCTTGAAGACGCCCAGGCGGCGGCGCGACGGCGGCGGGGAAAGACCCCGATGGTTCTGCGAATCCACTCCGGGGAGATGGCGTCCGATGGGATTCAATTCCTCCGCTCCCCCAACGGCGTATGGCTCGTGGATGCCGTGGCGAACCGCTACCTGGAATTCCCGGAGGGCCGCCTTCGGGAGAAGACATCGGCAGGTGGCGTCCTCTTCAAGCGCGAGAACGGTTCCGTCCTCATCGCGCTCCTTCACAAACGGAGAGCGGAGGGAATGACCTGGGAGCTGCCCAAGGGAGGAGTCGCCGAGGGGGAACGACTCGAAGAGACTGCCCTGCGCGAGGTCCGGGAAGAGGCCGGGGTGGTCCCCGATCCCGTCCTGATCGCCCCCCTCGGGCAGAGCTTCCACACATTTCAGAGCAAGGGGATGTTGGTGGCCAAGACGACGCACTATTTCTTGTTCGAGGTCTCTGGCCGCGCGACATTCAGACCGCAACAGGAAGAAGGTTTTGTAGCCGTGCGGTGGTTTCCCCTGGACGAAGCGGTCCGGACGGTGAGCTACGGCAACCTCCGGCCGATCCTCCGGTCGTGCAGGGAACACATCTGACGACGTATCCACCCCGTCACGGGGGGAGCGAGTGTCATTCCCGCGCAAGCGGGAATCCAGGACTCCGCGAACCGTTCCGGCATATGTGGATTCCCGCTTTCGCGGGAATGACGATGTACGCCTGCGGTGTGGATCCCGCCATCACTGAAATAATGCTTGACGGTTTTCTTTTTACTTGATTCCCTCACTCCTTCCCCGCTACCCTGTTTCGCACAAGAATAAATCACGCCGCACGGCAATGAAGGAGGGCCAAAAGATGATTGATGTGGTCTTCGGACTCGACGTGGAAGACGTCTATAATCCGGAATCCGACGACGCCCTGCTGAACCTGTGTCGGATATTCGCAGCAGAGGACCTCCAGCTCTGCCTCTTTACGGCGGGGGAGAAGGCCCGCGTCATGCGCCAGCGCGGCCGCAAGGACGTCATCGAGGCGATGCGCCGGCATGAAATCTGCTACCATGGCAACTACTGGGGCGACTTCCCCGAGCCGGCCGTGCGCTACGGGGCGCGCCTCACCTTCGACGAGGCCGTAAGCCTTGCGCTCAGCGTGGAGAGCAAGGGGCTTCACGACGTGGCGGAGATCACGGGCCAGTTCCCTGTCGCCTGGTGCTGCCACCAGGCCCAGCAATCCCTGCCGATGCAGTATGCCATGAAGCTCGCGGGGGTGCGATGCTGGGCCGGCGGACCGAGAGGGTGGCTGATGAACTGGCTCAGCTGGCCTCGGTCGGGGTGCACCGTATCCCTGCAAGGGGACTGGAATATGGAAGTTGATCCCCTGGACCGGGACAGGCTCAAGCCCCCCGCCGACCCCGCCGCCGACCTGAAGGCGGCGCAGGCGGCCTTCGAGAACCTCGCCGCGCAGAAGGAGTTCATCTCCTTCGTCGGCCATCCGGTCTGTTGGGTGATGTCGAATTGGGGTGGATTGTATCACTACGCCACGTTGTTCCGATCCGGCACGGCTGGGCCGTATCCTCGCCCCCGGATCACGGCCCCGTCGCACCCGCGCTCCCAGGCGGACCGGGAGGCAGCGCTGGAGTTTGTCCGGAAGCTCCTGCGTTGGATCAAGACGCGCAAGGACGTGAACCTTACGACCTACGCCCGGCTCTGCAAACGCGACGAGGAGGACCCCGTCCTCTGGATCACGCGGCCGCAGATGCTGAAGCTGGCGGGGAGGGTCAGGGACAAGTTGGACGCGGTCGTGGACTGCGGCACAAGCTTCTCGCCGGCCGACATCCTGGGCATGCTGATCTTCTCGGTGGACTACATGTGGAACCACGGCAAGTGGCCGGCGGATATTCCGGTGCAACGGCTCCTCGGCCCCACGGAGAGACCGTTGTCCCATGCCGGTCGCGTCACGATTGACCGACGGAGCCTCATTGCGGGGTGCCTCGCAGCCAACAGTATCATGATGGACGAGCGGAGAATCCCGGCGAAGCTCCGGGCGAGCCGCGTTGACCTGGGACCGAGCGGCCTGCTCTTCCTATTGGCGGAGTTTGTCCTGAAGGCGGAGAAGGATGGCGCGCTCCCAGAGGAGGTGGGCATCGAGTCGCCGCCGGACCTGCCGGGCGTGGTGGAAACCAGCATCATCAAGGACCGCCGCTTCGGGTCGTCCAACATGCCGCCCGATTGGGACATGACGCCGTTGTGGGACATGCTGCGGTGGCAGTCGTGGAGCTACCGCCCGGCAGTGCCGGGAAGAACGGAATAGAACCTTATGCCGTAAATATCATGACAATTTGCGTTCATGTTTCCAGGGCAAAATTCACATTGGACACATAATACCACCCTTCCTGTCTTCAGGAAGGGTGGTATAAGCAAGGAAAGATTTTGCGGAGCAATAAAGCTCCCCATCAGCGGGATCACGTTCGTTCTCGCGGGAAAAAATGTGTCCAATGTGAATTTTGCCCTTGGGTTGCAGGCATCGCCCGCATAGGATTCACGGTTTCTCGAACCGGAGCACGACCTCAAACCATCCCGGCCGGTTCTGGGTGTTCTGGAACAGGATCACGATTCGGCCCTTCCCCTCGTCGAGGAGATGCGCCTCGCCGCAGGATTTTTCCACCTCCAAAGATACCTCCGCGTCATCGCCGGGGCAGGGCCACTTCAGGCGAAGGGGCGCCGACGCCGTCTCGCCCCCGTAGGCGCGTTCCTTCCTTGCCCAGCGCGGCTTCCAGACGAAGTTCTCCAGGAACGTCGGCTCGTTCTTCCCCTCGGCCAGGCCCGGAGGCATACCCGCATAGTGAAACCACTGGGCGTAGTCGCGCGTGAGCACCAGCTTCGAGCGTCCATCAATGAAGGCTCGGATGCGCGCACCCATCGCCTCTTTCTGCGAATGCAGCCAGGCCGTCCACTCCATTGCATTTGCGAAAGTTTGTCCACTGACTTCCCGCAGGGCCGACAGGATGGCCGCATCCGTCTTTGCATGGCCCGTCTTGCCGAGGGCGTCCACAAGGGCGACCTCCACCGGTCGGCCCTTCTTCCCCACCAGCCCCTTGGTCGCCGCTGAGACGATCTGCTCGTCGCCCGAATAAAGTCCATCGGCGAGGAACGGGATAACGAGGCGGGAGCTCAACGCGCTCAATTTTCCCATTGAGTCGAGTTTCTCTTCCCGCGAGCCGCCCCACTGACGCGCCAGATCAATCACCCTTTCGTCCGCCTCCGGTCCGCGTGAGGCGGTCCAGTAGGCGCGGAAATGGTTCTGGACGTAGCCCTGCTCGACCGTGCAGCCGGACTTGTAGTCCCAGCCGATGGGCGTGTCGTCGCTGTCGCCGCAGGCGAGGATGAGGGCGTTCCGGGGCCAGACGCCGAACCGCTCCCGATCGGCGGGGACCCAGCCGCATCCGGGGAGGTAGACCTCCGGCCATCGGTGGTTCCAGAGGTCCACATCGCTGGCGCGGGCCGTCTTCTGCCGCGCGCCGCCGACGTAGCGGGCGGGGATGCCGGCGGCGCGGCAGAGGGAGATATACGCAAATGTGAATTCCGAGCAGGACCCCGTGCCCCGCTTGAGGACGGTGACGGCGTCGTCCCATCGGTCGTCCATCTGGTATTGCACGCGAGCGCAGGCAAAGGCGTGGAGGCGGCGGGCGGTTTCAAGGAGGTCCTTCGCTACGCCTGCTTCATCCGAGACGATTTTCTTAATCGTGGGTTCGGTGATCTGGTATTTCGTCCGGTTGGAGAGATAGAGCGTCCGGATGTCCTCCGGGATGTCGTTTCGAGTTCCGATGCTGGCGGCGTCTATGTCCAGGCGTTTATCGCTCCACGTCGCCCAGACGACCATCTTGGCCTGAGCGCAGGACTTCGCGGGGATGACGTCGAGCGAGTGAACGGCGATCTTCTGCCCCCATCGGTCGGTCTCAATCCGCTCCGGTTCCGGCAGATGGACAATCTTGAGGATTTGCTGATTGCCGGTGTTCTGTGGGACAAGGGCGTAGAGCCTGACGCCGCTGGCCGGCCGTGGCCCGGGGTTATGGATCGTGTATCGCAGGACGACGCTGCGGCAGGCGTCGGCCGCGCAGGGCCCCGGCGCCGCACACGCAATCAAGATGGCCAAGGATAAGACGAGGATAACCTGCTTCATCACCGATTGTTCTGAGAGACGAGCCAATGCCTTTCCGTGAGGCCGAATCGGGGCTTGGCTACTCCGCCCGCTTGGCCCGTACGCTCTGGAGGGTGCGGCCCAAGTCGGCTATGTGGAACGGCTTAACGACAACGCCGCTGAATCCGTGCTTCCTGAAATCGGACATGACCGGGTCGTTGGAGTAGCCGCTGGAGACAATCGCTTTCACGGCGGGATCGAAGCGACGCAGCTCCTCGATGGCCTCTTTCCCGCCCATGCCGCCGGGGATGGTGAGGTCCATGATCACGGCGTCGAAGGGGCGGCCCTCGGTCTTGGCCTTCCGGTAGACGTCCACCGCCTCGGCCCCGTCCCTGACGCACACCACGTTGTAGCCCATCCGTTGGAGCATCTGTTGCGCGACCTCGCGGACGACCTCCTCGTCATCGGCCACGAGAATGCGCCCGTCGGCGGGTTGGATCTTCTTCGGCTCAGTCGCATGGCGGTCCGGCGCGGGTTTGTGGGAGGCTGGAAGGTAGAGATAGAACGTGGCGCCCTTGCCAAGCTCGGATTCCACCGTGATGTAGCCGTCGTGGTTCTTGACGATGGAATACGCCGTGGCCAGGCCGAGGCCGCTGCCCCGCTGCTTGGTGGTAAAGTAGGGATCAAATATCTTTTGCAGATGTTCCTCGGGGATGCCGATGCCGTAGTCCCGGATGCTGATGCGGACATATCGGCCGGGGCGCACGGGAAAGACCGGGGCCTTGCCGACCGTAACATTTTCCGCTCGAATGTTAATCACCCCCGCCTCGGGCATGGCCTGGTCCGCGTTAATGACTATGTTATTGATGACCTGGCTGATCTGCCCCTCGTCCACCTCGATGGGCCATAGGTCGGGGGCGATGTCGAACTCGCAGCGGTGGCGCGACCCCGTCAGGACGAACGAGGCGGAGTCCTTGAGCAGGTCGGCGATGGTGGCGGTCTGTTTGATGGGCGCGCCGCCTCGAGAGAAGGTGAGCAACCGCCGGGTAAGGTCACGGGCGCGGAGGGCGGCCTTTTCGGCCTCGGTCAGACGCTCGGCGATGCGCGAGCCCGCCGCGGCCTCCAGTTTCGCCAGGGACAGGTTGCCGATGATGCCGGTGAGGATGTTGTTAAAGTCGTGGGCGATGCCGCCGGCGAGGATGCCGACGGATTCGAGTTTGCTGGCCTTGAGAAGCTCATCTTCCATCTTTCGCTTTTCGGTAATATCCCGAAAGACGAGAACCACGCCGATGATCTGGTTGTCCATGTCCCGGATTGGGGCCGCCGTGATGGAGATCCGTCGCTCTGCGCCGTCGCGCGCCAAGAGGATCGTATGGTGGTCCAATTCGACAACCGCTCGCGTCTTGACGACCCGCTTCACAGGGCTCTCGCAAGGCTTCCGTGTTCTCTCGTTGACAACCTGGAAAATGTCGGCCAGGGATTTGCCTTCGGCCTCTTCCTGGCCCCATCCGGTCAGGTTCTCCGCAACGCGGTTGATGAGGATGACGTTCCCCGCGGTGTCCGTGGTGACGACCCCGTCGCCGATGCTCTGGAGGGTGACACGGAGGCGCTCCTTCTCCGCCGCTAACGCCGTCTCGGCGCGCTTTCTGTCGCTGATGTCCAAGACCACTTCCACCACGCCGGCGACTGCGCCGGCGGCGTCGCGAACGGGGTAGGCCCGGACGAACCACAGCCGCCCCTGGGGCGATCCGGTCTCCGCCTCCTGGATTTGACCGGTTTGCAGAGCGGCCCGGACCGGGCACCGCTCACAAGGTTCGGACCGACCGTGCCACACGCGATAGCACCGCTCCCCGGCAAGCTGCAAGGGAGTCATCCTGGCCGACCGGGCCGCGGCGCGGTTCGCCTGGACGATCCGCATGTCGGCGTCGTGATACAGGACGAGTTCCGACATGCTGTCCAGAATAGCCGCCTTCTCGCGTTCGGTTCGGCGGATATGTTCCTCAGCGTGCTTGCGTTCAGAGATGTCGCGCATGATGACGAGGATGACTGGCCTACCGCCCAATGTCATCTTGGTTGCCACAAGATCACTGTCAAACTCGGTTCCATCCCGTCGCCGCGACCGAATTTCGTATCGCTCGGGCACCTGTCCTCCCAGCAATCGCCTCTGCACACGGCTTCTCACGAGTTCGCGATCTCTGGGGGCGATGAACTCGAAGCCGTCAGCGCCCAGGATTTCTTCTTCCGACTTGAACCCCAGCATCCTCCAGTGCGACTCGTTTGAGAAGATGATGCGGCCTTTTTCATGGATGCACACTCCGTCGGGGAGTTCATGGACCAGGACGCGGAACTTGTCCTCCGACTCGCGGAGGGCCTGCTCGGTGCGCTTGTGCTGCAATGCATTCGTGAAGACCTGGCCGACGATTCGCAGCAGGGCGATGCTGTCATCCGACCACGCGGTTTCCTTCCGAACGGCGTCGAATCCCAACATACCGATGACGGACTTTTCGTAGATCATGGGCACAAGAACCAGAGATTTGACGCCTTGCGCCAGAACCAAGTCCCTGAACGACTTCGCCTCGTCGGGGAGGTCCATGGATCGCGGCACATAGACAATCTCCTTGTCGAGCAGCTTCTGAGCGACCCAAGCAAAATCAACGATGGCGAGTCCTTGGAGATGGTCTCGCAGCGGTTCGATGCCTTCCGCACACCACTCATGGGTGTTGTCGGCCGCCTTGCCATCTTCGCGAAGGAGGAAGACATAGCTTCTGTCGGCGCCGACGAACTCTGCAATCTGTTGTAGCGCCTGGTGGATGCCGTCGTCAATCTCGTCAGGACCGAGGTCAATAAACCGCGTGGAGATGGTTGTAGTGAGATTTTCAAATGCGATGCGGAAATGGAGCGCGTCCTGGACGGCCTTCCGTTCGCCTTCCAGTATCTCGAGTTGGGCAATCCGTTGCCGCAGCGTGGTCAGATCTTCGATCAGGTTCGCCTTCGTATCAGTCCTGTGGTCCAACATCTCTCCCTTGCTTGTCGCGCTGCATAGCGGGGCGATACCCCCACCTTGATATTACCAGCATATTATGATTTCGTCAAGAATTTCCGATGGGGGACTCGGTTTGATGTGCGCCGACCTTGTTCGAGATGGATTCTGTGTGGAAATTGGACTTGACAGGGATCGGGCCTTAACGTTTAATAATGAATGTTTGTGTAGGGCCGCATGGGCGGCGAAGGGTGTGAACATGGCCTCTTGGAGAAGGAGAACGAGAATGGCGGCGGGGACTAAAAAGGTGTTGCTTGCTGTGGTGTTGGCGCTGTTTGTCTGCCAGGTGTGCACGGCCCAGGAGAGCAAGGACGAGAAACTCATCGGCAACAAGGAGTCCAAGGTCTACCATAAGGCCGACTGTGCGGCCGTAAAGAAGATGAAAGAAGAGAACAAGGTTGAGTTCGCCTCGGAGGAAGAGGCCAAGAAGGCCGAGTTCAAACCGTGCAAGAAGTGCGTGGACGTGAAGAAGAAAGAAGGCAAGGCCAAGGACAAAGAGAAGGAAGAGTAGCCGACGTTTGCCCTGTATGAGATGTTTATGTCGGAGAGATCCTGCGCGCAGGATCTCTCCGTTTTTTTCGGTTCTTGTGGCCGTGCCGCCTGCGGTAGTTGGAGAAGGGAGGGGTACAGTGCGTGAGACGATCTGGTGTTCATGTGTTCTTCGGGGAATCGTCGTGATGGTGGTGGGTATTCGGGTCGCCTTCGCCGCCGAAGTCACAATCGCCCCCACCGCGGATGGGTCGTACCTTCAATATCTTTCGGTGGACGGCCGGCCCCTTCCCCTGCTGCCCCAGGACCGTGCGGCGCTCGGCGCGGGCTTTTCGTTCCGCGAGATGAGGCCGGCGCAGAACGCGGCCAATATCGTCCCCAATGCGGGCCTTGAAGATCGCACGGGTGAGACCCTCGCAGGCTGGGAAAAGCCGGGGGCCCATTGCTCATGGGATGCGACGGTGAATCATACCCCCGGAGGCGGCGTCTCAGGCAAGGTGGGTCTGCCTGTCGAGGCCACGGCTCAGAATCCGATGACGAGCGGAGCACTGCGCTCGCTATCGTTTCCGGCAAAGCCGCAGACGTTATACCAGTTCTCGGCCTGGGGCCGACTGGCGGAGGGAACGTCGGCGGGGACGCTGTATGCCGTGGAGCTGGATGCGAAGGGCGAGATCATCTGGGAGGGAAAACACCACGTCCAGCACGCCATCAGCTTCCCCGGCGACGCACCGGGGGAGTGGAAGCAGCGAAGCCACACCTTCAGCACAAAGCCGAATTGCGCCAAGCTGCATATCTACGCCAACATCTGGAAGGGGCATGGCACGTTCTGGTTCGATGACGTCTCGGTGACTGAAATCGCCGCGTGGGAGGAGAGCGGTCCTTTGGGGCTTGCCCCTCAACCGACGCGCGATTTAAAATTTGACGTAAGACAAAACCAGGACGGGGGATGCGTCCGGTTCGATGTGGCCGTGCAGGAGACCCACGAGCCGGTCGCCGACCGGGCGCTGCGCATGCGATTTGTCTTGCCGGTGGACGGGCGCGGCTGGACCTGGGGGGATGACATCCGTCGCGCCCGGAAGATCGAGGAGGGGACCGTCTATGAGAACTCGTTCAATCTGAAAGGACGCTCCGTCTCGTGGTATCCCTTCGCCTCAGTATGGAGCGACCGGCATGGTTTGGCGCTTGCCGCGCCGATGGATTGTCCGCGCATTTCCCGGCTGTTCTACGATCCGAAGGCGGGCCTGGGCGTGGAGTTCGACCTCGGCCTGTCGGCGGGGACGAAGAAGATCGGCCCGGGCCGGGCGACCTTCAGTTTCGTTCTGTATGCCCATGATCCTAAGTGGGGCTTCCGCGCAGCGGCGAAGAGGTACTACGAACTCTTCCCACAGTTTTTTGTGAAGCGCATTGAACGAGGCGGCCTGTGGTTCTTCGCCGTGCCGATCATGGACGTGCCGGGGCCGGAGGATTTCGGGATCGTCTTCTACGAGTGCGGAGTTCTGCCGAAGAAGGCGCTCGACTATTGCCGGGAACACAAGATTCTTACCTTCAAGTATGTTGAGCCGTGGGGGGCGTGGCAGCCGTTCTACGAGTCAAAAGGCGAGAAGCCTTCCTATGAGGAGCGGATTGCGTATCTTCAGTCGTGGACGCAGAACAAAGACCCGAAGCTCCAGTGGCTGTCAGGTCCGCGGGGGGAGATCGCCCAATCCGTGCTCAATTCCTCACTCTTCAACGCCGAGGGGAAGTATTGGATTGACGGCCCGTCCTATTTCTGGCATCAGTGGGGGAAGTACTGGCACCAGAACTGGCCGACGAATCCTGACCCCGACCTGCCTATGCCGAACCGGGGGCGTCTGTGCAAACAATATGAGATTGACCCGGTGCTCCAGGACCAGGACGGCGTGTATCTCGACTCGGTGGAGGCGAGCGGATGGTCGTGGTCGGGGCTGCCGAATGTTCGAGGGGATCACCTTGCTGTCGCAGACGTCCCGCCGGTCTTCGATCTGACCAGCGGGAAGCCCGCGCTGCTCCACGCCCTATCGGACTATGAGTTCATCGCATGGCTGGAATCGGAACTTCGGAAGCAGAACAAGCTCGTCATGATGAATATCTTTTCCGAGGGCTATCGCTTCTACGCCCACATGTCCGATCTACTCGGTTCGGAGATTTCGGATATTGAATCGGACGAACGGTCGGTGCTGCGGCTCACGCTTTCCTACCAGAAGCCGAATTCCAATCTCATGCAGCGCGGGTGGGGCAAGGCGCCCATCATGAGCCGGGAGGAGATGGCGGCGTACATCAAGCACCAGATGTTCTACGGCTTCTTCCCCGGTGTCGGCTCGGCCGGCGGAGAGGTGGAGCAGGGCTTCCCCTCCCGCTACTTCGCCGCAAAAGAGTTGCGGGAGCGGGACCGAGATCTATTCAAGCAATTGATTCCCATCACGTGTCAGGTCTTCGCCGCGGGGTGGGAGCCGATCACCGGCGCACGGACCTCCGACCAGGAGGTCCATGTCGAACGCTTCGGCGCTTGGGCGAAAAACAATCTGCACTTCACCCTTCGGAACGAGGCCGAGACATCGAAAACGGCGACGCTGACGCTGGACCTGCAGGAACTTGGCGTTACGGAAACCGAGACCCACGGCCTCACGGCAACCGAACTCATAGGCAACCGGCCGGTTATGCTCAAGGGCGGAACGACGTTGACGCTCACCGTCCCGGCCAAGGATACGATGGTCGTCAAGTTGGCTCGATAGCCCTACTTGCCCGTCATGGCGATGGACTTGTCCCAATTCGCGGGCGGCGGGTTCTGTTCAAACTCGTCGCACAGGCCGATGAACCTCTGCGACGGGCCGTCGTCTTGTGCAATTTTCAGGGCCTCTCTGAAGCAGTCCTTCGCCTCGCTCCATTTGCGCTCCTGAAACGAGGCAAGGCCCTTCTCGAAGACGGCGATAAGGTTCTTCTGCTCCTCGGACAGCCGGCCGGCGTAGTCGAGCAGCTCATAGATGTGCACCGGTTGGTCCCGCCCCACGACGCTGATCAGACCCAGGTCACGCACGGCGATGCGATCTTTCGCGGCATGGTAGGTATACCCGCCGATGAGCGTGCGCGTGCCGAATTCCTTGTTCGCCGCCTCCAGGCGCTGGCCGAGGTTGATCGAGTCGCCGATGACGGTGTATTCGAACTTTTGCGCGCTGCCGATATTGCCCACCGTGGCCGCGCCGGAGCTGAGGCCGATGCGAGTGGGCATGGCCGGCAACCCCTGCGCCTCAAACTCTCTACCCAACTCTTCGACCCGTTTCTGGCAATCAATGGCGGCGGAGCAGGCCCGCACGGCGTGATCTGTCGCCTCGAGGGGCACACAGAACGCCGCGACGATGGCATCCCCCTGGTACTTGTTGATGTAGCCTCCATACTTCAGGATGATGTCGGTCAACGGCGTGAAGTACCGGTTCAGAAGGTTGATCACCCCCTCGGAGTTCAGATTCTCGGATATCCGGGTGAACCCGGCCACGTCGGAGAACAGAACCGTGACCCCCATGCTGTCGCCGCCGAGCTTGATCTGGTCAACATGTTTCAACATCTCGTGGACAACGGCAGGGTCCATGTATCGCTCGAACAGGCGCTTCACCTCGCGGCGCCGCTTGTCCTCCACCGCGAAGCGATAGAGGGTAATCAGACCGAAACAGAGAAAGATCGTCAGCAAGGGATAGATAATGTTGTGCCAGACACCGTGCGCGTAAAACGCGTAGTGAGCATATCCCAGCCATCCTGTGACCAGGATCAGCATGAACGCCAGCCCCGACACCGGCGCGAGCAAGGGCAACACGGTCCCCAGCGACAGCCCCAGCAGGATGATCGCCGCAATATCCGTCGCGGCGGCGGCCAGGCCCCGCGTCAGGAAGCGCCGCTTCAGGATGTTGTCCACCACATTCGCGTGCTTCTCGACGCCCGGCAGGCGGGCGGTAAAGGGCGTGACAATGAAATCCCCCGTTCCCATCGCCGTTGCGCCGATGAAGACTAGCTTGCCTTTGAGTTTCTCGCCGGGCACTTTGCCCGTAAGGACATCGTAGAGGGGATAGGTCGGAAACGTGCCGTCGGGGCCGCAATAGTTTATTAACATGCGGTGCTTGGAATCCGCCGGGATGTGAACGTCCGCAATCTGAACCCCTTTGAAGAAGTCAATCCAGAGCTTGCTGTCGTCGAGATCGGGGACCATGAACTGCCACGCCGCCCGGATCGGGATCGGCATGTAAAAGTTGTCCCTAAACCTTGTGCAGAGCGTCTCATAGCGCAGGACGCCGTCATGGTCGGGCGTGAAACCCACATAGGCCAAGCCGGCGCAGTTCGCGGCGATCTTCGGGATCACCGGCAACACGCCCACCGCTTCGACAGGAGGATAGACCTTCAGCAACTCCTCCCGCTCCTCCTTGTTTTTGGGTATCTTCTGCACGTAGATGAAATCCCGTAGAAGACGCTCCTCCTGCTCCGTGATCTTGCGTCCCTTGAAGCGGGCCGTCTCGTCCCCCGCCTTCACAAACTCGATGGCCAGGGTCACCCAGACCTGCTTCTCCGTCGCCCGGGCGAGGGCCGCCGCCAGCTTGCCGTCCTCGTCGATCTCCTGGCGCGCCTCCTTGAGTTCGGCAATGTATCGCTTCTCCCCCTCGGTTCGCTGGACGCCGGGATTCTTCTCCCACTGGGTGATCAGCGCATCCAGCCGCTCCAGATCCTCTTTGTTCTGCGGCTCGGCGAAGATAACGTCGAAGGCGACCGCCTTCGCCCCCGCCCCCGCCAGTGTGTCCACCAGTTTCGCATAGACGCCGCGAGGGAGGGGATACGACTCCATCTGTTCGAGCGTCGTCTCGTCCAGCGCAACGATGACCACGTCCTCGCACGGCGTCAGCGGACCGCGAGCGAGGAAGCGGGCGTTGAGCGACGCCAACTCCGCCAGACGGAAGAATCGAAAGAACGGGTCCTCCGAGCGCTCCTGCCACCATACCAGGAGCACCAGAACGGCGCAGCACAACGCAATAAGCAGTGCAATCAGCCGCCCATGCCAGGACATGGGGCGGATTGGCACGTGGAGCATTCCGTGCAGAAAACTATGCTGCGTATGTTTTGCAGGAGCCATGATCGAATTCTACCGGATGGGGCGGGGTATTTCAATCTTCCATCCGTGCGTTGGGACGGCCGCTTTCTTCGGCCTTTTTCACTCTTTCATGCAACTAAGTATGCGGGGAGGTACTTTATGGAAAGGAAGTGCACTGATGAAACGACTCGTAAAACGATTCGCCTATGTGGTTCTGATGGTCTGTCTTGCCGGCGCTGCGTTTTCGGGGTGTCACGGACATCGGCACTGGGGCGGGCACCACGGCGGCGGACACGGCGGCCATGGCGGTCACCATGGGGGTCATCATTAATATTCCTGGTTTGCCCAGGATGATCCCTCGAAATTCGGGCATGCAAATCATTTGACAGATGCACACGAACGCGCCGTAACGGTTTCTACGCCGAAGGGGTCGGACCGGCCGGCCGAACACCGCGCTGGATGGTGCGCTGGGACATGAGATGCGAGCGGGCGCCCGTCGTCTTCTGCCAGGCGGTCTGGTACGTGGCCAAGGAATAGCCGCCGGCCATGCCCCGAAGGATCGCCACGCGGTCCTTGATCGGCGGGTGGGTCGAGGTGAGGCCCGAGAAGCGCCGGGCGCGCTCCTCAAACGGCTTGATGGGGTTGACGATGTACATCGGGGCGGTGGCGCGGTTGGCGACCTCAAGGACCTCCTTGTCCCCGGCGATCTTCTCCAGCGCCGAGGCCAGGCCCTCCGGGTAGCGCGTCAGCTCCGCCGCCGACGCGTCGGCGAGATACTCCCGCTTGCGCGACACGGCGAAATAGAGCAGCCGCGCAATGATGGGGGCGAGGATCGCCAGGACGATGGCAACCACGATCATGATGGCCTGCGCTCCCCCCTGGTTGCGTCCGCTCCGGCTCCGGCTCCGCCCGCCCGTCCACCACACGCGCCGGAGGTAGAAGTCGGCGATGAGGACAATCACCCCGAGCATAATCCCCGCCAGGGTCATAAAGAGGATGTCCCGGTTCTGGATGTGCGACATCTCGTGGGCCATGACGCCCTGGAGTTCGTCGCGGCTAAGCTTGTCCAGGAGTCCCCGCGTGATGGCCACGCACGCCGTTTCGGGTGTGCGGCCCGTGGCGAAGGCATTCGGCGCGGAGTCCTCGATGATGTAGATCTTAGGCACGGGCAGGCCGGAGGCGATCGCCATCTCCTCGACCACGTTGAAGAGCTGGGGGTTGTCCTTGTGCTCGATGGGCTTGGCCTCGCTCATGGCGAGCATCATGTTGCTGCCGCCGAAGTAGCTGACGGCCACCAGGACGAACCAGATGATGAGGGCTACGGCGAGACCGCCCACGCCGCCGCCGGGCGTAGCGGCCTCGCCGATGGCGAAGCCGAGCAGGACAAGGAGCGCCGCCATCCCGGAGATGAGAAGGGACGACTTGAACCGATTGGCCCTAATTTGTTCGTACATGGCTAACCACGAGCAACAACCCTCTGTCTTTCATACGGGAACGCCTTCTCGTTTGGCGTTAAGAATGACGGCCAGCCTGCGCGTGTCGTAGTCTTCCTCTTTGAAGGCAATCACCGAGACCACGGTGTCATACTTCAGGTCGAGCTGCCATATCGCCTCGAAGTACTTCTCGTGTTCGGCTGAGGAATCTTCCATGTCATCGAGGAGGATGATGAGGTCTATATCGGACCCATCGGTGAAGTCCCCTCGGGCATAGGAGCCGTGCAATATGATCCTTTTCAGCCGCTCGCCGTAGATCTCCTTGAGCCGTTCTTTCACTTCTTTCAGAATGGGCTGAATGCCCTTCGGAATCGGCCTGTTCATTTTCTTCATGGCTCACGCGACCTCCGCGCCGTCGTCTGCGTCGTGGGTGTTGTCATTCGTCATTTCTTTTTCTTCGTGTCTTTCTCGTCTTCCTCGTCCTTCGGCAGCGCCTCCCAGACCTTGACGTCGTCAATCGCGAAGACGTCCTTTTCCGTCCTGTGCAGGATAACCGTAAAAGCATCACAGGGAGAATCGTCCATGCTGGGCACTTCCGCCTTCAGTGTCCGCCCGTCTACCGCAACGTTAACCGCCTTGCCCAGCTTCTCAACGATCACATCGCACCAGCGCTGTTTCTTATATACAAACGGGAGAACAGCCACGGCATCGACAACTTTCGTATCCTGGTTGTAAATGCCTAGTTTCACCGATTGTTCGCTTACAAAGAAGTGGAGAACGACTTTACCTCTTCCGAAGCCAAATGCGTGCCAACCCTTACTCGGCAGGCATAGCCGAAAAGCTGCCACGACATCCACCGTCGGGCTAAACACCCTTGTGGCACTCAGCACTCCACTCGCCGTTGAGTTCTCCGTTAAGGTCTTCTTCGCCAAAGCCCAGTTCCCGTCCTTCGTCACCCACCCCAATTCCTTCCCCGCAAAATCATCCTCAAAGATCAGGTTCCCCCGTTTCGAGATCGCCAGTTCCGGCTCCTTGCCCTTCTTCTTGCTCTGCGCCGCCGCGTCATAAGATGCTGTCAGGGCGAGCGTTACACACACACACACACAGCAAATTTTACGCCTCATCCCACGTCCCTCCTTCTTCATTTTTGATTGACGATTTTCGATTTGCGATTGAACAGCGAACAACGGCCCATGCCAACCCCATGACCTTCTTCCCCTTAGACATTCGGATTTCGTCATTAGGCATTCATTCGGCATTCGGGCTTCGTCATTCGTCATTGCGCCGACAAGATCCTTTTAGCCGGTGATGAACACGCGCCTCGCGCGGCGGTCCATTGTTACCTGAGATCGACCTTCGGGACCGCCTTCTCGGCCTCCTCGACCTCGAAGAATTCCTTCTTCTGGAACCCGCACATGTTGGCCACGATGTTCGACGGGATCATCTCGCACTTCGTGTTGAACCGCATGACACAGTCGTTGTAGTGCTGCCGGGCGAAACCGATCTTGTTCTCCGTCGAGGTCAGCTCCTCCTGCAACTGCGACACGTTCTGGTTGGCCTTCAGGTCGGGGTAGTTCTCGAAGAGGGCGAACAGCCTGCCGAGCACGCCGCTCAGCTCGCCCTCGGCCTTGCCCTGCGCCGCAACGCCCTGACCGGCGGCATTTACGGCAGCCGACCGGGCCTTGATGACGGCCTCCAGCGTCTCCTTCTCGTAGGACATGTAGTCCTTCACCACCTCGACCAGATTGGGGATCAGGTCGTGGCGGCGCTTGAGCTGGACGTCAATCTGCGCCCAGGAGTTGTCCGCCTCGTTGCGCAGGCGGATCAGCCCGTTGTAGATCGCCACGAAGGCCAGGACCAAAAGGACCAGCAACACGACAAGGACAATCACCGCATACATGCTTTATCTCCTCCAATAGTTCCCATGGCGGGCCGACGGCCCTCCCTGCACTACTCACTACTACGTCGCTGAGACGCGGGATATTCGACGGCTTTTCAGCCTGTCTTGACCGTGTGGTTGAGCAGTCCGCCGTCGCGGAGGACGGCCGCCTCGCGGTCGGAGCAGGCGAGTTTCACGCGAATCTGCACGGCCTTCGTCTTGTTCCGGACCGCCAGGACGCCCCGATCCCGGAGCGTCTTCTGCACATTTGAGATTTCCAGATCGTCTCCCAGCTCAATGAGATTGTACGCCGCCGCATCCTCAAAGACAAGGGGCAATATGCCGAAGTTGATGAGGTTCGCCCGATGAATCCGGGCAAAGGACTTCGCAATGACGCCCTTTACGCCGAGGAACATCGGCGCGAGCGCGGCATGTTCCCGGCTGGAGCCTTGACCGTAGTTCTCGCCCCCGACGATGAACCCGCCGCCCGCCGCCTTTGCGCGCGCCGCGAAGCCGGGGGCGATGTTGCTGAACACATACTCCGAGATGGCGGGGATGTTGGACCGCAGGGGGACGATCTTCGCACCGGCGGGCATGATGTCGTCGGTGGTGATGTTGTCGCCTGTCTTCAGGACGACCTTGCCCGTGATCACGTCCGGCAGATCGTCGCGTTTCGGGACCGGCTTGATGTTCGGCCCCTTGACGACCTCGACATCGGCCCCCTCCGGGGACGGTGGGACTATCATGCTGTCATCCACGAGGAACTCCTTCGCCGGTTTGACGACAATCGGCTTGCCGAGGGTGCGCGGGTCGGTGATTTCGCCGGCGAGGGCCGACGCAGCGGCGACCTCCGGGCTGACGAGATACACCCCCGCGCTCGGTGTGCCGCAGCGCCCCTGAAAATTGCGGTTGGACGTCCTCAGCGAAACCGCATCGGTTGACGGAGCCTGGCCCATGCCCATGCACGGCCCGCAGGCGTTTTCCATTAGCCGCGCACCGGCGTGGACGATGTCGGCCAGCGCGCCGCTGCGAGCGATCATCTCCAGGACCTGCCGCGAGCCGGGCGAGATGACCAGGCTCACATCCGGGTGCACCGCGCCGCGCTTCAGAATCGCGGCGACGGTCATCATGTCCTTGTAGGATGAGTTGGTGCAGCTCCCGATGGCGACCTGATGGACCTTCGTCCCCGCGAGTTCCGCGATAGGCTTCACATTATCCGGGCTGTGCGGGCAGGCGGCCAGAGGCTCAAGCGTGCTAAGGTTAATCTCGACTTCCTCGTCGTACGTCGCCCCCCGGTCGGCGACGATCTCCTTGAAAACATCATCCCGCTTCTGCGCCTTGAGGAAGCGGCGGGTGACCTCGTCGCTGGGGAAGACGGAGGTCGTTGCGCCGAGTTCGGCCCCCATGTTGGTGATCGTGGCGCGTTCGGGGACGGAGAGCGCGGCGACGCCCTTGCCGTGGTATTCGATGATCTTGCCGACGCCACCTTTGACGGTCAGGCGACGGAGCAGTTCGAGGATGACGTCCTTGGCCGTGACCCAAGGGGGGAGCTTGCCGATGAGGCGGACGCCGACGATTTTGGGTGCGGTCAGGTGGAACGGCCCGCCGCCCATGGCGACGGCGACGTCAATGCCGCCCGCGCCGATGGCGATCATGCCGATGCCGCCGCCGGTGGGGGTGTGGCTGTCGGCGCCGAGGAGCGTCTTGCCGGGGACGCCGAAGCGCTCGAGGTGGACCTGGTGGCAGATGCCGTTGCCGGGACGGGAGAAGTGGATGCCATACTTCGCGGCGGCGGTTTGCAGGTAACGATGGTCGTCGGCGCTCTCGAAGCCGGTCTGGAGCGTGTTGTGATCCACGTAGCTGACGGAGAGTTCCGTCCTCACGCGGGGGATGCCCATGGCCTCGAATTGGAGGTAGGCCATCGTGCCGGTGATGTCCTGCGTCAGCGTCTGGTCAATGCGGATGGCGATGTCGGCGCCGGGCTTCAGCTCGCCGGATACGAGATGGGCTTCGAGAATCTTTTGCGCAACGTTTTTTCCCATGATCTCCTCAGATAAAGAATTGGCGGGATGGCGTCATCCCGCCAACTCAGAAACACATTGTCAAGGAAAACACACTCAGTTTGTGTGAAGCAGCGATTTATTCACGGGCACGGGAACGCTGATAGGAGCAAAATAGGCGGCGGGGTAGAGATAGTCCTCGCCGCTCTCATCAATAACCCTGATGTCGCCGTCCGCCTCCGCGGCCTTGTCAGGCATTACACGGTAGATCTTATGCAACTCCAGCGATGCCCGATACCCGGTATTTTCAATGCAAACCACAAACCGCGGGGATGTCCGCCCTTTCCTCATCTTCCAGCCTGACAGTACACTGTTCTACTCGACCTCGATGCGGTAGCTTACCATCCAGAGCTCAAGCTGCTCCAGCCGAGTTCTCCACCGATCTTTGAACTGCTTCATCCATCCATGATTTTTGACCGAATCGGGCACGTCAACAACCAACCTCACCAAATCGTCCCGATAGAGAACGCCGCCTGAGCGCCAATGCCCCTCGACTTTCTGCGTTTCGTAGCTGGCCGCGCCAAAACGATCTACAATCTCGAAGACCGCTTCTGCGAGCCATTCAGAAGGCACGTCCCGCCCGTCATTGAACTGGAGAGGAAGCAGCACCTCGAATCGCCGCCATCTGCTGCTTATAGGTCGCCTTTCCTTTGACGGTGAACGGGCTGTTCTGGTCTGCGAGGGCCTCTAACGCAGCCTCCGGGACCAAGTGCTCACCTGTGCGGAGCACTCGCCCCGAGAAGCGACCCAGCAGAAAGGCAAGCGCTCGCTTTTCGGTTTTACGATCGGGAAATGTGATTGTCACCATAAGGCATTAACCTCCTGCGGGGTTACACTTCCAGCTTCCGCCGCGCCTCCATGTCGAAGAGGACGCGCTCCTTCTTCTCCGTGATGCCGAGGGCCTCGCGCTTCTTCATGATGTGGTCCATGCTCTTGTTGAAGAT
Source organism: Planctomycetota bacterium (assembly GCA_040755855.1). Taxonomy (GTDB): domain Bacteria; phylum Planctomycetota; class Brocadiia; order JAADGH01; family JAADGH01; genus JAADGH01. The sequence continues at coordinate 2,104 of JBFMAD010000039.1, read as the reverse complement.
ATCTTCCGGCTCGATCACGAACTCCAGCTTGCCGCCGACGAGTTCCTCCCAGCCGACGGTCATGATCTTCTGGATCTTCGCGCTCGCCTCGACCGGCGACGTCACCCCCATGATGACATACGCGCCCGTCGCCACGCAGTAGGTGGCGATGGACAGCGCCTTCTCCGACATCCATTCCGGCGCAATGCCGACGACCGGCAGATCGCTGATGTCCTCTCCGAGCCCGCCCGTGTGGACGACCTCCGTGAGGACGGTCAGGATGCGCGAATTGTCCACGCACGACCCAAGATGCAGGACCGGCGGGATGCCGACGGCCTCGCAGACGGACTTCAGCCCGTCGCCCGCGTGCTCCAGTGCGGCCTCGGGAGTGAGCCAGCCGTGTTTGCCGCCCGCGATGCCAGTGCAGCCGGTAACCGCCACCAAGACGTCATTCGCGACAAACTGCTTCATCAACGAGACCATAACGTTGTCGTGGATTGTGCGCGGGTTGTTGCACCCGACGATGCCCGCCACGCCCTGGATGCGGCCGTTGATGATGTTGTCATTCAAGGGCTGGAAGGAGGCGCGGAAGGACCCGCCGAGCATGTAGCGGATGTATTCGTGGGAGAAGCCCGCCACGAGCGGCGATTTTTCCTTCGGAATTTGGACCTTCCCGCGCTTGGGGAAGTTGTCGCAGGCGCGCTTCAGGATTTCCTTGGCGATGTCGTAGGCCCGGTGTTCATCGAACTGGATATGCACGGCGCCGGGCATCTTGACCTTCGGGGACGTCGTCACAATGTCAGTGTGATACTTCTGGGCGACGTGAGTCAGGCCCTGGGCGATGCACTGAATGTCCACCACCATGGCCTCCACCGCGCCGGTGAGGATGGCCAGCTCCTGCTGGAGGAAATTGCCGGCGGACGAGATGCCCTGGCGCATGAGGACCTCGTTGGCCGTGCAGCAGATGCCGGCGATGTTGATACCCTCCGCGCCCTTCGACTTGGCATACTCGATCATCTCCGGATCGTTCGCCGCTGCGGCGATCATCTCCGACAGCGTCGGCTCGTGGCCGTGAACGATGACGTTGACCTGCTTCGCCTCCAGGACACCCAGGTTCGCGCCGCCGACGACGGCCTTCGGCGTGCCGAAAAGAATGTCGGAGATGTCCGTCGCCATCATGGACCCGCCCCAGCCGTCGGAGAGGGCCACGCGCATGGCGTGGGCGAAAAGGTTGTTCGCATCCTGGTCCATGCCCATGTGGGTGCGGTGGAGCATCTCGACGACCTCGCGGTCCACGCCCCGTGGGAAGAGGCCCAGGTTTCTCCATATCTTTTGCCGCGGTTCGGGGGCGCGCTTCGTGTAGGCGAGGGGTTCGTCATCCTGCTTGCCGTATTCATGCAGGGAGGCCTGGCCGACCGCAAGGGCAATATCGTTCGCGGATTTGCCCTCGGTCTCGATGCCGAAGTATCCGGCCACGCGGCGTAGCTTCTCCTCGTCCTTGACCTCGTAACCCTTGGCCTCGCCCTTGGCGACGGCGATCAGCGTCCGGGCCAGGTCGCGTCCGTGGTCGGAGTGGGCCGATGCGCCGACGGCGACGGCGCGGCAGAAGTTGCGGGCGACAATAGTCTCCATCGTTGCGCCGCAGACGCCCATCTTCTCCTCTGCGCCCTTGCCGGTGAGTCGGCACGGGCCCATGGCGCAGTTCTTGCAGCACGAGCCTCCCCCGCCGATCGGGCAAGGCTTCATTTCCGCTGCCCGGCTGAACATCGTCGAAATCCCACATTCGGCTGCGATATCGAGCATCCGCGCCGTCGCAGGATCAACCGTTACCTGCTTCTTGTCATCCTTCTTTTTCTCGTCAGCCATTTCATCCTCCATAGGGTCCATGCACGACCGGTAAGCACACCTTCCCCCCCTCGGAAAACAATGATCTTGGGTATCTATTTGCAGTCTATCAGAAGAATCTTCGGAAAGTCAACAGCATTTTCGGGGGCGGAATGTCCAAGAGCAGGCACATGGTTCCCACCCTATGGTGAGATTGAGTTACATGGGTATGGGTTTGTTTGTAGCGATTCGAAAGGTGGAAAAGCGGGGGAGAGGTCATACATGAAATGGGGGTTCTTTC
>JBFMAD010000038.1:0-68355 GCA_040755855.1 Planctomycetota bacterium | reverse complement strand
TTGTTGAAAAACCCCCGCGAGGCGAACACCGACTGTAGCCGCACCCTTTACGGGTGCGGTTTGACGCATCACGGCCCCGCAGGCTGAAGCCTGCGGCTACAAGAACAGGGTTTTTCAACAACCCCTCCGTCACTGAGGCGTCATGCCTGAATCCGTTTTTGCCTTGTCGCAGGGAACTCCAGGCCCTATAATAGCGTCAAACCCTGCGTCGCCTGAAACATGGAGGGGAGGGCTATGGTCATCCAGGTAGGCTGCGGCAAGTGCAAGCAGATCATCCGCGCCGAGGAACAGTTCTTCGGCAAAACGGTCAAGTGCCCCAACTGCCAGACGCATCTCAGGATTCCCGACCCGCGTCGGGAGGGCGACCAGCCCCCCGACCCGATGGTGGGCAAGATGATCGCCCACTACCAGATCGAGGCCCTGCTCGGCCAGGGCGGCATGGGCAAGGTCTATCGCGCCCACAACACCAAACTGAACAAGACCTGCGCGCTGAAGGTCCTGCCCGAGGAGTTCGCCCGGCAGGACAAGAGCCACACCGACCGCTTCATCCGCGAGGCCCAATCCGCCGCCAATGTCGAGCACGTCAACGTCCTCCCCGTCTGGTATGTGGGCAATGAGGGCAATATCTACTTCATCGAGATGCAGTACGTGGACGGCGGCACGCTCGACCGACTCATCGAAGGCGGCAAGCGGCTGAAGGTCAACGACGCGGTGCGCATCGTCCGCGATGTGGCCGCCGGCCTCGCCGCCGCACATGACAAGTCCATCATCCATCGGGACATCAAACCGTCGAACGTCATGCTCACCAAGGCGGGCGAAGTGAAGGTCGCCGACTTCGGCTTGGCGCGGATGGGCGAGGTGACGACCAAGCTCACCGTGTCCGGCATGATCATGGGCACGCCGCTCTACATGTCCCCCGAACAGGCCCAGGGAATGCCGCTCGACCACCGGAGCGACATCTATTCACTTGGCGTGATGTTCTATCAACTCCTCACCGGCACGCCCCCCTATACCGCCGACACGCCTCTGCCGCTCCTGAACAAGCACGTCAACGAACCGATCCCCGACATCCGCCTGCTCCTCCCCGACGCCTCGGCGGAGCTGGTCGCGGTCATCAACCGCATGATGGCAAAAAACCGGGATGAGCGCTACCAGAGCTGCGACGCGGTCGTCAACGACCTGAACGCGCTCCTGACAAGTCTGGACGTGATGGGCGCGATGCCGACAACGGGCTTGAGCGCCGCCACGGCCGCCAAGGCGAGGGAGCTCGCCCCCAAGGCCAAGAAGTCCCGCGCGGGCCTCTTCGCGGCTGTGGGCGTCGCGGCCCTCCTCCTCGCGGCGGGAATCGGTATCTTCATGGCGCAGGCGAGGAAACCCGAACCCATTGCCAAACCTGCGCCGCCTGCGGGAACCACGAAACCCATCGGCGACGACCAGCAGGGGAAGAAGGACGATTTCCTCCAGATCGCCAAACTCGACAAGGACAAGGATGCTGCGTCCCGCGAACGGGCCGAGTTGGCGGCTGAGAGGGCAAAGCCCGTCGAACTGGCCCAGGTCCCCGCCGATAAAGAGACAGCGGAAAAGTCCTCGCGCCAGCCGGGCAAGTCCGATGAGAAGCCTGTGGCCTCGACCCTTGCCGCCGCGCCCCCCGCGGCCGAGGCCGAGACCAAGGCCCAGACCGAACCGAAGGAGGTTGATCTCGCCCAGTTCGCAAAGGATGTCGAGGAGATAGACAAGATGATCGCCGCGCGAAATTACGCCGACGCCCGCTCGCGCGCATCCCTGCTCAAAGGGAAATATGCCGGACTCATCGAGACAAAGATCGCCAACCTGAACCGGATCATCGCGCTGAGAGAGAAATGCTTCGACCGGGTCAACTCCGGCAAGGTGAAACTGGCGATGAAGGACATCTCGCGGCGGTACGGCTACGCAGGCGAGATCAAGAAGGCGGACGACGACGGCCTGACGGCCAAGATCGCCAAGAAGTGGACCGACCTCGACGCAGACGAGGCGCTGAACTTCTACCGCAAGGCGTCCGACCCGGACAGCCCCGACGACCTGCTTGCCCTTGCCGCCCTGATGATGGAGGGCGCGGCGGACGAGAAGTCCCTCGACGCCGCCATGCTCTGCCTGGGCAAGGCGAAGGAGAAAGGCGCGGAGGTCGAGCCGATCCTGATGTATCTGGAGACGCTGAAGCAGGCGCGGGGGAAGGCGCTTGAATCGGCGGAGGCCAGAGATCAGAAGTCAGAGGTCAGAGATCAGAAGTCAGAGGAAGAAGGGGGAAAGAGCGCACGGGCGTCGGCGAGCGCATCGGCATCGTCCGATTCCCAGAAGTCCCAACCTCCCGGAGGTCCGAAACCTCCGGGAGGTTTCGACGAGGTATATGTGGCCACCGCCGCGACGGGCGACAAGATCCCGCACCCGCTCTCCCGCAAGACCGAGACGATCCAGGTCGGCGGCAAGACGATCAAGGTCCCCGAAGGCATGGTTTACATCCCCGCGGGATCGTCCGTGATGGGATCGGGGCCCAATCCCCCGGAGGGACCTCAGCATCAAGTGTATCTCGATGGTTATTTCATTGGCAAGTATGAGGTGACGAACGCGGAGTATGCGGAGTTTGTGAAGGCAACGAACCGTCCGCCCCCGCAGCACTGGGCAGGGGGGAAGATACCGAAAGGAAGAGAGAATCATCCCGTTGTTCATGTGAGTTGGGACGACGCAACCGCCTATGCTGCATGGTGCGGGAAGCGCCTGCCGACGGAAGCGGAGTGGGAGAAGGCGGCGGGGTGGGACCTCAAAAAGAAGAGGCATCATGAATACCCTTGGGGCGACGAGTACGACTCGCGCCGGGCGAATCACTGCTATGCCCTGGGCTGCCGCTGCGACGGGGACGCGAAGACCCACACGCCGTGGTGGGAAAAGTGGTCGAAGAGCGAGGAGGGGAAGAAGGCAATTGCGGAGGTCAGTCGTACAGCAGCAGTGGGCCAATTCAAGGGCGATGAGAGTTCTTTCAAGTGTTTTGACTTCGGCGGGAATATAAGAGAATGGGTGAACGATTGTTATGGGGAGGACTATTACAAGGTCGGCCCCAAGAAAAATCCGCCAGGTCCGACGGAAGCGGAGGCGACGCCGCCGGGCGGGAACCTGCGCCGTGTCGCGCGGGGCGGCTTCTGGTCCTCCTACGGGCCTTTTCTCCGCACAGCGCTCCGGATCGGCTACGGCCCATCGTCCGGGAATCACCACACCGGGTTCCGCTGCGCGGCGGATTGTCCGTGGCCGGCGCTGGCGAGTACGGAATCGAAGACAGAAGAAGAGATCTCTCGCAAAGGCGCAAAGGACGCAAAGGGGGGGGTAAAAGGGGGCGTTCTACTTTTTACTTCGCGCCAAACATCCGGGAGGTTGGAGCCATTTCCCGCGGTCATCCCCACATGCTTTTCAATTCGTGCGCGGTCAGGTTGACAACCCTCGCGGCGTCGCCGCCGAGCAGGCGAAGGGGAGTCTCGCGTTTCGGAAAAAGATCGCCGGCGGCGGAGAGGGCGATGCGACCTTGATTCCCAAAAACCTCCATGACGCACCGGTCCACCAGGGCGCGGAGATGAATCTTGCCGTCTATCGCTTCAAGGCGGGCCGTCTTGTCCCGGAAGGAGAGCGTCCGGTCCGATGCGCGATAAGTTACCGCCTGTCCCCGGACGTTCAACTCCACATCCGCGCCGTTCGGTTCGATCTCCATGAGGATGTCCAGCAGCTCCGCTCCGATTTTTTCCAGGAACGCATCGGCTTCCGCAACTGTCTTGCCGCCAAAACGATGCGTCCTTGTCCGCAAAACGTCCAGTTCCTCCACGGGGTAGAAAAGGAGACGCGGGCCGTCGGGCGTGGCCCGGAGGGTAAGCTCCAGCGGCGCGGTGAAGCCCTGCGAGAAGGGCATGCCGGGGTACGTGACTCCGCTGAGCCACCCGATCATGATCCGACGATTGCCCGGAACATTGCTGAAGGTCTGGGCGGCATAGAAGTTGGGACCGAGGTGCCCGTCCATGATGCCCGTCTCCGGGATGAAGGCGCGGCCGTCGAATGCGCCGACCATGTAGGATGATCGGGCGACATGGCGCTTGCCCCCCTCCTCGCGGCGCTCGGCGCCGTGGAGCACCCACTTCCTGTTGCGCTCGTCGCCGTCCATCGGCAGATCGAAGAACTCGGGACACTCATAGAAACCGTCCACAGCGCTCATGTAGGCCCACGACTTCAGGTCCCTCGACTCGTAGAAGGCGTATCGCCACTTGCCCTCGACCTCGTCGTAAAGGACCATCACCCACTTCGTCTCCGGCTCATACCATACGACCTTCGGATCGCGTCCGCGGTGCTTGATCACGGGATTGCCTTTGTAGTCCGTGAACGTTCGGCCCCGATCGCTGCTGTAGGCGACGCACTCGCCTCGACCTGTGCTTGTGAACGACACGAAGATGACATCCTCGTCGCCGGTCTTCCAGCCGGCCGTGTTGCGCGGGTCCACGTTGCCCCCGCCGGAGAAGGCCATGTCCTTCAAGCCGTTTTGATACAGGGCGATCGGAAGCTCCTGCCAATGCGCGAGGTCCGTGCTGACCGCATGGCCCCAGTGCATGTTTCCCCATTTGATCCCGAAGGGATTGTGCTGGTAGTAGAGGTGATACTCGCCGTTGTGATAGACCATCCCGTTCGGGTCGTTGTTCCAGCCGCGCCGCGAGGTGAAGTGGAACTGCGGGCGGTGCGTCTCGCGGTAGAGATTCTCCGCCCCCTTGATGTCGTCGCCCTGCTGGATCAATTCCGGCAGCTTCGCGGCCGCATCCTCGCCCACCAGGTTGCGCGCACGGATCGAAATCTCCTTGCCACGGAAGGCGCTGACGTCGTAGAACGCCCACCAGTCGGGTGGTCCGTCCGTCGCCAGCTCGACGTCGAACTCGCGCGCCACCTGGCCGTCGAGCAGGAACTGAAAGATCGCCTTCTCCGCGCCGTTCTTTACCGGGAGATGCACATACTGCTTTTCGATTTTCATTTTCACAACAAGTTCCTCCATGCCGGCATGGGAACGAAAGCGGACAGCAGCCGAAGACGCCTAATGTCGGGCATGGAATCAGCCCGACGTCTTGGCGGGTTTGACCCGGCCCGCATCGAGCCGCACCTTATGGAAGAGATACTCCTGGGCATAGCCGGCGTACTCGCCGAAGTAGATCATGGCAAACTCACGCATTTTCTGCAGCGAGACATTCTGCCCCTGGAAGTACTTCTTGGCCATGACCTGCTTCACCCAGGTGTCAATGGGGAAGGCGCAGAGAAAGTCCATGGAAAAAAGGAGGACGCAGTCGGCTGTCTTGTCGGCTACGCCGGATATTTGCATCAGCCGATCTCGGGCGGCCTCGTACCCGGCGCTGGGCAGGGCGCGGAGGTACTCGTCGGTCACGAGATTGTTCGCCACGGCGATGCTCTCGGCGCGGAACCCCGCCTTCGCCTCGCGCAACGATTCCACATCGTTCAGCGTCCCCGGGTTCGGGAAGGAATAGGTCTCGTAATCATCGAGCCGGATCTTCTGGCCGAAGCGCTCGGAAAGCCGCTCCACCACCTTCCGGATGTTCTGGATGGTGTTGGCCGAGGAGCAAATAAAGGAGACGAGGCACTCCCACGGGTCCTGGCGGCAGATGCGCAGCCCTCGGCACTGGCGGATCGCCTCGTCAATGTGAGGGTCCACATTGATCTTGCGGTAGATCGCCTCCAAATCAATATCGAGCGCAAGGAAGTGGACCAGAAACTCCTCGTCCGCGCCGTCATATTCCAGCGTGTTATCGTTTTGTCGGACCTTGAAGACGCGGTCGCGACAGCCGACGTAGTACCAGCCCTTGCGCTTCACCGCCCGGAAGAGCTGCCCGCATTCCAGCGTATGAGTCAGATTGAAATCCTTAACCTCTATGCTCGGCATAGTAATCTCTCACAGATTCTCAAGAACCGATTCCAATTCCGCCAGCGACCGAATTCGAGCGTCCGGCTCCGGCCCCGTCTCTTCCCGTCGCTCGACAAGGACCGACTTCATGCCCGCCTGCTGCGCTCCGACGACATCCACCTTGATCGAATCGCCGACAAAGACGCACTCCCCGGCAGGCAGCGAGAGTTTCTCCAGCGCGGCCCCGAAGATCTCCCCCGCAGGCTTGCGGATGCCTACGTCGGACGACGCCACCACGCAGTCGAAGAACTGCCGAATGCCCGCCTTCTTCAGGTCGTCCTCGATCAGCCGGCCTGGCCAGATGGTGTTCGAGATGATCCCGAGCTTCAGCCCCTTCGCCTTGAGCGCCGCCAGGACGGGCGGGGTCTCGTCCAACAGTTTTAGGTTATCCGAGAAGGGCCCATACCATGCCCGGATCGCCTCGTCGAGCTGGTTTGAATCCAGTTTCGTCCCCAGACCGGCGAAGAGGCCGCTGATCTGCTCGCGAATGTTGATCTCCTCCAGCCCCGACGAGGCGACGGCCATTTTTGCGAAGATGGCGGTAACCTTGGCATAATAGGTCGTATAGCCCGGCGCCTCGCCGACTAGTTCCTTCACGCGATCGTAGGCGCGCTTGGCCCCAGTGTAGCCCATAGACGTTGTCGTCCCCGCGCCATGGCCGAAGAGCGTATCGCCAAGATCGAACAGAACCGCCTTCACCGTCGTTCAGATTCCTCCCGCGTTAATGACATCCAATAGCGTTGCCGGCTGATCCGTCGTGATCCCGTCCACGCCAAGGACGACGATCCGCCGCATCGCCTCTCGCTCGTTCACCGTCCACACCCAGACCGGCATGCCCCCCGCGTGGAACGCCTCCACGCAATCTCGCGTGGCGAGGCCCCATTGCAGGTCGGGGTGGTTCGCCTTCGCATCTCGGACGAGACGGATCAGCCCGTTCGGAGGCGGCGCCTCCTTCTCCCCGATCAGCAGAGATGTCCGAATGCGGGCATTGAACTCCCGCACCTGCCGGAGCGTCTCGGCGTTGAAGCAGATCACTGTGACGTTCGCCGCCATGTCCATCTTCATGATCTGCCCGACCACCTCGGACGCGATGCCCTCGTCCTTGATCTCGATCACCGGCATGGCCCTGCCCTTCAGCAGTTCCAGCGCATCCCGCAGGGCCGGGACGCGCTCCCCGGCGAACCGCTTGCCCTTCCATGTCCCGGCGTCAAGGGCCCGAATCTGATCGAGCGTCAAGTCCTCCACCTTGCCGGCGCCATCGGTCGTCCGATCCACCGAGCCGTCGTGCATCAGGACGATCTGGCCGTCGGCGGTGCGGCGGACGTCGAACTCCACCGCGCCGGCCCCGATGTCCACGGCATGCTGAAGAGCGGCCAGCGTATTCTCCGGCGCCGCGCCCGACGCCCCGCGATGGGCGATGACCAGGGGCCTGCTTATCGCCATGCTTCATATTCCTTGCTTGCTCATGCAGCGAGTACCTTAGACGATTATGCGCGGCAAATCAAGTGCAAAGTCTATCGCGCGGCCTCGCTGGCCCGATGGGGAATCTTCCACTCCTCGGCCAGGCGGAGGGCGAAGGGCCGAATCTCGCTCGGCGACAGGGCGGTGACCTGGTCAATGATCCTGCGGTTCACATCTATCCCAGTGTATGCGTGCGGTCGGTGAAAGATGTCTTCGACCATCCTCTCGATGATCGTTCGGTATCCTCTTGAATGAGGGGAATCATCAAAGCCCGACTCGATAAATCGCATCATGGACCCCAGGACGAGGCGGGGGGACCGCGCGTGGGCCAGGGCCGTCAGCTCCGCGTTGCGCTCGGTGAAGGCGAGCACGTTCTCCGGCGAGAACCCGCATTGGACAACCAGAAAGAGGTCGCGGAAGAAGTACTTTGAGATCGGCAGGTGCGTCTGCGCGTCCACCACATGACCCAGTTCGTGACAATCCACGAGGTCAATCGCCTTCAGGAAGTAGTCCATCCGGTTTGCCTTGCACTCATCCCGATAGACCTGCTCAATCAGACGAGTGGGCTGGCTCGACATCCGGTCTATGAGGCATGGGGGCAGCTCCCGGGCGGGCATGGGGCCGCGCCACAGCCGTTCAACGCCCCGGATATCGTCGCAGCACCAGCGCCAGACGGCGTTTATATCCGTATAAAAGAACCCGTCAATGGCCTGGCCGCCGGTCCGGCGGTCTTCTATCGTCTCATGGTAGCCGGTCACCTGGAGGCCGTCCACCAGGACGCGATCGCTGCGAATCGTCGCGCCCCAGAGCAGCGATTGCCGCTCCGGCTGCCGACTGACGACCGTCATCAAGCCGCACTCGACGGGCGAGCTCCCGGATGGCTTGCCGATGACCAGTAGTTGGTTGAACTCATCGAAGTACTTCATCAGATCCAAGCGCTGGGGGTACTCGCAGCCTGCCACCTCGCCCAGGAGCGGATAATCCGTCGTCTTGGTCGTTCCTTCGAAGGCGCGCCCCGTCGTCTCCGAGGCCAACCTTTCGATCTCGCGCAGGACCTTCTGGACGGAGCGATGGCGATGCCTCGTTTGAAAGCGGACGTAATCTTCACGGAAGAATTGCTCGATTTTGCGGCAAAGGTCAATGTGCTGTTTCACGCGATCAAAAAGTGGCGCGGCGGCGGCCGTCCGGGAGGCCAATCGTTCGGCCAACGTCTCCGCCTCATCGAGCCAGCCGGCACGGGCATAGGCCTGGGCAAGGGCGAAAGCACGCTGCGAATCTTCGGGATGCTGAGCCGCCTCCGCCGTGGCGCAGGACAACGTCTGATACCGATCAGCCGCGACGTTCCCCGGGCAGTCGGTCAGCTCTGGCGGGACCTTCTCCCGCCAGATGCGCAGCGCTTCGTCATACCGCCCCTTGCGCACGTAGAGGAGGCGCATGGGATTCGCATAGTCGGCCGGGCCGAGGCCATTGGCCCGGGCCTTCTCGAAGCGGGCGAGCGCCGAGTCGTCGCGGTCCGCAAGCATTTCGACCAGGCCGAGCGTGGCGAGGAGGTCGGGATGGTCGGGGAAACTCTCCAGCGCGCCTTGCAGGCAAGTTCGCACCGCCTCGCTTCGGGCCGATGCGGGATGCTTCTCGATCATATCGCGCAGCATAGTGCACGCGGGGCGACAGTTCGGCATCTTCTCGATGGCCCGTTCACATTCGGCGACGGCCAGATCATGTTTCCTTTGGTTTCGGCAGATCACCGACAGGACCAGATGCGGCAACGGATCGCTGGGGTCCATCGCCGCGGCCTTTTTCAAGATTTTCTCCGCCCTGTCATACTCCCCTCTAAGGCCGTATATCTTGCCGAGGCCGATCATCGGCTCGGCCAGGCGCCCGTCGGAGGTGGTTACGGTGTGCTTATAGTACTGCTCCGCCTGCCAGAACTTCTGGCGGCGGTGCGCCACCGATGCCAGGCCGTACCAGGCCCAGGGGAAGTTCCTCTCCAGCGACAGAGCCTTGTCGAACTCGTGTTCCTGGTCCTTATCGCTGATCTGGAGCCGACCGTAGAGGTATCGGTACAGAGGGTCGCGCGGGTGGGTGTCGCGCAGGTCCTCATACTCGTCCACCAGCGGCTCGATCCGCCGGACGGCCACGGAGGCGTCCTGGTAGAGGCGGTGGGCCTCGACATACCGAGGGCATTGGGCGATAGCCGCGCGGAGGGCCTTCATCGCACCCTCGAAGTCCTCGCGCCGATAAAACTCCCGACCCTCGATGAAATGCCGCTCGGCCGTCGGGGCGACGTCCACCGGCGGATACGGCCGGACGGGGAAGCACCCCATCAGCGCAGCCAGACATCCGGTCAGGCCGAAAAGGCGGATTGATCGAAAGAATACAGCACGTTTCCGCACAGGTGATTTCATTTCTTTATTCTACCACAGCCAACAAGCGAAACAATCCATCGGATCCGAATATGTCCTGCGAGTTTTTCGTTGAAGCAATGTGGGGAGCGGTCTATAATCCAGGAAATACATTCCGTCTCGGCCGAGATTGCGCATGGGTGAACTGAGCAGCTACATCCGAAAACTCGATTCGGACCTCCTCTCTGCGTTCGAGGATCGAGACCGCTTCCTGCCCATTGATTTATGCATCGGTGAACTGCCGTCTCGACTGTGGCTGGATGCAGCCGAACTCGTTGATGAGGCGAAGCAGAAGTACCAGGCGTTCCTGGGCGGCGGCCCGGCGGCCTTCGAGGTCTTCGTCAAGTTCACGGACCTCGGCGAGCAGAAACGCTTCGCCGAGCGCGTCGAGTCGGCGAGCCTTGACGCGCGCCACTATGTGTTCAGGTGGGACTTCGCCATCCGGGCGGACCTCGCCAGGGGCGTCGCTCACGCCCAGCTCCACTACGGGTCGCTGGGGTCGGTGGACAGCATCCTCCGCATCGCTTACGCCCTGCACTCGATCGGGCGCGGGGCGGTCCTCTTCCACTCGGCGTCCCTGCGCATGGACGGCAAGGCGATGGCCCTGATCGGCGGGACAGGCGCGGGAAAGAGCGAATTGTCGAAGCGGCTGGGGGCGGAGGTGTTCAGCGACGAACTAACGATGATCCGCGAACAGGATAGCGCCATGTGGATTCACGGCACGCCGTTCCACGGGCAGTTCCCAAAATTCGCCAACGCGAAGGCGCCGCTCTCGATTATCATCGCGCTTCGGGAGAGGGCTGAAGCCCCCCCTATCGAGACGAACGCCGCCGCCGTCCGGTTTCTCATGAGGCATGTGTTCTTTTTCGGCGATGCGCCGCAGACGTCGGAGCTTCTCCTGACGCAGATCACGCGCATCGTCAACCGCGTCCCCGTTCGGTCCTTTCTTCTGGATCGCTCTCTGGATGCGGAGAATCTCCGTGAATCTCTTATCGAGCTTTGCGCCCCGTGAATCGCCGATTTCGAATACGACTCTTGCAACGCTACATCCTCCTGGAGGTCGTTCGATCTTTCGGGATATGTTTCTTCGTGCTGGCAGTCGTGCTTTTTTCGATCTCAAGCGTAAAGCTGATCCACAAGGGGTTGAACGTCATCCAGCTCCGCGAGGCGGTCTTTGCGTCGGGAATCTCATTCTTTCCCTATCTCATCCCCTTCGCCTTCATGACGGGGCTGGTCATGGCCTTTGGCCGGCTGTCGGCCGACAACGAAATCCTTGCCATGCGGGCGATCGGGGTCCACCTGGGTCGGCTCCTGCCGCCGGTCCTGATGTGCGGCCTTGTCCTAAGTTCGGCGGCGTTTCTGCTGAACGCATGGACCGTCCCGGCCTTCCAGAGGAGGCTGAAATCGCTCGATGTGAATATCTTCCGCGGCTTCCTCAGCCGGCTTCAGGCGCTGCCGACGCGCGTCATCTCCTTTCCGGCGTACGATGTCTTCGTGCGCGACGTGGAAGGCCGGCGCTGCCGCGACATCGTGCTGTTCCATGTGCGCGGGGAGCGCTTGCATGAAATCCTGCGGGCGGAGGAGATGGAAATCGAGCTGCAGCCGGAGAAGGGAGGCGTGCAACTCCTCCTCACCAACTGTCATATTGTGACGCCGACGGACCATCCTCCCAAGCACCTGCGGCAGGCCTTTTTCGGTTCCTTGCGGCGGTACGTTGACATGGCCTTCAAGGCCCCGCACATCGAAGTCGAGCCGGAGTCGGCGGGCCTGGATGATCTACTTCGGATGGCTGAGGAAATCCAGGGGGCGCTGGAATCGTACCCGGGGCGAGTCCCCAAGCCGAGCAAGGTCCTCCGGGCCCTCAGGCGCGAGGAGGAGGCGCTCATCATAGAGTTTAACCAAAAGCAGATGGATCGGCAGCAGGCGGAGGAGGCCGTACAGGTGGAAACGCTTCGCCTCCGACGGTTCAAGCATCGGGCGGCGTCTGCTGAGGATGAAATGAAACGATCCAAAGTCACTCCCGAGGCAAGGGAAGCGGTCGAGAAGGCAAAGGGCAAGGTGGAGGAGGCCCGGTCCACACTTGCCAAAGAGCGCAGCAGGATCGAAGCCTTGGATGGGGAGATTGCGAAGATCGAAGACCGGAGGCGGCTGCTCTACGCCCGCATGCAGCAGGCCCGGTTGCAGCGCGAGTGGACGGACGTGCTGGCCGAGATTCACCAACGCCTCGCCCTTGCCGTGGCCCCGCTGGTGCTGGGCCTCGTAGCCGTGCCGCTGGGAGTGGCCGTGCCGCGCAGGGGCTTCCTGAGCGCCCTCGCGGTCAGTTTTGCGTTTGCATTATTCACCTACTACCCAATGTCGCTCGTCGGCGACCTTCTCGGACGGCACACCGGCGTGGGGCCGCACGTGTTCATCTGGTTGCCGGACGGGTTTGCGCTTATGGTTGGGGCGATCCTACTGTTCCGAATGTTTCGGAGGTAGTCGGGCGGATGAAGCAAGTCTCCCGATTCGACATCTATCTGACCGAGGCGGTGCTGGCGTGCTTCGCCACGTTCGGATTTGCGATCTGCGGGCTGTACATCGTGGCCGACGCGGCCCAGCGGATCATCCGGTGGCACTATTCCGATGCGTCTCTCCTCAATTTCCTCGGGTGCCTGACCGCCTACTACGCCGTCAGCCTGCCCGGCATCCTGGTTGATCTCGCGCCGCTCTGCTGGACGGTGACCGTAATCGTTACGCTTTTTTTCCTCCATCGGCGGAACGAGATCGCGGCGTTCAATACACATGGCGTCAGCGTCTTTCGCGTGGTCAGGCCGATCCTGATTCTGAGTCTCGGCGTCGGCGCGCTGATCGCCCTCGGCGGCGAGGTGATTGTCCCCGCGCTCGCCGGCGCCGTGCGGCGGTATGAGCAGGCGGTCGCATGGCGGTCGCGGGGGGAGAAGCTCATCGTCCCCGCCGGCGATGGGAAGACATTCTACTGGATCGGCTCGTCCGACGCGCGCCGCGGGCGAATGGTGGGGGTGGCCATGATGTCTTACGATGCGAACGGCCAGCCGAAAGACATGCTCTGGGCCGAGGAAGGCACGTGGCGCGACGCCGACCTGGAACTGCACGACGTCTGGCGACCGCGGGGCGGTTTCACGTCCAGCGAGGAGAAGTCCGAGCATTACGAACGCCTCCCGGCGCCGGCGCCGATAACCCGCGACATGGTCCTCCTGGCGGAGACGCCCACCGACATGAACAGCGCCCAAGGCGTTCGCGCGCTTATGACAGGCATGCCGGGGAACCGTTTCTTCGCCATGGCTTATTACGACCACTTTGTCCGGCCCTTTGCGCCGTTGATTTTTGTATTGCTGGCGATCCCCCTGGTCCTCGGCAACGCCTTCACCGCGGGCGGCTCGGCGAAGGGAATTCTGCTCTGTCTCCTCTTCTGCGCCGGGTACTACGCCGTCAAGTCCATATGCCACAATATGGGAGCGACGGGTGAATTGACTCCGCTGCAGGCGGCGCTTCTGCCGGCGGTGGTATTCAGCGCAATAGGTGCATACCTTTTCCTTGTGGTTCGGACATAACCTCACGGAGGTTTGAATGACACGGTTCCTTGTGCTTGCTACAATCTTCTTCGCGCCGGCTTGCCTTCCGGGACTTCGCCCCGCCTGCGCCGCCGACGGGCCGAAGCCACAGACCTTTGACTCGAACGGAGCGAAGATTTGTTATGTCGTCGAAGGAGAAGGGCCGCCGGTGGTCCTCATCCACGGCCTGCACGCCAGCGCCGCGATCAATTGGGGACTTCCCAGCATCATCGAGATGTTGGCCAGGGATCATCGGGTCATCGCGCTGGACCTGCGGGGCCACGGCGGATCCGACAAGCCCGATAAGGAAGACGCCTACGGGACCGAAATGGTTGAAGACGTGGTCCGACTCATGGACCATCTCGGCGTCAAGAAGGCCCACATCGTCGGCTATTCCCTGGGCGGCATGATAACCGTCAAGCTGATGACCCTCCATCCGGAGCGCGTCCTGTCGGGGACGGTCTGCGGCATGGGCTGGTTTCGGGAGGGGAGCGCCTTGCAGAAGATATGGGAGCGGGGGCCTTTACGGGAAGGAAGTCGCACTCCCGCGGAATGCATCCGCAGCATCGGCAAACTCGCCGTGACGGAGGAGGAGATCAAGGGGATTCGCGTCCCGGTCGTCGTCCTGGTGGGCGACCGAGATCCGGTCAAGCCGCTCTATGTTGCGCCCCTGCAGCAGGTCCGACCGGACTGGCCGGTTATTGAGATTCAGGACGCAGGCCACCTGAACTGCATCATGAAGACGCAATTCAAGGAGGAAATCCGGAAGTCCCTTGCCCGACATGTGCAGCCATAATCCTCTCGGCGGCGTGAACGTAAACGCGTCGAGAACAGGAGGAAACTATGCGGCGATCACTACGGACCATTTGCGGCAGCGTCGCCATCGTCTTGTGCCTGATCGCGTGCGAGGAGACACAACGAGTCTCCCACAAAGAGCAGCCGGCGGCCATTACCTTCTATGTGGCCACGAACGGCAACGATTCCTGGTCGGGCAGAATCGCCGACCCGAATCCTGCCAGGACGGACGGCCCCTTCGCCACGCCGGCGCGGGCGCGGGACGCAATCCGCCAACTCAAGGCAGAGGGCGGATTCGCGCAGCCCGTGACCGTCATGATCCGCGGCGGCGCATACGAGCTGTCAGAGAAGCTGACCTTCACGCCGGAAGACACTGGAATGGCGAACGCGCTCATCACCTACACATCTTATCCCGGCGACCGCGCGGTCCTCAGCGGCGGCAGGCGGATCGCCGGGCCCTGGCGGCAATCGCCCGGCAAACCATACTTCGAGACGTCCGTCCCGCAGGCGAAGGATGGACAGTGGGTCTTTCATTCCCTCTACGTGAACGGCATATCGCGCATGCGCGCACGCAAGCCGAACTGGGGCCAGAAGGTCCTGCGGGCCGAGGGCCGCGCCCCCGGCGAGGACGAGCGCCAGTCGTTCCTCTATTTTCCCGGCGACATCAATCCGTCGTGGATCAACCTGACCGACATAGACATCGTGCTGCTCTGCTCCTGGACCCCGACGATCCACCGGATCCAAGAAGTGCTGCCCGCTCGCCGTGTGGTTCGGTTCCACTCCTCACATGGGCGGCCCGTTGATGCTTGGGAGCATAATTTCCGTTACTACCTGTCGAATGTGTTTGAGGAATTGGACGACCCCGGCGAGTGGTACCTCAACCGGAAGACGGGAACGCTCTACTACTACCCGATGCCGGGCGAAGACATGGCAACCTCCGAAATTATTGCGCCCCTGCTGAAGTCGCGGATCGTGGAGCTTCTCGGCGACGTTTCCGGCGGCCGGTTCATCGAGCATCTCCGGTTCCGCGACCTCGCCTTCCGCCACGTGGACGGCGACATAGACAAGTACAACGGCATGTATCGCCAGGGACACATGTACCTCGACGCGGCTATCTACGCTGAGGGGCTGCGGTCGTCGGTATTTCATAATTGCGAAATCTCACAGGTCGGGGAGTACGCCATCGAGATGGCCGATGGCTGCCGGGAGAACCGCATCGAGCGCTGCCACATCTGGGATGCCGGCGCAGGCGCCATGCAGATCGGCGTGACGGACCTGCAGGCCCTCTTGGCCGGGCGCATGAAGATCGCACCGGACGACCTCGTCTTCGAGGCGGAGGACGCTGTCCTGGCGGCCCCCTTCCTCGTGCAAAAGGATGAAGCCGCATCGAACGACCGTTGCATCGTCCTGCCGGAGGGACAGCAAGGGGGCAACGCCTTATTCTCGATCACCAGCAAGCCCGGCAAATACTGGGTCCTGGCCCGCGTCAGCGCGCCGTCGGGAAGCGCCGACTCCTTCACCGTCCAGGTCAACGACGGCCCGAAGTACACCTACGATACCGGCGTGAACGTGAAGTGGTTCCTGTCCCGGGTCGTGGCCCGCGAGCTCGACGGCAAGCCCGTCCCCGTGGACTTGTCGTCGGGGAAATGCACGATCACCGTGAGCGGACGCGAGGCCGAGGCGCGACTGGACCAACTCATCCTGCGCCCCATGCGAGCGGGCGAGTCCGCCGACGACTGGCGTTCCGAGGCCGAGGTCCTCTCGAATGTCATTGACAACAATTGCATCCACCGCCTCGGCGTGATCTGGCACGGCTGCTACGGCATCGTCAACCGGTTCGCATCGCTCTCCTGCATCACCCACAACGACATCTTCGACACGCACTGGGACCCCATCGGCCTCGACGCTCGGTGGAACTGGAAGGGCGAGAAGTATTCCCACGGCAACGTCGTCGCCTACAACCATCTGCACCATTATGGCCTGCGCTACCACACCGACTCCGGGGCAATCTACCAGTTCGGGCCGCTCGACACGCACATACATCACAATCTTATCCACGACGGACGGGCCTATCCCTACATCTGCGGCACGGCTGGGGTCTATCTGGACGAGCAATCGCGCGGGGCGCTTGTGGAGAACAACCTCGTGTACAACGTGGAATGGTCCGCGTATTTTCAGAACTGGGGCGCGGACAACACCTTCCGCAACAATATCGGCGCATTTGCGCGGGACGGGTTCATCCATCGGGGCGGGATCAAGGAACCGCGCAAGTCGAACCAGTTTGAGGCCCGAGGCAATATCTACATCGCCAACGACAACGTTGCGATCCGGCGCGGCTGGCAGCCGGGCGAGCCCCCGCCGGTCCTTCGCAAAAACATGTATCACACCATCGCACCCGACGCACAGCTTACCTTTGCCGGGAAGACGTTCGCCGAGTGGCAGGCCCAGGGCTACGACCAGGACTCCCTCATCGCGGACCCGGGATGCTCGAACCCGGCGAAGATGGACTTTTCTCTGAAGGCGAACGCCCCCGCCGTGGCCGCCATCGGATTTGCACCGTTCGACGAAGAAATCAAGAAGGCGGGACTCTATGGCGACCCGGCCTGGCGCAGCCTGCCGGAGAGACAGGCACAGCGCACGCCGTCCGAGGTCTGGACGCCGGACGACTTGGCCAGGCTGCTCTCGTTCAGCATGGACTTCGAGGACATGCCAGACGGCTACGAGCCGCCGATCTTCCGCCTGGCGAAGGAGGGCGCAGCCACATTTGCGGTCACCAGCGAAACGGCATGCGGCGGGAAGAAGTCCTACCGATGTGTGGATCGAAAGGGGCTGAAGAAGTCCTTCTACCCCTACATCCATCTCGCCCCCAAGAGGCTCGACAAGGGGCGCATCACCTTTAGCTTCGACGCCATGCTCGCCCGGGATAACCCCGCCGCGTTCTACGTCGAGTTTCGGGGCGAAGGATCAACAACAGACATCGGCCCGTCGCTGCACTTCGACCGCGACGGCGCCCTCGTGGCCAACGGCAGCAAGGCGCTCGTTGCTAAGCCTGGGACATGGTGTCACGTCGAGATCACCTTCGACCTCGGCGAGGCCGCGCCGAAGAAGTACACGCTCCTGACCCGCTGCGGGGACATTGAGAAACGCCAGACGATTGCCTTCACGCACAGGACCTTCTCCACCCTGCGCTGGCTCGGCGTCTCGGCCGGCGAGGATGCCGACGGCGTGTTCTACCTGGACAACCTGACATTGAGGATTGAATGACCGCGAGCCTGATGGGACCGACGGCTTTCTGGCCGATTCAGGACTTGAAGGCCGTTTTCATGGAAGCGGACTTCATGAAGAAACGAGACGAGGGCTGACAACACAATAAGCGCCGGCGGGTAGCAACGAGGAAATCCGCATACTATGCGGATCAATCTAATTATTGTCAGGCTCGGAGGCAAATTATGAAGCCGCACCGCATAGCGGCCGGGGCGATTATTCTGAAAGATGACACCATCCTGCTTGTGCGTTACGGCGCGACTGGCGACGGGTCTTTTCTGGTCGGACCCGGCGGCGCTCTTGATTTGGGAGAAAACGCCGCTCAGGCCATCATCCGGGAGACGATGGAAGAGACTGGCGTCATAGTCCAGCCTCGCAAAGTACTTTGGGTCGAGGACCTCCAGTGCTCTCGTTTCAAGATGTGCAAGACCTGGATGCTGTGCGATATCGTCAGCGGCGATGTCATGCGAACTGATGGTGCAAGAGCCGAAGGCATTACCGAAGCCGGATGGTTCAAGAAAGACCAATTGATGAAGGAGGTCGTCTATCCCCCGCCCATCATGCAGCATGACTGGGATGAATTCCGATCCGACAATTGGGAGGCCCAGCGCCTTCCTTCGCGAATCGCAGACTTCTGATGCACGAGGCCCAACAAGCAGGATGCGTGCGCCGGTTTATAGCCGCGCGTGATCCGCGCCGTTAGAACCCACCCACAAGCGTTTCCGCCTACTCCTCCGCCTTCTCCCCCTCCATCTCCTCCACATCCACCCACTCGATCTTGAAGGCGCTGCCGGCGTCGAGGCCGCGCTCGAAGATGCGGCGGGCGAACGTGGCCTGACGCTGGAGGAGATACTCCCACGACTCCGACCGGGCGATGTCCGCCTCCGCCGCGGCGCATACGCGCTCGACCACAAACTTCTCGTCGCCCGCGCCCACCGCCCGCTCGGGCACGAAACGGAGTTTCAGCTTGAGCCTCACCCGCACGTCGCCCCCGTCCATCGTCCGGCCGGTGATCTCCGGGGTGACGATTTCCCTGGGGCAGGCGGCGGCCTCGATGTCGGCCTGGATGTCGCGGCCGGCGATGTGCATCGCGCAGGCCTTTTCCCATGACAAGTCAACGCCGCGCCTCTTCGCCTCGATCATGCCCTCGACGACGGGGGCGAGGTCGCGCGTGGCGAGGTAGTGGACCTCGATGGCCTTCAGCGATGCGTCGATGCCCTCGTCCTTCAGGCGCTGCTTCGCGTCCAGGACGGCGTTGATGTCCACCCCGCGCAGGCTCATGCCGAGGAGTTGGAGGTTGCTCAGAGGGCATCCGAGCTTTTCGGCGCGGTGTTTCCGCTTGACATGCGGGATTGCGATCAGGACCGCGACGACGACGGCGATGATTGCCAGGGGTATCCAGACCATGAACCTTCTCTCCTGCAAATGCTCGATGGCTTCCTATTCTACTCTCCGTCGGTCCGAGTGCAACCTCTTTTCTCTTCGATTTCCCTTGCGATAGTCAGGGCGGACGACTATGATGACGCTCAATCCAATCGGTTCGCAAGGAGAGAATACTATGCCAAGTCGTGCTCCGATCTTCAAGGAAATGACTGTCAAGGACATCCGGGACTATCTCGCCGAACGGCAATCCATCATCATCCCCATCGGCATCATCGAGCAGCACGGCTACCACCTGCCCGTCTATACCGACGCCATGACGGCGGAGGCGGTAGCAATTGCGGCGGCGAAGCGGACGGGCATGCTCTGCTTCCCCGTCATCACCGCCTGCTTCTCCGGCGGCGCGCTGCCGGGCACGGTGAACATCAATCCGAACGTGAGCGGCATGGTCATCGGCGAGACGATTCAGTCGCTCGTCTCGCAGGGATTCCGCAACATCTTCCTCATCCTCGGCCACGGCGGCAGCGAGAACTACCGGTCGTTGATGAATACGCTGAACCTGCTCCTCCGCACCAATCCCGCGTTCGAGGAAGTGATGCTCGTCTTCGCACCCATCTGGGTCGCGTGCCCCGACTTCGTCAAATACATGAAGGAGGACCGCGACTGGCACGCCGGGCTGGTGGAGACGTCGTGGATGCTCCACATCGCTCCGGAGCTGGTGCGCATGGACGAGATCGCCTACGACAAGAAAAAGGTCTATGAGCGGATGCTGGCGCACCCGGACAACTACCAGAGCGCCGCAA
The DNA here is from genome assembly GCA_040755855.1 of Planctomycetota bacterium. Taxonomy (GTDB): domain Bacteria; phylum Planctomycetota; class Brocadiia; order JAADGH01; family JAADGH01; genus JAADGH01. Next base: position 48,716 of record JBFMAD010000038.1, on the reverse strand, counting down.
AGCCCATTGACCATCCCTGGGTCGTCCCCCGTCTGACGCAGAGCGACGACGTGAAGGTCGGGGTTATGGGCTTCCCGGAGAAGGCCAGCGCGGAACTCGGCAGGAAGATGTTCGAGCAGGCGGTGGAGACCTGCGTGACGACGTTTACAAGACTTGAAAAGGAACGGGCGCCGCGATACGAGCAGATCGTCTTTCAGCCGGAGCCGATTGTGTTTTGACGCGAGCCGATAGATGACGGGCCCATGGCCCGCGCTGCATTACTTCTTCTTCGGCCGGGGTATGGCTTCGATGATCTTTTTTACGGCGCGGTCGGCGGCCTCGCGGAGGGCGCCGCTCGCTGCGATCTGTTTCTCGGTGGCCATCTTGCGCGTGTCGGCGGACGTGGCGGCGAGAATCTTGCCCGTGTGCTTGTCAATGACGCGAAGGCTGACCACCGCGGAATAGACCGACGTCTTCATGCCGAAGATTTCGCTGTCGCCCGTAAAGGTCGCCTCGGCCTCGCCCATGACAACGTATTCCGGTTTCCCCTCGGCCTGCACTTCAATCCCCTCTTTGCGCAGGGCGCTGATGACCTCGGTTCCCGCCACGGAGGTCTGCGAAGGCGTCTTGTCAATCTGCTCCTTGATATCCACCGCCACTCCCGATGCCTGCGCCTTCGGACCCTTGGGATCGGTTGGCGGCGGCGGCGTCTTTGCGGTTGAAAGGGACCGGCACCCGGCGACAAGGACGATGAAAAGAAACCACACGCCCAGAGACGAGATCCGTGTTCGCATCATTTTCTATCCTGCCAGGAGAAGAAATCCACCGTGGTAACCATTTAGCCAAATGTGGTGGTAAGAGTTTGGCACTGTCATTCCCGCGAAAGCGGGAATCCAGGCCCTCGACTACTCGTGGATTCCCGCGTACGCGGGAATGACTTCAGTCTTAGGGGGCTTGCGCTACATTTGGCTAAATGTTCACCTACTGTGTTCTTCGCCGCTCTATTCTACAGTTTTCGCGGCGGCTTTCAAGACATTTGCGACCTTCTTTCCGGCGGAATTTCCCGCCTCCACCATCGCCTCGCGCGCGGCCTTTTCGGGACTGGGGTTGATCTTTCGCACCTGCGCGGAGGCCGTGTCCACGACGGTTCCTTGCCTCGTGTCAATCACCTTCAGCGTGATGGCCGCCTCGTAAACGAAGGCGTCTGTGCCGTAGGCCTGGGTCCGGCCGCTCCAGTTCGATTCCACCGCCCCGTAAATGATGTACTCCGGCTTGCCTTCGGCCAGGACAACGATCCCGGCCTTCTTCAAGGCGTTGATGATCTCCGTCTCCGCCAAGGCGACATACGTCTTTTCGCGGTCCACAAACTCGGCGATCTCCACGGCCACGCCCGGCGTTGGGTCCCCCTTCATTTCCACATATTTCTTGACGACGGCCTTGAGCTTGGCCTGCGGATCGGGCTGAGCGATGCACAGAGCGGCAGCGATGACCATGATCGCGCTGAAAAGCAATCGGCCTATTTGAGTGTTCATTCCTATCTCCTTTGCGCCTGCCGACAGACTTTCCCCGTCTCCCTGATTAGTAGCGCCCCTCTCGCCTTCGGGTCGGAAAATGCAGGCGCTATTTCTTCGTATCCCAACCGGGTCGCGTAAGCGGCGGCAGGGCCGACGGCTCGACCAGTTTCCCATAGAGCTCCGGCCGGCGCGCCCGAAGGTATCGCCGCCCGCTGGCGACCTCGATCTTCTCCGGTGTGCAGAGGCCGACCACCACGTCGTCTCCCAGCGTGTTGCACTCGGCGATGATCTCGCCGAAGGGGTCGAGGATCATCGCGTTGCCGTTGCGCACCTGGTCGTCGTCCATGCCAACGGGATTGGTAAACACGGCGTAGATTCCATTTTCATAGGCCCGCGCCGGCAGCCAGCGCAGGAGCCAGCCGCGGCCCTTCGGACCCATGAATTCCAGACGGAGGGGAACGGGGTCGCGCTCGCGGTTCTCCCAGAGCTTCGGGTCCACCAGCCCTCGCCCCGGCATGACCGACGGCAGGCAGCCGGTGACGTGCGGCATGAAGACGATCTCCGCCCCCATGAGCGTCGTGATGCGGACGTTCTCGGGCAGATTATTGTCGTAGCAGATGAGGATGCCGCACTTGCAGCCGAGCAGGTCGAACACGGTGTACTCATTCCCCGGCGAGAGGTGTTTGTTGATGAAGGGATGCAGTTTGCGATGCCTCGCTACGAGGTCGCCGCCGCTGACGCAGATGTAGGTGTTGTAGAGCTTGTCCTGATCCTGTTCGACCAGCCCAGCCAGGAGGGGAACGCCGAATTCCTTCGAGAATTTCATCAGCTTCCGCGTGCTCGGCCCGTTGGGGACCGGCTCGGCCAGGGCGAACATCTCGTCCTTGCCCAATTTTCGCACAAACGTATATGCGGGGATGCACACCTCGTGGAAGCTCACGACCTCCGCCCCCTGTTCGACGGCCCTCCGCGTCAGGTCGCGGATGCGCGACAGGTTGTAGGCCTTGTCGTTGTTCCGGTTCTCGAACTGCGCCGCGCCGATACGGATGTCCTTCATGCCAAGTTCCTTAATACAATCCTCTCGTTTTTCAGCCCCTGCCGTTATCTTTCCCCTTTCTTTATACCACTTCCCCGCCCCCCTTGCTATACTCTCGCCCTCTTCCCCTCCACATTTTCGATTCATGGCCCGTGAAAAAAGAGCGTGAAATTTTTCTGCAAGAGCGGGAGAATAGACGGCCAAGACATCGCGACCTTTGAGGGAGCTGAAATATGGCAGAGGAAGGTGCGAAACTCCCCCCGCTGCCGCGGGATGCGGAACCGACGGACGGTGCAGTAACCGGCCAACTCTTGGGCATCGCGCGCGGCCTGGCCGGGGCGGCGATCGGCGGTGCGCTCGGATATTTCGCCTTCGGCTGGCTCGTGCGCCAGGGGTTCTATGCCATGGTCCTGCCTGGGGGATTGATCGGGATCGGATGCGGGTTGGCCTCCGGGCGGAGGTCGGTCTTCCTCGGCATCGTCTGCGCCATCGCCACGGTTGCGCTCTGCTTCTTTCTTGAATGGAAAACCTTCCCATTTATCAAGGACCCGTCGCTCCCCTACTTCTTGCGCCACGTCCATCTTCTTCGGCCGATGACGTGGATACTGATTGCAGTGGGAGCGGTAATTGCGTTCTGGCTGGGCGCGGGGAGGGAGACGGAGAGAAAGAGGTTATAGGTTAATCTCCCTCCGATCACCCATCACCTCTCGCCTTTTTCCTCCACTCGCTCCACGCTGAAGAGGACGGTCCCGCCGCCGGTCTTCTCGCACGGGTCCGGGCAGTGGATGTATGCCTTGGGACTCTCGCGGTCGTCGGCGGGGGCCAGGCCCATCATCTTCGGCGGCACACCCTTGGCCAGCGCGCAGTAGAACGGCAGGATCGGCCCCAGGCTGTGCATGCAGCAGGCGGTGGTCTCCTGCAGGTTGAACTTGTACCCCCGATCCAGGACCACCTTGTCGCCCTTCTTGTAGGCGGGGCATCGGCCCTTGATCTCCTCGACGGCGATGACGAGCTTGAAATTGGGGTCCATCTCTCTCCTCTCTTTTTCCTGCGCGCAGAGCGGTCCCGCAAGGCAGCCGCTCGCCACGGCCGCTGCGACAGTCCTGCCAAACTTCCGACGGCTAATCCTTGTGGTCCCTTTCCCTCGGGCGCTGGACGGCCTCGGTGTGGCCTTTCCTGGCATCGAGTCGCTCTCCGCATTCGCAGACGACGGTCTTGCCGTACTGGAACAAGGTAATGTCGTAGTGCCTGTGGCATTTGGGGCATCGGACGGCCATGGTCCTCCTCCTCGCGCCGTCATTTTATCACGGAGGCCAAGTGTTTTCTTGAAATTTTACGCTCAAAAAGGATAATAATGGGTTGGTATAAACAATACTCTTAGGAGGCGCCGGCTGTGCGTATCCTTGTGGTCGAAGACAATGTGAAGATGGCCGAGTCCATCCGGCGCGGCCTGAAGGAGCGGGGGTACGTAGTGGACGTCAGCCATGACGGCGAGGACGGGATGCACCTGGCCACGACCGAACCCTACGACCTGGTCATCCTCGACATCATGCTGCCTAAATACGACGGCGTCCACATCCTCAAGCGAATGCGAGAGAAGGAGATGAGCACGCCGGTGATCTTCCTGACGGCCAAGGACGCCGTGGACGACCGGATCAAGGGCCTCGACGCCGGGGCCGACGATTATATCGTCAAACCCTTCTCCTACGGCGAGCTCATGGCCCGCGTCCGCGCTCACATCCGCCGGTCGCACACCGAGAGCGCCAACATGCTCAAGGTCGGCGACCTGACCCTCGACCTGGAGAAGCACGAGGCCCGGCGCGGCGATAAGACGACTCAGCTCTCCAGCAAGGAGTTTGTCCTCCTGAAATACTTCATGCAGAACGTGGATAAGGTCCTTACGCGCACCGCCATCGGCGAGCACGTGTGGGACATGAACTTCACCGGGCTGAGTAACGTGGTGGATGTCTACGTCAACTACGTCCGCAGCAAGGTGGACCGCGGCTTCCCCCAAAAGCTCATCCACACCATCCGCGGCGTGGGCTACGTGATGAGGAGCCCTGAGTGAAATTCTACCGGAGCATACGCTTCCGTCTCATCCTCGTCTACACGCTCCTCCTGTCTCTGGCCATGACCACCTTTGGTATTTTCGGCTATTGGCGTACGAAGCGCGATGTAATCAAGACCGTAGATCGCACCCTCCGAGTGGAATTTCTCGGTCTCGGCGGCATTGATCGAGTGGATAAACAGCGGATCAGAGAGTTCGCCGTCGAGACCGACCTTCTGAACCAGCACGGCCGGAACCCCTGGCTCTACTTCATGGCCGTCACCCCGGAAGGACAGGTCGTGGCCCGATCGCAGAACGCCCCCTCACCTGGGATGCTGGCCAGCCCGGAGGGGTTCCAGCAGGCCCTGCGTTCTCAGGATGCGCTGGAGATCGTCGCCGACAAGTTGCGCTGCCTCTCGCGAATGGTGAGCGATGCGGAGGGCAACCGCTACGTCGTCCAGCTCGCCACATCCCTGCAATACCAGTTCAGGACGCTCGACAACTTCGTCCAGAACATGCTCATCGGGGGGGCTGTTTTGGTCGTAGTCGTCACGTTGCTGGGGTGGTTTATCGTCAACGACGCCTTCATGCGCGTGCGAAGGATTCGCCGCACGGCGGAGCGCATCTCGGCGGCAAACCTCACCCTCCGGCTGCCGGAGCGGGGAACCGAGGACGAAATTGATCGTCTGGCCCAGACCTTCAACCGAATGATTGACCGCATCCGAAACAGCGTGGAGCGGGTCAGGCGGTTCACCGCCGACGCCTCTCACGAAATCCGCACACCCATGAGCTCCATGCGCAGCGAGGTGGAACAAGCCCTGGAGCGGAGGCGTTCGCCCGAAGAGTATGAGCGCGTCCTCGCAAGCTGCCTGGAGGAACTCGACAAGCTGGGCGCTCTGGCCAGCAACCTGCTGGCCCTCGCCCGCGTGGACATGACCGACAGAACCCGGAGCTTCAAGGAGGTGAACCTCAGCGACGTGCTGAAAGGCGTCGCGGATATCGGCGTAGCCCTGGCCCATCAGAAGGGCATTGCCTTCACCTCCAACGTCCCGCCATCACTGACGGTGAAAGGCGACGCCGAGCAGCTCTCACGCCTGTTCACCAACCTGGTTGATAACGCCGTGCGGTACACCGAGCGGGGGGGAAACGTGGCGCTCGACTCCTCCGCCGCCGACGGCGGGATCACGGTGCGGGTGAAGGACACCGGCATCGGCATCCAGGAGGAGGAGCTGCCGCGCATCTTCGACCGGTTCTATCGCTCCGAGCGGGGGCGGGTCTTCTCGCCGGCGGGCAGCGGCCTGGGCCTGAGCCTCTGCGAGGCCATCGCAAGGGAGCATAAGGCGATCATTGACGTGGAAAGCAAGCCAGGAGAGGGGAGCACGTTCAGCGTCCGCTTCCCCTCCGGCCAGAAGGAGCAGGCCAAATGAAGGAAACTCTTCGCATTGCCCTGGGAATTCTCCTCCTCGTCGCCGGCGTGTCGTCGGCGGAGCAAGTCAATCTCCCCAACGCCTCGTTCGAGTCCGGCAAGGACAAACCCGACGGCTGGTCGCTCGAAGGCGGCAAGGGCAAGTGGGAGGACGGCGGCCGCACGGGCGAGAAGTGTATCAGCGTGACCGGGACCGGCGAGGACAGCGGCTATTGGCGATGCGATGCGATGCCGCTAAAGCCGAACGCGGTCTATCGCGTCCGCTTCTTCACGAAAAGCGACGCGCCGGGCGGCTGTATCATCACGTGCTCATCCTTCGTCAATCGGGATTTCAGCGCGGGAAAAGACTGGGAGGAGAAGAGCTTCATCTTCAGAACGCCGAGCGAGATCAAGGACGGCTTCATCCGCTTCGGCCAGTGGCACAAGCGGGGAACGGTATGGTTCGACGACATTGAATTCACGGAGGTTGCGCCGATCCATTTGATGCGCGACGGCGTGACGCTCGGCGTCGGCGAGTCCATCGCCAAGGGCGCGTACCGATTCAACGCCCCGATGGGAAAAGAGTCGTCCAACTATTCCCGATGCCTCGACGGGCACACCTGCGGATTCAATTCCAATCGCTGGACCTTCGGCAACGGGGCAACGATCACCTACCGCCACGCCGTTGATAGCTTCGCGCAAACGTCGGGCAAGGCGGCCGTCAACATGAGCTACCACCAGTCGGGCGAATGCATCATCGAAGTGCGCAAGGACGGCGGACCCTGGAGGGAGATTGCCCGGCTCGGCAAAGACAACGGCCAGGAGGCGCAGCTACCTGCCGATCTCTTTCCCGCAAAGGCCGTGGATGTGCGGCTTCGCTCCACCGGGGGCTTTCAGGTCACGAATTATGCCTATGAGGCGACGCTCGACGGCCGCCCACCCGAATTCCGAGGGGACACATGGTTTCTGCAGACGGTGAAGGACAGCAAGGATATCGCCGTCACGGTCAGATCGCTGGGCGCATTGTGTCCCGGCGGGGAGAATGTCGTCAATCTGCTCCTGACCGAGCCGAAGGGCAGGTCGGGGGAGGTGGACCTGTTGCTGCGGATGACGCCGGAACAGGGCGCCGAGATCAAGCGAAATGCCTCCGTCGCGTTCGCCGTGAATACGACTCTTCAGATCCCTTACGCCCTGGAATCAGCGGGGAAGTATGACCTCACGCTCTCCGCCCGCGACCACCGATCCGGGCTGTTGCTCTTTGAGACGGCCTGCTCCTTCCTCGTGCCGCCGCTGTATGCCGCCGACTTCGGCTACGCCCTGGACGGGACCGACGCCTGCGAGGTGTGGTGGTGCGAGCCGGCGCACAAGATCAGCCGGGAGCGCCCCGCGCCGACGATCAGGCGCGCGATGGAAGCGGCCGCTGCGAAAGGGGAGTACGAGCCGATCCAGTTGGTTGTCCGACCGAATCGGGATTTGTCCAATGTGAAAATCGGCGTCGGCGAGTTTCGCAACAAAGACAAGATCATCCCCGCGAAAAATATCCAGGTCGCCCTGGTCGAGTATGTGCCGGTGAAGGTCCCGACCGATGGCCTCGGCTGCGTGGGCGACTGGCCCGACCCGCTGCCGCCCTATGAAAAGCCCGTGGATATGAAGGCCGGGAAGAACCAGCCGGTCTGGATCACGTTCAACGTCCCCCACGATGCCGCCCCGGGCGACTACCAGGGGAACATTGAGATCGTCCCGGGCAATGCGCCGCCGATCTCCGTGCCGCTCACGTTGCACGTCTATGATTTTTCCATCCCGAAGGACTGGCACTTGCAGGTCGGCATGAACCTAAGCAAGGGCGCACTGAAACGATACCACAACCTGGAGACAAACGAGGAGGTCGAGCAGGTCTTCCATCTCTACAACCAGAACATGGCCGAGCACCGCATCTCGAATTTCAACATCATGGCCTACTACGCGCCTGTCGTCTCCTTTGATGGGGCCAACTGGCAGGGCGGCGAAAAGACAACGGCGGAGAAACTCGCCGGGGGCAAGAGCCTGCTGGTGGTGGATGACGACGCTCAGCGCGTTGTAACGGTCTCCTCGCTCCAGTACTTTCCGGTGATGAAGGGCGAGAAATACGAGTTCTCATGGGCCGCGAAGACGGCGAAGGGCCATCCGTACCTCGTGACGCTCCAGCAATACGACGCCGACAGGCGCTGGATCAGCGGGAACAACATTGACCTCCGATGCGAGGGGACAGGCGAGTGGAAGAAAGAGACGTGCGCCGTTGACGAGCGGATCAACCCGAACGCGAGGTATATGACGATCAACCTCCGTCCGGCGCTCTGGACGGAAACGGGAGAACACAAGGGCCAGGCGTATTTCGACGAAATCGTCTTCCGCAAACTCCCCGACGGCGCGAACATGGTCATTGATCCCGGCTTTGAGGGAGGCGTTGACGATCTCAAGATGAAGATAGACTTCACAAGATTCGACGAGGCCGGGAAGAAGTTTCTCGACGAGCTGGGCTTCAATGTCTTCCGCGTTCCTCTGTTTGGTTTCGGGGGCGGCACGTTCCACAGCTCCCGCGCCGGGCGCATCCTGAACTACGACCAGGGCACGCCCGAGTACATGAAGCTCTTCTCGCAATACTGCAAGACGCTTGTGGACCATATGAAGGAGAAGGGCTGGTACGACAAGCATTGCATCTATTGGTTCGACGAGCCGGACCCGAAGGACTATGCCTTCGTCGTCGAGGGGATGAAGTGCCTGAAGCAGGCCGACCCACGGCTGAAGCGCATGCTCACCGAGCAGCCCGAGCCGGAGCTGCTGGGGCATGTGGACATCTGGCTGCCCGTCCTCAGCAGCTACAGCCGCGAGGCCCTCTGGCCCCGGCAGGAGAAGGGCGAGGTGCTGTGGTGGTACATCTGCTGCGGTCCCCACACGCCCTACCCGAACAACTTCATTGACCACCCCGGCATCGAGCCGCGCATCTGGTTCTGGATGACGTGGCGCGAGCGCGTGACCGGCAATCACATCTGGCACGTCAACTACTGGAACGGCCCCCTCGTCTATCCCGCCCCGGACATCCAAAACCCGTGGGACGACCCCATGAGCTACGTGAGCGGATATGACAAGCCCGTCGGCTATGTCGGTTACTGGGGCAACGGCGACGGGCGGAGCGTCTATCCGCCGAACCGCGACCCGAAGAACGACAAGCGGAAGTACCTCTGCGGCCCGGTCAATTCCATCCGATGGGAACTCATGCGCGAGGGGATCGAGGACTACGAATACTTCCACCTGCTGCGGGAGAAGATTGCCGCCCTCGAAAAGACCGGCAAGCAGCCGACGCTGGTCGAGGAGGCCACGGCCCTGCTCGACATCCCGTCCGACCTCATCGAGGACCTGACCCACTACACAAAGGACCCGACGAAACTCGAGGCACATCGCGCCAGGCTCGCGCGGATGATCGAGCGGATCGAGAAGGCGATGTGAGGGCGACTATTTCTTCGCCGGTTCCTTGCAGTTGGTGACGACGTTCTCCTCGGTTTGGTTCCCCGTTCCCTGGACGAGCATCGCCTCCTTGCCGAGGTCGGTGATGGTGTTCTTGCGGGCGATGTTGTCCGCCCCTTGCAGGACGATGCCGACGGCGGCGCCTCCCTTGATCGTGTTCCCCTCGATCAGGTTCCGGTCGGCCCCCTTGGCGCATCGGATGGCCGTGTTCTTTGTATCGAGGATCGTGTTGCCGACAATTTTGTTCTCGACGTTCAGGTTGTCCAGCTTGCACCACTGCCAAATGTTGACGCCGACGCCGCACTCGCGGATCGTGTTCCCCTCGATGAGACAATAGGAGGCGTCGTTCATCTCCACGCCGACGGGCGCGCGGGAGAGATTGTTCCCCCTCGCGACGCAGTGGGTGCAGAAGTGGTCGAAGTCCACCGCCTCCGCCATTGTGTTTTCCACCGTGCAGTTAAGCACCGTGGGCCGGACGACGGAATAAAGCGCGATGCCGCGGTGGAAGAAGTTGCGAATGATACAGTTTTCAATTGTGATATCCTCCACCGGAGGGCCGGTCGGGCCTTTTTCATAGGTGTACGGCCCCTGGCCGAAGACGCCGCAGTGGAACACATGGCTGATGGGGCGCATGTCCTCCTTCTTCATGTCCCCATCGAGCGTCAGCCCGCGAAGGGTCAGGCGCTTTGCCCGATCCATCTGGAACAGATTGACAAGCTGCACCACATTCGTCCCCGCCGGCGCGCCGTACTTCGTGGGGCCGGTGAACTCGATCTCCGAACCCTCCACGGACTTGACCCGCATGGAGAAAGACTTGGTCTGGTAGCCGGAGAACGAGTCCTTCCGGCCCTCTGCCTGGATCTCGATCTGCATGTTCGGTTTGAAGGCGGAGGCGTCCGCCACAATCATCCTGGCATCGCCCGGCTTGAGTTCGGCGGCGGCGGTCGTGCGAATCTGCGGGGCGAGTTTGAGGACCACCTCCCCCGCCCCTTCGATGACGAGGTCGTGAACGTCGGGACCAAAACCAATCGTGTCATGGATGATGTATGCGCCCTCTTTGATCCGCACCGTCCCGCCGCCGGCCTCGACCATGCGCCGGATGGCCTCGACGATCGGCTGCTCGGTGTCCCCTTGGATATCGCCGGAGCCGTCCTGGGCAACGACGACAATATTTTGCGGGTTCTGCTGCGAATACGACGAGGCGACAAGGAGACCACACAGGCATACCGCAAGAAGGGCTGGTCCGCGTTTCATGCCGATACCTCCATGAGTTTGATTAGAGTATGCCGAAGAGCGTCAGGCAGCCGCGAACGGCGAAGACCACGGCGAAGATGCAAAGCAGCGGCTTGACCTCCTTCGCCCTCCCGCTCATGATCTTGAGGATCACATAGGAGATGAATCCCGCCGAAATGCCCTCGGTGATGCTCAGTTTGAGCGGCATGATGATAAGGGTGAGAAAGGCGGGGATTGCCTCGGTGAAATCCTCCCAGTTGATGCGGGCCGCCGATCTCATGATCAACGCCCCGATGATCAACAGCACGGGAGCGATAGCCGGATACAGGACATCCGGCGCCGGGCCGGTAAAGCCGACAAACACGCCGCCGCCCACCATTTCCACCACCGGTCGGAAGAAAATGGCCAGGATGAACAACGCCGCCGTCACCATGTTGGCGAGCCCCGTCCTTGCCCCCTCGGCAACCCCGGCGGCGCTTTCGATATAGCTGGTCACAGTAGATGTCCCCAGGCCCGCGCCAACGACCGTCCCAATGGCATCGGACATGAAGGCGCGGCCGGCCCGCGGCAGATGCCCGTCCCCGTTCACAAATCCCGCCTGATGCCCGACGGCCACGAGGGTCCCCACCGTGTCAAAAAGATCCAGAAGGAAGAAGACGAAGATCATCTCGATTCCGATGCGCGTGAAAATCCCCGCGAAATCGAACTTCAGCAGCGTCGGGCCGATGGACGGCGGAACGGAGAGAGGCGCACCGCCCGGATACTTTGTCAAGCCGAAAGGAACACCCACGACGGCAGTCACCAGGACTCCGATCAATATCGCCCCTCGCACCCCCCTGGCCAGAAGAACGCTGATCAGGGCGAGACCGAAGAGGCTCAGGATTCGGCACCCGCGCAGCGTTCCCAGGTTCTCCGCGGGCGTCGCCCCCCAGAGTTGCAGGCCGCTGTATCGAAGCCCCACAAACGCGATCAGGAGACCGATCCCCGTGGCAATCGCGTGCCGCAGCGATTCGGGAATGGCCGCCATGATCCTTTCCCGGAACCGGAAGGACGACAGGAGGATGAACAGTATACCCGACAACAGGATGACCGTCAGTCCCGTGGGCCACACCTGCGCCATCGCCTGCCGCGCCGCTTCCTCGGCGGACACGCCCTGGGCGATGAGCGTCTCCTTGATCGGCTCGGCCAAGGCCTTGACCACGTCAACGAAGATGAAATTCTCCCCCATGCCGGCGGCCAGCGCGATCGGGTAATTCGCCGTCAGGCCCATGATCAGCGTTGCGACCGCCGCCGAGATGCACGTGGCCATCATCACCGCCCCCTTGTCCATGCCGGCGTTTCCCAACACCGCCGGCTGGACGAAGATGATGTAGGCCATCGTCATAAACGTCACCGCCCCGCCCCGGACCTCGGTGCGGATGTCCGTTCCCGCCTCGCTCAGCCTGAACGTCTTTTCCAGAAACTTTATCATCAGTTTCCCTTGCGCATTCTTGCGACTCGTCACTGCTTCCGCTTCTTTGGTTCTGCGGACCAGATGTAGATATAATCAATCTCCAGAATCGAGCCTCGACGGCATGTTGCGAACAACCGAAGAAGCTTCCCTTGGCCGTCGGGCAACCCCTCTCCCTTTGCCGGCAGGACAAACTTCCCTGCCCGAAGAAGAATCTGATTGCCTGCCTTCTCGAAGACAAAGCAGGTTGGTTTGTTGATCGGCTGGCCATACTCCTTGGACGCAAGCGTCGGCGCCGCGCCTTCAGGAGTCGGGACGCTTCCCGCTTGCAGAAGCAACACACCCGACGCGTTCGCCGAGAAATTTGCGTTCGTGTGGGGACCTTGCTGGTTCAACCCAAACGCGAATCCCTGCGGACACCGCAACATGATTTCTGCCACAAAATCTGAATGTGCGAAAGGCGTTGTAGCATACACCTGATCCATGTCTCTCGCGTCAAGGATGAGTTTCCCATCCGAACAGGAGAGCCCGCCGCTGTCTGTCGTCCACGGTGTGGGATCGTCACGGTCGAAATCGTCCTGGAGGACCAACTCCCCGCACTTAGCGATAAGCGTCTGGGGCGGCTTGGGCTTCTTCTTGCTCGTTTCCTTGCCCCATGCGTGATAACCTGCTATGGGCAAACAAGTTACGCATACACACACAATCCACGCTAAACGCTTCATCGCTTTCCTCCATATTCTCGTAGGAAAGTCGGCGACAGCAACATGGGGACGTTAGTATCGCCTCCCAAATCAGGCGTAATGCAGACGGCTGTGCGCCTGGGCAAGCATCGTCTTCATCGGCAGACCGTAGGGGCACGCCGCCTGGCAGGGCGCGGCGCAGCCCGCGCACGCCTCGGCCCGGCATGACTTCGGCAGTTGCCCGTAGTGCTCCATGGCCATCCGCTCGTGGCCGTAGCCCTCGTAATACATGTTGAACCGCATGATGTCGGGGATGCGCACTCCCTTGGGACAGGCGTCGGCGCACTCGCCGCAGCCGGTGAGGCAGTAGCTCCGGGAGATCGTCGCGGCGTACTCGCGCAGCAGTTGCTCGTCGCGGCGCGTCAGCTTCTGGCCGGAGGCGCTCACATAGAAGTCCACATCCTCAACGGCCTTCATCGTCTTGACCAGCGTGCACACGGCGGGATGCCCCAGCGCCCATTTGACCGCGGCAAGCTCCGCCTGCTTCTTCTCCTCCGCGTCTGCCGCCTCAAGGCCCTGCAACTTCTCGGGCACGATCCTCTGCTTGATGGGTGGAACCGCCTTCATCACCACCACGGCCACGTTCTTCTCTTTCGCCTTGTCCAGGACCTTGTGAAGATCCTCCGGCTTCTGCTTGAGGGCCGGCTTGCTGTCGTCCTTCGGCGGTTGCCGCATCTCATACATGAAATTCCACGACGGCATGATGAGGTCAATGTGCCCGCACTCCACGGCGAAGTCCAGCGCCTCGGCCATCATGAAGGGACCGTGCGACGACGTGGCGACGAAGCGAATCTTCCCATCCTTCTTCAACTGCTCGATTGCCTTCATCGTCTCCGGGTCGCGCAGGCGTTCCACGTCCTTCTCGCCCGCGTCGTTCGTCGGCCGCTCGCCTACGGCGTGAATGAACAGGGCATCCACGCGATCCGTCTGCAGCCGTTTTAGACTCTCCTCGACGCACTGGATGCACTTCGCAGCGGGGGTGTGCAGCGCTAAGTGCATCGGGTACTTGCCATACTCGCACATCTTGGTGGCGATGAAGACCTTGTCGCGGACCTTGGGGAGGACCTTGCCGAGCGTTTCTTCGCTCGACGGGAAGTAATCCGGGGCGGTATCGAAGTAGTTGATGCCGAGATCGAGGGCCCGCTGGACGATGGCCGGGTTGTCCATGCGTCCGCCCCCGCCCATGCTGACATCGCCGACCTTCCATTCGGTGCGGCCGAGGACGTTGTATTTTTGGATGCCGCCCTCGACGGGTTTCTTTTCCTCCTGCGCGCCGGCGATCTTGCCCGCGCCGAACAGCGCCGCGCCCCCCATGCCTGCCGTCTTCAGAAAATCGCGTCGGTCCATATCCATTCTCCTCAGTTTACGATATCCGATAGTGCATCCTATCCCAGTGCGCTGTAATTGTAGAGGAGCGGGGTGGAATTGTGCAACAAAAAAGCAGGAGAATGTGTCTCCTTCCGCGGGTGTCCGACAAAAAAGTTCTACCGAAAGCGTGTGGATACAGCCGGGCAATTGTAGGGGCGGGCCCGTGTGGCCGCCCCTACGAGATTTCATTTGGGCAATACGCCTGCAACAGAAACTTTTTTGTCGGGGACTCTTCTTCCGCCTTTTGTGACCCGTCAATCACGGGGGGAGCATGTGTCATTCCCGCGAAAGCGGGAATCCAGGGCTTTGGAGATTGTGCCGCAACACGTGGATTCCCGCTTTCGCGGGAATGACGAAGCAAGCCTGGGGCGGGAATCCCCCCGTCACTGAGGCAGTACCGCCTTTTCCGGTTTTTCCTTGACACCCCCCCTTGGCGGGAGAATAATAATAGTGGGTTGCCTCTGGTTGGCGTGTCGCCTTTCGTGGCACGAAGGAAAGGAGTCGAGCGATGGGAAAGATCGTGGTCGTGGCGTCCGTGTTTCTGGCGATCTTCGCCGCCAGTCCTCTCGCATCGGGCCAGTGAGGGGGCGGTGGTGGCGCCGGGCGCGCCAGTCAACCCGCTCCCGAGTTTGTGGTCACCCAGCTTCGCTCCGCCGACGGCGCGATCCGCTTCGAAGTGCTCAGCCCCAACTCGCTGAAGGAGAAGGAACTGGAGCTGAGGAAGGGCTACGTTGACGCGATGAAGGAGTACTCGAAACTCAAGGGCGACGAGAAGAAGCAGGCCGCGGAGCCGACGCGGCCCGCCCTGAAGAGGATAAAGATCCTGAACGACAAGGACGAGGCCGCCAAGCTGGCCGCTGCGTTGCAGCAGAAGTGCGATCAGCAACAGAACGGCAAGAAGAACTGACTCGGGGCAAGGGGAACAGAGGGGTCAGTATCCCGCCACCAGTTTTCGGGCGGCGGCCTCGATGGTCTGGAAGAGGCCGTCCTCCGGGCCGTTGTAGCGCTCCGAGACGATCCGCTCGTTCTCGTGCGAGGCCACATCCACCATCCGCAGGTTCACGGCGTAGGTCCGGCCCAGAAGCCCGATGCTGCCGGTGACCATCTTCTCCACGCCGAGGGCGGAACCCATCTTGGCGATCTGGTCGCTGGAGGTGTTGGCAAACTCCCCCGTCTGCTCGAATGCCTTCTCCTTAAGCACCTTGTCCACATCCTCCCGGTTCATCACGCGAAAGCGCCCGGAGTTAAATAGGGTCGTTCGGAGGGACTCGGAGAGCACCTGGGCGGTGACGGGGGTCACGCCTTGCGCGCCGAGGTCAAGCACGGCGATCTTGATCTTCCCGCCGACCGGCTCGGTGCGGGTCACGGTGGCGGTCTGGGTCAGGCGCGGCGTCCCGTCCGCATCCACCGTGCCGATCAGCCGATTCACGAGGATCATCTTCTCGGTCACATTGCCGTTCGCATCAATGGCGGCGATCTGCACGCGGTTCTCGCCCTGGACGAGGAGGGCCTCGCCGATGAAGCGGTAGAGTTTGTGGTCCTTCCCGAACTTTTGGACGTCCTCGGGGGTCGGCTCGGCCAACTGAGCGTCGAGGCCGTTGATGGAGACGCGGGTGATCCCCTCCGGGTCGCTCACCACGCCGGTGACCATGATCTTCGGGCCGTCCGTGTCCATCTGCGCCTTGTCGGGATTGAGGAGTTCGATGCTCGGGCCGGTGGGTTTTCCGCCCGCGATGACGATGCCCGGCCCCGCCCCCTCCAGGGCGTAGAGGAGCACTCCCTTATTGCTCGTGCCGACGGCGAGGAGCTTCCCGTCGGGGCTGAAGGCCAGCGACCACGGGTCGGCGTCAACGGCCATGCGCTGCACCATCATGCCCGTGTCGGCGTCCCAGACGATGACCGAATGGTCCCGCGAGCCGGAGGCGAGGTAGCGGCCGTCGGCCGAGTAGGTGATGCTGATGACGTCGTTGCCGTGCCCGACGAAGGCGCGCGGACCGGCGAAGTCGGGCAGCGTCCACGCCTTCACCGACTCGTCCTCGCAGCCGCAGGCCAGGTATTTTCCGTCGGGGCTGATGGCGACGCATAGGACCTCGTCCTCGCTGCCTTGAAGGGTCCTGACAACCCCGCCGCGGGCGAGATCGAGGATGGCGATTGTGCCGTCGTCGCTGGCCGAGGCGGCGAGCGCCCCGTCGGGGGTCATGGCCACACCCTGCACCCATTTGCCGTGGCGGTGCCCCTGCCCCCTGATGGCCAGGGTGTCCGCATCCCAGATCGTCACGGCGCACTCCTTCCCGCCCGATACCATGATCTTGCCCCCGGCGGCGTAGGCAATGCCATGAACCTCCTGGATGTCCTGGGCCTGGCGGACCTGCGCGCCGGAGGCAACCTCCCAGACGCGGACGGTCTTGTCGTTGCTGCCCGAGATCAGGAATCGGCTGTCGAGGGTGAAGACCAGGCCGGTGACCCACTTGGTGTGGCCGATCAGGACGGCGCGCTGCTGGCCGAGGGGCATCTCGAAGATCGTGATCGGGTTCTTCCAGTCCCCCTCCCCGCCGACGGCCAGGTATTTGCCGTCGGGGCTGAAGGCGATGGCGTGGTTCTCCTTATTCGCTTGCAGGATGCGGACCGGCTGGCCGGAAACGCGGAGTCCCTGGCCCGCCGCCGTGTTCGGGACGGTTAAAGCGATGCAAATTACAACGAGAAACGCCAGGATGTGGGTTCTGCCGTTTTTCATCGTTGCATCCTCGTTGCCAATGGGGGCGCCTTTTCCCTGTCCATAGTGTATTAGTTATTTTACCTTACGTTTGGGGTCGCGTCAAATAAAAAGGGGGAATTGGATACGCCCATACCGCCATACTCCCATACGCCCATACACGTGTGGGGGTGTGGGGGTATGGGCGTGGGGGCGAGGGAGAGGGGTTTGCACTACGCAAAGAGCGTTGCGTCAATCTCCAAAAGGGCGGCAACCAGCTCCCCGTGCGTGTCCGCAAAGGGGAGCGCGCCGCAGATGAGCGGCACGAGATCGGCCGCATAGCCCCCCTGCGCAGCCTTGGCGCGATCTACCGCGTAGCCGATGGCGTCGTTGGTGATCCCCATGACCAACGGAATCGGGGCGCGCGCCTTTGCGACGACTTCGTTCTTGATGGCCTGAAATATCTCGAACGGCCCGCCGAGGAGCGCAATCGGCCCAAGCCGAAGGCCCTGCACCTCGCTGGGCGGCTGAAGCGACTCGCCGGCGTCGAGGGCCTTGATGAGCCTGCGCAGCGCAATGGCGCGCACGACCGACAGGCGGACGTTCCCGTCCTCCTGGCTTGCCTCGGGGGCGTGGATGACGGCCTCCTCCCTGGCCAGAAGATCAGTGAAATTCTCGCGCCCCCAGTCTTTCCGGCTGAACGTCACATCGCGCCGGACGCAGGCGACGCTGTCCACCTCCACCGGCTGGGCGGCCTCGATCCCATGCCGGACGGCGCGGGCGAAGCGGGATGCGATCACATCCAGCGCGCGCAGCGACTCGGCCTCGGGCTTGTGCACCACGCAGCTATTCACATCCCCCTGCGCGCCCTGCAGGAAGAGGCCCACCGAGCCGGGGCGCTCGCCTTCCAGAAGATTCATGGCCACGCCGCAGTAATCGCCGTGGATGTAGCGCGTCTCGGCGCAGCAGACGACGGGGTGGCAGCCGAAGTAGGCGAGAAAGCCGTCCATCCGGCCGTCGCGCTCCACCTTCAGCACGTGGCACGTCGTGTCCGTGAGCTCGGGTTTCGCCGGTCGGTAGTCGTCTTTGAGGGCTTCCTCCATAGGAGGCGTCTTGTCATATTCCCGATTGTATCCGACGCCCGCGCACGGGACCTGGGCATGGAGGAGGGCCGCAGGCCGCAGGTCCGCCGCAGCCTCGCAGCACGCCCGCGCGATCCGCCCCGGCAGGAGTTCCAGGTATGGCGCATCGGCCTCGCCCCAGCCGATGTACGTGCCCATGCCCGGGCCGCTGTGGGTGTGAGTGCAGTGAACCATCACCGCGTCGGCAGGCATGCCGACGCCCTCGCGGACCAGGCGGCGGACATCGGCGGTCATCGAGAGCGGGACGCCGATAAGGTCGCAGCTCACGATCACGGCGCGGACGCCTTCGTGCTCCACGGCCATGGCCTTGGCCCAGAGCCGGTCGCGGACGCCGATGGACCGCCGCAGGCGGAACGCGCCGAACCCGCACAGCTCCACCCCCACGCGCGGGGTGATGTCAACCTTCGCAAACCCGATCTTCATTCCATAGGATGCTACATAAAATCAGGCATCGTATGCCATAGAAAAATGTCGCTTCTTCATCTGCGTTCATCAGTGTCATCTCTCGCAAAGGCGCAAAGACGCAGAGAAAGAGAATATTTTCCCGTTTTGACTTCAACTGGTTCCCAGGCTCTGCCTGGGAACCCATAATCCCGCCTTGGCGGGACTCCGCCTCTTTATCTGCGTTCATCTGTGTTCATCTGTGGTTTCCTTTGCGTTCTTTGCGTGCTTTGCGAGAGGTCTCTTGCCGTTTTGACTTTTTCACGATCGCGTTGTATACTGATGCAGGGCGGGGCCTGCCGCGCCAAGACACTATGGGATTCCTGAACCCATGAGACGAATCATCAAACTCGCCTTCGTCCTCGCCTGCCTCGCCATCCTCATCCACGATGCGGGGAGCGGGCGGATGAGTGTCTTCCGGCGGGCATACACGAGGGACGAGCTTACGGACAGGCTTCGTGAAACGATGTCTTATGGTTCAGATACCGACGTAGAGACCGTGAAGGTACTCTTGCGCCGGGGCGCCGACGCGAACGGGCGGGGGTATTTTACCACGACGTTGCTGCATGACGCGATGTATGAGGGCCGGGAGGATATTGCTGAACTCTTGAGCGCCTACGGCGCCGATGGCAACGCAACGGATTATGGTGGCTTCACTGCGCTGTCGTGTGCGATACACGCGGGATGGGACGGGGTCGTCAAGAATCTCGCTGCACACGGCGCTGAAATAAACAAGATAGATTCATCCCTCGGAGTTACGCCACTCCAGGAAGCCATGTGGTGTGAAAGGACGGATATTGCACTGACCCTCATCACCAACGGCGCCGACGTCAACCTCAAAGGTGAGGGGGGCTGTACCCCCCTCCACGAGGCCGCGTGGTTCGGCCACAAGGATTTTGCCGAGCTCTTGATCCGCAGCCGCGCGGATATCAACGCGAGGGACGATTCCGGTGAGACTCCTTTGCATACGGCCGCATGGGGGGGCTGCTCGGATATCGCCGAGCTTCTGATTGCCAACGGTGCTCCAATGACAGTTCATATCGCGGCTGCTCTCGGAAAAAAGGAGATGGTTCGGGAGTTCCTTTCGAGAGGCGGCGACGTCAATCAGAAAGACGAGTTTGGCAGAACGTTGCTGCACTGGGCGCCGCTGAGCGGAAGCAAGGAGCTTGTCGGACTGCTCATATCGTTGGGTGCTAATGTCGGTGGCAAGGACCCCTGCGGAGAGACACCACTTCATTCGGCGGCACGCGGCGGGCACAAGGAGATTGCCGAGGTCCTTCTGACCAAGGGTGCCGATGTTCTTGCGATGAACGACGCAGGGCAGACGCCCTTATTCGACGCCGTTTACAGCAAGAGCAAGGATACGCTCCAACTCCTCATCTCCAAGGGTGCGGACGTCAATGCCAGGGACCGCCAGGGCGAGACGCCCTTGGCTGTGGCCACGCTTCCTGGCTACTGCGAGATTGCCGAACTCCTAATCCGTAGCGGTGCAGATGTCAACGTGAAGAATGCCCTGGGGCGGGCACCGCTGCACTGCGCGTTACACTTTGATGATGCCAAGTTGGTCGAGCTCATCATCTCAAGAGGCGCCGATGTGAATGCGAAGGATGAGGATGGCCAAACAGCTCTTCACATAGCGGCAGCCCGAGGGATGGCAGCCTTGGCCGAACTATTCATCGCCAAAGGCGCCGATATCAACATGCTCAATGCCGATAACGAGACGCCGCTGGACTTGGCCGAGATGCGCT
This sequence comes from Planctomycetota bacterium, assembly GCA_040755855.1. GTDB lineage: Bacteria > Planctomycetota > Brocadiia > JAADGH01 > JAADGH01 > JAADGH01. Next base: position 28,420 of record JBFMAD010000038.1, on the reverse strand, counting down.
CCGAAGAACACCTCGCCGCCTTCCTCCGCAAACATGGCGGGAAGACGGGTGATCCTCCGTTGATAGTCGCAGCGAGCAATCGCAATCGTGCAAGAGTGAAGGCGTTACTCGACGAGGGTACCGACGTCAATGTGAAGGGCCGAGAAGGCCGCACAGCACTTCACTGTGCGTCGGAGAAGGAATTGGCGGAGCTTCTTATCGAAAAAGGAGCGGATGTCAATGCGAAGGACAATGATGGCAGGACACCCCTGTGCTCCGCCAGTGCTGATTGTTGGTGGCAGGTTGCTGAGCTTTTGGTCGCCAAGGGCGCTGATGTCACCGCTGGGGACAAGTACGGTCGCACGCCGTTACATAGCGTAGCGTCGTACGGGAACAAACAAGTGGTGGAAATACTCATAGCCCACGGCGCGCCTGTCAACATCAAGAATGATAGTGGGGGGACGCCGCTGCATGAAGCGGCGTGGTATGACACCGCTGACACGGCTGAAGCGCTGATCAGCAAGGGCGCTGATGTGAACGCGAGAGACGAAAACGGCCGGACGCCTCTGGACTGGGCAGGGAGCGAAAGAATGCGTGCCCTCCTTCGCCAGCATGGCGGGAAGACGGGGAAGGAACTCGACCAGTGATTGCGGAGTTCGGATTGCGGAATGCGGATTGAACGGCAAGAAGGTTCTCGCAAAGCCCGCAAAGAGAACCACCCATAAGCCCATTACTCTATCACTCCAACCCGCCCCGCCTGCGTTTTTGCCTTGATCTCATTCGCCGTTCGTGGGTTAATTGGCCATCGAGCGCATGAGATTGCTTCGGCCCGCGAAGCGCGGGCCTCGCAATGACACGGCGCAGTGCTCGCGAATGATTCGGGACAAAACTCATTCCCATTCCGTCGGAGGATGCCATGAACTTCGTTTACATCGTGCTCGATACGCAGCGCGGCGATCATCTGGGGTGCTATGACTACTGGCGCGACGTGAGCCCGAACATCGACCGCCTCGCCGCGGAGGGTGTGCGGTTCAAGAACTTCTACGCCTCGGCCATCGCCACCGGTCCGGCCTTCACGTCCCTCGTCACCGGCCTCTTCCCCGTCAACCACAAGTTCTACCTCACGCCGTGGAACGTCGCCAACGCGATCAACTTCGACGACGACATCCCCGTCGTCGCCGAGATGTTCTGGGACACCAAGAAATACACCACCGTCGCCCTGGACAACCTCATCAACTTCCGCTCGCACATGAAGCAGTTCGTCCGCGGATACGAGTTTTACATCAACGTGACGCGCACGTCGAAGTGGCAGCACCATCTCATCCTCGCCGACCACGTGAACGAGCGGATGCTGCCGTGGATTCGCCAACACGCCGACGAGCAGTTCTTCATGTTCGTCCACTACTGGGACCCGCACACCCCCTACAACCACCCGAAGGAATTCCGCGGCCTCTTCAAGCACGAGAAGGGCAACGTGGGCGACCTGAAGGTGGTCGAGACGCCCGGCGGCTACGAGTTCGTGCCGGGCTGGGGGATGCTCGACCTCGTTTACGAGGGCGACGAGAACCGATCCATTGACCTCTACGACGAGGAGGTCAGATACGTTGACCACGCCATCGGGCAGTTGATCGAGGTCCTCGACGAGAAGGGCATCTTAGACGACACGTGCATCATCGTCACCTCCGACCACGGCGAGAGCCTGGGCCAGCACGAGATCTGGGGCCATGCCATCCTCGACGAGGCGACGATCTACCTGCCGCTTGTGATCCGCTACCCGAAGGCGCTGCCGAAGGGCAAGGTGATCGAGGGCTATGCGCAGCAGAGCGATATCGTCCCCACGATGCTCGACATGGCGGGGATCAGGGAGAACCTGCCGCCGATGGACGGGCGGAGCCTCCTGCCCATGATCGAGGGCAAGGACAAGGGGCCTGAGTTCGTCATCGCCGAGACGGGGTATCACCGCTCGATCAATGTGGGCGACTGGAAGCTCATCCGCGGGCGCAACGGCGAGCTGGAGCTTTACAATCTGCACGACGATCCCGCCGAGATTGACGACCTCTCCCAGGACGACGAGGCCAAGGCGAAGGAGATGGAGGCGCGGCTCCTCGACTGGCTGGCGAAAAAGCTGAACGGCCGCGAGGACCCCATGCCGCAGAGCGACGTGCCCTGGACGTGCTACGTGGGCAACGACCTAAAGCCCGACTCGCGGCTGAAGCGGTCGTGAGGCCCGGCAGGGAAAAACATTAAAAAAAGATTTTGTTTTTCGGTCGGCCTGCACCTATGCTTTTGCCATCGTGCAAGTTAGGTGAAATAGAAAAATTTCATGTTTGCGCGGGGCATTTGACAAGACGGGCAAATAGGATATACTAAGTGCGGAGTCCTCACCGTGGGGGGCTTTACGAGCACCACGCCGTGAGCAAATAAGGGGCAGGGCATCTGCCGGGGTAGGAGATTATGCAGGCCAAATATAAGCGCGGCGTATACATGCCAAATTGGGGGGAAGCGCCGCTTCATATCCTTACCTACATGAAGGACGAGAGCTGGGTCTGCCACTGCCTGGAGTTTAACCTCTGTGGAAAGAGCAGCGCCAGCCAGGAAGCCGCCTTTCTGGACATGAAGCATACCATTGAGGAGTTCTTCGAGCAAACCCGCGACTTCGCTCTCGCGGACAAAGGCGCGTCGGCGGAGCTGTGGGAGGCGTGGAACGCCGCGGAAAACGGGACCCCGCCTCGGCCCGACCAGCCCCTGCCCGACATCGGGAGCAATTAGCCCCCAACTCGCAAGAGCCGTCCTATTATCTCGCCAAGCACACCACCCGAAAGCCTACATTATACACCGGCTGGTGCGCCGGGTAGCGCCATCGAGACCCGCTCGCGGCGAAGCGGAACTTGTCGTTCCACGACCCGCCCCGGACGACCTTCAGCCCCGGAGCCCCCGGATCGTCCCGCCCATCGGATATGTCATAAGGATAGGATTTGTAATAAGTTAAGCACCACTCGGCCACGTTGCCGTGCATGTCATACAGCCCCCAGGCGTTAGGTTTGTACTTCCCGCCGGGGATCGAGAACTGCGCACCGTCCTGGTAGCCCTCCTCCACACGCCCCCAGTTCCACCGCCGTAGCGATTCGTCCGAGATATTGGCTACGTCGCGCAGGCCCGGCTTGACCTCGCCGAAGTGGAATGGCGTCGCCGTCCCCGCCCGGCAGGCGTATTCCCACTGGGCCTCGGTGGGGAGGGTGCACCGCTCGCCGGTCTTCTCCGACAGCCACCGGCAGAAGGCCAGGGCGTCGTTCCAAGAGACGCGGATGACAGGCTGCTTCGGCTCGTTCACGGGGTAGCCGCGCGTGAACCGGTCCTTCCCCCGGCCGTCCATGTAGCCGCTGTCATGGGCGGGGTCGAAGAGGGCGTACTGTTCGTTTGTCGCCTCCATCTCGCCGATCCAGAAGGGCCTGTCAATGGAGACGACGGACTGCCCCCGCTCGTCCGACCAGCCGTCGGGATTGCCCATGATGAACTTGCCCGCCGGGATGGGAACCAGTTTCATCGTGACTCCCTTGCCCATGTCGAGCGTCTTCGGTCCGATGCCGGCGTTCTTCTGCAAATCCGCCGCCTTGTTCGCGTCAAAGGGCCAACCGTCGAGAACGGGGGCCGGGCCGGGCGGCTTGGTCGTGGGTTCCGGTTTCTCGAACGCGGCAATGGGCGGATAAGGCAGGGGGTTTTCATCCCGGTCAACGACGTTTGCCAGGAGTTTCTTGTATTTTGCCCTGCGCTCGACCTGATCGTCCTGGGGCGGGCGGTGGCTCTCGCGCCAGTTGGCGGGGTAGGGGATATTGAGGTCAATCCATGTGTAAAGCCGGTCCCACTCATCAGGCGCGAGCGCCACATTGTTGTGTCCCTTCTTCAGCATCTGCACCAACTGACAGGTGTCCGCCGCCCACTCGGCCGGGGCGGGCAGGTGGTAGTCGGCCTCATACCCCGCCCGGCGGACGTAGGGATGGAGGGCCGTGTAGGCGGGGCTGTAGCGGTCCCTGAAATCCTTGTGCAGCCGTTTGGCGCGGAAGTCGGGGATTTGCCTCCCGTCCTTGCGAGGTTGACCGTCGTGGCAGCCCGCGCAGCGCCGGTCGAGGACGGGCTGTACCTCGCGATCGAAGCTGAACCCCCTCGCCGGCCCGTTCCAGGGCTGGATAGTCGAGGCGGGGCGGCGCATGGCGATAGTGTCGGAGTTCGACGCCCCCTCGTTCTGCCTCTCGTGGCAGCCGGCGCAGGAGATGAACTCGCCCGGCGCGGCCACGAACCAGCTCCGCATCTGTTGCTGGGCCTTGCCCTCGGCGTCGAGGGGCTGGACGATGATCGGCGTGTTCGCCGGGACGTGAAAGTAAGCCGACCCGTCCTCATACACCGGCACAGTGCCAAGTATCTTCTTGACATCCCACCCGCCCTCGTAGGACGACGCATAGGTATCCCCGTTGCCGGGGTAGCGGTAGTGCGGCGAGGCGAGGCGCAGGGCCTTGATAGACCCGCGCGGGTAGCCCCTCAGCCCGTTGCCCTGGTAGATGTCCACGAGATAGACAAGCGCATCGGTTGCCTTCGGATCGACGCGATCGGGGATGACCGGCGGCGTCGGGCGCGGCCGGAGGGGGATTGCGTTGCTGTAGCCGCCCATGAGGATCGGCGTCATGTTGTCGAACACATCAACGAGATAAAGTCCCCACGGCGACTGGGGCGTTTCCTTGCACGATACCAGGAAGTACTTCCCCGCGCCCGCGTTCGTCCCCGGCTCGGCCAGGGGCCAGGGCGACACGAAGCGCGGCCACGACTCGCTCACGAGGCCGTCCTCGATGACCGGCTCGACGGTCTTGCCGCGGCCGGGGATTCGCTGGACGACGCCGTCGGCCTCGCGGTGGCCGCGGGTCGGGTCGATGAGGACCAGCTCGCCCATGCGGGCCACACCGTGATGCCCCGACACAATGCACACAATCATTGACGGGTGGCCGGGGATCGGCTGCGGCCAGAACATCGCGTTGGGCCAGTAGGAGTTGCTGCCGTAGTACTCCATCTGCCCGCTCCCATCGGGATTCATGCGGAATAAGAGGCGGGTGAAGTAGTGGGGCGTGTCCATATACTCCCATCGGGTATAGAGCACGCGCCCGTCGTTCATGACGACGGGGTTCCAGTCGTGGTCTTGGTCGAAGGTGAGGCGGCGCTCGTTCGCGCCGTCATCGTCCATGATGTGCATGTTGCCCACGTCGGGCTGGCCGGTGCAGGGGACGGCCTGCTCGCAGGCGGTGGAGACGAACATGATCCTGCCGTTCGGGAGGCGGCAAGGGTCGTAATGTTTGAGTGGATTATCCTTCGGTGAGATTTGCCGCCGGCCGGAGCCGTCCGCGTTAATCTCCTGGATGTCCTTGCCGTCGCTGAAGAGGATTTTTTTCGCGTCCCAGCTCAACTCCATGCTGCTGATGGGGTTGCGACTCTGGTATATAGTTGTCATCTTCCCGTCGGGCCTCACGGGAGACAGGACGACGATCTCGCTGCCCAAGCGGTTCGGCCCGCTCCAGTTTGACGCGAACGACGGCCCGCCCCTGATGAGGAGGAGCTTCTCAAAATCGAGGAGCGGATTGGCCAGGAGGATTTCCTTCGATGCCGCGTCAAGCTCGGCCCGGAGGGCCAGGACAGCCTTCAGAACTTGCGTGCTATCCTCAGTCAAGTTTGGAGGTGTGAAGATGAGATGCGCAAGGATGCTCTTGGCTTTGTCCCCTAGTGCCTTGATTCGCGCCAGATACTCGTCTCCCTTCAGGTAGCGGCTGCCGAAGGACGCCTTCTGGTCGGCTACGGCGAGGAGCATGGCCTCAAGGCGTTTCCCCTCCTTCAGCATCTCCTGGAATGTGGCTGCGGAGTAATAGATGCGGCGGAGCTCGCCGATATCCTCACAGTCCTTGTATCCCTTGAACCGCGCTGCTGGCCCGCTCCGGTAGTCGGAAGACTCGTTCAAGCTTCGCTTGCTCGTTTGAACGTATGTTTCATCCACCAGCTCCGATAGTCGCTTCTCGATGGCCCTCCTGTATTGATCCACTAAGAAGGCTGGATTGCCGGGGTTCCAGTCGGTGAGGAACTTCTCGATGCGGGACATGGCCCGTCGCTCGAACCGAATCCAGATGCTGTCGGCCTCCTCCCACGCGATCTGCTGGACGCTGACCGGGTCGGGGAAGTCGCGCCTGAGCCGGTCAAATAGGGCCTCGCGCCGGCGGATGCGCGCAGTCATGTCCCCCCCGCCCGGATCGGTGATCGGAGGGTGGGGGCAGAACCAGAAGTGTGCCAACGGGGACACCATACGGGCTGTCGCAGGCTTTTGGTCTTTCAAACCGCCATCCGTCTTTTGTGGCGCCGTGCGGCCTTCGGATGCCTGTATGGTGTCCCCGGAAGGGATGTCCAACCTCGCCAGGACCTGATACTCCCCCGGCTTAATCTCGAGTTCCCACGAGGTCTGGTTGGGGACGATTTCCTTCAGGTCACGCGGCGGCCAGAGGGTGCGATATCGAGGCAGTATCTTGATCCATGCCGAAGCGAAGCCGACGCCGAGCGTGTATGGATTCTGGTGATCGAACTCGGCGGCAACCTTCATGGATCGGCAGAGAAAGACCACCGCATCCGGGGACACCATAGGGGGTCCTGTTGCCTTGTTACCCTCTAACTTGCCGTCCGTCTTGCGGATCGCTGCATCGCCTGCGCGGGTCTCTATGGTGTCCCCGGATACGAATGCCGCCAAGGCGATCATTTGGCCGTCGGGCAGGTCCTTGCGTTCCTGCCATGCGAGGGGTTTTCCGTCTTTGGTCTTGTATTGCTTCTTCAGATCAACGGTCTCTTGCTTCTCAACCTCGCGAACCGCGGGGTCGCTCCGGTCCAGCGGACCCAGAGCGTGCCAGGGACCGAACACAACGCCGCCGTCCGGAGCAGCCAACTTGTCCTGCAAACACTCCCACTCGACAATCGCCTCCCGCGCAGCGATCATTGTCTCCTGCCAAGTCGCCTTTTTCGCGTAAGCCGGATTCTTCGGGGCGTTGCGGATGGCCTTGCGCCGGGCGACCTCCTCCTGGGAGAGGACCAGCACGTCGTCCTTCGCGCCGAGGACCTCCAGCTCGATAACGGCCGTGGCGCTCTCGGCGGTGTTGCCCCCCTTCGCAGGCGTCCCGGCCTTCACGTTGTAGGTCCGCCAGATTCGGAACTCCACCCAGTCGGCCTTGCCGGGGAAGATCTCGCCGCCGTCCTTCGCGACGAAGTAGCTGTGGAACCCGCCGCCGTCCTTGCCGATCACCTTGTCGCCGGTGGTCAGGTGAGGTTCCTTCGGGAATTGCGGCGGCTCGCCGGGCTTGGCGCTGTGGTTGGCGAAGCGCACCTCGTAGTCCTGATTTGCACGGGCATCGAGGTTGAAGGTGAACATGCCGACCTGGGTGATTGCCTTCGGCCCGCCGAGGTAGAAGCGGATGACGGACGGATTGCCGTTAACGAACGCCCGGCCCTCCTGGCACCGCACGCCGGCGGCGCCGTCGGTCATGAGGCGGACCGCGCCGACCCCCACGTCCGCGTTCTGCCCGATCCTGGCCTCCGGTCGGGCGAGGAGGTTACGCAGGTTTGTCGCTTCAATGCGCTGGGTGAACCTGGCGAAATCCTCGTCGCTGTTCGCCCAGCTTTCGGTTTTCATCTCGACATCCACAGCGAGGGCGGCGGAGCAGAGGAGGAGGAGAGGGAGGGCCAACTTCTTCATCGCGGTCTCCAGCAGGCGCGTCATGTTTCGTCCACCGATATTATATCCGGGAGGTCGCCAGACCGCAACAGGGGAATAAGGGGTTGTTGAAAAACCCTGTTCTTGTAGCCGCAGGCTTCAGCCTGCGGGGCCGTGATGCGTCAAACCGCACCCGTAAAGGGTGCGGCTACAGTCGGTGTTCGCCTCGCGGGGGTTTTTCAACAACCCCAATAATGCCGGATTGTGTCTCAATAGTCTCAGGCATGCAATTACCCTCTGGCAATCGGCGGGCGCTCCCGCTACACTGTAGGTTTCCTCGGGTTACCGGGCCATTGGGACCTCGCACGGATAGGTATGCACTCACCATGAAATCGGGAGGACAGAGATACGGGGTCATTGTTGTCGGGGGAGGGCCCTCCGGCCTTATGGCCGCCGGTCAAGCCGAGGAGATGGGGGCGCAGACGCTGCTGCTCGAGAAAATGGACCGTTTAGGGTGCAAACTCGCCATAACGGGCAATCGGCAATGCAACCTCACAAACCTGGCGCCGGTAGCCGACTTCATAAACCACTTCGGCCCCAACGGGCAATTCTTGCGTCAGGCGTTTTCGCAGTTTTTCAGCGACGATCTCATGGAGTTCTTTGAGGCGTTGGGCGTCCGGACAACAGCGGGACCCAACGGCAAGGTGTTCCCCGCGAGCGGCCGGGCCTCCGACGTGGTGCACGCGCTTGTGCGATGGGTCGCCGAGCGGGGCGTGGTCGTCCGAACGCAGTCGGCGGTGGAACGGATTCTCGTGAAAGCGGGAACGGTGTCCGGCGTAAGCGTGCGCGGTGCGTCTCCGAGCGTGTTCCACGCCGATGCCGTCATTGTGGCCACCGGCGGCGCGTCCTATCCCGGCACAGGGTCAACGGGGGATGGATACCGGCTGGCCCAGTCGGTAGGACATCGGATCGTCCCGGTTCGGCCGGGGCTGGTCCCGATTCAGACCGCAGGCGACATCGCCGCGTGTCTGGAGGGTGTGAGTTTAAGGGACGTGTCCGTTCGTGTCTGGGCGGACGACCAAAAGGAGATCAAGGCGTTCGGCGAGGTCCTGTTCACCCGCGTCGGCCTGTCCGGCCCTATGATCCTTGCACTGAGTCGGGAAATCGTTGACCTCCTGTCCGCCGGGAAAAAGGTGGGCCTCTCCATTGACTTGTTCCCGGGGTTGGATGAACAGGCATTGGATGCCCGTCTTCTCCGCGACCTGCGGCAGCACGGGAAGCAGCAGGTCCATTCGGTGCTCGATGGGCTTCTGCCGAAGAAAGCGATACCGGTCTGCCTTGCATGGGCAGGCGTTCCCAGGGACCGGGTTGCGCATCAGATCTCGGCTCAGGATCGCAGGCGGCTGCGCATGTGGCTGAAGGACTTTCGCATAGAAGTGACCGGACACAGTTCGTTCCGCGAGGCGATGGTGACGGCGGGCGGCGTGGACCTGAAAGAGATTGATCCGCGCACGATGGCGTCGCGGCTGGTGAAGGGCCTCTACTTCGCGGGCGAGGTCCTGGATATAGATGCCGATACGGGCGGGTTCAACCTGCAAGCCGCATTCTCCACCGGGTACGTTGCCGGACGATCGTCCGCTGAGTAGGGGCAAGGCAGATGTGGGGTCAGGCCGTCAGGGCGTGTTGCTCAAAAAACTTGACAAGATGGCAAATGGGGTGTACAATTGTGTAGAATGCTGGCTCAAATCGAGGTCGTCGGACCGCAAGGCATTTCGCGCTGCCTTCCTGAGGGAGCTATATCGCCAGGATTAGGGGCGGGACTGGGGGCCATTCTGTGAAGATGATCCCTTCCTGGGCGATAGGGCAATGTTTATCACAACATCTTGCGTCACAGTTGGTAGTGACTTCAACAGTGCACAATTTGTGCACATGTGAGGCAGGGCATGGGATTTGCGAGCCATAGCATTATCTCGATTGCATTACGCCTTACGGGGATGCCGTTCGTTCACGTGGCTCGTAACCGGAATTGGTCATTGAGGAGCCCAAGATGAGCGCCGACCGCCGCGTCCACCGTTCGCTTTGCCTCGAAGAACTTGAGCCCCGCGTTGTGCCGGGGATTGCCTACCCGACGGCTTATGACCAATACCTCCTGGAGCTGGTCAACCGCGCCCGTCTGAACCCGACGGCCGAGGCGGCGCGCTACGGCATTGACCTGAACGAGGGCCTCCCGGGGGGCACAATCTCATCCTCGCCCAAGCAGCCCCTGGCGTTTAACCTGAACATCATCGAGGCTGCTCAGCTCCACAGCAACTGGCAGATGAGCGTGGGCTACATCACCCACGTGGGTCCGGGCGGCACGTGGCCGTGGGACCGGATGGAAGCCTCCGGCTACACCGGCTTTTCAGGCGCAGGGGAGAATATCGCCATGACCTGGGTGGGCGGGACCCAAACCGCGGCGGTGGCGAATGCACACGAATTGCTGTTTGTGGACGCGGGCGTGGACGGCCGCGGCCACCGCGTCATAATGATGAACAACAACCACAAAGAGATCGGCATCGGCTGCACCTTCGGCCAGATTGACGGGTGGAACTACCTCATCGCAACGGAGGACTTCGGCTGGCGAACCGGCAACAGCTTCTTCACAGGCGTCGTCTATAGCGACGACGTCCTGGACAACGACTTCTACACCCCAGGCGAGGGACTCGGCGGCGTCACCATCACCGCCGTCCGCCAGGGCGGGGGGACATATGTAACGACAACATGGGACTCCGGCGGATATACCCTCCGCATCCCTGCCGGGACGTACGATATCACCGCCTCCGGCGGCGCATACGGAACCTCCACCCAGACCAATGTCTACATCGGGACGCAAAACGTGAAGGTGGACTTCACCGGCAGCACGGTCAGCCGACCGGACCTGCAAGTCACATCCGTGGATGCGCCCGCCACGGCGGAGGTCGGCGTTAGCTTTGACGTCTCCTGGACGGTGCGCAACGGCGGGACCGGCGCGGCCACGTCGGCCTGGACGGACCAGCTCTACCTCTCCACCGACGCGACCATTGACCAGACCGACACGCCCATCGGCTCGCTGGCGCATACCACCACGCTGAACGCAGGAGGGCAATACACCGAGACGATCTCCGTCCAGATTGACACAACAGGCACGTACTACATCGGCGTCATCAGCGATGTCAACAGCACGCTGCTGGAGGAAAACGAGGGCAACAACACCGGCTTCGATCCGGTACCGGTATCCGTCCGCATCCGGCCCACCATCGGCAGCCTGACGGATAGCCCCGATCCCGTCCCGCCCGGCGGCGACCTGACCCTGACGGCCCTCAGCGTGAACGACCTGGACGGGACCGTGACCCAGGTGGCCTTCTACCGCGATGCGAACGGCAACAGCACCCTCGAAGTAGGCGTGGACGATCTCCTCGGCACAGACAACAACGGCGCCGATGGCTGGGGCTGGACCGGCTCGACGGCGGCCATCCCCTACGGAGTTCACCGATATTTCGCCCAGGCGACGGACAACGACGGCCTCACCAGCAGCGCCGCCTCGACCACGGGAACGGTGGGCTACCCCGACCTGACGCTGACGATCACCGACGTGAACTGCGCGACGCCCGCCCAGGTCGGCCAGACGTTCAACGTCTCCTTCACCGAGCAAAACGGCATCGCCGTCCCCTCCGGGGCGTTCGATCTGGATTTCTACCTGTCACAGAACACCACCTTCGGCGATGCGGACGATGTTTACCTCGGGCGATACACCGAGACCACGGGCCTGGCGGCAAGCGGCAGCCGGAGCCGGTCGCCGCAGTTCACCATCCCCGCCGGGACGTCGGTGGGGTCCTACTACGTCTATGGCGTCATTGACGCGGATAACGATGTGACCGAGCTGGACGAGGGGAACAACGGGGCGTGGACGGCGACCACGGAATTCGACGTGATTAACGCGCGCGTCCTCCGCGCCGGCGATTCGATCATGACGTTCAGCGACGGCGATGGGGACAAGCTGCGGGTCATGTACACGGGCCCCGGCTACGCCGTCATCACCGACGCAAACAATGAGCGCCCCGACGTGAACCAAACGGACATCGCCCGAATCGCGATCTACGGGAGCACATCGGTATCGAGCCTGAGCGTCATGGATATGGACCCGATTAACACTTTCAACACGCTTACGCTCGGCGTCGTGACCAGCGACGGACCGATGAGATCAATCACGATAACGAACCGAGGCGCGGCGATAGCGGACACCCACATCACCGTCACAGGCGATCTGTCCACAATGATGGCAACGGGCAACCTGACCAACTCCTCGCTGGCCGTCAGCGGCGTATCCACGATGGTGAGGGTCCTCGGCAACATGGCGAACGCCTCCATCTCCACCGGCGGCGCCCGGATGAACTTCATGGTGAACGGCAATGTGACGGGCGGCTCGATCGTCACCCTCACGGGCGCAGGCGCCACCGTCCGCGTGCTGGGCGCGGTGAACGACAGCCTCGTCACGGCGGAGAACCTGACGTCCTTCTCGGCGGGTTCGATGGCCAGAGCGACGGTGACCGGCTCGACGTCCCTGGGCCGCGCCTATTGCATGGGCGCGATGGACGCATCGGCGTTCATCTCCAACTCGAACACGGCGTTTATCATGGTGCGCGGGAATGTGACGGTGGCGGCCCCCGGCGATGAGCCATTCCAGGTGCTCGGCGGACACAACCTCGACCGCCTCATGATTATGGGCAGCGTGACGGGCGCGACGATCAACGTCGGCGGGGACCTCGGCTATGCCCGGATCGCGGCGGGCGCGGGCCAGATCGCCGACAACGTGACGATCTCCGTCGGCGGCAACCTGACCCGACTCCTCTTCCTCGGCGAGACGACATCGAGCGCGGTCCACATCACGGGCGACGCCAACATGCTATTCTGGCAGGGGAACGTCACGGGCGGGGGCCTCGACGTGGACGGCGCGGTCGGCATGATGAGGGTCTTCGGAACGCTTACCGGCGCGACAGTGGACATCGGCAACGGCGTCAGCAGGAGCCTGATGTTCATGGGGCAGATGGACGGCGCGACCGTCAACGTGACCGGCGGCGTCACGATGGCGCGGCTGAGCGGGATGACGAACGCAAGTCGGATCGCGATCACCGGCGATACGGGGCTATTCATGGCTTCCGGCGCGGTGGAGGGTGGGTCCTCGGTGCAGATCGGGGGGACGACGGGGATGCTCCGGATCGGCAAGGGTCTGTTAACCGGCTCCGGCCTTACCCTTGGCGGCGATGTGGACCGGTGCATGATTTACGGGCCGAGAGACGGAGATAGCGTGTCCTCGGATTCCACGGTAACGCTAAACAGCAACCTGACGAAGATGCTGATGTTTTCGGGCGCGCTCCAGGGAATTGTAGACGTTGCCGGAAGCGCCGTCGGATCTCTGATCACCGTCAACGGCAACCTCACGGGCAGCGGTCGGTTGATCGCCGCCGCCTTCGGCAATGTAAGCATCACGGGCAGTTTCAGCGGGGAAATCGGCGACGGCGGCACCGCCGCGGGCGTTGACAACACGCTGCGGGTGAGCGTCTCCGGCGGCGGGGGAAGTCTGCTTCCGAACGACAACATCTTTGCGACACGGATGGGCTATCCGTAAGCCCCGAACTCCGCGTTTTCAAAATCCGTGTGTTTCTCCTGTTTTTCCCTTGACATCCGTCCCGCAGGTTCTTACACTTAGCCATAGGTATAATCTGCTAAGTGGTTTTTCTTGTCAAGGACCTTTGGCAGTGCATCTCTCTTGGAAAGGAGGGGTCTGGTGATGAGAAGGTGGTTGTTGGGATTGGCGTTGGTGTTTGCGGTTTCGGTGATCCTGGGCTGCGCGGAGCAACCGCCGCCCAAGCCGAAGGAGCCGCCGAAGACGGAGGAGCCAGCCGCGAAGAAGGAAGAGCCGGCAAAGGCGGAAGAACCCGCGGTTGAGAAGAAGGAAGAGCCGAAGGCGGAGGAGAAAAAGGAAGAGGCTAAACCTGCTCCGGCCCCCGCTCCGGCGCCTGCTCCCAAGCCGGCGGAAGAGAAGAAGCCCGCTGCTCCCGCGCCAAAGTAGGCAGGGATTGAAGCGGTAGATTGCCGCGTCGCAGTCCGAATGGACCCCGACGCAGATTTTCGAGGGAACGGATATGTGATCCGTTCCCTCGGTCTTTTATGGGGCATAAGGTAAGGAACAGATTAACCTCCCGGAGGTTCGGAACCTCCGGGAGGTTAAAATGGTGTGCTTCAGTCCTGAATCTCGACCACCGTCCCCCGCGGGATGGCCCAGAAGACGGATTCGATCTCCTCATTGCGCATACGGATACAGCCGCTGGAAACGGGCTTGCCGATGGAGTCGGGATCGTTCGTGCCGTGGATGCCGAGGCCCTCGCCGATGCCCAGCCAGCGCGTGCCAATCTCGTGGCGCGGGTCGCCGAACTTGATGACCTCCTTCGTCTCCGGGTGCGTCCACTCCGGGTTGACGAGCTTCGTCTTCACCGTGTAGGTCCCCGACGGCGTCTTGCCGGGCTTGCCCACGGCGACGCTGAACTCGGCGAGGACATCCTGCCCGCTGTAAATCCACATCATGCACTCGCTCTTGTCCACCACGATCTTCACCGGCCCCGTGCACACCCTCAGCTCCTGCCCCACCTTCAGCGCGTCATTCTGCAGGGCGTTCAACCGCCGGAGGAAGACCACCGACGTGCGATGGCGCTGCGCGATGCGCCAGAGGGAGTCCCCCTTCTTGACGGTGTAGGTGATAATGTCGGCCATGCAGATGGGGCAGGCAATCGCGACAAACCCGATGAAGGCCGCCAGCATCTTTCGCCATTCCGAAAGATCCATGTTCCTCCTCAACTTAGATCGTAACCATTTAGCCAAGTGTGGTGGGTCGGTATCTGACATCCGTCACTCCCGCGAAAGCGGGAGTCCTCGAACGGTCGAGGGCCTGGATCCCCGCTTTCGCGGGAATGACGCTCAAACCCTTGCCGCTACACTTGGCTAAATGGTTACCTTAGATCAAAGTCCGGGGCTGGGGTTCGCGCAGATGATAACGAACACGCCTGCGTTTGTCAAGCCGTGTGGCGCAATCGAAAGCGGCAGGATAGCCCTCACGGCCGCCTGGCCCCGATGAAGGCGATCAGGCCGTACATCCTGCGGAGTATCCGGACGTCCTCAAACCCCGCCTCGACATCGGCCCTTCTGCCTCGCCCGGTGGATCATATTCGGCGCGGCGTCAATCCCGACCGCCCGACCGCCCCCATGAAGCCTCTTTGCGAGGGCGATGGTTACATTGCCTGTGGCGCACCCGACGTCGAGGACCACATTCTTCGGGGAAGGATCGGCGAGTTTCACGGTCATGGCGCGAACGGCCCCGTCCATGCCGAGGGTCCCAAGCCCCATCGCAAGGTCGTAGAGCCCTGCCGCGTAATTCAGGGTGCGTCCGCGCGTCTCCAGAGGGTTCATCGGTCGTCGTCTACGCCCAGAAGATCAGCCCCGTGTCGTGCGGGGTGGCCAGATCGTCGTGCCGGGGCAGGATGCGAAGGGCGAAGCCGTGCAGCCCCGCCTTCCGGCAGGGGGCCGCGCCGGAATAACGCCAGACGCCGGGGCGTTCCTCCCCCTCGCAGGTCATGGTTACGATGTTCGGTTCCTCGATGGCCCGCTCAGTGTTGAGCAGACCCTCATAGATCTGGACGGCCACCTCATCGGGGCGAATCTCGCCGAGGGAGACTATGGCCCGCACCGTTAATTCCGACCCGACGCAGCGCGCCTCCTCGGTGTCCGCCTGAACCCCCAGCACATTCACCTTCGCCCAACACTTGTGGAGATGCTCCTTCCATTGGGCCAGGGCCGCGGCGCCGGCCAGGCCGTCGGTCAGGAGCCGGCGGGCGCGACGCACCCCCGGCAGGTAGAACCTGTCGGCGTACTCCTGCACCATGCGGTTGGTGTTGAACACCGGACAGACGGTCCTCATGCTGGCCTTCATCATCTGGATCCACTTGCGCGGCAGGCCGTCCGCCCCCCGCTCGTAGAACATGGGGATCACTTCTTTCTCCAGGAGTTCATAGACAATCTCGCTCTCCACGGCGTCCTGCATCGCCGTGTCCTGGTATTCCTCCCCTGTTCCGATGGCCCAGCCGTTGTCGGGGGTGTAGCCTTCGCACCACCAGCCGTCGAGGATGCTCATGTTCAGGCCGCCGTTGACGGCGACCTTCATCCCGCTCGTGCCGCTGGCCTCCAGGGGGCGGCGGGGGGTGTTCAACCACACATCCACCCCGCTGGCCAGGTAGTGCGCCAGCGAGATGTCGTAGTCCTCCAGGAACACGATCTGCCCGCGGAACTCTTCCTGCCGGGCTGTCTGGACGATCCGGCGGATGAGCTCCTTGCCCTCGTTGTCCCGGGGGTGGGCCTTGCCGGCAAAGATGATCTGGCAGGGGCGGTCCTTGTCCTTGAGCAGCCGCCGGAGCCGCTCGATGTCGCGGAAGAGAAGCGTGGCGCGTTTGTAGGTGGCGAAGCGCCGCGCGAAGCCGATGGTGAGCGCCTCGGGATCGAGGACCTCCTCGGCGCGCGCCACCTCCGCCTTTCCTGCGCCCCGACGGAGCGACTGCCTGCGGAGGCGGTCGCGGGCGACGGCCACCAACCGCTCGCGCCGACGCTCGTGCGTGCGCCAGAGCTCGGCGTCCGGGATGTTGTCAATGCCCTCCCAGATCGAATGGTCCGCCGGCCGTTCGTGCCACTCCGGGTCGAGGTAGCGGTGGAACAGGGCCGCCATGTCGTAGGAGAGCCACGTGCGCGTGTGCACGCCGTTGGTGATAGAGTCAATGGGCACCTCGTCCTGCGGCACGTTGTGCCAGATTTTGCGCCACATGGCTCGCGACACCTTGCCGTGGAGCCGGCTCACGCCGTTGCGTCCGGCTGCGAGCTTGAGGGCAAGGACCGTCAGGCAGAACGCTTCGTCGTGGTCCAGCGGGTTCTGCCGGCCCAGGGCCATGAACTCGTTCCACGTCAGGCCGAGCGACTGGCTGTAGTTGAGGAAGTACTTGGCCATCATGCCCTCGCTGAAGGCGTCGTTGCCCGCGGGCACGGGGGTATGCGTCGTGAACACGTTGCCCGCCGCCACCGCCTCCGCCGCCTCCTTGAAGGATACCTTGTGCTCGCCCATGAGGAGGCGGATTCGCTCCAGGCCCAGAAAGGCGGAGTGGCCCTCGTTCATGTGGTATATCTCGGGGAGAATGTTCATGGCCTTCAACGCCTGGACGCCGCCGATGCCGAGGAGGATCTCCTGGCTGATCCGCATCTCTAAGTCGCCGCCGTAGAGCTGGGCGGTGATGTTGCGGTCGGCAGGCGCATTCTCCGGCAGGTTCGCGTCGAGCAGGTAGAGTGGAATCCGACCCACCTGCGCCCGCCAGACCTGCGCCTTCACTTTCCGTCCGGGATACTCCACCTCGATGGTCACCGGCTTCCCGCCCGCCCGCTTCTCCAACTCGACCGGAAGATTGTGGAAATCGAGCTCGGGATAGAACTCCTGCTGCCAACCGTCGGTGCTGAGGTACTGGCGGAAATATCCCTGCCGGTAGAGCAGCCCGAGGCTGACGAGCGGCAGGCCGAGGTCGCTCGCCGACTTCAGATGGTCCCCCGCCAGCACGGCCAGGCCGCCGGAGTAGATGGCTAAGCACTCCGTCAGGCCGAACTCCGCCGAAAAGTAGGCAATCTGGGTCCCGTTCAGGTCGGGATAGGTTTTGGCAAACCACGACTCCATCCCCATATACTCCTGGAGATTCCGCCGGACCCGCTCCACGGCGGCCACGTAGCCGCTGTCGCCGGCAAGTTTGTCAAGCCGGCTTTGGTCCACCTCGTCCAGGAGTTTTACCGGATTATGGTTCACCCTCTCCCATATGTCCGGGTTGATTCGGCGGAACAATTCGAAGGCCTCCGCGTTCCAGCACCACCACAGATTGTAGGCCAGGTCCCGCAGACTGTGCAGCCTCTTCGGCAGGGCGGGAACCACGCTGAAGGTCCTGAGCAAACCCTTGTCCAGTGTCATCCAACTACCTCGTTGCAAACGGAACGTCTTTACGAATAAACCAAATATTATACAATCATTCACCCGTCCGACGCAAAATGAATTTGCATCAATCGCAATGGCCACTTATGGATCGTCATTCCCGCAAAAGCGGGAATCCACGAATGGCGGCAGAATTCCCGAAGTCCTGGATTCCCGCTTTCGCGGGAATGACAGATGCTTCTCCTATGACTGAGCAACCGCCATCAATCCGCATTCGCCGGCCACGGCAGCGGCGTCCCCGACGGCTTTACGTCCTTCAGCCGCTCCGCCAGCATCGCCTCCTGCTCCGCCGCGCCCTTCTCCTTGAACTCCGACAGCCGGATCGTCGCCCTCGCGCCGACGGTCGGGATGGCCATCGCCTCCTCCGTCGTGTAAAACCAGACGTAGCCCTTACCGTCCAGATATCGAAACACCGGCGCAAAGGGCTGCTTCGTCATGTCCAGTTTCGAACTGTTCGGCGGGATGCTTCGGAACATCGGCTCCTCCGGGTCGAGCACGACGCGCACATCAAACCCGTCCGGCCGTGGCTTCCTCATCAACTCGTCCCGGAAGGCCAGCAGTTTCGGATAATAGGTCTCAAGATCGTCGAAGCTGAACGTCCCACCCCAGAGCGAATACTCGTCCATGCCCATCTCGTGCGCGATGATCATCACCCGCTTGAAACCCTCCGTGCGCTCCGGGTCGCCGAACTTGTCGCTCGCCTTCCGCACGAAGAAGCCGACCTCCCCATAACCCCCCGGCCCGCCGAAGACGAGCGGCGAGGCGTGAAACGCCGCCATCCGCAGGCACGACGTCTGCGACACCGGATTGGCGTACTCCTTGTAGTACCACGACGAGTGCGTCGGGTAGCCGCCGCTGCCGTAGTCGTAGTCCTGCGCCCCGTCCGCGGCGATGCGGGTGCGGATGTACGGCTCCCGCGTGTTCGGGCGGACGGTGATGCGATGCTTCAGATCGGGGTCAACCGCCCGCACGATGGATTGCACCTTCGCCATGGACCGCAGATATGCCTCGGCGTCGCGCACGGCGTTCTCCTCGTTGATGAGGAGATACGACTCAAAGCCCGGACACTCCTTAAGGACCTTCGCCAGATGGGCCCACGTCCGCGCCAGGCGCATCGTCTGCGGATAGTGGTAGCGGTCGCTATTGTCCCAGTGCCCGTTGTTCACCCAGTCGGGGAAGTTCTGCTGCTGGATGCCGATCTGGGACTTCGCCCCGGCGGCGCGGGCGGCGGCGATGAAGGCCCTCAGGCCCTCGACCATCTCCTCGTTGAACTCGCCCGGCATCGGTTCCATCAGTTTCCAGGAGAAAGACAGTTTCCAGATCTCCAGCCCCTTCGCGCGGGCGTAGGTCTCGATAGTCTTCTTCAGTCCTTCCCCCTTGTGTCCGCTGAACCCATAGTCCGTCACCAGGCCGCTGACGATCATCTGTTGCGGTGGCTTTGTATACGGCTCGCGCACCTTGAGAACCACCATCTCCTGACACGAACCGCCTGTTTCGGTCTCGACATCAACGGCCGCCTGCCACTCGCCGAGCGGCGCGTCCTTGGCGAAGGCGTATCGGCCCGCGAAGAACGTCTCGATCTCGCTCACGCCCTCGGCCTTCGACAGGTCCATGGCCTTTACCGCCTTGCCCGCCGGGTCGGTCAGGCGGAGAGAGACGCGCTTGATGTCTTTCGCCCCCGCAAAATCCACTATCTGCGGTCGGAATACCGCCGTCTGGCCTGGGTTGAAGCAATACTTTTGACGCCCGTCCTCCGCCGTCACGTTCAGCCAGCGCACCTCCGGCGCGGGCGCGCCGCACGTCAATTCGGTCTGGAAAAGTTTGGGCGTGTAAGCGGAATCGCTCGTGCTGAACGCCGCCCGCCACTGCATCCACTTCGCCCCGCGATGGGCCGGGTTCACCGCCCAGACGTCGGACCCGATCACACGGCGCAGGGAATAGTCGTCGGTGAGCGTCCACCCGACGCCGCTCAGGTTCATCTCTAAGTAGAGCCGCTTGATGTCCAGGTCCTTCGGCGTGCGGAAGAAGATCACGTCGCGTTTCCACGTGGTGGACGCCTCCTTGCTCGCGCCGAATTGCCCCCAGTGCATGACGCCCTTCGCGTCCTCGATGGCGACGGACATGCCGATCGCGGTCTGCGGCGAGTTCTCCTTGTGCCAGAGGGAGAAGGCGTACTCCGCGTCCTTCTCGAAGGGCCCGTCCTTCCCCAGCTCCCACCGCCGATTGCCGTTGGTGTATTTGGTGATCTCCGCCTTGAGCGCCCTCGCCCCCGTGTGGGCGTCGGAGACGGCCTCGGACTTGTTTTCATTCTCGCCGTAGCCGATCGTCCGGACGGCGTCGGGTGTGCCGTCGTTATTGCTGTCGCTCTCGACCGAGGCATTGTCCATCAGGTTCGGCCCCCTCTCGATCCGCGTGGCGTAGGCCTCGGCGTCCGCAGGCCCGCGCCACTGCACTGACGCTAATCCCTCTTTCGACTCCGCTGTGCGGAGCTGGAACGCCAGCCCCGTCGCCGCCGGCTGCGCGGCGATCCAGGTCAGCTTGTGCGGGTCTCCCGCCTCCGACAGATCAATCGGTGCGGAGACGAACTCCCCCGGCTCCGTCGAGTAGCCCGCGCAGAACGCCGTCGGCTTGTCGGATTGTTCAAGCTGCGCCGCATCGAGCCAGACTGTGCCGACGGCGTCATCCACCTTCGGGCGGACTGTCACGATGCACCGAACCCGGTCGGCCTCCTTCGGCATGACCTCGCTCACGCCCAGGCGCGTGAACTGCGTCGGGCTGCCCCACTCCCCGGCCTTCGCCGAGTGCCACTTCGGCCCGGCGTAGAAGTTCAGCGAGAGCGCGACCTCCAGTTTCGCCGGGTCGTCAACTTTCACATCGGCGGAAAAGGTGTAAGGCCGCTCCGGCGCAAGATTGAGCACCTGCTGGATGAGCAGGAGGTCGTTCTTCTTCCATGCCTTCATCTCGATGCGCTGCGACCGGCTGCCGTGCGTCCCCTCATTGGGCAAGTAGGGCACGCTCCGGTCGCTGTACATGTGGTAGATGTTATCCTTTGCCCACATCCCCCAGGCGTGGGCAAGGCCGTCGCGGATGTAGGAACCCTCCTCGTGGTCCCACTCGAAGGAGGCGTTCTCGAGCAGGTTCTTGCGTTTCAGGACGAGCGTCCCCTCCGGCTGGAGGTCCAGGCCCGTTCGCGTCCCCTTGGCGAAGTCATCTTTCTTGCCGACAATCGTGACGGCCTTCGGCGGCGCGGCCTGCTGTGGGACCGTCCGCTTCACTTCCTCCTCGCAGCCCAAAGCAACGGCCAGCGCAACTACAATCCACAATCGCTTGAACATGTTTTTACTCCCATGATCTGAATCCACAATGTAGCGGAAGTCGCCAGACTTCCGACATAGATATGTCATTCCCGCGAAAGCGGGAATCCAGGCCCTCGACCGCTCGTGGATTCCCGCGTACGCGGGAATGACGGGGGGCAAAAGGCATGAGCCAGATTTGGCTAAATGGTTACCATTGCCGCATGGCATCACTCCCAGGTTCCAATGAACAATCCATTCCCGCCCGTCCCCGCGTAGATTCGCTTCGGGTCGGTCGGGTCGAGGGTAATCGCACCAAGTCGCTTCACGGTGAGACCGTCGTTGATCTCGGCCCAATCCTTTCCCCCGTTGCGGCTGACAAATACCCCCCGCCCGGTGGCGAAGTCGTAATACGGGTGGGCGTTCGTGCCGAGATACACCACGTTCGAATCGAACGGGCTGACCTGCACGCACTCGACAAACCGGTCCTCGAACACGCGCTTCCACGTCCGTCCGCCGTCGGCGCTCTTGAACACGCCGCCCTGGTAGGCCCTCTTTGCCTTGTGATCGTAGCCCTCGCGGCAGGCGACGAACATCGTCTGTGGGTTCTTCGGGTCAATGGCGATGTCGAAGACGTCGAAGAAATCTGTCGGCTCGTAGACCCTCCGCCACGACGCCCCACCGTTATCGCTGCAAAAGATCCCACCGTCCGGTTTACTGATGGCCGCGAAGAGGCGCTTGGGATTCATCGGGTCCATGACGAGGTCCGCGACGTCCGGCTTGCCGCTCCCCAGTCCGTTGTTGGCGGCCTTCCACGACTTCCCGCCGTCCATCGTCTTATAGACCCCATTGCTGCAACTCACGACGTAGAGCGTCCGCGCCTCGACGGGGCTGGCGGGATCGAGGGCCAGGAAGAGCGTCGCCGCCGCGGGCAGGCCGGTCTTCTCGGAGCCGACGACCTCCCATGTGGTTCCCCCGTCGGTCGTCATGCCGACGGTTCCCTTGCCCAAATTCGGTTTGCCCTCGCAGCACCACGCCACGCCGGGCCGGGCGGGGTCGCACACGACGCGGCCCATGTCGCCCTGGGCGGGCAGGTTCGCCGCCACGCGCCGCCACGACGCGCCGGCGTCCTCGCTGAGGAGGATGCCGATGTCCATGTAGCCGCAGAAGATACGCTTCGTGTCGTGCGGATCAATCGTGATCTCGCGCAGGCACGTAACCTCGATGCCGTTGCCCTGCCAGCGGCCGGGGGAGACTTCGCTCGTGTAGAACTGCTTCCACGTCTCGCCGCTATCCGTCGTGCGCAGGACGATGCCCGACGTGCCGAAGATGATGTGGTCGGGATTGATCGGCGAGCCGGAGATGCACTTCACCGACGGTCCCCAGAAAGTGATCCAGCCGCGGTTCATGTTTACGTCTTCGACATATCTGGTGCAGAGCGTCCAGCGCTTGCCGCCGTCGCTGGAGCGATACAGCCCCGGACTCCACCAGGAGTTTCCCCCGACAAAGATGCGGTCAGGATCGCGCGGGTCGGCCAGGAAGCGGATGTAGTTGCACGTCTTCTGCCAGGCGTCTCCCGGCGGGGCGACCTTCTGCAGCAGGCCGTCGTTGCGGGCGGCCCAGGTCTCGCCGCCGTCGTCGCTGCGATAGACCCCGCCGTGCCAGGGCGTCACGCCGGGCGTGCTCCACATCACCGCATACATGATGCTCGGCTGCTTGGGGTGAATGGCGACGTTGCGGCAGTAGCGGTGGGGCAGGCCCTTCTCCTTCCGGGTCCAGGTGACGCCCGCGTCGGTGCTCTTGAACACGCCCTTGTCCGTGGCGGCAAAGAGGACGTTCGTCTGTTGGGGGTGGATCGCAAGCTGGTGGATGACGGCCTCTTTCTCGTGTGCGGCGATGCCGTCCAGAAGCGCCCACGACTCCGCACCGTCGCTGGACTTGTAGATCTGCCCCCTGCCATACTCGCACATCCGCGGCCGGCCGACGCCGGCGTAGAGGGTGCGACGGTCCTTTGGGTCCATGACGATGCGGCCGATAGGGGCGCTGTACTTGAACCGGGTCGGCTCGGGGAACCCGTTGCGCTTCAGCACCCACGATTTGCCGCCGTCGGTACTCTTGTGGACGCCGCTGGGGGTGGCCAGGTAGATGGTTCTGTTATCGGCGGGGTCAACGAGGATGTCCTCCATGAAGTAATCCATCAACCCCTTATTCATGATCGTGAAAGTCTTGCCGCCGTCGGTGGACTTGTAGTACCCGCCTACATCGCATCCGACGTGGATGATGTTGAAGTCCACCGGGTCCATGGCGAGCGATTGTATCCATCCCCCGCCGCCGGGTCCGACGTTCCGCCAGTGGAACGCCTTCGGTTGTTCTTCGCAGCCGAGTAAGAGGGCCAGGACCAAAAAGCACAGGGGGCGTCTCATCATGCTTCTCCGATATATGGGCTGGGACTACCTTCCTGCCTGACGCAACGTAAGAATCCTGACGCGAATCTTCGAGTAGCGGACGCCGGCCTTTTGTGTGGCCAGGCCGATCTGGAACGTATTGCCCCAGTGGGCCAGGGCCAGAGGTTCGGGACCGGTGCGGATATGGTCAATGCTGTATGTCGCCCACTCCCCGTCGAGCTTGATGCGCACGCGGCGCTCCTTCGCGGGTTCGATGGGGATCGTCGTCCGCTCCCCGCGGCGGCTGCCGATGTCGAGACCCGCTATCGGTGGGGCGCCTTCCCAGATGAAACGCACCTCCTTATCGTTCACTTTGATCCATGCGCCGAGGGAGTCGCCGCCCTGGACATAGTACTCCAGCTCGATGCCGCTGCCGGCGAGTCCCTGGGCGAAGGCGATGCGCTTGGGCGAGCCGTCGTCGCCCGTCGAGACGATCGCGCCCCCCTCCACCTTCCACTCGCCGCCCTCGATGGTCCACCCGGCAAGGTCCGCGCCGTTGAACAGCGCCGGCCCGTCGCCCCACTCCGCGGCCAGCACCTCGATGGGGGGCTTGGCCTTGGGGGTCTCAACCGCCGCGGGCGACCGCGGTTTGGGTTGAACGGGGGGCTGGACAGGGGGTGGAGCGGGGGTCGGGGGCTGAACCGGAACGGGTTTTGGTTGCGGTATGGGGTTGGGCGCGGTCGGCTGGGGGGCGGGTTTTACCGATGGCGCGGGGGCGGGCGTCGGCGGCTGCGTCTGGGTTTGGGAAGGCGCCGGGGATTTCTCGATGCCTTTCCCCTGCCACCTCTGATACAGTCCGGGGAGGTAAGCGCAGGCAACGCCGATCACCGCAATGGCCCCGCCCACAACAAGCGCATCGAGGAGCCAGGCATAGGAGGACGTCTTTTCCACAGGGACGGGGCGCTTCGTCCCGCCGGGCGTGGGGATGGGTTTGAGTATCTGCTTTGGGGGCCGCACGGGGCGGAACTCCGGGGCGGTCTGGGCGCGCTTCAGGATTTTCTCCAGGTCCAGGATCATCTGATGGCAGGACTGGTATCGGTCTTCGGGGCTTTTGGCCATGGCCTTCTGGATAACGGCAGCCACGTCTGGGGGGACGTTGGGGTTCCTGGCCGATGGATTGGGGACGGGGGAGGCTGTGTGCTGGCGCATAAGGCCCAGGAGCGTGTCGGCGGCGTAGGGGAACTCGCCGGTGACAGCGTGGTAATACGTTGCGCCGAGGGCGTAGATGTCGCTTCGGGCGTCGGCCTCCTGTCCCTCGCACTGTTCGGGTGACATGTAGTGGGGGGTGCCCATGATCTGACCGGAGGCGGTGACGGTGGTGCGCTCGCCGCCCTTGGCCAGACCGAAGTCCGCGACCTTCACGTTTCCGTTCAGGTCAATCATGATGTTGGCGGGCTTGATGTCGCGGTGGATGAGGCCGCAGTCGTGGGCGGCAGCGATGCCGCGGGCGGCGTCGAGGATGATGCGGGTGGCCTCCATGACGTCGAGGGCGCCGCCTTTTTTGATGATGTCCGCCAGGGTGGCCCCGTCTATGTATTGCATCTCGATGAAGTACTGGTCGTCCGCCGCGCCGACGAAATAGACGGCGACGACGTTCGGGTGCTCCAGGCGCGCCCCGGCCTGGGCCTCGCGGAGGAAGCGCTCGATGAAGACCGAGTCGCGCCCGGCGAGGGCGCCGGAGAGGAGTTTGACGGCGACGATCTTGTTGAGTTTCAGGTTCCGCGCCTTATAGACCTCGCCCATGCCGCCCTTGCCGATGAGGGAGATGATCTCGATGTGGCCGAGCCGGGTCTTGGGCCTCAGTTGGTCCACCACGGTGGGGGCGGTGTCGCCGGGGACGAAGATCTCCGTGGTGCACTGGGGACAGCGCACCATCTTCCCGACGGCGTCGTCGGGGACGGTGATCCGCTCGCCGCACGATGGATTGGGGCAGGTTATCGTCGGCACGGCAGACCTCTGGGTCGGGGTAATCGGGCGGCGGCGTTGGGCGAAAGAGGATCTGATCTCACTGCCAGAGCACCTCGATGATCTCGTATTCTTCGAGCTGCGGGAGGGTCAGCTCCACCCCCGCCTCACGCGGCGACAGGACGAGCGGCCGGTTGCCCAGGACGGCGCGAGCGGATGCGGGCATCTTCCCTTCGGGCGGACGCACGAGAACCCGCACGTCGTCGAGCGGCGGCAGTCGGTCGAAGGGTTCCACCCAATCGGCGTTGTAGGACAAGAGATGGATGAGCCAGCGCCCCCGCGAGGGCTGGTCGAAGCAGGTGAGGCCCACAGTGCCGAGCGGCTGGATCACCTGCGCGGGGACGTCTCCTCGGCAGGCCCAGAGGACGGCGGCGCGAAGGAGAGCGGGGAACTCCGCGTCGCGCCAGAGGGCATAGCTGGAGTCCGGCCGTCCGGCGATATAGACCACGCGGCCCTTGCCGAACTCGTTGAGTGTCACGGCGGGCAACCCACCTTCGGGCGCTCCCGGGCCGGTCAGCCGGGCGGCCGCCTTGGCCCCGGTCGCCCCCACCTCCAGGTGCATCTCGTGGTTGGGGATCTGCATGGGAGGGAGCGGATCTCCGTCGCTGACCAACATTTGTCCGGTGCGGACGTTGATTGCGCCTCTCAGGCTGACGCCAAATACATCCGCCAGGCCGAAGTCGTCGCGCCGGTTCGCGTCAAGGTCGTAGAGAGACGTCTCGTGTGTCGCGATGAGCGCGCCGCCCTCGCGGACGAAGTCGCGGATCATCGCGCACTGCTCGTCGCTCAGGCAGACCTCGTTGGCCAGGATGAGGCCCCGGAAGCCCTCGATGGTTTGTCGGTTGATATGATTGGGATGTATCTCCTTCACCGGCAGCCCGGCATGGAGCAGCCCGGCGAACATCCCCGCGGCCGGGCTGAGGAAGCGATTCACCCGGACCTGCGGGTCGGCCTTGAGGGCGATCCGCGCCTGCACCCAGGCGTACTCCTGCGGCTGCTCCCAGCCGAGGGCGCAGTCATCCCCCGGCGTCTCCGGCAGCCACGTCTCCCCTCCGTCGTTGCTCACCTGCCAGTAGAACGAATCGGACCCCGCGTTGGGGAAAACGACCCGCGCCCAGAGCATCCACGGCCTCGCCGATGCGATCTCCGGCAGGGGATACTCCAGAGGCATCCGGGGTTCTTTCCTTTGTTCATGCCCTGTGGATGTAACGCAGGTCCCGGAGATCGCCTGGGCGTCCTGCTGGACGGTCCACGAGGCGCCCTCTGCGCCGGCGACGCTTCGTTTGGGATCGAAGGCGGCGGCCTTCAGGTAGATGACGTCGGCCACGGCCCGGCCGCCGAGGGAGGCGCGACACTCCTCGTCGGTGGGCGGCTTGCCGTCGGCGCGAAGGCAGAGCATGTCAATTTTGCCGTTTGGCTCCCGCTCGAGGATGCGCAGCCGGGCGTTGCCGCCCTTGCGGAGCGGCACGAGTTCCGTCTGGGCAAGCCGCCGGTGCCGGGCGTCGGCGATGAACATGGGGCGCGGCAGCGCCAGGGACCTGAGCGGCCGGATGGTGGGGAAGTCGAAGCAATCCGCGTGCTGCTTCATCACATCAAATGGCCGGTCCATGCCGGGGTAGGCCCATGCGTTGGGGAAGCCGCCGTTCGCCAGCGCCTGCCAGTACATGTGACGCGCCTCGACCTCCGACTCGACCTTGCGTTTCTCCTGCCCCCACGGCTCCTGCCGGAGGTAGATGTTGACCAGCGAGGGGACCTCGAACACATCGCCCCAGTTGCTGAACTCGGCCCGTTTCCAAAGCGTGAAATTCCACGGCCTCTTTGCGTAGATCTCGTTGAGCGTGCCGTCGTAGTACTCCAGGACGTCCGGCTTGGGCCAGGAGTGGAAGACCACCACTGCGCCGGGCCGGGCGGCCCGGGCCGCGTCGCGGAACAGCCGGGAGAGGTCGCGCAGGCACTTCATCAGCCATCGGGAGTAGAGGACGTGGTCGGGGTTCTGCACGTCGCCGACCAGGTCCCAGTCGCTCGTCATTTCCCAGAGGACGGTCAGGGGGCCGAGCGCCTTCGTGAGGCCCGGCGGCAGATCGCGGCCGGTGTCGCGTTTGAACTTCTCCCTGCAGTGGGCGCAGTAGCAGACGTGGGGCGACAGGCCGTCCACATAAATCCCGTCCGCGCCGTACTTGCCCACAACCTCGCGGATGGCCTTCGTGTAGAACTCGGCGAAGGCGGGGTGGTTGCTGCAGGCCAGGCGCGTGTCGGGCTTGCCATAGGCGGCGACGGCCCACGGGCCGCCGGACTCGTCCATCAGGCAGGCCGTCTCATAGAGCGGGTTCTGCTTCCAATAGGCGTTGGGATTGATGTAGGCCAGGAGGTGCATCCCGCGCTCGCGCACGGTCTTGACCGCCTCGCCGAGCGGGTCCACGCCGGGGACAAGGTTCGGGGACTGAGGGGCGAATCCGCTGGGAAACATGGCCACGCCGCCCCAGAATGTCCCCAGCCGCAGGACGTTGGCCTGCCGGTCGGCGTAGCCCTGGATGAGCGTGGCCGTCTCGCCCTGTTTATACCGCGGCGAATCGGTGGTACACCATCGGGGCGCCCTCATCCAGTCCGGC
Source organism: Planctomycetota bacterium (assembly GCA_040755855.1). GTDB lineage: Bacteria > Planctomycetota > Brocadiia > JAADGH01 > JAADGH01 > JAADGH01. The sequence continues at coordinate 332 of JBFMAD010000038.1, read as the reverse complement.
AGGTCCTGCCGAGGCTCGAATCGGCCCGACAGGGCCTTCGGGTAGCTCATCCGGTCCGCGGCCAGTTGGGCCAGGGCCGGGGCGACTGCCGTCAGGAGGATGCCCATGGAGATCACCGCGATCAGAACATTGCGAGGCATTTGTTACGCTCCTTCCCAGCCCAAATTATTCACGAACAATATGGGGGCTGTTGCCCAAATGTAGTCGCAGGCTTATGGTGATTAACTAAATAAGTTGACATTTGCCTCCTGATGTGGTATAAGAGAGTAGAGGAGGTGAATGAAGATGGAATTGACCCAAGGACAACGCAATGAACTGGAAGCGACGGCCAA
>JBFMAD010000037.1:0-70297 GCA_040755855.1 Planctomycetota bacterium | reverse complement strand
TAACATTCTGCGTTCCGACGAATGGTCGGAAGATTCGCGGGCAGTCCTCCGAAGAGGTGCTCTTGAATCTTGTCATAAGTGCTTTCTTCTCGATCTTCCATTCACCAGAAAGAACACTCCATTCCAATTCTTTCCCCGAAAAATCATCCTCAAAGGGCCTGTTGCCCAAATCCCGAACTGGCAAAAATGATCTGTAGCCGCAGGCTTTAGCCTGCGCCGTTTGGCCGTGCGACCCCGAATCGCGCAGGCTAAAGCCTGCGACTACATTTGGGCAACGCGCCCCAAAGATCAGATTTCCCCGCTTCGAGATCGCCAGTTCCGGCTCTTTGCCCTTCTTTTTGCTCTGCGCCTCGGCGGTCGTGGAGACGGAGAGGACAATGGCCACAGACAGCCCCACGAGCGTCATCATACGTTTCATTCCATCCCTCCTTCTTGTGTTCTCCCTAAAACAAAAGGGAGCCGAACAGACGGCATTCCCTGACGGGGGCTGCTACACCCCTGGCTGGACAATGACGCTGCCGACTCCCTGTCACCAGGGAGTTCGCACAGACGTCCGTCCAACCAAAGAAATGTAGCAGCTTCGTCAAGGGCGACGTTTGAAACGAACTCAGATTGTCATGTCGAGATTCAGGTCAGATGGATGCAATTTCCTCCGATTATTCCAGGATATTGTCCACGCTCTTGCCCCTTCGCACTTTCTATTGTACGCCGCCCGCCGTGGATGTAAAGGAAAAATCCCGGAGGCGAAGGAAGTGTGCGAAACTCGACGATCCCAGGAAGTACGCTCAAACAAATTGCCCTTGTCCCAAAGTTGTCTGATCCCATCCCCGGTTCTGCTGAAGGGCGTTTCCCTGCACCGCTCCATCCGGGGGCTTTGCCCCCGCACCCCCAGGATTTCTCCGCTTTGCCGCCACCGGCATGTTCTCACTGTAGCGGAAGTCGCCAGACTTCCGAGAAGATGCCGGGTTACCCAAAGATCATCTGAACTCTGGCGAGTTCAGCTACAAGCGTGTTCGGGATGCCGCCTTTTTTCCCATGTCGGTGGCCCCAATGCGGTAAATCCCCGGGGCTGGGGCAGCGCCCCAGAGAAGGGAGGACGCGGCGCAATACCGCTATGCCTTCGAAAATGACGCGCCTCGAACGAATGACGAGGCTCGAAGGCAGAACAAAGCAGGTCGAAGAGTCGAAGGGTCAAAGAGTCGAAAAGCGAGACAATTCTTGCTCTTCGACCCTTGGGCCTTTCGACCTTTCGGCCCGCCGGGGCATGGACACGTAGCTCAACTCGCCAGTCCTCAACTCCCCACCGGCGCAACGACAATCGCCCTCGGCGATGTGGGGCAGGCGACCTCGCACGCGCCGCAGCCCGTGCACTTGCGCGGGTGGACCTGGATCGTGGAGGCGTAGGTCTCGTCGTTGAAGACGACGTCAATCGCGGCATAGGGGCAGGCGGTCTGGCAGAAGGAGCACTCCCGCTCCTCAGACAACAGGCAGACGGACATGTCCACCTTCGCGATGCCGATCTGCGTCTCCCACTTCGCCTCGATCTTCATGGGCATGAGCGCGCCGGTGGGGCAGGCCTCGGTGCACCGGGCGCAGTCCTCCTTGCAGTAACTCTCATCAAAGCAAATTGCCGGCGTGAGGAACCCCGCGACGCCGCTTGCACCGAGATCGGGATGGATGATCTTCTCGGGACATGCCCGGGCGCAGGATCCACACCGCGCGCACAGCCCTGTGAATCGTCTTTCGTCAATCGCCCCCGGCGGGCGGATCACCTTACCCCCGCGGCGGAACTTGAGCGTCGCCCCCGCCCAGACCGCCCCGGCAGCCGCGGCCAGGATGCATCGCCGGGCCAGGCGCATCCCATCCACAACGTCCTGCTCCCCGGCCTCGCGCTGCTTGCGGAACAGGCGCTTTGGGAGACTCAACAAGTCCTGCATGGCCCCCAGGGGGCAGATGCGTCCATGCCACGCGCCCGGCCATAGGAGACTCAGGATGAGAAGAATGGGCAGGCCCATTGCGGCAAGGGCGGCGGATGCGGTCACGGGCCGCCGGAATACGCCGAAGAAGCCGTTGAAGATCGAGAGCGGGTCGAGCCAGATTAGCAGGGGATAGCCCAGGATCGCCCCGCCCAGCGTGATGAGAAGCATCCATTGCCCGATGGGCGGCAGGACCTTCCATCCGGGGTTCGAGGACTTGCGCAGTCGGCCAGCCGTCTCCAGAATCAGTCCGACAGGGCAGGCATATCGGCAGAACCATCTCCGCCGAAACAGGGCGATCACGAGCACGGGAAGGCCGATGAGTGCGGTCATGCCGACGGCCCGCGTCGCAACGGCGGCGGCGACCGTGATGTGGGGGCTGGCGGCTGGGACGATCATCGGGGCCGACGGCCAGGGGAAAACCGGCAGCGCCAGCAGGATGGCAATCCCCAGGACGCAGCAGCGAGTAAGCGTGTGAAAGCGGTTTTCCGGGGACACCATGTGGGGGGATGGCAACCGACCAACCGACGCTGACCGGCAGTTCTGCGTTCGATCTCCACACGGGTTGGAAGCCGGCATGGTGTCCCCGAAACCCATCATTGATTCCGCCGGAGGATGAGGAGGGTGATGTCGTCGAACTGGTTCTCGCCCTGGAATTGGTTGACCGCCGCGATGACCGTATCGCACAGGTCTTCCGGGGCCTGTCCGACATGGGGTGTGAGGACCTCCTGAAGCCGCTCCTCGCCGTAGAGCTCGCGGGTCGTGTTCTGGGCCTCGGTGACGCCGTCGGTGTAGAGCGCCAGCACATCGCCGAGATCAAGCTGGACCTCGTCCTCGACGTACTGGACCCCGGGGATGGCGCCGAGGACGGGGCCGGTGGCCTTGATGGGCGGGAGTATCTTGCCCTCCGACGTCAGATGGAACGGCGGATTGTGCCCGGCGTTGGCGTAGCGCAGCTTCCCCGTGTCGGTCTCATAGATCGCCAGGAAGAGGGTGACGAACATGGACTCGTCGTTGTCCTCGACGAGGATGTCGTTTGCCTTGAGGAGGACGTCGGCCGGGCCGAGGCCGCTGAGGACGAGGTTTTTCAGGAGGGTGCGGGTGACGGCCATAAAGAGGGCGGCGGGCACGCCTTTGCCGGAGACGTCGGCGATGGTGATGAGGAGGCGCTCGTCGGTGATGAAGTAGAAGTCGAAGAAGTCGCCGGCCACCTGCTTGGCGGGGGAGTTGACGGCGTGGAGGCTGAACTCCTTGCGGTGAGGGAAGGGGGGGAAGGTCCTGGGGAGGAGGGAGGCCTGGATCTGCCGGGCGATGCGGAGCTCGCTCTCGACGGCCTCGCGGGCCTTGGTCTCGCGGGTGAGGGCCTCGACGTGGGCCTTGAGGTCGGCGACCATCCGATTGAAGGCGCGGGCGAACTGGCCGATCTCGTCGCGGGAGCGAATATCCTCCGCCTGGACGTCCAGATTGCCCTCCGCCATTTTCTCCACCACGTCCGCCAAACGGGAGATGGGCCGAGTGATGTGGATGGCGGTGAGGAGGATGATGCCCGCGATGAGGACGAGGCCGACGACCATGATCTGAAGTTTGCGGTTCACCTCCGCATAGACGGGGGCGATGACCTCCTGCTCCGGGATGACGGCGGCGAAGGACCATCCGGCGGCGGCGATGGGCGCGAAGACGACCCACTTCGGTTCGAGTGTGCGATAGTCCAGGATGCGGCGGATGTCCTGCCTGCGCGATATCATCTCCCGGCCCACTTCAGCCAGTTCGGGCAGATCGAACCACTCGGCCAGGCTGAAGATCGTCTCGCGCATGATAAGAGTTGCGTCGGGGTGGGAGATGAATCGTCCGTCCTGGCTGATGATCATGCAATAGCCTTTGCTCATCTTGATGGACGACACCTCGTCGCGAAGGTCCTCGAGCGAGATGTCCACCGTGGTGACGCCCCGCAGATTCCCGTCCTTTCGGAAGGGCGCGGAGTAGGTGCACATGAGGATGTTGCCGGCGCCCTCGTCGAAGTAGGGGTCCGTCCAGATGGGTTGATCGAGCAGGCGGGGGAGAAGGTACCAGTCCCATCGGAGATAGTCATAGGCGTCCTTGCCGATGTCCATTGTCTTGACCCCGTCCGGCGCGCGGCAGACATAGGGGGCGACGCGGGGCCGGTCCGGGCCGAATGCGCCGGGTTCAAATGCGATGCACGCCCCGAAGACAGGCGGGTTGGCCTTGAGGCTGTTTCGCAGGAGGGCGTAGAGCTCCTCCTCCGTCATGTTCGGTTCCGTCTCGAGGAAGGTGGCCGTGGAGCGTGCGACCTGGGCGACGGTGGAGAACTTGGCCCCCAGGCGCTCCGCATGGTGGGCGGCGAGCTCGGCAAGGTGGGCCTTCATGTCGTTGAGCGCGGTTTCCTTGCCGGAGCGGTAGTCGAGCCAGAGGACGCCGAGATAGATCAGCACCAACGGCAGGCCGATGGCGAGGATCAGTTTGTAACGGATGGAGATCCTCAAGGCGGTGTCTTCCTTCCGTTCAGGGCGGGCCGATAGAACTCGTCGAAGGGCGGGACCTTCTCGATCAGTTGTTGCTGGCGCAGAACTTTTGTGACGTTTTCGTAGTCCTCGCGCCGCAGCACGCCCCATTGCTCCGATTCCTTGCCGACGCGGTGCTGGATCAGCTCCGCCATGGCGCGGAGCATCCAGCGCTGGTGAGCGCGGTTGGTGGGCATCTTGGCTTGGTTGCAGAGGGACATGACGATGTCGAGGGCCTCGGATTCATGGGACACCGCATAGGCCCATCCCTTGATGGAGGCGGACACGACGGCGGAGCAGACGTCGGGGCGGTCGCGGCGGGTGGATTCGGTGCAATATATCCCGTCCTCGGGAAAGTTCATGTCGTAGTCGGAGAAGAAAAAGGCGCGGATTTCCTCCTTGCGCATCCCGGCTTCCATGAGTTTGTGGTATTCGTTGTAGTACATGGCGGAGGCCACATCCACCGCCCCCCGCAGGAATGGGACCATGCTCGCGCTCTGCATGACGATGGCGGGACGCGCCTCATATTTTTTGAAGAAGGCCGTGGGCTGGATGTCGAAGTCCACGCCCCATAGCCCCACGCGCTTGTCCGTCATATCCTGCGGCTTTTCGATCCCCGACGATTGCCGCGCCACGAGCATCAGCGCCGAACGCTGCATGATCTGCGCAATATTGACGATGGGCGCCCCCTTGGCCCGCTTGGCGATTGCCTGCGAAAGCCATCCGGTGCAGAAGTCCATCTTCCCATCGGCCACGAGCTGGAACGGCGACTCCCCCTCGAGCCACCATCGGAGCTTGACGTTCGGCAGACCGGCCTCCCGGTAGAAGCCCTTCTCCGCGGCGACCATGTACCCCGCGAACTGGGCCTGCGGTTGCCACTGGAGCTGGATGATAATCGCCCGCTCCTGGGACTTATCGGCGTCGGCGGCTGAGGTCCAGGCGCAGATGAAAAACACGCCCAGGCCGATTAGCGCGCGGCAACCAGTGGCGAGTTGTCTCCGCATCGGGACGGTCTCCACAGGACGAAGAAAAATACGATGGCCCGGCATCAGCAAACGATCGTAGCGGATATCTCGTCATTCCCGCCGACGCGGGAATGACAGAGTTATCGTAGCGAATTTCTCGGTAATTTTCAACTCCCGAAGAACCTGGAGCTATGAGCCATGAGAGTCATTGCTCATAGCTCAGTCCTCATGGCGATGTGCACAAAAAGGCGTCTCAAAATGAAAATGCCTTTCACTTGGGTTAATGTTTCTCAAAACGAGAATACCGAAAAGGCACGATTACCGTTGTTTCCTTGGTAAGTGAAAATCCTAACATGCTACACAACCGACAGTTATGGACATAAGTTCCCGCTGGTGCTGACTGTTATGTATTTGGTATAACGTTTGCGCTTCTTTAGCGCACAAGTGCACAACGGCCGCTCTCTCGATCGCATCAAACGCTGGTTTTGTCGGACAGAAATGGAGAACGTTATGAACGCGCCCTATTCTCTCTCCCCCTCTTGCCGCAGATTCCAACGGGGTGTGGCTATCGTGGAAGTGATGATGGCGGCAGTCATCCTTGTTGTGGGGCTTATGGCGCTATTGAGTGCCATAGCGTCCTCGATGGTCGTGGATGCCGCGGCGGTGGAGCAGAACCGCGCGCTGGATATCAGCCGCGAGGTCCTGGAGCATGTCCGCTCGCAGCAGTTCGGTTTCCTCCTCACCGAAAAAGCCAATCTCGGCGATCCGGCCTACGGGGAGACGGTGACCGCCAACTGGTACGGCGGGCCGCTCCTGCATTCCACGCCCACGCACCAGATCGCCGCGGGTCAGGAGGACGCTTACTCCTGTATCGAGATGAAGGCGATTGACACGTATGGATTCTTCGATGTTCAGTCCAGACGCGGAAGCCTTAATGAGGCGAACCCCAACGTGAAAGTGGGGAGGGTGCGCATCAACACCATCCCCGATGTGTATGATGTGGTGGAGGTCGTCGTTACGCTCGAATGGCAGGGAATCCGCGGCGTGACGCGAGAGGAATTGCGGTGCCGCATCCCCGACTGGAAGATGCCTTACTACGGAGCACAGCCATGAACCATCAACGACAAGGATTCACTCTGGTTGAAGTGACCATTACGGCGGTCATTACCGTCGTAATGATGCTCGCGGTGATGGGGGTATTCGAGGTCGGCCAGGAGGCCTGCACGGTGGGCAGCCACAGCCTGGCGATTCAGTTCCTCAACACCCGGTCCTTCGCCGAAATGACGCGCACGATCCGGGCGTCGCGGGTGCACAGCATCTCAAAGATTGATCCAACCTGCGATCCCGTGATCGGCCCCGCATCGTTTCGGATCAACGGGGGAAATGGGGGATGGATCAAGTTGCAGGTGCCCGTGCAGCTCTCGGACACGCACCCCGACTTCCCCATCGTCGCCGGGGACGATGTGATTGACCAGACGGCAAACCTGGTCTGGGGCGCTGCCAACGACCGGAAGAACTGGGCCGTCATCTTTGTCTTCGCGCCGATGGAAACATTCGACGAGGACGACAACCCGGTGTCGGCGGACCCCATTGACCTGAATCGCGACGGGGACACCGCCGACGTGTTCAGCATCGGCTACATCGGGGAATGGCTGGTGGACGACCCGGACAATCCCACCACCTACGTCCCCGACGGCCCGCCGCGCCCCATTACCTCGGCCTGCGTGGTGATGCAGATGGTGGATACCGGCCCCGGCAACAACCCCGCCCAGGGGCCCGGCGGCGATGTGGACAATCTCGACGGAAACGACCCGTTGTTTATGGTGGTGAACGACAACGGCGAGATCAACGGCTACAACCCCGCCGATCCGGATACAGCGGATCAGGCCGACGACGCGCGGCGGGTGCGCATCGCCCTCTTTGCGTTCCGAACGCCAGCGCCGGGACGAACCATCCTCGCCCGGCCGATGACGATCGTCGCGCCGAGGGCGTTTTGACGGATTTTTATGGAAAGGAAGGTGGCCCCATGAGAACGAGAATCCAATCCGGCGAGCAAGGCTATGTGCTCGTTACATCGCTCATCATGGTGATCCTGATATCAAGCCTCATTGCCTACTACCTCAGCGTGTCGGCCTCCAGCCTGACGCTGACAGGCTCCACCCAGGAGCACCTTCAGACGCTCCTCGTGGCGGAAACCGGCCTCGCCGCGGCGACGCACGAGATGAATGCGTCCAAAGAGACCGGGAATCCGGTGGACACATCGAAGTTCTCGGACCTCTACGCCAGGCCCGACGGCGCGGAGGTCGGATACTACCATGTGGAGTATGAGGTGCTGGATCCCGCAGGCGAGACGCTCGCAAACGCCCTTCGCGTCCGGCTCAAATCCACAGGCGTCCGCGACTTTGATCGGGACGGCGCCGGGATTCCCCTCCCCGGCACGGGGCGACGACGGGCCGTCGAGGTGGTCCTCACCTACGGGCCGGAACCGGACCTGACCAAGGCCATCCTGACGGACGAGGATCTCGTCATCGGCGGCGATCTGAACGTCGAGGGTGACGTGCATACCAATGGCCAACTGACAGGGAATGGAAACTCCGGTCTCATCGCCGACGTGCCCGATGAGCGCCTCGACCTGGCCAACCAGCCTGCGCCCACACCGGATTCCTTCAAGGGAAACCTGACGGCCAGCATGGGAGGATTGGACAGCGTGGCGTTCACCGTTGAAGGGCCGATTCAGAACGGGGCCGCAGACCCGATCATGATCCCCGAGCTCGACCCCTATGAGCTGCGCGCCCAGGCGCTGCAGAAGGGATGGGAGGTGGAGGTGCGGACCCCCGGCCCGCCCACATATACCGAAAAATGGCAAAACGCCAACGACTACAAGTCGCTGACGTCCGACCCTTCCACACCCGGCAAGATGATCTTCGTGAAAGGCAATGTGTCCATCAAGGGCAACATCACCGGCGATGTGGTCATCGTCGCCACGGGAAACGTGGAATGCGCCGGGAACGCGCTGCTCGCCAATGAGACGTGCAGCCTCATGATCTACGCCGGCGGCGACATCAAAATCGGCGGCACATTTAACGTGCAAGGCATCCTCTACGCCCGGGGCGACATCAAGTCCCAGGGCACGCCGACGATTGACGGCCTGATTCTGGCGGGGGGAACAGGGACCTTCGGAGGGACCGTGAATGTAAACTACACCCGGCCGACGCCGGACCAGCAGCAACTGATGAAGAAGTGGCGCCTCATCAGTTGGCGCGAGGTTGGCCCCAAGGCCGATGCGATTCCATGAGAGGAGTGGTGACCATGAGAACGAGAATTTTCATCTCGGCGGTCGTCCTGGTTTCTTGGGTTGCGAGCGCTCTCGCTCAAGATTCCGCAACGCCGTCGGACGATCAGACCGCCCGCCGGCTCGAGGTCGTGAAGGGATACGTGGCCGGCATCCCCGACAGCACTTTTCAGAACTCGGAGTCCCTCGCCCCCGAGGCGCGGAATGTTCAGAACCTCTGCGGTGGGAAGGACATTCTGCCGTTTCTTCGGCAGGTGTTGACTGATCCCCAGGTTGACCGAACGAAGATATTTCGCATCGTCGCCGTTCTGAAACCTGAAGGGACCGAGGCATTTCTGGCAGAGTCCCTGAACCATGGAAAGACCGAAAAAGAAAAGGAGGCTGCGCTGGGCTTGTTGGCGGAGAACGGCTCGGACACGGCCATGCGGCTGATCATTCTTGCGGCGTCCACCCATAGCGACCGAGCGACAAGAGATAAGGCGAAAAACGCCATTCATGGCTCCCTCGCGGGTCCCCGGGAGCGGTTTGTCGCGGTCCTGCGCGGGATGGCGGCGTCGAAGTCCGAGCCGGCCTCCGCCCGAATGGCGGCCATGAGGGTCCTGGAAACCATGCCCGGCGCCGACGTCAACGCTATCCTTCTCGAACAAGTGGACCACTCCGACGAGGCCGTCCGCGTGGCGGCGCTCAGGGCGCTGACGGCGCGGGGCGACCAGACAGCTTCCCGTCTCATGTTGAGCCTTATTCACGATGACCCCAGCGACCACGTCCGCCGGCAGGCGGCATATGGCATGGCCAGGATCGGAGGGAAGGCGTCCATCCCCAAGTTGATCGGCGCGCTAACCGACAGCGATGTGGTGGTGCAGCGAATCGCGCTCCGTTCGCTCCAGGAACTCACGGGGCAGGTGTTCGGGGCGGACCGCGAGCTGTGGACGCGCTGGTGGGAGAAGTATGATTCCAATCTCGCGACGCTCATTGACATGCTGCAGGACGAAAACGATGGCAACGTCCTGCGCGCCTTGCGACTCTTGGAGAAAGAGCGTTTGAATCGGGCCAAGGTCTCCCGCGAGATCGCGCCCCTGGTCCGTCACGAATCGCCCAGAGTCCAACAGGCGGCCTTGATCGCGCTCGGACGCCTGGGGGAGGAGACAAATGTGCCGATTCTCCTTCACGCGTTGTCGGACGAGGACAGCCAAACAGTGCTGGCGGCCCTGGCGGCCCTGGGCAAAGTTTCCCACCAACGGGAGAAGATCGCCGAGGCCGTGGCCGGGTTGATTGACGACCAGGACGACGCTGTGGCCTCCGCCGCGCAAAAACTACTGCGGACGCTCCCCCGCCGCGCGGAGACAGTGGAAGAATAAAATCCTTCCGGGGATGAACGCAGCGCGGAGACGAAATGGCAGGGATAAAAAAGCTCCGCACGAAACTGTCATCCGCGTGTGTTAGGGCGCAAGGGGCGTTTAGTTTAGGATCGTTCCGTGCGGAGCAAATTATGACGGTTTGATTTGGATTGCGTTATTTTCTTCTTCGTGACTTTCCTTCTTAGCGGTTTTCTTCCTGATAGCCTTTTCTTCGCCGTCACAAATCACCCCGAAAGCCACCGCAACTGCACACATAAACCTTGAAAAATCGTCCAGCCAACGAGAGATGCAACCGCAACGGCGACGACGAACGACGATACGATATATTGAATAGTCCCCCTCCGGGACGCGCAATATGTTGTAGTACTATGCGAATTGTACCCCCATAGGCTGTCTTGTCAAGAAAAAAATATATTTTTCTTGGAAAAATCTATCCTGCCCCGGCTCGCCCACACGGGGGAAGAAAGGACGCACCAGAGGAAAAGTGCTTGCAATTAATGCCGATGAGATTATAATAAAGTGCTTGATTCTTAACGGAGGTATGAGACTATGTCACGAGTGTGCGATCTGTGCGGCAAGAGCGCCCAGATGGGTGTCACCTACGAACGGCGCGGCTTGGCAAAGGCAAAAGGCGGAGTCGGACGAAGGGTCACCGGCAAGACCAAGCGGAAGTTCCGCGTAAACCTCCAGACGGTTCGCGCGAATATCAATGGCAAAGTCAAGCGCATCAAGGCATGCACGGCATGCATCCGCTCCGGCAAGGTCGTCAAGGCGTCGTAACCACGGCGCCCCTGCCATGACGAACCCATCCGATCCCAACGCGCCAACGGAGTCCTCATGAGCATCACCCGAGAGCAGGTCGAGTACGTCGCTAACCTCTCCCGCATCCGGATGACGGAAGAGGAAAAGGAGAAATTCACCCATCAGCTCAGCGACATCCTCGCCTACATCGAGAAGCTGAACGAGCTGGACGTCTCGGACGTGCCTCCCATCTCCCAGGCATCGCTCTCGAAAAATATCTTTCGAGAAGACGAACCCGGCTCATCTCTCCCCCAGGACCTGGCGCTCGCCAACGCCCCCGATCAGGCAAGAGGCTTCTACAAGGTTCCAAGAATCATAGAGTGACATGGACCTGCACGATCTCCCCGCAGTTGAGATCCGAAAAAAGGTGATCGAGCGAGAAGTCTCCGCCCGCGAGATCGCCAAGGCCGCCCTCGCCCGCGTCGCCTCCCTCGATCCCAAAATCAAAGCCTTCCTGCGCGTCAACGAGCAGATCGTCCTTGCCGCGGCCAAGGCAGTGGACGAAAAGATTGCCGCGGGCAAGACCGTCGGTCGCCTTGCCGGCGTCCCCGTCGCCGTCAAAGACATCATGTGCGCCGTCGGCCAGCCGACGACGTGTTCGTCGAAGATACTCCAGAACTTTATGCCGCCGTACGACTCTCATGTCGTCGAACTGCTCAAGGCCGAGGACGCCGTCATCATCGGAAAGACAAATCTCGACGAGTTCGCCATGGGGTCGTCCACGGAGAACTCCGGGTTCTTCACCACGCGAAACCCCTGGGCCCTCGACCGCGTGCCCGGCGGGTCGAGCGGCGGATCGGCGGCTGCCGTGGCGGCCGGCATGGCCCCACTGTCGCTCGGCTCGGACACGGGCGGCTCCATCCGCCAGCCGGCGGGCTTCTGCAGCGTCTATGGCATGAAGCCGACCTACGGCCGCGTGTCGCGATACGGCCTCGTGGCGTTCGCGTCGTCCCTCGACCAGATCGGGCCATTTGCGCGGGACATTGCCGACGCCGCGCTCCTCCTCGAAGTGATCTCGAAGCCCGACAAGCGCGACTCGACGTGCGCCAACCTCTCCGTCCCGCCGTACTGCGAGGAACTCCAACGCCCCGCCGACGGACTGAAGATCGGCATCCCGAAGGAATACTTCGGCAAGGGCATCGAGCCGGAGGTCGAGGCCGCCGTCCGCGCTGCAATGGATGTCTATCGCGACGCCGGCGCGGAGCTGATCGACATCTCGCTCCCCCACACGGAGTACGCCGTCGCCACCTATTATATCGTGGCCACCGCCGAGGCCAGCTCGAACCTCGCCCGATACGACGGCGTGCACTACGGCCACCGCTCGGAACGCGCGGGCGACATCATCGAGATGTACTCCGCCACGCGCGCCGAGGGCTTTGGCGACGAGGTCAAGCGCCGGATCATGCTCGGCACGTTTGCGCTGAGTTCGGGGTATTACGATGCTTACTACCTCCGCGCCTCGAAGGTCCGCAACCTCATCAAGATGGACTTCGACGCCGCCTTCGAGCAGGTTGACTGCATCCTCTGCCCCACCTCGCCGACCGCCCCGTTCAAAATCGGCGAGCGGACCGACGACCCCCTGCAGATGTATCTGTCCGACGTGCTCACCATCCCGGCAAACCTCGCCGGCCTGCCGGGCATCTCCATCCCGTGCGGGTTCACGAACGACGGTCTCCCGATCGGGATGCAGATTCTCGGCAAGCGTTTTGACGAAACCACGATCCTCCGCGCGGCCAAACTTTTTGAGGACCGCACGGATCATCACAAAAAGCGACCGGAGATTTTGGAGTAACGGATGGCAGCGTCGGACTACGAAGCCACCATCGGACTGGAGGTGCACGCGGAGCTCCTCACAAAGACGAAGCTCTTCTGCCCCTGCCCCACCACCTTCGGCGCCGAACCGAACACCCAGACCTGCCCCGTCTGCATCGGCATGCCCGGCGTCCTGCCGGTCCTGAACAAGAGGGCCTTCGAGCTGACGCTGAAGACCGCCCTTGCACTGAACTGCGAAATCCCCGACGAGGTGAACTTCGACCGCAAGAACTATAACTATCCCGACCTGCCCAAGAACTACCAGATCTCGCAGAACCATCTCAACATCGGCGCGAAGGGCCATCTGGACCTCCTCGTCAACGGGGAGAAAAAGCGCGTCGGCATCTGGAACGTCCACCTGGAGGAAGACGCCGGCAAGAACATCCACGGCGAAGGGCGCGACGCCGCCTACAGCTTCGTGGACCTCAACCGCACCGGCACGCCGCTCATGGAGATCGTCAGCGCCCCCGACCTCCACAGCCCCGATGAGGTCGAGGCATACTGCAAGACGCTCCGCAACCTGCTCCTCTACCTTCAGGTCTGCGACTGCAAGATGCAGGAGGGCCGGCTGCGATTCGAGCCGGGCATCTCCGTGCGTCGCAAGGGCGCAAAGGAACTCGGCAAGCGCGTCGAGATCAAGAACCTCGGCTCCATCACCGCCGCCATCAGGGCGGTGGAGTATGAGATCGAGCGCCAGATCGCCGTCCTCGAAGAGGGCGGCACGGTGCCCCAGGAGACGCGCCTGTGGGACGCCGACCGCAACCGCAGCGAGCGCATGCGCGAGAAGGAATCCAGCCACGACTATCGCTATTTCCCCGAGCCGGACCTCGTATGGTATCGCGTGGACGAGGAGTGGAAGGGCCGCATCCGAGAGGAAATCCCGGAACTCCCCACGGCGAAGCGCGTCCGGTTCATGGAGGAAATGGGCCTGTCGGACTACGATGCGGGCGTCCTCGCCGACGAGAAGGCCCTGGCCGATTACTTCGAGGAATGCCTCACCCACCACAACCAGCCGAAGGCCGTCGCCAACTGGCTCATCAACGACGTGCTCCGGGCCGTCAAGGAGCAGGGCATCTCCATCGCCGACTACCCCGTCCGAGCGGAGACGTTGGCGGACCTGGTGAAGATCGTGGACTCCGGCAAGCTGAGCGTCGCGCAGGGGCGCGAGGTCCTGGCCGAGGTCGCCGCGACGGGCAAGTCGCCCGATGCGATCATCAGGGAGAAGGGCCTGGAGCAGGTCAGCGACGAGGGCGCGCTCGAGGCCGCCATCGAGAAGGTCATCGCCGCCAACCCGCAGGCCGCCGCCGACTTCAAGGCCGGCAGGAAGCAGGCGATGGGGTTCCTCATAGGCCAGATCATGCGCGAGACGAAAGGCAAAGCCAACGCGAAGGTCGTCGGGCCGATGCTGACCAAGCGCCTCGCGCAGGGATAGGGGACAGGTGTTAGGTGACGGGGGACAGGTGATAGGCGACAGTTTGTCATTCTTCCACCCTCCAACCTCCCTTCCATTCTTTCCCCCATTCTTCCAACCTTCCAATGTTCCATCTGCGTCTTGTCGTCGGCGCAGTCGGGTCCCTTGCTCTGGACGGAGATACGCATGATATCCCCGGGACTGCTGAGGAGCGGAATAGCGACGCCCTTTTTCCTTGACATCCGTCCGCGCGCCACATAGACTATATTTTTTACCCTGAGGCGATCGCGCATCGCACAAGACGCGGAGGTAGGCGATGATCCAGGAATACCTGCAATACTGGGGACTCAAGTCCGTCCCCTTCTCCCTCACCCCCGACCCGCGGCTGCTCTACCCCAGCAAGCAGCACCGCGAGTGCCTCATGCGCCTGAAGTACGCCGTCCACTCCAACAAGGGCGGCGCCCTCGTCGTCTCCGAACACGCCGGCGACGGGAAGACTACCCTCATCCGCCGACTCATCGGCGATCTCGAGGCCGAGTTGCGCCACAGCGTCGCCGTCGCCCTCATTGACCACCCCACCCTCACCCCGAACCAGATGGTCCAGGAAATCTGCCTCCAATTGGGCGTCCAGAAGCCCTCCCGGCAGCGCCACCAAAACCTGAACCAGCTCCGCGAGCGATTGAATTATTACCGCAATCTCGGCACCAAGACCGTCATCATCGTGGACGAGGGCCAGATGCTCGCCGACCGGATTGACACCCTCCAGGAACTCCGCATCCTCCTCAACTTCTCGATGAGCGCGGACTTCCTACTCACCTTCGTCCTCATGGGCCAGAAGGCCCTCGAAGACACCATCCGCAAGATCCCCGAATTCTGGCAGCGCCTCCCCGTCCGCTACTTCCTCGGCAACCTCGACCGCCGCGAGACGGAGGAGATGGTCCGCTTCCGCCTCCAGCAGTGCGGCCACATGGGCGAGGACCTCTTCACCGCCGACGGTTACGACGCTATCTTCCACTACACCAAGGGCATCCCCCGCGTGATCTGCTCCGTCGCCGATCTCTGCCTCCTTATCGGCTACAGCTCCCGCGTCCGCCTGCTCGACATGCTCGTCGTCCACGAAGCGGCGCAGGACATGGACGGCTCCGAGCAGGGCTTCCACTATTACAAGTTCCTCCGCGAGGAGGAGCGCAAGGCCCCGCTGGAAGCCGCCCCCGGTCCCCAGGCCGTCGGCCCGGCGCAGTAGCCTCGCCGCGCGCAAGCAGAAATCCACCCCTCACCACAGAGGACACAGAGAACGGCCAAGGCATAGACGCAGCTTGACGTTGATTCCCCCGCCGCCCCGTCATTCCCGCGCAAGCGGGAATCCATGATTCAGCGAGCTTGCCGTGTCGCTATGCCTAAAGACTACGAGGTCTGAAGCACCGAAGTTTGCCGTCGCCCATGTCCATAATTTCGAGGTGATCGAAACGATCGTGGAGCGGGCCCTCAAATATCCGCATGGCCCCCTCATCGTTGCCGGACTTGGTGTCCAAGACAGAGACTCTGATGTTGTCCCCATCTTTGTAGCGCCACCTGACCCTTGCGGTATCGTTGTCCCTGCCCGTCCCAAGTGTGAAGCGTTTCTGCTGATAGCGGCCCAGCTGCCCTACTTCGATTAACACCGAAATCTCCCGGCTGGTACCATTCCAGACAGCAAGGGCACATCGTGTCGACCATGCAGTATGAACCATACAGGCAGTAATCACCACGATTACCACAACCAGGATTCCGGCGATCAGAGTCCAAAGCCACACAGGCGATCTCGGCGACTTTTCTCGTGGATCATTCATCGCATGGAAAACCGTGTGCAGATGTCATTAATCGTGGCGCCTTCGCCAGTCCGAGTCCCCTCCTACCAGCTACATCCCTTGATCAGCGACGAGGCGATGGATTTGCCGAGGGAGGTGAGGGATTTCGTGATGTCGTCCATATTTATACCGCCCGCGACGGCGTTCAGTTGCTTGTCGCTGATCTCGTCGAGCTCCTGCTGGAGGGCGGTGCGTGCCTCATCCACAGTGAACTTAAAGCCCGCTTCGGCGCCGATCTGCACAAACTCGGGCAGGGCCTTCTCGTCCTTACCCGTCGTTGTCGTGATCAGGGCCCGCAGCTTCTGCCCCAGGTCCTTGTCTTTGTCCGCCTTTGCCAGAAACGCCTTCACATTTTTCACCGACATCGAACACCCTCCCATGAAATGACAGGTTGCATCCGCAACACCGACCCATCCCCATTATACCCCTCATCCCGGCGCTGAAAAGTGTTTTTTGCGAAGGAATGGCCTCTCGCAAAGGCGTAAAGACGCCAAGGGACGACGAGTCGAAGGGGCAAAGAGAATGAGCGGGGCTTGCTCGTCGTCGGCCTTTCTGATACGATACCCCGGAGTCGAAAGAAAACGAGCAGATAGGGAGATGGCCATGCTCAACCAGATCATCGTCGGCGTTTCGCTCCTCGCATGTCTCACCGCCCTGTGCGAGGAGGGGAAGGTCCTGTTCGAGGACCGGTTCACGGGCAATCTCGACGCCTACCTCCTTGAGGGCGAGGGCAAGGCGTCCGTCAGCGATGACGGACGGCTGTGCATCGAGACGAAGACCCCGACGGTCCTCTGGATCAAGCAGGAATTCCCCGGCGACGTGCGCATGGATTTCGACGCCATGACCCCCGACGCCAAGACCCGCGCCATCCTCATGTTCCTGGCCAAGGGCGCGGGGGGCGAGAGCATCTTCTCGTGGGAGCGCAAGGGCGACTACAACGAATACGCCATGGACGGGAAGATGGTCCTCTACACGATCGGCATGCTCCGCGGCTTCACGAAGGGCGAGTCCAACCTCCGCAAGCTCGGCGCCCTGTTCAAGCCGGAGTGGAAGCTGCTGGCCCTCAGCCGAAAGGATGAGGTGAGCAAGGAGGAGCGCAAGCGCATCAACGACGACTTCCAGAAGGGCACCATCATGGGCGGCGCGATGGACGGCTGCGATCTAAGCAAGGTCCAGCACATTACCTGCATCAAGAAAGGGACGCAAATCCAATACCTAACGGACGGCAAGGTCGTCCACGACGTTAGCGATGACGGGTCCTTCGGCGGCGAACCGTTGAAGGGCGGGTGGATCGGCTTCCGCAATTTCGGGAAAGACACGAAGGTCTTCTACGACAACCTCATCGTGCGGGAAGCGAAGTAGTCAAGCGGTGGGGGAGGGGGGGCTATTCCTCGCCGGATTTTTCCCCTGCTCATATCTTCACCAGCCCCACCGTCGCGCTGAGGCGTTCCTCGATCTCCTTCTGCTGCTTTTGGGTAAGGCCGGTGCATTTGGCGAGCATTTCGAGCGATTCCCGCGCCCCTTCGCGGTGTTCGCGGAGGGCGTCGAAGAGGATCTCGATTAGCCGCTCCCGCAGGTCCCGGGCCCGTTTCAGGCGCCGGTTCAGCGCGTTGCGCGCGGCGATCTTCGACAGCGCGGTGATGGCGACGGCCCACTCGTCGTTTTCGGACTCGGGGACGAGCCAATGCTGGAGGATGTCGGCCGCGGCGGCGAGGGCCAGCTCGTCCAGTTCCTCCGACTCGATCTCCTGCGAGCACATCTCGCCGAGCGCCCGGACGACGGATAGCCGTTCGGGGATCTGGTTCTTGATGATCTTCCCGATGTCCAACTTCGTCTCGATGGGGAGCCTGTCGCTCGATGCGATCCGGCCGAGCGACCGGGCCAGGGTCTCCACCGCCATAGGGCTCCAGATGACGACCCAGCCCGACGCCTCGCGCCAGACCTTCATAAGCTGGATGGTGATCTGCCGCCGAAGGACATCGGAGGCGCCGGCGCACAGGCAGATGCGCGCCAAGCCCTCGATGGCCGCCGGCACGACGACCGTCTCGTAGTCGGAGGCCGCGCCGAACTCGTAGATGATCCCGTCCTCGGTCTGTCGCTCGTTCGCGATGAGGTCCGGCTTCTTCGCGTTGACGACCTTGAGGAAGATGTGCGCTACGATGATCTTTCGCTCCACCGGCACGTGGTCGCTGGCGGCCATATGGCCGAGGGCGGTAAGCATGTCCTCCGGGTAGGGGACCTTCCAGGCGCGGATCAGCAGGTCGGTGGTCAACTGCTCGCATATCTCCGGCCCGCCCAGGGGCGAAGCGGCCATGACGCCGACGGCGTAGGCAAAGCCGCCGAACTGGACCCTGCCGTCCTTGAGCCGGCCGACGCAGAAGTCGAGGATGAGCTTTCCCTTCTCCTCGGGAAGGGCCTGCTTCGCGGCGCACGCCGCCGCAACGCGGCCGAGGATTCGCACGACCACGTCGGTCAACTCGTCGGCGGCATGTTTCTTCACGTAGTCGAAGAGCGGGTCAATGGCGGGGGCGCCGGTGACCTCGACGGCGTTGCGAATCTGGTCGTTGATGTCGGGGAAGGGGAATCGGCGGAGGTTGTCAATAAACTCGGCGGCCAGTTCCCGGCGGAGCTTCTCCGATATGTCCTCATCGGAGCAGATGCGCGTCTCCAGGATGGCGAGCCGGACCCGGCGCTCCTGGACCTTCAGGGCCTGGAGGAATGCGGAGGCAATTTCATTTTTCAGGGGCTTGGAGATGCCTTTCTCCATAACCAGCGTGTCGAGGAACGGCACGGGAAAGGCGCGGTACTCGGGCGGGCCGGCGTTCAGAATCTCCAGGAAGGGGCGGACGGCCGCCTCTCCGAGGTTGGTCAGGTTGTGGCCGAGCAGGAGGCGGCCCGATTCGGTCTCCCCCGAGGCGACGGTCTGTTTCGCCATGACCTTTGCGATCTCGCCCCGCTTCTCTTTGTCGCTCTCGAGATGGGCGAGGACCGTCAAAAGAAAATTCCTGGCCCCTGAGCCGCGCACCTTGTTCAGCTCCTCCCACAGCATCGGCATGACCGCCGGGAGGTTGGCCTGGGCGATGCCATGAAGGACGAGCCGGGCGGGGGCGGAGATGCGTGAGCCGTGGGCCTCAATGGCCTTGAGCGACTCGCGGAGGAAGATGCGCAGATAGTTGTCATTGCCGGCGATAATGCCTGCCGTGTGGCGCAGGGCGTAGAGGATATTCTCCTGGAGGTCCGGCGCTTCCGTCGTCCTGAGCGCCTCCAGAAGGACGCCGGCCACGATGATGATATGTGCGTCGTCGAGGGTCTGCGTCAATCCGGCGAGGCGATCGAGGGCGAAGCGTGCGTTGGCGGGTTTTCCCTGGAGCACATCGCGCAGGGCGGCGCTGGCATCGGCGTTGAAGCCCATCCCCTCAAAGCCGGTAAGGGCCTCGGTGCGCCCGCGGGAGGCGGGGTCCACGAGCAGTTCGAAGAAGGCCGCCGCCTTCTCCTGGTCGGGGATTCGGGCGTGTAGCAGGCGGCGTACCGCAGATGCTCGCTCGCCCTCGTCGGAGTTGGTCAGGGCCCTGAGTTTCAGGTCGCGCACCGCCTCGGGCGTCAGCTCCTCCCCGGCCGGGGCGCGGCGGGATATGCTGGTGGACTGGAGGACGGGGAGCGTGAGGGCCTTGGCCTGCTCCTCCTCTTCGGCTGCGCGCCAGCCCTCCTCCGCGAGCAGCTCCTCTTCCAGCGCGATGGTCTGCCAGGCATTATCGCCCTGGACCACGGCCAGGGGCATGTCAATGCTCACGCCCTCCTTCCGGACGATTTCCGCAAGCCGTTTCTTCGTCAGGTCGCCCGCATGGGTGAGAATCTCGCGGCTGCAGAGCAGCTTCTCCAGGTCCGACTCCGGCGCGGCCATGTCCAGGATCGCCGCCGTCACGTCCGTCTTCTTCGCCAGCAGCGCGCCGATGCGGATGGCGAGACGGTTGCTGATCTTGAACTTCCGCAAGATCTCTGATTTGTCGAGTCGAATGCCTTCCATCGCTCAGAACTTTGAGAGGGCCTTCATCGCAGCCGGGCGCTCCACCATATGGGCCGCGCCTGCCGGGCACACCCGCCGGCACAGCCCGCACCCGTGGCACTTGTATGGATTAACCTGACATCTCTTTTCCGATTCAAGGTAGTCCATCGCGCCGAAATAGCACGTCTTCATGCACTTCCGGCAGCCGACGCACTTCTCCGGGTCAATGCGGAAGAGATACTCCCCCTTGAACATGACCTTTGTTCTCATGCCGAGGGTCATTTCCATTGCCATGCACTCGCCCGGCTTGCAACTGCAAATGCCGATGATGAACGGCGTGTCGAGCGTCCAGATCGTGTGGACCAAGCCCTTCTTCTCGAATCCCTCGGCCAGTTCGCAGGCCTCCTGCAGCGTCAGTTCCTGCGCCCCGCCGCCGAAGGAGGGGATGTCGTCGAGGAACTCCTTGCCGAAGTTCCCCACGCCGAAGCAGTACCGCTCGTCGTCGTTGCCCAGCAGGTATCGGCGGCAGACGCACGGGAAGCCGTAGATCACGTCCACCAGCTCAAAGACGTTCTTCACGTCTTCGAGTGGGATCACCTGGCCGAAGTGGTCCCGCTTCATCTTCCGCGTCGTCATCCAGCTCAACGCCCGGCCCACCACGGGCAGGCGGAGGTACTTGCGGAACTTTTCGATGGCGTCGCCCCCCGCTTCGGCCCCAGAAAGCAGCCAGTTCAGCAGGTCCTTGAAGCGTTGGCTGTTCTTGACGAGGTCCGTCGAGTAGTTCTTCGCCTCGAGATACCACTTCTTCCCGTTGCCGTGCTTCATGCAGAATTCACACATCGGTCCGCCCTATGAGCATGAGGTTTACCCCCCGAGGACATCGCCTGGCCCGATTATACTAAGACATGGAACGATTTGCAATTTGCATTTTCCCAGACCGGGGGCAATGCGGGTGCTTCGCTCTGGACGGTTCGGTCAAGCTGTGGTATACTGTTTGTACAAGGAGGTATGGACATGAAGCACAGACTCATCAATTTCGTCCTGTTTGTCATGGCCATCGCGGCCCTGCTCGTCCTATCCGGCTGCAAGGGGGGGACCTGAGGTTGACTTCTCCGAGTCTCGTGCAGACTCATCCCATGCAGAGCGATATCCGCATCCTCGCCCCTCGACAGTGACGTCATGAATGAAGATCATATGACCAAGAATCAGACGCCGGATGAAAAAACGGAATCCAAGCCCGATGCGCCCGGCGCTGAGAAACAGCCCCCATCCTGGCAGTTCATCCTCGGCGTCATCCTGCTTGCCGTGTGGGTCATCGCGCTGGGTGTTTATGGCCTGGACCGCGCCTTCCATCTGGGGCTTTTTCCCACGCGGCTGGAGCGCCGCCTGACGACCTATGTGGGACAGCTCACATCAGAGGACCCGGCGGTTCGGAAGAAGGCGGAACAGGGGCTGTTCAGCTACCACGGTTTCGCGGTTCCCATCCTTATCGAGGGTCTGCGCTCCGGCGATGAGGAGCAGAGGGCGGCCTGCGCGCAATGCCTCATGCGCATCGCCGAATATTACTACGGCGCCAAACCGGACAACGGCATCGACGCAAACAAGTGGGAGCGGTGGTGGGAGAGGATCGACCGATGGATGGTCGAGCAGATGGACCACCAAGCGGATGAGCAGCAGGCGAAGCGGCAGGAGTGGGCCAGAAGGCAACGCTAAGTAGCGGAAGTCGCCAGTCCCGCGCGGACGCGGGATCCGATCATTTCCGATTTTAGATTTGCGATTTGATTTGAATCCCGACTCCGCAGTCCCTACTCCGTACTTCCGCCTGCCCACACCCACACCCCCACACGCCCACACTCTCCACTCCCGAAAATAAATCGGCCCGGAGAATGCGGTGGAATATGATGCGCGCATCCGCGCGATAATTACCGCATTCTCCGGGACCCTATAACGCGCCCGGCGGCCGTCTCGTTTGAGTCTCACCTGCCCCGATCACGTTGATTGGTATTTGCAATCCGTGTGCCAATATTCCGCGAGATTTGGGGCGAGCGCACAGGTCTTTGATCCTCGCCAAGTTATGACCCAAGCCACAACCGGCGAGGGGCGCAACCGGCAACCACGCTGTAAAACCTTCTTGCGCAACTGCAAAGCCTCTTTATGATTTACGCACAGGAAAGGCCATAAAGTATGGATCGGACGAAGCCGCCCTCAGAAAGAAAACTTTACATAAAACCCACTTTTCGTTTGACAGCGCCGTGTTACCGTGGGCATAATGCGGCCTACGTCTCGCACCCGATTTGGAGAGGGCAAGATGGCCAAGGACGAACGATCCGCATCCTCTCGGGCCTCCGCCGAACTGCAAGCGCTGATTGACGTGCTGGCGGAGATCAGCGGAAGCCTCAACCTCGAGGAGTCCATGCCTCGCATCATGCAGGCCGTGGCCGACGCCATGAAGGCGGAGGCGGCGTCGCTGCTCATGCTGGACCGTTCCACGAACAACCTCCACTTCAAGGCCGCCGTAGGCGACAAGGCGGAGGAGATCACCACCATCACGCTCGGACCGGGCGAGGGGATTGTGGGATGGGTCGCCCAGCACGGCCAGCCGTTGCTGGTCGAGAATGCGAGAAGCGACCCCCGCCACCGCCGCGACGTCGCCGAGTCGCTCGACTTCCCCTGCAAATCCGTCGTCGCCGCGCCGATCTTTGATGGGGACCGAGTCATCGGCGCCGTCGAGGTGATGAATCCCACCGGCAGCCAGCCCTTCGACCAACAAAGCGTCGAATACTTGACCGCCCTGAGCCGCCTCCTCTCCATCGCCATCCTGAATGCGAAGGCTTACACCGCCCTGCGCAACGAGGTGACGGAGCTGCGCTCCGTATTGGAGGTGAAACGAAGCATTATTGGCCAGCACCCCTCCATCCTCGAGGCCCTCGACTTAGTGCGGAAGACATCGCCCTTCGACGTGACGGTCCTCATCACCGGCGAGAGCGGCACGGGGAAGGAGCTGATCGCCCGGGCCCTGCACGAGCTTAGCCCTCGGGCCAAGGGACCCTTCGTCGCCGTCAACTGCACGGCCATGCCGGACACCCTCCTGGAGTCGGAGCTCTTCGGCCACGAGAAGGGCGCCTTCACCGACGCCGCCAAGATGCGCAAGGGCAAGTTCGAACTCGCTTCAGGGGGGACCCTCTTCCTCGACGAAGTCGGCGACATGAGCGGTGCCGCCCAGTCTAAGGTCCTCCGCGCCATCGAGGAGAGGCGCTTCGAGCGCGTGGGCGGCATGGAACTCATCGAGGTGGATGTCCGCGTCGTCGCCGCCACGAACAAGAACCTGCCGGAGATGATCAAGAACGGAAAGTTCCGCGAGGACCTGTTCTACCGGTTGAACGAGCTGGCCATCGTCCTGCCGCCGCTGCGCCAGCGCGGGGAGGACATCCCCCTTCTTGCCGAGCACTTCATCCAGGAGTTCGCCGCACAGTTCGGCAAGAAGATGAAGGGGCTGGATGAGCGGGCGCGGCGACTCCTGCTCCAGTACCACTGGCCGGGCAACATCCGCGAGCTGCGCAACGTGATCAAGAGCGCCATCGTCCTGAGCGACGGGGACGTGCTCGCCGCCCAGCAACTGCCCATGCAGATTCGGCAGGCTTCGGCCCTGGCGAAGGGCGCGTCGGAGCCGGAGGGGTCCCTCCAGGCCGCCGAGCATATCCAGATCCTTACGGTGCTCGAGGAGGCCGGATGGAACAAGAGCCAGGCGGCCAAGACGCTCGGCATCTCCCGTCCTACGCTTGACGCGAAGATTAAAAAATACAACATCCAGAAAGAGGAATCGCCGTAGTGGAACTCGCCAGACTTCCGACGGGGCTACGTCATTCCCGCGAAAGCGGGAATCCAGGGCTGGCAACACGGTGTTCCGACGAAATGCTCTGATCCCGCGTCGCGCGGGACTGGCGAGTTCAGCTACGTAAGAGAACTGTCCAAACGGAGCGTCATGGCAATCAAAGACCAAATCGTCGTCGTCACCGGAGGCGGACGCGGGATCGGCCGCGCCATCGTCGTCGCCTTTGCGAAACAGGGCGCTCGCCTCGCCGTCTGCGCCCGCACTAAATCGGAGATCGAAGCCGCCGCCGCGAAGGCCCGATCCCTCGGCGCAGAGGCCGTCGCCGTCCCCCTCGACCTCACCAACGAGTCGAGCGTGAACAAGATGGTTCGGACCGTCGAGGAGAAACTCGGCCCCATTGACATCCTCATCAACAACGCGGGCGTCGCCCTCTTCAAGCCCTTCCTCGACACCACCCCCGAGGAGTGGGACCAGCTGATGGACATCAACGCGAAGGGCATCTTCCTCTGCTGCCGCGCCGTCCTGCCGGGGATGATGAAGCGCAGGCGCGGGCGCATCATCAACGTCTCGTCGAGCGCGGGCAAGAAGGGCTACCCGGAGCAGTCGGCCTACTGCGCCTCGAAGCACGCCGTCCAGGGCCTGAGCAAGGTGCTGGCCCTGGAGACGCAAGGGCACGGCATCCGCATCCACGTCATCTGCCCCGGCGGGGTGGACACGGAGCTGGTCCGCCAGGGCCGCGACGACGTGGACCTGTCGAAGTACATGCGACCGGAGGAGATCGCCGAGATCGCGGTGTTCCTCGCCTCGCAGGACTCGACCGCCATGGTTGACGAGATTACCGTCCGGCGGCTGGAGGCCGGGCCGTGGAGCTGCTGACCGCGAGGGGGCCGAAGAAGATGGTAGGTGTCAGGTGTTAGGTGTCAGGACAATAGGAGGCGCATCATGAGAAGGCAAATCTCGAGGTTTGCGGCGGCGGGGCTTGTGGTTGGTGTGGCGTTCGCGTCTCTTTCGTTCGGTCAGGATGCGGCCCCGGACAAGGCGCCGCACGCGGCGCTCCTGGCCCTCAAGGCCGAGATCGAGAAGATCGCAAAGGACCGGATGCCGGGCGCGAAGTTCACGTTCGACCGAGGGCAACTGGTGGTGGAGTATCAGACGCGGCGCTTCACCGTGCACAGCATGTTGAAGACGGGCGCCTTCACCGAGGATGCCGCCGAACAGATCGGCCCGGATGCGGCAGGGATCTATGTGGTCGCATCCGTGCTCCCCGGTCGGGAGTATATGGGCGAGCGCATGGTCCCTCAGACGCTCCGCGAGCCGTACTGGATGACCGACCTCAGCGCGCACCCCATCAAGGATAAAAACGAGCACATCTTCCTCGCCGTCTCCTACGGCCTGCGCGCGGACAAGGAACTTGTCGAGGCTATCAAAGCCGCGGCGGCGACAGTGGCGAAGTAGCGAAGATGGCGGGAGGGTTTGCGCCTTTTATCGCCTTCTCCCGCGCCCGTTCCGGTTTCCACCGCGATTGCCGCCATGGTCCCCCCCGGATCGGTCTGGGGGACCACCAGGACGCCTTTTCCATCCCGCTCGGTCCGGCGCGTTACCGGGCGGTTGCTTCTTCTGTCCGGAATCGGCGGGGCCGTCGCCCTTCCCGCCGCGCTTGGCGCCTTCGGGGGGGGCGGCGTCTTTGGACTGCTCTTCCGCTCCTGGTTTCTTGCGGGCCGTCCCCGCCCCCTTCGCTGGGACGTCGGGCCGTTGTGGGGCTTGGGGAGGCGCGACCTTTTGTTCCGATGGGGGTTCCGGCTTGCGACCGGGGAGGCCCCTGCCGGGATCTGGCGGATGGCCCGGTTGACCGGGAGTCCCTCCCGCGGGGGTGCGCCGATTCTCGCCAGTCGGCGGGAGCGGCGGACCTTCGATAGCGCCCTTGCGTTCCGCCTCGCGCTCCAGGTTTCCCTCCTGGGAGGCGCCGGGTCCGCCTTGTCCTCTCCTGTGCGGCCCGCCGTGTCCCGTCGGGGGCTGGACGCCCTCTTGAGGCCCTCCCGCGGGTGCGCCCCTTCTTCTCATGCGGAACTGCCTTCGCAGCTCCGCCTTCTTCTCTTCGGGAAGCTCCATGAACCGTGCATGTCCCTGCTCCAGATTCCCCTTCTCGGCGGGGCGGAGCCCTCTGAATCGCCGGCAATTCCCGCGAATTCGCTCCTGGTCCTCATGAGGGAGATTCTTGAACTCTGCGAGTCTTCGCCTGAGTTCATCGAGTTGTCCAGGCGTCAGCGTTTCCGCCCTGTCCCGGATCGCCCGGCGCTGCTCGTCGGAGAGGCCTTGCCATCGCCTCAGGTTCTCGCCGTATGGGCGCAGTGCGGGAGCGGTCGAGCCGGCGTCGGGGCCCTCCTGGGCGCAGAGCGCCGGCGCAAGGAGCCACGCCGCAAGCGCGAGCGCAATCCGGGACTTGGTTATGGCGATGTCAATTCTCATGTTCCGTCGTATTTCGTTGCACACTCGACTTGTCCAGGTTCTCGACGACCTCCAGGTCGGCCAGGAGGTCCAGGTTCTGGAGCAGGTCTATGTTCTCGTAGATTTCCAGATTCCGAATGATGTCGTCGTCGGTCAAGGGACGCGCGGCCTCGTCGGGAGGAGGGGAAACGGTCCTGCGCGCCTCGCGTTCGAGCGAGTGCCGCCAGAGGATGCCCAGCGTGAGGGCGACCAGCAGGCTTGCGGCCAGGCCCGCGACGAACCGCCAGGCGACGCGCCAGCGCGGCGTATCGCTCGCGTTCTCCTCCATCCGGGTCGGGGCCTGCTGGACGCGAATTCTCCTCAGCACCGACCAGGTGAAGTCGTCGCTCACCCGCGGCGTCTGGTAGCTGTCCAGCAAATCCCACATCCTGTCCAACCGTTCCTTTTCCATCGTTCGACCTCTACTTACTTAAACCCTGTCCGGGCCGGGAAGTATCGCCGGATTCGCCTTCCTGCACGTACGCCGCCAGCCTGTCTCTGAGGCCCTCCCTCGCCCGGTAGAGGAGGGATTTGACGGCCTTCGCGGAGCACTCCATCACCTCGGCGATCTCCTGGTAGGACAGTTGGTCATACTTGCTCAGGATCACGGCCATTCTCTGGGCATCGGGCAGTGCGTCAATGGCCGCTTTCACCACAAGGGCCTGCTCGTCGCGCAGGAGCGAGTCCGAGGGGGAGGGGGGACGCCGATTGCCCATCTGATGGATGCTGTCGTCCGCCGTATCTTCCGCCTCGCCGGGCAGCGCAATCGGGATAGGTCGGCGCTTCTGCAGCTCCTTGAAGCAGGTATTCCTGCAGATCGCATAGAGCCAGGTGGTGAACTTGGCCGTGGGTTTGTAACTGCCCTTTGCGCGGTAGACCCTCATAAATACGTCCTGGGCCACGTCCTCTGCGTCCGGGCCGCCCCCCAGGAATCGGTAGACGAGGCTGAAGACGCGCTGCTTGTGCCGCTCGATGAGCTGTTCAAAGCAGGACTCATCCCCCGCCTGGAAGCCAAGCATTAACTCCTTGTCTCGGTCGGACCGTTCCTGCATATCAACCTCTCGCCCACCGGGGCCTGACCTCTCGGAGGTCGGAACCTCCGGAAGGTCGAAAAACTCTACGTCAGTAATACGCAGGAACACGCGAAAACGTCCCCAGCCTGCCGAGAAGGAATCCCTCGGGCCATAGAGAAACGACGACCTCCCGGAGGTCGGAACCTCCGGGAGGTCGTATTTTTGTCAATATTCCGGGTTACCGTCTCCCTCTCTCCTTACCTTTTCCACCTCCGTTTTCGTCGTCATCCACGCCATCGTCGTTGTGGGCGGGGTTCGCGCCGTGATTTCCGCCCCCTTGTCCCGGATTGTCCTCGTCGTCGTGGTCGGCATTGTTCCCGTGCCCTCGGTTGTTCCCAGGTCCTTGACCTTGGCCCTGGCCTCGGCCCTGTCCGCCGCCCATCCCAGGCCCCTGGCCTTGACCCGGTCCGCGCCGCATCCCAGAGCTAGGCCCTTGTCCTTGCCCCTGCCCTTGTCCCTGACCACGCCCTTGACCCTGACCGCCACCCATCCCAGGGCCTTGGCACGGTCCCCGCCCCGGACCTTGCCCCTGTCCGCCGCCCATGCCGGGACCTTGGCCCCGGCCTTGGCCATCCTGCATCCCCGCTCTCCTTCGCCGGGCCCCATCCATCCCCTCCTGGATGGCCTTCCGCATCGCAGCCTTCTCCTCGTCGCTCAGCGCGCCGTCGCCGTCCGTGTCGAACCGGTGGCGCATGCGCTCCCTTCTCTGCTCGCAGCCCCGCCCCGGCCCTTCTCCCTGGCCCTGGCCGGGACCGACGCCGGGGCCTTGACCTGGACCTTGGCCTTGCCCTGGCCCGCCGCGCGTCCCACAGCCGGGGCCTTTCGGGCCTCGGCCAGGGTTGTCCGGGTCGTATCCGCCCGGATTGTTGCCGTGGCCTCTGTTATAGTCCCCATCAATGCCCGGCCCGTTCCCCTGTCCGACCGGACCATTTCCCCCTCCTTTGCATCCTTTGCCGCCGCCTTTGCCTCCCCGCGCATCAGCAACGCCTGCTGTTGCCATCGCAAACACCGCCAACGCCGCCAGGATGATCCATTGCTTTCTCATGACGCTCTCCTCCGAGTCTTGTCCGTGTCCACCGGTCTTCTTCCGACGTGATGATAGCGGATCGCATGCCGACGCGTGCATGGTATCCAATCACTTAAACCCCGCCGGCGCCCAAAAGTCTCGCCAGTATCCAGGATTTCCCCCGGCGTAGATCAACGCCCCGCCGCCTGCCCGATCTTTATGTTGTCGAGATAGAACACGGTCTTTTTGTTGGCCAGGCTGCTGAAGCCGAGCCAGCGGAGCTTGCGCCAGTCGGCTGTACCGTTGGGAAGTTTCTCGAAGACTCTTGGCTTTTCTCCTGCCACGGCGACGGCGAGGTCGTAGGTCCCGGCCTTCGCGCCCAGCTCGCAGAGGACCTCGAAGTGGACCCATTTGCCGACGGGCAGGTTCAAAAGGACATCGTCTCGCCCGCGGACCTTCAGGTCGCCGTTCTCGGCGATGTGGACTGACGGCCCGACGCGATAAGGCTTGCTCGATTCGCGCCACTCGAAGTAGAGGAAGGCCCCCTCCTCCCGCCGCAGGTCGAAGCTCTGCCGCACCATCCCCCGATTGAGATGGAGGGAATAGGAGAGGAGCGGCTGCCACGTGTGCGTGAGGCCCGGCGCGTCTGTGATCTTGAGGCTGTGCTTGCCCGCCGCCGCGACCTCGTCGGTGACGCGGATTGACGCGCCCTTGTCCTCGCCGCTCACGCCGGCGAGCCGGGGCGGATCGCCGACCGCCGTTGTCTCGAAGCCGTCGTTGATTTCCTTCAGCTTGGGTGTGACAGGCGGCACATGGGCGACGGATCGGTGCGTCACGCCCTTAGGCAGGTCCATCCATTCCTTCTCGCCGTAGAGACCGACCTTGCTCATGTCAATCTGTTTGAAGCCCAACTTAAACGCGGGCGAGTCGGGTTTCAGGCGGAAATCGTACTTTTTCGCATTCACGAATTTAGGATCTGCGATGATCGAATTCTTGTCATGCCCCCGCGCCTGCCACTCGGCCAGATCCTCGCCCGCGAACTCGACGGCGGTCCCCGCCTCGTTCCAGTAGCAGTTGGAGTCCATCGTGTAATTGTTGTTGCCCCAGTTGCCGCCGAGCATCTCCTCGTTGTCGCAATAGACGATGTTGCGCTCGAAGGTGAATGAACTGTGCTCCTCCTCGCGCGACCGCTTGATCTGCCCCTCCCGGCAGTAGGCGAAGATGTTGTTGCGCAGGATGTTTTCCTTGCCGTAGTGCTGGTGGAACCCGCCGCTCTTGGTGTTGTAAACGATGTTGTTTTCCATCAGAATCGTCGTGCTGCCCTCGTCGGTGTAGAGGCCCCAGCCGCCGTAGGTGTAGGAATAAACATCGTGGATCAGGTTATGGCAGAGGCGTGTGCCGGGCGAGACGCCGAGGGTGTAGATGCCGCCCATGTCGCTCAGCACGCCGAAGCCGAGGTGATGGATGTGGTTGTGCTCCAGCACGTTATGATGCGCCGAACTGGGCGCGTAGCCCCAGTTCCAGCCGACGGACATGCCGGAGTAGTAGAAGTCGCACACGTCGTTGTGCGTGACGGTGTTGTGGCTGCTGCGGAGGATTATGACGCCGATCCCCTCGCGCCAGACGTTGCCGCCGTCGTGGATGAAGCAGTTGTCCACGGTATTGTGCTCCGCGTCGCCGGGCGCGGCGTCGGGCGCGTTGCTCGGGCGGGAGGTCTCGCCGATGACGACCCCGCCTCCGCCCATGTCGTGGATGTGGCAATGGCGGACGACGTTGTGCTTGCATCCGAGCGCGAGCCAGACGGCGTACTCGCCGATGTGTGAAATTTCGCAATTGTCCATCTCGCAATGCAGCGCGCCGACTCCGTGGACGGCCCCCTTGAGGAACTGCACCCCCGCCTGGCCGTCGGCGGGGCCTTTGTCTTTGACGAACCAGTCGGCGTGCTGGAAGGAGATGTCCTTCAGACGGATGTGCTCGACCCACAGCCCCAACTGCGGCTCGCCGGTGAAGAGGACGAGATGCCGGAGCACAGGCGCGACGACCTCCGCATTGTTCGGGTCGCCGCCGCGCAGAGGAATGAGATACAACACGCCTGTCTTCCGATTCAGATACCACTCGCCCGGGGCGTCGAGGGCCTCGAAGCAATTCTCCACGCGGTAGCGCTGCTCCTTCTCCCACCAGGCCGTGGGCCAGCCGCTCGGGGCGGTGTAGCGCACGATCCGCTCCTTTTCGTCTAACTCGGCGATCCAGTGGAACGACGCCGTCCATGCGTGATAGACGATGAGGTTCACGTCGTCGAGATTATCCCACTTCCTGATATCCCCCTCCTTGTAGCGGAAACCCACCTTCGTCTTTTGGTCGCGCCGGGCCTTCTCGCGGTCGCCGAGGGGCTCGATGGGTCCGGCGGTGCGGAGGTATTCGAACTCGCTGTTCGGCGTCTGGGCGCGCTGCATCCGCCTGCCGTTAACGAAAAGCTGGTGGAAGTACCACTTGCCCGCCTTCACGTCGGCAACCTTCGCGGACCAGAGCGACGAACCTCCCGGAGGTTTGAGACCTCCGGGAGGTTGGGTCTTGGTCCATCCCGTGATCGGCCGGCCGCCGCTGAGAACGACTTTCTCGCCGGGATAGGCGGCGTAGGTGATGGGGCAGTTCGCCGCGCCGGAGTCCTGCGGCGTGAACTCGATGGGCTTCTCCAGTCGGTAGGTCCCTCTGCGGATCAGGACGGTGATCGGCTTGGTGAGCGGGGCATTTTTCTTCGCCTTGCGGATGGCGTCCCGCGCCGCGGTGATCGTCGCGAAGGGGCCGTCGCTCTTGTCTTTGTTCGGCTTGGCCAGGGTTCCCGACCATGCGTCGTTCCCGTTCGTCGCCACGAAGTAGTCCGCGTGTACGGCTTGTTCCATGATCATCTGTTCGATCTCCTCGCAACTGGTGAGGCAAATAAATGCGGCAGCCGCAAGACCTGCGACCGCGTCGGCCCAGCATCGCGCCATGTCATTCCCTCCCGTTGGGGTTAGGGGTTGAAGAAGTGGGAAGAAGTATAGGGCCGTCGAGGCGAAAGGTCAAGGACCTTGCCCGGAGAATACTGGACGAATCCTATTGACGAGAGGCCCAGCAAAGTGGTACACTCTCGTTTCGAGAATACCGCAAGCCACTGTGGCTTCGGGCGCAAGGGAAAGGTCGGGGCAAAGAGAAAGGAGTATGGAGGCGATGGGAAGGGTATTATGGGTGATGGCGGCGGTCGGGGCGCTTGTGTTGATGGTCCAGTGGAATGTGTGCGGCCAGGAGGAGAAGAAGCCCGTCTTTCAAAAGATGGACGCCGACGGCGACGGGAAGGTGACGGCGGACGAATTCACGGCGCGCCGGAAGGCATGGTTCAAGGAAATGGACGGCGATGCGGACGGCAAGGTGACCGCGGACGAGTACCTCGCGGGAGTCTTCGAGAAGATCAACGCCGACGACGATGAGACCCTCGAACTGGACGAGTTCATCATCTTCTTCGTCGGCGCGGAGAACAAGGACAAGAAGAACGCCGAGCCCTGCAAGGACGAGAGCAAGACGACATTTGAGCAGATGGACGGCGCCGATGGGGACAAAATTATCACCGTTGACGAAATGGTCCTCTACTTTGAAGGGCGATTCAAGGCGATGGACGCCAACGGCGACGGGAAGGTGACCAAGGAGGAGCACGCCGCCCATAAGGACAAGGGACACAAGAAGATGGACGCCAACGGCGACGGCGTTATCGTAATCGAGGAAATGGTGGTCATGCCCGCCAAGGAGTAGTCGGCGGCGCAGCATCTCTACCTCCCGGAGGTTCCAAACCTCCGGGAGGTAGGCTTCCCTCTCGCGCACCCGTAAAGGGTGCGCCTACAATTTTTTCACGCCTTCTAAGATTGGCAGGAAGTGCAGCCATGCTTACCCGAGACACATTTGTCGGGCCGTGGGCGGGGCTGCCGGTGGCCTGGACCGATAGGGACGAGTTTGACGAGCAGGCCTATCGGGGCGACGTGGCCCGATGCTGCACGGCGGGAATACCGGGAGTCTACAGCGGCGGAACGACCGGCGAGTTCTACGCCCTGGAACTCGATGAGTTCAAGGCCGTCGCCCGAGTAACCGTGGAGGAATGCCACCGCCACGGCAAACCGGCCATGATCGGCTGCACTTCGACCTACACGCTTGGAGTCGCCCGACGGGCCGGCTATGCGGCAGAGATCGGCGCGGATGCGATCCAGGTTGCGTTGCCGTTCTGGATGGAAGTCGGCGTCGAGCAAATCGTGGGTTTCTTCAGGGATGTCGCCGGCGCGTGGGGCGATCTGCCGCTCTCCATCTACGAGACCACGCGGGCGAAAAGGGTGTTGACCGCGGACCAGCACCGAGCAATCAAGGACGCCGCGCCAGGCTATCTGATGGTCAAGGCGAACGTGGGCACAATCGGCTCGACGCCGGACGGCTGCCGCGCCTTGTCGGCCTTTGTGAACGTGTTCGTCGGGGAGCACCTGTGGAGCGCGTTAGGGCGGCTCGGCGCGAGGGGCAGTTGCAGCGCGATGGTGTATTGGAACCCGCGATTCATCCTGGAACTCTGGAGGAGCATGGACCGGCGGGACTGGGCGGCGGTGGACGCGGGATGCCGGCGGATAAGGGATCTCCTCGATTTCCTCCACGCGACGTTCGGTCCAAAAGGCTTTACTGACACGGCCTTCGACCGTATGGGCGGCGTGGCGGGCGGATTCCTCAAGACCAGTCTGCGCAGTCGCGGACCATATCCCTCTTGCACGCCGACGGACGTGGAAATCCTGCGCCGTTGGTATCTCACGCATTTTCCGGAAATGTTGCAATTGTGATCCCGCGTAAGGCTTGCCGGAGCCCCCGGGATCCGACCCCCATCAACCCCGCCCCCCACCAGTCCATGTGCCACCCAATTGGAAGGACAATGGAGGTCCTCCACCTGCCGGGGGAGTAGTTGAAGAGAAACTAGAAGCACTTGGCAAGCGTTAATTGGGGCCGGGTCTGCTATGTTTTCTACGGAGCAAGCCTGACCCATGTTTGACCCTGTGCACGATTCAGATGTCCGCATCCACCCGCCGACCCGTCTCGGAAGACTGGTAGATGGCGTCAACGACCTTGAGGACGCGGAGGGCGTTGTCTTCGTTGTTCCGCGGCGGCGCGCCAGTCCCGGCCGTGTCGAGCCAGTCGTTGATGAGGTCGAGGGCCACTTGGCCGCCGTAGCCGCCAATCTTTGGTAGGTCGTGGTCCTCCACCTGGGGTCCCTTCATATCCTTGCGCATGTAGCGAAGGTTGGCCGGGGTACCCGTCCAGTCGGCCCAGGCGTTCGTGCCCTGCAGCGAGTAAAGCGTCTCGCCGTAGAATTTTTTCAGGTAGAAGCCGCAGATCAGCGTCGCCAGCGCGCCGTCCTCGAACTCCAGCACCGCCGTCCCGCCGTCCTCGACGGATACCTTCGGCTCGCCGATGTGGCTCACCTTGCCGGTGATGGACTTGACCTTCTGATTGAAGAAGAAAAGCATGATGTCAATCGGGTGGCATCCCAGCCAGCCGACCATGCCGCTCCCCATCTGCTCCTTCGCAAAAAGGAAATGCCCCGGCCCGCGGTCCTCGACCGATGACGTGAGCATCCGCACCTGCATTGCATAGAGTCGCCCGAACTCCCCGGCCTCGATCCGGTCGCGCACGGTGGTCATGATCGGGTGGTAGCGCCAGGTGTAGCCGGTGGAGAAGCGCACGCCGTTTTTTTTAACGGCGCGGGCGATGCGCTCCATCTCGCGGGCGCTGCAGGCGACGGGCTTCTCGGCAAAGACATGCTTCCCGGCCTCGGCGAGGCGGATGCACATGTCCGGCTTCTCGGCGTTCGAGAGCATGACCATCGCGCCGTCGAAGTCGGCCTTCTCCATCAGTTCGTCCACGGTCTCGAACGTCGGCACGGGTTTCTGCTTGGCGCCTTTCGCCCAGAGGACGGGGGCCGCGGCGCCGGCGCCGGCCGTCCCGTCGAAGGGGCCTTTGGCCATAGCCACGAGTTCCACGTTGTCCATGAGGCCGATTGATTCGCGCCAGGCGCTGGCGTGGGGGTAGTCCACCCCGATCATTGCGATGCGTGCTTTGTTCGCCATCATCTTCGCTCCATTAGAACCTTATTCCGCGACATGATGCCGTTTTTGTGCATATTCCCAGGGCAAAATTCACATTGGACACATTTTGTCCCGCGAAAACCAATGTCATCCAGCCGATAGGGAAATATGTCGTTCCGCAAATCTCTTTCTTATCGTATACCACCCTTCCCGAAGACAGGAAGGGTGGTATTATGTGTCCAATGTGAATTTTGCCCTTGGGTTGCGGGCGAAGCCCGCTTTGGGATTATCGTCTTCTTACGCGAATTCCCTGGAACTCCTTGTTCGAGGAGGTCTCCACATCGGTCACGCGGTCGCTTTCGTCAAAGTAGATCGTCGCCTCGGCGATGTTGTTGCCGTAACAGGTGTACTGCCACTTGCGCGGACTCGACGCCGTGGGCGTGCCCAGCTTCATCTTGACCACCCACTTGGGTGTGCCCCGGGGGATCGTATCGGCGGCGCGGGCGACATCCTTCCACGGGGGCTTCCCCGCGGGGACGATATTCTCCATGAGCGACCCGCAGCCCGCGGCCGCGAGGCAGATCGCAACGACGAGCGTTCCAGCCGTCCTCATATCAACCATCCGTTTATGACAAACCTCCCGGAGGTTCAGAACCTCCGGGAGGTTGAAACCTTCCTCCTGTCAGAACTCCGTCTCGCGCGCCTTGATGATCGTGGAAAACGGCGGCGCGACGACGTCGCCGAGCATGGGCGCGTCGAGCGCCGTCTCCTTATCCCCGAAATTCACCGCAACGGTGTGCGCGCCGACAACGCAGAAGAGGAGTTTGTCCGACACGAGTCCCCCGCCGGTGGTCTCCTGGGCCCGCCGGGTCTGGCGCCAGGCCTGGTTCAGGAACGTGATGATGCACACCGACCCGATCTGCTCCCCCTTTCTATAGGACTTTTTTTCGGATACGCTGTGCAGGGCGACCCATTCCTCGAGCTTCGGGATCTCGCCGCTCCCGTGGGCCTGGTTGAAGTAAAGGATCTCGTTGCCCGGCTCGCCCATCGTTTCGATCACCACGTAGCCAACGTAGTTGTCTAAGTTGAGCCACGGCGATTGGAGACGGTGCTTCTGGTCCTGGGCCAGGTTGACTCCTCGCACGGTCAGCTTCGTGCCGATGGTGTAGAGATCGCGCTCGTTCCTGTCCAGGGGATACTCGACGCCGATGACGCCGATCTGCTGGTCGGCGATTTCCACATCCTCCGCCGCGATGCGCAGGTCGGTATAGACCGCCACGTCGTGCGGCAGGGAGGCGAACGAAACGTAGTGGTCCACCTTGCCGCCCAGACGCGACAGGCGGCACGTGGCGGTGAAGCCGTGTTCGAGGGGCTGGATGTTGCATTGGACAAGGCGGCCGTGTTCCTCGTCCGGCGGCTCGCCGTTGATCAGGCCGATGTAGGACGCCGGGTGGGGCCAGATGGCCCAGTTGCCGGAGGACGGGATCGCCAGGGCGAGGCGCTTCGCCCCCCAGGAGAAGGAGGCGAACTTGCCGGGGGTCCGGTGCACGATGATTTTCGCATCGTCGAATTTTTTTGTGCGGGTGGCGTCGAGGTTGAATCGCGTGGCGTCAATCTGCTTCGGCCCGGGGCCTCTCAGGACGTGGAGGATGTAGCAGTGGATCATCGCGCCGGCGCACATGCCGTTGAAGGCGAGGTCCATATCCACGTTGTAGTAGCCCTTGCAGTGGTCCTGCATCCGCTCGGCGAAGTCGAGGGCGCGCATCTCAAGGTAAGTTGCGTGGTCGTCGCGAAGCATGACGCTGCAAAGGGCGTGGGCAAACACATCCGCCGCTTGGGTGTGGATCATCTTCCAATCGCTGCCAGTGACATAGACCGGCGAACCGTCCCAGGCCATGAAGTATCGGTAGGCATCGTAACACTTCTCCACATTGTGCAGCGCCGCTCGGGGGGGCGTCCTCCCGGCCAGGAGATACGGCAGACAATTCTCGCCGAGGGCCGTGATGGTGGAGCTCATGTGGCGAACGTGGACATAGCCGCCGTTCTGGAGCGTGCAGTCGGGGAGGAGGTTCGCGGTCTTGACCCACTCGCAGACGGGCCGCCCGTCGTCCCCGACAGTCCGGTCCTTCCGATCCGCCTCGGCAGATAGGGTGTTGTACATCCAGCGCTTTGCCTGCTCGTCCCATTGTCTTGCGTGAGGGTGATTGGGCATCATGGTTGCGGCGAGGGAAAGGGCCTGCGCGTTCCCCGCGTTGGTCTCGGCCCTCGCCTCTGCGTCCGACTGCTCCAACGGCTGCTGCGCCAGGAGGTGATCGGCCTCATATTCGATGACCCGCGCGACGGCGGCGCGCGTCTTCCCATCGAGCCGGTCCCAGATCAGCCAGACCCCGAGGCCCATCGCCCCGGCCCATGTGGCCGAGCCGGGCTGACCTCCCCATGCGTCGCTGATGGGGCGCGGCGCAGGGGACGTCTTATGGGTGACGCAAAGGTATCGGAGCAGGCCGACGACCTGCATCATAGCGTCGTTCTCCTCGCGGTCCGCTTCGGGGAGATCAAGGTTGGGCGGAGCGACGGCGATGAGGA
This sequence comes from Planctomycetota bacterium, assembly GCA_040755855.1. Classification (GTDB taxonomy): domain Bacteria; phylum Planctomycetota; class Brocadiia; order JAADGH01; family JAADGH01; genus JAADGH01. The sequence goes on along the minus strand of JBFMAD010000037.1, from coordinate 33,255 downwards.
ATGCATTGGCGAGGACCGCATAACATACCGCGCATGTATCGTGCTTGCCGTTCGCCTGGGCGCCGTACCAGCCGGCGCCGGGGATTTTCTCATGGGGTATGTACCGACTGCTAAGGATACGCCCCCAGTCGCTCACGCAGGCGTAGTATCGAAGGGCCAGCTCGACTGTCGCGTCGTCGCTATCGGCGGACGAGAGCCTTCGGGCGTCCAGGGGAACGACGTATGTGGACGGATCGTCCGCCCCATATGCTCTCCAACCCAACGCAATGAGGAGAACGACATGGGACAGGCGGACTCTCACTCGATCACCTGATAGACCCGGAAGTTATCGTAGTAGGCCTTGCTCGGGGCCATTTGCCGGAGGCCGATCTTGCCCGCCCCCCAGACAGGGCCGTAGGTCTTCCCGTCGTCGTCGAAGCGGACGACCAGCTTGTCGCCGATGAAGAAACGAATCCGGTTCCCCTTCTTGAGGAGCGTGATATGGTATTGGCCGCCCGGCGTCGGGGGGATCGGGTCCTTGCCGATGGTCACTAAGTAGAACCCGTACTCCTTGCGCATGTTGCAGATGCCGGTGTCCTCGCGCATATTTCGGAAATACGAAATGTGGTAGGCGTTGATGTCGCCCATGATGTACTGCTTGAACGTGCCGTCGCGCTTTTCCAGAGAGGGGTCGAAGATGTTCTTCCCGTTGCGGCCCACGGCGGAGAAGAAGACGATATAGAGCGCCTCGTTGTTGACGGGGGAGAAGTCCCACTCCGCCAGGAAGTCGGTGGGATAGTCCTTTTTGTTCCAAAAGACGATGTGGCCCTTCTCCGGGTCCGTGGATTCCATGTAGAGCCGGCCGTCCACGATCTTCGTCACGCCGGGACCCTCGAGCACCCAGTCGTCGAGGTTGCCGCTGAAGTCGGCCTCGTAGAGCAGTTCCTTCTTGACGGGATAGTCGGCGAGCGTCTCGTCGAAGACCTGAATGCCCTCGTCGGTCATCTTCTCCTCGGGGCGCAGGGAGGCCGCCGCCGCGACCTCCTCGGCGGTTAGCGCCCGGTCGAAGAGCTTGAAGTCATCCATCGCTATACCCGGACACCCGACGAGGAGCTTCGGTCCGAGGTCGGGCATCGGCCAGGGGGCGCGCTCCACGTGGGCATAGGGCTGGCCGCCGGCGAAGAGATCCAGCACGCCTTTCTCCGCATCCCACACGAAGGTGAAGTGATACCACTTCTTCGCCTTGAGGTGGGTGAGGTCGAAACGAACCTGCGCCCGGTCCTTCCCGGCCGCGAGTATGCCCATACGAAGGTGAGCGGTGGACGCCACGGACAGGTCAATCGCCAGGGCCTTGTTCTCGGATCGGATCAGGGGAGCGCCCCATCGTTCCGAGAATGCGATCAGGTCCTTCTGCGGCTGGATTCGGAACAGGAGCGCTCCCTTTTTCAGATTGGTCCCCGCCGGCAGCGGGATTTCCTTGGCGCAGTCCGCGCCTTCCGGGGCGAGGACGGCCTTCCCGTCACGGCCGGGGGCGTTGCCGTCGTCGAAGGCGTCCTCCACGATGGGCTTCGCCTCCTGCGCCGTGACGAACGAAGCGAAGGCCATGACAGCGAGGATCAGCATGAATTGATGCGTCATTTTCCCTTCCTCATCTGCCGAAGAGTTTCTTTGTGAACTCGCAGGCCCGTTTGACGCTGGCCGGGTCATCGAGTTTGTATTGCAGCATCACCGGCCCGTCGAAGCCGGTCTCCTTGACGCCGCGGATGAAGGCCTTGTAGTCGAACATGTCCATCTTGCTCCCAGGCTCGCCGCGATCGCTGCCGGAGATATGGATTTCGCCCAGGAGGCCCTTCATGGCGATCGCCGCCTTGTAAGGGTCGGCCTTGTCATTGTTGATGTGATAGGTATCCGCCACGATGCGGATGCGCGGGTCGGTGGATCGGATGAAGTCCACCGCCTCGCGGTAGTTGTCAATGGTGCATCCCTTCTCGAACTCGAAGGCGATGGGGTATCCCGCGGCGTGGGCCGTGGGGACGGCGGCCTTCATGTTCGTGGTAAAGGCCTTGACCGCGTCTTCCTTCTGCACATCCTTCGGCAGGTTGGGCCACATGGTCAGCAATTGCGCGTTGAAGCGCTTGGCCATTTTGATGGCGATGCCGAGGCGCTTCTGCACATCCTTCTCCTGTCCCGGCGTGGTCCAGTTGGGCGGCGCGACGGCGATGGACGGCGTCTTCAGGCGCGCCTCGCGGAGCATGGACTCCATGCGCCGGAGCTGCTCCTCGTTTTCCGCATCCACGAAGTCCGGTCGCATCGGCAGGTTGATTGCGTCGTAGCCGCAGCGCGCCGCCTCCTTGATGATTCCCTGTGTGTCGAAGTGCTTCATGGTCCCCGAGTACGGATCATAGCCGATCAACATGGTTCGCCTCCCTAAGAAAGATTCTCATACCTGGTTCGATTGATAGAGGCACTATACGACCTGGGGGTGGAAATGTCAACCCTGCCGATTCGCACTGTTCACTTTCAACTCCCCACTTCGCCATGTTTCTTCTTTGCGTGCTCGGCCCCGTGGCGTATAATCATCGGCAGGACGGCTTTTTCGACGACCCAGCGGTCTCCAGTACCGTACTTCCAGTGCTCAGTATTGAAGCGGAAAGGGGAGGCGATGGACATGCTTTCCAAGATCGGGTTGGGGGTCCTTTCGGCCCTGCTGGCGGCGGGGGACGGCTTTGCGGATGAAGTGCTTTATAACGGCATTCGCCTGACCCAGCCGTGGCCCCCGCGCAACGCGGACTTCCCCGACGATCCGGTCGCGCCGCCCTACCTCGTCTCTCCGCCCCGGATCATCCCGATTGACATTGGACGCCAATTGTTCGTAGATGACTTCCTTATCGCCGAGACGACGCTCAAGCGCACCTACCATCTACCGGAATATTACGCCGAGAACCCCGTCATGAAGCCTGACCAACCGTGGGAATCGTCGGGGAGAGGCCCTATGGCCATGCCGTTCAGCGACGGCGTTTGGTTTGATCCCAAGGACCATCTCTTCAAAATGTGGTACTACGCCGGACACGGCGGCGGAACGACCTGCTACGCCACGTCAAAAGACGCCATCCACTGGGAGAAGCCAAAGCTTGACGTTGTCCCCGGCACCAACATCGTCTACAAGGGCAGCCGCGACTCCGGCGCCGTCTGGCTCGACCATGAGACCAAAGACCCCCAGCTTCGGTTCAAGATGGCCCTCTACACAGGCGGGCGCATGATCCTGTTCCGTTCCCCCGACGGCATCCACTGGACCAAGGTTGCCGACGGAGGCACAACGGGGGATCGCAGCACCTTCTTCTACAACCCATTCCGCCGGCGATGGGTCTATAGCATCCGCAGCAGTTCAAAGTTTGGACGCAGCCGCCATTACTGGGAGACGGCGGATTTCTTCCGCTTCAGCGACGAGGCGCAGGAAAAGGGCGAAGTGGTCGTCTGGGTGACCAGCGACAGCGCCGACCCGAAGCGGGACGATCTGAACACGAGGCCGCAGCTTTACAACCTGGATTGCGTGGCCTACGAAAGCCTCGTCATCGGATTCTTCAGCGTGTGGCGCGGCGATTACCGAAGCAAGCCGCAGAACGACAAGTGGGCCGAACTCCAGCGCCTTGGTCGTCCCAAGCAGAACTCCGTGTGCATTGGCTTCAGCCGCGACGGGTTTCACTGGGACCGTCCCGACCGCCGTCCCTTCTGCCCTATCTCGGAGAAGATGGGCGATTGGAACTGGGGCAACGTGCAGTCGGTCTCGCCGGGCTGCCTGGTCGTCGGGGATAAGCTCTACTTCCATGTCAGCGGACGCGCGGGCAAGAGTTACCCGGATTGCGTCCACGCCGACGCCGGCGGCAGCACGGGGCTGGTCATCCTGAGGCGCGATGGGTTTGCTTCGATGGACGCGGGCGAACAGGAATGCAGCCTGACCACGCGCCCAGTCACGTTCCAAGGCAAGCGCCTCTTCGTGAACGTGGATGCGTCCAAGGGACAATTGCTTGTCGAGGCGCTTGACAAGGATGGAAAGGTCATCACACCGTTTAGCCGGGACAACTGCCAGCCGGTAACGGCGGACAGCACGATTCAGCCGGTGACCTGGAAGGGTGCAGACGACCTTTCGGCGCTGGCTGGGAAGCCTGTGCGGTTTCGGTTCCATCTCACGCGCGGGCGGCTTTATTCCTTCTGGGTCAGCCCGGATGCGTCGGGTGCGAGCCGCGGTTATGTGGCCGCGGGCGGGCCGGGCTTCACCGGGCCGACAGACACCATCGGCGTCGCGGCGCACAAACAATAAGGCAGGCTCTACTTTTCGGTGCGCATCATGTTCTGGATGGTCTGGCGGAGCGTGTCGGCATGGAAGGGCTTGCTGATACACTCCGCGCCCGTCTGGCGGATGAACCTGCCGGTTTCGGCGGAGAGGGTATCGCCTGTGGTGAAGACCACGCGCCCGACGCGGCCTGGCTTGTTTTTCTCTAACCACTTATACAGGGCGAGGCCGTCCATCTGCCCGGGCAGTCGCACGTCGGCGAGGATCACATCGTATTCCTTCGCATCGAGTTTCTTCATGGCCTCGTCCGCATCCTTCGCCGTGGCCACGTCATGGCCCATGCGTTTGAGGACGCTTCGGCTGACGCGGAGGACGGCCTCCTCGTCGTCAATCACGAGCACCGATCCCTTCCGGGGAGAAGCGTCCGCGGGGCGCGCAGCGACCTCCCTCCGCGCCGCTGCCGGGGTAATGGGCAGCCGGACGGTAAACCGGGCGCCCCCCTCGGCATTCCGCGCCTCGATCTCCCCGCCATGCTGCTCGACGATGCCGTAGCTGATGCTCAGCCCGAGGCCGGTCCCCTTGCCCACGTCCTTCGTGGTGTAGAAGGGGTCGAAGATCTTGTCAATGTGCTCGATGCCGCCGCCGTCATCGCCAAACTCGATCGAGACCTGCTTATCGTCGTGGGATGTGCGGACCAACAGCGTTCCGCGACCGTGGCGCTCCACCATCGCATCGAATGCGTTGGAGATGATGTTCAGGAACACCTGCTGAATCTGCGAGGCGTCAACGGCGGTCTCGGGGAGTTCGGGGTCGTAATCTTCGATGACGTCAATATTCTGCAGCCGCATCTCGCGCCGGCGGAAATCCAGCGAGTCTCGGACAATCCGGTTGATATCCGCCGGTTCCTTGCGGGCCTCCTGCTGGCGGGCGAATTTGAGGAGGCCGCCGACGGTCTTGGCGCAGCGGTCGGCCTGTTTCAGGATCATCTCCAGTTCCTCGCCGGCGACGTCCTTGATCTGCCCCTTCTCTTTCAGGAGTTCGGCGAAGCCGATCACCCCCGTCAAGGGGTTGTTCAGTTCGTGGGCGATCCCGGCCACCATCGTGCCGAGACTCGCAAGCTTCGCGGACTGGGCCAGGCGCTTCTGCAAATCCACGTAGTCGGTCACATCATCCGCCACGCCGAGAAGATCGTATCCCTCGCCCGTCTGTTTTCTCAGGGGGGCGAACGACGCCGAGTGCTGCCGCCAGGGTCCTTCTCGGGGCCCAACGCGGTACTCAAGGTGAGACACGCTTTTTCCCTCGCGCGTCACCTCGGACAAGGCGCTCTCGAATTTTGGGGCGTCGTCCGGGTGGATGAATTCAAAGACGGGTTTCCCCTCGATCTCTTCGGCCTGTCGCCCGAGCATCTCCGCCCCGCGGGGATTGACGAACTGGAGCATCCCGGCCGAATCGGTCAGAAAGATCATGGCGTTGGCGGTATTGACAAGGGTTTCATATTGCATTCGGGAGGCGTCGTAGGCCCTCTCCAACTCCTCGTGCAGGCGCGCTTTTTCGAGCACGATGGCGGCGTGGTTCGCCAGGGATTCGAGCAGCAGGCAGTCGGCCTTCTCGAACGGCGGTTTTGCCGAGCCGCGGTTGACGTTCAGCACGCCGAGCGTCTTCTCCCCGATCTTTAACGGGGCGCAGACCGCCGATGCGATGTCTCGGCCTGTGATGGCGTTGGGGTAGCTGGGATCGGCCGACACATCGCCCGTCAGCAGGACCGCCCCCTTCCCCTGGGCGACGACGCCCGCCACGCGCTCGCCGAATCGGATCACCTCCGTCTTTGCCGTGTCGTTAAGGCCGATGGACTCCTTCACGTTCAGCACCCCGGTCTCTTCATTGAGCAGCATCAGCGAGCCGCTGTCCCCGTTCGCCACCCGCACGGCGCTGTCGAAGACGTGTCGGGCCAGTTGATCGAGGTCGGCGGTGGACACCATGCGCTTGCTTACGTCGAACAGCGTGGCGAGCCGGTTGCTCAGGTGGAGCATGCGCTGGGCGGCCTCGCGGGCCTCGCGCTCCTGCTTCACCTGCTCGGCGAAGTAGCCGACGACCATGGCGGTAACAAAGAAGAAGATAGTGCGCATGAAAAACGAAACGGAGTAGAGGGCGACGCCTGTTTTTTCGTATTTTGTGAGGACCCCGTAGATGAGGGCCGTGACGATGCTCGTGGCAATGGCCGCCGCCGCGCTCTTGGCTGATGCGGCGATGAAGATGGTCAGGAAATAAACCAGGTAGAACTCCGTCGTCCGCGCCTGGAGATAAAAGACAAAGACCGTCACAAAGAACGTGTCAAAGATGAAGATCCAGCCGGAGATGCGCTCGATGGCGAACTGCTCCTGCCTCTGGAACATGAAGAGCAGGTTCGAGAGGCCAAACACCGTGAGAATTGTGTAGACAACTCTCGCGTGTTCCGGTGAAGCCTCCCTATAGGCCAGGACCCCGACGATGGCGAGGATCAGGAAGCGCGTGACGATGATGAACCGCTTCCGGCTCGTGACGAATGTGCCGCTTGGCGTCTCCGGCCCCACGACGGGAAGCAGGTCTGCGGCAAGTTCAGAATCTGTGTTCGGCTGCAATTCAAACCTCCTGCGCGGTTGCTCGGCCCTCTCACTCGCCCGCGCGCGGACACCGGGTGCACGTCCAGGGTCGTTTCACCGGTAAGTATACCGGGATTTAGCGGAATGTCAAGCAAGCGCACGACCAAAGTTCGGAATTGACAGATGCGCACTGCTGTGATACGGTAAGAACAGGGCGGATTTTCATGTGCGGGAGGACCTTCGGACGCCGTAACATGGCCGATGCCAGGGATAATCTAATTGACTGCAAGGACAGCCCCTACTCCATCAAGCGGAGCGTCTGCTGGGCGCGCCAGGCGGAGGGGCGGCGGGGCTGCCGGCGGTGCCCCGAACGCGGCAGGCAGTTATTCTTGTTCGGTTCGCCAAGGCAAGTGATCAGGTCAAGAAATGCGTAGTCGGGTTGCCATTGTCGCCATTGTAACGGTGGGAATTGCGGCGGTCGTCCTGGCCGGCTTCGTTATCCTTCGAGGCCGGGAGGAAGACCGCGCCGTCCTACTTTCCCCTGCGGAGGGTATTCCGGTCCCGTCATCCCCCGCCGCCACGGTGAACGGCGAGGCCATCCTCTGGGACAAGGTCCTGGCCGAAATCCTGCGCGTTTACCGCGCGGATGCGGCCGTGATTCTGGATCAACAGATCCTTGATCGGATCATGGCGCAGGAGGCAAAGAAACAGGGAATTGTCATCCCCGATGGCGAGGTCGAGGCCGGCCTGCGCGAACAGGATGCGGCGGTCCGCGCCCAGTCCGGCGGCGCAAAGACTCTTGAAACGCTGTGCGCGGAGCTGGGGCAATCCATGGACCAGATTCGCCGGGAGCTTCGGAAGCAACTTGCCCGCGAACGCCTCATGCAAAAGGAGGGGCGAGTCGCGGGGGAGGCCACCGATGAAGCGGTCCGAAAATGGCTCGATGAAAAAAGGGCGAAGGCGAGCATTCGCACATCCGCCGACGGTCTTCCCCCGCATCTGGCGGCGGTGGTCAATGGAGAGGAAATCCCCAAGACGGGGGTCATCGGAGAGCTCCTTGGCCGGATGACTCGCCCCACCATTGAGGGAATCCTTGACTACCTTATCACGGACCGCCTGCTCCGGCAGAAGCTCCAGGAGCGGGGCCTGCGCGTGACCGACGCCGAGGTGGAGAGCCTGATCCAGGCCAAGCGCGAGATGATCCGCCAGGACCCCCGCTACTACCGCCAGACGCTCGAGCAGTCCCTCAAGTCGCAGGGGAAGACGATTGATGACCTCGAGAACCAGCTCCGCCAGAACATCGCGCTGGCGAGGCTTTTCGAGAAAGAGATTCCGGAGGAGGATCTGCGCAAACTATTCGAAGAAGGCAAAGACGCCCTCAGCGGCAAGCGAGTCCGGGCCAGTCACATTGTCGTAATGACTATTGACCCCAAGACCCAAAAATCCCTCGGCCCGGACGCGGACGCAAAGGCAAAAGCGCGGATCGCGCAGATCCGAAAGCAATTGGACGCAGGCGCAAAGTTCGAGGGCCTCGCGGCGAAATACTCCGACGACCCGCCCAGCGCCAAGCGAGGCGGCGACCTCGGGTTCTTCCGGCAGAGGGGCGATGTCGTGGCGCAGGTGGCGGACGCCGCGTTCGGGATGAAGAAGGGTGAGATCAGCCCCCCGGTGAAGAGCATGTACGGCTATCACATTGTAAAGGTGACGGACATTGATCCGGGCAAGGGCGTCTCCTTCAGCGCGGAACGGTTCAAGCTGATGGTCCAATATGTCGGCCAAAAGTCGAACAGGAGCGTCAAGGAGAAGTGGATCGAGGCCCTGCGCAAGGAGGCGAAGATCGAGAAGTCCCTGGAGGGGATCGGGCGCGACCTCCGGCCCGATGAACAGGCGAAAGGAAAAAAGGCGTCATGAGGGGCCGGTGGTTTGCTACTGTAATTCTGCTCCTCGTCGGGGCGGCCTCGACCCGAGGGGACATGGTTCGCCTGAAAAACGGCAGCAAGTTCGAGGGGGTCGTCACGCGCCAGGCCCCCGACACCATCGAGATGAAGGTCCGCCTCCAGGGCGAGATGACTTTCCTGCGGGATCAGATCGAAACCCTCGTCATTGCCGGCCCCATGGAAAACCTGCTGATCGTCGAGCAATGGGAGCGGGAGGGGCGAGAAACGCACCGCCGGGATGGAGGAACCGCCCCGGCAAAACCGGATCGAGGCGGCGTGGATATCCCCCGCAATCCCGCCTCGCGGGCCGATCCGATCGAAACAGACCGGCTCATCAAGTCCGGCGCCCGCGACCGCAGCGACAACGGCAACGCGGTCCTCTCCCGCGGCGACTGGGAACACCGGGATACGCAGAATTTCACCGTGTTCTACGAGGACGACGCCACGGGGAAGGAACTTTCCAGCCGCGCCGAATACTTCCTGGAAAAGACGCTCTACGACCTCGGCATGAAAGCGGAGGAAATCCGCGGCCCGCGAAAATTTGAGGTCTTTATCATCAAGGACCAGGAGCAGTGGAATGAGATTGCGCGAAAACAGTCGCAGCTTGAGTTCACCATCGCCTTCGCCCTCGTGGCCAAGCGCGAGATATTTGTCCGCGTCACGGGATACAACGACGAAGTCCCGACCTTTGCCCATGAACTGAGCCATATTGTCCTCTGGCTCTTCTGCAAGAATCGTGCTGTGCCCCTCTGGGTGCACGAGGGGTTCGCCATCTACGAGAGCGGCCAGATGGGCTACGGCGGCAAGCAGTTGCTCAACGCCCTGCGGCAGGGAAAACTCTACTCCATCCGCGACCTGCACGACCTCAAGGCCTATCCGTCGGAACGGGATATGAGACTCCTCTTTTACCTCCAGTCCGCCAAGATCGTCGAATACATGATCACCCAGCACGGGCGACACCGCTTTGCAAAGTTCACATCGCTCCTTGCCGAAGGCTCCGCCCTCGACTCCGCTCTGCGCCGCGTCTTTCCCGGCCCCACCGGGACCATCCAGGGCTTCGAAAAGGCATGGCTCAAATACCTCACGGATTGATTCATGGCATGGCAAGGACGTGAATACGATTGGGGCTACGCCTCCCCGCCCCGCATCACGCCCGCCGCCAGGGCGCTCCTCATCGTCACCGTCGCGGTCTTCGTGGTGGAGCTTATCCTCGGTCTCCCCTTCGTGGGTATCTTCGGCCTGACGCCGGCGCTGGCCGTCGGGCGGCTCTGCCTCTGGCAGTTCGTCACATACATCTTCCTCCACAGCCCCGCCGACCCGTTCCATATCATCTTCAATATGCTGATGCTCTACTTCTTCGGGCCGATGGCGGAACGGGCGCTCGGGCGCCGGAGATTCGTCTGGTTCTACATCGCCGCCGGCGTATTCGCGGGGATCGTCCACTCCGCCGTCGGCTTCTTTCGCGCCCCCAATATCCCCGTCGTCGGGGCGTCGGGATCGCTCTATGCCATACTTGTCCTCTGCGCGATGCTCAGCCCCAACCAGTTGGTTATTCTATTTGTGTTTCCGATGAAGCTCAAAAACATGGTGCTCCTATTCGTCGGGATCAACGTCTTTGTCACGCTCCGCGTCGGCATGGGGGGCATGATCGCCACGCTGGCCCATCTCGGCGGCGCGGCCTTCGGGTTTCTGTATTTCAAACTAAAGGTGCAACGCGGCATGACGTTCGCCGGCCGTTGGGGAGGCTGGCTCAGCACCCTCCGGCAGTGGCGCGAAAGGCGTCGCCGCCTGCGCGAGAGGGACGAGGACGACCGCGTGGAGGAACTCCTCGCCAAGATCAGCCGCGAGGGGATGGACAGCCTGACCGACGCCGAGCGGACATTCCTCACCGAGGCCGCCCGCCGCCGTCGCGAGCGGAAGTGGTGACATGTCGCAAAATGCGACGGACATACTATCTTGTATAGCGGACCTACCGCCCTCTACATCGAGGGGCTGACTCGTCGTCCTTCTTCCCGCTCTCCAACATGCTGAACGTGTCGAGCAGTTGGCCGATCTCCTGAAGGACGTCTTCGGGGATTTCCTCGCGCTTCAGGACGCCTCGGTTCACGGCGCCGGCGACGATCAGGTCCTGGCAGTTCGCCGTGTAGGACTTCCACATCTCGCGGGCGGGGCCGTTGTGGAACTTGTGGATGATGTCGGTCAACTCGAAGGCGTCGATCTTCTTCTCGCGCCACTCGTCGAACTTCCGGGCGAGTTTCTCCAGCTCCGCGCCCAGCTCGCGCTCGTAGGCGATGACCGCCAGCTCGCGGAGTTTGCGCTTGACCGCCTTTCGGTAGTTCTTTCTCATCGCGATCTTCTTCTCGATGCTCTGACGCGGGCTTGGCCCCCGTCATACCTGCGCCAGGAGGACGACGTAGTTCTTGCCGTACACCTTTGCGCACTTCGGACAGGTGGTGTAGAAGAAGTAGAGCTTCTTCAGGTCCTTGCCTTTTGCGATCACGTGCGCCTGCATCTCGCCGATCCATGTGCGGACGTTATTGTAAGGCCCTTCGAAGACCTTGGCCAGGAACGTGCCGGAGAGTTCGGCCATCGTCGCGCCGGGGACGTCCTTGCTCACGGAGAGATAGAGGTCCGCGCCCCAGAGGGAGTTCTCGTCCGTCAGCCAGACCATCTCGTCGGGAATGGCCCCCGCCTTCTGGATGCGTTCCATGTTGCGCTTCATTACCGCTCCGAAGTTGAGCGGGATATGCAGAAAGCTCCGAATCCGGTCCTTCACGAACTTCTTCCCCTCCCACGTCATCTCTTTTTCGTCCCACGGTCCCGGCTCGAACCGCTCGCAGCAGCCGGTCTGATTCTGAGTCATGCTCATCTCCTCACTTGATTACCTCACGGTGTCCATATGCCCTGGCCACATGTCTTCTGCCTTTTCTCTAATTGTGAGAATCCATCCATGATTTTCTCGATTTCAGCCTTAAGGCCGGTCATAGCACACGCTTGAACTCTCATCAATCCGCCCTTCCCATCCGGTCCGCCCATGTTCAGAATCCCATAAAAACGGATATGCCACGCACTCAACGCAGCATCTTCATTGTTGCAATTGCAAGTGTACTCGAAGGCGCCGTTGGCCAAAGACACGCTCTTTCGTAAATGAGCGCTTTGGCTGAGACAATGCTTGGAGAAGATTGCCAGCCCCTGATCTGATACCGTGAGAACACCAACCGCGTAGTCATGTGGCACGACCACTGCCCACTCGTGCCAAACCAATCCCCGCACAATGTACTCACACAAGTCAACAAACTTCTCTCCATCGAAGGGGAGGGACATTGAGGGGAGAACAAGGCCACTTTTCTCCTGAACCCACACATTCTCTTGTCCATCCCGTAACTGACGTCTAAGTTTCAGGTTCCTGTCCAGCCGACGAGCGACCTTGGTCGTAAGCAATTCCTTGGCGGCTTCATGGTTCGATCCGAAGGGCAAGACAGCAGTAAGATAGCCCTCCAGCTCAGACTTCTTGGTTTGGCACACTTGGCAGGCCGGGACTTTTGGGAGACCGTTACGAAGGGAAGGCGGAAAGAACTCCCGCGCGACAACATGATCGGCGGTCGAGGATGGGCAATTAGCGCAATAGACGCATGTTCTGTCCTTGTATTTCTTGCTCATGTCGCCTAAGCGGTTCGCTTCGACGATGCCGGCGATTGGCCAACCCTGGACCGGTTGCGCAGATAGCGCTTCTGCTCCCCATAGCTCATGCCTGCGATCTCCCTGCTCATCTTGTCGCGGATTCGCCGCATCAAGGCCACAGCGTCAATGCTCTTCTTCTTCGCCATGCGCGATCACCTCCCGCGGTGTCCTGATTTCCAGCACTGCGTACCCCTGCCGTAGGTTGACAGTATTATAGCCGCGTATTCGCTCAAGGTTGACGATCTGCCTGAAATTCCAACTCACAAGCACATCAACGTCGTGCACCGCTGCCGTGGCAATATGCTGAGCATCGACGCGTTTGCTCGCGTGAACGACCTTTGCCGCGATGTATGCCTCGGCCAGATCGCTCGCCTCTCTGGTAAACTCCACTTCTTCCACGAATTCAGCATCCATTTTCTCCAGCACGGCCCTGACTTCGCTCGGTGCTTGTTGTAGTTCTTTTAGCGTTAGGTCGGAGATAACGAGAATGTCCTCGCCTGCCTCAAATCGTTCGAAGAGTACACGAGATGGTCTCCAGAACTCCTTATCAAGGCAACCACCAATCACTGAAGTATCAACATATATCCTTCGTTTCATTGTCGAGCGTCTTGGTGACCTATCACAACAATATTATACCACGTGGAGTTGCGGTAAGATATAGACTTCTTCTCTTTGCGCGCGTGACTAACTCTAACCCACTGTATGCTCCGTCCGGGCGATTATCTCCTCCTGGATGTCGGGATGGAGGTCGACGAAGAGCGCGGAGAAACCGGCGACGCGAACAACCAGGCCGCGGTGCTCGGCGGGGTTTTTCTGCGCCTCGCGCAGCGTGGCGGTGGAGATCGCGTTCACCTGCAGCTCCTGCCCGCCGCCGGCGAAGAACGTGGCGAACATGTCGGCGACCTTCTTGCGCCATTCGGGATTGCGAAGGAGTTTCGGATCGAGGCGGATGTTGAAGTTGTACCCCCCGCGCCAGTTGCGCACCGGGTCGAGCTTCTGCACCGACTTCAGCAGCGCCGTCGGCCCGCGCCGCGCCGCCCCCTGGACGGCCCCGATGGAGTTGGCGATCGGCTTTCCCGCCAGCCGGCCGTCGGGCGTGGCCGGGGTGTTCTTCCCCGCCGCGATGAAGCCCGATCGCACCACATGGTTCGCCGCCAGGGGCGTCCCGTCGCGCGGGTCGCGCAGGTGCGCGATGGCCTCATTTCGCAAACGCGAAATTCGCGCCGCGATGTCGTCCGCCGCGTCATCGTCGTTGCCGTACTTCGGGGCGCTCATCAACTTCCGGTGCAGTTCCTCATGCCCGACGAAGTTCGCCTTGCACGCCGCGGCGACCTCCTTCAGCGTCGCCTCCTTGTCGTCATAGACCACCTTCCTGATCGCGGCGAGGCTGTCCACGCAGTTTGAGAATCCCCCGCCGCCCGAGCATGTGACGTTGTATCTGGTGCGGATGATCATATCCCGCGCCCGGTCGATGCACCCGTCCATGAAGACGCTCGTGAAGGGGAGCTGTCCGTAAATTTGATGAAAGCGAAAATGCGTCTGCGACCGGGCGAAGCTCCACTCACCTTGGCGACGGAAGGTCTCCTTGATGTCGGTGATGAGATCGTCGAACGTCGGGAATTCTCTGCCGCTGTTCATCGCCTGCAGGACGGCCCCGATATAGCCCACATGACACCCGGCCTTGAAATACATCTTGCCCGTAATGCCCAGCTCGTTGCAGCCGATGGGGCCGTACTCGCAGGCGTCCTCCCTCGGCGCCCCAAGCTCCATCATCATCTGCGGCACGACCGAATCGCTGAGGAAGAGCGGGAAGCTCACGCCCGTCGCCAGCGTCTGGAGACACAGGTCGAAGAACTTCGGATCAATCCGCTCGTGCCACCGCACCCAGACGAGCGGCTCGTAGAGCTTCACATCGCCCGTCGCCTCGATGCACAGAAACGAAAGATCGTTCGTCAGGTCGCGGCCCGTCACATCCGTCCCGGAAAGGACGAGGCTCTGCGTCTCGTTGTGCCAGACGCCCCAGACGCAGTTCTCGACGAACTTGATCCAGAGGTTTTCGATCAGCTCCTTCGCCTCGTCACGGGTGATGCGGCCCTCGTCGAGGTCCTTCCGGTAGAAGGGGAACATGTATTGGTCGAACCGGCCCGGCGACATGGAGTAGCCGTTGCCCTCGATGTGCATGATGAGATGGATGAACCAGAAGAGCTGCACCGCCTCGCGGAAGGTCCGCGCCGGCTTGCGGGCCACGCGGCGGCAGGTCTCGGCGATCTGAGAAAGTTCGCTTTTGCGAATCGGGTCGCCGCACGCCGCCGCCTCCCTCGCGGCGAGGTCGGCGAAGCGCTCGCAGTAGGTCATCGCCCCCTCGAGGCAGAGGAGCATCGTGGTCAGGTACTCCGCGCCCTCGGCGTCGCCTGTGGATTTGGCCTCCTCTCGCCGCTTGCGGACGCGATCGGCCAGGGCATCGAAGCCCGTGTTGATGCCCATGCCGTAGTCCACGATGATGTGCCCGACGCCCGACCCGCCGCCCCAGCCGGCGTCCTCCGGTCTCAGCCCCTCCACCGTCGCGCGGTAGGCGTTGTAGTGCGCAGTGAGGGAGTGCTCGCGCCAAAACTCCATGAGGTCCTTCGGGCAGTGGTCCGTCACGAAGGTCGCCACCTCCGGCCGCTCGTGCGGGATGATCCCGTTGTTGCCGATGCCGAACTCGGGGAAGAGCGCCCACCCGCCGAGGCGCGATGTGAGGTTGCCGACGATCAACTCGCCGGGACGGATGTAGAGCGTCATCTCGGAGAGCGCGTTCTTGATCCCCTTCGCCCGCTTGACGTTCGGCGCGTCGGCGGGGTTCTCCTTGTAGGTGCGGGTGAAGATGTAGGCCCGCTCCGTGCAGAGCGTGTCCTTCACAGCCAGCAGTTCATCTCTCAGTTTTTGAATTCGTGGTGTCATCCTTTCTGTCTCCAAGTCCTATTCGATAACCAACTCCCCCAGGCGGCTCAACTCATGAAAGCTCGCCGCGAAGTTCGGACTCCACGCGAGCAGGTTCGTCACGTTCGGCCCGGCGCGGTAGAAGTTGGCATACACCGTATCGCCCGAGGCGATGGGCCGCGACGCGAGCTTGCCCAACGGAAAGGCGATCATCACCGTCCACCGATTCTTGCCGGAAATGTCCGAAACCGCCTTCGCGCCGCTGTCCCAGTCCTGGGCGACCTCGTCCCGCGACTGGGCGAACGTCGCGCCGCTCGGGGAGACCCCGAACTGGCGATATGGCTTCCCGCGCTGTAGGGCGAAGACCATCTCCCAATCGTCGCCGGTCCAGATGTCGGGCGCGGCGACGAGCTTGGACGCATCGAGCCTCTCCTCTAAGCGCACGTACAGATACTCGCCGTCGTGAATCACCCGCGTCTCGACTTTGCGGTCGGTCGGGTCGCCCATGATCGTCTTCCACGCCCCGATGTTCGCGGCCGCCGCCCAATCAATCTTTCCCAAATCTCCCCCGGCCTTCGCGGCCATGCGCGGTACGCGCGCCCTCGGGAGGGGTGCCGTCCGCGCCCCTGTCCTGCTCTCATACCGCTTGCGGCCCTCGACCATGTAGTCCCAGATGCCCTTCTCGAAGAGGGCGACGCGCTGCTTCTCCACGTCGGCCTTCGCCGCGGTCCGGGCCTCGGCCATAAGCTCGCCCAAGCGGGCCATGCGCTCCTTCGTCCCGAGGCATTTCCACGCCAGCTCCTCGGTCTGGTGATGGTGCGCGGGGGAAGTGCGAATCTCATCGGGGTAGCTCGCGGGATTGCAGTAGGTCTCCTCGATTTCCTCGTAGAGTTTCCGCATCGGTCCGGCGGCGGCGCCGTAGTAGCGCGCAAAAAACTCGTCGAGCAGCTTCGCCCCGTCGAGGGTCGCGTCGTCGGCCAGCCTGAAGGTGAGGTACATGTCCGGCAGATCGAGGAGATAGCTGAGTCCCACCTCGCAGGAGTGCTCCATGAATATGCCCCGCGCCCCCGCCTCGCGGTAGAGCTTCATCTGCGCCAGAACCGTCCGAGCGAAGAAGCCGGGGAAGACGTTATACCCACTCTTCGCCCCGCGGTGGGCGGGGAAGCAGTAGTAGAGCCAGAGGTAGATCGGCCGCCGCGCCCCCTCCTTCCCGACCCAATCGTTCAGCACCTTGCGGTCGTTCGCCTCCATCGAGGGGACCCACCAGTTGCGCGTGTGGAGGCACAACTCCACGGCGACGTTCGGTTCGATCTCGATGTTCGTCGGATAGTAGGCGTACGTGGAATACGCGAGCGCCGTGAGGCGCTTGTCGGGATGGGTCTTGCGCACCTCCACCGCCACCTTGTTGACGAAGCCCCAGACGTAGTTGCTTGCTCGGCCGTTGTTGAACTGCGGGTTCGACTCCTGCGACCGATCCATCTGGGCCTGGCATCGGTCGCACCGGCACCAGTGGCTCGTGTCCATGGGGACCAGGCCGAAGTAATCCCCCATGGCGACGGCCCCCGGCTGGGCGGGCTTGCCGTCGAAGTAATCCCGTGCGTCCTGGACCACCTGCGCGATGAACTGGGGGTTCGTGTAGCACATCTGCGGCGGCCGGCCCTTGCCCGAATACCCCTGGGCAAACCAGTCGGGATGGGTCTTCAGGAAACGGTCGTAGTATCCGTAGAAGGAATGGTTTGCGACGAACGGCTCCCCGCCCATCCGCATCCGCAGCCGCCAGAGGACGACGTCCTTGCCGGGGATGGGATCGTTGGCCGTCGGCATAGCCATCCGCGTCGGGACGATCCAGCGCGTCCGCATGGCCGGCGCGCGGCGGACCTCGGTCCCTCGGACTTCCAGCGTCGGCGTCGCGGGGCAGACCATGCCGATCTCCGTCGGGGCGTACCACCGCACGTCGCAGAAGCGTTCGAGGAAATCATAGACCGCATAGAGGGTCCCCTGCGCCTCGAATAGACCCGGCGGGTCCACGAGCGTTGAATGACCCGCGGCGTCGCGTGGCGCGCCCCGGCCCTCGTCGAGGTGCATGAGCAGCGCCGTGTCCGCATCGGGCGCAGGAGGGCCGTCGAGAGACCCCTCCGGCTTCCGCACCACCGTCGAGATTCGCACCTCGTCAATGACGCCGGCGAAGGGGTTGCTCACCGTCGTCCGGCCCGACTGACGCAGGCTGATGCCGCCGACGTTCAGCGCCATCCCCGCGCATGTCGTCCGGGAGTAGGCGGCTGTTCCGTGGCTAACGCCGTCAATGAACAGCTCGACCTTCCCATCCTTTACGCTGTGCATCGCGAGGATGTGATGCCACCCCTCCGGCAGGTCCTTCGACGTCACGCGGCTGCCCTTCTTGCCGTCGTAGAGCTGGTAGGCGATCTTCAACGACTTCGGCTCGCGTTGGAGGATGTGGTAGCTCCACGGGTTGGCCCCGTCCAAGCGGAGGATCGTCCCGGCGCAGTCCTGCGTCGCGGCCGGCAGCCAGACCCATGCCTCCATCGTCCCGGCGTCGTCGGAGAAGGCGCACTCGGGGATGTTCAGGACGGCGCTTTTGCCGTCGAACCGAAGCGCGCCGCCGAACTTGCCCTGCACCCATTCGGGCCGGTTGGCCGCTTCGGGGTCGGCCTTGGCATCCTTCGCGGCGTCGCTGCCCATCAGGATAAGCGTATCGGGGAGGAAGCGGATGAGGTATTCCTGCTCGGCGAAGTCGCTCGCACGGAGGCCGAGCGACCGGACGGTGGCGCTTTCGCCGACGAGGATGCGAGGGCCTTTCACATCCGTCTCATCCGTCACGATGGGCAGCGCGGCGCCTGTGATCTTCTGCACATGGTCGCGCAGCTCGTGAGCCGCGAACTCCGCCGGGCGCGTCGCGTCGGCGGCAATGACGATGCTTGCCTGCGGCGCGCCGTCCCGCGCGAGAACGAATGTCGCCGGGTCCTTCGCAAACGCCGGGAGGCATCCGACGAGCAAGACAAAAGCAACTATGGGGTCAAGTCGTGACATTTGCATTCCATCCTCGGTTTAGAGCGTTGAACCGATGATCCCGGTCTTGCGCCGCAGGAAGTGGGTGCGCTTGTTCATCGGCAGGGCCAGCAGCCGCCGGATCTGTTCGATCTCCGCCCGCTCGCTCTCCGCCTTCAGCGCGTCAAGTTTTTCTTTTCGCGTTGCCCTTGTTTTTCTTGCTTTCTTCTTTTTCATTTGCGGTCTTCATGAGCAATGCGCTCGCACACATTATACCCCATTTCCGCTTCCGGGCCAACAGTGCCAGCTGAACTCGGCAGAGAGGCGGACATCATCCCGAAAGTCGTTTCTTCGCCTCATCGAGGATCGCCTTTGTCGCGGTCGCGCCGACGCGCGTCACGCCCAAGGCGCGCACCTGCAGCAATCGGTCGAGGTCCCGCACCCCGCCCGCCGCCTTCACCTGCACCTTCGGCCCGCTGTGCTTGCGCATCAGCTTCAGATCGTGGTCCGTCGCCCCGCCGTAGGCATAGCCGGAATCGCTCTTGATGTAGCCGTAGCCCGTGCTCGTCTTGACAAAGTGCGCCTCGACCTTCGTGCAAATTTTGCACAGATTGATCTTGTGCTCGTCATCGAGGAAGCAATTTTCGAAGATCACCTTCACAATCGCCTTGCAGCGCCGCGCAGCCATGACCACGGAGGCGATGTCATCGTGCACATAGTCCCATTCGCCGCTGCGCACCTTGCCGATGTTCACCACCATGTCCAACTCCACGGCCCCATTGTTCATGGCCTCTTCGGATTCGGCCACCTTCATCGCCGTCGTGTGGCTGCCGTGCGGGAAGCCGATCACGGTGCCGACGGCGACGCCGCTGCCCTTCAATTCCTTCGCGGCCAAGCGCACGGCGTAGGGCTTGATGCACACGCTCGCCACGTCGTACTCCTTCGCCAGCCGACACCCCGCGCGGAGCTCCTCGTCCGTCAGCGGCGGAGCAAGCAGCGAATGGTCAATCATGCGTGCGATGTCCTCAACCGTCCAATCCATCTCTTCCTCCTTTCATTCTACTGTACAGCGACGCCGTCCCTGGGCACAGCCTCGGGACGACGTATCCCAATCCTGCTCCTAATCTTAATCTTGATCTCGATCTCCATCCCGATTCCAAACCAACAGTGTGCCACGCGCAACTTGTTTGAGCGTGTTTTTGGTCCGCAGGTCTTTCGCACGCTCAAGCCCGCGAAGACGCGGCCTTGGGCGTGGCACACACCCCCACACGCCCACACTCACTCCGGGATAACCGGCCGCTCCTCCGGCCTGCCCAGCTTCGCCATCTGCGGGCAGAAGTCGTATCCGTAGCGATACGCCCGCTGCGCCCTCGGCGCCTTGCCGAAGACATGCTCCCACACGATCTCATGCTCCGCCGTCACCTCGAACAGCCGCCCGTGCGCCGCCTCTAAGATCAGCGTGTTCCCGTTCGGCAGACGCTGGCAGCTCGACGTGAAATTGCTGTGGAACTCCTCGCGTTGGTCATACACCCAGACTACCTTGTCGGTCGTGGGGTCCACCTCCAGCACGAACGAGCACCCGCAGTGCGACAGGTCCTTCGTCGGCGACGCGCCGTTGTCGAAGATCAGCACGTTCCCCTCGCCGGGATAGCCCGGCTCGATCATGTGCGCGTCGTGCTGGCCCGACATGCCGCCCTTGTAGTCGCCCGTGTATTCCCAGACGATCTTCTTCGTGTCGCGATCCACCAGCATCACGAGGTCGAGCTGCCGCAGGCTCATCAGCACATTGCCCGGCTTAAACCGTTTGTCGCCCGCCTTGAACCATTTATTCTCCGGGATGGCCTGGACGGTGTTCGTGTGGGTCCAGTCCACGAGCGTATTGTTCTCCGGCCCGGCCCACCAGTCCACCGGCGCGGGGACATTGATGCGGCGGTTGATGTCGAGGGCCTCGTACTGATGCCACTCCCACACGACCTCCTTGTCCGGCGAGATCTCCTGAATGACGTCGGAGTAGAGCATCGCCCGGCGCTCCGGCTCTTTCGCCTTCTTGCGAATTTTTTCCGGCACGGTCTCGCGGCAGATGAGGAGCGTGTTCCCGTCCGCCGTCTTCTCCACGTCGTGGTGCGGCCGTAGCTCGCCCGGCGGGACGTATTCCCAGACGAGGTCGCCATCCCAGTCGTACTCCTGCGTATGGCCGCCCCATCCCATTCCGCGGCCATGGGCCCGGAGGATGAGCAGCCGCCCGCTCGGCAGCAGCCGGGCGCGGGGGACGCCGCCCTTCGCCTTCACATCATCCATCGCCCAGCGGTGGGCGATGTTGCCGTTCATGTCGATCAGCGCCACGTCCGCGCCGGGCTTCCCCGGCACTTGGATTACGGTGTAGCCGTTGAAGCACTTTTCCGGTCTGTAGATCGTTGTCCCCTTGGGATAAACGGTGACAGGCATTTCCAACCTCCGCAAAGGAGAGAGTTAGTGCACCATTTCATAAGTTCGCGCAGGCTTTTCACCCCCTCTCCACTGCGTGGAGAGGGGGAGGGGGGTGAGGAGGGAGTGCGCCGCCTCGCCCACGCCCTCACCCCCTACCCCTCTCCCCCGCAAACACGCGGGGGAGAGGGGACCTGACCTCCCGGAGGTTCCAAACCTCCGGGAGGTTGGAACTACTTGCGGCCATACCGCGCCGGTTTTTCGCGGACTGACATCGCTTCCGTCGGGTGGATCATGACTACCTTCCCGTCCTTCCATACGGCGAGCGGCTGGCCGGTCTTGCGGTGCTCCTCGATCACGCGCGCGACGGCGTCGCGCAACGCGGCAAGGGCTTGCTTCTCCAATGAGCGCGTCTTTCCCATCATGGAATCTCCGAAACAATTCGACGGTAACCGTCTTTTTGGCAGATGTGCAGAACCCCCTTTTTCACCGTGAATATGAGGGATGGGTTTTCTCCCGAATTGTCGAAGAAATACAGGTAATCTGTATGATCTCGGTATAGCCGGAAAAGGTTTTGCAGGCTGCGGGTGAACCGCCGACGAACATCCGCCTCCGGGACATTATGGCCACCTTGTCGTACCCGGTCGGCAATTCGGCAAAGGGCAAGCTGCACGTCGGGTATCCAGAGATAGAACAGATGAACGGTGTAGCCGGAAGCCTTGAGCGTGCGCAGAAACGGCGCGTAGCTTCGCGCGGCAAGGGTCGTCTCAAAGGCGAAATCCTTTCCATCGGATGCCAGCGCGTGAATACGATCCAATGCGATGCGGCCCGCCTCGGCCGCGGCCATTCCCGGAGCAAAAGGAGACAATCCCTGTGCGATCAGATCGCCATTGACAAACTCCACGCACTTCACATAGCGCGGCAGGAACTCGCGGGCGAACGTCGTCTTCCCCGCGCCGTTCGGCCCGGCGATAATGTAGCACTGTGGGTGTGAGTCGGTCCTATTTCTCACGGCCTGCGATTTCCCTTATGGCGACTAACGTGCACACGAACAACATACAAAAATAACCGGCGATGCGATAGAGATCAATGACAATCGTCCTGCGCCTCCGAACATAGGAACGAGGAACCTCCCGGAGGTTCCGAACCTCCGGGAGGTTGGCGCGCTCGTCTCAACCCGTCTTGAATTCTCCGAACGTATGGGGCAGCGTCCGACAGTACTCCGTGAGCAGCCGCTTCATCTCCTCTAACTTCGTCTTGTGCGCCGAATCGGCGGCCAGGTTCTTCTGTTCATTCGGATCGGCATTGAGATCATAAAGCTGGTCCGCATCGTAGTAGCCCGGATAGTTCTTGTCCGCGTTGAAGGTATGGTCCTCCGCCTCGGCGGGCTTGCACCAGTGGTTGAACTTCTTTCCCTTCGCAATCTCCTCCTGAATTTTAGGCAGGTAGCGCACGGCGATGTACTTGAACCGGTCGTCGGTCACGACGCCGCGCTCCGTGGTGATCTCTAAGTAGAGCGAATCGCGCCGGTAGCCGGGATCGCCCTTGAGCGCGGGAAGGAAGCTGACGCCGTCTATCTGCATCTCGGCGGGCTTTGCGACGCCGCACAAGGCGAGGATCGTCGGGGCAAAGTCCACATTCGACGCCAGCTTATCGCACAACGATCCCGCCGTAATCACACCTTTCCAACGGGCGACGAACGGCATCAGTCCCCCGCCGTCGTAGCACGTGAACTTCGCCTTGTTCCCGTTGTCCCCGGCGAGGAGGACCACGGTGTTCTCGGCCAGGCCCATCTCGTCCAGCTTTTTCAGCACCGCGCCGACGCCGTCGTCCAGCCAAGTGACCCCCGCCATGTTCTCCGCGACGCCCGCCGCCTTGACGCGCGCGAAGACGTCCTGCCGCGGCGGCTGGACCTCCGGGGCGCGATCCAGATAGCCGAGCGGCGTGATGCGCGCGTCGGCCCGCATGGACTTCACCGGCGACGGCCCGTGCACCAGCGTCGGGGCCATGTAGAGGAAGAAGGGCCGCTCCTTGTTCTGCTCGATGAATTCCAGCGCCCCCTGTGTCACCCATTCCATGTTGTGGTAGCGCAGCTTCTTCGGCAGCCAAAAGCGCTTCGGGCCGTCCTTGCCTCCCCCGTCCACGTTGTTGATGTAGGCGGCCGCCGCGTAGTCGAAGCCGGTGCTCTTGATGGCCGCGATGACCTTCGCGTAGTTCTCTTCAAGGGCCTTCTTCACCTTCGGATCGTCCGGCTCGGCGTCGGCGAGAAATTGGGTCAAGGGTTCCAGTGTGCCCTGATGCCACTTGCCAACCATGCCGGTCGCATACCCACCGGCCTTCATTGCACCGGCAAGGGTGATCTCGTTCACGCAGCCCGCCTCCCAGCCGATGTTGACCGGGCCACCGGGGGGCCAGTTCTTCTGCTGCCGGAGGCTCCGGCTCGCGTAGCGCCCCGTGAG
This sequence comes from Planctomycetota bacterium, assembly GCA_040755855.1. Taxonomy (GTDB): domain Bacteria; phylum Planctomycetota; class Brocadiia; order JAADGH01; family JAADGH01; genus JAADGH01. The sequence continues at coordinate 9,980 of JBFMAD010000037.1, read as the reverse complement.
GGCGTTATACCGGCTCGGGCTGCACACCGCGGAGCTGACGTAAAAGCGCGTGAACTTCATCCCGTCGCGGGCCAGGCTGTCCATGTGGGGCGAGAGCACCTTGCCCCCGTAGCAGCCGATCTCGTCGAGGTCGTGGTCGTCGGTGTAGATCAGGACCACGTTCGGTCGCCGCGCGGCGCCGTCGCCCTTCTCCTGGCCGGTCGCTTGGCGCAATGCCGCCATCGCCGCGAGCGACCCCGCCCCCGCCATGCGCAGGAAGTCCCGCCGATCCATCCAGTGATTCTTTGACAGGTTGTCTTGCATGTTCACATATCTCCCAGGAAATCGGCCAAGTGTTTCCTCGCCCAGGCGACGCTCTTTTCAAGGAACACCGGAATCTCCGCCGCCTCCGGCAAGAAGAACGGCTCGATCATCAGCGCCAGGCTCGCCGGGTCGGGTGACTGCTCCTGGAGCAGCCGGCATATCGTTACATTGTCCACATGCCCCTCGCCCAGCGGAGCGGTGACTGCCCGCGCGCCGGGGCATGGGCGATTCGCAAAGGGCGTCACATGGATGTCCTTCAGGTGGACGCTGACGACATGTCGCGCCAGGACGCGGGCGCAGTCCACCGGCTCCTCAAAGACCGAAAACGGATTGCCCGTGTCGAGCTGCACCTTCAGGTTCGGGCGGTTGGCGCGCTCCACGACCTCGGCAATCTCGTGGCCGCGATAGTCGCAGTGGTTCTCGACGGAGATCGTGACCCCTGTGTCCGCCACGGCGTCGGCCAGCTTGCCCAACTGCGCGGAGACATGGGCGATCCGCTCGGGGATCGGCTTGCCGGGGGCCCATCGGTGCATGTTCATCGGCCCGCAGGCCGTGCCTGCCACGCGAACGCCAAGGGGCGCGGCAATCGCCCGAACCGTCTCCGCCGCGCGGGCCACCTCCGCCTCCACCGCTGCGCCATCGAGAGAGAAGTTGCCGCCGATGCCGCAGAGCAGCAGCTCCACGCCTCGCTCCCGCGCCAGTTTGCCAAGACCCTCAAGGTAGCCGCGATCCTTCTCCTTGTCGGCAAAATCGCTCTTGGGGATGCCCAGGCACTTCAAGCCCAGTTCAGCCGTCTTCTCGATGTGATACCGGGCCGGATCGGCGCCCTTGGGGGCGGGGATCAGCCAGCCCACCGTTCCAAGTTTCATCGTCGCATTCCTTTCTCACAAAGTAGTCATAAGCATGCGCGCCACACTCCCATACCCCCACACGCCCACACCCCCACACATCCGTTCCTCCCTCAAAATGTCGTCGTGAGCGTCTGCGTCCGCCCCGTCGCCGAGGCGCGATACGCCGACTCGATGATGTCAATCACGTGCCGCGCATGTTCGGCGGTGACGATGCTCGGCTTGCCCTCGCGAATCCAGTCCACGAGCTGCATGATGTCCTCATACACATGGGCCTCCTGGATGTCGCGGTGCGGGCCGACAACGTGCGGCAGCAGCCACACATCCTTCCCGCCGGACTGCTCCACCTGTGCGCGGCCCGGATAATCCATCGGCTTGCCGCCGAGGGCCAGCCCCACAATCGAGTTCTTCGTGCCGAAGAAACTCGGAGTGCCGAATGTGGTGATGCTCCCCGCCGCGGTGCCGTGAACGAACGCAAACAGCCCATCGCCAAACGACAGCACCATCAGCGTATTGTCGTCCGCATCGCAGGGGACGAGCTTGCCCCGGAACTCGCGCTCTCGGATGCGCACGGCCGACATGGCCGTCACTTGCTTAGCCGGGCCGAGGATGCCGGTGAGCCGATGCAGGGCGTAAACGGTCATGTCGTAAAGCGGCCCACCGCCTGGCTTTCGGAAATACCACGAGGGGTCTATGTTCGAGAGCACATCGTCGCCCTGCCGCACCGCTTCCTTTTCGTGGTAAGCGCCGAACGCCGCGCCGCAGGCCGCCCAGCAGAGCGCGCCCAGCGCCCCTTCGCCGATCAGTTCCTTGATCCGCTGGTTGAACGGACGCAGCATCTCTCCGGGCGAGGAGACAAGACGCAGGTTCTTGGCCCGAGCGGTCTCGATCAGGTCCGTCGCCTCGGCCGCCGTGGTGGTCATGGTCTTGTTGAAATGGATATGCTTGCCCGCCAGCAGCGCCTGCTTGCCCTGAGCATAGTGCACCCCAATGGGCGAGGCGATCGTCACCGCGTCCACATCGCCGCGCGCCAGCAGGTCCTCGTACTCGGTGAACCATCGGGGGACGCCGAACTTCGCCGCCGCCGCCTCCGCCCGGCCCGGCGCCGGGTCGCACACCGCGGCTAAGCGCACCCGGTCCTGCACATCGGCTTGGGCCAGGTGCGGAAGGATCCCACGCACCGAAATACTCCCCGCCCCCACGACTCCCATTCGAACAATACCGGACATCTCTCCATTCCTCCTAAGTAGGGTGGGCCTGCGGCCCACCAGCCTTGGGGCTTTGTTTTCTTCTTCTACGTATTGTGTGCCACGCTCAAAACTCGTTTGAGCGTGTCTTCTCCGCGCACGCCCTTCGCACGCTCAAGCCCGCGAAGACGCGGCCTTGGGCGTGGCACACATTTGTTCTCCCACACCGGCAAGGCCAAACCTCCCGGAGGTTTGGGACCTCCGGGAGGTTTATAAGGTACTACGGTCGAATGCAAATGATCCCAAACGTCTCAAGCGACGGCGTACGAACCGTCACCACTCCCTTCGCCGCGTTCAGCACAAGGTCCGTATCTTGCAAGATCGCCGGCTGCTCCGGATCGTCCATCTCCGGATGGACGTAACAGGCGCGGAGCGTTTTTGAGCGAAACAATTCCGGCAGCCGGACGGTCACGGAACACCTCGGAGCAGAGCGGATCGTATCCGACTCGACCTCAATGTCGTAATTGTTCAGATCAATGGTCACGAACGGTCCCTTCGCGTCCTGCCCGGTGTTGGCGTTGACGCCGACCGTCATCGGCGCATCGGTCTCGACGCACGGCAAGCAATCCGGCCACGCCAACAGGTCCGCCATCTGCTGCGCCGCGGCCTTGTTCTCCTCCTGCAAACCGTACGCCGCGCCGGGCCGGTCCGTCACGATTCGCACCTTCGGATGATGGGCCAGCGTCTCCAGGGCGTTGCCCTTTCGGGGCGCGAGGTATCGATCCGGTCCATGCCGCGTGCCCGTCGGCCCCGTGGCGATGAGCCGCCCGCCGGATTCCACGTATTGCTTCAACTGCGACGCCTGCTCGTCGGTCAGCGTCATCGCCGACGGCAGCACGACGATGGGAAAGCGCCGCAGGACGTCCACACGAAGGTCCTGATCCAGGATCACATCCCACTGCCGATGGCTGCGGTTAAGGAAGTGACACCAACCGGCGTACTCGTCGGTGAAGCCCTCCGCGGTGAAGCGCAGGGGCGTAATGGAAGCGACCTCAGACCACGTGGAGTGAACCACCCCGACGTCGGCCATGTAGCCGCGGCGGCTGAGCAGGTCGGCGTTGGCTGCGATGAAGCGATTGACGAACCCGGCGCTCTCGGGCGTGCCGGGGGGATAGCCATCGAGGAACCACTGGCCGAAGTCGAGGATCGCGCGGTTGGCCAGGCAGTCAAAGGCAAGGACCTTGTGCAGGTTCTCGTGTCCCTCTCCCGACAGATTCTTGGGCACGTAGATGCTCGGCCAGCAGTAGGGTGCGTCGCTTATCGCCGCGCCGAGACGGGTGACGTAGCCGACGCGCGCCTTCGGCGGCAGGCCCATCTCGGGCATCGGGCCGAACCGCCCGACGGTTTTCCATTCGAAATTCGCAATGTCGCACGCGCCCCTCAGGAGCGGCCGGCCGGGGAAGAGCGGGATCGTGTTGCCGCCGACCATGCAGTCCAGCCCCTGCGCTTTCGCCGCCTCCTTGGCCGTCCGATAGACCGCCCTGTGGAACGCGACCCCGCTCTCCACCTTGCTCAGCAGGTAGCAGAGCCAGACCGGGTCCTCCGTCCATTTGGGGTTGAGCAGGTGCGCCGCCCGCTTGCCCCGCGTGTCGAAAGGCTTGTCCCGGATGTAGGCGCGGATGTCGAACGTATCAATGTCGCCGATGCCCAGGGCGCGGAGCTGCTCAGAGTTGAAGCGCTCGCGCATCCACTGCCGGAAGCCGTGCACCGACCACTCGCCGAAGGCGCACAGAGACGGATAGACCAGGTTCAGGTCGCCGTGGTTGTCAATGTGGATGCCCTCGGGTTTGATCTGCGGGATCAGCCATGCGATCTCGCGGCATCGGTAGTCGCGGAGCTGCGGGTTGGCGTAGTCCACGTGGACCAGGCGCGTCGTCTCCCAGCCGGTCTTGCCCTGAACGTCCTCCTTCCCCTCCTGCTGACCGCCGATGGACGCCAAACCGGTCTTCTCGGCGATCTCATCCGTGACGCGCGGATTGGAGAAATAGTCGAACTTCCACTTGCCCTCCATGTCGCGGCGGGAGAGGGCGTCATAGACGTCGGCAGGCGACCGACCGTCGGGCATGGCGAATGGAGGGAGATGGTAATCCTTCGCCGTGGGCCACGGCGCCCATCCGACATTCTGCATGAACCCCGACAGTCCGAACCATCGCGCCGTCATCGGCTCGCCCTTCCACCACGGCAGCGACCAGCCGTTGTAGAGCATCTTGCCGTCCTTGCCAAAGAACCCGGCGTAGTCGCCGACCTCGCCGGAGTCGTAGTACCAGACATGCTTCAGGCCCAGTTGCGCCATGCGCTTGCAGGTCTGCTCGGACACCGCCGTGCGCCGTTGATCGTCCAGCGACCAGAAGCCATACCATCCGCTGTGATACCCCGCGCCGCGCGCCGCGCCGGCGCGGACGGCCTCGATGTTCTTGATCCGAGTCGGCGAGCTGACGAGCGGGGTGTAGGTATGCCACCACGGCTCCGCGGCGATTCCCAGACGGAAACCGCACACGCAGAGGGCAAGCACGAGGATCGGATTGCGTCTCAATGACAAAACCATGTCCACACCCTTACGGTTGCTTCTCGATCAAACCATTCTTCATCGCCAGCGCTACGGCCCCGAGGACGCCGGCCTTCTCCGCCAGCAGGGACGGCTCGATGCGGATGTCGTCCACCGGGAACATCTTGACGCGCTCACGGACGACCGAGCGGACCGTGTCGAAGAGCAGGTCGCCGATCGCCGCCGCGCCCCCGCCGAGCACCACGAGGTCGGGATGCAGCGCCGTGACCATGTTTGCCACCCCGATGCCGAGATACGTCGCCGCACGGACGATCGCCTCGGCCACTTTCTCATCGCCCTCGGCTGCGGCCTGGGCCATCTCCTTCGTCGTCAGCCGGGCGGCGTCGCCCTTGACGATCTCGTAGAGCCTCGGCGCCTGTCCGCTGAGGAGCAGGCGGACGCCCTCGCCGACGATAGCCGGGGCGCTGGCCAATGTCTCGAGGCATCCTCGGTTGCCGCAGCCGCACCGGGGACCGTCGGCGAGGATGGTCTGGTGGCCCAGCTCCCCTGCCGCCCCGAGCGGGCCGAGGCGCAACTTCCCATCCACCACCACGCCGCCGCCGATCCCCGTGCCGAGGGCGAAGAAGATCATCGTGTTCGTTTTTTGCCGTGGCCGAAGGTCAGCTCGCCGAGCGTCGCCGTCCGCACATCGTTCAGGAGATAGACGGGGCAGCCGAGTTTGGGCGAAAGCTCGTATCGCACGTGCACATCCCGCCACTGCGTCGGCAGGTTGGGCAGGAACTTCGTCACGCCGTTTTTCATATCCACCAGGCCCGGCACGCCCATGCCGAGGGCGGCGGGCTTTATCTTCTTCGACTCGGCCAGGCCCCGGACGAGGTCCGCGATCCGTTTCAGGACGTGGGCCGGTCCCTCGTGCGACTCGGTGGGGACGCTCTTCTCGGCGAGGATGACGCCGTCCTCCCCGGCCAGTGCGCACTTCAGCATCGTCCCGCCGAGATCAACCCCGGCATATGTGTCTGTCATAGCTGCCTCCTCATAAGCGTCCTAATCCTCACCGTTCAGCGCCCCCTTCTCGACCAGGGCCGCCAGCGTCCAGTTGGTTGCCCACGAGCCATACCATTCGTCGTAGATGGCCCGAATTCCGCCGTCCCGCAGCGCCACGTAATCGGTCAGCCGCTGGGCCTTCATCATATCGGGCGTCGGGGCGCCCGTGTTTGTCCACGTCACTTTCTCGGCCCCGAACCGCGCGACCGCCTCCTTCACGAGGGACACATTCGCGTCGCGATACGAGTCCCCCGGGTAGGGACTCGGAAGCCACGGGTCGGCCCTTTCCGGCGCGTCGGGCTGGTTCCTCGGAGCGGCGTTGCCGTGCAGCCACCCGGATTTGCCGCTCAGGTCCACACACGCCAGTCCAAGCTCCTTGTTGATCGCCGCGTAGCGGTCGAGGAAGTACTTCCGACATTCGCGGATGCGAAGATCGGGCATGATCGAGTATTGTTCCGCTTTCTTCGTCGCCGCGTGGGCGCGGAGCCAACCCGTCGGCCATCCCCGGCCCTTTGCCTTCTCCGCAATTAGTTGGACCGAGGGCGTCGCGGACCATTCGTACCCCGCCTCGACCCACGCTCGGCGGCGCGCGTCGGCCGCCTCGTGCGGGACCGTCATCACCCAGTCCCAGTCGAACCCAGGCGGGACTATGACGCCGTCGGTCGGATGGTCGAAGGCCACGGTGTGGAACTGCAAGCCGACGGACAACATGGGCTGCACCGCACGGTCCTTGTCCGCCGCCAGCAGCCGCGCCAGCCCCTTCTTGATCATGACCGCCTTCGAGTAGGTGTTCGGCACGGAGATGGACATCTCGCTTGCCTTGATCCGTTTGCCGTAGCCCTCCATCGGTCTCTCGGTCCCCGGCTTGCGCGGGTCTTTTGGGTCGTACGGGGGTTTGCCTGTGTTCGACTGCGGGATGAACTCCGTGGCGAACCGGATGATTCGCGCGATGTCCTCCTCCTTCACCATATCCTCTGGGTTCAGGTCAAGGCACTGGTATGGCGCCCACGTCACCCGCGCCTTCCGAGCGGCGAACGCCGCGGCCGGAAGAAAGCCGGCCGCAAGGGCCGTTATCCCCGCCTTCACGAAGTCACGTCGGTGCATGACGATCTCCTCACTCCGCATTCCGCACTCCCACACGCCCACACTCCCAAACGCCCATACATTATCTCCCTTTCTTTTCCTGCAGCAGGATCGCGCCCGTGTGGGGCGGCAGGACAAGCGGCGAGACAACGGGCTTGGCCTCCGGCGTCTTCCATGCGCCTTTGAGTTTCACGGTTGCCTCGCGGGTCGTGGAATTCACCAGCGCCTTGCCCCTCTCGAAGTCGCGCTGATAGACGCCGTCGGCCTGGTAATAGTTGCCTTTCGGCTTGCCCAGCGACACGTTGCAGACGGCGGGCAAGACTTCATCGCCGGGCGAGTAACACTCCGGCCTGCCGTGCACCTTCGCATAAAACATGAGATAGTGACGCTCCCCCATGCCGAGCAGGAAGCTGGCGGCGATGTAGCGATAGAGCCGGTCGTAGGGTTCGGCCGGTTCCGCATCTTCGCGCTTCTTCACATTGCCGACCGCCAGGACGATCTTTCCCCGTCTGGCGCAGTCGGCCAGGGCGTCCACGTCCGCCTTCCAGTTTTCCTCTGGAACGAAACGCGGGTTCGTCGGGTCCTGCATCCAGCCGGTGAAGCCCTCGTTGCACATCCCGTCTGCGACGGAGAGGAAGTCGGCGTAGCCCGTCCGAAAATAATCCGCGCCCCGCGAGCCGTTGACGATCATCAGCTTGTCGCCGATATGACGACGGACCGTGCGCAGCAGACCGAGCGTGGCTTCCTTCCACTCGGCGTCCGTGTAGGGCTTGCCGGTTTTGGGGTTCACCGCTTTGCCCGTCTTCCTGAAGTTGACGTAGTGCGTTGTGGAGATCACCAGATCCACGAACGCGCCGTCGTAGCCGTAGCGGGCGATGTAGTCCTTGTAGGCCGTCGCCATGTACTCCTGCCACTCCGCATTGCCCGGATCGAGGTGGAGCGCGCCGCCGTATTCGTGATCGCACACCCAGTCGCCGGCCTCGTTTTTCAGAAACCATTCGGGATGCTCTTGCGGCTGGCGCCATGCGTGCAGACGCACGTTGGAAGCGTTGATGACGCTGCCATAGACGAGCATCGTCAAATTGGGATTGAGCGATTTGACCCACTTCACGCGCTCGTTCTCGCCGCTCAAGTCCTTGCCCCCTGCCGTCGGGGAAAAGAGCGTCATGACCAGATCATAGCGAGACGCCACATGCCGCCAATCCTCATCGGAGATTGCCGTGCGGACGCTCGTAAACATCGGGATGCCTCGCTCCTTGATCTCGGCGCCCGCCCTGCGAGGGGCGTCCTGAGCCACGCCAACGTCACCGCATCCCATGACGCCGGCAAGAACGACCGCCGATCCCAACATCGGAATCATCCAATTGTTCATCTCTTGCTCCCTCTACCGATAGCGATGCCACGTCTCCAGCATGGCCATGTAGTTGTCGTATTTCACTCCGACGCCGAGGCTGTGGCTCGAACCCAGGATGAAGCCGCCATCGTGCGCGGCGACCTCGATGGAGCGCCGCGTCTGCTCGCGGATCTGCTCCGCCGTGCCGTTGTCGAGCCAACGGCAGCTCACGCCGCCCCAGAGAGTCACCTTGCTCCCGATCTCGCGCTTCAGGTCCTCCATCGGCTCCTCGTCCTGGATGGCCTGGTATGCGTCGAGGCCCGCCTCGGCGAAGTATTGCCAGATCGCCCGGTTGTTGCCGCACGAGTGGAAGAAGTAGGGCATGCCCTTCGAGTGGGCATGATGGGCCTGGGCCTTGATGCCGGGAAACAAAAAGCCGCGGAAACAGGTCGGGCTCATGAGCGTACCCTTGTTATGCCCCAGGTCCTCGCCGCCCATCACGGCGTCGCAGCCCAGGGCCTTGTAGTATTCGGCGGACCGCGCAATCCCCTCGGCGCCGCGGACGCGCTGGTCCCGATACTGCTCGGGCCGTTCGATGATCGCCTGAAGCATGGCGTCGAAGTAGGACGTCCCCCGGTGCGGCATCCCCGGCGGGCCGACATACGCCGGCGCGATGATAAAGTGCGTGTCGCCGAGATCCTCGATCACATACCTCGCGAACTCCAGCTCCGACTCGCTCGGCTCGTAGGGTTTCCCCGGCTGCTGCCGCGACGAGACGAGCTTGACCGGTCCCTTCCCCGCCTTCATGTGGATCAGCTCATGGGTTTGTTCGGAATAGCGAAAGGCGTTGCCGTTCTCGTCCTCGTAGTCGTTCGCGCTGGTCTGTTTGAGAGGGTAGAACTCCGCGTCCTTGTCGGGCACGAGCATGATCTTGGCGATGTCGTGCTCGGTCTTGCGGAGGAACTCGACGTAGTCGCGCTTCATCGAATCTACCGCCTCGTCGCGCCGTCCCTCCCAATAGGCTTGCATCAGCCGGAATTTCCCCGTGTAGTAGGTGGAGTGGCCGAGGACCGCTTCGATGATAGGCGCATCAATCTCGTTCTCGCCCATCGGCACGCGATCGGGCTGACGGTGGGCGAGCGCTGCTTTCACACGTTCTTTCGATGTCATGGGTTCTTCTCCTTCGGTAATGTGACCGATGGCCGATCCAACCTCAGCTTCACGGCAATGTCCTTCAAGATCGGCGGAAGAGCAAGCTCAGCCGCGCCGTTCGCAACCGAAAGGCTCGATGTCCGCTCGATCTTGCCTTGATACGTATCCCACCATTCCACGGTCCATTGTCCGTCAATCATGTGATCCAATTGCAGCGTCGCGCCCTGGACCTCCTGGAGTTTGGCGGCCTCGACGATCTGCTTATACCATGTATTCTCCCGATTCTGCACCCAGATGAACACCCTCTTATCGCCCTTCAGGGCAAATGCGCGGAGACGTGCTCTGTAGAAAACATATCAGTCGAGGCCAGAGGATCATGAGGTTGAAGGTGATGACGCGAAGGTACATCTCGCGACACTGGCTGTGATAGTAACGTGCGCGGAGCGCAGAGCCGAGAAGCCGTT
>JBFMAD010000036.1:0-71258 GCA_040755855.1 Planctomycetota bacterium | reverse complement strand
GATGACAGAACGGCGAAAAAAGTACAGTTAGGAATCGGTTAGCGTTCGCTTATTTTTCGGTGAGCATCCCCCGCACAGACCATGCAAGCAAAGTGCCGAACAGTATTGGTTATGTCCCCGGAATATCATCACGAAGAAGCAAGTCAGCGATACAGGCGTGGTGACAGAGGTGTCGGCTATAGACAGATACGGTAACCCAATCTACGGCAACCTTATGAATGATCTCGGCGCGTATTCCGAGATAAAGCCCCAAGATGGAGAAGTCCGGAAAATGACCCTGACGGTCTCGGGGGAGGCCGGATGGGAGGGAGATGTGTTCTTCTACTCGGACTCGCTGTCAAACGGAATGGATTCTGGATACACGCCACTGATTACGGTATGGTTTTATGACGATGGGGAAGGCGCGTGGAAGGTTGTCTCCACAAACACGTTGTTGCCGCAGGGAGTGGTTGCCAAACAGGTTCCATCGAGACACGTCAAGATTCCGGTGGGACAGACCCAAATCGAATTGGAGTTCTATGTTGAGGCGCGGTCCGTCCCGGATTTCTGGACCACGGGAAAGGATGAGACAAAGAACTATTTCGAGGCGGGTGTTATCGAACAGATCAGGGCCGAGATACGGTCCGGAGGACAAGTCATGGGCAACGCCGCAGCTCGGTTCACGGTCGTGGACATGAAACACTACTATCTACAGTCCACGCATACGTATGGGAATGAACCCTGGTGGGGTTGGACCGGGCACTCTGCCATGTACTTCTGGGGCCGTGGGTTAAAACCGGAAGCAACGGAGGAGACTGATCTATACGACCTCGGCAATTACCAACTCTACGATCATGTCTACGAGTACCCATATAGCAGAATAATCTACCATGACACGACGGTCGGCAGAGAAACGGCGGGATTTGATGTGCAGAGGTTCCATACCTATACGGAATGGAGGCGCCTTGAAAGACAGAAGGCTAATGACATTTATCGTTGCGCAGTCAAAGATCCGGACGCTTACCGGGCCACGGCGCGTGCCTTTCGCTTGGACTTCTCGCATTCTAACGTTCAAGCACTCTTGGTGACTGCTATTACATATAAAGAGATGAAGCCGAAGTTCGAGTTCCGTCCGGACAGCGCACACGATAATTGTTCCTCGTCAATTTCCGGCATTTATGATAAACATGCGAACTTGGTGGATCCTGGTGGTATAAATACCTTGCGGCGTGGGTTGCGGTTTCCACCGCAAACACAGACATACGATATAACGAGCGCCAGAAACTGGGGCAAGTTTGCCGTTGGATCGGCCGATGAGGGAAACGGAAACGGCTTGCAGCCCGGCAACACATGGCTACAGAACAGGGGATGGGTTGTGGCGGCAAATCAACAAAGGCTCATTACCTTTTGAAAGTGAAAAGATTATAGATGCAGAAGGAAATAATCTTGTATCAACGTTCTGTTCCGAAAGACAATTACTTGCTGTTTATCATCTTTTTGCTTGCCATTTCATCATGCAACGACAGGAAATGGGCATCCTGTGAGAGATGTAAGAAGCACGATTACCTAACCCATCTTAATATTGGGGGTGGGGCCGCGAAGTTGGCATTGGTTTATCGTGCTGGTGGACAGGATGCTATATCTTGGGGATCAACATCCTTTGACTGCCCGGGGGCGCGCAAAAGCAAAAGGTTCCCGCAAATCACAGTCATAGAAAAGCGGATCGTAGATAATTTGGGGAACAAATACGATCTCGATGAAATCACGTGTGAACAAAGCATATACGACGGCCATGATGGATTCGAGTTGTATTTTTACATAACGGAATCGAAGATTGCGCCGGAAGCAACAGAATTGTATCTCGAAATGATAGTCTCGGCGGATGACCTAAGGTTCCATCTGAAAGACAAAGTAGTGAAAGGCCAGCGCTTACCGGGGGAATGGAGGAGCGAAGAAACTCTCCCCTCGCGCAAGAACACGAATAAAGGTGATGCCAACCAATAATCTGACGGCCCCCGCCTGCGGTCACGAAGGTCTATACCGACCCGCTCAAGCAGAACATGGTTCTGCCGGGGGTGACGTCGTTTGTAAGGACGGAGGAGACGATTCTGTATGTGGAGGCGATCCGGCCGATCACGGCGGGTGTGGAGCAAGGCGAGATCACGGCGTATGTCGCCGGCAGCACGGAACCGACGGGGTATGATACGGTGGTGGATCCGGGGGTATCCTCGTCTGGCTGAATAACGACGGCGAGACGCCGGTGGTCGTCGAGACGTGCGAGAACGCCCTCGGCGCTACGGGGTCTTCATCCGCAACTCGTTTACCAGGTGGTGCGCGCGGCGGGTCGGCTCGGGGATGCGATAGCCGGCGCAGCACCGGAGCGTCCACGTCACCGCCGACCGGAACCCCATGCGATGGCCGGGGGAGACGAAGATGGGATTCACATGGTCGCGCGTGCGGACGACCGAACCGATGATCTTCCCGTCGAGCTTCAGCGGCGCGTGCGACCCGGCCTCCGCGCCGACCTCCCCATGCTCCCCGCACAGGCGGCTCTTGGCGCAGCCGATGGAGGGAATGTCGAGGACCAGCCCCAGGTGCGACGCGAGGCCCAGGCCCCGCGGGTGGGCCGTGCCCTGGCCATCGAAGAGGACCAGATCGGGGATGGTCCTCAGTTGCTCGAACGCCTTCAGCAGGATCGGCGCCTCGCGGAACGAGAGCAGGCCGGGGATGTAGGGGAACTCGACGCGGCCGATGGCCGTGGCCCGCTCGACCTCCTCCAAGTCCGGCAGCGACAGGACTATCACCGCGCCGAAGAAGCGATCATCCTTCTTGGAGTAGGAGATGTCCGTCCCCGCAACGAGTCGGAATTTTTTCCGCGGGGCGCGGAGGATGAGACGCGAACAGAGCTCCTCCTGAATCTGCCGCGCGCGGGCGTAGCCGACGCGCCAGGGGTGAAGCTTCCTAAACTTCATGGGGCCTGATTCCGATATAAGGCGGCAGCATAGTGCGGGCGGTTCGCCCTGCACGATCCGTCGCCCAGTTCATCATGTTTTCCTCGCCGAGTCAAGAAGTACCCAAGATGTTGACTCGCTGGAGGGAAGTGGTTACTATTGGGGCCGGTCTCTGTGCCATAACTTCTGGAGGAATTACAGTGAATAAGGATGATCTGTCCCTCGGCGTCATCGGCGCGGGCAACATCGCCACGCGCCACCTGGCGAACCTGGATTTCATCGGCGGCAACCGCATCGTCGGCATCGCGGACATGAATGTGAGCCTGGCTAAGGAGAAGGCCGACCCCATCGGCGCGAGGGCCTACGCCGATTGGCGGGAGATGTTCAAGAAAGAGAAATTGGATGGCGTGTTGCTCTGCACGCCGCCCATTCTGCGCAAGGCGGTGTTCGAAGTCGCCGCCGCGAAAGGCGTAGCTGTCTTCTGCGAAAAACCTCCCGCGAAGAACGCATTGGAGGCGCGGGAGATTGCGAAGACCGTCGAGGACTCCGGCATGGTCTGCAGCGTCGGGTTCAACTGCCGCTACGCGCCGTCGGTGGATAGGTGCAAGGCGCTCATCGGCGACAAGAAGATCAACATCGTCCGCGCCGCGGTCATCAACCCCGCCGCGCTGCCCGGCCCGGGACGGCTGGAGGATTGGTTCTTCCTCAAGGAGAAGGGCGGAGGGCTGTTCGACGTCATGATCCACACGATAGATCTCATCCGCTATGTGGCGGGCGAAGTGAAGACCGTGCACGCCTTCGGCACGAACGTGATTATTCCCAAGAGCAAGGACTTCACCATCGAGGAGACGATGTCCATCAACATGCTCTTCGAGACGGGCGCGACGGCGTCGGTCGTCAGCACATGGTCCTGCGCGCAGGGTGTGGGCGATCTGACGTTCTTCGGTCAGGATTTCCAGATCAGCCTGACCCCCATCCCGCCGCGGTTGCGGGGCCGCATCGGCGCCGTCGGCCAGAAGGCGCAGAGCTGCGACGAGGACTTCCCGCAAGGCCCGGCCATGGGCCGCAGCGGGCAGATCCACCCCGACCGCAAGCCGGAGGACCCGCCCGACCCGCCGCACCACGACGAGATGAAGGTCTTCCTCGACGCCATCCGCACGGGGTCGCCGGCCAAGGTCCGCAGCCCCTTCCGCGACGCGGCGGGGACGATGGCCCTCGTGGATGCGATCACGCGATCCATCGAATCGGGGCGGGTGGAGAATGTGTGAGTCGGACAACACCGAAAATCCCCGGACCGCAGGCTCTCGCCGGATGCATGTCATTTGCTGTTGACTGGGCGGGAGGGGGATGATAGAATGAAAACTTCGATTGTTCATCCTCGTCATGTTTTCGCAAACAGGAGACATCATGGCAAACCCAGCCGCCCCCGTCCCCGCCGACGCCGACCTCGAGATGATTGACCGGCTCGTGGACGCCCGCGAGAAGCTGATGAAGGAGATGGGCAAGATCATCGTCGGCCAGAAGGAGATCGTTGACCAGCTCCTCATCGCCCTCTTCTGCGGCGGCCACTCCCTCATGGTCGGCGTGCCCGGCCTAGCCAAGACGCTCATGGTCCGCACCATCAGCAGCATCCTCGAGCTGGAGTTCAACCGCATCCAGTTCACGCCCGACCTGATGCCGTCGGACATCACGGGGTCGGAGGTGATCGAGATGGACACCGCCACCGGCGAGCGCCGCTTCCGGTTCATCCGCGGGCCGGTCTTTGCCAATATCCTCCTGGCCGATGAGATCAACCGGACGCCGCCGAAGACGCAGGCCGCGCTGCTCCAGGCGATGGAGGAGCACCGGGTAACGGTGTCGGGCAAGACGTACGTCCTGGACGAGCCGTTCTTCGTCCTGGCCACGCAAAACCCCATCGAGCAGGAGGGGACGTATCCCCTGCCGGAGGCGCAGCTGGACCGGTTCATGTTCAACGTCTATATTGACTACCCGAGCATCCCGGAGGAGATTGACATCGTCCAGTCCACAACGACGGCGAAGGAGGTGGTGCTGTCGCACGTGCTCACGGCCGGGGAGGTGATCGCGCTGAAGAAGGTCGTCCGCAAGATCCCCGCCTCGACGGAGATGGTGGACTATGCCGTGCGGCTGGTGAACTGCACGCGGCCGTCGGGCCTGGGCGAGAAGCTGGACTGGGTGAAGCGCTGGGTGCGCTGGGGCGCCGGGCCGCGGGCGTCGCAGTATATCATCCTCGGCGCGAAGGCGCGGGCCGTGATCCGGGGGAACTACTGTGTGGCCGAGGACGACATCCGCCATGTGGCGCCGGCCGTCCTGCGGCATCGGATCATCACGAACTTCCACGCCGAGTCGGAAGGCGTTAAGCCCATTGACATTGTGACGCGGCTGCTCGAAAACGAGCTGCCGAAGGCGTGACGAAAACTGGAAGATTGGAAGGATGGAAGGTTGGAAGGTTGGAAGATTGGGTGATTGGGGGAGGATGAAATAATGGGGACCACATTGACTTGCAGAACTTACCAGCCCTACCATGCCTTGCTGACCCATACTTCCATCCCTCCACTCTTCCATTCTTCCAACAATGGTCGCTCCCATGCCTGACTTGATGGATTATCTGAAGCCCGAGATCATCTCCAAGGTGGACAACCTGGAGCTGATCGCCAAGTTCATCGTCGAGGGCTTCCTCATCGGCCTGCACAAGAGCCCGTATCATGGGTTCAGCGTCGAGTTTTCCTCCTACCGCAAGTACGCCCCCGGCGACGAACTGAAGTTCGTGGACTGGCGGGTCTTTGCGCGAACAGACAAGTTCTACGTCAAGCAGTTCGAGGAGACGACGAACCTGAACTGCTTCATCACGATGGACCTGAGCGCCTCGATGAACTTCGCCGACGTGGACCGTGGGGTCGGCGCGAACGTGACGAAGTTTGCATACTCCTCCTACCTGGCCGCCGCGCTGGCCTACATGATGCTTCAGCAGAACGACTCGGTGAGCCTCGTCGGCTTCAGCACGGACCGGTTCGAGTTCCTGCCCCCCAGCGGCAAGTCGAACCGGCTGGTGCAGTTCCTCACGGTCCTCGATAAGTTTGTCCCTTCCGGCGAGACGGACATGGGGCGGGGGCTGTCGCTCCTGGCCGAGCGGATCAAGGGGCGGAGCCTCGTCATCATACTGTCGGACCTGCTTGTGGAGCCGAGGGAGCTGACCGACGCCCTGCAGTACTTCCGCTACAAAAACCACGAGGTCATCATCTACCACATCCTGACAAACACCGAGCTCACCTTCCCGTTCATGCGCCAGACAAACTTTCGCGACATCGAGACGGGCCGGGAGCTCGTGACGGAGTCAGGCTACATCCGCGACGACTACATCGCCCTCCTGGAGAAGCACACCCGCGACATCAAGGACGCCTGCGAGGAGATGGAGGTGGACTTCGTCCCCCTAAGCACCTCCGACGAACTCGGTGGCGCGCTGATGAACTACCTCAGCCGGCGGATGATGTACTACTGATTTCTTACCCGCCGATTTTGTCCTTGACCCCACGCCCCCAGGCTGATAAGCTACATATTGTTCGCCTATTCTGTTTTTGCCGGACCCACAGAACGCTGCTCAATGGGAAAGCTCAGTGACGACCTACACCCCGGTGGCCACGCTGCGTGACCGTGTGTTCGAGGGTTTCTCGTCCGTCATCGGCCGCCATCGCACCAAATTTCTCTTCAAAATCTACGACCTCGCCCGCTTCGACCTCTTCGGCAGGCCGTGGGGGAACTTCGGCTCCATTGACATCACCTGCCGGTGCAACCTCCACTGCAAGCACTGCTACTTCATGGAGCAGGGCTACGACTCGGAGCTATCCGAGGAGCAATGGTTCCAGAAGTTCGACGAGTGGCGCAGAAACGGCTTCCCCTTCTACCAGTGCTCCTGGGTCGGCGGCGAACCGCTCCTGCGAAAGGACCTGGTGGCGAAGGGGATGAAATATTTCAAATCCAACGTCATCGCCACCAACGGCACTATTCCCCTGCCCGACTGGCCGGATGTGAATTTCTATGTGTCCGTGGACGGCACGGCCGAGTACTACCGGCAGATGCGGGGCCGGGACTTCTACGAGCGCATCAAGAAGAACGCCGACCGGCCCGACCTCAAGGTCGTGGCCAGCATGGTCGTCGCCAAGAACAACTACCACTGCATCCCCGACCTCCTGGCGGAGTGGAGCCGGACGGCGGTCAAGGGGATCATGTTCCAGTTCTACACGCCCATCCGCGGCCACACGGACGACCTATGGCCGGGCTTCGAGCTCCGCGACCGAATCCTTGACGACCTGCTCCGATACAAAAAAATCTACGGCGACTTCATTGATCTGCCGGAGTCGCTCTTCCGGCTGATGAAGTCCGACCGATGCAAGCCCATCACGGCAAATTGTCTTTACCGGACGCAGGCGTTTTGCTATGATCCGATGGGCCGCGTCAAACGGCCCTGCATGATGGGGCCGAAAGCGGACTGCTCGCGCTGCGGGTGCGTCCTTCCGTTTCATCTGCACCTGCTCGAGAGCCGGTCCCTTATGTTCCGGGAAATGATGATGGCTATGGGTCGAAAGCTGAAGCGAGCGCATCGCTTCTCGCGGGAATCGCGGATCGGGCAGAAGGCGCATGTGATGCGACAAAAGGACGGCGACAATGGCAGTTGACAAACAGGAGAGAAAGATGAGAAGAAAAGTTCTGTGCCTTGGCATGGCGTTGGGGATGACGGCGGCGATTTTCTCCTGCGGCGGCTACGATACCAGCAAGGACAACAGGGACCGCTGCCAGACCAACATGACCGTCATGTGGCAGAAGCTGCGTGCATGGTCCAGCGAGAAGGGCGGCACCCCGTCGCAGCTCGGATCGCTCTACCCCCACCCGCTGGGCGACCGCACCATGTTCCGATGCCCCTCATCTTCCGACGATCCGACCAAATTTGAAGAGGGCGCGGTCCTCCAGCCCCATCAGTGCAGCTACATCTACTACCACCTCGGCTGCTTCACCGACCTGGACCCGGAACTGGCCGGCAAACTCCTTATCCTGTTTGAAAAAAAGAGCTTCCACGGCCCCGGCAGAAACGTCGCCTTCGCCGACGGCAAGGTCACGTACGTCGAAAAGGCCGAGTTCGATACGGCCCTCGCCTTCACCGAGGACTGGATCAAGAAAAACATGAAGTAAGGACGGACCGTGGCCGATAAACTTGGATTCGGACTCATCGGATACGGACTGGTCGCCCCCTTCCACGCCAAGGCGCTCGCCGACTCCCGGAAGGCCGATCTGATCGCCGTCGCCGGCCGCAACCCCGACAAGACGAGGGCCTTCTGCAAGACCCACGGCGGCCAGGCCCTCGACCGCATAGACGCCATCTACCGGCGCGACGACATCCACGTCGTCGTCGTCCTCACCCCCAACGCCTCCCACGAGGAATACGCCGTCAACGCCGCCCGGGCCGGCAAGCACGTACTGGTGGAAAAACCGCCGGAGATGACCCTGGAAAAAACTGACCACATCATCCGAGCCTGCAGGGAAAACCATGTCAAGCTCGGCATCGTCCTCCAATGCCGGTTCCGAAAGGCCATCGAGGCGATCAAGACGGCCATCGCCGGCGGCCGCTTCGGCAGGCTCCTCCACGGCGACGCCTTCATGAAATGGTTCCGCCCGGTGGAATACTACCACCGCGACCCGTGGCGCAGCTCCCGCGCCGAGGGCGGCGGCGTCATCATCCAGCACGCCTTCCACTACTTCGACCTGCTCCACCACCTCATGGGCCCGGTGGGGCGCGTCCACGCCCGCACGGCGAACCTGATGCACCCGGACGTGGACCTCGAGGACACCGTCCTCGCCTTCTTTAATTACGCCAACGGCGCGCAAGGGGTCCTCGAGGCATCCACCGCCCTCTTCCCCGGGACGGACATCCGCATCGAGATCAACGGGGAAAAGGGCACGGCCATCATGCAGGGCGAGCGCATCACCACCTGGCAGTTCCAGGATGACCGTCCCGAGGACGAGGCGATTCGAAAGATCGGCAGCGCCGAGGCCCAAACCGCCGCCGGCGGAGCGGCCGCCTTTGGGCACTACGAGCACCGCTATCTTATTGACGACATGGTTGACGCCATCCGAGAAGACCGCGAACCGCGCGTCACCGGCGAATCGGCGCGCGGGACGCTCGAGATCGCCCTGGCCATGTACCAATCCGCCGACGAAGGGCGGCCGGTGGCCCTGCCGCTATAGGCCCGATCTCGTGTGTCATGCTGAGCGAAGCGAAGCATCTCGACCTTCCGTCACGCCGAGATTCTCCACTTCGTTCAGAATGACAACGTAGGGTAGCTTGCCCCCTCCTCCCATGGCTGAGGCCTTACTCCGTCATCCGATTTTTGCTTGGAAAATTTGGGCCGATGCGTTATAATATGCGCCGACAGTCGGCCGGCAGGCTGCCTGTCCGTAGGTCGCGCTAACGTGGTGCGACGGGCAAAAGGGCCCGGCAAGTTCGTCCCGGCGAGCGCGTTGGGCGGGTTCTTTTGCAGAAAGGAGGTGGTCCAGTGAGCTATCACGACCGGAGGTGGCTGTCGCCCTGATGGGTTGACGGGCCCGTCGGGCCCGACAGCCGCGAAATGAAACCGGCGCTCGCGCCCTGCGGGCGCCGGTTTTTTATCCCCCCAGCCCTCGTTCCAATCTTTTTCTCTTTGCGCCTCAGACCAGTTGACCTTTCCACGGCGGCGGTGTATACTTTTCAGGGGTGTGAAGTCACGTTCGGGTCCGCGGGGAGGTGAATATGTCAAATCCATCACAAAGCTTAGACGACTTTATTGACATCTGCAAGGTATCCATCCTGGAGGGCAGGAATCGGACGGTGGTCTACAACCAACTCTGCATGCTGGTGAATCAACCCGTCACCGAGGAGCAGAGGAACCGGATCATCGGATGCATCATGGACTATCGGCAGCATTATGGGGATCCGTCCTTCCTGTACTATTGCACCGCCGCCCCCGGCGCTCCCCCGCCCCCTTCGCCCCGCCCGCCTGCGCCGGAGGAAACCCAACAGCTGATCTCGCCCAAGGACCTCCTGCAGCCCAGTTCGCTGGAGCAGGACCTGCTGGAGATCGCCCTCGACGCCGTGGGGGACGAACAGGAACAGCTCATCCGGAGCATCCGAACGCCCGACGATTTCTTCGAGCGATGCGACCGGATCACCCGAAAGGTCAGCTTTGTCTTCGTGAAACTGTATCAGCCCTGGAAGGGCATGAATCTGCCCGCGAACCCCCGCATTGACGTGGGTTTCGACAGCAAGACGGGCGAGCGATTCCTCCGGTTGCAGACCACGGTGAACTGCATGAATATCCCGACCTTCACCCCTGCCGGGGCGCACGCCCTCGCGCAGCAATACTTCACCCCGGCCCGCAGCCAGCCGGGGAAGTACGTCGGCACGTTCCGCAGCTTCCCCAATACTTTTTATATCAGCATCACGGACGTCGGCCTGAAGTTCGCCACCGTGGAAAACCGGCGGCATGGGGTTGTCATCACCCGCGAGCACTTCGACGACTTTTTCGGCGGCACCATCACCGACGCCCTGCAGAAAACGATCCCCTGAACGCGGGCCGCCCCCGGTCATGCAAGCCGGACCGCGCCCCGGCGGCAGGACCGCATGGCGGGACGCTGCGGAGAAACCAGGCATGGTAAGGCTATCTTGCATACTGCTTTTTCTGATCGTCGCTATGGCCGCGGCCCGCGCCGATGACGTGGAGGACTTCAGGGCCGCCGCCAAGGCCGGCGACCTGGTCCAGGCGGAGGCCATACTGGAGAGGGGCCTCTCCCTCGATGCAACAGACAGCCTCGGCTCCACGCCCCTCCACTGGGCGACCGCCGGCGGGAACAAGGACATTGTCCTGCTCCTCATCGAAAAAGGCGCCGATGTCAACGCAAAAAACCAGCTCAACTGGACGCCGCTTCACATCGCCGCGGCCAAGGATTATCGGGAACTCTCGGCCATTCTCATCGGCAAGGGCGCGGACGTAGAGGCCAAACACGTCATGGGCTGGACGCCGCTGCACATCGCCGCAGGCAAAAACCGAACCGAGATCGCGGAAATGCTCATCCAGGCGGGCGCGAAGGTGGACGAAACATCCGAAGCCGGCGACACGCCCCTTCACCGCGCCGCCGGCGAAGGGCGCGTCGAGGTCGCCGCGCTCCTCATACGCAAGGGGGCCAGGGTGAACATAAGGAATCACGACGGCAAGACGCCGCTCGACATCGCCGTCGAGCGCGAACAGAAGGCGCTCGCGGACGTCCTCCGTAATCACGGCGCGAAGACGGGGAAGGAAATCGAGTAGTATCAGCATCATAAGTCGAGGCCATGACGACCGAGAAAGGCGCACAGTAATGAGCGAACTGAAAGATCACTTCACACTGAACAGCATCACCCACCACCTGATGGGCTTCACGCCGCTGGGCGACGCCTTCAACCCGAGCGGCGACTGGGAACTGACCTACGGCGTCTATTCACTCGGCTCGGTGCGGCGCGGACCGGGAGGCCGGACAGGGACCCTTCGCCTGCGCCGGCAGGCCGACGCCGACGGCGCGACGCTGACCGCCAACTACGAAAAGCCCCAATCCGGCAACACCATGCACAAACTGACGGCCGAGCTCCGCTGCCGCGCGGACGCCCTCTCTACCCCCACGCAGTGGACGCTGCAATCGGCGGCGGCCGACGCCGACGGCAGGGCCGTGCCGATCACGAACCTGAAGAAATCGGCCCAGGTAAAGGACGGCGCCATCGTCCTAACCGACGGCGGGCGCGAGCGCCGCATCCAGGTCCCGTCGGCCTATACCACCAACTGGTCCATCTTCGACGCCGTGCAGCGCCTCCCGCGCAAGGCCTTCGAGCCGATCCGGTTCACGCTGATTGACAACCTCGACCAGCCCAAGCCGAACCACACGCTGTCGTTCCGCAAGAGCGACGATGTGTTACTGGGCGAGAAGATCGTCCAGCAGCCGGAGGTGGCGGAGCTGGAGAAGGGCCGGATCACGAAGACGCGCCGGGCCAAGACCGGGGGACGCGCCGTGCGCCTCCACGCCTACGACCACCTGGGAGAGGGCATCGTGCCGGAGGTCTATTGGGTGGACAACCAGGGGCGGCTGCTCTTCATGGTCGCCGGGCTTGAGGCCTACATTCTCGATACGAAGCCGGCGCCTGAGTAGAAACTCCCATTCAACATAGATGCCGACCTTGACTTTTCCGGCGGGATGGGTTAGAATTCAATTCGGGTGGTTGTGACCGTCTTTGATCCCGAGTAAACGGAAGTGGTCGCGTGAAGAAACTCCTCACCATCGCAGTCATCTGCCTCTTGTCGGCCGGGTGCGGGAAGTCGGACAGCCAACCGAACGCCGGGGCGGGAAGCCGCGGCGCGGCTGATACGCCGGCGATCACCCTCATCAAGAGCGCGCCGCGAATCGTCATCGAAGCGGAGGCAGCGACCAAAGTGGAACCGCCCATGAAGGCGTGCGACGACGCCCAGGCGTCGGGCGGGCGCTATGTGGAGGGGCCCGAGGGGCCGGAACACAAGGAGCAGAGCGTGGGCGGCAGCGCGACGTATGAGTTCGAGGTGACCGAACCGGGGGAGTACATCCTCTGGATTCGGAAGAACTGGTGCTGCGGATGCGGCAACTCGCTCACCCTCTCCATGGACGGCGCGAAGGAACTCATGTTCGGCGGCGACGCCACGTATGGCAAGTGGGACTGGAAGCGGGTGACCGACCCCGCCAGGCCCGGCATGCCGCTCACCTTCAATCTCGCAAAAGGGAAACATTCCCTCAAGATCGGCAACCGCGAGGACGGGTCGAAGTTCGACCAGATCCTGTTCATCCAGGACAACGAGTATGTGCCGGTGACCACGGAAAAGCCATAGCATCCCTTCCCGCTTGCTCGCAAGGCGCTATCCATGCTGCAATTCAGACTCCGCGTCACACCCATCCTCATGGCGCTCGCGACGGCGCTAAGCGGTTGCCGAAATCCGGATGTTCCCACCGAGGAGGCGCCGCATCGAATCAAGGACGTCTCGTTCGCCAAACCCCCGGCGGCGGACACCCTCGTCATGGGGCCGGCGCGGGAGATAATGCTGCCGGACGTCCGGAAGGACATTCCTCTCATTGACGGAATCCTGAACGATCCGTGCTGGAAGAATTCGGGCACGGCGACGGACTTCGTCCTTCGCCGGGCCGACGTGGCCGGCGTGGCGAACGCGCTCGATCCGAAGGCCAAGCCGGAGGACTACGCCGGCCTGCTCGGGCTGAAATTCAACGACGAGGGCGACCTTCCCGCTGCGCAGCGGACCCAGGCGAGGATGTGCTACGGCACGGCGGGCATCTATGTCGCCTTCGACTGCGAGGACTCGGAGATCGTCGCGCCCACCAACCGCGACGACGGGCCGATCCTCGATCAGGACGATTGCGTCGAATTTGTGATCAACACCCGCCGGAACGTCTTCCACATCGCGGTCAATCCCCGCGGGGTGATGTACACGAGCCGAGTCGCCACGACCACCGACGAGCCGACCGGCCCGGAGCGGTGGCACCCCGGCATCACCGTCGCGACCGGCCGGGACAAGGACAAGGGGACATGGCAGTGTGAGATGGCCATCCCCTTCGCCTCGCTGGAGATCAAGGCGCCGTCGGAGGGAAGTTTCTGCGGCCTGAATATCGGCCGCCGCAACCGCCCCCCCGTCAAGCACGAGCGATATGAAATGGAGGAGATCTCCACCTGGTCGCCGGCGGGGTACAATATCCTGGAGCCGCGCAGCGAGGGCATCATGTTCTTCCGCCAGGGGCCGCCGGCGATCATCGTATTCCTTGATCCGGGCCAGGCGGGCTTCGGATACAACCGGGCCGTCGTCGGCGTCCGCAACCGCGCCGACGCGAAGAGCAAGGTCCGGCTCCGGCTGGTCTCCTTCGACAAGGACGGCGCAATCATCGAGTCGGCGGCGAGCGATCTCTCGCTTCCCCCGAAGGGCGAGATCATGTCCCCCCTCAACTACAAGGTCCCATGGGAAAGCACCTTCTGCTGCCTGAACGCCGCGCTGTTTGCCGTCGGAGATAAGGAGAAGGAGTCGCTCATCGGCCAGGAGGAAGTGGACCTGAAACTCCCCAAAGAGGTCCTCTCCCTGACGCTGGACAAGAAGATCTATCCGAAGGGCGTCTCCACGGCGTCGGGCAAATTGCACGTCGGCGTCGGCTCGCTGAGCCTGGGCCGGCACGCCATCATCCTGTCACTTTCCGACGGCAAGAGCACGGTCTCCCGCGACGAAATCCGCAAGCCGAAATCCGGGGCGATAGGATTCACCCTGGACCTCCGCCGACTTGGTCCGGGGAGCTATACCCTCGCCGCCGAGCTCTGCGAGGACGCAGCCGCGCGCGGCAAGACTTCGGCGACGTTCGACATCGCGCCCTGAAGACCCAAGTGTATGGGTACTCGTAAACACGCCCCGGAAGCCATCTGACTGCATTCTGGAGTATTGGAGTAGTGGAGTGTTGGGGTGTTGGAGTAGTGGAACATCCCCCCAAGCCACGCTTTCCATTACTCCATCACCCCAACCAACGGCATATCTCCGGAAACCCTGCTGAACCTGTGGCTGCAAGAAAAGATCGGACAAGAACAACCTGCGAAATGACGCGGGACACATGCCCTTCCGGGAGATAAATACACTGTCCCCGGAACTGCCGGAACTCTTCAGCTGTCCATGGAACTTCAGATGACTTTCTCAATCCTGAAGCCCTCGACAACGTCTTGCTTTTCCTTAACGGCATCTATCGTGGCAAATACTGTTGCACTCCTGGTTATGGTTCTCCGTACTTCCTGAAGTTGGTAATCAGTACCCTTTTCGAGAGTCACTGGGGAGTCTTTGTCTATCATGTTGGGTTGCACAATGGCCATTGGTTGGATCAAGAGCCCAAAATCATATTGCCTCACTAGAATATCTATCTCAAGCTCAACAAAGATCAGGACCGGGTACCGATCTGGCGGCACCTCCTCACCGTAGACCGGAGCACCGCCGAGCACATCGCTTATTCTTGCCGGCCTAACAGAGAGGATGCTCTCAATCGTGCCATGAACTCGATCTTCCTCTTTTACAAAAGGCCCGTTAAGCATCCAGTTTGTGATTCTCAAAGGTGTGCTTTTCACGAAGTCCAGTATTGCTGATTGATGGGCCAAGATATTCTCTTTCAGTCTCGACCTCTTTTCCTCTATGTATGCATTGTTCTCGTTGCTGAGCAGGGATTTGAGCTTTTCAGCAACGTCTGATGTGCCTATGAAATCAACAGTGATGCCTTCCCTTTTGAACCTATCTTCTGAGCGTTGCACGGCACGATCATTACTGACAACCAGAACCCTCGTTCCTCCAAGAGGTCCCTTTGCGTGTTTGACATAGCTCTCTAGGATAACGGCGTCACACAGGCCCTTGCCGCCTTGCTCAAAAGGTGGCCTCTTTTCTAGTGCCTCAGCTAGCAGTTGTGAAAGAGGGCCGTTCCAATTCGAGACAACCTGAAAACCAGCCCTCTCCAATTTCTGTGACACTGATTCGATCAGCTGAGTTTTTTCTGGGAGATTGACGTCATCCGGGTTGATGTCTGCCGTGTCACAGAAATGTCCTAGTAAGTCAATTGACGCTCGCAGTTTGTCATGGTTGTTTTTCAGTACCTCCATAATGTGTTCGCACCATTCTGTGAGAACAAGCCCCGATATACACAAACTTATGCCGTAATTTGCAGTGATAGACAGGAGTTCGCTGATCCAAGGGGCCTCTAAGCGCGGTCCTGCCGAACGTAATGCATTCGTGTCTAGATAGATCGCGTTAGGGAGGTGTTTCCAGACGTACTTGGTCACGAGTATTGCTCCTGCATCTAGTGGATCACCCGAGCGTTCACCCGTAGGTCTTGTCCGGATCGAAGACCTTCTCCGCCACGGTCTTCAGTTCATCCGTCTTGGGATCATACCGCCGGTGGTAGCAGGACATGTAGCCCTTGTGGCAGCCGGCGACCTTCTGGTCCACCTTGATGACGAGCGACTTGCCCTCGCAGTCGGGGTAAATGCCCTTCACGATCTGGATGTGCCCCGACGTCTCGCCCTTCATCATCAGCTTGCCCATGGACCGGCGGAAGACATAGACCCGGCCCGTCTTGACCGTCTTGCGCAGGGCCTCCTCGGTCATGTAGCAGAGCGTGAGGACCTCCTTGAGCGAGTCCTCGACGATGATCGCGGGGATGTGGCCGTCGGCATTGAATTGAAGATGCTTGAGCAATTCCATAGATCGTCTCCTATCCTACTCTTACTCCTACTCCTACTCCTACTCTTAATCTTAATCGTAATCATAATCCGAATTTGAGATTACGATTAAGATTAGGATTAAGATTATGACAAAAGCCTACAGAGTATTGATGATCTCCGCCAGCAGCGCGCTCGCCGCCGGCATGTCCTCCAGTCGGCACCACTCGTCCGCCACATGGGCCTGGCCCATCGTGCCGGGACCGATGTTCATTACGTCCATCCCCTTCCGCGCGAAGAGCACGAGGTCCGTCCTGCCGCGTGAGAGTGAGTATCGCTCGACGCCGAGCGTCTTCCGCGCCGCCTCGCGGGCCACCTGGAAGAGGTCGCCGTTCACATCCACGCACGCGCCCGGGTCGCCGCCGCGGATATCGCTCTCGACCACAAAACCCGCCGTCAGGTCGAGCAGCTCGCCCTCGAACTTCGCCCGGTCCTCCCCGGGGGCCAGGCGGCGGCTGATGGTCAGCGTGCAGGAGTCGGGGATGATGTTCGCCGCCGCGCCTCCCTGGATCATGGTGGCCGCTATGGTCGGGCGGCCGGTGATCTCGGCAAAGATGGGGATCTCGTTGTATGAATCGTTGAGCGCCCGGACCCTCCGCACGATGGCGGCCGCAAACTCGATGGCGTTTTTGCCCATCTCGGGCCGCGAGCTGTGGGCCGACACGCCCTTCACCGTGACGACGGCGACGCTGTGCCCCTGAGTGCCAAGACCGAGGGTGACGGCC
This sequence comes from Planctomycetota bacterium, assembly GCA_040755855.1. Lineage (GTDB taxonomy): Bacteria > Planctomycetota > Brocadiia > JAADGH01 > JAADGH01 > JAADGH01. The sequence continues at coordinate 54,267 of JBFMAD010000036.1, read as the reverse complement.
CCATCCACCGCCGATCCCTCCGTCGTGACGGCCCATTCGCCCTCCCACGTTTCGAGAAGCGCCGCCGCGCCGTTGTTCTCCCCGCCTGCGCCGCTGCCCTCCTCGCACACGGTAAAACTGAAGACCGCCTTCGCCCGAGGGCGCACCTTCCGGGCGAGGTCCATCATCACCGCCAGACCGCCCTTCATGTCCGATGCGCCGAGACCGTAGAGGCGGCCCTCCTTCACCACGGGGGCGAAGGGGTCCAGTGTCCACGTAGCCACCGGCCGGACGGTGTCCATGTGTCCGTTGATGTGGAGGATGCGCTTGCCGTCGCCCAGCACCGCGACGACGTTCCCGCGCTTATCGCGTTCCACGGCGACGCGGTTCGCCTTGAGGAAATCGTGGATGTATGCGGCCACCTGTCCCTCCTCGCCGCTGGGGCTGGGGATGGAGATCAGATCGCGCAACGTCTCCTCGTAGAAATCGGCCATGGCATTCGTCCTCTGCAAACTTGGTGGACGATTCAACATACCACAGCGCGGCGGGCGAAATCAAATCTGTTTCCATTGCGCACAGACCGGCGGTTGGTCCCCACCAACACTAGAGTTGTGAAGGGAAACCGGTGTCATTCCCGCGTAAGCGGGAATCCAGGACTTCGGGGAATCCGCCGACAGCTGTGGATTCCCGCTTTCGCGGGAATGACGATGTGCCTCTGAGGAATGAATTACTCCCTCGTCATTGAAACGTTACCAACACCGGCCGGTTTCTGCTTTACAGCCCCCGACGCTTTTTGTTACCCTGCTCCCATCGCTTTGCCTCGATAGGAGGGTACACACATGACCGCGACGAGACTCACGCTTGTCATTGCCTTCGTTTTGGCGCTCCTCGCGCCGATCTGCGGACTGTCGCAGGAGAAACCGGAAACCACGGCCACGGAGTGGAGCGCCTGGGGACCGGGCGGGGGGACGATCACCCTCGCGCCCTTGCCCGACGGATGGGGGAAGTGCCTCGCCTGGACCTTCGAGGCCCCGGTCGTCGAGAAGCCGCCGCGCGGGCTGCTCCGCAGCGGGATTCGCATCTGCGAGAAGGACGATCCCCCCGGCGAGTGGGTCCTCACCCTCCGCGTCCGAGGCGACCGCGACCTCCCGAAGCCGCTCGGCCTCACCCTCGGCGACGCGGACAAATCCTCCTGGCGCTCCACCCGGTGCAGCCTCCCCGTGCGGAAGGACGCATGGACGAAGATCGAGCTGCCCCTGCGGTTCTTCTTCTACGCCTGGGGCAACGACCAACGCGACGGCACGGCGATTAACCCCGCCGCGATCCAGAGCATCGTCATCACCGTCCCCCACGGACTGGCCGGGACGGTCTACGTCGCCGACGTCAAGTTCGAGCGAAAGGGCGACGCGCCGAAGTGCCCGACGAACTATCCCCTCGACTTCGGCAAGTCGCCCCTCAACGCCTTCGGCCGCGAGAAGGACCTGCCGACCTATGAACGGCCGGCGGTGGCCAGCATCCAGCTCCCGCCGCAAATGAAGCCCGGCCAACCGTCGCGCGTCGAGATCATCGAGGGCGGGATCACCATCGTCAACGAGCAGCCTTTCTTCCCCATCGGCCTCTTCTGCGTCCCCAAGGACCACTTCGGCGAGATTCGCCGCGCCGGCGCGAACACGATGATGCAATATAAAGGCTACTTCGAGACGCGCAACGGCGTGAAGGAATACCTCGATGAGTGCATGGCCAACGGCCTCATGGGCGTGGTGGATGTCCAAACCTACACAAAGTCATCGAAGACGGAGAAGGCCGACATTGCGGGTCTGACGAAGCTCGTCAACGAGGCGAAGGACCACCCCGCCCTCCTGGCCTACTACATCGCCGACGAACCGGAGTACGGCAAGGTCCCGCCCGAGGAATATGTGACGGCCTACAAGGCCATCAAGTCCCTCGACCCATTCCATCCGGTCATCATGCTGAACAACCAGAAAAACGCCATCAAGACCTACGCCCTCGCCGGGGACGTGCTCATGCCCGACCCCTACCCCGGCTTCTACCAGGTCCTGCCGCCGGGGTTTCCTCTCTCGGGCATCGCCGATTTCATGCAGGAGGCCCGCGACGCCAAGCGCGCCGCCGTCTGGATCACGCCGCAACTCCACAACGGCCCTTGCTACCACGACGAGCGCGGCGAAATCTTCGGCCGCACTCCCACCCTCGCCGAGGAGCGCTTCATGACCTACTCCGCCGTCGTCCATGGGGCGCGCGGCTTCCTCTACTGGTGCTACGGCGCGTGCCGGTGGGACATGCGCGACACCCCGAAATACGCCGAGGCCGTCAAGGCCCTCCTCTCGGAGCTGGCGCTCATGGAGGGCGTGTTCGCCACGGGGAGAGAGAGCGACACGGTCCACACCGCCGACCCGATCCGCCTTACCGCGTGGATGCTCGCCGACCACCTCTACGTCGTCGCCGTCAACAACAGCGATGCCGAGGTCAAGGCGCAGATCACGATTGACGACGCGAAGTGGAAAGAACTCCATGTGTTCTCTGAAGAACGGAAGGTCAAGATTGACGGAGGCGTCGTTGCCGATAAGTTCAAACCATGGGATGTACACATCTACATGTCCCGGACCGACCTGCCTCCGCTGCCGATCGCCAAGCTGCTGCGCGAGTATGTCGAGCCGTACTCCATCGCGGGCACGCTCAGTCCCGTCCGCGAACGCAACACCGCCTCATACCTGAACGGCGCGTTGGCCCGGGCCTCGTCCACTGGTCGCTACGCCCGGGCCATGGCCGTGAACAACGGCGGGTACGGATGCGCGCAGTGGACGCCGGACCCCAAGTCGCCCGAACCCCATTGGATCGAGATCGCGCTCCCGAAGGCGCGGAAGCTGAGCCGGGTCGTGGCCGTCGCGCCGATTGACAGGGAGGGCAAATCGTCCCTCGATGACGGCGCGTATCAGCTCCAGCTTTCCCTGGCGGGCGGCGAGTGGCGCAACACGACCGTCGAGATGAAGACCCACTATATCCTGTGGAATGAGAAGACAGACCGATGGGAGCGGAGCGAGGAGTATGTCCCCGGCGCGGCGAAGGCCGTCACCCATACCTTCCTGGCCACGGATGCCGACCGATTGCGGCTCCTCTTCGACAAAGGCAAGCGCCCGTCGCTCGTGGAGATCGAGGCATACGAATGACGGAGGAAAGGGTCAGCCCACCTTACTTATTGGCGCTTTTCCTCTTGATGCAAGGAGTGATCTAATCCCTTTATCCTTCGCCATCTACTTCATCTCCGCGCCGGACTTGCCGCCGCGTTGGCGAAGGAAGGCAACGATGGCATCATAACCGTTATTTTCGGCAAGATCGAGCGGAGTCTGGCCATCCATCGTTCTTGCGTTGATATCGGCCCCTGCTCGCAGAAGCAGGCAAATAATCTCTTTGCATGTGGCACACTCCTCGGCCTTCATCCCGAGCCCGCTGCTCGCACCGGTGAGTACGTGCAAGGGGGTAGAACCAGAGTTATCCTTCGCATTTACATTGGCTTTCCCCTTTACCAGTTCATCCACTGCGTACTCATTACGGATCCACGCGGCATAGTGTAAGGGTGTCATCCCCTCATCATCGACGGCATTGGGATCTGCTCCCGCAGCGAGGAACGCCTCCGTCAGCCCCTTGTGCGTATAATGCGCCATATCATGCAAGGCAGTTCCACGCAATAATCCGCTTCGCGGTGCGTTGAGGTCTGCTCCCCTGCTCAATAGGAATCTGGTTCTTTTTTCGTTGTCGTTGCCCCGCCAGATAGCCGCCACCAACTCTTCGGTGAGATCCGTGCTGCTAAAGAATCGTTGAAATGTGTTCAATCGCCCAACCGTGGTATCAACTACCAGCAAGAAAACTCCGCCCAGCACAAGGCAGACGGTGAGGGAACCGATTGCATCCCGGACATTTTCCGATTTGCCATCGCTCTCCGACCCTTTGAAAGTGTATCCATCAGACACGACAAGGTAGGCAAAAAGGGCGAAGATGAAGCTCAATGGCAGGAAACCTGACTGAAGTTGTGCGACTCTGGATAGGAAAGGATTAACACTCAATCCATGAACGTCGATGAGGTCCAGTCCCAGACCAGTGACTATCAACTGAGCGATATTCGCACACCAGAACCCGGCGAGACCCAAGAACATCATGGAGGCGGTAATGCGGCCAACTCTGATTAGCCCCACTTTCTTGAACAGCCGATCACACCACCAGAAACACACAGCCTGTATGCCCAACACCGCAAGAAATGCGGCTCCCACAAACCTCGGTTCACCAAGCCCGTAGCAATCATGTGCACCAAGATGCCAAAAGAGCCTTCCGCACACCAAGGAAGAAAGCGGAACCGGTATCATGAGCAGGAAACCGCATCCGCGCAGTATGCGACGTGTGGGAGTATTTGCCCCCATCAGCAGTGCCGTAACCTCAAAAACTGCGGGCGGAGCAGCGAGTATCATGACAAGACCGGCAAGGCAGACGAGACGCGAGTCCACACCCAATAGAACCGCCCCCCATCCGAGAAGACTGTTTCCCACCCCCACCCCCGCGAGAATGCACAGAATTCGAAGGAGAAATCGCATAACCTCGTCGGTCTCGTCAGCACCTGCCCGCGTCAATAGTTCCTGGTCACATTACGGATCATTTCGATTACCACGGGGAAAAGGCACCAGAGGAAAAAAGTAGCCTGACCCCTTTTCCCCCTTTCATACCAGCCCTACCCATCCCAAATCCGCAATCGCCAATCGAAAATCGACAATCACCGCTCGACCCACACCGGCGACGACCAGGCGATCTCGGGGATCGAGCCGGCGTCCTCGACGGCGTTGTCGCGCTCGGCCGTGATCGTCTGCTGCATGCCCTTCTGCATCACGCGGACGTAGTAGTGGCTCACGCCCGGCAGGGGATTCGGGTCCTCGAAGTCGAACGCGCACTTGTCGGACTCGGCGGTTTTCGTATAAATGAATTCGTTGTTCCGGCAGACCTCCACGCGCTCGATGGGGCCGGAGCCGATGGCTTCCACATGGATCTTCACCGGCCCGCCGTCGGCCTTCACCTTCTCGCCCATGAGCCGGCCGTTCACGCGCACGTCGAGGAATATCTTCGCGGCGGAGGTCCCGTAGGTGTGCCGCTCGCGGCACGCCTGGAGGATCGCCTCCCGCGTCTGCGCCGGGGCGTAGATCGCCGCCTTGCCCTGGCCGCCGCCGTGGTCCGGGCTGGCGATAACGCCGATCACCACGCCCTTCGCCCACGCCTCCTGCAGGAAATAGCCGTCGCCCTCCACGACGTTCTTCGCCTGCCGCGGGCAGCCGCGATACTCGTAGGACTGCCGGGCCTGGAAGATCTCCGCTAACGGCTGGGCGACTTCGTCGGCGAAGTTCCAGTCCGTCGGCACGTTGCCGTCATCGGCCAATTGATGTGGAATCTGGATAAAGTCCGCGTCCATCTTCCGCAGCTCCGCCCACACCTGGGCCGGCGTGTCGCGGTTCATCGCGTTGAACCACCGGGGGAATTTCGCATCGGAGAAGATCAAGTTCCGATGGCCGTAGAAGCCGAAGGGATGCTCCTTTGATTTCTCCTCGAACGTGGACGTCCACTCCTCGCCGAGGAAGCTGACAAAGATGCCGGGGTCGTTCTGCGTCCGCACGATCTTGCTCAGGTAGTTCCAGATCGGCGGGGACAGGTTGTAGCCGTGGTCGGTCAGGGCGCAGAAGTCCATCTTGTGGATGTCGCGGTTGTAGCCGTAGTTGTCCTCCGGTCCCAGGTCGCCGTTGCGGTTGCAGACGGAGATCTCCGAGTGCTCGTGGAACTGCCCCCAGAGGAGCTGGAGTGTCCGGCCATTGTATTCGATCGTCCGCCGGGGCAGGTCCTCGCCGTACGGCTTGCGATGCTCCGGCAGATTGAAGTCGGTCTGGGGCAGCTCGAACTTCACCAGGTCCCTCGGCGGTTCCGCCGCGCCGCCGAGGTCCAGGCTGCACAGGGCGATGTTGCTCTTCTCCTTTACCGTCTCCTCGACGGACTGATACTTCCCCGCCACATTATCATGCTGCATGGCGACAAGGAGCCGCCCCCCGGCGACGGACATGGGGCACGGCTGGGCGCGGCCGGTCTTCGGCGTGAGCAGGCGTTCATCGCTCCACTTGTCGCCGCAGTAGGCGCGGAGGACGACGTCCCATCCCGCACGCTCGCGCGCCGTCCGTGCGCAGACCCAGACGCGCCCGTCCGCATCGCAGGCGACGGTCGGCTGCTGGGTGAAGTTGTCGAATAGCCCGATGATCTCCTTCGACGACTTCAGGCCATCGTCGTCAATCCTCGCCGCGACGACGCGCTGCTCCTGCGCATTTCCGGTGCGATAGGCGGGGTAGCCGTACATCATGACCTCCCACGCCATCCACGCCCCGTCCTTGCCGAAGGCGACGGCGGGCCGGTGCTCGATGCGCGGGTCCTTGCTCAGGCAGCGCTCGGCGGCCCACGCTTGGCCGTCGAAGGGCGCGCCGTAGATGTCGTAGCTCCCGTCGCGGAAGCTCTCCCACACCAGCCACGCCTTGCCGGAGGCGTCGCCCGCCATGGCGGGATAGTAGTTCCATGTCGCGGCGGTCGAGACCGGCTTGGCCTCACCTGCCTTGCCGTCGGCAACCTCCGCGACCATGATCTGCCTTGGTCCGCCCTGGTTCGTCTCCCAGCCAACAAAGGTTCGATCTCCTGCCGTTGCGATGGTCGGGTTGATGTCGGTGGCGGCGTCGCTCGTCACGCGGATCGGACTGCCCGCGCCCTCGGGTCCGATCTGCCAGAGGTAGATGTCCCAGTTTCCGCCCACATCGCACGAGGCGACGAGCCACGCCCCGGCCTTTGCCGGGGCCAGGGCCACGCGCCAGACGCCCTCGCAGCCGGGCAGGTTGATCTCGGGCAGCATGGCGATCTCGGGCTTCTCGGCGGTGGGGTTCTTCATACGGGCGGCGCGAATCCGGTCCTTGCCGTCCTTGAAGGAGAACCATGCGCAGTAGGCGGCCCCGTCGCCGCCGACGGCAAGGGCGGGCCGCTCGTTGAACTTCTCGTCATCGGTGATAGCGACGCTCGGCGGGAGCTGCGTCTCGGTGAGCGAAATCTCGTCAATCCACGCCTTGCCCAACATGCCGCCGAAGGAGGAGGGCGCATTCAGCTCCACCTGCCACTCGCCGCTCTCCGGCACCGAGAAGGGAAAGGCGAACTTGCGCCAGCGCGGGGGGATGGCCTTTATCATCCCCACGCTCTCGCGGACCTTGCGCGCACCCTGGTTGACGAAGATGACGCCCTTCACGCCGAATTTCGCCGGCGGCTGTCCCTTCGCCCTCTCGGCCCGCGCCCAGAAGGTGAGGCGATAGATGCAGTCGCTCCTCAGCGCAAACGTCCGCCGAATGGCGCATCCCTGATTCGGTTTGGTTACTTCGCCGAAGATGCAGTTCTTTCCGTTGTGGGTCTGCTTCTCATCCGAGATAAGTTGGCCGCCCTTGAGGTCCCATCCCTCCGCGCCCGCCTCGAAGTCGCCGTTGGTCACGAGTTCCTTAGGCTGGCTGTAAGTAATGGCACATGCGGCAAATATGACAGCACAAATTACATACAAACAATGCCGGATGCGTCTCATGGTTCGTCCTCCAGGGTCTGTTGCTCAAATGGAATCGGGTAGGGGCGGCCCCACGTGGCCGCCCCTGCAGCGGCAGATCTTCCGTGCAAGGGGCGGGCACACGGGCCCGCCCCTACAGAATCAACGTTCCATCCCCGCCATTTGAAGGTCTGTTACCCAAATGCGATCATGCGGACAACATACCGGGTTTTCGACAAGGATTCAAGAGCCTGTCTGATCCCTCGTCCACGCGGGATCCGACCGGACGCCTGCAAGAGACGTTCAACAGAATCTTTCGCCGAGCATCCGCCAGAGGAGCATGGCGAGGAGCACGGCGGGCAGGATGACCGCGCCGAGTAGCAGGAGACAGATGCCCGCGGCGTCGGGGTAGAGGCCGTAGTGAATGAGCGTGAAGAACCGGATCGTCAGCGTGGTCCGGCCCGGCGGCACGACGATGAACGATGCGCCGATCTCGGCCAGCGAAAGGACGAAGCCCAGCAGCCACGCCAGAAGGAGGCCGCGCCAGCTCACAGGCGCGACGACGTGCACCATCTTCTGCAGCCAGTTGCACCCGTCCAGCGCCGCGCACTCCTCCAGATCGAGCGGGACCTGCCGCACCGCCGGCAGCGCCGCGACGACGGCGAAGGGGAGCACTCGGACGACATAGGCAAAGACGAGGACCGCCTGCGAGTTGTAAATGGCATAGAGGACATGCCCCCGGCTGAGGATGCGGGCGATGCCGACGCCCGCGACGGGGGCGGGGGCCGCCACCATGAGGACAAGTCCCGCGACGATCAGCAGGCCGATGCGCCGACGGCGGTTCAGCGCCCATGCCAGGGGGACGGCGAGGAACGCGGCGACCGTCGCGGCGACCATGCTCAGGCAGAGCGATCCCCGCAGCTCCGGCGCGGCGGTCCGGCAGGACTCGACAAACGTTCCAAGCCCCGATGTGGCATATAGAAGGAAGGCAAGGGGAACCAGCAGGATCGCCCCCGCCGTGAGCAATACCATAGTGAAACAGGCCGACCGCCATCGCCCGAGGCGAAAGACCATCGGCCGACGGCCCGCGCCGGCCGTCGTGCCTTCGCCGTGCCTGCGCAGGGCCAAGACGCTGCCGACGATGAGGACCGAGACGAGCGCGACGACCGGAAGGGAGACCGCCGCCGCGCGCCACGGCTCGGCGCTGAGCTGGAACTGCGTGAGCGCCTCCTCGGCAAAGGTGCGGACCATGAGGATGTCGGTCACGGTGATGAGCGACATGCAAAACACAAGGACCACCATCCCCGCAGCCGCGACCGCCCACGCTTGGAGCGGCAGGGTGACCCGCCGGAAGACCGTCCACGGATCGGCGTCCACGGCGGCCTGTTCCTCCAGGACGGGGTCAACGGTGACGGCGCACACGCCGGTAATGAGGAGGACGAGGGGCGCGTGGGCGGCGCCCATGATCCACCCGGCCCCCGCGGGGCTATAGAGCCAGAAGCGCTGGCCGAAGACGGCCATCCACCCGGCGGCGACGATGTAGAGCGGCAGGCACGCGGCGACGACGGTCCCCGCGATGATCCCCCGCCGCATCGGCAGGTCCGTGCGGAATGCGAGAAACCCGATTGGGACGCCGATGGCCATGGCGACAAGAAGGGCGACTCCCGTAACGGCCAGGCTGTTTCGGAGGAGCGCGATCGTCCGGGCGGGATCGGAAAAGGCGGCGGCGAGATCAGCCGGGCGCAGGAGCACCCTGGCGACCATGTATGCCGTCGGCAGGACGCAGACCGCCCCGGCAACCGATAGCAGCGCAATCGCCGCGGCGTTGCCTATCTTGGCCGGGGACATAATACTATTTTTTGGATGTCCCCCCATGGTCTACTTCAGGAAAAACTCCTCGATGTACTTTCCCGCCCCGTCGAAGGCGGCGGCGGCGTTGAAGTCCACATCCATCGCCTGGACCTCCTTCGGCGTCTTGACGCGGACCGATGCCGCGACGTTTGGGTTGAGCGGTATCTGCGCGGACGGCCCTTTCGCCAGCGCAATTTCAACGTCGGGAGACAGGAGGTATTCGATGAGCCTCTTGCCCGCCTCCGGGTGCGGAGCGTTGGCGATGAGGGCGAGCGTGTTCGGGATGAAGAGCATACCCAACTGGTCCTTTTCGGAATCGGGATAGACGATGGCGACCGGCTTGCCCTCCTCCACCTCGATGATCGCATCGTCGGTGTCTGTCAGGCCGAAGGCCGCCGCGCCGGCTGAGACGTTCTGTGCGCAGGACTTGTTGCCGGAGTGGATCTGGATCTCGTTGTCTTTGAGCGACTTGAAGAAGGTCCGCGTCTTTTCGTCGCCCAGCTTGGCGAAGAGACACGCGGCATGGGTGGCCGTCGTGCCGAAGAGCGGCTTGGCGATGGCGGTCCTGCCCTTCCACTTCGGGTCGGCGAGGTCGTGGATAGATTTGGGCATATCTTCGGGCTTGACTAAGTTCTTGTTGACGATAAGCACCCGCGCCCGCGCGGCGAAGCCGGTCCAATAGCCGTCGGGGGCGCGGAACGTGGCGGGGAAGGACTCCGCCGCCTTGGGGCGATAGACCTGAAGGAGCTTCTCGTTCTTCAGGCGGATCGTGTTGACGATCTCATTGTTCCAGAAAACGTCGCACCGCGGGCGGTCCGCCTCGGCGCGGATGGCGTTGACCAGCCCGACGGTCTTCGTGGATTCCGTGTCATACTTGGGCAGGACCTTGATGCCGGTCTCCTTCTCGAACTTCTCGAAGATCGGCTCGGAAAACATCCGGTCGAGGGCCGTATAGCACACGACCACGCGCTCGTCCGTATCCACGCCGCATCCGATAAGCCAGAACACGAGACACGCAATGACGCCTCTTCTCATGGCTTCCTCCAATCCCACCGAAGCTCCGCCTCAAACCAATTGAAAAACATTGTAGTCATTCAATCTTGCACTCCCACAAATACCCCGCCCTCGTCGGGTGGTCCGTCTCGCCGACGAAGATCGTTTTCGCGTCGAAGATGAAGCATTGTGTTACGCGCCCGGCGTGGAGTCAAGGAAAATCAGGTGGTAGGTGTTAGGTGACAGGTGATAGGTTATGGGTGACGGGGGCCGGCGTTTCTTGGTCTCACGCAAATCTCCTCAAAAGTGCTCAGTTTGAGTAACCATGTGCCACGCCCAAGGCCGCGTCTTCGCGGGCTTGAGCGTGTCTTGCTGTCGCCCGTCTGCCGCGCCTCCCGAAGACACGCTCAAGCCGAAGCTTGAGCGTGGCACACGGCAGGCCGTTCCCAACCAGGGCCTCCCCTCGTCGCCGGGCTCTGTCCCGCGCGGCGCGGGAACGGCGTTTCGCTCGGCTCCGCCGGTTGGGAGGGACGGGAGGATGGGTGACGGGGGAATAACGTCCACGCATAAGGAGGCAGGCAGAGCCTGCCGGATCGTCCGTTCCCAGGCGGAGCCTGGGAACGAGGAGGGCTATTGGGGTAAGGGAACACCCGCGAAGAACTCGCGTCTCATTGCGCCCCATAGCGAACTCTCAGACTGGTCGGCAGGAAAAAGCTGTGCGAGAGAACACTCATAGTAAGCCCCGAGCCCGGTCCAGATCTCCTGCCCGCGATGTTTGCCCAGAAGTCCTTCGTGGAAAGAGGAGGGTGATTCCGGTGACACAACGGACAGCCTAAGCCCATGTTTGACGACGGCTTCGGCGAGCACATCGTTGACGTGTTTGTCAGCGAAACCGTAGCCAATGACCAAACCCCTGCGATTACCTTTTGAGATGACTTCCCTGAAGACGTCGAAATACCACGCAAGCAGAGGTTCCCGTTGAATCTTTCCTTCCTTTCCTCTGCCTATGACCATCTGCCGAGAACCGCCTGAGCTTCTCCAGTTGCACGAGCCATGGAGTTTCAGGTAACAGAATTCATGGCCTGTCGTAAACTTGCTCTTCTCTTGCTTTAACTCGTTCTCCGCCGGTACTTGGCAGTAATCGGTTTCAGTAAGTGGTGCGGAGGAGTTGCCGCCGAACCATTGGCCATGTAGCTGGATGGCGGGCAAGACAGGGCGCGGACCGTTGTAATAGTGACGTTCGACAAACAGATCCTGGTTCAGAGTGAAGAAAAAACCTGGATCACTTGACGTCCCTGAGAAGGCGGCAATCAGATTCTGCACTTTGTATATGTTGACAGGAAAGGGCGATCCCGTTCTGAACGTGAAATCCCTGACGGTTGCATCAATAGCGTCATATGCCTCAGAAACTGCCACATCCAGGCCGTCTCTTGCATCTGAAAGGTGCTCGTCTTCCATGACCGAATAGTACACATCTTCGAAGTCAAAGTTGTCCAGGAACTGTGAACGGAGACTTGGCGAGGCCTGGACACGTGGGTGATTGAATATCATAGCCCACAATTGAGTGGCTAATGGTCCACCGAAGTTATGAGTGAAGCCTGCGCCAGTTAGAAGGAACCGATTGGTGCTACCCATATTGCATGCTCACAAACGAAAACGTACCTGATATATTGTATCATTTACGGGGGACATTTTTCGCATTCTACGGCTCCAATGGATACGTAATCTCCATCCTCGCCCGGTCCTCCGGCGGCAAGCCATAGTCGGGGATCGTCAAGAGTTCCCCGTCGCGCTTCGAGGACTCGTGCGCGACGATGCCGGGGACGTTGTAACGGGCGGCGATCCAGACATGGTTCGGCGGGAGCCGGTTCGCCCTCACCGCCTCGATGAAGTCCACCACCAGGAATTGGTGCGAACCCTCGTGGCCGTTTTTCAGGCCGACGAATTCCTTCGGCAGCCGCTCGACGGGGTGCATGCGGGACACGCCGACGTGCCGCTTGCCGATATATTCCCGCGGCAGGTCGCCGAGGTTCGCCTCCGTGATCTCCACGCCCTTGCAGTGGCGGATGTCGCTCACATCCTCCTGCCTGCGCTTGGCGAATTTGTGCGTGTTTTCATAGTCAATCTGCCCGCCCTTCCGGTAGCCCTCAGCGAAGTCGAGGTTGGTCCAGACGCCCGTGCCGGCCTGCTCCTCGTATGCGCCGAGTGTGCCCATGATGGTCATGCGGCTCTCGCCCGCGCCGATGCGGCGGAACTCGTTGATCCGCCCCGCGCCGCCGTCGGACGTGCGGAAGAGGGCCGTCTCGTTGCTGAACGTGTTCCCCCACTGGCTCAGGTCCGCGTCGAATATGCCGTCCTCGTGATCGTCGGCGAAGCCGAAGCACGAGACCGCCGTCATCCGCCGGAAGGTGACGCCGAGGATGTGCGAGACGGAGTGCGTGGGGTAGAGCATGGGCGGGAAGCTGGCGGTGCGCATCCACTCCGGGCCGCCGCTGTGCATGTAGGGGGTGTAGAAGTGGGCCATGTCGTGGTGGTATTGCCCCTCGCCATAGACGAAGCGGCCGAAGTCGCCCTTTGCGAAGCGCTCGCGGCAGTAGATGGTCTGGGGGCGGTAGTAGCTCGTCTCGCCGAGCATGTAGATGAGGCCGGTGGACTTGACCGTCTCGACGAGTTCCTGCAGCTCCTCCAGCGTGACGGCGGCGGGCACGGCGGAGTAGACATGCTTGCCGGCCTTGAGGGCCTGCACGGCCTGCGGTCCGTGGCGCCAGCGTTGGGTGAAGATGGCGATGCAGTCGCAGTCGCTCTTGCACAGCGCGTCGAGGGAGGGGAAGGTTGTCGAGACCTTCAGCTCCTTCGCCTTCTCGGCCAGGCGGTCGGGGAAGATGTCGGCGATATAGACGTCGTCCACGTTCGGGTGGGCCTTAAACAGTTCGACGAACTGCGAGCCGAATTGTCCCACGCCGCAAAGACCGATCTTCAAACCCATGGTTTTTGCTCCTTTCGTATCTGGTGTACAGACGGGGACGGTGGGCCATAGGCCCACCCTACATTCTCTTGCGGTTGCGCCGCGCCGCCGTCACGGCGCGCACTTCCCGAAGGACACGTTGTCCACGTAGAACACGGCCGGCTTGTCGCCGTAGCTGACGAAGCCCAGCCACTGGATGCTGGAGAACTCGGCGTCGCACGGGATGCCCTTGCGGTCGAAGAGCGTCTTGTCCTCCGCCGTGATCTTCATGTCCCACTTGCCGTCGGCCAGGTCGCCCAGGCCGTCGGTCATGTCGAAGTGCACCCACTGGCTGTCGGGGATCGTACAACCCGCCGGCTCCTTGCCGAGCAGGAGCGCGCCGTCCTCCAGGATGCGGAGCGCGGGACCGGTCTGGCGGAGGCCGACGTAATCGCGCCACTCGACATAGAGCACCGATCCGGGCTCGCGGTAGAGGTCGAAGCTGAACCGCACGCGGATGCTGTCGTGCAGGTTGGGGCGAAAGAAGATGTGCGGCAGGTGGGCCTGCGGCAGGCCGGCGGCGTCCACGAACTTGAGGCTGTGCTTCCCCGACGCGGCCTTCTCGTCGCTGATCGTGACGAAGCCCTTCTCCGCCTCGATGACCTCGACGAGGGCCGGCTTCTCGCCGGGGGCGTCAAGCTCAAAGTCGTCCTGGTAGAACTTGGCGGACATGGCGCCGAGATCCGTCTCCGTCGCCAGGAGCGGCTGCATGGGGCATGACGCCGGCAGCTTCGTCCACTCCGGCGGGCCGTGGAGACCGAAGTTGTCCATGTCAATCGCCTCGAAGCCGAGGCCGAAGGCGGGTGAATCGGGCTTGAGCCGGAAGTCGCGCTTCTTCGCGTCCACGAATTTCGGGTCGGCGATGCGCGATCGCTCGTCCATGCGGGGCGTGTACCAGATGTCTTTGATCCCCTCGATCTTCCGCCACTCGTCGAAGGTGTATTTTAGGAACTTGATCGGCTTCCCGTCCTCATGCCAGTAGAGGTTGCTCCTGATGATCTTGTTGTAGCTCTGCCACTGCTCCTGGGGGCGGAAGGGCGCGCCGTCGCCGGCCATGAGGACGATGTTGTAGGCGAAGATGTTCGTGCGCTCCGAATCAATGCCGAGGCCGAAGCCGCAGTAGGCGCAGATGTTGTTGAGGACGGTGAGGCAGGCCGTGCCGTGCTGGATGCGGATGCCGCCGGCGCCCGCGTCGTGGACGACGTTGTTCTCGGCCAGGACGCCGGAGCTGCCGCCGTCGAGGTAGATGCCGTGGCCGACGTTGTCGGCGCTCCGGCCGATGTGGTGGATGTGGTTGTTGCGGATCACCGAGCCGGGTGTGAAGCCGAGGCTGTAGATGCCGCCGCCGTCGTCGAGCACGCGCATGACGTCGTGGACATGGTTGAACTCAACGATGTTCTCACGCGTGCCGGAGCGGACGATGTCCCACGTCCAGCCGAGGGAGATGCCGGTGTAGCGGAAGTCGCAGACCTCGTTGTGGGAGATGGTGTTGTGGTGCGCGTAGCCGACGCAGATGCCCACCGCGCCGGGATGGATGTGCCCGCCGTCGTGGATGAAGTTGTTGTCAATCACATTCCCCTGGCTCAGGAAGTTCGGAGTCGGGCGGGCGTGGACGCCGATCCGGACCCCGCCGCCGCCGAGATCGTGCAGGTGATTGCGGACGACGCGGTTGCCGACGCAGCCGTCGCGGAACCAGATGGCGTAGTTGCCGATGTGCGCAACCTCACATTCCTCGATGGCGACGTTCCGCGCCCCGTCGAACTGCAATGCGGCGTCGAGCGTTGACTCCGCCTGGGGGTCGCCGTGGCCCGTAGGGGGCAGGCGCCAGGCGCCGTGCCGGAAGGAGATGCCCTCGAAGCGGATATGCCCGACGAAGCGCCCCTTCTCCAGTTCGCCCTTGCCCAGGATGAAGTGCTGGGTAACGGGGGCGATGACGGTCATCTCGTCAATCTTCTCGTCCTTGAACGGGATGACGGTCAGGCGTCCGGTCGCGCGGTCGAGCTGCCACTCGCCGGGGGCGTCGAGCGCGCCGGGGTGGTTCTCTACCAGGTAGCACTGCCCCGCCGAGCGCGGCATGGGCCAGACGGCCGGCCCGGCAAGCATGGCAACGTGTGTCTTTTCGTCCACGGACTTGAGGGGGTAGAGGCCCGAGTTCCAACTGAAGTAAAGTTTCAGGTTCACGTCCTGCAGGTTGTCCCACGCCTTCAGATCGCCGGGGAAGAAGCCGAAGGCCGTCTTGGACTTGCCGGCCCACTCGCCCTTCGTCACGACATCGCCTTGGAGAATAGCCTTGCGGATGAAGAACTGCCCTTCGTTCGGTGAGCGGGCGAGGATGTAGCGTCGGTCGTTGATGAAGAGCTGGCGGAACACCCAGCCGTGGTCCTTCGCGGCGTCAATCGTGGCGGAGTACGACCCGTCTGCATTGCGCTGGAAGCCGCGGATCACGCGCCCGCCGGAGATAACCGGCTTCTCACCGGGGAAGGCGGCATAGACGATCGGGGCCTTCTCCGTCCCCGAGTCTTCGGGCAGCAGTTCGAGGGAGGACTCCACAGGATATACGCCCCCGCGCAGGAGGACACGCACGCCGCCGGGAGGCAGACCGGCCTTCTTCATCTCCCGCACGGCATCGCGGGCGCGGGCAAGCGTCGCGAAGGGGCCGTCCGTCTGCCCGGCATTGGGCGCGTCGAGCCTGCCGGACCATGCGTCCTTGCCGCCGGGCGAAATGTAGAAGGTCACTTGTCCTGTCGCCTCAACATTCAGACAAACACAGAGCGCGGTCAGCAGCAAAGCGTTACGGAGGGGGGAAGTCGGCATGTTTTCTCTCCTGTCCAAATTGTTGTCACGGGGGATCCGTTCACCACTCCCTCGAATCAGACACGGGCAGCCATGCGCCGCCCTGTTGGATGGACTGCTGGCTGACGAGGCCCGGCAGCGTCATGTCCATCGCCTCGTGGACGCCGATGGGGCAAGGCTTCCTGCCCGTGATCGCGTCGCAGAAGTCCATGATCTCGAAATAGTCCCCGCCGCCGTGGCCGGCCTTCTGGGCCGCCTCGGAGGCGGTGCGCCAGTTCTCCGGCAGGTGCTCCGCCTCGAGCTCGGTCAGGTCGCGCCACGCAGGTTTCTTGGACAGGCGGCGCAGCCAGATCTTGTTTTTCTCGCCGAACCCGCGCGCCGACTCATAGCAGCCGTCCACGCCCTGCAGGGAGTAGTTCGTCATGGCATGGGGCCGGTCGGAGAGCATGTCCACGCGAATCTTGACGAGGCCGCCCCTGGCCATCCGGCAGAGCATGACGCACGAATCTTCGTTTTCGTAAAAATCGCCGCGCGGGTCCTTGTAGTGATGCCCGCTGCCCGCGCAACTGACCGAGACGACCCGGTCCCCCGGCATCCACTGGAGGATCGGCCCGAGGCTGTGCGTGCCGTAGGTGACGCCGTTGATCCCCGTCTGCCACTTGCGCCGCCATTTGGTGATCTCGTTCAGTCCCTTCAGTTCGTGCAGGTATTCGCCCTCTGCGTAGTAGGTCTCGCCGAAGAGTCCCTTGCGAACCAGCTCGCGGACCAGCGCGTTCGGCCTGGTATAGGTGTAGTTCTCGGCCATCATGTAAACGCCGTTGGATTCCTTGCACGCTTGTACGAGCGCCCTGCACTCCTCGATGGACACGGCCGCGGGCACCTCGCTCAGGACGTGCAGGCCGCGCTTGAGCGCCGCGACGGCCATGGGCGCGTGGAAGTGCATCGGCGTGCCGACGATGACGGCCTGGATGTCGGATTTCTCCAGCATCTCGTCGTAGTCGGCGTACTTCTCGGTCGCGCCGAGGTTGGTCTGCGCCTCGTCGAGTTTCTCCGTGTTGCTGTCGCAGACGGCGTGGATGTTGAGTTGCGGGTGGGCCTCACACGCCGTCTTGAAGGACTTTCCCCGCCCGCACGCGCCGACGATGCCGAGGTTGATCTGCTCTGTCATGGTTTAGTTCCTCAGTCTGGATTTCGGATTCTCGACAACAGGTTATCACACCTGCCGAGCGACATCAACCCACATGCCGGAGAACGCGAGCGGAGGATTTGTGCTTGACCGCGCGGCGACGCACGGCCATAATCACACGGCATCTGGATCGAACCCAAAGGAGAACAAGCATGGCGCTTCGCGTTGCGATGGTCGGCTGCGGACGGATGGCGGGGTTCATTGACCGCGAGGTCGAGCACTACCCGGCGATCAAACTGCCCTACTCCCACGGCGCGGCCTTTGCCGCCTGCCCCGACACGGAGATGGTCGCCTGCTGCGCGCGACGGCAGGAGTCGCTGGATCGCTTCCGCAAAAAATGGAACGTGCCGAAGGGCTACCTCGACTGGCGTGAGATGATCAAAACCGAGAAACCCGACATCGTCTCCATCACGACCCACGCGGACCTGCACGCCCCCGTCACCATCTTCGCCGCCGAGCACGGGGCAAAGGGCATCTACTGCGAGAAGGCCATCGCCCTCTCCCTCGAAGAGGCCGACCGCGCCGTCGCCGCCTGCCGCAAGGCCGGGGCGCACCTCATGATCGGCCACCTGCGCCGATGGCACAACGTCCACATCGCCGCCGTGGACTTCATCCGCTCCGGCGCCATCGGCAAGCTCGTCGCCCTCCACACGATCCACACCAACGAGCTCTTCCACACCGGCACGCACAGCTTCGACCTGCTCAACATGTACGCCGGGGTGGAGCCGGACTTCGTCCAGGCCTGCATCACCTCTCCGGGCTTCGACCGGTCAACCCAGGAATACACCGTGGACGTGGCCGCCGTTGGATTCATCCGGTACAAGAATGGCGTCACGGCGTTCGTCCACGGCAGCACCCCCAAGCCGCCGCTCTTCGATCAGGAGATCGTCTGCGAGGGCGGCGTCATCCGCATCATGAACAACGGCGTGGACTGGGAGCTGTGGACGCTGCAGGAGTGGAAGCGGCCCACGTTCAAGGACGGTCCCGTGTGGGAGAACGTGCCCGAGATTGCCACGCTGCAGCGGGCCAACCTGCCCTTCCCTACCCAGGTCGAGAGCATGACCCTCGCCGCCGTGAAGGACTTGGTTCATGCCATCAAGACCGGCGAGGACACGCGCTCGACCGGCGAGGACGGCCGCATGGCGCTCGAGCTCGGCATGGCCTTCGTCGAGTCCGAGCGGCAGGGCGGCGCACGGGTTTCGATCCATCTCAAGAACCGCGGGCTTGTCGTCCATTCGCGATAGGCTGGCGAGCGGGACCTACTTCGGAATGCGCTCGATGATCGCCAGCCAGTCGGGGGCGAGGTCGAGGTCAATGAGGAGGCGGCCGTCCTTCTCGTACGGCTTGGATCGGCAGGGGATCTTCTCGTCCTTCTCATTGTATAGAAACACGGCCAGGTCCTTCGCGTCCGACTTCTTCCATCCATAGCTCCCCGGCCGGGTCGTCACGATCTTGTCCCGACCGATGAGGTATCCCTCGTGCAGCTCGACGGGCGTGATGGGGTAGATGTGGTCGGTGCTGATGGAATGCTTCAGGTCCACCCACGAGCCGTAGAAGGCGTAGAGGTTCGCCTGCCGCAGATTGTTCCGGATGTTCCAGACGATCTGCTGGAAGCACCGGTCGGGGTCGGTCGGGTCCTCGCCCCCGCGTATGGTGAGGGGGGTGTGCAGGTGCGTCCGCACGAGGCATCGGCCGAGTCCGTTGCCCTCCATCATGCCCAGGACGCGGCGCTTCTTCAGCGCGGCGAGGACGGTCTCCGCGCCCGAGAAGTAGTCCACCGCCAGGACCTTGTTCTTGGCATAGATTCGCTCGATCAATTCGACGAAGAACGGTATCCCCTCGATGCCCTGGATGGAGATCTTCTGCTTGATGCGGTAGTTCTCATCGAGCGCCGCGGAGTGGCCGTCCCATCGGCTGTAATCCATGTCGCGCTCGCGCTCGCAGGCCATGACGTCCCAGAAGATTCCGTCGAGGCCGATGGTGTCGAGGCAGAAGTCAATGTAGTCGCGGAGGACCTGGGAGAAGGGGTCCTTGCCGGTGACGTGCACGGTGAAGTAGTCGCGGTCGTAGCGCATGGGCTTGCCGTTCGCGCCGATCTTGAAGGACGCCGTTGCGCGCTCGGCGTAGTCCTTCTCATCCACGAAGTGGAGCGTGGAGAAGTAGATCAATACCTTTGTGTCGGGGCTTACCTTATGGACCTTGCGGACCAGCTCGCGGTACTCCGGGATCACCTTGTCCGTGTGGTCCATGAATGCCGGGCCGTGGCGCGTCTTCGAGTCCATCCCCGGAACATCGGCGGACACGATGAGGTACTTCAGCTTGCGGTCGTCGAGCCACTTCTTCAATCGCGGCTCCTCCCACCGGCTCATGTACCAGTTGCCGACGGCGGCGGAGTCCACGACGAAATCGTTAAGTCCATCAACCACGCGAACGGTATTGATGAAGTCGTAGTAGCCGCCCTCGGCGATGGGGAAGACCTTCCACGTGAGGTCGTAACTCTTCCCGGCCGCAAGCGCGAAGCGATCCGTGCACACGCCGCCGCTCCGCGATTGCGCAAAGACCTGGGACTGAAGCCGCACCACGTCATCGAAGACGCCGATTCCGAGCCCGCCGGTCTCCGACTTTACGAAGTAGGTGGGATTGTATGAGCTGAACGTCGGCTCGAACTCCTGCGCGGCGCCCTCGCGGTCGGCGTCGTCGCCCGAGCCGAGCCGCCCCGCGAAGGTGATGTTCCGGTTGCCGCAGACATAGACCTCCTTCGCGGGCGCGTCCGTTCGGATCGTGTTCTTGATGACCATGCCGAGGTCTTCGGTCCCCGTGTTCGTGATTCGGTCGCGGATGGCAAGATGATTGTCGCGGCGCGTGATCGTTCGGGTGATCGTGTAGAACTTGCCCCGGCCGGTGAGCGAAGTCGCGCCGTCGCGCGTGACCTGCCACTCGGCCTCTCGCTGGAGCGTGGCATCGCCGTGGAACCCATTGCCGATCCCGTCGGGGTAGGAATAGACCGACTCGACGAAGTATGTCGCGCCGCCGCAGGCGATCCTGAGCGCGCCGTTCTCGATGACAGTGGAGTCATAATCAGCCTTGGCGTAGGAATTTGGGACAACGATCCCGGCGGGCGGATAGCCGTATGCCGGGGCGAGCGTCTGCTCCTCCGGGCGGAGGGCGCGGATCATCATGTCCTTGATAACGAGGGGGCAGTCGGCGCCGTGGGTGGCGTTGCGCACGGTATACGCGACGTTTTGGATCTCCAGCGTGTTGGTCTGATCGGGGCGGAGGAGGTCGCTGATGTCGAAGACGTAGCGGTGCAGCTCATGGGGCTTCTCGGCGCTGGCGGTTTGGATGGCCATCGCGTCGTCCCAGTCGAGGCCGTAATAGACTACCCAGTTCTCGCCGAACCAGCAGCCCTCGCCGCCGGCCGTATAGGTGTAGAAGAAGGGCTTGTTCTTCAGGCGGGTATAGCACCGAGAGTTGCCGGGGAAGGGCGACATGATCCGACCGTTGACGCGAACCTCCAGGCCATAGTACTGGGAACAGGCCCGGCGATCAATCCGGGCGGTGAGTTCGAGGCCGATGGGCTGCGTGAAGACGTCGAAACCCTTGAAGTCGAAGACGCGCTCGTCGCCGACCCGGATCGTCAGCGTATCCTGCGTGAGTCGGAGCGGAAGCGACTCGACGCCCACGGGGAACTGCCGCGCGGCGGCATAGGCCCTGCTCTCCGCGGCATGGAGTTGCGCGACTTCCGGAGCGTTCAGCGCCCGGTTGTAGATTCGCACCTCGTCTATGGCCGTCTCGCCGATCTTGCTCGATGGCGTCCGGCCGATGTAGAAGTGCTCGGCATCTGTCGGCGGCGCGGCGCTGTTCTCCGCGCGGCCGACGAGGGCGCCATCGCAGTAGAGGGAGATTTCCTTCGGACTCCACGTCGCGGTGACGTGGCGCCATCGTCCCGGCTGCCAGTTGTCAATGTCATGGTCCACACGGGCCGTTGTGCCGTTCACGTCGGTGATGAGAAAGAACAAGTCTCCGCCGGTCCGATGGTACTTGCCGAGGATCATTCGCCCTTTGCCTTCGAGCGAGAAAAAAAAGACGGCCCCAGCCTCCGCCCCAATCCAGTCAACCGGCCGGACCCATAGCGACAGGCTCCCCTGCGTCGGGTTCACGTTCCCCTCGGCGGCGTAGCGGCAGGACCCTCGCCCCTCGGGCGCGACGGCCATGTTCGACGTGCCGTAAGTGTAGCGGAGATTGTCAGGGTAATACTGCTTCGGGTCTTTCGCAAGGGCTGCCTCGGCGCTCCCGTCGAAAGGCGCGTAGAAGACGAGATCGCCCCGGAACGGCAGGTCCTCGCCAGATGCGACCGCGCCACAGGCGATGAATAGAGTAACAAAGAGCGGGACGTGTTTCATGCCGTCATCCTCCGGAAGATTGCGGACCGATCAGGAGATGCGCCGTGAGTTCGATGCGCTGGAAGAGCGTCTCGGTCAGGATGTACTCATCCGGGGTGAAATCGAGGTCGCCGATGGGACCGAGGCCGTCAATGGTGGGGATGCCGGCGTGGGCGAGCCAGTTGGCGTCGGACACGCCGCCGCGTTTTTCCTCGATGATCGTCTGGCCGAGCGGAGCGGCTACCGCGCGGATGTGGTCAAAGAGGGCCATTGATTCCCGCGTCGGCTGCCAGGGAGGGCGGTATGAGAGTCGGTCCAGGCGGAGCGCGCACCCCGGCACGCTGACCGACGCCATGCGCTCCTCAATCGCCTTCAGCGCCCGGGCCTCGCCGTCCGCCGTCCAGTAGCGGACCTCGAAGTCCATCGCCGCATCGTTCGCCACATTGTTGGCGGCGAGACCGCCGCTGACCTTGCCGACGTTCGCCACGAGGCTGCCGTCGGGTTCGTTCAGCGATTCGATGGCGAGGACCTTGTGGGCCAGCTCTTCGACGGCGCTGATCTTCCGCCCCTTGAGGCAGCCGAAGTGCGCGGGCCGGCCCTCGATGCGGAGGCGGTATCGCGCCACGCCCTTGCGCGTCGTGACGACGGTTCCCTCCGTCCCGCCGCCCTCGAAGACAAACGCCCGCGCCGCCTTGCCTTTCATGCCCGTGAAAATGTGATTGGACGTGGGCGAGCCGACCTCCTCGTCGCCGTTGAAGATGCAGATGAGGGAGAGGTCGTCCAGCAGGTCGCACTCGTCCAGGACCCTGAGCGCCCAGATGAGGACCGTGTCGCCGCCCTTCATATCGTAAACCCCCGGACCGGTGAGGCGGTCGCCTTTCTCGGTCAGGCGGTTGAAGGAATCGTCCGGCGGGCAGAGGGTATCGAGGTGGCCGGCCAGGACGGTCGTCGGCCTGGCTTCGCGCAGGAGGAGGAAGCGGTGGTGGTCGCCGTATCGCTCGTTGGGGATGCGCTGATGCTCGAAGCCGCGGGGCATGGCGTCCGCGACCATCTTGGCGATCCGGTCCGTGCCCGCCTTGTTATGGGTGTAGCTGTTGCACTCGACGAGGTCCTTGAGGAACGTGAGGATTCGAGGCCGGTTCTTTGCGACGGCGGCGGCGATGGCGGCGTTTCGATTCATGGGATTCGCTCCACGCACTCGTCCCGAGGCGCACGGTCGCCGGGCGCGCTACGGCTTGCAGGCCGAACGCAGCCTGGTGTAAGAAATGAAAAATTCGTGCCGCTCGGAAAGCTCATAATTTCCGTCCAGAAAGTGTTGAAGCGCATCGGGGACATTGTCGCTGACAACGATCACGCCGGGTTTCTCCCGTTCCAACTGTCTCACCAGTTCGTGCACGAGCCATTCCTGCCTGCCCTGGGTCATGGGGTAATTTACAAGAAAACGCGTCGCAGGCCGGCGATTTGAATAGAAATAGAGCTCCGTCTCGGTCCCCCAGTTGAACAACTTTTCCTCCTCCGGCATGCGTTCCCCCAGCAGCTTCCCGAAGCGCCGCGCCTCCACAAACAGGGAGGCCCCGTATTTCGCAGTGGAAATCTCTTCAGGCGCGAGTCGGAGATAGTCCGTGTATTCCTTCACTCCGACGTATGCGCTCGCGCACAGGAGCGCCAGTCCCAGCCCGACGGCTGATATGCCCCTTAGTTGCCCCAGCCTCCCGACAAGCATCGCCATCGCAAGCAGGCATGGGGGCAGGCCCAGGTAATAGTAATGCGGCCAGTATTTGCCGGGCAATGCAATCTCAAGCAGCGTGGACAAAAACCAGACCGCCGCCAGGACGCACCCGGCGCTGCTCCGCCACGGCGCGGAGCGGACGATCCACACGGCCGCCGCCAGCCAGAGGGGCCACGTCAGGGCCATTGCGCGCGAGTTCGCCATGAGCGCGAGCGGCATCACGCTCCACTTCTGACCCGAATAATACACGGCGTTGAAGCGAAACACACAGTCCCAGAGCAGCTCAAACCGTCCGGCGAGCCGGAAGGCGGCCATACACAGAACCCACGGAAGCGCGGCAAAGAGGAGATAGGCCGAGGCATGGGCAAGCCGCCTCTTCCATCCGGCCCCGTCCCAACCGAGAAGGATCAGTATGCCTCCCCCGATGAAAGGCGCGATCGCCACCGTCTTGACCAACGCCGCAAGGCCCAGGAGGATTCCCGCGGCGGCGGCCTTCCACAGCGCGCTCCGGGTCATATGGACGGCAAGGAAGTAGTAGGCCCACACGAGAAACGTGTTCATGGGGACTTCACAGTTGAAGCTGTTCCCCTGCAATCTCGGATCGGAAGACGTGACGGCGAACAAGAGCAGGGCAAGGCAGCCCCCATAGACCGTGCTGCACCGGGCGGCGAGGAGGAAAATACCGACCGCCGTCAGGAGCGAAAAGAGCAGACCCATGACCTTTACGCATTGCTCGGTGTATCCGAGAAACTTTATGGCGAGGGCGTAGAGGAGATGGATGCCGGGGGGAGTGTTGGACCAGAGATCGGCGTACGGCCATGCGCCTGAGAGGATCTCCTTCCCCATGACGGCGTAGTAGGCGTCGTCGCGCTCCAACGGCTCGTCAAAGGAATGGATTCGCATGGCCGTCAGCAATGCAAGGCAGCCAAGCACGAAGATGAGAATGAGCGCGGTTTTTAGACGCAACGACGGTCCCTCCTAACGCGGGCTTGGCCCGCAGCCGAAGGACAAAATTCACATTGGACACATTTTTTTCCGCGAAAAGCGACGGCATCGGGTTCTAATCTATCCGGGCAGATCGGTCCTGTTCAGATCGCACTTCACGATCTGTCCCGCCAGCGCCTCCTCCGGCACCTCCAGCGCCAGCGACGCCGTGCCCGAGGAGATGGTATAGGACGTGACCGCCTGGGTCCGGTAAGGACATCCCGTGGTGGAATAGGGCGCAACCAACGCGAAACTGCCGTCCTCCGCTGCGGAGGTCAACGCGATGTAGCGGAAGGTCCTCCCGCGATTCGTGATCACATCCACGCTGGCCGCCACGCTCGCGCCCGGTTGCGCCCGCCCCCGCAGTTTCGCTCCTTCCACGAATTCAAAAATCTTCAGCGAGGGGATGTTCCATGCCGCGTTGACTTCCTCATCGCGCGCCCCTTCGTAGATCAACCGGAGGCGCCCCAGGGCCGGAAGCGCCTCCCCGGTTTCCTCCATGCGAAATGCGCTCCCGTCGCGCTCATGCAATCGAGAGCCTATCGTGCGAAAATACCCCCGCGTGGGGGACAAGATCAACTTCGCTCCTTCCGTTCGCATCGCGGCGTAGGGGGAGAGGTCCACCCCCGCTATCTTGTGGCAAATCAGGAGGTTTTTTGCCAGATACGCCGTCATCACAAACCGAACTTCGCTCCGCTTCAACAGCGCGGCGGCCTCGGATTCCTCCTCCAAAAACAGGAACCTTGCCGAATCCCGAAACGGCCCCCCCCTGCCCAGATGCGTCCCCATGCAGTTGGCCGTCACCGGTCTCCTGCCCATGCATTGAATCCACTCGCCGCACCTCCACTCCGCGAGAACGCCGTACTCGGGCTTCCTGGTCGGTTCCTCGTAGTAACTGGTTTGCGGGGTTTGCTCCCGGAGGAAGTCCATCGCCTCCCTATAGCAATCCGGCATTGTCCGGAATCGCGGCGCGGCCTTGTGCAGCCGCTCCGAAAGAGGAATGAAATAGCTTGCCGCAGGCAGCGCCGCCAGGAACAGCGCGCAGGCAAGTACCGCTCCCAGAATCCATCGGGCCTTCGGCCGCGACTCCCCGATGCGCCTGACGCCCGCCGCCGCCTCGACAATCAGGTAGGAAAGGGCAATGGCAAGGCATACCGCGAATTCCCCGATGAAACGCTTCTTGGCAAACACCAGGCATGAGAACGCCAAGGTCCACACCACAAAAAGGACCCTCTCCCGCCCCGCCGGAGCGTCCCGCCTTAAACGCAGCAGAATCAGCAACACCGCGATGGGGAAGGCGTAAATGCCATATCCGAACGAGACCTCGGCAAAGGACGCCTCGAAAATTCCCATCCGGAAAAAAAGCGGCTGACATTCCGCAACCATTGACAGCCAGGGATCTCCCTGCCCAATGTAGTCGAGCACGGCGCGCGACGCTCCCAACAGCCCACATGCCCCCAAAACCACCACTACCAACAGGGGCAATCCCAGAAACGCCAAGCCGAACAGGAGACGCCCCCTATTCCGCCGCCGAAACCACCCCGCCAGCGCATATCCGTAGCATACAAAGGCCAATGACAACAGGACAAATCCCGCGTGGAACCTTGAAAGGCCCATGTATGGCTGCGGCGGGTCCTCCAGGGGCGCATCGCCCAATAGCGTCGAATCCATCCACAGGGGGTATCTCGCATAGGGCAGCAGGAATACCAGCGCCGCCGCGAGAACGCGCAGGACCGCGCCGAACAGCGCTTTCGTATCCTCGGCGGTATAATACCGGCCAATCGCCTCCACCGCGAAGAAGCAGACGGTAATCGCTACGAATACACTTGCTCCATGCCATGTCAGGAAGGCAAGCCCCAAAAGGACCCCAGCCATCCAGGCCGCGCTCCGGCTGCCGCCGACGGCCTTCATCATTGCAAGGAGGAAGCATGTGGAGAGGAAGACCTCAAGCACATGATGGTCAATGCGTCCCACCACGGATATGGATATACTTGCAGGAAGGACAGCCGCGATGGCGGAGGAAAGCAAGGCGCATCTCCTCCCGAAGAGGCGCTTCGCCACAAAGTAGATGGGCAGGATGGTCGCCGCCCCTACGATCGGCGGGAAGAGGGCGGCCGTGTGCTCCACAATCCACGCCGTAGGGCGCCCCAGGCCCACGACCATCGCCAACGTCACTATCGTAAAATCGAATAGGGGCGGCCAGATAATCACCCCGCCCAGAGGATACGCCATGTAGTAATCGAAGAAAGGCCCCACCCGCGGATAGTGCTCCACCGTCATCCAGATGCGACGCATGTGATAGAACGGATCAACCTCGAGCGGCCAAAGTCGCCCCTGGGGAAAGACCGCCCCGTATTCAAGCGCCCTTGCCGCCAACGCGAGGAGGAAAAGAACGACGAGCGAAAGAGCAACCCGCCAGGAAAACCCATGAGCGACGGGCTTGCTCCCCATCGAAGAAGCAGGAATGGATTTGTAACCATTCATCCAGGTGGGCTCGCAATGACCAATCCGGCTCCTCCACTCTATTTCCCATGCGTAATCCGGGCTAAATCCGCCCCACCAGACGCTCCACGATCCTCGTCAGCTTCGGCTCGGCCCGGTTGGCCACGGCGATGATCTTCTCGATGTGCGCCTCCTCGAGGGCGTCCGGCAGGCACATGTCCGTCACCACCGTCATGCCGAACGTCTCGAACCCGACCTGCCCCGCCACGATCACCTCCGGCACGGTGGACATGCCCACCGCGTCGGCCCCGATGCCGCGCAGGAAGCGATACTCCGCCCGCGTTTCCAGGTTCGGTCCGGGCACGGCCACATACACGCCCTTTCGGGTCTTGATGCCTTCCTTCAGGCCGATCTCCTCGGCCAGGGCGATGAGCCGCTTGCTGTACGGCTGCGACATGTCGGGGAAGCGCGGGCCGAGCAGGGGGTCGCGCAGGCCGATCAGCGGCGTGGTCCCCATCAGGTTGATGTGGTCCTCGATGATCATCAGGTCGCCGCACTCGAACTGGGGGTTCAGCCCACCGCCTGCGTTCGACACTAACAGGGCCTTCGCGCCGAGCTTCCGCATCACCCGCACCGGCAGCGTGATCTGCCCCATCGTGTACCCCTCGTAATAATGGAATCGGCCCGACATGCAGACCACGCTCCTGCCGGAGAGCTTTCCGAAGATCAGCGCCCCCGTGTGCGACTCGACGGTCGAGAGCGGGAAGTGGGGGATCGCGTTGTAGTGGAGGATGGTCTTTGACCGGATGTCCTCGGCCACCTTGCTCAGGCCCGTGCCGAGGATGATCGCCACGGTCGGCTTGGTTTTTACCGTTTTGCGAATAAACGCGACGGCCTCGTCAACCCTGCTCACTAAATCGGACATACTCACTCCTTCACATTCCCGAACTGTTCGCAAAACTCCTTCACACGCTGTAACGACGCGCCGTGGATCTCGACGCGCTTCCTCCGCGACGTCGCCCCCGACACGATCTCCACCGACGATTTCCTCGTCCCCAATTCCTTCGCCAGCAAAAGGGCGACGGCCTTGTTGGCCCGCCCGCCCTCCGGCGGGGCCGTCACGGCGATTTTCAGACAGCCGTCGTGCTCGCCGACGATACGGTCCTTCTTCGCCCCCGGCTGCACCCAGATGGGCAGGTATATCACGTTCTCTTTGATCTTAAGTCTTACAGAAATCTCTTGCCTCGCGTTTCTACTACTGGCCACGTTGCAAATGACTAATGCCTAAGTGACGAATGACTAATCAATGCCGAATGTCCAAATGCCTAACGATTGCGGCCTCGGAGGATAGCCGCGAAAATGAGATGCAATTCCTTCGCTTCCTGCCAGAGGGTTCTCGCCTGGTCCTTTAATGACGATTCGGCGGAAACGACCATGCGAAGCCAATGCTTCGTTTCACGCGCCTCTTTCCTGCATGTATTGATCTTGTGCCGAAAGTCCTTTTTGGATTCTGCATCATCCGCTTCGCAGTAATTGGCCCCCACACTTGTCGCCGACCGGACCAACTGGTCAATTAGCGGCAAGGTGACCGGGCCTTTCGGAATTTTCTTCGCAAACGCGATCACATCCTCCCCGAACCGCGCCGTTCTTTCCTCCAGGTCATACTTGCGCTTTTTCTCAGAACCCTCTCCGGTCATCGTCTTCGCCTTAGTCATTCGGGCTTCGGCATTAGGCATTGATTAGTCATTAGTACCTTAGTGGTAAAATCCTGCTCAAAATGGTAAGGATTTTTCCTGTTTGGTTCCGGCTACGCCGGGTTATGGCTTAGTCATTAGTCATTGTTAATGCTGCGTCGCCGGGACGATGCCCCGGAAGAGCGCCGAGCCGACGCGGACGATGTCCGCCCCCTCCTCGATGGCCACCTCGAAGTCGTTTGTCATCCCCATCGACAGGTGCTTCATCTCGACGTTCTCGATCCCCGCCTTCGCGATCTCGTCGCGCAGCTCCCGCAGCGCACGAAAGCACGGACGGCAGTCCTCGGGATTGTCATAGAACGGGGCCATCGTCATCAGGCCCCTCACCCGCAGCCCCGCCATGCCAGCGGCCTCCTTTACGAGGGGCAGCGCATCCCCCGGCGCCAGGCCGAACTTCGATTCCTCGCCGCTGGTGTTGGCCTGGATGAGGACGTCTATCGCCGACCCCCTCTTCTGCGCCTCCTTGTCAATCTCCTTTGCGAGCCGCAGGCTGTCCACCGAGTGAATCATGCCGAAAAGCGGCAGGGCCTTCTTCACCTTGTTGCGCTGGAGGTGACCGATCATGTGCCAGCGGATGTCGAGGCCCGACAGGGCGGCGGCCTTCTCCTCCGCCTGGGGCACGCGGTTCTCGCCGAAGTCGCGCACGCCGAGGTCATACAGCATCCGCGCCGTGGCGGCGTCAACGGTCTTCGTCACGGCCACGAGGGCGACCGAGTCGGCCGGCCTTCCCGCCCGTTGGCAGGCGGCGCTCATGCGCCCGCGAACGTTCGCCAGGTTCTCTTTGAGCAGCGCAGCAACATCGCCCATGGAAATACCCTCGGAGACGGGGCGAGTGTAGCACGGCACTGAGGATGTGTCAATTCCAATCTGGCTGCATGAGCAATCCCCCTCCGCCCTTGCATTAGGCGGCGCGGCGCGTTATCATAACATTTGTCTCTTGTCTTACTCTTACTCCTAATCTTAATCCTAATCTCGACCGACCTACCCGCGTCTGAAGAGGGATAGAGATTAGGATTAGGATTAGGATTAGGATTAAGATCGGGAACGCTGGGAGTGCTCCGGCATGGATACGCTCTCCTTCATTGACTTCCTCGACCGCTACGGCGAGAAGAACAAACCCTCCCTGCTCTACCGGGAGGGGCAAGACTTCGCCAAATGGCAGAAGGAGTTCCGCCGGAAGTTGGACGGCCTCATGGGGCCGGTCCCTGACCGGGTCGAGCCGAATGTCGAAGTGATCGAATCGGCGACCCTCGACACCCACACGCGCTGCCTGCTCCACATCCCGGTCAACGAGTTCTCGCACCTGCCGGCTTACCTGCTGGTTCCCAACAATATAAAGAAGGGCGAGAAGCGCCCCGGCATCCTCGCCCTGCACGGCCATGCCAAGTTCGGCATGGAATCCATCGCCGGCGGCGACAGGCCCGAGGTGCGTAAAGAGGGCTATGAGCCATACGGCCTGCGGGCCGTCGAGGCGGGGTTTGTCGTCCTCTGCCCCGCGTGGTGGGGGTGGGCCGGTCGCGACGGCCACGTGGGCCGCGTCGGGAACCGCGACAAGTGCAACGTGATCCAGATGGCCGCGGCGATGTACGGCCTGAACGTCATCGCCCTGCACATCCAGGACGGCCAGGCCGCGCTCGACGCCCTGACGCAGCGGCCCGAGGTGGACGCCGCGCGCATCGGCTGCATCGGCAACTCCTACGGCGGGCGGACGACGATGTGGCTCACGATCTACGACGAGCGCGTCCGCGCCTGCGTGCCGTCGGGGTGCATGAACACCTTCCGCGAGCGGTCGCTCAAGCTGTCGTCGTGCGGGATTCAATACCTGCCGGGGCTGCTCCGTTACGGCGACGTGCCGGAGCTATTCAGCCTCATCGCCCCGCGGCCGATGCAATTGATGACCGGCCAGAAGGACGGCCTCATCACCGACGCCGACCGCAACGCGATGATCGCCACGGTGCGGCGGGCCTACGACCTTGCCGGCGCGCCGGATAACCTGGACTACGCCCTACACCCCGGAGGCCACATGCTTGTCTGGGAACTGGCCGAGCCGTTCTTGAGGAAACACCTGCGCTTCGAGAGATAGGACGCCAATGGACTGGAAGCGATTGATTTTGGTTTGCGTCGCGTTCGGAGCAATCGGTTGCGCCGCCCTGAACCAGACAAATCCCTTTTCCGAGAGCCATGAGTGGGTCGGCGACGGACTGCCGCTCTTGCGAAAGGTGAGCGACCGGCTCCATGTCGGCGGGCAGCCGTCGAAGGAGGGGCTGGCCAGGCTGAAGGGAATGGGCGTCAAGACCGTGATCAACGTCCGGGAGTCGGAGAGCGCCGAACGGCGAGAGCGAAAGGTATGTGAAGAACTTGGGATGGAGTACGTGGCCCTGCCGGTCCCCTGCGGCGGGCCGATGTCGGACGGGACGGTGGAGGCGTTCTTCGGCATCGTCCGCGATTCGAAGCGCTCGCCCGTGTTCCTCCACTGCATGACGGGGCGGGACCGGGCGTCCACCTTCGCCGCGCTCTATCGGGTTGCCGAGGAGGGCTGGACCGCCGACCAAGCTTATGCGGAGATGCTGCGATGCGAGTTCAACGCCGGCCTCACGGACCTGTCGCAGTACGTCTATGACTTCGCCAAGCGGAAGCGCACGGCGCAGGCCCCGACGGACGAGGGCGGGATTCCGTCGCGGTAGCCGGTTGGAACTCGGTGTCAAGGCATAGCCATGTATGATGTCACCGGAACTCTGGCCGCTTCCGTGCTATTAATGCACGCCGCTCGGAGTGAGGAGGCCTGAACGTGGCTGCCACGATAACAACGCACTCGGCACCTCAAATGCCTTAAGGAGGAAGGAGATAGCGATGTCGATGTTCAACCCAACAGAGATCAAGTATCGGGCCGATGGCCCAATGGTGGAATGTTGCGGCCTACAACTCGTTTACGTTGACGGATGCGGAGGCAGTTACGGGGGTTATCACTCAACCTGCAAAGTCAGTTGCCCCATTTGTGGAAGATACTATTTAGTGTGCTTCGGCAAGCCAACAAACCACTACGAGCCGATTTGGCTGGACAGAGACGGAAGCATCGTGCTGCCCAGCAGCAGGGAGGTTGACCTCTTCAGAGACCCCTATCTGCCTTTCAAGACTATTGTACCTCCCCGGGATACTGCGGCGTATCGCGACAAGATCGAAAACCTACAAAAGCAAATGGGCCGTAAGGTTGTCTTTGTCGAAACCCCCTATGAAAAAAGCGAGAGGAAGATCGCAGAGGAATCAGCCGACTACGCAAGGAAGCTGCTGAACAAAAGGAAGTGGTGGAAGTTCTGGAACTGGGGGAAATGAAATTCACCGGGAGTTGAGAGTTACGGGGACGCCATACTTAATTGGTCCTCCGCACCATTCCCGCCTCGACGGCTAGGTCTGAACTCTGGCGAGTTCGGCTACGATTATATCCCCTTGCCGAGCTGTCGGCAGAGATAGACGGCGATGACCTTCGCGCCGTCAACGAGGTCCTGGATCGCCACCGTCTCGCCGTCGGAGTGGGCGGCGTCCTGTCGCTTCGGAAGATAGCCGGGGTCACGCCAGCCCCTTCCCCGTCGTCGTCATCACCAGCTTGCCGTGTTTGACTCCTCGGCTGCCGATCAGGTCGTCAGCGATATGGCGAATCTCCCGGGAATTCCCCTTCAGAACGACGACCTCCAGGCAGTGGTCCTCGTCCAAGTGGACGTGCATGGAAGAAACGACGGACGATGTGTGCTCGTGCTGGGCATGAAGCAGCCGGTCCGACACGTGCATTTCCTCATGGTCGTAAACCAACGTTACCGCTCCGACGGCCCTGCCCGAGCCCTTCTCCCATTCCGTCTCGATCAGCACATTGCGCACCAGGTCGCGAATGGCCTCCGACCGGTTCACGTACTTGCGCTTTGAGATGAGTTTGTCGAACTTCGAAAGCAGGTCTTCATCCATCGAAACGCCGAACCGAAGTAACTTGCCCATGTCGTCGCCTTCTCAAAAGACGAGGAAGTGATCGTGAGAACGGAGGCGTATTCTACCATCACGCCGACGGGGAAGGCAAGGAGCGTCTGGACAAAATGCGGGCCGTGCGGTACAATAAATAAAAGGATGATTGAAAAGACAGCCGACAAGCAGGCGCTCAGCGTCAATCTCTTCCAGGAGCTTCTCGAAACCATCGAGAGCCTGACGGGACTCCGCACGGTCATCTACGACCGCCAGCAGTGGACCGCCCGCGCCGGTCGCCCCACCATTGACAACGCCTTTGCCGGCCACCGCAGCGAGTTCTGCGCCCTCATCCGCACCACCGACGCCGGGACCAACGGGTGCAAGGAGTCCGACGTCGAAGGCGCCGTCGAGGAGGCCGGCCGCCGCGGCGAGCCGTTCCTCCACGTCTGTCATGCCGGGTTGATGGAGGTCGTCATGCCGGTGCTCTATCGCAGCGAGCATGTGGCGACCGTCTTCTGCGGGCAGGTGGTGACGGAGACATGCCCGGCTGCGGACGCGACCTGGCTGCAGGAGCGTGTGCGCGAACTGGGCATCGCGCCGTCGGAGATCATGCCCGCCTGCCAGGCGCTGCCGCGGATGAGCCAGGAGAGGCTGGCGCAGATCGGCAAACTGGTCTTTCTCGCCGTCAGCCACTTAGCCGAGACGGAGAGCCGCGCCGCCCTCGACCGCGCCCTGGCCATCGAGCGCAGCCGGCCCATCCGCCGGGTCATTGACTGCGTGGAGGAGCGCTTCCGCGAGCCGATCGGCATCGAGCAGATCGCCAGGCACGTCGCTCTCTCCCCCGCCTACCTCAGCCGCCTGTTCCACAAGACGATGGGCATGACGTTCATTGACTATCTTACGTCCCGGCGCATCGCGGAGGCAAAGGAGCTGCTCCGGCGCACGTCCATGAGCATGTCCAACATCGCCTTCCAGGTCGGCTACTCCCACCAGAGCTACTTCGGGCGAAAGTTCAAGCAGGTCACAGGCCAAACCCCAAGCCAATACCGCCTGCTGAACCAGATCGAGAACCCGAAGCCCCGGTAACTTGGATTATTCATGATGAGATATTCTCCCTTCCCCCTCGCAAAGACGCGGGGGAGAGAGGGGTCTGCGCCCTCGATTGAGGTTACCTGCGCCCCCATACTGCCTCGGCCTTGCTTCTCGGCGGATCGCCTGCTATAATCAACCGCCTGTTATGCCGTCGAGCAATTCCCCCGGTTCCCGAGATGCAGGGGCCCTTGATGCCCGAAAACGTCGAACTCGAACAAGGCGAAGGCTGGCTCACGTTCCCCTGGCGGGGCGTCGCGCTCGGCGGCGCCATGTCCATCGCCGTCGTGGTCACGTCGGTCGTCTTCAACACCCGCCTGGCCCAACAGGGAATCTCCAACGACTTCCTCGCCGCCTGCGCCATGTTCTTCCTGGTCCTGATCTGTCTCGTCGTCAATCCCCTCCTTCGGCTGATCTCGCCCCGCGTCGGGTTCTCGGGACCGGACCTGTTAGTGGCCTTTGCCATGATGCTCATCGCCTCGGCGATTCCGGACTGGGGACTGGTCCAGATGTGGGTCTGCACCGTCACGGGCTGGGACTATTTCCAGTCGCCGGAGAATCAGTGGGGCGAACTCTTTATCCCTTACATTCCCAAGTGGGCCGTGGTATCCGACCCCGATGCGATCCGCTATCTCTACGAGGGCCTGCCGCCGGGGATGAGCGTCCCCTGGCAGAGCTGGGTCGGGCCGGTGGTCTTCTGGTTTTCCTTCTTCATCGCCCTGCATCTCGGCACGATCAGTTTGATGGTCCTCTTTCGGCGGCTATGGGTCGAGCACGAGCGCCTGGCCTTTCCAATGATGCAGTTCGGCGCGGAGCTGTGCAAGGTGGAGGAACGCCGAGCCATCGGGCCGTTCTTCCGCGACCGGATGGTCTGGTACGGCGCGGCAGTCCCTTTCGTAATCCTCAGCTATAACGCCCTGAGCGGGTTCTTCCCTAACGTGCCGCCGGTGCAGCTGGTCCAGCGGATATCCGTGCTGCGGCGGATGGTGTCCTACACGGCGGCGATCAATTTCCCAGCCATGGGTTTTGCCTATCTCGTGGGGCTGGACGTCAGTCTCGGTCTCTGGCTTTTCCACGTGTTGGGCAAACTCCAGGTCGGGATCATCAGCATGATTTGGGGTTCTGTCCTGCCCAACCGCCAGGTGCTCTACTGCAGCGACTCCCTCACGGCCTACGAGGGCTTCGGCACGATGATCGTCCTCTTCATCGGCGGCGTCTGGGTGGGGCGGAAGCACATCGGCAGGGTCTTCCGGGATGGCTTGCTTCTGCGAAAGACGCCCGAGGACGAGCACGAGATCATGTCCTACCGCGCGGCGGTCTGGGCGTTCCTCCTGTGTTTCATCTACATGATCGCTTTCCTCCATCGCCTCGGCCTTGAGGTCCACCACGCGATCATCCTCATGCTTGCAGTGATCGTGATCTTCTACTGCCTAACGCGGATCATCTGCGAGGCGGGGGTCGGCTTCGCGCGCGGGGTCTATGTCCCGAACGCGGTCCTCATCAACCAGATCGGCACGGACGCCCTGGGGGTTCCGGGCGTGACCGCTCTGGGGTTCACGTCCATCTGGTCGGGCGATCTGCGGACCATCGTCATGACCCAGGCCATGCAGGGGATGCGGCTGACCGACGACATCCGCCGCCGGCGGCCGATGCTGCTCGCCTTCATGCTGGCCTCGCTCCTGGCGCTTTTCGGGTCGCTCGTGGCGACCCTGGCCGTGGGATATAAGTATGGCCTCTACAACGGCTACTGGTCCTGGCCCGCCTGGCCGTGCGGCTTTCACCACTGGAACTGGACAGCCGGTTATCTGAAAAACCCCCGTCCGCCCGACGGCCTCTCCGGTTGGCTGTTCATCGGCGTCGGGGCGGCGGTCATGTGGCTCCTTATGTTCCTCCGCCATGCCTATGTCTGGTGGCCGGTGCACTACATCGGTCTGCCCATCTGCCACAGCCTGCCCATGACGTGGCTCTGGTTCAGCGTGTTCCTGGCGTGGCTGGTGAAGGTGTTCATCCTCAAGCTGGCGGCGCAGCACTACGGTCGCTCGCGGATGTTCTTCCTCGGCATGATCTTCGGTTCGCTGGTCACGGCCGGGTTCTGGACCATCCTCGGGGTCCTGCTCCAACACCCCGATCCCGGGGCATACCTGCAAGGGGTTACGCTGGGGTGAGGATGGAAGCCGCGTTCGCGCCCCCGGCCCCCCATGGCGTGCGTCACAGGCCGTAGATCTTTTTGGCCAAATCAACAGAGGTCTTGACGACCCGAATCTGATCGTCTTCATTCGTGTGGTAGCCCGTGCCGAGCGTGACCTGCCGGATGACGACTATGTCCACATCATTCTGTTTCTTCGGCTCGGCCACCTCGGCGCGATAACGCAGCTTCTTCAGGTCGGGGTTCTTCTTGTCATTCGCGTTTGCGAACCATCCCAACTTCTCCGTCGTGGGCTTGAGCAGCCGCGCCGCGCGCTCGGTCAGGCCCGTCCCCGCCTTGGCCAGGAGAACGCAATACATATAGGGATAGTTCGTGCCCTGAACGCTGTTGAGCGACGTCTGCACCTGGATGCCGATGAACTCCTTCGGCGCGCCCCCGAGTTTGAGCATGAGCTTGCAGTCACGCGGGACCTTCTTCTCCCCTTTGCCTTGGAGCTCCAGCATCGGCTTGATCTCGATGGCCGGATCGGGGTGGTCGGCCAGATGCCGGCACACGTTCAGCAACGGCTCTAACTTGATGGCAAGTCCCGGCGGCTCCCACACGGATCGCGTTCCGCTGCCGAAAATGAAGAGAAGGAGGAGAAGGCCGTCGGCGGCGATGGCGCAGGCGGAGTTTTCGTCGTTGTAGGTGAAGAAGAGGACCCCGCCGGCCGCCGCGATCGCCGCGAGAAGGAGCAGAAATACCATGCACCCGCACCCCGATCCGAGGGCCATCCGGTCCTTGCGCTTCCACGCGGCGTTCTTCTTCAGCATGTCCTGGACCTTGACGAGTTCGTCCAGCGTCACATTCTCCCAGCGCCCGAAGCGCTGCTCGGGCGGCTCGTTCGTCACGTCGGCGTAGAGACTGAACAGCGCCGCCGTGAAGATGAACGGAAGCCCGATCCACCACGTAACGAAAAGCTGGAGCAGGAGTCCGAAGGCAAGCAGGCCGAGGATCAACATCATGCGCTTGGAGTGGGCCATCCCCTTGCACAGCTTGAACTCAACGGCCGGGGCCTCTTTCGTCTCAGCCGATGCTTGCATGGGCCTCCTCCCGGACCGCTTTCAGTTCGTCGTACCCGAAGGCCCGCCAGTAAAGCGGGCATGCGCCGCAGCACACGTCGAAGTCCTCGCACGACCGGCAGATGTCATGCGCGTAGGACTTCGACTTGTAATACTCGGCCTGCGGCGAGTTCCATACATCCCGGAAGTCCTGCCGCAGCAGGTTCCCCACCGGCTCCGCCAGGCTGGAGCACGGCAGCACATCCCCCGACGGGCTTACGCTCAGCAGCCCGTCGCACGCCGCGCACGCCTTTCCGCCAAAGCCCGACGCCACCGGATTGAACAGGCAGAAGGGCGTCGGCGAGTACCACATGAACTCGACCCCCGCCCCCCGGGCCGCCGCCTTGGCGCGCATCACCGC
Source organism: Planctomycetota bacterium (assembly GCA_040755855.1). Lineage (GTDB taxonomy): Bacteria > Planctomycetota > Brocadiia > JAADGH01 > JAADGH01 > JAADGH01. The sequence goes on along the minus strand of JBFMAD010000036.1, from coordinate 16,929 downwards.
GTCACCGATCTCCGTGTAGGTCACCCAGATCGCGTCAGGATTCTCCGCCGACGATCCCGTCGGGATGACCATGTTCATGGAAAGGCGTTCCATGCCCATGCGTTTCACAACGGCGACGATCCCCTCCAGATGCTCGATGTTCCCCCGGCTGATGGTGGTGTTCGTGTGAACCCGAATGTCCGCGTCGCGCAGGCGCTCGATCCCCGCAACGGTGCGGTCGAAGGAACCGGGGACACCCGTCAATGGATCGTGGATCGCCGCCGACGGGCCTTCCAGGCTCACCTGCGCGCTGTTCAGGCCGCTGCGGACGAGCCTCCTCACCAGCCGGTTGGTTAGCATCGTGCCGTTTGTAATCAGATTCACCCGCATGCCGAGCGATCGAGCGTGTTCGACCAGCTTCGGCAAATCGCCCCGCAGCGTCGGCTCGCCGCCGGTGAAGCTCACGCTCGGGACCTTCGCCTCATGCCGAATCGTATGCAGGACCTGCTTCGCCTCGGCGGTGGACATCTCCCCCTCCGCCTTCGACGACGCCCTGCACCCGCAGGCGGCGTAGCAGAAGACACACTGGAGGTTGCACCGATAGGTCAGCGCCACCTCGCTCAAGACGGGCAGTGTGTTGAAGGGCCGCTCGAAGGGGATGCGCTCGACGGCCCGGCGGTCGTCCCCTTCACGCAGGCAGCCGGAGACGACGGCCCGCAGGTCGCACGCGAAGTCGTGCAGGTCCTGTCGCCTGTCCGGCCCATCGCCCACGGCGCGTAGAACCTGATCGGTGGTCGCCCCGCCGAGCAATGCCGACAGGACGCTGCATGCGCTCCGGTTCAACTTGTAGGCCTGGTTCGGGACGAGGATGAGGAGCGAGTCCTCCTCGCGGACGAAGACATATTCCCTGATCTGGGGGATGAACCGGTCAATCCAGGAAATGTCCATGCCCGTCATCGCGCCCCTCCACTGACACAGGCCGAATGGCAGGCCGAGTGACACGCCGAATGGCACGCGCTGTGGCAGGCCGAGTGGCAAGCGCTGTGGCAGGCATCGTGGCATGCGGTATGGACGTAGCATGCGCTGTGGCAGGCGTCGGATCGAACCAGGGCGGAGTAGGTCCCCACGGTTCGAGGGTTCGCCGCCTCGAGGGACTGGTTCCACCGGTTCACGTCCTGGTAATGGGCGTGGTCGAGGCGGCGGTCAGTGTAGTAGTGGTGGTAGTAGTGGCCGTAGTAGGAGGGATAGCGGCCGATGTATTCGTCTTCGCGCTCCTTCTCGATGTCGCCCCCCTGGTCCACATCGCGGGCGGTCTCGAGGAACTGCTTCCGGTAATATTCCTTCGTGGCGTCGAGGTCGCAGTCCCAGGCCTTGCGCTGGACTTCATCCACCATCTTCTCGAACATGGCGTGCATCTGCTCGTCGTTCAGGCTGCCGTCGTCTTCGATGGCCATGAGGATGTATTTCTCATACTGGCCGGGGGAGATGGTTCGCACGTTTGTGGGGCTAAGCCGCAGCGGGTCGCGGCTGGTGATGTCAACCAGGCCGCGCTCCTCCATGTCGAGCACCATGAGCGAGATGATGTGGCTCAGGGGTATGTCGAGCAGCAGGCCGGCCTCGACGATGTCGAGCTTGGCGATTTTTCCTTCCTTGCGGAAGGTGCTCACCTGGATCTTCGGGGGGACCCATCCCTCGCCCTCCCATCGGATCGCGCCGACGGTCTGCTTTGCATCGAGGACATAAGACGCCTTGCCGCGCATGAGGAGGAGAAATCCCCCCACCAGCGCGGCCGCGGCGAGCAGCCCCCCCATCGGCAGGCGCGTCCTGGCGGGTTGCTCCACAGGTTCGGTTATTTGCTGGGGCCGGGTCGGGCGCGTTGCCCGTTGAACGGGCGGCGTCACCAGAGGAACGTCCAGCTGCGCGGCCATGAGCTTGGGGAACAGTCTCGCGGCCACGTACTGCTGGACGCGCATGTTATACATGCCGCGAAGGTTTTCCTTGTGAATCTGCACGGTGAACCAGAACTTGCCTCCGTCCTCCTTCCCGTAGTAGTCAATGAGATATTCCTTGTTCATGAACGGCTCGGTGCGGAAGGTGACGCTATCGAGGTAGGCCGGGTCCACCTCCTTCTTACCCACATCCGCGGGGTAGTGAATGTAGAGCGTCTGGTGCTCCATGGGGTATTCCCACTGCGGCGCGGCCCAGTTGAAGACCACCAGGTCGCCGAACTCGCTTTTCGTCTTTGCGATGTGCCCTCCCCGAGCGAAGTCGAGGGCATAGACGAGGATGAACGTCAGTTCGCCTGCAGGGGCCTTGACGCCGCCCGCCAATAGAATGTCATACTTTGTCTCGGAGAGGCGGTTGATGGTGAGCGGATACTCTTTTCCGTTGCGGTGGATGGCCTTGCACTTGGCGAAGTCGAAGTGGGGGGATGTGTTGCCGAAGCCTTCGTAATAGAAGGCGTACATGGTCCGGTCAATGATCTGCCATCGGAGCTTGGCGACGAGGGTGGCCTTGCCGTCCTCGTGGAAGGAGATGTCGGTCTCCACCCACTTCAGGCGGATCTCGCCTCCCGTCGCCGCGCTGGCCGCACCGATGACCAACAGGGCGATCGTCAGGCAGAAGATGAAGCGTCGGTTGGCAATCCCGATCATGGCAACCCCTGATCCTGTCATTTTCGCAGCGTAGAAGTATCTCCTGTCATGCCCGCGAAAGCGGGCATCCACATCCCGCCGTGGATTCCCGCTTGCGCGGGAATGACGCACGGCGGTAGCGGAACTACTCAGCTCTTCTCGCCGCCGGCCTCGCTCTCGACGCGGGCGCGGAGCAAGTCGGCCTGGGCGCCGATGAATTGGGCATAGTCGCGCTTCGCCGCGGCCCAGTCGGCCTCGGACGGGAAGGTGTTCACCATTCCCTGCCAGACGACCTGATAGGCCTTCTCCAGGACAGGCTGCGGGTGGGCCTTGCCGGTGTACTCGAAGACCGCGCTGATGGGGACCGGCCGGAAGACGGGGCTCGGCCCGGCGGGCACGTCCGTCGAGACGCCGAGAAAAACCACCTCCATCTCCTGGAGCACATCTAAGTGTTCCCGGATAGCGCTCAGCACGGACGCCACCGAAAAGTCCGCCGAGGAGAAGTCAATGCTCAGCATCTTCTCCTCAATCCGTCCAAAAGGCATATGCATGGGCTGTTCCTCCGAAGAAAAAGACCCCTGAATCCTTGACTGCGCCGTGGTATTGTATCAATCCTCGCCCCGCCGCACAACGGGTTTTTCTTCATTCCGGGTTTGCCATTGATTCCCGCAGCCCCCGACCGTAAAATGGTATGGGCCAAGGCATCGCCATCCAGCCCGCATAGGTGGAAGTGGAATATGCATCCGGACAAGAAAGACTTCGCCGGCAAAGACGACCCTCGCCGCAAGCCTCCCCCCATCGAGAAGCCTCGGCAAAAGAGGCCTGCCGAGACCGAGAAGACCCTCCAGGACCCCCCTATCCCCAGGCCCCAGGATGGCATGGCCACCCAGCGCATGTCGGCCGAGGACGCCGCCCACGTCGCCCCCACCGAGGGCATCCGCCCTCTCCCCGCCTCAAGCACCCATGAAACGATCATGGGCACAGGCACCACGGCGGGCATCACCCCCGACTTAGCCGAGCACTTTGAAAGCCTCGACGAGATCGCGCGCGGCGGCATGGGGGTGGTCTATAAGGCCAGGCAGAAGCACCCATCGAGGACCGTGGCCCTGAAGGTCATGCTCCAGGGGTCGCTGGCCTCGGAGCAGGACAAGAAACGCTTCCTCCACGAGGCCGACGCCGCGGCCCGCCTCAAACACCCCGGCATCGTCCCGATCTATGAGGTCGGCGAAACCCAGGGGTGCTACTACTTCACCATGGAATTCGTCGAGGGCCAGACCCTCAACCAATATCTCGAAACCCATCCCCTTCCCCTCGCCGAGAAGCTCGGCCTCTTCCAGCAAATCTGCGACATCGTCACCCACGCACACATGATGGGGGTCATCCACCGCGACCTGAAGCCGTCGAACATCATGATCGAGGCCGACGGCGCGCCCCGCATCCTCGACTTCGGCCTGGCCAAACTGACCGAGACTGCTGCGGAGGGCCCGCGCCAGAGCTTCGTCACCCTCTCAGGAATCCTCATGGGCACGCTGGCCTACATGAGCCCCGAACAGACCCGCGGCAAGCCCGAGGATATAGACACCCGATCCGACGTCTACTCCCTCGGCGTGATCTTCTACCAGATGCTCACCGGCGCCATGCCGTACCCCGTGGACGACCCCGACCCGCTGAAGACGCTCCACCACATCCGCGAGACGGAGCCGCAGCCCCCGACGGCCATCGTCAAGGCGCTCCCCTCCGACCTGGCGACCATCTGCATGAAGGCGATGGATAAGGAGAAAGAGCGCCGCTACCAGGCCGCGGCGGACCTCGCCCGCGACATCCGGCACTACCTGAACAACGAGCCCATCGAGGCCCGCCCGGCCAGCGCCTTCTACATGCTCCGCAAGGCCGTCCAGCGACACAAGATCGGAAGTGCGGCGGTCGCCGTTATCGTTATCGCCTTCAGCGTCGCCTTCTGGTGGGTCAATGTGGCCCGGGAAGAGGCCGAACGGCAGCGAGTCATCGCCGAAGACCAACGTTCCGCCGCCGACAACGCCCGGCAGCACGCGGTCGAACAGCGCATGGCCGCCATTGACGCAAAGAATAAGGCCGTGGCCGCCGAGGCGAGCGTCCGCGAGGAAAAGGCCAGGGTGGAGCAACTCCTCGGCCAGGTCCAGGAGGAAAAGAACCGGGCGGAAGAAGAAAAGAAACGCGCCGTCGTCGCGGAGAAACTCGCCAGGGCCGAGACCACCCGCGCCGTCGCCGCAGAAAAGGAGGCGGATGCCGAGAAGGAACACGCCGTCGCCGCGGAACTTGCCACGAAGAAGGCCCTGACGCAAGTCCAGGAGGAAAAAGAACGCGCCGTCGCCGCAGAGTCCAAGGCAAAAAAGGAACAAACCCGCGCCGAGACGCTCCTGGGACAGGTCCAGGAAGAGAAACGCAAACTCGAACGCGAGAGCTACATCAACGCCATCGTCGCGGCCACCGCCAAGATCCGAGACCTGGCGTTCAACGACGCGGCGCGGCTCCTGAACGACTGCCCGCCCTATCTGCGGGGATGGGAATGGGGCCGGCTGGACTACCTCTGCCACCTCGACCTCCTCACCCTGAGCGGACACGCCGCCGAGGTCTATGCCGCCGTCTTCAGCCCCAACGGCCGATTCATCGCCACCGCAAGCTGGGACGGGACGGCCAGGATATGGGACGCCGAGAGCGGCCGCGCCGTCTGCACGCTTCAAGGACACGGCAAGGAGGTATGGTCCGTCGCCTTCAGCCCCGATGGCGCACGCGCCGTCACGGGCAGCTCCGACAAGACCGCGCGCGTGTGGAACGCGAGCACAGGCGAGCACTATCTCACCCTGAGCGGGCACGCCGCTGAGGTCTATTCCGTCGCCTTCAGCCCCGACGGCAGGAGAATCGCCACCGGAAGCCTGGACGGCACGGCCAGAACATGGGATGCGTCCAAGGGGGGCCTGGAACGCGCCATCACGGGACACTCCGGCGACGTGAACTGCGTCGCCTTCAGCCCCGACGGGAAGCGCCTCGCCACCGCAAGCAATGACATGACGGCGAAGGTCTGGGACGCCGGCAGCGGCCAGGAGATCCTCACCCTGAAAGGGCACGAGGCCGCCGTGCTGGCCGTCGCCTTCAGCCCCGACGGCCGCCGCATCGCCACAGGCAGCTTCGACCGAACGGCGCGAATCTGGGACGGCGAAACCGGCCGTCGCCTCCAGGCGATCGAGGGGCACGAGGATGGGATCCTCTCCGTCGCCTTCAGCCCGGATGGACAACAGCTTGTCACCGGCTGTGTGGACAACGCCGCCCAGGTGTGGGACGCGAGAACCGGAAAACCCGTGGTGATGGTGAGGGGCCACTCCGGATCGGTGTCCGGCGCCGTCTTCAGCCCCGATGGCAAACGTATCCTCACGGCAAGTTGGGATCGAACGGCGCGCGTCTGGCTCGCCTCCGCCTGTAGAGGCCACGTCGGCTGTCAGGGGCACACGGGCCAGGTCCGCGCGGTTGCGTTCGGACCCGACAGCAAGCGTCTTCTTACCGGGAGTCTGGACCATACCGCCAGGATCTGGGACACGGCTGACGGAAAAGAACTGTTCAACCTGGCGGGCCACGCAGACCAGATTCGCTCCGTCGCCTTCAGCCCTGACGGGCGCCGGGCCGCCACCGCAAGCAAAGACGGGACGGCCAGACTGTGGGACGCGGAATCCGGCCGGGAACTCCTGACCATTAAACAGCACGCCCAGCCCGTGCTCGCGGTCGCCTTCGACCCCACCGGGAAGAGGCTCCTCACCGGGTCCGCCGACCAGACGGCCCGCGTATGGGATGCATCGAACGGCGGCGAGATGCTCGCGCTGAAGGGCCACACCATGCCTGTCTCGGCCGTCGCCTTCAGCCCCGACGGCGCAAAAATCCTCACAGGAAGCGATGACGGAAGCGCCCGCCTGTGGGATGCCGAAACGGGAAAGGAGATCCTCTGCCTGAAGGGCCATATATTCCACGTTACCGCCGTCGCCTTCAGCCCCGATGGGACGCAAATCGCCACGGCCAGCGCCGACAAGACGGCGCGCGTGTGGAACGCGGAGACGGGCCGGCAGATACATGTCCTGCAGGGCCATGCAGGCGCAGTCTGGGCGGTAACGTTCATCCCGCCGAACGGCGAGCGGATCGTGACGGGAAGCGGCGACCGGACCGTTCGCGTCTGGGACCCGGACACCGGCCGGGAAATCCTCTCGATCAAACCCGACGCGGGCTGGGTCTGGGCCGTGGACTTCAGCCCCGACGGGCAGAGGCTTGCCCTCGGCTGCGCCGACGACCTGGCGGCCATCTGCCCGGCGCGCCCGTGGGGAAAAGCCGCCGGCGGCGCCGACGCTGCGGCCTCCCTTGGGCCCTACACGCGCGGCTGCGAACTGTACGCCAAGCGCGACTACGACGGCGCCATAGCCGCCTTCACAAAGGCCATCGAGCTGGACCCCGGCGACGCCAGGGCCTACAACAACCGAGGCATCGCCTACCACTGCAAAGGCGACTACGACTCCGCCATCGCTGACTGCACCAAGGCGATAGCCCTCGACCCGAGCCTCGCCGCCGCCTATTGCAACCGCGGCAACGCCTACTGCGCCAAGGGCGACTACGCCGCGGCCATCGCCGACTGCGAGCGCGCCATTCGGCTCGACCCGAACCAGGCCCAGGCCTACGACAACCTCGTCGCGGCGCACTACCTCTCCCGCGATTACGCCGGCGCGTGGCGGGTCATTCGCGCGGCGCGGCAGAAGGGACTCGGCGACGCCATCAGCCCCAAAGTCATTGACGCCCTCCGGCGCGTCTATGGGACCGAGGAATAAATGGCCGAACAGGTCTGGTTCAACGGCAACATCATCCCCCTAAAAAAGGCGAAGGTCTCCGTCCTGGACCGGGGATTTCTCTATGGCGACGGCATCTTCGAATCCATGCGCGCCTATGGGGGGCGCGTCTTCAAACTCAACGAGCATCTGGCCCGATTCGCCGCCTCCGCCGCGGCGTTACGCCTTCCCCTCCTCTATGACAAGAGCGACATCGAAGACGCCGTTCACGAACTCATCGCCGCCAACGAACTGAGCGACGCCTATGTCCGCCTGGCCCTGTCGAGGGGCGTCGGCGGGCATCGCTTGTCGCTGCGCGGAGAGTTCGATCCCACCCTCGTGATGACGGCCCGACCCTTCTCGGCGTACCCCAGGGAGTTTTATCGCCAGGGCATGACGGCCGTCACCGCCGCGTTCCACACCAGCCCCGATTCGCCGGTGCTCCGGCACAAGTCGGCCAACTACCTGGCAAACATCCTGGCGAAAAGCGAGGCCGAGGAGAAGGGCGCCGGCGAGGCGATCTTCGTGAACGCGAATGAAGAGGTCGCCGAGGGCGCGGTGAGCAATGTGTTCATCGTCGAGGAGGAAACGGTCGTTACCCCGCCCGTATCCGTAGGCATCCTGCCCGGGATCACCCGGGCCGTGGTCATGGACCTCTGCCGGGAGGAGGGCATCGCCTGCCGGGAGGACGCCTTCGGCCTGGCCCGTCTCTTCCAAGCCGACGAGGTCTTCCTCACCAACTCGCTCATGGAGGTCATGCCTGTCGCCTCCATTGACGACGTGAAGATTGGGCGGCGCGTCCCCGGCCACATCACCCGCCGGCTCATGGCCGCCTACCGCGAGGCGACGAAGAGCGGCGTGTGATTAGCGCCCCCCAAGGAAATCGGGTACAGTAAGACAGGATAGGGACGGTATGGGGGAAAATATGGCGCCCCATAGCCTGTTCAATGAATTCCATACTTTTCGAGCAGCGACCTGATGTTGTCCGTCAGAATTTTTTTCTTGTCGGCCTCGGATATTTTTGCGTAGAAGATCGGCCCATATCCCCATGTGATGGGAAGATCGAGCAGGTCCGACCCGTAGAGGATGCGGTCCGCGCCGTAGCGGCGGACGTACTCCTCCGTCTGCCCCCATCGTAGGAATGGGCAGGAGCAGATATAGAGGTTGCCGACCGTCTTCACCACCTCGCCGTAACCACCGTCGGAATGCCCCGCAATGAAGCACGCGTTCGGGTAGGTTTCGCATAGGCGCCGCATCAAGTCCGCCGGGCCCCAGGCGTGGTTCAGGATGAACAGCCGATGCTCGTGCGCGAACCGGCAGGCCAGGTGGACGATGGGCCCGTCCGACGGATACCGGTGGATCGTGTTGACGAGTTTAACGCCTCTTGCGCCGCGCCGGAGGCCCCGCTCGAGTTCGCTGCGCGCCTCCGCCTCGCCGTGATTCGGGTTGAGGGCGGTGAAGGCGACGAATCGGTCGGGGTATCGCTCCGCCGCCTCGTAGGCCCGGTCGTTCGCGGCGACAATATCCCCCTGAAGTATCCATGTGAACAGGCAGCAGACCTGCAGGCCGAGACGGTCCATCTCGTGGATAAGTTCGTCGGCGGAATCGCGGACGATGTGCCGCTGATTCCGCCCGCCGATGTGGCCGTGGCAGTCGTACACGCCCAGGCCCGACAGGTCCGCCGCCTCCCGCGCCGTGCGGTGGTAGGAATCCATCGGCGCCGGTAAGACCGCCTCATCCGCGACCGACCGAACGTTCTCGTTCCACGAGATCAACCGCCGGATGTTCCCGCCCGCGATGAGCGCCTTTTCCTCGTCGCTGATCTCGGAGTAGTTAAGCTGCATGAGCGTCGCGCCGGGGGTGCGGTAGGGGAGCTGCGATCCCCGGACCATCCGCTCCGCCCCGAAGCGCGCACAAAGGAACTCGATGAACCGGTGCAGCCACACCGCCGAGATGTCAATATGCAGGTTCGGGCAGGCATCAAGCGCGGCGCACAGCGCCCGCTGGCTCTTGTAGATTCGATCCTCCGTCACGATGACCGGCAGGTCCGGGAAACTCCGGCAGAGCCGGACCACCCCCGACCAATCCGTCGCATCGGGCTGCGCACCGTCGCGCGGGTCTGTGGGGCAGAGGAACAGGGGAACACGCGCCTCCTCCATCGGCCTAAGCAAAGGGCCGAGACACCATTCCTCCAATGGGATGCCGAAGGCGCCGTACGACAGCCACGCCGCCGCGACGCCATGCTCCCGCATCTGCGCGATCATCTCCCCCGGCTCGGGCTGCTCCCCCGTCTGCGGCGGCAGCACCGACCAGACGGGATGCAGGCGGGGATACTCCTTGGTGCGCTCGACCAGGTCGCGATTGCTCCACTCCATGTCTCCGCCCTCGGCACGCGCCTCGATGACCAGGGCCTCGTGGATGCCGAAGTGATCCATCGCCGAGATCACGGCCTCGGGCGTGACGGGCTGGTCGGGGCCGGTCCAGTCGCCGGGACCCAGCATGATGCGCGCGTCGAAATGTGTAGGCGCTTTCACGTCGCTGATACTCTTTACTTCCTTCCACAAACACACCACACCCTATTGTCGCACATGGCGGCGGTTCGTCAAGGTGACGAAATTACGATGTGTTGCACTATGCTACGACGGGTGCGGCGCATTTCGATTTATCGGCGGGCCGTGCAGGCCGGATTTTGCCCATGTGCACATCCGTCGGAAATCGCTTCTGTCGCCTAACATTATGTCAATATCAATAGTATAATTACCTTAATATAGAGATGTTACATAGACCTGATTTAAAATTCTCAACATGCCATTGACCTTCGCCACGGCGCGCGGTAGCATCAGGCCGTACCCGATTATGAGAGGAGCCTTGCGACCCATGATGCCAGAGCGATCACGAGAACGAGTTGCCGAAATCCTGCAGCACCGCGGAGACGGATGCGTAGCCTACGACGCCCTCCGCGCCCATGACGTCTTTCAGGCGATTGACTCGCTGGACCTCTCCGATGAGTGGCGCGCCTATTTCCGCGAGGGCGAGTTCCGTTACGTCTCCGCCGTTCCATCGGAAGGCAACCGCGCCGTCTTTGCCGAGTTCATGCCCGACCTGCCTCCCGAGGCCAAGCTTTCCTGCTGGGGCGTGGGCAGCATCGCGCTCCGCAGCGTGGAGGGTCACCACGCCGGCCACAAGTACTGGCGCCCGCTGGGACGCATTGACAGTGTGCAGGATCTGGAATCCTATCCGTTCCCCGATTTGACCGCAGGCAGGACGCTCGACGACCTGCGCAAGGAGGTGGATGCCCACCGGCGCGACGGCTTCACCGTAATCGGCCAGATGTCGCAGACGATCTTCGAGACGGCCTGCCTCATGCGCGGCATGGACCAATTGATGATTGACTTTTACGAACGTCCCGACTACGTGGATTTCCTCTTCGCCCGGATGAGCGAGCGGAGGGCGGCGCAGGCCCGGATGTTTGCCCGCGCCGGCGTGGACGTGCTGCGCATCGGCGATGACATTGCCACTCAGGAAGCCCTCATGGTCGGTCCTGCCATGTACCGCGAGCGGATCAAGCCCCACCATGCCGCCGCCATCGCTGCCGCGCGCGAGGTCCGACCCGGACTGCCGGTCCTCTATCACAGCGACGGCCGGCTCACGGAACTGCTTCCCGACCTGATCGAGATCGGCGTCACGGCCATCAATCCCGTCCAGCCCGAGTGCATGGACCTCATGGAGACGAAACAGCGCTTCGGCGACCGGCTCACGCTCTGGGGCTGCATGCCGGTGCAGAGCCTCTATGCCCACGGCTCGCCCGACGACATCCGCCGAAACACCAGACTCCTTCTCGCCCAGGCGGCCTCCGGTCACGGTCTGATCATCCAGTTCATAAACATCGTCCTCACGCCGAAGGTCCTGGCGAACCTGCGGGTCTTCTTCGAGGAGTTCGCGGATATCATGAAGACCTGATTTAAGATTCTGCGGATTCGTCATGAATACGCGCCGAACTCGTGGCACGCCTTCACCATCGCCAGGACATTTCGCGGGTTGCAGGATGAGTGGATGCTGTTGGAGGAGGAGACGATATACCCGCCGCCGGCCGCCGCGTCGGCGATGGCCTGGCGCACCGCCTCACGCACCTCGGCCTCCGTGCCATGCGGCAGGAGCTGCCCGCAGTCGATGTTCCCGACGATGCACGTCCGGTCGCCGTAGAGGGCCTTGACCTTGCTCAGCTCCATCCCCGCCACCGGCTCGATGGGATTGATGCCGTCGGGGCGGAGGGCGACGATCATGTCGAGCAGGGAATACATATTGCCGTCGGAGTGTTTGACGCAGAAGGCCCCCTCCTCGTGGATCATGTCAATCATCCGCTTGAGCCGCGGCAGGATGAACCGCTCGAACAGGACCGGGCTCATGAGCGGGCCTCGGTTGTGCGCGTAGTCGTCGCCGAGGACGATAATCTCCGCCCCGGCGCGGATGGCGCGGCGGACGATCCGCATGTTGCACTCGAGGACCTTGTCCATCACCGCCTCGGCCAGCTCCGGCTCGGTGAGGAAGCTGAGGAGAAGGTTATCAATGCCCATGAGGAACGCCGACCACATGAACGCGGCCCGGTGGTGGAACGTGATGGCGCGCTTGCCCTTGTAGCGTTTCACAATCGGGGGAAGCTTCTCGATTCGATGGGGCGCGTCGGGGTTGGGCGGGGCGTAGCGGCGCGCGTCCTCCATCGTCCGGACCGGCCCGCGCATCGGATGGTCCACGGCCTCGGGGCTTGGCTTGTAGGTGACGCCCCATTCATCCACGTAAGTCCCGTCCGGGTTTTCCCGGATCCGGCGGAACGTCGCGCCGCAGCCGACGGTGTCCATGTCAATGCGATCCATGAAGTCCGGCACGTCGCGGCAGTCGGGCATGGCCGCCCTGGCCACCTTCGGGTCAATGACAAACTCCATGATCGGCACGCGGTCGGGCTGCTGGAGCCGCAAGGCGGCATGGATGCGTTCGACGCTGTTCATCGGCTCACTCCTCGCGAAATCGGTCGTTGGTCAGGCATTCGGGGTATCCTCTCGTCTCATCATCGAGGCCGGCTCGCTCGGCCTCCACCTTCTCGAACCATGCGGCAAGCGATTTCTGCATGGAGCTGACCCGATCGGGATGTTCCGCCGCCAGGTCCTTCTGCTCGTATGGGTCGTCGTCCAAGTTGAAGAGCATCGGATCGCGCGGAGGCGATAGCAACCGGTCGAAGGGCGCTTGAACGATGTCGCCAAACGCCGTCGGATTCTCGCGGAGACGGACGTGATCCCGGTTATCCGACTGGGGTTTTGTACGCGCCTCGGGGATCGAGGGGCGGTAGAGCTTCCACGGCCCATCGCGCATGGCCGCGTTGCACTCGCGCACGGGCGTGTAGCGATTCCACTGCCAGAAGCGGACGGGGTCCGCCGTCCCACGTTTGCCGCGCAGAGCAGGGAGCGCGTCGCCTCCGTCCAAATCGAGAGCATCCGGCGTCTCCGCACCCGCGGCCGATAGGAGGCCGGGCAGCCAGTCGCAGAAGTGAATCAGCCCGTGGCACGATACTCCTGCCGGGAGCCCGTCCGGCCAGCGTACAATCGCGGGCACGCGGATGCCTCCCTCCAGCACGTCCCCCTTGCTGCCGTTGAAGCGTCTGTTGTATCGGCGGGTGTCCTGGTCGCCTTTTCCCATGAACATCGGGCCGTTGTCGCTCGCGAAAAGGACGAGTGTGTTCCTGCTCAGTTCAAGACGATCCAGCGCCTCAAGAATCCGACCGATCCCCGCATCCATGCGCCGCACCATGCCGTAGAGTATGGATACCGCGCTTGTGAACCTGCCCATCTCCCTGAACGGCGCGACATCCCCCTCCGGGGCCTGGAGCGGAGTGTGGGGCGCATTGTAGGCGACGTATAGGAAGAAGGGCTTTCGTCTATGCCGTTCGATAAACCCGATGGCCTCGTCGCTGAAGACATCGGTGAGGTATCGTCCGTCGGCCCGCTCGAACGAACCGTTCCGCTCGATGATCCACTTCCAGTAGTCCATGGCGCCGCCCTGGAACCCGACGAACTCCTCGAACCCGCGCGCGGCTGGATGGAACCGGGGATCAATCGCGCCGTTGTGCCACTTGCCGACCATGCCGGCGGCGTAGCCCTGCGCCTTGAGCAGGTCGGCCGCGGTCGGCGCGCCGAGTGCGATCCGATCCAGCCCGCGCGTTTCAACCACATCAATCGCGCCGACGCGATGCGGATACCTGCCGGTGAGCAGTCCCGCCCGCGCCGGGGCGCACATGGGCGAGGCGGAGTAGTGCTGCGTCAGCGAGATCCCCTCGCTCGCAAGGCGGTCAATGTGCGGCGTCCGGACGTCGGCGTTGCCGAAGCACCCGATGTCGCCGTAGCCCAGGTCATCGGCGAGGATGACAACGATGTTCGGTCGGGACTTCATTCAGGCACCCGCGCGACAGTTGCCGATGGCCTCGGAGACTCGCAGCCCGCGAATTCGGATAGAACAGCCATTGCCAAGACGCCAAGCCCATGCCTTCCTGCCGGCATCTATTTCTTCACCTTCATGATCATCCACCACTGCGGGTCCACGTTCGGAAGTTTTTCCTCGACAAGCGGAAGGCCGCTCTCGGCAATCCATTCCCGCGTCATGGGGATGAGGTCGTAAAACAACTGCCACGGGAACCAGTCTACGTTCATATACTTGCACCAGTTGTAATGATCGAACAGAAGATAGCCGCCCGGCCGCACCAAGTTGACGGCGTCGCCGATGATTTGGAGCAGCTCGGGCTTGCCGCGTTCTTTGATTCGCCCGGAGGCGACGTCTTCGGCGAGCCACTCGATCATCTGCCGCTCGTTGGGGAACCAATCAATGGTGATCGTATTCATCCCCCGCGGCTCGGAGACCGCCGTCTCGAGGATGTCGTTGACGGCGTGATGGAAGCAGGCGACGTCGAAGCGGTTCGGCTCCAGATGCGCCAGGGCATGTTGCGCGTTGTCCTCGATGATGCGGATGGCCATGCGGAGGCGGCCGATCTTGGCCTTCAATTCCGCGCATAGCTTCTGGTTGAGGTTGATGGTCAGGTAATCGGCCTTCCCATAGCTGTGGGCCTCGGCGGCGAGGATGACGGGGACCGATCCGCCCACGCAGGGCTCGTAGACGGCCAGGTTGCGCGGCAGACCGAGGGCCTGGAACACCTCGTAGTACTGCGCCGCCAGCACCGCGCCCAGGACCGGTCGGCAGATGTCGAGCGGCTTCGGGTTCTGGAGCGCGCCCTTCACCTTTCCCAGCAGCTCCGTTACCGGGATGGATTCAAGTTCCTTTCGAGTAGGTTCGTCAAGATGCTGAAAAATCGGGCCGGCGGAGATTTCTTGAGAGACCCGCTTTGGGTCCCACAAGAGGCGTTGTACGCTCCGTCTGTCGTTTTTCCTTTTTGTCATGTTTTGTTGATCCTATCTGATTCCTGCCTGGAAGTTGCCGATGGCCTCTGACACGCGCAGGGCGCGGTTGTAGATGCGCAGGCGTTTGATCTCCCCGCTCAGGCTTGGGCCGATGCAAAGCGTCTCTCCGCCTTTGACGCCGCGGAGGTTCGGGCTGTACCGCCCCCAGCCGAACTGCCGGCGCTCGCCGCCGTCGCAGAGCTTGCCGTCAATGACGAACGTAATGATCTTCGGCCCGCCGTCCACGATGACGGCGATGTGATGGAGCCTGCCCGACTCGATCATCCCGGGGTCACAGTCCCATCGGTTCTCGGTTCGCCCGTCGTTCAGGACGATCTCGACCGCGCCACGGGATGTGGTCTGGAGGCAAAGCCCCTGGCCGTTTTCGGTGCGGCTGTCGAGGATGATCTGATTCGGATCGAGAGAGTCGAGGCAAATCCACAGGTCGAGCGAAAACCCCGCCCGCAGGTCCTTCGTGCCGTAGTCCATTCGCTTGGCGTCGCGGGCGACGAAGTCGGGCAGCTTCGGCATCGGGGTTTCTTCGGGAACAGGCGCCAAGTCGAGGACGATCCCCTGTGTCGCGACGGACTTGTTGTCGAACTGATTCCACAGTCCATCGAGCAACGCGGGGGCGATCTCATGGACGCGGGCGATGTTCTTCTGGGTCTCCGTCAGGAAGTATCGGCCGCCGTCCTCGATCAGGTCCGGGTAACTCATGCGGACGAACGGGTCGTCGTCATAGAGGACGATCTCCGGCTGCGACCACCGGATTACCCTGCCCTCCGGGTCGTCCGCCTCGACGCCGCCGCACAGCCAGACGGGGTTGCGGTCGTCGTACCAGTTGCCGCCGTGGTTGTGGAACCAGTAGAGGAACCTCCCGTTGCGGCACTTCCATGCGAAGTTCGCCGCGCGGGGATGCCTCATCATCCGGCCGTCGGCGTAGCGCTTGTAATGCGGCTCAGACCAGGTGCGCCCCCCGTCGCGGCTGTAGGCGCAGGCGGGATGGCCGTCAATGGTGCGATACACGCAGTAGAAGGACCCGTCGCTCAGGACGGAGTAGCTCTGCTCCTCGGCGATGGGGCCGCCGCCGGGCGGCGTGCGCAGGCCCGCGTCGCCGTCGGGCAACGTCTGCCATGCGATCTTGTCGGGATTGCGCTCCGTCAGGATATTTTCGCTTTTGAGTAACGCTCCCTCCGAGCGGGTGAAGAACCCCTCGCCGAACCCGCCGACCTTGTGGACCGAGACAAACGCCGCCCCGCCGTGAATGAACGGCCGCCCCACGTTCCAGAAGAAACGCACCTTGCCGCCATAGACGTTCTCCCGGTCAATGGCCGTCTCGCGGATCGGGATCGCGTAACGCTTGTCCGACCACGACGCGCCGCCGTCGTCGGAATACTTGAAGACGAAGTATCCGAGCGAGTCCACGCGACGGCACTTGCCGCCCTTGAAGGGCGGATCGTCGGCGATCACCTCGCGCAGGTTATCGCTGTTGTGGTTGTAGAAGCAATAGACCCGTCCGCCGGGGACCTTGAGCAGCACGGCGTAGGACGCCTCCGGGCCATCGGCCGGCTCGACGGCCGCCGGCGCCGACCATGTCTTGCCCTGGTCGGCGCTCCGCATAGCGACGACATGCTGGCCCGATGCGCCCTCGCGGCCCTCGCCGGTGGTCATCACGCAGAGCCAACTGCCGTCGTCGTTGATGACGACGTACGGCTGGTCGGCGTAGCCCTCGGAGGGTATCTCGCGGCCGTGGACGATGTTTCTCGGATCAATGGCCGGATCGGACGACATGGGGACTCCCTTCTCATATAATTGGGGTCAGGTCTTCATTCTACATTTTACGGAAAACCGCCAAACCCTATTGGCGCGCGCGACTTATAAGATGTCTATTCTATCCTATCACAATCCGAGATTACATATTAAAATGTAGAATGAAGACCTGACCCCATTATCCAGCTACCTGGCCTCCATGATCCGCACGTCGTCAATCAAGATCGTCACGCGGTTGTTGACGGTGGTGGTGAAGACGAGATCATAGGCCCCGTC
>JBFMAD010000035.1:0-76130 GCA_040755855.1 Planctomycetota bacterium | reverse complement strand
AAACGCCCAGACATATCCAACTCCAACTTCCGACCCATAAACAACCTCCTGTCTTCAAAACCTCTCCACATCCTAACCCGACAGGAAGTCTCCCTCAAACCCATTCCCAGAAACTATGAGCAATACACGACGGCCTTGGTCGCTGAGCTTGTGTTCCGCTTTCTTTCTTGCGGCTATAGTCTTCGTTACTTACCTGTTCCTCCTGTCATTATGGGTGTTTTGTGCGCGTTCTTTGAAAAAGACAGGTATAGGCATCCCTATCTCGCACCTATCCGTGGAATACTTGGCGGCATGGTTGCTCTCGCCCTACTTCTCATCTCCTACAGATTAACGGCTCACATCACGGATTCCATTGAGGACATTGCATACCGCTTCACGTTTGAGTTGGAATACCTCGTGTTCGCCATTCTATACGGGCCGGTTTGCGGTTTCTGTATTGGCACCGCACTAACTTGGAGAACCAAGTCAGTGGCCGATGCTGAGGAAGCCGCGCAACCCGAGAGACCAAGTGTGAACTGCGACACTTGATTCCATCTTTTACGTCGATGATGCCCGTTACCTGTCCCTGGGATTGCGGCGGATCGGGCGATGTGCACGGGTCGGACGGTTGCGTTGGCGTATGTGCCGGGCGAGGCGCCGCTCTCGACGGCGGAGGGGAGTCGGACGGGGGACATCGTCAAGATCAATGTGAGCGAGGTGCAATTCGATGTGGGGAATACTTCGGACGAGGGGGATGATATAATCGCGGTGGGTGGCGCGATTCCGGTTCGTGTCCGAGTTTTCCCGTGGTGGCCGAGCGACAAGGCGGTTAGAATAGACACGGAGGGGGAAGGCGATTTGCAGTATTCGAGGACGCAGGAGAATTTCACGGACACGCTGGATTTGACGCTGGATCGGGCGGGGCTGTGGACGCAGATTTATGCGACCGGAAAGGAGGGTCCGGAGGACGATCCCACGCTTTACACGAGCGTGAACCCCGACGATACCTACATCGTGGCATATGGGGGCGATGAGAAGGCGGGGAAAGAGGATGTTACGGGATTTATCATCATTGTTGACCCAAAGAAAAACGACGATGGGGAGTCAAAAATATGTGCTGAAACAGGATTCCAGATGAATTCCGCGTCTCTTGACCTGATGCAGAAAGCACATATTTATGTGAGGGCGAAAGGGGAGCAAGCAACGCAATATTTGCAGAATGTCAAACTTGAAATAGACAAGATCACACCCAATGACGGATACATCCCAATTGGGCAGGGAGAGCTAAAAGAACCAGAAGCAGGCAAGGAGTTCTGGGTCTATACCTCCTTTGTTGAGCCAACTTTCGATAAATGGCCTGAGCCGAAGACAGTGTGGATAAAGGCAACGATCAATGATAGGACAATCCACGCCCTTGTCCCTATTCATGTTTATCCAGTGTTGAAGTTTCTCACGACTCCACATCAATCTAAGCCTGGATCGGCAGAGATTGAACCGACAGCAGCCGACTTTAAGCTGGCCATGGACTATGTTGGCTGGAAGTATGAACTCGACCGTATTCTGCCCCGCTATACCACCTACCAGTATACGAACAGAATCTCGCCCCTCTTGGGCTATGATGATATTGCGAGGACTTATGGTTATTCGACGGGCATAGCTTTCACGCTAGTTAGCCCCAAGGCGTTCCAGACCGAGAACATCTGTGCAAGTTTAATGCTCCACGAGAACTACCATGCTTACCAGGGGTCCAGCGCGTTCTGGAGCGGTAAAGTCAGCTTTGAAATCGATGCTTTACTGTGGGAATTAAAGCATTCAGTTCAAACTGGTATAAGAGGCGGCCGAGCACCACTGACAAAGATACTCAACGAAGGATACTATGAGGGCACTCTTGAACTGCTGGATGAATTGTCACGAGTTCCCGAGCGTTAAGCAGCAGTGGTGTCACTGGAGCAGGTGGCAGATCCGTAATTGGTTCTATGGGGAATAGCTGGGGAGCAGGGCGGTGAAGTCCTTGACATGGGAAAATGCAGAATTATCAATACGAAAGTTCGTTTGGGTATCTTGCATCGCTACCGTATGTGCTTTGTGTATTCTATGGATCTTCCATCCTCACAGTATACGTCCCTACCGTTCGTTGTGCAAGACCAATCTGCGCTTGATCGGCCTTGCCATTCAAGCCTATTGTAGCGAACACAACGGCTATCTCCCCACTAGTCTATCTGCGCTACACCCAAAGTACGTATCCGAGAGCGTCACCTTGTTGTGTCCATGCACCCATAATGAATACATTTACCTGCGTGCCGAGGAGCCGATCCGCAACGGAGTGGCCTCTCGGAGTGAACAAATACTAGCCTGTGATGCACCGGGAAATCACGGAGACGGATCAAACGTTCTTTTTCTCGATGGGCATGTTGAGTGGAGGAAATTCTTTATAGTACCAGAGCAAAAGGTGCAGAGCGAGAAGAAGTGATGGGGCGTACGAGCCGGGTGAGCGGCCGGTCTCGACGGCGGAGGGGAATCGGACGGGCGACATCGTCAAGATCAATGTCTCGGAGATACAGATAGAGGTGAATAACACACCGGATGACGATAACAACCCGGAGAGCGATGACGATTTTGTGGGCGTCGGCGCCGCAGTGCCGACGCGGTTGAGGATCTTCCCATGGTGGCCGGAGGATTTGAGCGTGACGCTTGACAGCATAGGGGGTGGGAAGGTTCAATTCTCAAAGACCGGTGCGCCGGAGAGTTTCGCCGACACGTTGGATTTGACCTTGAACCGCGCTGGGCTGTGGACGTATATCTATGTGATGGGGAAGATGGGCCCGGCGGATGATCGCGGGGCATATGCGAGCGATGAGTGGGACGACACGGAGATCGTGGCGTATGCGAGTCCGGGGGGAAATGGGCAGAAGGTCACGGTCCCGAATGTGGATGTGGTGGTTCACAAGTCGTCTCCGGACACATATAAGATACCGAGCATTCTGGCAGACGATCCGAACGCGAAGTTGCATTTTGTGACGGTGAAGGGGATGGGGGATGTGGTGCTGGAGGCTAAGATTCAGGCGAGCACAGAGGATATGCGGAACAAGATTCGGGATAACCTGACGTGGACGACGACGGCAAATGTTCCGCTGATTGTGAAGGACCGATTGCAGGTGAGTTTTTCGGCTGACCAGGCGCGGATGGTGCCGATTCAGATCAAGATCGGCAACGAGGTGGCCAGGGAGATCGTGGGGTGGGTGGTGTGGGCGGAACCGGAAGGAAAAGTCAGGGTATATGACTTCGTAAACTTCAACAAAAGTGTGGGGTATGGAATACATGGTCGTGTTGCTATGAGATGGATAATTGCGCCTTATTACCCACGGGACCCGTATAAAGCGGATGCGACGGTTTACTCAATCTGGGATGACCGGCACGACATCCCCGATCTAAGAGGCCCGAACACTACCCCGGTCCCGGGTTCTGGGCAGGTCCATGCCGTATCGGGCACTGATCTAAGAAAAGGTGCGGACAGTAAGTGGGATGTATCAAGACAATGGACGGCAGTGATAGAGAATCCGGATGGGCTCACCCGGCAGGAGATGGCCGCTTTCAGCAAGACTTCCCTGACCGCGGCGTACTTCACGGGCCAACCCGCACTTCGGACCATTCCGGTTCGTTATCCTAGCGATCCGGTTATAGGAAATGATGATGCCAGCACTCTGTATGAGGACAATAATCCCTATGACGACTACTCTAAAGACTTGTCGGTGACTCTGTCGGTGACTCCGCAGGGCGAGGTTCTAAATGTTATGACTGTGCAGAAGCGGGACAATAAGTTCTGGGGGACCCTCGCTTCACTCGACGCGCCTCAGACAGGCATTGTCCACGACGTTGGGGATCCCAATGACACGTTTGTGCAAGCGTGGAACTTCAAGGAGTTCGTGAGGATCGAATTGGGCGGAACCTGGTACAGGATTTCTTCGGATTATGAGAATCAGTGGTACTTCTTCTATAGTGCGAGAAAATATCCTGGCGGGATATTAGGATGGGGAGAGTGGAGGGATAACGAGGGCCGCCCAAGCAGTCATAGCGATGGCCAATATAATTTGCCTTAGACAATACGCAATACTCCCTACTGATAACATAAGACAGGAAGAACTATGAGAAGGTTGCGGCTATTTTCTTTCCTGATAGTTTACTTATTCGCTCAATCCACACTGTGGGCAGTATCCCCGGAGCTGGCCGATCGGGTGGGCCGCATCGTAGAGCAGCTTAAGAACAAGCACCCAACCGATGCCGCGGAAATCCAGCACATGTACAAATGGCTGTTCTGCAGTGACAGTAGACTTAACAATGAAGGATTGAGATACTTTGCCGAACACGGTAACAGGGAAGTATTGATCCTCTGCCTCGATGATTGGCATGGCCTCGGTAGAACTTCCACGCGACACCTAAGAGATGTGGACTATAAACCGTCGATCCCGCATCTCATCCAAACATTGGAGTCGCTGAATACTCCCATTTTTATGGATACAGGAGAGGGCATTGCGAGCAGGAGATGTCTTATGCGCGAGTTGATCTTGGCTTTGGGGGAACTTGCAGAGATCGAGTTGCCACCCATTGAAACGCTCAAGCCGGTTGGTATCCCCCCAGTTAGGGGAAGAATTATCTTAAAAGGAAATGGAAATACACGAATACAGGTCATTGAAGATCAAGAAACCGAGGAATCGAGAATTGCTTCACTTGTGATTGCTCCGGCAACGGTATCCTGGGAAAAAACAAAACGCAGTGGCTCAAGAACGAGAGGATGAAGGACCATTGGGGACCTTTTTCTGAAATACCTATAACGGCTCCTGTCCCGCGACCACCGGAACCCATACCTTTTGGCTGGTATGTGAACGTGCCAGAAACACCAGGAGGGTATGTGCATGTTCTGCTTCAGGAATATGAAAGAAAACACCCCGACGAGACCGATGAATCTGACAAGATGTATCGCTGGTTGTTCTGTGGATATTCCAGGGAGGAAGAAAAGGCGGTCCGGTATTTTGCGGAGAAGGGGTTAACGATCATCTTGGTTTGTGTTGTGGACCACCCTCCTTCAAGGGAGGCCGCCATAGAAGCTGTGAAGCAACTGGCCGATCTGAACTGCAAGAAGGCTATTCCGTTCCTCATTTCGGCGCTTGAAGAAAAGATCGGACACCCATATGCTTCCACGAAGGATGGCAAGGTGACGCTCACGTGGCCTTCGGAGAGGCAAGAGGAGCACCCGGAAACATTGAGCAAGGGATATCGGATTTACCGCGAATATGATAAGGCGCTTTCTAAGAGATGGATGATTAAAATCATCAAAGCCCTTGAAAAACTTGCCGAAACCGAATTCGGGCCGGTTGATGTGGAAAATAAAGAACAAGTTTGGGAGTTAGTGATCCGAAGGGCGAGATACGAGATATGGGAACAGAATAAAGATAAGTGGTCGCAACTAAATAAGCCTCGGGACGATTGGGACTGGGAGTGGCTTCGTCGCGCGTGGCAGAACCACATCGAAGGAAAAACAGAAGAAACCCAGGAGCTCAAGCCCGGGAACCCCAAAGAATAACCCGTCGCTGCACCGCCTTTTCATCACACCATAAAGATTACCGCGGGGGACGGCTTGACGGGGCATTATGTGCTGAATTTCGCGGGGGATACGTTCCGGGTGTTTACGGAGGACCCGCGGGGCCTGCCGGAGGGGGAGGAGCCGCCGGCGGTCGAGTCGGGGGTGACGGAGTTCGACGCGAACAGCGATACGACGGTGTGGGTGAAGGGGATCGCGGCGGATGGGGCGATGTGCATGGGTCGGACGGTCACGTTGGCGTATATGCCCGGCGAGCGACCGGTCTCGACGGAGGAGGGGAACCGCACAAGCGACATCATCAAGATCAACGTGAGCGAGGTGCAGATTGAAATTAACAACACGGAGACCGAGGATGATGATATAATCATGGTGGGGGACAGGGTTCCGGTGCGGGCGCGGATATTTCCGTGGTGGCCGACGGATCGGGCGATTGAGTTGAGCAGCGAGGGTGCGGGGCGGTTTGAGTTTTCGCGGACGGAGTCGGGATTTGCGGACACGCTGAGTCTGACGCTGAGCCGGGCGGGGACGTGGACGCGGTTCTACGCGACGGGGAAGGAGGGCACCAGCAGCGCCCCGTGGCAGGTGTAGAGTCCAGGTTCCGTATCGAAACGCTGAGCGCGGTTAGGTTAAACCGGGGCGTCTCCGGCGCCGGTGTGCGCACTGCCGGTCATGGGGCGGCGGGGCGCGGAACGACGCGCATCCGGAACGAGCGGATGAGGCCGAGGAAGCCACACCACGTTTTGACGCCTTGGGCGCCGGAGGACCTCACCTCCGCCCCCACGCCGAACGGGACGTTCTCCGGGGTCGGTGCCGGGCACTGGACCGGGGCCTCGGCCACGCGCTTGCCGTCGAGCGTGATGACGGCATGGTCGCGCTCGGGCGAGAGTGTGAATTGCAGCTTGTGCCACACGCCGACCTGGGCCTTCTCCGACGCGGTGAGGCGCACAGGCCCGACGCCGCGCTGCGCAACCTGCCCCTGTATCGCCTGGCCCTTCGAGACATACAACCGCATGCCGCTGTGGTAGCTCCCGCACGAAAACAGATAGTGCACGTCGTTCGGCGGCGGCTGCGTGAGCATGAATTCCATCTCGAATCCGACCCCCGCCTCGGCGAAACGGCGGAGGACGGTCTTCGAGGGAAGCAGGATCAGTCCGCCCCCGCCGCCGCATCGGAGGACGTGCGCGCCTTCGTGCTCCACAAGCCTCGCCTTGTGGAGGAACCCGATCATCGGCCGTGCCCCGGGGATGGCGATCATCGTCTCCTTCTCGTCCAGAAATCTGGGCGGCTCAAACGTGAGATCGCAGAGCACAGCGGGATCGGCCGCCGCGGGCCAAGAGACATCCGGAGTCTTGCCCGTCACGGCAAACAGGCACTCCTCGATTGCTTGCAGCAGATACCCAGTCTTTCGATCCACAACGTCGGCCCGACCATCGAAGATGTGGATGCCGTCGTTGTCGTTGGCCGATGCGCCGATGGCGGCGGTGGCCGCTGCAGCATCGAGTGCGAAGGACAGCGTGCGGCGGCCCGGGTCGTACGTCCCCTCGCCGCCGACGCGTTCCCATACGGTTGCGCCCTGCGCCAGGCACCGGCGCAGGAATAGGGCAGGCTCGGCGATCTGCGTGACCGACTCGGGCAGGCGCACCTCGACCGTCAGACGCCCTTCCGGCCCGACAAAGACGGTCGGCGCGGCCGAAGCCCCCGACGTCACGCACAGCGACGGCGGCGATGGAGGCATAAAATTCGGATCGCGGAAGTAGATGATGCTGTTGTGCAGGATTCGGGGGTAAAGGTGCAGGACGTCTGGTTGTCTTGGGGTGTGGTAAGTCGAGGCGATCATGCCGGTCCCATTGTGGTCCGCCATGTACTTGGCGAACGTGCGGATGCCGTCCTCGTTGAACCACGTTTGCCCCCACACGTCTTTGAACCCCATCTTACGGAAGTAGTCAACCGACGGAAACTCCCCCTCAGGCGTCCCACCGCCGTAGTGCCAATCCACCACGATGGTCTTGTCCCTGTTGCGGATGTGGTTCATCGCGGTGAGGACGGATGTCTTGCTATTGGGCGGGAATTGAGCGTGCATGGTGTTGTACTTGCCGAAGCGCGGGTCCGGTTTGAACCCCTCCACGCCATGCCCCTCCTCGGCCAGCGCAGGGCCGATGAGCATGTCCTGGTAGATCATGGGCGTAATCCCCCGCGAGAGGAGGTAGTCGGTCAGACGATTAAGTTCCTGCGCGAACAGCTCAGGAGCGGTGGCACCGTGGCGCTCGGCGAGCTGAGCCATGCAGTCGGTGCGATACTCGTCAAAGCCGATGTGGAAGTACGGCGGAGGCGTTTGGCCGAACAGCGCGATCACTTCGTCCATCAGTGGAAAGATCGCGGCCTCGTGGATGCTTCGTCCGTCCGGGAAGCGATAGTTGGGATCGTACAACGCCCCATTGCCGGACTTCGGGCATGCGAACATGTCGGGATGGGCCTGGATGAACGTTGAGCCGAGCGTCTTCTCCTGCTTCCCCCACAGCTTGATCTCGGGGACAACCGTCAGGCCCAGAGAGCGCGCGTGGGCAATGAGGCCGGCGAGCTGCTCGCGCGTGTAGGCGTCGTCGTAGGGCGGGGGCGCAACGGCGCTGCGATAGCACAGCCCTCGCCCGCTCGACAGCATAAGGACGAGCGTGTCGTATCCCATCTTGCCGACCTTCTCGAACTGCTCGCGGTAGAACGCCTCCTGGCCCGGCGCGAGGGTGAAATGAAACCCTCGCACGCGAAAGGGCCCGCGGGATGCGGGCGCGTCCTGGCCCAACGCCGATGCCGCCGTCAAGCCGATCGTCATCACTGCCGCAAATATTTGTTTCACGTTGCTACTCCAAACCAACTCGACATTTCCCATTTGACCTCGTTTACAGCCTCAGCCATAATCCTCAGTAGTAGGGTCGGGGGCGTATAAGCAGCCGGAAAATCTACCCGCGGGCGCCCGGGATGTCGGCCAGCGCAGCGCTTACCGGAATGTCCACGTCCCGAACGCCTCATGTTCGAGGAAGCCGTCGGCCATGGGTGACCACGCGCTGAGTTCGCCGTCCTGGGTGCGCTGGCGGCAGAGGTTGGCGCGCAACGCTGCGCCGGGCTGAGGCGGCGGCATGTTCAGCGCCGTCCACGGGATGGCGATCTCGGCCGTCCACGCATCGGCGCCCACCGCTGCGGCTCGTTCCCAGGTCGGGCTGTATCCCAGGTCGGCCTCGGGCGTATGCACGGCGTCCCACGCCAGGCCCTTCGGGTTGACCATGAAGTGGTAAAAGGGCAGCGTCTTGCCCGGCGCGGCGATCATCAGTTCGACGTCGTCGCCTTCCCATATCCCGGAGTCGTCGTGGTTAGCGCCGCCCGGGCGCATGTTGGCGGGCTTCGGTTCCTGGCATCGCACCGCCACGTAGAGCGCCGCGTTGTCGTAAGCAACCCATGCCTGCGTCTGGGCCTTCAGGTCGGGCGGATGAGAGGCCAGGGCGACGAAGGACTCCAGCGGCTTCACGCCCTGCCAAGCCGCGTCGTCGAGCCGACCGTCTATCGCGGGCTTGGCGTCGGCAGGCAGCCGTGCGATCTCCGCGGAGCGCGTCTTCATACGGCTGGCGGTCTCGGCCCGCTGGCGCTCCTGCGCCTTTTCCACGATGGGTTTGAGGTCGAAGCCGAGCGGCTTCCCCTCCGCCAGCTTGGCGCGGGCGGCGCGGATCGCGTCCTCACAGCCGGGCGGCACGTCCTTGTTCGTCCACCAGTTCATCCTCTCGCTGTAGCACCAGACGTACTTGTCGGCGGTGTACATCGCCCAATAGACGTTGTGCTCGAACCACTTGGGCCTCTCCTCCGGCGTCATGTAGTGGCCCAGGACTTTTCGGGTGCGCAGGCCAAAGTATTGGTCAATGTAGAGCGCCTGGCCCACCTGAACCTGATTGTGGTACTTCGGCCACAACGCCGGGTCAACCAGCAGCCGCCCGCGCTGCGCGATCCGGTGGTACACCTCGAAGTGCGCGCGGCTGTCGCTATAGTAGTATGCGCCCTCGTTGCCGTCAATGATGGCGACGCCGGGGCCGGCGGCGTCGAGCATGCCGTTCAGAAAGGCGGGCATCAGCGCATATTCCTTTGTCGCCAGATCGGCGGCGCGCCGCGCGGGGTCCATGGGACGCAGCAGATCGGAGAAGTAGCTCAGTTGGAAGAAGGTCAGCACGGTGAGGCCGGGGAACTCGCTCTCGATGGCGCGCATGAACTGCGCGCCGCGCCGCCGCACGATGGCCTCGTACTCGGCGAAGCTCTTTGTGTCCTTGTGCTTGGCCTTTGCATACGACCACGGGTTCGTGCCGTAGGGCTCCTGGTCGAAACAGACGCCGACGCATCGGGCGGCGCGCGCCGCGTGGGCGAGGAGGCGCGCGTTGTGCGCGATCGCCTCCCAGTGTTCGTCGGAGAACCAGTCCTGGTCCGACGCGGCCCACAGAATCACGAAGTTGTCCGTGAACGTCCCCCACGCGATCTGTCCGAGCACCGCTTCCTCTTCGGCGAACTTGGCCGGGTCGAACTTCTTGGGCGTGAGCACATTGCAGCCGCTGCGAAGCTTGAAGATGATCCCGTCGAACGGCAGGCGTTCCATCTCTCGGATGTGGTCGCGCAGAAAGTCGGGAAACGGCACGTCCCATCCGTATTCGATCAGTTTCTTGTCCAGCGCGCGGATCGGGGATCGCGGTTCGTCCGCGCTGAGGGTGAGCAGACTGACGCCGAGTGCAATGCCCAGCAATCCCAAGACACGCTTGTGGATCATATGGCCGACCTCCTCTCCTTTGGCAGTTGGAGTCTCCGCAGTCCGAACGGACGGCCCAATCATACCATAGACGCTACAGGGCTGGCCATATAATCTGTCACGTCTTTATATTTTTCAGCCGTTCCGCCTGCGCGCAGACCTTGCGGAAGGCGGCGGCGATCTGGTCCATGATGTTCGAGAGGTCCTGCCACCACGCCCCGCCGCCCATGATCATGTCCAGCTCGGCGCAGCGCCTTTCCGCCACGGGGCAGTCGCCCTGGCGATAGACGATCTCACTGCCGCGCGGGTTGGCCGCCCACGGGTAGCCCTTGCCCAGCCACCACTCCTTCTTCTGAAAGGTGCGCCGCAGGTGGATGGGCCTGCCGACATAGCCCATGCTGATCGGGACGCCCTCTGCCTGCATGGCCTTGACGTACTGCCCCCGCGTGACGCCCGGCAAGTCGTCGGCGACGAACGTCCACGGCATCATGTGCCATGCCGGGTCGAGATGCTTCGGCAGGTCCTGCCCCCGGATGCCGGGGACGTCGGCCAGGAGGTCGCGGAGCATTTCGTAGTTCCTCCGTCGCCAGGTGTTCAGTTCTTCGATCCGGTCCATCTGCTTGAGCGCCAGCGCGGCAGTGAAGCCGTTGATGCGGTAGGTGTAGATCAGGCTGTCAATTCGCTCTTTGAGTTTTTCGATGGTCACCTGCTTGTTCATGCGCCCGGGGTGCATGCCGACCAGGAGGGCCTTTTCGAACAGTTCCTGATCGTCGGTCACGAGCAGGCCCCCGTCGCCGGCGGCGAGGTTCTTGCCCGACCCGATGGAGAAGCAGCCGAAGTGCCCACGCGTGCCGACGTACGTCCCCTTGTATCGAGAGCCTTGCGCCTGGGCGCAGTCCTCGACGACCATCAGGCCGCGGCGGTTGGCGATCTCCATGATTGCGTCCATGTCGGCGGGGATGCCGAAGATGTTCACCAGCACGATGGCCTTCGTATGTTCGTTGATGAGCGGCTCGATCTTGGTCGGATCAAGGGTAAGCGTCTCGGGGTGGATGTCTGCGAAGATCGGGACGCCGCCTGCCTGGAGGATGCACGAGACGGTCTGGCCCCAGCTATAGGGAGTCGTGATCACTTCGTCGCCCAGCTCGACGCCCGCCGCCATGCAGGCGATGTGCAGGGCCGGCCCGCCCCCGGCCGTGGCGACGGCGTAGCGCCGGCCGAGCGATTCGGCGAAGCGCACCTCGAGTTTCGTGGCCGTCGGCCCGCCTGCGGCGGTGCATGCCTCGCCGGAATCCTCGCGGCTGCGGATGAGGCACTGCCGTACGGCCTCGATCTCGTCGTCCGTGAAATAGGGCCAATGGGGGTGTTTGTAGCTGAGCGCCTTCGGCCCGCCGAAAACGGCGAGTTCTGCCTTGTCCGGCATCGCAATCTCCTCCTATGTGTCAAACCTACAGAGCGTGTCGTCCCAATGGGGTCTCGTAGGGACGGCCTATGTGGCCGCCCCTACACCTATCATTGTCCCACATGGGCCCGTCTCGTCAAGGTGGGGAAATTACGATATGTTGCACTATCCTACGATGCGCACACCGACCAATAATCCGGAGCGGAACCCGCCAGGTTGTCCCTATCCATTGAGCGTCCAGCCGTCGCGATACGTGCGGCGGAGCAGGTCGTTGGCATCGGGGCTGTTGGCGACGCGACCGGCCGCGCCGTCGTAGTCTATCTTCTTGCCCGCGCGGTAGGCCACAAGGCCGAGCAGCATCATCTCGATCATCGCGCCGGCGTAGTCGAAGTTGCAGGAGGTCTTCCGGTCGCCCTTGCAGGCATTGACCCATTCCTTCTGAAAGTGGTCCATGGGCGGGATAAGTTGGTCTTTGGGCCGCGGCTTGTAGTAGGTCATGTCGGCTTCCTTGCCGTAGGGAAGGATCACGCGGGAGTTGAAATCGGCGATGAGGAAGCCCTGCGATCCCTTGAACATCGCGCCGTGCCCGATCTTTTTCAAGTCAATGTGCTCCTTCGGCGTTCCCGGCATGGCGCCGCCTTGATACCAGCTCAGGCGGATGGCGGGCCGCCAGTCGTTGGCGGGGATATCGAACTTGGTCGTCAGTTCAACCGGCGTAACCTCGGCGTTGAACGCCTCGCCCTCGGCCTCGGCGGAGGTAGGCAGATCGGCGTCGAGGGCATTCCAGGCAAGATCCATGGTATGACTGCCCATGTCGCCCACCTGACCGCTCCCGAAGTCCCAGTACATGTTCCAGTTCAGGCAATTGGCCCCGGGCTTGGCCCCGAAGTATTTGGGACTGTAAGGGTGATAGGGCGACGGCCCGATCCACAGGTCGTAGTGGAGCGTGCTCGGCGGAGCGCCTTCGGCAGGAGGGTAGCCCGACCTGCGGATCTGGCGATTGCCCCAGGCATAGGCGCTCTTCAGCTCGCCGATCGCTCCGTCGCGGATCAGCTCGCGGACGCGGTTGAAGTTCGTGTCGGCGTGCCGCTGCGTGCCGACCTGCGTGGCCAGCTTGTCCTTGTTCTTGAGATAGGTTGCGCGGACCATGCGGGCCTCTTCCACGCTGTTGGCCAGGGGCTTCTCGCAATAGACATGCAGGCCCCGGTTCATCGCCCACACGGCGACGAAGGCGTGCGTGTGGTCCGTCGTGCAGCAGATCACGGCGTCTAAGCCCTTTTGGTCGAGGCACTTGCGCCAGTCCACATAGTGTTTTGCATTGGGAAATTTCTTTGCCGCCTCGGCCAAATGATTTTCGTCCACGTCGCACAGGGCGACCACGTTCTCGCTCGATATCGGACCGTAGTGCGCCTCGGCCCGGCCCCCCGCGCCGATGAGGGCGACATTCAGCTTATTGCTGGGGGCGTTGTCCCCCCTGAGTATGCCGCTCGGGAGGATGAGCAAGCCTGCGCCAACCGCCGCCGATTTGAGAAATTCGCGTCGCTGCATGATGTCATTCTCATTTCGTTCATTTCTGATTTCTTGGCGTCACGGCCGTATGATCATGTTGTACCCCCGGCTGAGGACCTGGATCTTGTAGATCGGATCGCCGGGCTTGCGGAGGGCCGGATAGGGACCGTGGCGCAGCGCGAGCGGGTCCGCCGCCGCATCGGGGCTGGCGGCCTTCGGCTCGTGGCAGCCCATGCAGGCCTTGTGCTCTCCGCCTCGGACGTAGTTGTGCGTCGTTTCGTGGACCAGGATATTCCCATCCGCGTCCAGCAGTTCGAACTGCACCGGCGTATCGGCGGGCGCTTCGACGAAGAAGGAACCGTCCTTCTCTATCGGGACCGTCGCAAGCACACGCGCGGGGAATGGGCGGTGGCTGACAATGGACACCCCCCGCCTTACCCGCTCGATGACACGGACATAGCGCACGGCATCCTTGTCGAAGGGCACATCGGTGTTGAACACCGATAGGCACTCGATCGTCCCGGTCGGCGCTGTCCGCGACTCAGACCGCAGCGGGATGACCATCTCGCGCGGCCGCGGCGCAACCGGAACCGGGGCGAAGTCGCTGACGCCCGGCTCATCGTGCACGAGCGCCAGCTCCCGCGTCTCCATGTGGACGAGGTAGAGGCCGTAGGCGCTCCTGCTTACGTCATGCCACGGCGCGTGCGAAATCCACAGCCATCCGTCGCCGGCGGGATAGGGGGTGGTGTAGCGCCCCACCGGGCTGTATTCCGGGGCGGGACGCACGTAGGCGAACTGCCCGCCGTCCAGGTTGACGATCTCGGGGAAGAACGGGATTTCGCAGTCGAGAGGACTTCTGGCGGGGTCAATGATCGCAGGGCCGGAGACGGTCATGCAGACAATCCGGCCGTCCGGCAGTTCTCGGGGCAGGCTGAAGGAGATGCCGATGTGCTCCTTATTGTGCCGCCAGTTGGCCCCGATGTACTGGAGTCCGTCAGGCTGGGGGCGCAAAGGCGTGTAAAGAGGGCCGCGCTGTGTCCCGTAGAAATGCTGGTCGTTCGTCCCGTCGGGCATGACGGTGTGGAGCACCGTCTCGTTGCGGCCCAGGCCCCCTCTCGACGGGAGGGCGGACTTCCCTGCATAGAACTGGTAGTGGGAGTAGAGGATGCTGCCGTTGCGCAGGACCTGCGGCTCGTAATCCTGGTTGGGGTTGAACGTGATCTGGTGGATGTCGCCGCCGTCGGCGTTCATCACGAAGATATTTCGCGTGCGCTGGTGGTGGTACTCCTCGCGCCCGCCCGATCGGTCGGAGGAGAAGGCGATTCGCCCGTCGGGCAGGTAGCATGGGTCCACGTCGTTGCACACGCCGTCGGTGAGCTGGCGAAGGGCTGAACCGTCCGCATTGATTTCAAAGATGTGAAAGCCCTCTTTTTCCAGGTCTCGGCTCATACCGAAGAGGATGCGTTTGCCGTCATACGAAACCTCCGGTCCCTGCACGCCGCCCTTCGCGAGATTCGTCAGGTTCTTCAGTGTGCCATCCTTCGTCGGAGGGGTCAATGTAAACAGGTTCTCTCCCCAGGCATAGACGGGATTGGAGGGAAAGTCGCCGAAGTCACGGAACCCCTGGTTCGGCACGGGGACATCCTTGCCTTTGAAAAACACGACGGCGGGCGGAAGGGCGGGCGACTTGGGCTTCTCTGGATTCTTGCCGTCCATGTGTTCCAATGCGCGGCGGGCCGCCTCGCGCACATACAGGACGGGATCGCCGTCGGCCAGGTCCTTGAGTAGAGGACGAGCCGGTTCGTGCTTCATGGCCGCCAGGCCGCGGATGGCGCCGTAGCGGATGAGGTGCTGCGGGTCCTTGAAGCCGCGCGTGAGGACGGCGGCCGCTTCCTCGCCGCCGATCTCGCCCAGGGCCTCCATGCTGGCGTAGGCGACGCGGAGGTTCGGCGTGTCGGGGGCGGGCTTCTTGCGGTTGGCCTCGCCGCCGCCGTAGAGTTTGTCCTCCGGCCTCTCCCAATAGGCCACCTCGCCTTCGTACTTCGAGAGCATCGAGCCGAGAATCGGGATGCTCGATTTGTCCCCAATCTTACCCAGGGCGCGCGCCGCCCAATACCCGCCGATCTGATTTCGCGTGAGAGCGATCTCATCCTGTTTCAGAAGTAGCGCGTGCAGATTCCCCACGGCAGATGGTTGCGGATGGTGGTAAAACGCCCACGCACACAAGGCGGCGATCCGCTCGTCCCCCGATTTCAGTCCCTCGTTCAGCAGCGCCGCGCCTTCCGCGCCAAGCGCCCCAAGCTTGAGCGCCGCCTGCGCGTCCTTGGTCTTGCAGAGTCGGTCGTAGAGGGTCTTCGCGTCACCAACGGGTTTGTCCTCGGCAGAACAAACGGAGGCGGTCCACACGAGATAGAGGACGATAAGCAAGAAGTTCAGGCTTTGCAGTTTCACTTTGCCTTCCCTGCCTCGATTTCACGTTGGGCAAGCCGAACGTCCTCGATGGCGTCCTGTGCGGATTCTCGGATGAAGCACACGATGTCCTCCTTCGCCACGCGCTCCAGCACGGGAATGGAGGCTGGCGAACCGATGAACCGCAGGCCGATGACCGATCCAAGCCGCACATCCCGATACGACTTCGGGTCCACCGCCAGCTCTTCCAGGGCCTTCCGCGCCTCCTCAGTTCCCAGGCGTCCCACCGCCAGGGCGAGAAAGCCCTTCCACCGGTGCTTGCCATGCACCCACAGGCCGGTAGTCATGTGCTTGTGGTCGCCGAAGGGGTAGCCCTCGCGGATCTGTTCGAGCATCATGGGCATCGCCTCCTGGGCCTTCAGTTTCGCCAGGGTCATGGCGACGTAGATTCTGACCACAACGGTTTGATGCTTCAGGAGGGGCATAAGGCGCGGGACGAGCGCCGGGTCGTCCGCCAGGTGGTACATCGCGCTGAGGGCCTGCGCGGTCCCTTCGTGAATCTTGGCATAGAAGCCCGGCTTCAGCTCTTTGCGCAGTCCCTCGATGGTCTGCTTCAGGTTCTCCGGGATGTCCGCCTCGACGGCCTTTCCTTCCAGCTCCCGTAGGACGAGTTCGATGACCAGGTCCGCCTTGCCGCTGCGGCGGATCAGGTTCGTTATGGCGCGCTGCGTGGGCGTCGGCGGGAGGGTCAGGTCCTCGTAGCGGTGGTTGTCCGTGATGGTTCCATACCAGTAGATCAACCTGCCGATGGCCCGATCCGCTGCCTTGCTCTTGATCCGGTCGAGATTGATCACGACATCAACTCTCTCCCAGGGATAGTTGCCCTCCATCATCTTGAGGAGCGCTTGCTCCGCCTCGGGGCCTCCGATGCGTCCCATCGCCCACGCCGACTCGGTTAGTCCCTGCTGGCCGACAAGGTAGGGCATCGCTTTTTCCGTGCCCATCCTCTCCAACGCGAGGAGAATAAGTTTCCGTTCCGGGACGGCGCCCCTTCCCTTGGCAAAGGAAAGCAGCGCATCCTCCGTCCCCCTTCCCCCAAGGAAGCGCAAGGCGCGCAGCGACCGGAGACGCACCTGCACGTCCTGGTTTGCCAACCCCGCGATGATGGCCTTCTCCTTCGCCGCCGGGTCGCTGTCCTGCCACCACTTCTCCCAGGATGTCGGGTCATCCATCGCAAATGTCTGCGCGGTCATTCGGCAGAGCGCATCATGGACCTGCACGCGAGTATCCCATGCCGGATCGTTCAGGAGGGCGATGAGCGCGGGTATGGACTTGGCGCTCCCGCACTGCCCCAGGGCAATCGTCGCCTCGCGGCGGATGTCGGCCGAGGGGTCCGCGATCATGCGAAGCAAGGCATCCTCGCAGGACGGATCCTTCAGGTAGGCCAGCCCCTGGATCGCTTCGAGCCGGCGCTCCGGCAGTGGGCTGGACAGGAGCGCGCGGAACCGGCCAATCTCCTGGGAGAACACGTCGGTAGGTTCATCCGAGGTTATGCCGTTGCGCGACATAACCGCCATAATCAGACAGACGGCGCAGAACAGCCGGACTCTCTCCATGGCGATCGCATCCCTTACCAGGGAAACAGCGCGTAACTCGTTGCGTCAAGAGTAACTCACTCCGCTTCACAGTTCAACTGAAAATCTTTTTGCCGAGGTTGCCCTCCGCGCGTGGGAGTGGCTGGCAATTCGCCGGAATCCATGGTATAAGAACAGCTTCATCTCGCAGACAATTGAAAAGGAGAAAGTAATGGGTAAAGACGTACTGGGTGTATGTGTCGTCGGCACGGGTAATATCAGCGAACGCCATCTCTCCGGCTGGAAGCAACTGCCCTACGCAAAGTTGGTCATGGCCTGCGACATTGACGGGAAGGTCGCCGAAGCCTACGCGCAGAAGCACGGCTTCGAGACATTCTGCACCGACTACAAGAAGGCCCTCTCGCGCAACGACATTGACGTCGTATCTGTCTGTACGCCGGCCGGCCTGCACCCTGCCGTCGTCGTCTGCGCCGCACAAAACGGGAAGCATGTCATCTGCGAGAAGCCGATGGCCCTCTCGTTGCGTGAGTGCGACCAGATGATCGAGGCGGCGCAGACGGCGGGCATCAAGTTCATGATTGCCCACATGGAACGCTTCTCCAAGCAGACGGCCAAGCTGCGCGAACTCATCTCCTACGGGGCCATCGGGCGGCCCGTCATGGCCCTCAAGGGCAACTCGGGCTACAACGCACGTCCCGTCTTCCACGACAAGCGCGGCAACGGCGGGCCGATCGTGGACGGATGCGTCCATGCCTTCGATTCGTGGCGCGTCATCTTCGGGAGCGATCCCGTGCGCGTGACGGGCCGGGGTTTCACATACGGGACATACCGCGAAGAACTCAAGGCAGTCAAGGAACTCGCCCCCGACATGGTGTCGGGCATCGTGGAGTACGCATCGGGCGACGTGGGCACAATCGTCACATGCAATTCCATGGCGCCGGGCATCCCGCCCGAACAGCAGCTCCGCTTAGAGGAGTATATCGGTCCCATGGGCAAGATCATCGGCGGGGTTCGGAGCAATCTCACGCTCATCCGCGCCGACGGGTCCACAGAGGAGTTCCCCGCCGACAACCACCAGCACTGGTTCGATGACGAAATCCGTCATTTCGCGGAGGCCGTTCGCACCGACGGCGATGTGCCGATAACCGGCGCGGACGGCAGGATGTCCGTCAGCGTTGCTCTCGGGATCCTTGAATCGGTCGAATCAGGAGAAACGGTGCGTCTATAAGTCATACTCCGCCAAAATTTGCACTTGACTGTTTCGTTCTATAGATTAAAATTGAAGTATTGCCTTTTGCGTCCGTTTAAATTCCCCGCGTGAGGGTGGAAATCGTGCTCGACTACTACAAGATTCTCGGCGTCAGCGACACTGCGAGCGCGGAATCCATAAAAAAATCGTTCCGCTATCTGGCCAAACGCTTCCACCCGGACCGAAATCCCCATCGTAAACACTGGGCTGAAAAGCAGTTCCGCACACTGGTCGAGGCCTACGAAACCCTCATGGACAATGGCCGGCGCTTCATCTATGACCGGCACTTCGCGTCGGAGCAGGCGCGGATTCAGGCCCAGAAGCGACGCCCCAAACGCAACGCCGCCGAGCAAATCCTCTACGACCTGCTCAACGGCAACGGAAGGCAGGCGGTGGATAGCTACGAGGCCATCATCGAGAAACGAGGCGCGTTCGATCTGCTCCAGTTTTTCTCCCTCAAGGACTACCTCGACTGCAAGTTCCTCCTCGGCGAGGAATACGAGAGGCAAAAGCGATATCGGGAGGCCCTCGAATTCTACGAAGAGGTCTTTCGAGAGGAGCGGCAAGGACCCCGCCTGCGGTTTTTCTTCGAGGAGGTCCGCGACCGCATCCGCGACATCTACTGCCGCACCCTCGCCCGTTCCTCCCCGCCGGAGAAGGCCATCGAGTTCTACAGAAAGGTCCTGCTCCTCGGTCTGCCCAGGGGCGACCAGGCCTATGTCCACAAGAAGATCGCCGAGCGATATTTCGACCTGGGCGACCTGCCCGCCGCCCGGCGCGAACTCGTGAGGGCCTTCGAGATGAAACCCAACCTCAAGGGCGTTCAAAAGATTTGCTCCAAACTGAACTGGGAACCGGGCAACGGCAATGGCGCGAGTGAATCGCGCCCTTCCGGGACCTCGCCGCAACCCTCGTGACGCGGGTAGAACGGGGCGGCAATATTTGCGTTAGAGTCAATCCCCTCTTTCCGCGAGAAGGCGTGAAAAAATTGTAGGCGCACCCTTTATGGGTGCGCGAGAACCCCGCAAACCGGCCCGCAGGCTGAAGCCTGCGACTACAAATTCCATTTTTTCACACCTTCCGAGTTCTTAGCAGTGGCCCAAGAGAAGACGCATGGAGAGTTCAACCGAGTCCGAATATGTCCTTCGACGAGGAGATGATGGAGCGCAACGGCTTCGGCTGTTGTCGCGCGTCAAGTGGCCGAGCACCGAGACGCTGCTGCGCCGGGCCGGCCTCACGCGCAGAATGCGGTGCTTGGATGTGGGCTGTGGGATCGGCGAGGTCACGCTTCAGATGGCCCGCATGGTCGCCCCGGACGGGGAAGCCGTGGGCGTTGATAGCGACGAGGCGTATGTCCTCTGGGCGCGAAGCGAGGCCGTTCGGCGTCGGCTCAACGCATCGTTTCATCGCGCCGATGCGCTGCACCTGGATGAGGAGTCGGCCTACGATTTTGTTTATGCGCGGTATCTCCTGACCCACCTGAGTGAACCGCGGCGTGCCCTGGATCGCATGATCCGCGCCGCTCGGCCGGGCGCCGTGATAGCGGTGGAGGACGTGGATTTTCCGGGCCACATCTGCTTCCCCGCCTGTCCGGCCTTTTTGCGTTACCTCGAACTCTACCAGGCGGTGGTGCGGCGAAACGGCGGCGACCCCGCCATCGGTCCCCGCCTCTACGCCCTGTTCCTGGAGTCCGGGCTGCAACAGGCTCAGGTGGACATTGCGCAGCCAACATTTTCCGAGGGCGAAGGAAAGCTCGTGGCGCAGGTTACGATGGAGCATGTCCGGGAGCCAGTCATCCGAGCGGAACTCGCCTCCCATGCCGAGATTGACGCCATCCTTTCCGAGTTGGACCGGTTCGTGCGCAATCCGAAGACGATCATGAGCATCGCCCGGACATTTCAGGTCTGGGGGCGCAAGCCGAGCCCTTGATTCCACTTCGCCGTCGCCGTACAATATGCCCTATCTCCATCCCCCCTATTGGCAGGAAAGCGGATGCGATGCCGGACGCAATGACAATCACTAACGTGGAGACCGGAAGATCGTCCCTGATCGAACGCACCGCCGTCATCGGGCGGCAGGCGGACTGCGAGGTCGTCCTCTCCGACACCCTCGCCTCCCGCCGCCACGCCACCCTCTTCCGCCGCGACGACGGCTACTACATCCGCGACCTCAACAGCCGCAACCACACCTTCGTCAACGGGCGCGAGACACACGGGGCCATACGACTCAAACACGGCGACGAAATCCGGATCGGAAATACGCGCTTCTCCGTCGCCCTCGCCCCCGGCGAGGAGAAGGGCGGGCCGGGCCTGTCCGACGACAAATGGTCCCGCAAGGACGCCCTCGCTTACGAGACAATCAGCCCCCTTGACTACGACATTGTGCGGGACGTCACCGAGCACAGCAGCGGCGCAAGCCGACACGACCTCCAGCGGCGCCTTGCGCTCTTCGCCGAGATCAGCAACGGCATCCGCCGGCTGCGGCGGACAGGGGACCTGTTGCACGAGGTAGTCCGCCAGGTGCGCCGCGTCTTTCCCGCCGCGAAGCGCTGCCTCGTCGTGATGAAGGACGCCGCCTCCGGCGAACTGGCAGTTCGGGCCTACGACGGAGAACCTGGCGAGGAGACCGCAGGCGTCCGCATCAGCCGGACGCTCCTGCGCAATGTCCTCCGCGCGGGGGAGGCGGTGATGTCGGCCAACCCGCTGACCGACGCGGCGCTGGACACATCGGAGAGCCTGACGAAATACCATCTCCACTCGTTCCTCTGCGCGCCCATCGCCGTCTCCGGGCAGTTCGAGGGCGCGATCTTCTTGGACGCCGTGGACAAGAAGCACCGTTTCAGCCGCGACGACCTGTCGCTACTGACGCTGATCTCCAACGAACTCTCCCTGGCCATCGAGAACGCGGAAATCCTGGACCGCATCTGCCGGGAGCGCGACTCCCTCGCCGTCGAGCGGGCCTCGCTGCAGGAGGAGGCCCGCCGCTGCGACTTCAGCGCGATCATCGGCTCAAGCAAGGCGATCCGCCAGGCCGTTGACCTGGCCCGGCGCGCCGCGGGCGTCGAGAGCACCATCCTCATCACCGGTGAAAGCGGCGCGGGGAAGGAACTCCTCGCCCGCGCCATCCATCACAACAGCAAACGCGGCGACGGGCCGTTCCTCTCCATGAACTGCGCGGCCATCGCCCGCGAGCTGGTGGAAAGTGAGATCTTCGGGCACGAAAAGGGGGCCTTCACCGGGGCCACGGAATCGAAGCCCGGCCTCTTCGAGTCCGCCGCCGGCGGGTCGCTCCTGCTCGACGAGATCGGCGACATGCCCCTCGATACCCAGGCCAAGATCCTGAAGGTGCTGGAGGAGAAGGAGGTCCGGCGCGTCGGCGGGCGCGAGACCATCCCAGTGGACGTCCGCCTGATGGCCGCCACGAACAAGGACCTGGAGGCGGAGGCGAAGGCCGGCCGCTTCCGCGAGGACCTCTTCTACCGGCTCAACGTCCTGCGGATCAACGCGCCGCCGTTGCGCGAGCGGAGGGAGGACATCCTTCCCCTTGCGGATCACTATCTGCGGGTCTTCGCCGCGCAGATGCACAAGACAATCACGGGCTTCACCCCCGCCGCCGTCGAGGCGATGCAGCAATACCCCTGGCCCGGCAACATCCGCGAGCTGAAGAACATGATCGAGCGCGTCGTGCTGGAGATCGGCGACGAGCGCGTTGTTGATGTAGGTCACTTGCCCATTGACGCGGGCGAATCCCTGGCTCCGCCGCACCCCGCCCGCGAAGGCGCATTGCAGCAACTGGTCGAGGCCTACGAGAGGCAGATCATCCTGAACGCGATTGAGCGGTCGGATGGCAACAAGTCGAAGGCCGCGCGTCTCCTC
The DNA here is from genome assembly GCA_040755855.1 of Planctomycetota bacterium. GTDB lineage: Bacteria > Planctomycetota > Brocadiia > JAADGH01 > JAADGH01 > JAADGH01. The sequence continues at coordinate 53,745 of JBFMAD010000035.1, read as the reverse complement.
GGCCTCAGCCGCCAGGGCCTTCTGAACAAGCTGGATCGCTACGGCATCGGCGAGTGAGGGGCCCCAGTACTTTATACTCCTGCAAACAACTTGCTCTCCGCCCTCGCCACAATCTTATCCGTAAGACCTCGACAGAGAGGCGCTAAGGCATCAAATCCCAAGCCTTCGTTGCTCTTGAACAAACTCTCGGAAAGGAGCAAATACTCCCATTCCTGAGCCTGTTCGACTCCCGGCGGCGGCAACACCGTCGAAGCCTGCTCGCACCAAGCCATCGCCGCCCGCACCTTGACGGCGACATTCGGACTGTTCACGTCCTTATCCGCCTTCGTTTCAACCAGATAATTCCTGTCGGCGGTTTTCACGATGAAGTCAACCTCGTAATGTCTCAAAATGGCCGTCTCGTCCCGGTAGGTGATCTTCAACCTGTGACGTCCATCCAGCTTGGCGAAGGCCAGGACTTCCGCCGAAGGGTTGAGCACCTTCAGCATGAAGTCTCGCTCAAAGCCTCCGCCCTTTGGTTGAAAACCGAGCCTTGGATAAATGCTCTTGTCCGTCTCGACCGACTTGCTCTCCCTGACCATGATTCGCGGCACTTCCGACAGCTTGCCCCACACCCCCTTGACCTCGTACTTGTATCCCTCGATCAACCGCACAATCGCCGTGTGTATCGTCTGCACCACATGATCGAAAACCAGGGTGTAGTTCAGCACCGTGTAGTTTTCCTGTTGTGTAAAGTCAATCGTCTGCCCAAAGCAGTATCGGGAGACATAATCGTCAATAAGCCCGGCGATTTCCGCCCGCTTCGCTGTGAGAATGGATTCTTTCCCTCGTGTCGCCACGGCCCTCGCCGCCTGCCGCAAAAAATGCGAATAGTCAAAATACTCGTTCTCCAGCTTCCAAGTCTTTGTCTTTTTTCCCGTCTCCACGTGCGTTTCCTGAATCACCAATCCTGAAAGCTGGATTTTCAACTGCTGAAAATCAGGGCCGTATCTCGGAAGGCTGCTTATGTCTATCTGCGAGAGTTCCGGCATCCGCCCCTCATCAAAGACCTGAATCGGCCAGGCAATGTCATATTCTCCGATCCGGTCTGTGATCGCGTCAACCGGCATTAGGTCCCCCGTTGACGAAGCAGCGCTGGTGTCGCCGCCGCCGATGATATATCCCTCGGACTTCAGGCTCTCATAGAATGCTCTGAACCTCGGATGCTCAACGACAAAAAGAAAATCGAACGAATTGGAAGGCGTCTTATTCCTTCGAATCTCATTGAACGCCTCTCGCTTGGACTCCTGCAATTCGGGATAGCGATAGGCCGGGAACATGAGCCGCAAACCTCGTCCGACAATTTGTTCCAACAAAAGGTCGGCTTCGCTCGCCCTCAGAACCACTGTCACGCAGATGTTATTCTTGTCGAACCCCTCGCGCAGCATCAGCACGGAGATCACCACGCGAAGAGGGTCCTCATCCACATCAATTTTGTCGAGCCGCTTTCGGGCATCGTCAAGTTCCTTATCCGTCAACTCGGAATGGATCACCATGACCTGCCGCTCGTCATAGTTATTCCCGTTCTCATCGCTAAGGGTGCAAAAATGATCCCGCGTCATGTTGGCCACTTCGGTATCTTCGCACAGCGCCATCAGCACGGGTTTCTTGTCCAGCTTCTTCTCCCGAAATTCCTTCGACAACTGTTCCAGTTTCGACCGTCCAATATCCAGAAGCACCTTCTGCCCCGCCGAAAGCCCCTTGATCTGGCCGCGCCGATGCCCGCCCTCCGGCTCGTACCGTTCCGCCCGAAAGTCAAGCTCTCCCACCTTCTCCCCGCCGACCGACTGCCGCTCCTCAAGGAACAACTGCTTGACCAGCATATCCTGCATCGCGCTGAGCAGGTCGTAGTCATACACGATATGCGGAAAGTATTCCCGCTTCTCCGCGCTGCCGTAAAACGGCGTTGCCGAATAGTCTATCTGCATGAACGGCCCGAAAGATTCTCCGTGGCTCTCCTTCAACCGCTCATACAAAAGCCCCATGAACTGCCGCCAGACCAGTTCCTCATCCTTCGTAGAGCCTTTTTTGGGCTTCTTCTTGGCGTGGACATGGTGCGCCTCGTCGTTCATAACGATCAAGTCGGGATAGGCAGAGAGGAAGTCCAGGATCACTTCGCCCCGCGGCATCTCCTCCACATCTTCGCCCGTGTACTGCGCCCACAGGCTCGGATCGCCCCCTTTCAGGCGAAATTGCTGCCAGTTGGTGATATAGATAAATGGGCCGTCTGGCGGCGTCTTGTTCGGTTTCACATCGTCGGGTTCCAGGATTTCAAAATGAAAGCGATCCCGCCAATTCGCGCCGTCCGGTATGAACAGGCTGCGCTTATAGTCGGACTTCTGCGGGTCTCGGTCTCCCGTCTTCGGGTCGCGTTTCCCCCTGAACGAATCCAGCATCCTGTTCAACACTTCATGCCCCGGCGTGACCACAAGAAAGCGGGATGAATACCGCCCCGGTCTCTCGCCATTGATCCTGTTGAAGTATTGCCACACGAGCAGCGCCGCCAGCACCCACGTCTTCCCCGAACCTGTCGCCATCTTCAACGCATATTTCGGAAAGGGGATCGCCTCGACTTCCTGCTTCAAGGGCAGGTGCGTGTGAAGCATCTCCGGCGCGACGCGCTCAAACAGTTCTCTCAGGTTCGACGGCGCAAGGATCTCGTGGCAGTATATGATCGTCTCTATCGCCCGACGCTGGCAGTCGTGGAATCGTTCCTGCGTATCCTCTCCCCGGTTGAACCAGTAGTTCAGCAGGTGAAGCGTCGTCTCCGTTACCCCCGGCCAGCCCTGGTCCACCCAGCCCTTGACTTCCCCTTCAAGGGCTTTGGCCAGGTACATCTCGGAGAAGGCTTCCTCGTTCTTTTTTCTTGCCATCTTCAGCGCCTATTATCAACACCAACATTGGGACTATAAGTCATTGCGAGGCCCGCGCTTGGCGGGCCGAAGCAATCTCATGAGATCGCCACGGCGCTTCGCGCCTCGCGATGACATTGGAAAGTCCCCGATCAAGTCACCGCTTCCTCGCCGTCTATATCTCCACCGTCGCCCCCGCGTCGTTCCCGAAGATGTCCACCACCCGCACAGCGATTACCCGCTTCTTCTTCTCCAATGTCTCCGTTGCGATGATGGGCACGGTCTTCGCCTTCTTTCCATTCCCGCGAAATGCCTGCCACTGGCTCTTGAACGTGCAACCGTCGTACTCCCAGTCAATCGCCCAGTAGTCAATCAGCACCGCGAAGTTGTCCTTCGCCAGCCTCATCAGCGCCTCGTAGTCCTTCGTGCCTTGTTCCGAGGTCTGGCTGACGGGGATGTCCATCAGCACATAACGCTTGATGCCGATTTTGATTCGGGTCTTTCCCCCGCCTTCGTCCTTTGTCTCCGGCTCGCTCAACTTCAGATACGGTCTTTCGTAAAAATGAACCTTTTCGGCGAGCGGCTCGATGTCCTCCTCCGTTTTGGCCTTTTTCAGATAATCGTAGATATCCGGCGGGATGTCCCGGCTCTGGATGGCGACCTTCAGCCTCTCCTTCTGTCCCTTCAAACGCGCTTCAAGCGCCTGATGGTAGTTGTATTCATAGTCCCAACCGAGGATAACCAGCCGCTTGTACCCCGTGCCGTCTAACTTTTCGGCCTGAAGCGCCAACTCCTCCGCCTTCTTCGCCGTAACAGGCCGGTCGGGATAGCCCACATACACAAGCTCGTCTATTCCATCCGCCGCCTTTTTGACGCCCAGGCCGCTTGTCTTGTCGCGCGGCGTCGCGCCGTAGAGCTTCAGGACAAGCTGCTGCATCTCCCATATCCGCCCGCCCGTCAGATAGATCATCTCGCGCTGATAGTTGCCGATGTTCTCGATTAGGAAGGGCTTGGCCCCCATCTCAACAAAACGAGCGCGGGTAACCTGAACGCCAACCTTGCCAAGTTCACACATAATCCAACGGCGGCCAAGTCGCTCTGCAACCGCACCAGTAGTACCCGAACCGGCAAAGAAATCGGCTACAATATCGCCTTCGCCAGACGATGCCTCAATAATTCGGTTTAGTAGAAACTCCGGTTTCTGTGTTGCGAAGTTCGTTTTCTCGTTTCCGGCTGGTTGATACGATCTCCAATCATCCCAAACATCCGACACCAATACTCCCTTGTCAGGGTCAATTTTCGTCTTCAAATACTTAGGATCGTATGCCCAGGGATTTACTGTGCCAGTCCTGCCACGGGAATAATACGAATTCCCGTTTTCATCCGTTTTCATGGATTTTAGGACGCTATCCGAAAACGGTTTTCTTACGGCTCTCGAGTCGGAATTGAATTTGGTTTTTACTTTTTCAGACTTTGAATACGATATAATCGTTTCATGGGATTTCGGAAAATAGAAAGGATTTGTTCTTGGCATTCCAATGACTTGGTGGAACCAAATTATCTCTGATTTAAATCCTGCCCCTTCACGTTCTGGGCCACTTGGCCCAAAAATTTCATCCAAGATTACCTTCAAGTAGTGTACTACTCTCCAGTCACAGTGTAGATAAAGCGTACCATCTTCCGCGAGCAGCCGGTTCATCAACTGCAGTCTTGGGTATAGCATATCGAGATAAGAATCGGTTCCCCCCGCCCACGTATCCTTATATGCCAAGCGTTCAATCACCGACGGCTCTTTGGTGAATTCGTTGCCCTCGATGGTCATCCGGTGGGAGTAATCGGCCTTGCTGTCAAACGGCGGGTCTATGTAGATGAGATTGATCTTTCCCTCGTACCCCTGCGCTAAAAGCGCCTGCATCGCCAGGAGATTATCCCCCCAGATCAGGCGATTCATCTTCTGCTTGTCCAGTTCGTTTTCGCCGAATAGCCCATCCTTAAAGGAAATGGGAATCTGCTTCTCGTCCCGATGAGGATTGGGAATGACCACCTCGGCGGTCTGGAACTCGATGTCCTTGGGATTCGCCGCCCGTCTCGGCTTCGAGTCCCACACCAGTCTTGCGGAATCCTTCTTTCTATGCTTCTCGTTCGCCACTCTTGCACCCCGCGTCAAAAGAAAAAGGGAGCAGCCGCAACGTCCACTCCCGTCACGGGGCCTGCAACAGCCCTGGCATGAAAGCAAACGTCCAGCCGCTCCCCGTACGCGGGGAGCGATGCCAGACGCCGATCATGCCGTGGTACGTTGCAGTTCCGTGACGGACGGCGCTCGGCAAACACTCCGAGTTTTTAGATCAAGCTACCCTATTCGGATGCGCTTACCTCCAATTGGATTATTCGCAATTGTGAAATATCGTCGGACCCCTGCCCTCGGCGGCGTCCGGCTTGTCCGTCATTCTTCTACCAAAGCCCTCACCGCCAGCGCAAGCAAAAACTCTCGCCTCTTCGTCTGCCTTCTGACCTCTGATCTCTGATTCCTCCCACCTGCCACCTATCACCAATAACCTTCTTCCGGTGTGCACGTGCACAGACTGTCCACGACGTGGACACCCACCCCCTGTCAACTTTGTGGACACCTGTATCGCCTCCAGACCGCCCGCCGCCGCGATACGGCCCCTGAGCCGATGAAATCTGTCCACGTCGTGGACACCTGACGGCGATGCCGCCGCGTCGGAGAAGATCGTCCTTTTCCGGCGCCGCGAGGATTTTTAATCGGCTCCATCGGGCGGGTGAAAGCGAAGGAGAACGCGCCGGATCGCACATCGTTACATCCCGCATATGAGCATGTTATGACATGAACCTCCTCTTTGGGCGGGTCCCCGCCGCCCCGAAAGCCAACGGTAAACCCCCGCCGAACGCCCGCACTTGTGCAAACCCCGCTCTCTCCGGCACGCCATGCGCTATGGGAGAGGCAACAATGGAAACAGGAACAAGAATACAGGAGGACCCGTATCGGTGGGGTGAGGCCGTGCACGCGGGGTCCGTTGCGCATCCCACGCCGCGGACACGGCTCACCCCATCAACGGGAAGCCCCGTGATTTCTTCCGATTGGACACATAATACAAACAGGTTCCAACCACATCGGTTCAAAAACGGAACCTGTTTGTATCGTGACGGCGATATTTCATCTTCTGCTGGTAACTGTCATGCCGCGGTAGCCTGGAGATCGTCTGGAAAGAATGTGTCCAATCGGAAGAAATCACAGCATCCGAGCCGCGTTTCGCCGGAAGTCCGGCGACTTCCGCTACTGCGGGGCGGGCACCGACTGCCGAAAGGGGTGGTCGGCGTCGGAAGGGGCCGATTAAACATTTTTAACTTTGTCCTTGACTCCGATTGGGTCGGGGGGTACACTGAGAAAATCCCGGAACGCAGTTCTCTTCAGCCACGGAAGGGGTGTCTGGGACGTCATGCCTTCATTATCCAATGGGTCTATCACGGAGCCGTCTCATGGCGGGGGCGCGGCCTGACGCAACCACGGGCGGACAGAGTAGCTGAACTCGCCAGAGTTCCAGGAGTGGCGAGTGGCGAAGGCAGAATCCGAATCAATCGCAAATCGAAAATCGGCAATCGAAAATCATCGGAAGTCTGGCGACTTCCGCTACGGGCCGAGCATTTCAATCGGGCGCTTCATCACTTGATGGCGCGTCCGAGTTCTTATTTTGACGAACGTCAGGCAACGTGGAGGGCAATCGAATGATCGCCACCGCACGAATCCACCGCAGACTCCAGATCGAGGAACTCGAACCCCGCATCGCGCCGGCGGCAGGCGCATGGCAGGAGCTCGGCCTCGGCAGCGCAACGGGGGGCGGCGTCAGCCAAACCGTGGGCGGGTCGGGACTGCCTGTGGTGTGTTTCGGGGCGGATGGCATGCCCATTGTAGCATGGCAAGACGCCTCTACGGGGACGGAGGAGATCTATGTCCGACGCTGGGACGGCGTCATGTGGGCCGAGATGGGACTGGGCAGCGCAACGGGTGGGGGGATCAGCAATAATGCGGGCGAGTCCTACACACCAATGCTCGCGATCGGCCGGGATGGGAAGCCCCTTATCGCGTGGGAGGACCGCTCTTCCGGGAACAATATCTATCTCCGACGTTGGGATGGCTCCGCGTGGGTGGAGATGGGCGCGGGCAGCGCGACCGGCGGCGGGATCAGCCAGAATATCGGAGTGTCATGGTCTCCATCCATCGCCATCGGATCGGACGGCAATCCGATTGTGGCGTGGACGAATTTCAGTGCGAATGATGAGATTTACGTCCGTCGTTGGGACGGCGCCTCCTGGGTCGAGATAGGCGCGGGAAGTGCAAGCGGGAACGGGATCAGCAATACCGGGGGCAATTCCTACGGGGCGTCCATTGCCATCGGGACGGATGGAAATCCCATCGTGGCGTGGTACGATAATACAAGCGGAGACTATGAGATCTACCTGCGCCGGTGGGATGGCTCGTCGTGGGTGGAGGCGACGCCGGGCAGCGCATCCGGCGGCGGGATCAGCAATAATGCAGGGGCGTCAAGCGCTCCCCGCCTTGCTATTGGCGCAGACGGGAATCCCATAGTGGCATGGGACGATGATTCGTCCGGCGACACGGAGGTCTACGTCCGGCGATGGAACGGCGCGTCCTGGGCGGAGCTGGGGACGGGCAGCGCAACGGGCGGCGGAATCAGCAACAACTCAGGAACTTCGTCGGGACAGAGCCTTGCCATCGGCCCGGATGGAAACCCCATTGTGGCCTGGAGGGACAATTCCACCGGGAGCGATGAGACCTACGTACGTCGGTGGAACGGCTCGTCCTGGGCGGAAATGGGGACGGACAGCGCCACCGGCAACGGCATCAGCAATACCCCGGGCAGCGTCTCCGGGTCTCCATGGATAGCGATAGGGCCGGACGGCAATCCTGCCGCGACATGGGCGGATGACGCAAGCGGAGACTATGAGATCTACATCCGCCGCTACAGCACCCTGCCCATGGACCTTACTGAATCCACCGCCGAGTACTCCCCTGACGAGCAGGCCGTCGTCCTCTCCTGGCAGACCTGGATGAACCAGCCCTTCGGGACGATGAGCCAGGGCACACTCGGCCTCCTGACCGATACCACTACCGCCCTCGCCGTCGGCGATGTGAACCGCGACGGATACCTCGACGTCGTCGTCGGCAATGACGGCCAGACGAACAAACTCTACCTCGGCGAATACGGCGGCGGGTTCCTCTCTCCCACCAACATCGGCAGCGAGACCGACGACACCTCCGCCATCGCCTTGGCCGACCTCAACAACGACGGTTGGCTCGATGTCGTCGTCGGCAACGACAGCGCCACGCAGACCAACAAGGTCTATATGAACAACGGCGCCGGCGGCTTCCTGAGCGCCACAGACCTCTCCGGAAACATGGATCCCACGCGGGGGATCGCCATCGGCGACCTGAACAACGACGGCTGGCTCGACGTCGTCGTCGGCAACTTCATGCAAAACAGCCGGGTCGTCCTGAACAACGGGGCGGGCGGATTTCTGGCCCCCGTCTCCATCGGCGGGCTGCCTGACGCAACGTTCGCCGTCGCCCTGGGCGACGTGAACAACGACGGCTGGCTCGACATCGTCACCGGGAACAACACGGCGGCCAACGAACTCTACCTGAACGACGGATCGGGCGGCTTCGGTGCGAGCACGAATATCACCGGCGATACCGACGCCACGAGCGACATCGCCCTCGCCGACATCAACCGCGACGGCTGGCTGGATGTCATTGTGGCCAACGACGCGCAGATGAACAAGTTCTACCTTAATAACAGGCTCGGCGGCTTTCTCCCCGGCGAGGTTATCAGCCCCGACATGCTGGGATCCACCTCGCTGGCCGTCGTCGATCTGAACGAGGACGGGTGGCTCGACGTGGTCGTCGGCGAGTTCGGGGCCGAGAACAGGTTCTACTTGAACGACAGGATGGGCGCGTTCTTCTCGGGCGTTCCCATCGGCGCGGACACCGACAACACCGAGGCCATCGTCCTGGCCGATATAGACCAGGACGGCGACCTGGACCTCATCGCGGGCAATGCACTGCAGGAGAACAAGGTCTATAAAAACCGCGGCACAGGCATTCTCCCGCCCAACATGGGCCAGAGCGTCTCGCCCGACACGGGCGGGGTGGAGGCCGTCGCCGTGGGCGACGTGAACAACGATGGGTTCTTGGATGTCGTCGCGGGGCGGTGGGGGACGTTCAACCGCCTCTACCTCAACGACACGATGGGCGGCTTCGATCCCGGCTCGAACATCGGCACGGACATGGACAACACCGACGCCATCGCCCTCGCCGATGTGAACGGCGACGGCTGGTTGGATGTGATCGCGGGGAACTACGGGCAGACGAACAAATTGTATATCAGCAACTTAGGCGTCTTCTCGCCTGTGCCGGGGACGGATATCACCGCCGACGCCGACAATACCGTCGCCGTCGCTGCGGGCGATGTGAATAATGACGGCTGGGCGGACCTCGTGGTCGGCAACTACGGGCAGGCGAACAAGCTCTACTACAATGACGGCATGGGCGGGTTCCTCGCGGCGACGAACATCGGCAGCGAGACCGACAACACCGAGGCTGTCGCCCTCGCCGATGTAAACAACGACTGTTGGCTTGACCTCATCGTCGGCAACTACGCCCAGACGGACAAAGTCTATCTCAACGACAGCATGGGCGGGTTCCTGAGCGGGAGCAGCATCGGCACAGCGCAGCGCAACACCAGCGATATAGCCGTCGCTGACATCAACCGCGACGGCTGGCTCGACGTCCTCGCCGCCAACGCCGGGCAGGTGAGTACCGTCAGCCTGAATAACGGCGCGGGCGGGTTCCTTGAAGGAACGCCTATCAGCCTCGACATCGCCTACGCCTACGCCATCAGCGTCGTGGACTTTGATAACGACGGCTGGATGGACATCGCGGTGGGCAACTACGGCACAGCGAACAAGGTTTACCTGAGCAACGGCATGGGCGGGTTTGTCCCCCTGGGGACCTTCGGTCCCGGCTCGGACAACACGCTCGATCTCGCCGCGGGCGACCTCGATAACGACGGCGACATGGATGTCGTGGCGAGCGGCGCCGGCGAACTCACCATGTTCTACCTGAACGAATACAACAGCGGCTTCACGACCTCGACCGTCGGCGTGCAGCTCCCCTCCAGCAGCCAGGACTCGCGCTCCGTCGCCGTGGGCGACGTGGACAACGACGGCGACCTCGACATCGTCGTCGGCAACTACCTCGGCAAGAACAAGCTGTACCTGAACATCGGGACGGGCGGCTTCTCGGCAGGCTTCGACATCGGCAGCGAGACGGACAAGACGACGGCCGTCGCCCTGGCCGACGTGAACGATGACGGCTGGCTCGACCTCATCGTCGGGAACAAGGGGCAGGCGAACAAGCTCTACTACAACGACGGCCTGGGCGGGTTCCTGGGCGGCGTTGCCTTCGGGCCGGGAACAGACGAGACGACCTCGATCTCGGTTGGCGATGTGGACAACGACGGCTGGCTCGACGTCACTTTCGGCAATTACGGCCAGACAAACAAGCTCTACCTCAACGACGGCCTGGGTGGGTTCACCGGCCGGTGGCTGGAGATGGGGCCGGGCAGCGCCACAGGCGGCGGGATCAGCAACAACACGCAGTTCTCGACGAGCCCGAGCGTCGCCGTCGGCCTGGACGGAAATCCGATAGTGGCCTGGAGCGACATGTCGAGCGGGAACCCCGAGATCTACGTCCGTCGCTGGAACGGCTCCGCCTGGGCGGAGATGGGGACAAACAGCGCATCGTACGGCGGGATCAGCAACAATGCGGGAAGCTCGATTGCGCCCAGCATTGTCATTGGCTCGGATGGGAATGCCATCGTGACATGGGAAGACTGGTCCGGGGGCGACTCGGAGATCTACGTTCGACGCTGGAACGGAACATCGTGGGTTACGATGGGAACAGGCAGCGCGACAGGCGGCGGGATCAGCAATAACAGCGGATCATCGGGAGGACCGGTGATCGCGGTGGACAGCGGCGGGAACGCGATCATCGCATGGGAAGACGATGCCAGTGGGAGCTCGCAGATCTACGTTCGTCGCTGGAACGGCTCCGCATGGGCCGAGATGGGGGCGGGCAGCGCAACGGGCAACGGGATGAGCAATACGTCGCCGGGAGGTTCGACCTCTCCGACGGTTGCGATATTGAACGGAAACCCCATCGTCGCGTGGGACTATGCGGGCGCAAATTCGGAAATCTATGCACGGCGATGGGATGGGGCCTCATGGGTGGAGGTCGGCGGCAGCGCCACAGGCGGCGGCATCAGCAACAATGCAGGGGGATCGTTCGATCCCACGGTCGGTGTATGGAATAGCGATCCCATCGTGGCGTGGATGGATAATGAGGATGGGGATTTTGAGATCTATGTCCGCCGATGGAACGGCCTGGCGTGGGTGGAGATGGGCACGGGCGGCGCTTCGGGCGGCGGCGTGAGCAAAAATGCCGGGGCGTCGGGTGAGGTCGCGGTCGCCGTGGGGGGAGACGGCAATCCGGTCCTGGTCTGGGGCGATACTTCGTCCGGGGACGAGGAGATCTATGCGTCCCGTTGGGACCCCGGAATGGTCAGCTGGATGCCGATGGGCCTGAACAGCGCGGCCGGCGGCGGCGTCAGCAATAACACGGGCGCCTCGTCCGACCCCGCCATCGCCATCGGGGCGGACGGCAAGCCGATAGTGGCATGGTATGACAATTCCGGCGGAGACTTCGAGATCTACCTCCGCCGGTGGGTCGTTGCTTCCGCCGTCGGTTCCGATACGGACAACACCAACTCCGTCGCCCTGGGCGATGTGAACCGCGACGGCTGGCTCGACCTCGTCGTCGGCAACTACGACCAGACGAACAAGGTGTATCTTAACAATAAGGGCGGCGGCTTCGGGAGCGGGACGGCCATCGCCCCCGACGCGGACAACACGACCGCAATCGCCGTGGGCGATGTGGACCGCGACGGCAGGATAGACGTTGTCGCGGGCAACTTCAACGAGCCGAACAAGGTCTATTTCGGCAACGGGTCCGGCGGCTTCTCCGCCGGGGTGCTGGTCCATGCCGACGCCGACGCGACGCGGTCGCTCCTTCTCAGCGACATCAACGGAGACGACTGGCTCGACGTCCTCGCGGGCAACGACGGCGGCGTGAACAAGACCTATCTCAGCAGCGAGGTGGACTGGTTCATCAAAGGGCCGGCCATCGGCGCGGAGACCGACGCCACCCGCGCCCTGGCCGTGGGCGACCTCGACCGCGACGGCGACGTGGATGTGATCTCCGCCAACAGGGACCAAGCCAACCGCCTCTACTTCAACCGCGAGCACTACAACACGAACGGCAACGTCGGCACGTCGCTGCCGATCACGGACTTGGGGGTGGTCGCGGCGATATATTTCAATGTGGGCGAGAAGACGCCGACGAACACGGACATCACCTATTACCTGTCGAACAACGACGGCGCGACGTGGGAGCTGGCCGTTCCCGGCGCGGTGCACCAGTTTGCCGCCCCCGGCCCCGTCGTTCGTTGTCGGGTCGTCCTTCACAGCGCCTCCCCTGTCCTGACGCCGATGCTGACGCGGGTGGACATCAGCCCCACGGCGGGCATAGGACAGGACATCGCCGAGCAGAACGACTCGTTCTCCACGGCCTACGACCTCGGCGCGCTGAGCGGGACGCAGGTCCTCGGCGGCCTGACGATGGACGACAGCGTGAGCGAGATGAAGAAGGCGGACTGGTTCCAATTCAGCATCGCCGAGGCCGCCGTCACAGGTCACAATGTCAAGATTGATTTCACGCACTCGCTGGGGAACCTGGACCTCTATCTCTACAACGCGCAGGGGACGCTCCTGGCCTCCTCGACCGGCGTTGCGAACTCGGAGACCGTCAGCCTCGCCGGTCGCGCCACCGGGACCTACTACGTGAAGGTGGAAGGCGTCAATGGTGCGACGAACCCGGCCTACAGCCTCACGGTCAACGCCCCCGTCTCCGCCGCCGGCATCGCCGAGGACTGGGCGGAGCAAAACGACGTCTACACCGACGTCACCGGCGCCGTCCCCGGCAATTTCGGCCAGATTGAGGGCGAGAACGTCTATAGCGGTCTCACGATGGATAACACGCCCCTCGAGGGGTTCCAGGGCGACTGGTTCCGCTTCGAGACGACAACGGTCGGCATGGCCGGGAATCAGGTGCGGATTGACTTCTCCCACGCCCAGGGCGATCTGGACATGGAGCTGTACGACAGCAGCGGGACCGTGCTCATCACCGGCAGCTACGGCGTGACGAACAGCGAGATGATCAACATGGCCGGCCGAGCGGCGGCTGTGTATTACATTCGGGTGTATGGGTATGGCGGGGCAACGAACCCGAGCTACACCCTCACGATCAACGCGCCGACGGCCCCGGCAAGCATCGCCGAGGACTGGGCCGAGCCGAACGACGGTTCCGGCACGGCCTGCGACCTGGGCCAGGTGCAACTGACGAACACCTACACCGGCCTGACGATTGATGACGACCCGGCAGAAGAGGACTGGTTCCAGTTCGAGATCACAAATACCGGCCAGCCATGGCATCAGGTAATGATCGAATTCCAGAATTCCCAGGGCGACCTGGATCTGGAGATCTACGACAACACGGTGACGTTCATCGCCGGCAGCTACGGCGTGACCGACAGCGAGACCGTCAGCCTGGATGGCCTTGCGGCGGGTATCTACTACGCCCGCATCTATGGTTTCGCGGGCGCTACCAGCCCCGACTACACCCTCACCATTGACGCCCCCGGCCCGATCCCCGAGGACTGGGCCGAGCAGGACGACACAATGGCGACCGCCTACGACCTGCGGTCGCTCGCGGGCGTCAACGTCTTCTCCGACCTGACCATGGACGAGAGCGCCAATGAGTCGGCCAAGGACGACTGGTTCCGGTTCGCGACGCAGGGGACCGGCACGGCGGACCATGAGGTGCGGATTGATTTCCTCCACCGCGAGGGCGACTTGGACCTCTACCTCTACGACGCCTCCGGGGCGCTCCTCGCCAGCTCCACAGGCGTGGGCGACGGCGAGGTGGTGGGCCTCAAGGGTCTGCGGGCGGGGATTTACTACATCAACGTCCACGGCTACGCCGGGGCCGTGAACCCCGACTATACCCTCACCATCGAGGCGCCGACCTCCACATCGCTCATCGCGGAGGACTGGGCGGAGCAGAACGATTCGAGGCTGACCGCCTACGACTTCCGCGAGATGCTTGGATCGAATGAATTCACCGGCCTGACGATGGACGACAGCGCGAACGAGGCAGTCAAGCAGGACTGGTTCCGGTTCGAGATCACGCAGGCCGCGATGGCGGGGAATCAGGCGCGGATTGACTTCCTGCACTCGCAGGGCGACCTCGACCTGTATCTCTACAACGCGAGCGGGACGCTCCTCCAAAGCTCCGCAGGCGTGGGTAACAGCGAAACGATGAGCCTGGCGGGCCTCGCTGCGGGGGCATACTATGTTGAGGTCCGCGGCTACAACGGCGCTACAAATCCGGATTACACCCTCACGATTGATGTCCCCGGCATTGCCTATGATTGGGCCGAAGTCAACGATTCGCTGGCTACGGCCTATAATCTGCGCGAGGTGGAGAATGTGAATTCGCATGTTGATCTCACATTCGACGCCTGGGATGCGGCCGCTACGACGGCGGGCGACTGGTTCCGGTTCGAGATCGTGGCCCCCGGCGCCGCCGCGAATGAAGTGCGAATTGATTTTTCAAATGCCCAGGGCGACCTGGATCTTGCGTTGTATGACAGCGTTGGGACATTGTTGGACTACAGCGAGGGGGCGACCGACAGCGAGTCCGTCAGCCTGAATGGGCTTGCGGCGGGGGTGTATTATGCCCAGGTCTATAGCTACGGCGATACAAACCCCGGCTACCGTATGACGATCAACGCCCCGACGTTGACGCTGGCCGAGTGGACGATCCTGGTTTACCTCGACGGCGACGACGAGACGCAGACCAACCCGGGCAGCCCGCCGTGGTCGTGCGAGCAACTGGCGCTCGACAAGCTGAACGAGATCGAGTCCGTGGCGCTGCCGGCGGATGTCCGCGTCGGCGTGATCGTGGACCGGATCGCAGGGCATGCCACGACCGATCCCGACTGGACGGACACGCGCGTGGGCGTCGTGACGCATGATTCAGGCACCGACACGATCTCTACGCAGTTGACATCCTGGGGCGAGATGAACATGGGCGATGGCACCACCCTGGAAGCCTTCATCAACTGGGGCGTGGCGAACCTGCCCGCCCAGAACTACGCCCTGTTCTTCTATGACCACGGCGGCGGACTGCAAGGCGTCTGCTACGACGAGACAAGCTCGGACGATCGCCTGACCGCGGTGGAGATTGCTGCGGCGCTCACGAACGCGGGGCAGCACTTCGGCGTGATCGGCTTCGACGCCTGCCTGATGCAGATGGCGGAGATGGGGTATGAGCTGCGGGCCCACACGGACGTGATCGTCGGCTCGGAAGAAGTCGAAGTGGTTCCGGGCTGGAACTGGACCGGCCTGATGCAGGCCGTAGCCGCCAACCCGACGATGACGGCGCAGGAGCTCGGCGGGGCGGTGGTCCTCGCCTATGATGCGCGCCAGCCCACCATGTCCGCTGTGGACGCGACGCAGTTTGACGCCCTCGCCGCCGCCATCCTGAACTTCAGCAACACCGTCACCGCCGTGGCGGACGCCGACGACTGGATGGACATCCATCAGGCGCGCCAGCTCACTTCGCACTTCACGCACCGGAACAACTACGACCTCGGCGCGTTCATGGAGATGATCACGATCCGGTCCGACGACAGCGACATCGTGTCGGCCGCCCAGGGCGTGCTCGACCTCTATAACGGCATGATCCTTCGAAATCAGTCCACCGCCGTGGCGGGCGGCACGGGCCTGGCGGTTTATCTGCCCGGGCCGTCGGACGGGATTTTGAGCGGGTACAACGATACCAACTTCGCCTTTGCGGACGACCCGATCACACCCACCGCGACGGGGTGGCTGAAGTTCCTGACAGCCTTCGAGGCCAATGCCCCCGCCTCCGGCGTCGGTCGGGACTGGGCCGGCAACAACAATTCCCGCGGCACGGCCTACGATCTCGGCCGGATTGTGGGCAATGGCCTGCTCTACAGCGGCCTTACCCTGAGCGCAGAGAGCGAAGAGGGCGGGGAGGATTGGTTCCAGATAGAAACCACTGAGGAGGGCACGTGGGCCGACGGAGTTCAGATCACCTTCGACAGCGATCAGGGCGACTTGGACCTCTACATCGAGGGATACAACGAGGAGACCGGCGAGTGGGACGTGGTGAGGGATTCCGAGGTCGGCGAAGGCGAGCGAGAGGTGACCCTCGTCGGCCTGCCGGCCGGCATATACCGCATAGTCGTAAGTGGGGATGGAGATGTAGATTACACCATGGAGATCAACGCTCCAGGCGCCGGGGCAGACGACTGGGCCGAGGACAACGACACCTCGGACAAGGCCTACGACCTCGGCGCGCCGCGCGGCAATTCCTGGGTGGGTCTCACCGTAGGCGGGAGCGATAGCGACGACTGGTTTCGCTTTGCCTCCTCCCTGGCGAGGAACAGCGTGCTGGAAATCACCGCCCAGTCGAGCAACCCGGGCGACGAACTTCGCCTCGAGCTGTTCCAGCGCGATGAAAACGGCGCGCTCACCTCCGTGGACCAGGGATCGGCCATCTCCGGCGGCGCCACCATCCTCCTCACGGGCGCCGAGGCGCGGGAATATTATGTGCAGGTCCAGGCCCTGGGCTCGGTGAGCGGTTACGCGAGTTATTCCCTAACGGTGGACAACTATCTCACCCCGTCCATTCGCTCCATCGCCACCTCCCCATCGGACGTGGTTGAGCGCCCGGACGATCTCACCATCACCGCCACCGCCGTTGATCTGGAAGGCGCGCTCGCCGGCGTGCGCTTCTACAGAGACGCCAATGGGGACGGCAGGCTGAATCCGGACGTGGATACCGCACTCGGCGACGACACGAACGGCGCCGACGGCTGGTCGTGGACCGGATCAACCGCCGCGTGGGACCTGGGGACCCATACCGTCTTTGCACGGGGCAACGACGAGGCGGACTTCAGCGGGGAATGGACCGACGCCGCAAAGAGGACGATCACCGTCACCGCCCCGAACGTCCTGACCCCGACCAACACCACCTTTTCCTTCACGGACCAGGACGGGGACGCCATCCAGGTCCGGTGGCTGAGCACGGCGGGAACCGTGTACGTATTCGATGCAGACTATCAGCAGCCCGATAACACGAACATCGCATTTATCCGGATCGAGGGGCCAAACGCCCGCGGCAGGCTTACGATCTCCGATATGGGCGGCGCAGCCAACACATTGACTCTGGGCGCGGTGACCAGCGACTCGTCCTTCGACTCTATTGACATTCAGGCCGCCGGCTCACAGTTTACGGATACGACGTTCGAGATCACCGGCTCTCTCTCCCGCTTCAACGCGGGGACGGCCCGCTCGACCGACATCGAATTCAGCGCCACAAATTATGTGGGATCGCTCACATTCGGCGGGCCGCTCAGCAACAGCACATTTGAAATAGGCCGATACCTGACCTCCCTAAGCATCGGCGGCGCGGTGGAAAATGTAAACCTCATCGTGCGGGGCGCCGACTCAATGGGCGTCGGGCTGGGCCGGCTCATGGTCCGGAACGGCGGACTGCAGGGGAATCTTGCCGTCCAGGGCGGCAACGCCACCATGATCCAGGTCCTCGGCGGAGATGTGGCCAACAGCAACATCACAATAGAGGGCAACTTCTCGAACCTCTTCGTGCGCGGCGCGGCGAGGGAACTCGACCTGACCGTGGCCGGCAATCTGTCGAGGGAATTCGTCTTCGGCGACTTGACGGGCGGCAGGACCACCGTCGCCGGCTCCCTTCTCATGCTGATGGTGCGAGGCAACGTGATCGAGAGCGAACTTACCGCCGGCGTGCTGGGCAGGGTTATGGTGATGAGCGGCGTAACAGACAGCCAATTCACCGTCACGAACAACCTGTCGAGCGTCTTCAACGTCCGAGGCGCAGTCGCCGGCCTGACGCTGGAGACCGGCGGCGACGCCTTTCGACCGATGTTCTACGGCAACGTCGCCGGCAGCACGCTCCAAATCGGCGGGAACGTTGCGATGCTTCGGGTGAGCGGAAGCTTGGACGAAACGGAGATATCCATCGGCGGGACAGCGACCAGCGCCACCTTCTCCGGCGGGATGACCGAAAGCACGCTCACCGTAACGGGAACAACGGGCAGGATTCAGGCCTCCGGAGGAATCGCAAACTCGACCCTGAACCTGAACGGCGGCGTGGACATGATGATGCTCTCCGGCGGTATGGACGGCGGGGTGATAGCCGCCGCGGGCAATGTGAAACGGATCATGCTGAGCGGGCTTATGCAAAACGGCTCGGTCATTCACGTCACCGGCGGCCTGGATATGCTGATGACTCGCAACGGCCTGGCGACAGGTTCCGTAATCACCGTGGACGGCGCCGTACAGAGGGCTATGATCTTCGGCCCCACGGGCGGCGACGCCCTGGATGTCGAATCCACCGTGACCTTCGGCAGCCTGTCCAGCCTTGCGATGGTTAGTGGCAACCTGGCCGGCGCGGTGAACATCCTAGGGGATTGCGTCGTGGACGGGCGGAACGCCTTCATCCAGGTCCTGGGCAACCTCAGCGGCGATCTGCTGGCCGGATTGTTCGGCAACGTGCTGATTACAGGGGATTTCACCGGCGATCTCGGCCGGGATACAACCGCCGCAGGCGCAGGGAACACGCTGACGGTTAACGGCGCTTTTACGGGAACGCTACACCCGAACAACAGCATCTTCGCCACGATCAACTGAGAGCGCATAGGAAGGGACTGAATGTTGCGACGGGATGCCTTCCCCTGCCCGCCGCACGCCGTTAAAACTTCACCCACTCCAGCCCTGCTACCGCCATCTTGACCCTCGCCTTGTGTTGAGAGTTGATGCCCACGAGGATGGCCCGAATTTGCGCGGGGATCAGCTTGCCGTCCGGGTCCGGCTTGGAGTGCGCACCCCACTTGCAGTGGCGGAACAGCACGAGCGCCCGCTGCGCGGTGCGAATGTCGGAATCAATGCCCGCCTCGGTGAGGTACGCCGCCCCGTTTTCCTCCACAAACTGCACCCGCACCATGCCCGCGCCCTCCAGGACCTGGATCGCCAGCGCCAAGCCGTCGAAGGAGTTATCCGGGACTTCCTCCGGCGCGAGCCGGAGCCGGGGATAGGCCCACGGGTCGGTGTCGGCGAATTGCATCTCGAAGAGCACGCCCGACGCTTCCGCGGGGCGATGGCTCATCTTGCCTTGCCGGACGATATTGTCCTGCCAGTGCTCGGCCTGGTTCCCTCTTGGAATGGGCCGCGTCTCCGCCGGGCGGAGCTTCCTCAGGTCCGGCGCAAGGCGGAAGGCAAGAACCGGTCGGCCCGCGGGGCCGAAATCGCCCCGGAGCTTTATCCACACTCCGTCCATCAGCCCGCGTCCGGTCTCGGGCAGTGTCGCGCTTGCGGCGACCTGCTCGCGCCCCATCGGCTGCACCTGCACCGTTTGACTGCCCGTTTCCACCTGTACGCCCGGCGCGGTCTCCTCAACCGCGAGTACGCCCGACAGAGGCTGGTCGCTGAAGTTGTAGACGAACAGCGGCAGATCGGTCTGCTTGCCCGACTCGACCTCATGCGCCTGGCTGCCGAGGCGCGTCGTGTGGGAAGGGAATGACGCCTGGATGACGACGGACGAGGGCTTTCCCTCCCGCCAGGCCGACCGCTCGGGCGGGACCTCGAGCTTGAGTTTGCTCGCTTCGCCGGCGGGCAGAATCACGAACATCGCCGACGAACGGAGGGCCTTGGGCGCATCCTTGCCGAGATGCCGGCCAAGGTGGTCATAAACGGCATCAACGGCCAGCTCCGGATCGAGCGGCCAGTCTGTCCCCTCGCCCCAAGCGACCAGCACGTCGCGCTCCACGCCGTCGGGCCGGGCGCGGAAGGCGTAAATCGTCGGCGCGACACGGCCCAGGCATTTCGCCCCCGCGAGGAACCGGCCCACGGCGGCCAGCGCCACATACCCCGGCCGCGGCGTGTGGTCGTGGCGCAGCAGTCCGAACTGGATGTCGCGCTCGATATAGTTGCCGAGGATGAAGAAGAAATGCCGGTCCACCCCCGCGAAGAGACTGCTGGCGTAGGACCTGGCGACGAACTCGGCCTGCTCGCGTTCGAGCTCGAGCGGCAGGTCGCCCCAGGGCTTCGCATCCTCCGTGCGCAGGCGGATGCCGCACTCGGTGATCCAGATCGGTCGCCCACATGCGCCCTGCCGAGCCGTCTCGAATTGCCGCAGGTAGTCGTCGGGTTTCGAGTAGGAGTGGATGTTGTAGGTCTCGAAGTAGGGCCAAGCTTCGTTGGCGAGGACGCCCTCCGTGTGGAGGGGCGAGCCGGACCCGGCATAGACGTTCCAGCACGCCGTGACGTCCGGATTGCCCGCCTTGAGGCCGAGGTAGGCCGCCTTCTGCGCGGCGCACATCTCGTCAATGGTGTGGCCGCCGAAGGGCTCGATGTTTGCCTCGTTCCACGGCTCCCACGCCGGGACGCGGCCTTGGAAGCGCTGGGCCATGGCCTTGCAGAAGGAGTAGTGATGGCGCAGGTCGCGGGGGAAGCGATTCCGCGCCGCCTGCCCGTCGAGGGCCTTGTCCATGGCCCAGGCAGGCGTGCTGTGGAAGACCTGGAGCACCTTTAGGCCGTGCTTTGCCTGCAGAGTCGCCGAGCTGTCATAAATCGTGTTTTCGGCGAATGTGTCCGGGGCTGTTTCCACCTCGCCCCACGCCATGCGGTCCCGAATCCAGTTCGCGCCTGCCAAGGCGGCGAGGCTGGCAAGGTTCTCCTGGTGCGCCTCCTGTTGGTCCTTGTATCGCCGGGCGAACCAGGCCGTGGCGGAATCGGTGCAAATAGGCGAGTCTTGTGGCGTGGGTTCCTTTAGTTTTGCCAGGACGGCCGCCGTGGTCCGATTAATCTCCCTGCCCTCGGCGCTGAGAAACACGACGCGATACCATCCAACGCCGACTTGTCCGAGTGGTATTCGGTCTTGTCCCTGCGTTCGAGATCCGCTCTTGACAAGCTTGCCGTCTATGTCCGTCATATGCCACTGCCACGTCCCGTTCGGCAGGGCTATAGTCACGTCCTCGTCCTCAAGGAACACATTCCCCGGATGATGAGGCAATGGCGTCGGAACGCCGCGCGGCGCACCCGCGGCGAGGATCGCCGTCGGGAAGATGAGTAACAGGGAGATCGCGGCGGCTGAGGGCAGTAATCCATTATTAAGGGGACACATATATTGTCCTTTCTTCGTAAGCAGTGGTGAGGCATATGATACGTCACCCCAGAACAAAGTCAATGCACCAATCATTACCAATCGGGAGTAGGAGTAGGAGGAGATGCAGGCGGTTCAGGAGGCCCAGGGGGAGTATTTGGTCATGACGACGCGATTGCCTTTGCCGTTGTAGGAGATTTCATCCATGTAGGCGCGCATCAGGACGATGCCGCGGCCGTGGGGGAGTTCCAGATTTTCGTCTGAGGTCGGGTCCGGCACCTGGTCGGGGTTGAAGCCCGGCCCCTCGTCCTCGACTTCGAGGGTAATGCCGTTGTCGTTCATGGAGAAGTCCACCACCACCTGCTTGTGACGGTCCATCTGGTTGCCGTGCTTCATGGCGTTGATGATGGCCTCTTCAATGGCCAGTTTGACGGCGAAAAGATCACGCTCGCCGAATCCTCTGCGCTCCATGGCCTTGCGGATGACGGTTTCGACGGCCTGGATCTCCTTCGGGTCGGTCATGAGGACGAAGCGCTCGCTCATGGCCTCACGGGGGACGACCTGCATGGCGATCATGGTGACGTCGTCGTCAATTTCCCGATCGCGTGTAAGGTCCCTGACCTCCTCGCTAAGCAGGTTGACGATCCCCTCGGCGCCGAGCTCGCCGTTCTTGCTGACTATGGCGTGCAAAGCGTCATAGGATGCGCCTTCCCCTGCGGTGCTGAGGGCCTTGCGCACGCCGTCGCTCATGAAGAGGAGCCTGTCGCCGACTTCAAGCTGGATTTCCCGTTCCTCGTAGTTTGGCTCCTCGAACATGCCGACGAAGGAGCCGTCGGTATCGAGTGCCTCGAACTTGCCCTTGCTGTTGTAGAGGATTGGGCATGTGTGTGAAGCGTTGGCGTACTTCATTTTCAGGGAGGGGCAGTCCAGAATGCCCAGGAAGACCGCCACGAACTGGCCCTCTACCGTGGTCTGGAGCAACTGGCGGTTCACCTCGGCCAGGATTTTCTTCGGCGAGGCGATCATGTTTACACAATTCTTAAAGGCCGTTTTGGCCATGCTGGAGACAAGCACGGCGGAGAAGCTGTGGCCGGAGGCGTCGCCGATGAGGATGGCCAGCCGGCCGTTTTCCAGCCGGAGGAAGTCGTAAAAATCGCCGCCGACCCGGCGGGACGGGCTGTAGCGAACGGACGTGCGAAGGCCGTCGAGATCGGGGAGTTCAGAGGGCAGGAGCCTGCGCTGCATCTCGCGTGCTTCCACGTCGAGGTGCTTGTGGCGGAGCTGGTCGTCCACGTGGCCCAGTTCGGTCTGCTGGGCCGCCTCGCTCATTCGCTCCACATCCTCGCTGAGTCGGTCCAGCGCCGCCTTTTGCTCGGCGAGTTTCTTTTCGAGGTGCGCCAGCTGCTGCGTCAGATCCTCGTTTTCTCGTCTCAGCTTGTCGTATTCGGCGAGAGGGACAGTCTTGTGTTCCTGGCCTGGTACCACCGCGGTCTCCGGGCAAAAGCACTATGACGACTGAAATGCATCCAGCGCGTCGGCTTCAGTCGGATGTATATCAAAAAACTTATCGAGTTTGGTGATCTGGAATACCTCGATGATCGTCGGGGAAATAGCGCAGAATTTCAGCCGGCCTCTCTGGGCCTGCATCTTCTTGTTCAGGGTAATCAACTTGCCGAGGGCCGCGCTGGACAGGTATTCGACGTTGGAGAAGTTGATGAGGATGCTCTTCTTGCCATGCTTGTCTACTAAGTCAAACAGCTCGTCGCCGATCTCCTTGATGTTGAGCTCGTCGAGAATCTTCCGATCCGTGAAGTTCACGATCGTCACATCCCCGTGGGGCTCACACACCAACCGTTTTTTTGCGGCCATGAACGCCTCCTCTTTCGGTGCACGGGTGGGCCGTGCGACTCAGCGCTCCCGCGCTTCTCAACGTCCTACTTCCCCAAAAAACCTTAGTATAGCACCTTCCGACACCTTGTCAAGCCATTTTCCGGGGAATTCTTGGCGCAACTAAAGCCCCGCACTCAGCTCGACATGGGGCGGAAATAATGCCCATCTTTTGGGCTTGCATCTTATCCTGGCCGCGCATATCATTCGCACGTCGGTGTGATCGGTCCGCTTGCACGAAGGAGGTCAGACCCATGGAAAGATCACTCTCTCATCCGTGTTTTCGATGCGTCGCGACGCGGCGCGGCTTCCTCCGCAGCGCCTCTGCCGCCGCCCTCGGCCTGATGATCGGGCCCTACGCGCGACTCGGCCTCGCTGAGGAGCTTGAGGAGGAGATTGACGTGCAAAGCTTGCGGCCCAACCCAAAGGTCTCGGTCATGGCCGCCATCCTCCGGCACAAGCCCCCCTACTGGCTCGGCTGGCCCGGCACAAGCTACAACCTCGAAGGTCATCACAAGGAATACACCCAGAAGCTGACCGACGCCTGCCGCGGGCTATCTATTGACCTGGCTATGGAAAAGGACCCCATCGAGAACGAGTCCCAGGTCGCCGCCTTCGTCGAAAAACTGAAGGACCAGAAACCTCACGGTGTCGTTCTCATCCTCCAGCACATCGGCTGCTGGCCCATGGCAAAGACCGTGGCCGAGGCGGGTATCCCCACCATCGTTTTCGCCCCCGTGGGCACGGCCTTCACCGGTCACGTGCGCGATTTCTCCCGGCAGAAGGGCGTCTATGTCGTCTCCTCTCTGGAGTTCCCCGCCGTCGAGTTCGGCCTCCGCATGATCCGCGCCAAGCGGCGCTTCGAGGAGACCCGCCTCCTGTGGATTCGCCAGGACACGCGCAACGAGACCGTCATGGAGCGCCTCGGCGTCAAGGTCCGCCGTATCCCCCGCCGCGTCTTTAACGAACTCTTTGACCGCATGCCGGTCACAAAGGAAGTCCGTAGCGTAGCCGATCGAATGAAGTGGCACGCAAAGAAGGTGGTCGAACCGACGAAAGACGATCTCCTCAACGCCTCCCGCGCCTTCTCCACCGCCAAGCGCCTCCTGAAGGACGAATCGGCCAACGCCCTCAGCATGGACTGCCTCGGCATGGTGGGGCAACGGCTCGTCCCCACGCCCCCCTGCATGGCATGGTCCATCCTCCAGGACGCCGGCGTCACCGCCGGGTGCGAGGCCGACCTCTTCGGCGCCGTCTCTCTTATGTTTACGAGCTACGTCTTCGACAAGCCCGGCTTCATCAACGACCCCGTCCCTGAGACGGCCAAGAACCTGCTCATCGCCGCCCACTGCACCTCCGGCGCGCGGCTCAACGGCCTCGACAGGCCGCCGGAACCCTACATCCTGCGCACCCATTCCGAGTCCGACAAGGGCGTGTCTATGCAGGTGCTATGGAAGGTCGGGCAGCCCGTGACGCTCGTCCGCTTCACCAACCCGAATGAGCTCATCCTGGACACAGGCACAGTGGTGAGCAACGTGAACACCCCCCCCGCCGGCGGCTGTCGGACGTCCTTTGAGATCAAGATGGATGACGTCAAGGACGCCCGCGACGTGCAGGGCTTTCACCAAGTGGTCTTCTACGGCAACCACCGCCGCGACGTCGAAGCCTTCTGCCAGCTTTACGACATCAAGGTCACTCACTCGGCGTGACGCATGGTTTTGAACGGAGGACCATCAAGATGAAAACGCCTCGTTTCCTGCTCATTGGTCTCGTGATCGGGATATGCCTTTCCGGGCAAGCCGAAGACGGTATGCTCATCGGCGCGCCCGATATGCCGCCGACGATGGTGGACCCCAGCGGCGGTCTGCGCGAGACTTGGGGGACGGTCCGCCTGTCCCTCATCGTTGACGGCGCTGAGGCGGGCAAAGCCAGTCAGTCCCGACCGGAAGGGGACGCGCCAACGGTTGTGACGACCGCGTCCGCCGGTCCTTTGTCCCTCACCGTCATTGCCTATCGCGCACCCATCTGGCCGAGCGGCGTGGACGTGATGGAGGCCGTTGTAAAGAACGCGGACAAGCAGGCCAAGACAGCGACACTCTTTGCGATTGTGCCGGAGAAACTCCAACGGGGCGGCATGACCTTCCGCACGGGATCGCGGACGGTCCTCTCCCTTCCGCCCGCGCCCCCCGTGGTCAAGAACACCGGCTGCCTGACCGGCGCCCAGGCGTTGCCCAAGTGGGGCAAGCCCGACGCGCCGTGCGACGCATCCTTCCACAACATCCGCGCAGGCATGGGCGGCATTCCCATCGAGTACCGCTTCGCCGTCGAGAAAGGCTCGGCCCGCACCGTTGCCCTGGGCTTCTGCGAGAGCCACCACGCGGAGGCGGGAAAGCGTCCCCAGATCGCCCGCGTGGAGGGCGCGGCGGACCAAGCCATAGACCCCATCGCCAAGTGGGGCCAGCACAAGCCCGGCTGCCTTGTCTTCGACGCGAAGGACGCCAACGGCGACGAGTGGATCGAGATTGCCGTGCTGCCCAAGGAGGGCGCGCCCGACCGCAATCCCATCCTCAACACGATCTGGATTTTTCCGGCAAAGACCGCGATTGACGCCGCCCAGGTTATCAGTGGGGCGATGAACAAGAAGGCAGAACACTATGTGGATGTGGGCGGGCCAAGCGACCTGCCCCAGTCCGTGCCGGGGAAGGTGGATTTTAAACCCGGCCAAGTCAGCTATCCGCTTCAGATCGAGCCGGGCAAGGAGGAGCGGCTCACGTTCCTGCTCGCCTGCGCTGGCGCGTCGGCACCCGTCTGGGAGGAGACCGCATGGACCCCCGCGAACCTTCGCTCAGCGGCAGATGCCGTTTGGTCCGACTGGTTCAAGGCGGGCGGCGCACTCAAGCCCACCGACCAGCAGCAGGCGGCGCAGCTCCGCGCCGCCCTGGCCGAGATCATGATGTGCCGCGCCCAGGCGGATGACTATTACCTTGCGCTCCCCAAGCCTGGGGACGTAAAGCAGTTCAGCTACACGGCCTCCGCCCGGATCGTCCGCGCCCTCGATATGGCCGGTTACCCCCGCGAGGCGGAGCGGATGCTGCGGCTCTATTGGCAGAAGCCCGCGCCCCAAGCCTTTGTCTCCCTCGCCCAGACGGACGAGGGGCAATGGAGCGACGCCGTAAGCCGGGGCTGCCCCCAAGCCCAAGCGCTCCTTGCTCTCACCGAGCACGCCCTCCTGACGAAGGACAAGGACTGGGCCGGCCGCGCCTATCCCGCCATGAGGGCCGGGGCCGATTGGCTGCGGAAGGCCCGCACCGGCGGCAAGGCGCCGACGGGCCAGGACGCTGCGTGGGCAGCGCGGGCCCTCCTGTCCGCCGCCGAGACAGCGAGGATGATCGGCAAGTCAGAGGATGCCGCATGGATGGCTGCTGAGGCGAAGACACTCGGCGACGCCGCGCCCGATGACGCAATCTATGCTAGTCTCGTCGGCTCCTGCGTTGACGCGGCCAATACGGTCATTCGCATCTGCACCGCTTCACGGTAGCCGATCCTGGCCGCAACCGACGAGAAGGAAGGAGATGGGGAAATGAGCGAAGCGACAAGCAGAAAAACTACCGTCTATCCTCAAATGGCAAATGGTCATGGCGGGTTTTTGGGGCGGGTTGGCCAAATGTCCTAACTGCCCGCAGCGGCATGGGTGCGTTTGAGGGCCAGGATAGTGGTGTCGTCCTCCCGCGGTTGGTCGCCGATAAAGGCATCCACCCTCTGCAGGATTCCGTCGAGGATTTCGTCCGCGCTTCGATCCGCCAACTCCGACAGGCACTCCTGGACGCGCGTCGCCTGGAAGAACTCGCCGTCGGCGTTCTCCGCCTCCGTCACGCCGTCCGTGCAGAGCAAAAGAACGTCCCCCGCAGCCAGCGAGACCGGTACGGTCTGGTATTTCCAGTGTTCGACAACGCCCAGTGCAATGCCTCGTTTGAAATCCACGGGTACTGCTGCCTGCGCGGCGCTGCGGTAGAGGATGGGCGGCTGGTGCCCGGCGACGCAGACCTCCGCGACACCTGTCGCCGGGTCGAAAACGACAAGGATGACCGCGACAAACATCCCGTCGGAAGATGTGTCGGATACCGACTCGTTCAGTATCTCCATGATTTGGGCCGGCTGGCGGTGCACGGCCGACAGGAACCGCAGGTTCCCCATGGTTCTGGACATAGCCAGCGCGGCCGGGATGCCCTTGCCCGACACGTCGCCAATAGCAAAGAGGACCTTCCCGTCCGGCAACCTCAGCCAGTCGTAGAGGTCGCCGCCCACCGCCATGACCGGTTCGAAGTGCACGGCATAGTCCAGGCCATCAATCCGGCCAATGGATTTCGGCAGGAAGTTTCTCTGGATGTCGCGCGCTGCCTGCAACTGCGCCTCCAGGCGCTCCTTCTCTCGCGCTGTCTGCTGGAGCGACAGGTTCTCGATCGCCACCGCTACGTGATTGGCCAACACGCACAGGCGGTTCAGTTGGGTGGGGGAGAACCGCCTCACCGGGTCGGTCGTGTCCACCGCAAGGAGGCCGAGGATACTCTCGCTCCCCTTCAGGGGGACATAGGCCGCCGACCGGATGCGGTGGGCCTTCACGCTCATCTCTTGTCTGAATCGCCGGTCGTCCAGCGCATCGCTGGTCAGGATGGCGGTTTCGGTATCCATGGCCTGCTGCGCGATGGTACGACTGATGGACACACCCTCCGACCCCGCTTCATGGGGGCGGACGGTCGTTACGTTCAATGGGCTGCCCTTGCCCTCCACCAAGCCGATAAACCCTCTGTCGGCCCGCATCATCTCCATCGCAAAATCCATGCTCAACTCCAGAAGATCCGCGCGATCTGCAGCGCGGGGGAGCGCGTCAGCCATCCGGCACAGGATACCCAGCACGCGCTCGGCCTCGAACAGCGCCCCCTTCCCCTCGATCGGGGCGCAGGGATCGAGAAAGGTTGCCGCGCTTACGCGGACCGAGGACTCGATGGCGCGGCGCTCGTCATCCACCGCCGCTGACCCGACGTCCTGCTTCGGGCTCGCAGACGATTTCCTCTCCCGGGGGGCGCCGGATTCCTCTTCGAAACGGAAGACCGTTCCCCCCACGCGAATCAGGTCGCCGTCCTTGAGAGCATGCTCCTTGATGGGGCGGTCATTGACTTCCGTCCCGTTGTTGCTGTCCAAGTCGGCCAGCGTGTATCCCTGCGCGGTTCGGACAATACGGCAGTGGCGGCGCGAGACCTGCGTGTCCAGCAGCTGGATGTCGTTGTCCGGACTTCGCCCGAAACTCAGAGCGCAGTTGTCGGGGAGGGGATAGGTCTGTCCATCGCTCGCCCCATCTATCCGCGTCGAGATAATTCTCAGCGTTGCCATCCGGCTCATCCCTTAGTTGCGAAACCGTTCTTCTCACCGATTCGGCACGGCGGCCTCGATCTCGTCGGCCATCGCCGCGCGCGCGGCATATAGCTCCGCCGGGTCGCGGGAGTACTCGGTCATGCTCTTGACAAGTCGGTCGAAGTACCTCATGGCCGCCTCCCGGCCCTTTAGGTCGGCCAGTATCGAGAGGCAGTCGTAGTCCTCGATGCCGTCGCGGATGTTCTCCAGCCGGATGCTGCTCACGGGGCCATCGGGCGTCGGGTAGGCGAGGATGCCGTCGCCGGTCATCCGGGCAACGCACGACGACTTCCAGTCAACGAGATACGGGTCTGAGCCCTCGATGATCTTGTTCTTGTTCCAGAGATTGACGTGCCAGAAGAGCAGGCCGTCGGCCTTGTAGCCCCAGGTCATCCACGCGAGGAGCCGTCCCTCGATGGCGGGATAATCCATGGATGCAAAATTTGCATACGGATATTTCGGCCCGCAGCAGACGTACCACCAGACCTGCTTCCCCAGAGCGCGCAGCTTGTCAAACAGGGACGGATCATACCGCGGCGTAAGGGGGCAATACCAGTCCATGTAGTCCTGGTAATCCGCCGGCATCTTCCCGCGCTTGTGATACATGTAGCCGGCGGTCGTGAAGGTGCTGACCTCCGGATAGCGCTCCTTGAGGAACTTGCAGATGCCCTTGATCGTCTCGTCGTAATCCTCGCCCCGCTCGTCGAAGCCGTAGAAGTAGGCGATCTTCGACAGGCCGTGCTTGCGCAGCTCGGCGATGTAGCCGTCCAATCGGTCGGCCAGTTCTTTGTTGAAATCGGGACCGTAGGCGCTGAGGGGCGCGTAGCAGACCCACGATGGATCGCCCTTGGGCTTGGGGACCAAGTTCAGGATGTTGAACGTATTCATGCCGCGCTCGCGGGCATACAGCAGGTCCTCAATGCGCGGCGGTTCGATGCGGGAGATGTCGTCCGGGTTCAGACGGTGGTCGAGCATGATGTCGAGGCATTTCCGCCGGAGTTCGGGGGTGATCTCGCCGTAGGTCTGCTTCGTGAACCCGTCCATGATGGCAAAGGCCGTCTTCATGCCAAACGCGCGCGGCAGGGCGAAACGACGGACGCGGATTTCGACCGGGACGTCGGTCGGCTTGGCGTTCGACGGCTGGACGGTCACCGCGCTGCGGTAGGTCCCGGGCTTTACCGCCTCGGAGGCGAAGACATCCAGCCACAGGGTTTGCGTCCGGCCGTGGGGCACATCAACGGGCTTCGGCGGCAGCAGGACATCCGGGCACCAGTTGGGGGCGTCGGGCGCGGAGGGGTGGCCGGAGGGCTCCTGCACCCAGACGTAGCCGATGACATGCCACCGGATCAGTTCAGGCGGGAAGACATCGCCGTTCTCATTTGCGAATTTTCCGACCTTAAGTTGCGCGTCCTTTAACGGCGCATTGTCGGCCGGTTTGATAGCGATCTGGATTCCCTCGCGCTCGCCGCGCGCCAGGTCCAGACGCGCGGGCGATGGGGTCTCGGGCGGCGGGTCGGTGGGATAGACCTGCTTCATCGAACTCTGCGTCCACACCGCGTAGCCTTCCCGAACGGGATTCTTCTCGCGCGGCGGCAGGCTGACGTTCGCATCGAACTCCACTGCTTCACCCTTGGCGGTCTTTGCCTTGAGCGATGCCGTCTTCGGCAGGGCGCCTTCCCGCCCCGGCCAGAACCACGCCAGATCGCTTCCCGACCCCACGGCGGCGTCCAGGACGGTCCCCGCTGCATCCAGCAGCGAACAGGACCAGTCCGCCTTCTGCGTCAACTTCGCCGTAAGGCGAATTCCGTTCCGGCTGCGCGGGTAGTCCGACGCCACGCAGATGTCGGTGAGGTGCAGTCCGCCGCGGCAGACCTTGACGTTGTCGAACCAGGCCACGCCGGCGGTGCGGCGGAGGAAGACGAATGCCTTGATTTCCTTGATGGGTTTGGCGGGCCAGTGAATCTGCGCGCTGTATTCCCAGTCGTGCGTGCCGCGCCCCCACGTGCTCGTCTTGCCCCACAACGGTGTGCCGTCGTCGTAGTGTATGTCCAGATAGACGGAGCAATCGCCGCCTCCGCTTACGTTCTCCGTCTTGCACCATCCGCCAATGATGACCGGGCGCTTGTCGGGTTTTTCATAGGTGATGACCTGCATGACCCCCGCGCCGTCCTTCTCGCCGTCGGACGTGCATCGGATTGACTGCCGGCCGGTATGGAAGACCGTGCGGTCGATGGCGTACCCCTTGTGGTAGGGCTGCCATGTCTTGAGCTGGTCCCCCTCGCTCTCCTCGAAGCCGGGGTTGGCCAGCTCGTTGCCAATCCCCTGGCCGTGTAGGGCGCAACAGAGGGCGAAGGCAAGGCCAAACCCAACAACTGCGGCGCAGAAACTCGATTTCATATCGGTTTTTCGTCCTGATTGGCGGCGTGGTGTTGATTGAGCGCCCGGGCCATGTCAATGATGTCGAAAAATCCCCGGTATCCGACGTAGAACACCAGGAAGCCGTACCAAGCAATAGAACTGAGAACGACCAGGTGCCAGAAAAATTTCAACAACAATTCCAACATGAGGATGGTCTCCTATGAATCCTGTGAACCCCGCATCGCCGCTTCCCTTCGGCGTCCCAAGTAGGAAGCGACAATCATCCCGACGGCGGCAAGGACAAACGATCCGATGCCGGGAATCCAGGCGGGAATCCCCTTGAAGCGCTCGGTCTGTGATAGAAACAGGAATGCAATCGGACCGACCGCGCCGAGGAAGAGCGCGGCATAGCCTCCCCACGCATGGGTCCACTTCCAGTATAACGCACAGACCAACAGCACAGCCATGCTTGAGAAGTAGATTTCCCCTGTAATCTGAAGATAGTCCCACGCGCGCCCGGGGATTTCATACCACAGCCCGTAGAGCAGCAGGAAGATGCCGATCAGAATGACCAGTATTCGGTTGATCCACAGGCCGACGCGCTCAGAAAAGGGCTTGCTCCTCAAGGGGCAGATGATGTCGTTATAAATCACCGATCCCCAGGCCAAGAGGTAGGAACTGTCCGTGGACATCTCGGCGGCCAACATGCCCGCCACGATAAGCCCGACAAGACCCATCGGCAGGATCTGGCTGAGATAGTTAGGCATCGCCATGAGGGAAAGTTCCGGATTGGCATCGCTCTTGAAGGCGTTGCCGAAGACCGCCAGCGCGCCCAGCCCCCACAAGCCCGGGAGTATGAAACGACCCACAAAATAGTAACTGGTTCGCGTGTAAATCTTCCGGGCGGAGGCGGGGTCTTTGGAAGCCAGCACGCGCGCGATGACCGTTTGCCACGTCAACACGCACGCGAAACCCGTGAGCAATTGCCAAATCACATAACCGATCCCCATGTCCTTGGCCAAAAAAGGATTAAACGCCCCCGACCCTAACGACGCGCCCGCGGAGGCTATAATCCTGTCCCACCCGCAGTGCGCCAGCACGAGCACGGATGTGGCCACGATGCTCGCCCCAAGGAAGATGAATTGGATGTAATCTGTCACCAGCACTGAGAGCATGCCCCCAAGAGAAGTATAGATGAGGACGCCGAGGAGGAGCACCGTCATGATGGTTTCCAGCGGCCACTTCTCCAAGGGCAATAAATGAAGGCGATGAAACATCTCCTGGGCGGCGCCCGGCTTGTCAATGCCCGTAACCGCGACGAGGAACTTGCCGCCGAGCTTGAGGAAGATGCCCATGTTCAAAATGCCGCCGGTGGCCACCAACACTCCGGAAAACCAGCGGACCCCTTTGGAGTACCGCTTTTCAAAGAGTTCCGGCAGGGTCATGGCGCCGGAGGCGCGGAGCGGATTGATGACGAAGCCGGTGCGCCCAACGACCCACATCGCGGCGGCCATTGTAATCCCGGGGATCGCCCCGGCAAAGCCGTTCAGATACCCGTTCTGAGCGGTGTACATCACGGTAACAATGCCGACCTCCGTGGCCGCCAGCGAAGCAATGCCGAGATATACGTTCATCTCGCGGCCAGCCACAAGATAGTCCTCCACCTTCCCCACGTAACGCCGCATCCACAATCCGGCGGCAAAGGTGAGGATCAGATAAACAACGATGATCACCCAGTCCACGGCGGCAAAGTTCATGTTTCATCCCTTTGCACTGAATATGTGTGGACAGAAGTATATTCCGAGATTTGGGATTGTCAATGCGGAAGTTGCAGATTCCCGGCCTGCTATCTGGTTATTGCTTTTCACTCAGGATCTTTTCGACGTCGAGCTTGTCCACCTGATCGAAGACCTTGCGGATGCCCTCGGCAGTCGCTTTGGCCACATCGGTCCCGTTGGGGGCGCGAAGGGGGACGGTCATGCCGAAGTGCGTATCCAAGTGCCGCTTGGACTCCGGGTAATCCTCTGATCTGTACTCCACGTCCTCACCGAATGGGCACGACCACGGGCAGCCCTTGCCATAAGCGTTCTTCGCCTTGAAGACCGTCATATCGGGCAGGATGAACCGCTGGTATACACCCGCCGGCACACCTTCGGCCTGGATGGCCTTCATCATGGCATAGCGCAGCCGGCTGGGGTCGTCGGCGCGGCTGAGGGCGTTACTGTTAATGCGAATCTGGAAGTTGTACCAGTTATGCCGGCACCCTTCCGGTTCGGTCGGGAGGATCAACCCGTTCACATCCCGCAACTCATCCAACAGGACGACGGCGTTGGCCTTCTGCGTCGCCAGGTAGTCGTCGAGGCGGGACAGTTGCGCCCGGCCGAAGGCGGCGGAGAGGTCGTTGTGGCGATACATCCAGCCGAGGGCGTAGGCGTGGTAGTCCCGGTCCTCGATGGGCGTTCGCGTCTCGCCGAAGGACCAAATCATTCGGGCGTTCTGGTGGATCTTTTCATCGTCGGTTGTGAGGATGCCGCCCTCGCCGGAGGTCAGGCACTTGTTCTGGTTCAGGCTGAAGGCGGCCGCGTCGCCCCACGTGCCGACCTTCTTGTCCTTGAACAGCGCGCCGTGGGCCTGGCAGCAGTCCTCGATCACTTTCAGGTTACGGCGCTTGGCGATGGCGCAGACCTTCTCCATGTTTACTGCCAGACCGTGGAGATGCACCACGAGGATGGCCTTCGTCTTCGGCGTGATGGCCGCCTCGATCTTGTTCTCATCAATGTTGATCGTGGCAAATTTTATATCCACGAAAACCGGGACGCAGTTGTGGTGCAGGACGCACGTAACGCTCGACGACCAGGAGTATGCGGGCACGATGACATGGTCGCCCGCGCCGCACCCACACGCCGCCACGGCCATGTGCAGCGCCGCCGTGCCGCTGTTGGTGGCGATGGCGAACTTGTTGCCGTTCCACGCGGAGAACTCCTTCTCCAGCTCCTGACAGTTCGGGCCGAAGGTATGCTTGTCGCTTTCGAGCGACGCCATCACGAGCTTCCGGTCGAGGTCGCCGATGGGCGGCCAGGGCTTGATCATCCCGTCGGGGACGGCCTTCGGACCGCCGAGGATTGCCAGTTCAGACATGGGGCTTCCTTTCGCGTAATGTCCTACAGATTTTCCAGAACTGATTTCAGATAGGCGATGCCCTCGCGGGCGGCCTCGGCGCGGTTGCGGGGGCCTTCATACTCGAAACTCAGGATGCCGTCATATTCCGACGCCTTCATCTTGGCCAGGACATCGGGGTAGTTGATGAACCCGCGACCGACAAGCTCGGACTTGAACTTTTTGCCATCAGGGGTCGAAAGGCGGCCGTCGTCGGCCCATGCCCAGTCCTTGAGGTGCGAATGAATCGTCTTGGGGGCAAGCTTGGGCCACGCCGCCTCCGGCGTTTCGCCGCCGGAATAGAAGTTGCCCGTGTCGAAGCAGATGCCCAGCTCCGGCCCGGCAATTTTGCACACGGCGAGCAGCTCCTCGCTCGTTCGGTGGGGCGAGCGATCGGTCGGGAAATCCTCGATGCAGAGCCGGACCCCTGAGCCGCGAGTCTCCTCGAACAAGATCGCAAACGCCTCGCCGATCCGCCGCTGCGCCGTGGGGCGGTTCGATCCTTCGGGAATCATCCCCGCCACAATCATGAGCTTATCGGCGCCCAATGTGACCGTGTCTTGGACACAAGCGCGGACAGCGTCCATCGCCTTGCGGCGTTCGCCGTCGTCCAAGCTCGCCAGGTTGGCCGACGTGATGTGGCAGGCCACGTAGAGGCCCGCGTCCTCGGTCATCTTCCGGACGTCCGGCCAGGGGTCGCCGCCGAGGCCGCTCATAGTGTCCACGCTGGCCAGGCCCAGCTCGGCGCAGAGGGCGATGGCGCTGCGCTGGGTCATCTCTCCTGACCGGATTGCCGGGGCGAAGCTGTAGATCATGGCGCCGAGTTTCATAGTCTCCTCCTGCACGAAAATGTGTTTCCCGTATTTTCGGCAGAATACAACTATGCGTCAGAAATGACAAGAGGAATGACTTGCGATTAGGGGTATTTTGTTGCGTTATTTGCGCTGGGCGAGGAAGTCTCTCGGCGGACGGTCAAAGTGGCGCTTGAACACCTTGGAGAAATAGTTGGCGTTCTCGTATCCGACCGCCTGGGCGACCTCGGAGACGTTAAGGGCGCCTTTGGCGAGCAGGTCCCTGGCCTTGCTCATGCGCAGGCGAGTGAGATAGGCGAAGAGGGAAAATTCGCTCTCCTCGCTGAAGACGTGGGACAGATAGAAGGGACTGACGCGGAGGTGCGAGGCGATGTCCTGCAGCGAGATCGGCCAGGCGTAGTGTTCCTCCAGATATTCTTTGGCGCGGAGCATGAGTTGGCGGCGGTGGCGCCTGCCGTATTCTCCGGATTTCTCCGGATGGCGTGCGGCCCGCGCCCGGTGGGCCTCGCGAAGCATCATGAGCAGAATCACCAACACCCGCGATCTCAGCACCAGCGTATCAGCCATCGAATCCTTGATCAGGTCCGTTCGGATGTGGCTGAAAACGTTGCCAATCTCCGCCTTCGCCGTCTCCGACATGCGCCGCAGGATGTGATTGTCCACAAGCTCGGTGAAGTCCGGCTCCGCGTCCCAGGAGAAATGGACCATAAAGACCTTCAGGCCGAGGTCGAAGTCGAACTCGTCGCGGTGCGTCGTGTTTGATGGAACGCAGAGCGTATCGCCCGGCCCGGCAGGGAATCGGTCCTTCCCGATCACGAGTTCCACATGGCCGGAGATGACATGGAGCAGCTCCGCGCAGCTTGTCGTGTGCATCTTCTCGGCCCAGATGGGATCGAAGATGCTCAATCCCGCAGACCGCACTTCCGGGAGTCGGCTCTCGAAGCGTTCCAGCAAAGATGGCGTCATCTTTAGTAGATCCCCATGAACGCCAGCGAGTTCAACCGCTGCCGGGCGCGATCGGCGAGCATCCGATGCTCGGGGGCGCAGAGGCCGATCAGTTTTCGATAGGACTGCGCCGCATCCTTGCCCCGGCCCAGCCGCTCCTGGGCGAGTCCCATGTTGAACCAGACGGCGATGTAGTTGGCGTCCACCTCCAACGCCTTGTCGTAGCAGACAAGCGCTTCCTCGTATCGCTCCAGGCGGGACAACAGATTTCCCTTGTTGCTCCACACCCAGGCGCGCGAGGGATCGGCCTCGATGGACTTGTCGAGGCACTCCAGCGCCTCCGGGAAGCGGTTGAGGCGCATCAGGAGGACGCCCTTGCTGTTCCATGCCTCGCTGTGGCTGGGATCGAGCGCCAGTGTCTTGTCGTAGCACGCGAAGGCATCTTCCGCCTTGCCCATCTCGGACAGGGCGACGCCCTTCTTGAACCAGGCCGATACACACGCGGGGGCCATCTCCAGGACTTTGTCATGGCACTCGATTGCCTCCCCGTGGCGTCCGATGCGCATGAGGCCGCTCGCCTTGTTGCTCAGGGAGGAGATGGCAAAGCAATCCGAATCGGGAACGCCGGGGACCTCCCCGGTCCGTTCCCGGATTAAGTTTTCCAATTCTCCACGCAGCTCGCCGAAGTCCGAGTAGCGCTTCTCAAGATCGGGATCGAGGCAGCACTTGATCTGGGGCCAGAAGGGCGCGTCCACGGGGGGAACGTCGCCGGCCAGTTGGCGCTTCTCCAATTCGTCCACATAGGCGTCCAGATCGTCCCCCGGCTCCAGGCCGAAGGGCTGCTGCGCTGTGACCATCTGCCACAGGACCACGCCGAAGCTGTAGATGTCGCTGCGGACGCTCGCTCGGCCTTTCTCGAAGACCTCTGGGGCGGCGTATCCCGCCGATCCCGTCACGCGCCGGCCGGTGCGCATCTCTTCCTCTTCGTTTTCCGGGGAGAATTCGCCCGCATCCTCCGCCGCAAGGGCGAGGCCGAAGTCGGCGATCTTCACCATCCCGTCCTCGGTGATGAAGACGTTGGCCGGCTTGATGTCGCGGTGGCACTCGATCCCGTGGGCGCGGGTGTGTTCCATGCCGTGGCAGAACTGGATTGTCCACGTCAAGGCGCGGTCGGCGTCAATCGTTCGCTGGGCAATATGCTGCGACAGCTTCACACGGCCCACGATATCCGGGGCGATGTAGTCGGTGGTTAAGAAGGGGCGGCCGTTGATCTCGCCCGCAAACCGCGCCGCGAGGACGAAGGGGTGCTCCGCCAGGCCCGACCACAACGCCGCCTCGCGCTCGAACATGCCGCGGGCCTTCTCGGCCCCGGCGAATTCGCCGGAGAAGGTCTTCATCGCGTATGCCCCGCGCAGCTCGCGGTCATAGACCAGATAGACGATGCCGAAGACGCCCTTGCCCAAGATGCCCTGGACCTCGAAGCGCCCGCCGATGACGTCGCCGCGGTGGTATATCGCCTCGTTGTGGGGTGAGGACATTCTTTCACGACTCCACACGTCACAGTTAACTCGATTGCAGGCGAACTACCATAGAATGCGGGAAAGCGCTGTGCGAGTCAAGTTTCATTCTTTATCAACGAAAAAAACTCTGGCACATTTGCTCTCGCCCCTGTACAATTGCCGTGAAAGGATGGGATCATCCCCTGAGAGGAGACGATGATGAGAAGCAGAAGAATCGGGCGGTGCATCATGCTTGCCATTGTTCCCTTTGTTATCATGGCCGTCGGCTGCGCGGCAAAGCCGCAGTATGTCGGCCGCGTCGAGATCGTCGGCGATGTGGAGATGCCTGGGTTCTACAGCTTCTATGAGAAGCAGAATGCCAAGGTCGTCGCGGAGCAGGCGGGCGAGATAGACGAGGAGAATACAAAGTACGTCCTCCTCTTTCACGCCGGGGAGAAGGCGCCGTACCAGAGCATGGCCCTCAAGAACTTCCGCGACTACGCTCACGAGATCCTCCTGAAGCCGGACGACGTGATCGTCTTCTCGCGGATTGCGAAGTCGGAGTTCTACCTGAATGCGAATGTCGAGACGGGCGGCGCGCATCCATGGGTCCCGAATCTGACCGTCGGCGACGCCATCAACACCGCTGACGTGGAAGGCCAGCATTTCCTCAAGACGGGCATCCGCATCAGCCGATATGGCGAGAAGGACGTGGGCCGCGCGGGGCAGCGGGCGGACAAAATCCTCCCCGGCGATACGATCCTGCTCTACGATCTCTATCAGGCAACGAAGCCCGAGAAGAAGTGGGTGGAGCGGACGCCCCGCACGAAACCGATCATGGTGGACGAGGAAGGCAAGCTGAAAGGGGTTGAGACCATCAACCGTTAACGGAGACCAAGGCGGCGATGGAAACATTATCTTTCAAAGAAACTGCGCGGGGGCTGAAGCTCACATGTAAGGGCGGAACGTACTGTCTCGACTACCCCGCAAAGATCTGGAAGGCGTATCCCCGCGCGGCGAAGGATGTGCTGGTGGATAACCTGGCGCACCTGCTGACCATCACAATGCCCCTCGTCTCCGGCGACGAAACGGTGCGCTATAACACGGCGGTCCCCGTCTTTAAACCCGCCTACGACAGCATGGTGATCGAGGGCATCCCCGGCGCCGTGGAGCCGTACCCGGAGGATACAGCCGAGACCATCCGCCGCTTCCTTAACATAAATTACATCTTCGAGAGCAACGAGGCCAAGCACCCGACCATGAAGGGCATGTCGCGCGAGCGGGCGGTCGTGGCGATCTCGTGCGGCAAGGACAGCCTCCTGTCCCTCGCGGTGTGCGATGAGCTTGGCCTGGACCCCGTCCCGGTCTACATCAACGATACCGTCTCCCCCGCCGAGAACCGGATCAAACTCAAATTCATGAGGATGCTGGCAAAGGAATTCGGCTTCGATCTGCAAGTGGTCACGAATGAGATCGAACAGATCAATGATTTTGAAACGTGGAACAAGGATGAGACCTGCCTGGGCTACATGCACATGATGACGGGCTTCGGCCTGGTTCTGCTTCCGTTCGCCCACTACTACAAGGCGCGGTACATTGTCCTGGGCAACCAGCAGAACATGAATTTCGGTTTTCTGAATAAAGACGGCTACTGGACTTGGCCAGCCTTCGACCAGACCCACTACTGGACGAAGCGGCAGGACACGATGGTCCGCGTCCTCACCGGCGGAGGGACGCACGTGGTCAGCGTGATCGAACCTCTGACGAACATCGCCATCATGCGCGTGCTCATGCACGAGTATCCGGAGTTCGCGAAGTACCTCGTCTCGTGCGACTCCCTCGACGCCAGCGATGAGAAGCGCTGGTGCCACAATTGCAGCAAATGCGCCCGGCTCCAGATGTTCATCCGCGCCGCAGGGGGAGACATCCGCCACGTCGGCTTCCGCCACGACATGCTCCAGAAGAAGCACCGGCGCTTCTACTGTCTTTTTAGCGGGTCGGCGGTGGACCATTACGAGAGAAGCGCCGAGTCCCGCGACGAACAGCTCCTCGCCTTTTTCATGGCGTGGCAGAACGGCGCGAGCGGGCCTCTTATGGCTGAGTTTGAGAAGGAATTTCTCGCGGAGGCCATGGAGCGCGAAGACGAGCTGCAAAAACGCTTCTTCACTTTCTATGACCCCATCGCCATCCCGGACAGGCTCCGCCAGCGCGTGCTCAACTTCTACGAGCGGGAGTTTCTCCAGTGATTATTGACTGCCACGTCCACCTCACCGGCGGCGGGAAAACCGTCGCCGCGCGGGCGGACAACCTCGTGCGCTTCGCCGACAGGTTCCGGATCAACAAGCTCTGCCTCTGCCTCGGGCTCGTGGGCGGCGGCCTGGCGGACCGCCCCAGCCCGGACATCTTCCGCGACGACAACGACAAGGTCTTTGAGGCCATGGCGCGCCACCCTGACCGGTTCATCGGCTTCTGCTATGTGAACCCCATCCATGCCAAGGAATCCCTCGACGAGATTGACCGTTGCGTCGCCGGCGGCAAGATGCGCGGCATCAAGCTCTGGTGCGCCGCCCCGTGCAGCGACCCATGCGTCGAGCCGATCATCGAGCGAGCGGTTGAGCTCGATGTGCCCGTGCTCCAGCACACATGGCTGAAAATCACCGGCAACAAGGAGTTCGAGTCCACACCGAGCGACATGGCGATTCTCGCGCAGAAATTCCCGAATGCGAAACTCATCTTCGGCCACGCCGGCGGCGACTGGGAGCATGGTATCAAGGCGCTTCGTCGCTTCCCCAACGTGCTTATCGAGACCGCCGGCGGCAACCCGGAAGCGGGGTTCGTCGAGATGGCCGTGCGGGAGGTCGGCGCCGAGCGCGTCGTCTATGGCTCCGATGCTGCCGGGCGGAGCTACGCATCGCAGATCGCGAAGGTCTATGGGGCGGACATCTCCAAGAAGGAACGCGAACTGATCCTCGGCAAAAACATGGAAAAGGCCCTGAAACTATGATTATTGACGTCAATACCTCGCTCGGTCACTGGCCGTTCCGAAAGCTGAACCACAACACACCCAAAGACCTGTGCAGGCTGATGAAAAAGAACGGCGTCGCCCGCGCGTGGGTCGCCATGATGGACTGCATCTTCTACAAGGACGTCCAGGTCGGCAACCGCGACCTCGCCGAGGCCGTGAAGGGCCGGGAGAAAAAACTGAAGCCCGTCGCCGTCATCAATCCCAACTTCCCCGGCTGGGAAGACGACCTGACCGAGTGCGTCGAGCGCCTCGGCATGAGCGCCGTCCGACTCCATCCCAACTATCACAACTATTCCCTCGCCGACGACTGCTTCGCCCGGTTTATGGACAGCGCGGCGGCGATGAATCTCATCGTCCAGGTCGCCGCCCGCGCCTCGGACGAGCGGATGCACCATTGGCACGTCAAGGTACCCTGCACCGACCTCGCGCCTCTGGGCAAGGGCGCGCGCGAACACCGCGATGTGAAGATCATCATCCTGAACGTCCGCACGCCTGAGGCGAACAATATCGAGGGTGGACTGAAAGATCACGAAAACGTCTTTGTGGACATCTCCCACGTCGAAAGCGTCAACGGCGTCGGCGAGCTGGCCGAGATGATCGGCAGCCGCCGCGTCCTCTTCGGCAGCCAGGCGCCGTACCAATACATGACCAGCGCGGTCCTGAAGATGCAGGAGGCCGACGTGGACGACGCAGCGAAGCAGAACATCTTCTTCAAGAACGCGCAGGAACTGGAAGGCAAACCATGACGGACAAACCTGAACTCACCCCCAAGGAACGATTCGAGCGGGCGATACGCCGCGAGGAGGTGGACCGTCTGCCCTTCTGGGTCAAGATATTCGGCGCGTCCTACATGGACTTCCAGGAGCACAAGTACCGCGACATGCCCGAACTGGAGATGGCCGAGTATCTCGACCTCGACCACATGACCGGCGGCCCCGCCCCCGTGCGCGGCCACAACAGCGGCGTCACCATCCGCACAGAAAAGCAGAACGGCAAGCAGATCACGACCATAGAGACCCCCGACGGCGTGCTCCGCGCCGTGAACAGTTTTGACGAAGGCTCGCGAAGCTGGCATCCCACCGAGTTCCCCATCAAGACCGTGGACGACCTCCGCGCCATGCGCCACCGCTATGCGAACACGCGATACGAGTTCAACCCGGAACTGCTGGCGAAGGGCAAGGATCGGTTGAAGCAGGTCGGCGACCGGGCTATCGTCATGACCGGTATCGGCATATCGCCGCTTATGGAGATCATCCAGCACCTGGTCGGCCCCGAGAATACGTACTATCTCATGGCCGATCACCCGAAGGAGATGGACGATCTGATCGAGCAGATGCACCAGGACCGCCTGCGGTTCGTCCGCGTCGCGGCGGAGCACGCGCCGTTCGACTACATCGTCTCCACCGAGAACACGTCCACGACGCTCCTCTCTCCGAGCATCTTCGAGAGGTACTGCTGGCGCCACCTGAACGAGTATGGCAAGATCATCACCCGGCACGGCAAGATGCACGTCCTCCACCAGTGCGGAAAGCTGAAGGCCGTCCTGCCGAAGATTGACGAGCTCCCCGCCGCGTGCATCGAGGCCTACACCTCTCCGCCTGTCGGCGACACGACGCTTGCCGACCGCACGGCGCTTGCGCCGCACACGTCCGTCATCGGCGGCACGAACGCCACGCTCTGGCTCGCGCCGGTTGACACGATCTGCGAGACGATTCGTCGGGACTTGGCGGCTGCCGGCGGCATGCGCGGCGTCGTCCTCACCTCCGCCGGGGTCATGCCCCCCGCCGCCGCCATCCCCAAGATCGCCAAGGTCCGGGAGGCGATGAAGGGAATCCGGTGGGGCGACTTCGACAGATGAAATCAGACAAGGAAGAGATTAGACGCAGATAGACGCTGATTTTCACAGATAGGATTTCCTGCTGTGTTCATCTGCGTTCATCTGCGTCTTCATCTTCCTCTTCACTTTGCACTTTCCATTCTTGCAGTCTTCCACCCTTCCACTCTTCCACTCTTCGACCTCTTGTTAGCCAAGCGTATTTCATTCCGCAAAATGACCCTTTTCCCATACGCTTGCACATGTGCGCATGACTCGATTTGGGACCGGGAAATTGGCGTAACACCCGCCAGAATAGATGGATGGGACTTGCGCTCTCCGCGATTTCGTGATTAGTAACCAAGCGTATGTCCATACGCTTGGCTACTAATCGCAAAACCACCCTTTCCGGCCCGAATTCGGCCATAAACGGCTTTTTGGCCCAAATTCACTTGGTAGCCAACCGTACGGCGACTCGTAAACGCGCTCCGTTAGCCTTCTGGCTGCATTTTCCCGTGCGCTTGAGTAACAATCGGTTCGCGCGCGAGATTTTTCACTTTTGCGAATCATCTCGCCCGGGGACATGGACCGGAAGCCGCCGTTCGCCGCTTCAAGCCCGTGGGTATGGACTTCGGAGGATCAGACCGTGTCTCTGGAAGCTTGCATCTTATTCCCCTTCTGCCGCTTTGAATACGGATTCTCTTTGAGCCGGTGCCAAGTAGTGATAGCTCTGTGGCGGGTGAAACCACGGAAGCCTTTTTCGAAGGCGTTGCAAATCAATCGGAGTCTGTAGCCGCCAAGATTTTCTTACGAAAATTGCGAAGGCTTGAGATATGCCGGCATAGTACATATCAAACTGTCTCCGCGTGAGACCGGCTTTGCCCTTTACTTCTTCCCACACTTTCCGGGGCTTATCCTCTATAACCCTATCGACTTCAAACGCGCCCGTTACTGCCTTAACTGGCGATGTTACATAGACGAGAACAAGGTCTCCGCATTCCACGCGCGGGCGAACCCGGCGCAATTCCACACACTTCTTCCCGTCGAATATCTTGTCTGCGTATTCTGGTCTTATGGAAATCATAACGGCCCTGTCACTCATCTGAAACACCTCCCAGTTTGTATATTTCGGCAAAAACTTCCTTTGGTATTGGGTGGGGCGACTGTAGGGTTGATGGACAACCCTCGGATCGCAGTATTCCCTGAATTTTCGCCCATGGAATCGGCCTGTCGAGCCATTGTGTGTCGGTGAAGCGAACTGCCATTATGTCATTCGACGCTTTCTTCTTGGCGACTTCAAGGACGTTTTTCCATTGGTACACACCGAGCCGGCGAAATCTCCGATAGAGATCCTTCGGTTTTCCCACAGCAACTTCTTCAATGTGAGAGCATGCCCTTATACAAGCTGATTCCCGATATTTCTTGTTTTTTGTTACGTACCAAAGGACGCGGCCGGGTTCGAGTCCGCCCCCCGGACGTGCCGACCGATAATAGACTCCCTCCCTATTAAAGGTCAGTTCAATGTCCGCCCCAAAAAGGGTTTGGGCCGCTAAACGCTGGTCCACGAGCTCCTGGGCCCATCGCGGCTGGATGGGTATTATGAAGCAATTGACCTTTGCGTCGGTAACCTTCAGTGGCCAGAGCAGCCGCTCCAAGCGGA
Organism: Planctomycetota bacterium; assembly: GCA_040755855.1. GTDB lineage: Bacteria > Planctomycetota > Brocadiia > JAADGH01 > JAADGH01 > JAADGH01. The sequence continues at coordinate 9,845 of JBFMAD010000035.1, read as the reverse complement.
TAACATCCGCTGCCCGATCGGGGAAGGCCTTATCTTGTATTGCCGATGCTATACTCCCAAAATGCGGGTAATTCCCTCCCAGTTCTTCAGAGAGCTTATGGAGGACCTCTGCAATTATGTTGGCGGATTCGGCCATCCTTAGGCACGGTTTAGCCCATCCGTCCAGGACTTGTGTGAAACCGTCTCGTTGCATAGCGCTTAGCACGGGATCACCCAAGTGTGGATCGCTGACTACGGTAAGGACTCGGCCCTCCTTGGAGGCCGCTCGCAACAGAAGCAACGTGAGATGCGATGCCAGTATGTTCGAAAGGCCGGTATCTACAATTCGCAAAAGAGGGACTTCAAGGATCTTGCCATGGTTCCAGTTGTATGCAAGTAGAGCCAATTGGTTGCGATTCGAATCCAGGATCAGGCAGCAACTATGCTTCCGTGGTTGTGCCAGGATACCCCCGATACGTTGAAGGAAATACGGCTTCCTTTCCCCTGATGCATATGAGAGAAACGTGTCAGCAATAGTATGTTCTTCCCCGCTCCGGACCCTGCGCATTGTCATGGCGGTGCCAGAGAAACGTCCTGGTTGGTACTCACTTGCTCGTTCGATTTCGTCCAACTTCACGATGAGGTCTGACGGCCTCATCACGGATATACCAAATTCCCTCGAAATCTCGCCGGCATTCTCGATCATCCATCGATCTCGCGTGACAAAGAACTGCGCGTCAGATGAAGCTATTGTCCACGCGAGTTGCCGCAGGTCAGACTTATCTTGTGCGCTTGTCTTTGCGGGAAAAATCTTCTTCAACGAATCGTATGCTTTTTCAAATTCGCGTTGATCACTGGATATTAAATGGAATTTGTTGGCAAAGACAAGATGGCTCTTGCGTCGGTCAGCGTTCATGTTGCGATTGATTTCGTTCCGTAATTCATGCGTAAGGCACAGATTCAGATCATGCAACCAATCCGACATTAGTGCCTTGGATTCCTGGGTGTTCTCCGATTCCGGGGCACGGAGATCGAAAAAGACGCTTGCATCCAGGACGACAGCGATCCTCGGTTCGGGGCATATTGATTCAACGGCAGAAAACAAGCTTGCGTTGGGCACATCCTTCCACCAGAACTCCAAAAGCTTGCCTTCATGACTCCGGCCCTTCTTGTGATCGTACACAACAAAACCCAGGTCGGACCATAGGCCTGATAGACCATAATCGCGCCGACACCAGATCCCAATGCCAATTGAATCCCCCTTTATTTCGGAGAGGTGATTAACAAGAGAGCGAGCAATTCCGCGCCTCTCGTGAGACTTACTCACGCAAAGGTGAACGATGATAAGTCGTCCACGAGACCGGCGGTACAGAATATAACCGGCACAACTGCCATCTTCATCCAAGGCGACAAGTATGGCCCGGCGCTGAGCGTATGATCTGAACGCACCATCGGGAAGGAATCCCACCCTTTTCTTGTGGGCTTTTCCTAACTTTATCACAGCCTGCAGATACGGGGAACTTTCGTCTATGATTTGGATTCTAAAAAGAGAATCGTTCGCCATTCTCTCACCCCCATGAAACACATAACAGGTCGGAAATCCATGACAGAAACGTTGCGCTCAAATTACCTCCGTTTTCCGTATTTGCGTATGCACTCGAAGTAGTAGAGCGCGTTCTCCACGGGCACGTTGTACGGGATGTGGTTGCCGACGGCGTAGAAGAAGCCGGGGCAGCGGCCCGCGGTGTCGTAGCAGCGCTTGACCTCGGCCTCGACGGCGTCCTTGCCCTCGAACGTTAGCGCGCGGCAGTCAATGTTGCCGACGATGACGTGTGTTCGACCGTACTTCTCCACGACCGTCTTGAGATTGGTCAGCGGCTCGAAAATGAACCCGCTCGCGCCGGCCTCGGCGATGTCGTCGAGGAACACCGTAAAGTCGCCGTCGGAGCAGAAGAGAATCTTGACCCCCTTCTCGATGATCGGCGCCCATAACTTCTTGTACCGTGGGAAGATATACTTGCGATACCAGTCAGGGTGAAAGACCGGCCCGCTGGTCCAGACGATGTCGTCGTGGCAGATGAAAAACGGGATCGGCACATGGCTCCATGCCTCGAAGACCGGCTTCGACACCTGGTAGAAGCCCTCGAGGATTCGATCAAACGCCTCGTAGTTCGCCGCGGCGGCCGCCATGAAAAGTTCCCAGCCGAAGGTCTTGATGCACCAGGTGAAGACGGTGTTATAGTAGCCGCCGGGCTGGACGCAGAAGGGGGTATTGGCCTGCCGCGCGCGCCAGCGCTTCTCGAAGAACTCGGCGGTCTCCTTCACGTTCACGATGCCGAAGCCCTCGACGGGATCGAAGGCCATGATCTCCTCGACGGTTTTGAAGGCGTACTCCGGCTCGCGCAGCTTCTGGTCCTCGGAGTACCGCGCGCTGCCCATCCAGCTTTGCGGACCTTTGAAGGGCGGCGTGTCGGTGGCCCAGTTGATGTCATAGTCCCAGGCGCGCATGAACTCGAGCATGGCCCTGCCTTTGGTCTTTTCGTCACGCGCATTGATGCCCGTAACGTGCTCGATCAGATCGGGATTGGAGACGTACTCCGTGTGGGGGATCGGCTCGGGCGATTCCAGATTCAGCCCGGCCATTCCGCGTTCGTAACTCATAACGTCCTTTCTTTACGTTCGTGAAATAACTACCTCTTCGCATGGAGGAACTCTTGCAGCTTCTTGATCGGCCACGTGTTGATCACGTCATCCTTCTCCAGCCACCCCCGCTGGGCGACGGCGATGCCGTACTCCATCAGATCGAGATTCTCCAGGTGGTGCGTGTCGGTGCAGATGGCGATCTTCACGCCGAGTTCTTTCGCCCGGCGGCAGGCGACATCGCTCAGGTCGAGACGCTGATAGTGCGCGTTGACCTCCATCGCTGTGCCCGTCTCCGCCGCCTTCTTGAGGACCGCGTCCATGTCAAGGGCGTACGGCTCGCGCTGATTGAGCAACCGGCCGGTTGGGTGGCCGATGATGTGGACGTAGGGATTTTCCATGGCGGAGAGGATGCGCCGGGTCATCTTCGCCTCATCCTGCTGAAAACCCGAATGAATCGAAGCCGTCACGACGTCGAGGTCCTTCAACACGTCGTCGGAATAATCCAGCGCGCCGTCGGACTTGATGTCCACCTCCACCCCGCAGAGGATCTGGATGCCCTTGATCTTCTTGCGCAGTTGCTCGATTTCTTCCTTCTTCTTATATACCTCCTCAGCGGACAGGCCGCCGAAGACGCGCAGGCTGTCGGTGTGGTCGGCGATGGCGATGTACTTGTAGCCTCTGGCCTCGGCGGAGAGGGCCGCCTCCTCGATCGTGGCGTGCCCGTCGCTCCACTTCGAGTGGACGTGCAGGTCGCCCTGGATGTCGGGCAGTTGCACGAGCCTCGGCAGCTTCCCCTCCTGCGCGGCCTCGATCTCGCCTCGGTCCTCGCGGAGCGTCGGCGGGATCCACGGAAGGCCGACGGCCTTATAGACCTCCTCCTCCGTCCTGCCGGCGATCTGCTTTTCGCCCTTGAAGACGCCGTACTCGTTCAGCTTCAGCCCCTTTGCCTTTGCGATGTCGCGAAGTTTGACGTTGTGCGCCTTCGAGCCGGTGAAGTATTGGAGCGCCGAGCCGAACGACGCGGCGTCCACCACGCGCATGTCCACCTGGAAGTTATTCCCGATGCGGATGCTCGCCTTCGTCTTGCCGGAGGCGATGACCTCGATCGTCCAGTTGCCTTTCGTGAAGGTCTCGACAATCTTCTGTGGCTCTTTGCCGGCGGCAAGAATGTCCATGTCGCCGATGGTCTCCTTCCATCGCCGCAGGCTGCCCGCCGGTTCGATCTGCGCGACGTGGCCGGACTGTTTCATCGCCTCGACGATCCCGCGCACGATTGGCATCGCCTCGCCGAGGAGCATCCGCCCGCTGGCCTTCTGCATCAGCTCGATGCCGTGCAGAATGTTCTCGACCTTCTTCGCGCCCATGCCGGGGAGGGCGGCGAGCCGGCCGTCCTTAGCCGCCGCGGCGAGGGCGGCGATGGACTCGATCTTGAGCTTCTGGTTGACCAGGGCTACGGTCTTCGGACCCATGCCGGGGATCTTCAGCATGTCCAGGAGGCCCGCCGGGACGCTCCCCACCGCCTCCTCATAGCGCTTCATCTTGCCAGTCTTGAGGTACTCTTCGATCTTCTCGGCGGTCGCCTTGCCGATGCCGCCCACCTTATCCAACCGACCCTCGGCCGAGAGCGTCTCGACATCCTCGGTCAGGTCATTCAGCACGCGCGCCGCCTTGCGGTAGGAGCGGACCTTGAAGACCAGCTCGCCCTGAATCTCCAGCACGTCGGCGATGGTCTCGAACATCTGCGCCAGCTCTTTGTTCTTCATATCTCCCTTCCCCATTCCCATCGTTCAACGGCGACCTCCCGGAGGTCTTTGACCTCCGGGAGGTTAATCCGAGGTGCGTGGGGCCGCGTTCACCCCTTGTCTTTGTATCTGCCGAACTCCACGAATGCCTCATACGCCCACTGGTCCCACTCCGGCTTCACGCCGATGCCGTGCAGGTCGCCGTAATTTTTGGCGATGAACCCGCCGCCGTGCGAGCCGAGGCACTCGATCAGCTTCTTCGCTCCGGCGCGAATCGCCTCGCGGTCGCCGGTCTGGAGCGTGCGCTGGATGTCCACCGGGCACCAGAAGGTGACCTTGCCCCCGAAGTTCTTCCCCATCGCCTCCACGCCGTGCAGATCGGGCTGATCAAATTGGAGGACCTTGATGCCGACCTCGATCAGGTCCGGGATGATGTCCGTCACGCACCCGCACGAGTGCATCCAGACCTCAAGGCCGTTCGCCTTTGCCTCGCCGACCAGCTCCGCGAAGCCGGGCTTGAAGAGGTCGCGCCAGAGCCGGGGGCTGACCAGCAGGCGCTCCTGCGTCCCCCAGTCCTCGCAGAAGAAGACCGCGTCCGCGCCGGCCGCCGCCTGGTTGCGGATGACATCCTTGACGACGGCGATGACGCGGCGCTGCAGTTCCTCCACCTCGTCGCGGCAGAGGAGAACGTCCTCGAGGAAAATCTCCATCTTCCGCATGTAGCGCATGATGCCGAAGGGGAACCCCGGCAGGCCGCCGATGCGGTACTTATCGGAATGGGCCGAAAATACTTCTTTCGCTTTTCCGTATCTTGTGGGATCGGCGAAGTCGGGGAGCGTCAGGCCGTCGAGCTGCTTCCAGTCCTTGAGGACCGGCTCGCGAATCTCTCCGCCCTGGCTCATGCCGACGATGCGGTGCCACGAGTTCCCCCACTGGTCCCACCAGATTTCCATGTTGCCCTCCGTGCGGCGGCGGTCGGACCAGCCGGGCGGCGACGCGATTCCGCCGTGCACCGTATCGCACATCCGCCCCCCGCCGAACGTCATCCCGATCCGTTCAGGTCCCTCGAAGTTAATCACCTTCTCGATGATTTCACGTGGCGTCATAGCAAGAGCATACCTCGTTCTTGGTTACAGAATTACGAATACTGTCGCGTATGATCTTTCGTGGCGGGGTGGAAAGTCAAGGACAAAACGCGCAAACATCGTCCTGTTTCATTCGACAAATCGTTTGATTGCGTCTCCACAGTAAGAGATAACACATGTGTCGGAAAAACAAAACTGCGTATTTGCAGAAGCAGTTGGAGATGTTATAATAAATCGCGCAGCAGAGTAGGCCCGCATTGATTTTGCCGCGGCTGAGATTGAACTTTTGCGGAGTGGTTGCCAGGAAATGGCCGAACACCGTACTGAATACGTGATCCGCCTGGGACCAGATGACAGATACCGCCATCTGCACAATCGTGTGAGGCGTTCCATCGTCTCGTTTCGTGTGCAGTATGAGACGAGGATAAAGGACAAGTGGCTCCCCGTCGTCCGTTACGATACGGCCCATGGCTACGCGCATCGCGATCTATTAGACCCCGATGGGCATGCGACGAAGACCCCCTTGTTCAACCAAGATCCGAATGAGGCATTGCTGTTTGCCGAAAACGATTTGAAGGCCAACTGGATAAAGTATTAAGAGAGCGTTTCTGGAGGAACTATGAAGAAATCCGAGGGACTCATCAGTCGCAACATCGAACTGAGTGCGGAATTCAGCCGACACCTTTTCGAGCACCCGGAACTGGAGGAGAAGATTCCTGTAGGCGCGGAGATCGTGCTCCTTCCTGAGTTTGACGCTGAACTCAAAGAGTTCAATCTCAAGTTGGGTCGCAAGATCGAGCGCGAGGGGGGAAAAGTGTTCTATGTCAAAATTCCCAAGTTGCGCCCGAGGCAGATGTCTCGGATTGAATCCGTAGAGGTATCGTCATAGCAAGAGTACACCTCGTTTACCGATTCATGTGTAACCTTGGTCGGACACCATGAAAGCGAAGCGCAATACGGCGAAACTACCTGCCACGTTTCTCGCGGATTTGAGGAAAGTCTACGACCTTGAGTTCGGTCATCCTCCGACATTTCTCGACGACCTGAAACTAGTGCACGAGACGGATGATTGACTTCCCGCTGACCAAGAACACCAAAGAGAACTGCCGTTGGAGGAGTTGCAGGCTCTTGGCGAGACGCTTGACAAGTGGCACGAGGATTGTGTCAAACTCGTGCATCATAGGCTGTCTGAGCTGTCTGACGACCACCCCCTTAAGTGCCCCGTCAGCCTATATGGTGCTATTGAAATGTTTCCGTCAAAGTGAGACATTTCATTTCAACTCACTCCACTACAGATTGCGAAGAACCAAAAAAAGTGCAAGCATTCGAAATTTATTCACGCTTGTATGTTGCCCAACATGCCGGATAATGCGCAATCGCTTGGGATGCGATGGGTAACATGGGTTGTGAATAGAAGGAGGAATTGGCATGGGCACGGAACGCAAGGTCTATTTCAACGGGAAGTTTGTGCCGGAGGCCGAGGCGCGGATGTCCATCTTCGACACGGGGGTGAAGGTCGGGGCCATCGTGTATGAAGTCACGCGCACCTTCAACGGCAAGCCGTTCCGCATGGACGACCACATGGACCGGCTCTACACGGGGCTGAATATCCTCCAGATCAACTGCGGCATGACGAGGGCGCAGATGGAGGCGGCCACGCAGGAGACCATCGAGGCCAACCGCGCCTGTTTCCCGAACAAGATTGACTATGAGATCAATCACGACATATCCAGCGGTCCTCCCGGCGGGCCGCCGACGGTCTTCATCCACCTCTGCCCGCTCCGAACCGTCGCCCATCTTTACGACGCGGGCGTTTCCGCGGTCGTCCCGCCGCAGCACTCGATCCCGGCTCGGCTGTTGGACCCGAAGGCCAAAATTCGCGGGCGCGTTCACTTCATGGTCGCCGGCCAGCAGGCGCGGCGGATAGACCCAAAGGCATGGCCGCTGCTGACCGATGAGGACGGGTTCATGACCGAAGGCACGGGCGCAAATTTCTTCATGGTCAAGGACGGCGCCCTCTTCACGCCCGAGCCGCGCAACATCCTGCGCGGCATCACGCGCAAGGCCGTCATCGAACTGGCGGCGCAGATCGGCTTGCCCTGCCGGGAATGCAACATAGAACCTTACGATGTCGTGACCGCCGACGAGGCGTTCTTCACCACAACACCGTTCAACATCGTGCCGATGACCCGGTTCGAGGGACACGCGCTCGGCGACGGCAACCCGGGCCCGATCACGCATCGGGTGATTACCGCCTGGAACGAGATGGTCGGACTTGATACCATAGCGCAGGCAAAGGAGTACGCAAAGCAGGCAAAGAGGTGAACGCTGGAAGGAATTGACATGGCGAGTTTCCTTGACGAACTGCGCGAGCGAATCCACAACTGGACCGAATCGCTGTGGGATGACGAGGAGGACGGCTTCCGCATGAATGCAAAGGTAGGCGTCAACGTCATGACCACCACCGACGTGGCCTGGATGCGGTACGCCACCGACGATGAAGAGATCTGCGGGGGACACCGGCAGGACTGGGTCGGGTACTTGCAGCGCCGGCAGGACCCGAAGACGGGCATCGTCGCCCACGACCCCGGCCCCGCCGGGCAGGGCCACTCCAACGGCCACGCCCTCTGGCAGACGGTCCGCGCCCTGAACATCCTCGGCGACGACCTTCTCGACTTCCCGCACTATCTCCGGGGTGTGGCGACGCCGGATGGGTTGGCGTCATGGTTCGACTCGATTGTTTGGGACGGGCCGAAGTCGAACCACCATGAGGTGCTGGCCCTGACCCCCTTCCTGGCCGGCCTGAACGATCCGGACTGGACGGAGATGTTCTACCGGAAGATCGCCGAGCAGCAGGACCCGACGACAGGCGCGTGGCCGCGAGGCAAGGTGAATATCAGCCGCACCTTCGCCTATACCTGCCTCCACCGCGCAGCGGGGCGGATGCCGCCGCGTCCGGAGAAGATCGTCAATACCATCCTGTCGCTTCAGAAGCCGAGTGGGTTCTGGGAGGATGAACCGAGGTTTCTGACGATGGACTCCACATACATCCTCGCCCGGCTTCCGAAACTCCTCGATCATCGCACAGAGGAGGCGCGCAACGCGCTCCACCGGCTGCTTCCGGCGCTTCGAAAATTCTACGAAGAACACCGAGGGCGCATCGAGGAAAACCCGCATTGGATGTCGGCCATCGTCCACACATTCAGCCTGCTGCAGGAGACATTTCCGAACGATCTCCCCAGCCGACGCCGTCACCGCTTCGACTGGGACGATCCGGCAATGTATTATTGTGAAGCAATCGCGCAAGAGAAGAAGCTATGAAGCGGAGCAAGAGGTTGGAGCGCTATCGCAAGATAGGCCTGAAAGCCGCCCAGTTCACCATGGGCTATCAACAGCCCGACGGCGGTTATATCTGGGAAGGCTTCGTGAAAGACGCCTACCACAAACAGCCGTACTCGTGGAGTGTGTCGGGCTTCTACGCGCCGGTGCATCGGCTGCTCAACTGGGTGAAGAGGACCACCCTCCAGCCGGAGGGCGGCCTGAAGGACTACAACGGCGATGTGTATAAGCAATCCTGGTTCTTCCAGGGCTGCCACCGGTCCGGTCGCTTCGACATCTCCTATCCCATCATGGAGTTCCTGCTCTCTTGCCAGCGCCCGTGCGGCGGATTCCCGCACTTCAAGAAGGACGACCTGTGTCGGTCTCTGCCTACGACCTGGGCGGGAATCGCGGCGCTCTACTTTGGCAGGCAAGATGTCGCCGAGAAGGCGGCCCGGTGGTGCCTCGCGCTCCTCGACCAGCCGGACGAGGGCAGGTTCTACTACCAAACAACGAACGATGGAAAGTTGTGCACAGCCAAAACCGAGAAGAAGGGGTCGTTCATTGACCTCAACGCGCCGAGGCAGCCCTATTGGGAGATCGGACTGCCCTGGATGGTGATGGGGCGGATCTACCAGGCCACGGGCAACAAGGCGTACCTCGACTATGCCGAACGGTTCTTCGAGTGGCATCTGAAGTGTCACGAAGACCGCTTCACCCACACGGGCAGCGGCAAGAGCAGCTTGGCTGCGGCCATCCATTACCTGAACACCGGCGACACCCGCGCCCGCGACGCAGTTGTGGCGTTCCTCGACAAGCTTGTGGAGACGCAGTTACCCCAGGGAAGCTGGCTGCCGCCGGGAGGGAAGGACATCCCGCTGATCCATATTGACGCGGCGGCGGAGTTCAATGTCTGGATTCAGGAAGACGTGAACATCCTGGAGGCCATGCTTTAGAACCTTATCCTGTAACATGATGCCGATTTGCGGGCATGTTTCCAGGGCAAAATTCACATTGGACACATTTTTTCCCGCGAAAAGCGACGCCATCTTGCCCATGGGCAACACGTCGTCATGTA